>NZ_JPEO01000001.1 GCF_000753795.1 Shewanella mangrovi
AGCCACCTGCTATGCAGGTGGATTTTTACTGGTAACGTTGGGGGTCGGTTTATGAACGGGCAGGCATTATTATTGGCGTTGGGCCTGGTGCTCATTATAGAAGGCTTAGGTCCACTACTGTTTCCAAAAAAGTGGCAACTATATTTGGCGGAAATGTCGCGCCAACCCGCAGCCACACTGCAAAGGCTTGGTGGTGGATTAGCACTGGTCGGCGCAGTTATTCTGATTATTTTTTCATAAAACGTACCCCCCGCGTTTCAAATCTGTTAGAATTCTTTTTTAACCGCAACCTTGCAGCAAACAATGGGCAAAAATGTAGTTGTTCTCGGCACACAATGGGGTGACGAGGGAAAAGGTAAGATTGTCGACCTTCTGACAGAACAGGCAAAATACGTCGTTCGTTACCAAGGTGGCCACAATGCTGGTCATACACTGGTTATCGATGGTGAGAAAACCGTCCTTCATTTGATTCCATCAGGTATTCTGCGTGATAACGTAAAATGCGTTATTGCTAATGGTGTTGTATTAGCACCAGATGCCCTGATGAATGAAATCAATATGCTGAAAGAGAAAGGCATTCCAGTTGAGGAACGTCTACTTATCTCTGAAGCGTGTCCGCTTATCCTGCCATATCACTGTGCACTTGATGTCGCTCGTGAAAAAGCGCGTGGTAATAAAGCTATCGGTACTACCGGTCGTGGTATTGGCCCAGCATATGAAGACAAAATCTCTCGTCGCGGTCTGCGTGTAGGTGATCTGTTCAATCCTGAGTTGTTCGCCGACAAGCTGAAAGAAGTGATGGAATATCACAACTTTACGCTGACCGAATACTACAAGTGCGAGCCAGTTGATTATCAGAAGACACTAGAAGATGCATTGGCTATTGCTGATTATCTGAAGAGCATGTGTGTTGATGTTACTGAAATGCTGGATGACGCTCGCCGTGCTGGTGAACCAATTCTGTTTGAAGGCGCTCAGGGCACCATGTTGGATATCGACCATGGTACTTATCCATACGTGACATCATCAAATACAACTGCTGGCGGTGTTGCTACTGGTAGCGGTATCGGTCCGCGTCACATTGACTATGTGATGGGTATTATCAAGGCTTACAGCACTCGTGTTGGTGCTGGTCCATTCCCAACTGAGCTGAACTGCGAAATTGGTGAGCACCTTGGCACTAAAGGCCAAGAGTTTGGTGCCACTACTGGTCGTAAACGTCGCCCAGGTTGGTTGGATGCTGTCGCCATGCGTCGTGCAGTGCAAATCAACAGCCTCAGTGGCTTTTGCTTAACTAAGCTTGATGTATTGGATGGCCTGAAAGAAGTAAAAATCTGTGTGGCTTATGAATTGCCAGACGGTTCTATTACTAAAGCAGCACCTTTGGCAGCCGAAGGTTACGAACAGGTGAAACCTGTTTACGAAACCATGCCAGGTTGGAGTGAGAACACTTTTGGTGCCACTTCAATGGAACAGTTGCCACAGGCGGCATTAGATTACATTAAACGAATTGAAGAATTGTTGGATACGCCAGTAGATATCGTATCCACAGGTCCAGATCGAAATGAGACCATGATTCGCGTCAATCCATTTAGTGAGTAATCAAAAAAGGCCGCATTAGCGGCCTTTTTTATTGATGGCGATGCAGGACAAAATATCGAGTTGCTTCAGATTTGCATTATACTGCCGATGAACTGATATCAACTGAGATAAACAGGTGTTGCAATGTTTGTGCGGATAACTTTATTACTGTTATTAAGTGTGATGACTTTGACGGTGCGAGCCGATATCAAAGCGGTGGACATTTATAGTCAGGAAGAGTTGTTGCAGTTAATCCGACAAGGCACAGAACTCCAGCGCATTAAGCAAGACGACTGTCAGTTAGTCAAAGATATTGAAGCCCATGCCAGCGTGCTTAAAGAGCCGTTATATCAATATCTTTGGGGGCAAATGCTTAACTATGGTGTCTGCGTAAAGGCAGAACCCAAGCGTGGTATGGATTGGCTAAGACAAGCGGCGGAGCAAGGCAGCCCTGAAGCCATGTTCAAACTGGCGCAATATTATGATGAAGGCAAGTTTTTAATTAAAGATTCGGATCGTGCAGTGTCTTACCTTTTTTCTGCCGCATCGGGTGGGAATTTCCCGGCGCAGATGATGTTGGTGAAGTTGTTGGGTGAGGGACACGGGACCCCGCGTGACTACGTTCTGGCCTATCATTGGTTATATAACCAAACCTTTGCTGATGAGAAGACACAACAGCAAAGTGAAAAGTTACTGGCAAAGTTGGCAAAATTGATGCCCGATAGCCAGGTAAAGCGAGCTCAACAACCTCAGTTACATGAATGACACTGAGTGTTAAATAGAAATGGATATTGAATGACTAAAGATCCTCATTTTGAGAGAGAACAAGATAAATACGACAATCCTATCCCTAGCCGGGAATATATTCTGGAATACCTCCGGTCACAGCAATCCCCTCTAAACCGTGAACGCATCGCTCAGGCTCTGGGCATCAGCATTAATGATGAAGAACGATATGAAGCCTTGCGTCGGCGCTTGCGTGCGATGGAACGTGATGGCCAGTTAGTTTTCACGCGTGGCCAATGTTACGGTTTGCCAGAACGCATGGATTTGATTACCGGGACCGTGATTGGTCACCGTGATGGCTATGGTTTTTTTCAGCCTGATGAAGGCGGTGACGACCTGTTTATTCACCATGGCGATATGCAACGCTATTTTCATGGTGATCGTGTATTAGCGCAGCGGGCCGGCGTAGAACGTAAAGGCAAGAATGAAGCCCGTATCGTGCGTTTACTCGAAGAGCGTAAAGCGCCGTTAGTCGGTCGCTTTTATGTCGATAGCGGCATGAGCTTTGTGGTGGCAGATGATAAACGCATCTCTCAAGAAATCTTAGTAGAAGCCGCCGACCGTAATGGTGCACGTGCGGGCGATGTGGTGGTGGTTGAACTCACACGCCGCCCCGGACGCTATGTTAAAGCCGCCGGTAAAATCACCGAAGTACTGGGTAAAGAGATGGCGCCTGGCATGGAGATCGAGATTGCGTTGCGCAATTACGATCTGCCCCATACTTGGTCCAGCCTTATCGAGAAGAAACTGCGCAAGATCCCTGATGAAGTCCAGGAAGAAGATAAAGCGGGGCGGGTTGACCTACGCGACTTACCATTAGTCACTATCGACGGCGAAGACGCGCGTGACTTTGACGATGCGGTATATGCCGAACGCAAACGCGGTGGTGGCTGGCGCTTATGGGTAGCGATTGCTGATGTGAGCCATTATGTGCGCACGCAATCAGCACTGGATACGGAAGCGCGTGCGCGCGGTAACTCGGTGTATTTCCCCTCGCAAGTGATCCCCATGTTGCCGGAAAAGCTCTCTAATGGTTTATGCTCGCTTAATCCCGGCGTGGACCGCTTGTGTATGGTCGCAGAAATGACCATTGCGGCGACGGGTAAGCTCTCTGGTTATAAGTTTTATCCAGCAGTCATGCACTCTCATGCGCGCTTTACCTACACCAAAGTAGCCGCAATGCTGGAAACTGGCGAAGTCCCACAAGAATACCAAGCGCTTTATCCACATTTGCAGGTGCTGCAAGAGCTGTATTTGACCTTAGACGAACAACGCCATCAACGTGGCGCTATTGGGTTTGAAACCGAAGAAACTCAGTTTATTTTTAATGAGCAGCGTAAGATCGACCGCATTGTGCCACGCACGCGTAACCAAGCGCATAAGATCATCGAAGAATGTATGATTTTAGCCAATGTCGCCGCAGCTAAGTTCGTCAAAAAGCATAAGGGCGAAGTGCTGTATCGGGTACATGAAACACCTTCAGAGCAAAAGCTCACCAATTTTAGGGATTTCTTGCGCGAGCGGGGTTTACAGTTGGGGGGGGGGTTAGATCCGCAACCGATAGACTTCCAGTTACTGTTAGAAAAAGTGAGAGAGCGTCCAGACGCAGAATTGATTCAGGTGATGTTACTGCGTTCGATGCGTCAAGCGACCTACACGCCAGATAATGAAGGTCACTTCGGCCTGGCGTTGGAGGAATATGCTCATTTTACGTCACCAATCCGCCGTTATCCTGACTTAGTGCTGCATCGCGTGATACGTTATTTGCTCGCTAAAGAGCAAGGTGATGTTGAGAATAAATGGACCGAAGATGGTGGCTACCATTATCAGCTGGAAGAGCTGGATTTGCTCGGAGAAGAGTGTTCCAATACCGAGCGCCGTGCCGATGAAGCGACCCGCGATGTCTCTGACTGGCTCAAATGTGAGTTTATGCAAGATCACGTGGGGGATGTGTTTGAAGCTGTCGTCGCCTCTGTCACCAGTTTTGGCCTGTTTGTCAGACTCAAGTCGTTGTTTATTGATGGTCTAGTGCATATTTCGACCTTGGGCAGTGACTATTACCAGTACGATCCGGCACGACAACGTTTGATTGGTGAAAACAGTGGTAAAACTTACCAGATTGGTGATCCTGTCACGGTTAAAGTTGCCGCAGTCAATTTAGACGACCGCCAAATTGATCTGCTGATGGTGGACGAAAAAGGTAGCAGTCGTTCTCGTGGTGGCAGTAAAAAACGACCTTTGACAGCACGTGAGCGCGTCAATCTTGAAGGCGCTAAAGTGAGCGCTAAAAAGGGCCGAGTAGCCAATAAAGGGGCTAAGTCTGCGAAGAAGTCAGCAGCGCCAAAAGATAAGGCTGCAAAAGCTAAAGCAGTTAAACGACCAAAGAGAAAGAAATAGTCGATGAAAAAACAGGAATTGGTATTCGGTATTCATGCCGTCTCCTCATTATTAGACCATGCCCCTGAGCGCGTATTGGAAATGTGGCTGCTAAGCGGTCGTGTGGATGATCGCGTGCAGCCTTTATTGGCTAAAGCTGCAGCTGTTGGCATTCGTGCCCAGCAAGCATCACGTAAGACTTTGGATGACAAAACTGAAGGTGGTCAGCATCAGGGCGTTGTAGTGCGTGTGCGCCCGGCTAAAGTGCTGACTGAAAATGATTTAGAAGCCTTGTTGGATAAAACCGACACACCTTTTTTGCTGATTTTGGACGGCGTCACCGATCCGCATAATCTCGGTGCTTGTTTACGTAACGCCGATGCGGCCGGCGTGCATGGGCTGATTGTGCCCAAAGATAACTCTGTGGGGTTAACACCTGTCGTCAGTAAGGTAGCTTGTGGCGCTGCGGAAACTGTGCCTTTGTATCAAGTGACCAACTTAGCGCGTACGATGAAACGCTTACAAGAGCGAGGTGTATGGATCGCCGGTACTGCGGGTGAAGCTACCAGCACACTATACCAAGCCGATCTGAAAGGGCCTTTGGCCATTGCGATGGGCGCAGAAGGTAAAGGGCTACGACGTTTAAGCCGTGAAAGCTGTGACACGTTGATATCCATTCCAATGGCGGGGTCGGTATCAAGCCTCAACGTCTCGGTGGCAACGGGGATATGCCTGTTTGAAGCTGTGCGTCAGCGACTGGGTTAAGTATTCCTGGTAGCTTACAAAAAAGGATGGCGGCTGCCATCCTTTTTTGTCTCTAGCGATGCACTACTTATTGGAAGGTATACAGTAGGTTAAAAGTAGTAATGGTATCTGTTTGCTTACTACCCTCAGGCACCACTTCGGTATATTTCATGTTGACGCCGACTTTAAATGCCCAGTCTTGAAACAGGGTATTTTTGTAGCCCATATCTAAGAGTAAGGTATTGTTGTTTTGGCCAATTTCAGCGGTTAGGTCGGCATTAAACGTGGTGTATTCATGGATTTTTTGCTCGAACTTAGCCGCCGTACGTAAGATCACTTCTTTTTCTGCACTTGGATCTGGATCGTCATCAGTATCTATTGGCATGTTATACCGATAACCGGGACCGACTTCTAAACTTAGCTTTGTCCGTCCAGTCGCAATTGCATCAAAGCCGTAACCGCTTGAGATAGTGTAAATATCGGTATAAGCACCAAATTTGTCAGAGACAAATTCGCCACGACCAAACACATACCCACCTTTTAGCTTGTAGTTTGACTGATATTGCAAGTCATAACGTTCGGCAGTGGTACTTTCTGAATCCGCAGCGTAATACGCTTTAAAGGTGCCTTCCTGAGTGGCTTTGCTGGTGTCATAAACCAGTCGGGTTCGTCCGTTGAAACTAGTGGAATCAGTGTTACCTGTGTTGAGCTGAAAACCTGCTTCTATTTCTGCGCGAAAGTTATTAGGCGGCTCATGATAATCAGGTGGCACTAAGGCAAACGCAGGTATCGAAACGAGCGCTAAGAGTGCCAATACAGGAGTTTTTGTCATTATTCCGAGTTTCTTCATGTTAACTGCAGCATGGTTGCGGCCCATGATACCTGTCATGGGCTGTTAGGCAAAGTTATTGCTTGAGTTTGCTGGCGCCTTTATGTACTATTCCGCGCCTAAATCAGTCACTTTACTTCGTTCCTTGCCTCTACGGGTCTGACTGAGCCAATACGAGGCTAACAAACCGTAAGGAGCAATAAATGCGTCATTACGAAATCGTATTTATGGTTCACCCTGATCAGAGTGAACAGGTACCAGGTATGATCGAACGCTATAGCGGTGTTATCACCGAAGCGGGTGGTCAAATCCATCGTCTGGAAGACTGGGGCCGTCGCCAACTGGCATATCCTATTCAAGACCTGCACAAAGCTCACTATGTTCTGTTGAACGTAGAAGCTACTGCTGAGTCTATCGAAGAGCTGGAAACAGCTTTCCGCTTCAACGACGCTGTTCTGCGTAGTCTGGTTATGCGCACTAAAGCTGCTATCACTGAAGCTTCTCCAATGGCTAAAGCAAAAGACGAACGTGATTCACGTCGTGCTGCTGCTAGCGAGAGAGCTGCAGAAGCTACTGAAGAACAGGCTGAAGAGAGCGCCGAGTAAGTTTCTCTGTGACCACCAATCATCTGGAACTTTCAGGACGTATTCTGCGTAGCAGAAGATTTGATAGTCCGGCAGGTATCCATCACACAGTGTTACAACTTGAGCATAAGTCTCTGAAAACAGAGGCAAATATGCAAAGGCAAGTCTACTGTGTCATACAAGTGATATTGAGTGGTGAGCGTTTTGAACGCTTAACAGACAAGCTGAAGGCAGGCGTGGATATACAAGTTTCAGGATTTATCGCATTGCAGCAAAGCCGCAATGGTCAGAGCCGCTTGGTATTACACGCTGAAAATGTCGAATTGAAAAATTAGGAGACTGTCAACATGGCACGTTATTTCCGTCGTCGTAAATTCTGCCGTTTCACTGCTGAAGGTGTTACGGAGATCGATTACAAAGATATCGCTACTCTGAAAAACTACATCACAGAAAGCGGTAAAATTGTTCCTAGCCGTATTACCGGTACTAGCGCTAAATATCAGCGCCAACTGGCTCGCGCTATCAAGCGCGCTCGTTATCTGTCTCTGCTGCCATACACTGATTTGCATCAGTAATCGGCACTGAATTCATTGAATTAAGAGGAATTGATAATGAACGTTATTCTGCTTGATAAAATTGCGAACCTGGGCAACCTGGGTGATCAAGTTTCAGTTAAAGCTGGCTACGCTCGTAACTACCTGCTGCCTCAAGGCAAAGCAGTTGTTGCTAACGCTGAAAACGTAAAAGTTTTCGAAGCTCGTCGTGCTGAACTGGAAGCTAAAGTTGCTGCTGAGCTGGCTACTGCTAACGAACGTGCTGAAAAAATCGCTGCTCTGGAAGCTGTTGTTATCGCTTCTAAAGCTGGTGACGAAGGCAAACTGTTCGGTTCAGTAGGTACTCGTGACATCGCTGATGCTGTAACTGCTGCAGGTGTTGAACTGGCTAAAGCTGAAGTTCGTCTGCCACTGGGCGCGCTGCGCAACACTGGTGACTTCGAAGTTGAAGTTCAACTGCACTCAGAAGTTAAAGCGGTTGTTAACGTAACAATCGTTGCTGAAGAAGCTTAATTTTCATTAAGTGATTCAGTAAAAAACACCGCCCACGTGGCGGTGTTTTTTTATCATCTTTAACCGCCACTACGCGTTAGTGACCACTTCTGATTTCTTTTTTGTTGGCTTCTGCATTGTGACTACTGTTACGGCGTGTTTATCGCTATCTATTAATACCCACCTTTAAGCCATTTCAGCGCCATTCCTTTGCGTTTGTAGGCCGCACTATCTGCTAATTATTGGCCAGCATTATTTTACGTCTCAATAGGTTATACATTTGTTATCTTTAATGCTTAATTATATTGCAAATGTTGCATTTGTATCTTTTATGATGTAACTATTGGTGCTGTTTGTGGCATTCGTGTGCTTCAAAATAATAAAAACATCGCTATTTACATTTAAAAGGAAGATGGAGAATGAATAAGAAAGGGTTCAGGAGGACGCTGCTTGCGACATCTGTAGCTACTTTGATGTCATTAAGTTTATCGGCTCATGCGGAAGATTTGTTCGGTAAAATCTCTTTAGAAAAAGGTTCATTTGAAGGCCTAGTCGTACAAGCGGTTAACGTCGACACTGGTACTACTCGCTCAATCAGCGTTGATGCTGAAGGTAAGTACCGTATCCCTAAGCTGCCTACTGGTGTTTATGATGTGACAGTGTCTCGTGGTGATACCGTTGTCGCAGAGAAAAAGTTCCGCATCAGATTAGGCGCCAACACCAACGCAAGTTTTGATATTGTTACCGATAACAATATTGAAGTGTTGCAGGTCACTGGCTCACGTGTTGCGATGATCGACGTAACCTCATCAGACTCAGGTTTAACCATTAGTGCTGATGAATTGGATATCCTGCCAGTAGGCCAGAGCTTGGCAGAAGTGGCACGTTTGGCCCCAGGTGTTATTAAAGGCGATGCTGCATTTGGTAGTGATGCTAACTCATTTGGTGGTTCATCTGCTGCAGAAAACGCTTGTTATATTAACGGCTTGGAAGTAAGTAACACGCGTCAAGGTTTGGGCTGCGGCTCGGTTCCTTATCAATTCTATAAAGACTTCCAAATCAAAACTGGTGGTTACTCTGCCAAATACGGCCGAGCAACTGGTGGTACCGTTAATACCACTACCAAAGGTGGTACTAACGAATGGGAATTTGAAGCGACAGCAGAGTGGCTGCCTGACAGTTTAGCGAGCTCAGGTAAAGTTTCTCGTGGTGACAATGGTGCTGGCAGTGTTTTCCGTGATTACACTAAAGATTACAACAATCGTGTAGACGTCACTGTATCGGCCTCAGGTCCTATTATCGAAGATAAGCTGTTTATTTACGCGATTGTTGCGCCAAGAGATCAAGAAGATCACTGGACTACGGGTGGTGGACGCTTCTCCCCAGTGAACACTTATCGCGAGCGTGACACCTCAGCATCAGATGCTATGTTCTGGGGCGCAAAAATCGACTGGGATATCACCGATAACCATCGTTTGAGTTACTTTGGCTATTCTAATCGTACTGACTCTGAAATTTCAGACTTTGACTATGATCCTGATACAGGCGTCATCGGTGACTTACAAAACACTTCTGTATGGAAGCGCGGCGGTGAAGCCCATAGCTTGAGCTACACTGGCTGGATCACTGAGGACTTCAACGTCACAGCCATGGTTGGGCAGATCAAAACTCAGTATGAATCAGCGCCATCACGTACTGATTGTCCTGGTGTGACAGATAGCCGCACCACTGGTGGTGCTGAAATTTCGGGTTGTGCAGGCGCAGTAACCTCTTACGGTGCCAACAACGATGACAACACCCAATATCGTTTGGATTTAGAATATACCCTTGGCGACCATACTATCAGTGCCGGTCTTGATATCCAGGACCGTAAGTCTGAGCGTCTGAGCTATCCTACCGGTGGCCATAACTACACCTATCTGACACTTGCTCCAGGTGGCTATTTTGAAGCCGATAACGGTAACGTGTACAACACTACGGGTGCGCCGTTGGACTATGTGGAAGACCGTATCTTCACGGGTGGTGGTTCATTTAAATCTGAACTGGCTGCTTACTATGTAGAAGATAAGTGGCAAATTACCGAAAATCTTTTGTTAAGCTTAGGCTTACGTATCGATAAGTTTAAATCTACCGGTACTACTGGCCGTACACTGACCGACTTCACTACAGACCCAGCGCCGCGCTTAGGTGCCGTTTGGGATGTCTTAGGTGATGGTTCTTCGAAAGTCTACGGTACTTATGGCACTTATTACCTGCCAGTAGCTAACAACACTATTTTCCGTGCTGCATCGGGTGTTAGTGATGCCACTACTGCTTACCTCTATAGTGGATATGATACTGCTACAGGTGCTCCAACAGGCTTGACTCCGATTGGTGGTTCAGAAGCTGACTCTGTGCAAATTGGTTCTACACCAGTGATTCCAGACAAAGATGTATTCCAGGCACAAGAAGCTGATCCATATGCGAAGGACGAATATATCCTTGGTTATGATCAAATTCTTAACGAAGAGTACAGCTTGGGCGTAAAAGGTACTTATCGTAAGGTCACCAGTGGCTTAGATGACTATTGTGGTCGTTACGCTTACCCATATTGTGTGATGATCAACCCTGGTGAAGACATGAGCTGGTATGCTGATGGCTACTACTGGACAGGTACTGATTGGGGTGACTCAAGCTTTGATGCTGACGGTTATGGCGACCCAGGCTCATTAGAAACCTACAGTGCTGAAACCATTGGTTTGCCTAAGGCTGATAACCGCTATCTCGCAGTTGATACTCAAATCAACTATCGTGGCGATCGCATGCGCTACAGCTTTACCTACACATGGTCTAAGAGCTGGGGTAACTTTGAAGGTGCGGTGAAGTCTGATATCGGTCAAGCGGATGCTGGTATTACTCAGGACTTTGACTTCCCTGCAGTAATGGATGGCGCTTATGGCTATCAACCAAACGATCGTCGCCATGTGTTCAAGTTCTTTGGTAGCTACGATCTTTTGGATGATTTGAGCTTAGGTTGGAACGCAAGTTTATCTAGTGGTCGTCCACTAAGTTTGTTTGGTCAGGGTTATCCAGACTCAAATCCAAACCTGAACGGTGGTTGGGGTGATAAGTTCTACCTGTATGATGCTGATACTGGTGAATACACTCGTCACCCACGTGGTTCTAATGGCCGTACACCATGGACATTTAACTTAGACTTGAATGCTACATATAACTTCACTGTGTCAGATATCGATATGAAGGTTTCTCTGAACGTATTCAATATCTTGAATGTTCAAGAAGCGACTTCATTGAACGAACACTATGAATCAACGCCTGGTGTGAAAAACCCGTATTTCGATGCGGCGTACACCTACCAGACTCCGCGTTATGTGCGTTTAGGCTTCCAAGCTAAATTCTAATTAACCGCTTAGGTTGAAGAGTAGATAAAAAAACCGCTGCAGATGCAGCGGTTTTTTATTCGTTCAAAATAGCTTGTTTTGAGTAATTAGAAACGAGCTGAAATTGAGAACTCTACGTAGCGAGGTGTTTGCCAATCGTACGCTGCACCATAGTATTGGTTGCGAGTACCTTCGGCACGGTAACCTTCATAGTGCTCGTTTTGAGATACGATTTCTTGAACATCAAGTACGTTATAGACTTTAACTGAAGCCACCATATCAACATCGCTGATGTTAAACATGTAGTTTGCAGAAAGGTCTAAACGGAAGTTCCAAGGAGTACGGCCAAGGGTGCCACGACCGAACTGCTGATAGACTTTCTCATCTTGGTCACATTCACCGTTGCCATTGGTGTCAGGGCATTGGTTGGTGTAAAGATAGAAAGTATCACCATAACTACCGTAAACGTGCGGATCGTTACTTGGGTAGCCTTGACCAAACGCGCTCAATGGGCGACCGCTAGACAGAATTGTGTTGAAGCCGATATTCAAGTCATCAGTCAGGTCATAGGTACCGAACAGTTTGAACACATGGCGTCGATCGTTTGCTTGGTAACCTTGAGCACCATCCATCAGTGCTGGGAAGTCAAAGTCCTGAGTAATACCTGGGTCAGCTTGACCGATATCAGACTTCACCGCACCCTCGAAGTTACCTTCACTCTTACTCCAAGTATAAGTAAAGGTCAGGTGCAAATCGTCGTTGTTGTATTGGACTTCAGTTTCAATCGCCTTGTAAGTGTTTTTCGCTTTAGGCAGACCAATCTCAGCAGCTGTGTAGGTATGGCGACTACCTGCGTCAGGAATAGTGTCACCATCGTTATCTAGCTGCCAAGTAGCTGTTTGGCCTGGGTTGATCAGCGTACAAGTTGATTGAGATGCCAAGTCACCACAGTAGTCATCCAACGCTGAAACCACTTCACGATAGATACCTTTGATCGACGCAGTAGTGGTGTCAGACAATTGCTGTTGGTAACCCAAGATATATTCATCTTTAGCGAATGGCTCTGCTTCTTCACTTTGGAAAACTTCTTGAATCGTTGGGTTTGGTACACTGTTAACTACAGTAGAGTTACTGCCATTTACTGGAGTGATGCCAGTTGGTGCACCTGTCTCATCATGACCAGTAAAGGTGTAATAAGTGGTTGTATCACTCAGACCTGACGCAGCACGGTAGTTGGTGTTGTTAGGTACTGGCAGATAGTAACGGCCATAAGTACCAAACAGTTTAGAAGTGCCTTCACCTAAGATATCCCAAGTGAAGCCTAAACGAGGTGCAATATCAGTGTCGAAAGAAGAGAACACGAGGCCAGTTACACCTTTGTTCTCAAACTTGTCTTTACGAGCACCAATTTGCAGCATCAAATTATCAGTAACCTGCCAGTTATCTTCTACATAGTATGCAGTCAGGTCAGATGTAAACGCACCACCACCAGCAAAGATACGGTCAGATACGATGTCCATATCTGCGCCAGTATTGTTCATGTAGATTGGACCGTCATTGCCTTGAATTGAGGCATTTTCCAGCAGTGTGGTGTACGTCCAGTTGTGACCAGTGATTGGTGCCGAAGTATGCATAGTTTCACGCTTCTGCTTGTCGTAACCAGCTTTCAGCAAGTGATCGCCCAACACATATTCGATATCAATACGAGTTTGTTTGTTTTTATCTTCGTTTACACCATAAGAACCACCAGGACCACAGCTTGTGATACGGTCAGAATCTAAAATACCTGTACGAGTGTCAGATACACTTGGGCAATCTAAGTTGCCTGGTACGTTGGTGTAGTTGGTTTTGATTTCACCGTACATTGCGGTGACTGACAGATCTTCGGTAATCGCACCGTTATAGGTAATACTCTTAGCTTCACCACCGCGCTTGCGGATAGTGGTACCCAGATAATCACCCATCTGTTCATCTTCTGGCGTGTAGCGATAGATGTCTTCAGTGGTATCGTTCCTGTTGGAATAGCCAAACAAGCTCAGAGAGTGGTTATCTGTGATGTTCCAGTCAACTTTTGCACCCCAGAACAGGTTATCAGAACCATCAGAACTACGTTTTTCGAATTCGTCAGTTGGGCTATATTGATCGCGTGAACCGCTCTGATAAGAGAAGTTATCTTGAATATCTCTTGGGTTAACCAAGGCATAGACAAACAACTTATCTTTAATCAGCGGACCGCTAGCAGATACTGTGTACTCTTTCAGATCGTACTCATCATTACGAGTGTCACGGAAGATTGTGCCAGTTCCACCATTGCCGCGAGATACTTTGCCATCAGATGCAAGTGAAGAAGGTCTCCAACGTGCAGACGCGCCGAATTCCCATTCGTTAGTACCACTCTTGGTGACGGCGTTCATCACACCACCGGTAGTACGGCCAAATTTTGCTGAGTAACCACCAGTTTTCACTTGGAATTCTTTGTAGAACTCAAACGGAACTGTACCACACCCTAAGCCTTGACTGGTGTTGGTTACTTCTAATCCGTTGATATAACATGAGTTCTCTGCTACTGAAGAACCACCGAAAGAAGCAGTGTTACCGAACTTACTATCACCAGAAACTGTTCCAGGAGCCAACATTGCGATAGAAGCGAAGTCGCGTGAAACAGGCATCATATCGATGCTTTCTTTGTTAATTGTCAGGCCTGAGTCGGCATTGGTAAGGTCAACACTGTTAATGCGTGCGCCAACAACTGACAACACTTCCATGTTGGTAGTTGCTTGAACGTCAAACTTAGCGGTGGCGTTTTTACCAAGTGAAATGGTGACTTTGTCTTGCGCAACGACAGTATCACCCTTTTTGATGGTGACTTCATAGGTGCCAAATGGCAGCTTGGAGAAACGGAAGTTACCGTCTGAACCAATCTCAATATTACGAGTCAGGCCAGTACTTTCATCATATGCGGTTGCAGAATATTCACTTGCAGATGCGCCAGAAACGGTGAGGGAGCCGTTAATCGTTGATGTAGTGTTGTCGGCGTATACTGCGCCAGACATACCTACTCCTAATGTTGCAGCAATAGCAGCTGCAATCATATTTCTTCTTATATTTATCACTTGACAATCTTCCTTTTGTTTAATCTTTTTTTGTTATGTGTATCTATTTGTACACACTGTTAAAGATTAATACACACAGTGTCATCTAATGTAAATAACTTAAAATAAGATGATACGTAAATTAATGTTTCATCTTGTTTGTTAACAACTGTGTTGCTGATGAAGGTGTTGTTCAATATATGTTCGAATATAGGTTTTGATTTTATTTTTTTGACACAAAACAATCTAATGCAAGGTGCGCATTTTATATTTTGCAACATATTGGTTCGAGGTTATATTTGTAATATTTTGATTTTAAAGGCTAAAGAATTTACATTGAAGTGAAGTGTTAATAGTGTTTGTGTTGTTGATTAATTGTTTTTTAATTGTTAAGTGTATTTCTGCTTGCTAGTTTTTTTTGATGTCGGTTTTCAAATATTAATAAAATTTAACTTATGTAAATTCAAAGTTTGTTTCTAGAAAATGGCTTTTTGTTATAAATATGTTTAAATATGTTTACTTTTGAATCTAATGACTCGTATTGTTAATTTTTTTAACATTGAGTGTGGTGCATGTTTTTTACCTAATTCGATATTTTAATTGCTAATTTAGGATTTTTAAAACATGGTGTTGCAATTTTAATGTTTGAAATATGTTATTAAAAAATATAGTGCGTAATTGATAAGCTTTTTGGTCAGCATGATGTGTTGTTCGCTATTTATGCTTTTTTTTCTACAGCCCGTCGTTACAAAAATGTACTTTTCATAACCGATGGTTTTTCTAAGCGTTACCTCATATCGATAGCTCTCGATCTGGAATGGTGATCACTAATCCTTTTGACAAGTCCAAACAGGCGCTACAATAGCCCAGCTAAATTGCCGCATTTTTTGCTAGCTGCATAACACCCAAACAATGTTTTGCTAATTGCTGCCGTAAAGTGATTTTTTACCTATTCATCGGAGACTCAGAAACGCTATGCCACAGTCCGCTGCTTTCAGCTCACGTGACAAACGCCATGACGCACAAACTGAAGCGTTAAAACTGCCGCCACATTCCATCGAAGCTGAACAATCAGTTTTGGGTGGTTTGATGCTGGATGCTGATGCGTGGGACAAGGTTGCCGAGTTAGTCGTGCGTGAAGATTTTTACTCTCGTTCGCATAAACTCATTTTTACGGCAATGCAGAAGCTGACTGAGCAAGGCCAGCCGATCGACTTAATCACCGTCTCGGAACAGTTGGAACTGTCTGATGAATTGGACGACGCTGGTGGGTTTGCTTACCTCGGTGAGATAGCGAAAAACACGCCGAGCGCAGGCAATATTCTTTCCTATGCGGCAATTGTGCGAGAACGTGCGGTCGTGCGCGAGATGATCCGCGTTGCTCATGAAATTGCCGATGCGGGGTACAACCCTGAAGGCCGTGACTCAAGTGCTTTGCTTGATCTGGCTGAAACGAAAGTCTTTAAAATTGCTGAGCAACGCGCTAACGCCAATGAAGGCCCAGAAGGCATTAAAAGCATTTTGGAAAAAACCGTTGATAAGATTGAGCAGTTGTATAACAACCCTCACAACGGCGTTACCGGTGTGTCATCTGGTTTTAGCGATCTCGACAAAATGACCGCTGGCTTCCAATCTGGTGATTTGATTATTGTTGCTGCGCGTCCTTCCATGGGGAAAACCACGTTTGCTATGAACCTTTGTGAAAATGCGTCGCTGAGTGAAGATAAACCCGTGCTGATTTTTAGTTTGGAGATGCCTTCAGAGCAGATCATGATGCGTATGCTGGCCTCTATTGGCCGCGTGGATCAGACCCGCATTCGTACTGGCCAGTTGGATGATGATGATTGGGCGCGAGTGTCATCAACCATGGGCATTATGCTCGAAAAGGGCAAGATGTATATTGATGACAGTTCGGGTCTAACACCGACTGAAGTACGCAGTCGTGCACGTCGAATTGCGCGGGAATATGGTGGTTTGTCGATGATCATGGTCGACTATTTGCAGTTGATGCAGGTGCCAGCGTTAGCCGATAACCGTACCCTTGAAATTGCCGAAATTTCCCGCTCACTCAAAGCGCTGGCTAAAGAACTCGAAATTCCGGTGATTGCGCTGTCACAGCTTAACCGCTCGCTCGAACAACGTGCAGATAAACGCCCTGTAAACTCTGACTTGCGTGAATCCGGTTCTATCGAGCAGGACGCCGACCTGATTATGTTTATCTATCGTGATGAGGTGTATCACGATGACTCTCCCGATAAAGGCACCGCAGAGATCATTATCGGTAAACAACGTAACGGCCCCATCGGCCGAGTGCGTTTAACCTTCCAAGGTAAATATTCGCGGTTTGACAATTTTGCCGGTCCTCAGTTTGAAGAAGACTAGGGAGCGACGCTCTCCGGTGCATTGCCGATGCACCAACTTGTAAGTATGAAGGGATAAATTGAAACCTTTTCCTAGAGCAGAAATTAGTCGTCAGGCATTACAGCATAACCTGGCGCGTCTTCGTGAAGTTGCTCCCCACAGTAAAGTGATGGCTGTAGTAAAAGCCAATGGCTATGGTCATGGTCTACTTAATGTTGCGCAATGCGTCAGTGATGCCGATGGTTTTGGATTGGCCCGTTTAGAAGAAGCATTGCAGTTACGCAGCGGCGATGTTGACGCCAAGCTACTGCTTTTAGAAGGCTTTTTTCGAGCGGAAGATCTGCCGCTATTAGTGACTCATCATATCGATACTGTGGTGCATCATGCATCTCAACTCGATATGTTGGAGCAGGCCGAACTAGAAGCACCGGTGACTGTATGGATGAAAATAGATACTGGAATGCACCGTTTGGGCTTTTCTCCTGCGCAGTTTGCCGAGGTGTATGAGCGACTCAACCGCTGCGCAAACGTCGCCAAACCAGTGAATTTTATGACGCATTTTGCCCGTGCCGATGAGCCAGAACAGCCGCAAACACTGCAACAGCTGGCCATTTTTGAACGTATGGTACGGGAGTTACCCGGAGAACGAACCTTAGCCAATTCGGCGGGGGTGTTGTTCTGGCCGGAAACCCAAAAAGAGTGGATCCGTCCCGGTATCGCGCTTTATGGTGTATCACCTGTGAATGGTGATAATGGTCAGCATCACGGGTTAATTCCGGCGATGAGTCTGGTGTCGCAGTTGATTGCGGTCAGGCAGCATAAAGCTGGCGACCCTGTAGGCTACGGCGGTTATTGGACCGCGCCACGCGATACCACACTCGGTGTTGTCGCGATAGGTTATGGTGATGGCTATCCGCGCAATGCTCCAGAAGGTACCCCGGTGTTTATTAATGGTCGTCAAGTGCCTATCGTCGGACGCGTATCCATGGACATGTTAACCGTGGATCTTGGGCCTGATGCGGCAGATAAGGTAGGTGATAGCGCAATGTTGTGGGGGCCTAAGTTACCTGTCGAAGAAGTTGCTGAGCGCATTGGCACTATCGCATACGAGTTGGTGACAAAACTTACTCCGCGAGTTGCCGTTTGCCTTGAGTAAGCATTAAAGATCCTCAAAACAGATTTCGATATAGGCGGTGCCAAAGGGCGATGCGAACGGCATTAGAATTTTCTTGCCGTTCGCAATATGGGAGATGGTATGTCCCGGACCTGAGACCACGACGGGCGTCGCCATATCGAATTCATAGCCCTTCTCTGACAGCAGTTTTTTAGCGCCGCCGGTGACCATATTGGTCAGCTCGCCAACTAAATCGGCCACTTCTTCATTTATCTTGCCAGGGTTTTCGCCCAGCATCTTCTGCATGATCTCCAGAATCAGACCTTGCTCAAAGGTAATGGATAATGACCCGCGTGTTTGTGGTCCCACCATGCCTATCAATCCAGAAACGTCCCCTTTGGCGTAATTATCTGCTTTGATGCGGGGTTTTCCCGGTGTGAGCTGCAAGCTGGCCATGGTGGTAGTGACATTGAGTAAAGCGGTTAGAAAAGGATTGATGAAATCAACATTCATAGGTTGCAGCACCTTATTACGACAGAGACAAATTTCAGCACAATCGTATTAGCTTAGAACAGCAGTCAGCAACTTGGGAATGTTTTTCAGCGGACCATAGCCACTCTGGGTTGGTATGAAGCGTGAGATGTTGTTCACATTGTTGAGAATCCACGGTATTTGCGATTTTTTTGCCATTTGTTTGCACATTTGCTCAGTAAAGTGATGTGCAATAGCCAAAGGGCAAATTAGGAGGGATTCATGCTGAAGTTGCACCGATTGCCGTTCGCACTGGCGGTTCTCCTTTGGGTGAGCGGATGTGCCACAAATAGTGCGATGAATGCGTCTGGCAGTAAACACTATCCGGCGGCAGGAACGCCAATGGAGCAGGCGGAAAATGCCGACCCGAACGATCCTTATTATGCGGTGATGGCTCCTGAAACAGAGGTGCGTAGACCTCTGCCCACAGGGTCTATTTTTAACGATGATGTGGTGCAAAGTCTGTACATTGAACAGTCACATTTTCGTGTTGGCGACATCATTTCTATCAAATTGTCTGAATCGACACGCGCCCACAAGAGTGGCAACACGCAACTTAAGAAGAGTACCGATTTTTCACTGGACCCCATCGATGTTCCCGGCGGCACTCTGAAAATTGCCAATAAAGAGGTCAATCTGGGACTTAACCAAGAGCAGAATTTTGAGGGCGATGGCAGTGCGAGTCAGAGTAATGATTTTGAAGGGGAAATTACGGTTTCAGTCATGAAGGTGATGAAGAATGACAACCTGTTGGTGCGCGGTGATAAGTGGTTACTGATCAATAACGGTAAGGAGTTTATTCGACTGACAGGGATTATTCGCGCCAAAGATATTGATGCGGATAACTCTGTGTCATCGACCAAAATCGCTAATGCCCGTATCGAGTACTCAGGAGATGGTGCACTTGCCGACAGCCAACGTTTAGGTTGGCTAACAGAAAAACTAACTAATCCAAGCATATGGCCATTTTAATCCGAACGATGCCGCTATTGCTGGCACTTACAATAGCGGGTTGTAGTCTGGAAAAACTGACCACTTATCAGCTGGTGGCGCCGGAAAAATCGCCGGTACTGACAGCGAAGGGGTATGCGCCGATAAAATCTCAACCAGGGCCTTCAAGCGATCAGAAGTTCGTGCAAGCCATGGAAGCTTCGCGCATGGATGCTTACCGGCGGCTGGCTGAACAGCTCTATGGTCAGCAGTTGCGTTCTTATACCCGGCTTGAAGGTGAAACTGTTGGCCGTAAGAGTATGGAAGTCAAAGTGCAAGGCGTGGTACGCGGGGCGAAAGTCACACATCAGCGAGTGGAAGGTGAGTTTTATACGACTGAGGTCAGCCTTGATACCGCGACACTTGCAACCTTAGGTAGTGTGGAAAGTAAGCCATTGGAGTCGGAGCACAAATGGTGGTTTTAAAACGTTTGTGTTGGTGTTTACTGTTGCCATTACCCGTGTTTGCTGCCTGGTATCAAGGGCAGGGAATTGCGCCTGTATTGAATGGTGATGAGGAGCAAGCATTAGAACAGGCGACGCGTGCTGCACTGCGTGATGCGATTCTTAATGCTGGTGGCTCGGTGACCTTGATGCAGGAAGTTAAAGACGAATCGGTCAGCAGTCGTATTTTTCAGGTTCGCAGTAGTGGCCACATCAATCAGATCCAGAAACTCCAAGAATATAGTCAGGATAATCGGGTCTCGGTGACGCTGAAAGCCGATATTTGGAGCGATGGTGCTATTTGTGAAAATCAGCATCTCACTTCTAAGTCGCTGGTGATGGTGCCTTTTATCCTCGCGGATAAGGCGCATGCTCGTTATGGCGGTTTGGATGAGTTTGCTGACGAGCTAACCCATCGCCTATTCAGTGAATTTGATAAAGCGAAGGCAGATTTCCTTGCTAAAACCTTACTGGATGCCCCCATCGGGATCGATCCAGATCGTATGTCGGATGAAGATAAACGCCAGTTGCAGTATCTCTCTGAGCAAAGCAAAACCCAATATATCGTGATGGGCAAAATTAACGATCTGTCCATCGGCAAACTTGAAGGTGGCTTGCTTAGTAGTGATCAGCTAGTCAGGGAGTTTGGCATCGCCTTATATCTTATTGATGGTGTGTCTGGGCTTCCCATTATTAAAAAGGATTACCACAGCCGCACGGTGTGGCCATTTGCCTTCAACGAAACGCTCAGCAGTCGCAGTGACCAACTCTGGCTATCCGATTATGGCCTTGAAATTAAGCGGGTTATGCGAGAAGCCGTGGACGACTTAAGTGCACTTTTAGTATGCGCCAGACCAAAATCACGGATTATTCGAGTCGGCGCCAATACGGTTGAAGTGGCCATAGGCGCCCGCCAAGGGATCAAGACAGGGGATATTTTTAAGCTGCAATATCAGTTTAACTATTTCGACGAGCAAGGGGTGAAATACGCCAACTATAGTGATGAGGCCGTTGAGTTTGAGGTCGTCAAAGTTTATCCGGATCACAGCCAGCTACTGCCGGTGAATAGTGAAATGCCTCTGGGTATTCAGATCCGGGATATTGTGCAGCTAGATAGTTTTTGGGAGTAAGTTAGCCAATGGAAATCTCGAATGCGCTAGGCTCGTTATGGAATTCGCTCCCGTCCTTCAATACAGAAAGTGATAGTAGCAGCGGCATTTCCTCCTCAATCGACACTATGTTTGGTTCAGCCGTGCAGCAGGCGATGGATAATGTATCGACAGAGACTAATAGTGCCAGCGCACAGGGTGATAGTGACGATAGTTCTGCCGCATTTTCGCTATTCAGTGACAGCCTTGCATCAGAGCTGATGAATGCGTTCTACCAGGCAAAAATCAGCAGCAGTATTACGGGAGATGCGGATAATACTGTTGATGATTCCGAAGCATCAGCAACTACAAGTAGCGGGACAGTGTCAGCTGCGGCAACTGATAGTGGTAGTGAGTTAAAAGCATTTGCTGAAGGTAACGATTTTTCAATGTGGGATGCGCTTGATGTCATTAATCCGTTGCAACATATCCCGCTGCTGAACTACTACTACCGAGATTTGACTGGGGATGACATAGGTTATGTAGCGAATGTCACTGGCGGCACTTTGTTTGGTGGCGCCTTAGGCGCGTTAGGATCTCTTGCTGAAATAGGTTTTACTCGAGTGGCCGGAGAAACGCCGCTCGATTTTGTCACTCATCAAGTGGAAAACCTCGAGAGCGATGAGCTATCGGCGGGCAAGTAGATAACTGCGGGGCCAATATAGCGATAGCCAACGCCGTAAATTGACTCAATATTTTCTTGGTCAGGCAGCATGGTATTAAGCTTTTTCCGCAACTTTTTTATATGGCTATCGATAGTTCGCTCTGACACCACACGAAAATCGCCGTAACTGGAGCTCATCAGTTGATTGCGTGAGTATATTCTGCCGGGGTTTTTCACCAGAGTATGCAGCATGGCAAATTCGATTTTGGTTAGCTCAACTTGAGTTTGTTGCCAGACAATCCGGTATCGAGCATGATCAATTGTCAGTTGCTGTGGAAGATGGCGCTGCGGCCATTCTCCGTGACTTCTTCGTAGTAGCGCTTGCGATTTGGCCACCACTTCTCGTGGGCTAAAGGGTTTACAAACATAATCGTCAGCACCACAACCCAGCCCCTTAAGACGCGCCTCTTCGTCGGATAACGCACTGAGTATCATGATCGGCACGCTAGAAACACTGCGAATTTCGGCACAGATACTATATCCATCCTGGCCGGGCAGATTGACATCCAATAGCAGTAAATCGTAATTGGCTTGCTGAAAGCTGCCAACGGCTAAATCCCCGTGCGCAACATGTGTGATGAGCATGTTTGCCGCCTGAAAATAGTCGATTAGCAATGCTGCTATTCGATATTCGTCTTCCACGACCAGAACGTGATACGGCATCTCAATAGCCTAAGTATGGCAGACTGATGGTGACACCTAAGCCTCCCAAGCTCGATTGGCTGAAATTAACCGAGCCATTGAGCTGCTGCACCATTTGCTTGACGCCCCATAATCCCAGTCCTTTTCCATCTTGGGTATGGGTAGCGGAATGTGTTCTGAAATGAGCACGAGCCAATAAGGGCAGTTCGTGTAAACTGACCCCCGGGCTGCTGTCTTGCCAAATGAGTTCACATTGACCTGTATCGTCGGCACGCTTGAGCTGTATATCGATAGTGCCGGGACTTTTCGTGTATTTGATACTGTTACTGAGCAGGTTTTGCATGATGCGCTTTAGTGGCGTGATATCAGCATCGACCCAAAGATGAGGTTGAATATGCATTCGCAAAGTGAGTCCGGTTTGAGTCGCGACACGATAAAATTGTGACTGTTGGCGTGAGATAAAACCAGACAGCGAAATAGGGTGTTGTTGCCGAGTCTCTTCATTGGACGGTTCGAATGTGTTCAGTAAGGTGTTCATCTGGTCAAGTTCACCCAGCATTGAACTTATGACAGCAGGAGTCCATTGATGAATACCATCTTGCAGTGCCTCTAATTCACCTTTCAACACCGTCAGAGGTAATTTCAAATCATGCAGTAGCATCTGACGCAGCGCATTCTCTGCCGCAATGATGGTGGCGCTTTCTCGATATCCGCTTGGGAAATGAGGGACGACTGCTGCAACAAATGCGGGAGATCTGTTCATATGGCCAAATTCAGTTAATAAAGGTGTGGCAGACCAATAAGCTTTGGCACTACAGCCATACATTAACTAAATGGTAGCGGGCACAGGGCGCAATGCAATTCAGGAAAAGTTAGTTTGTGTAAAGAATGTGTAAGTTTGAAGAAATTGAGTAACACATTGATACATGTGTTTTTTTTTGGAGAGTGTGTAATCTAATTTGTAGCCCCTGATCGGGGAAAGCATCGGAATCTCAGACAGGTGTTACCTGAAAGGAAGGGATTATTTGCTGTTCTGTTTTACTGCTTGTTTACGGTTTTTTTGCAGATACAAGTGATAGTAGTTTTGCATGCCGTAGATCATAGTGTGTCTCCTTAATTGTTAGATTAGCAAGTGGCAACGTTTGAGGTTGCGAATGCTGGTACTGTTACATTTTTCGCACTTACCGTTGGCTTGTTTTCAGCTTTTGCAGCAATAGTTGCATTTGCTTTAACCGCCTTACGATTAGGGCGTTCGTAGTACATGTAGTAGAAGTTTTGTACTCCGTATACCATGTCGTTTCTCCTTTCTGTAAGTTAATTTCTTTTGATGGTGTAATTATAGGCATATACGTGAACTCACGCAATGTTTTTCTGTAAAAAAATTACATAACGGTAATTTTTTAATAACTTATTGTTTTTAAATGATATTTATTCATTTTTGATAGGTGATTCCACATTTTACACGATTTTTTGCTTTTATTTTTTGTCCTAAAGCTACATAAATTGCCTAAAAAACGAGCTTAATCTGTATTTTTGTAATTGTATTACATATAGGGTGAGTTTGGATTTACTCACTACTGCACTTCCTTGATTAACATTGGTTGACAAATAATAAGTTAACCTTATCATTCTTCGCTCACACCGTTATTGAGAGACCGAGATATGGCACAACAGTCAGTAGGCTACCTGATGGTAGATATTTTGCGGTTGCTGCGGCGGGAATTTCAGACTCATGAGTTGGCAACTGACATTGGCATCACACTGGCTCAAGCACGGGCTTTAAAGTGTGTCGCTATGCATCCAGGTATACGGCAAGTTGAAGTGGCTGAACTGATGGAAATAAAGCCAATGAGTTTAGTGCCAGTACTCGATCATCTGGTAGCGCTCTCTCTGTTGGAACGCCGTAAAGACCCTAATGACCGTCGCGCTCATGGTCTATTTATTACCGAGAAAGGCAATGGCCAGCTTATCGAAATAAAAGCCATCGTTGACGATATCTGGGATGCTGCAGCTTCAGGCCTTGCCGAGACTGATATCGCCATTTTTAAACATGTGCTTGAGACCCTCCACTCTAATCTTTCATTAAAAAAATAGCTTTTATGAATCAACACACAGAGAAAGCGCTTAACACCAGCGCAAATGGCAAGCCAAAATTGCGTGTAAAACGCCTGTTATTGCTAGTGGTGCTACCTATATTGATTGTCGCTGCTGCTATTGTTGTCTACCTGATGGGCGGCCGTTATGTCGAAACCGACAATGCCTATGTAAAAGCGGATATGTCGCTGATTGGTGCCGATATTGCTGGCACTGTGGTGCAAGTAGCGGTCAAAGATAACCAACATGTCGAGGCGGGGCAGTTGTTGTTTAAAGTCGATGCTCAGCCTTATCAGATTGCCCTCGCGCAAGCGCAAGCAAATTTAAACGACACGGTTAGTTTGTTAAAAGCGCTAAAAGCTAACTATTACGCTAAACAAGCCAGCATTGCCGCGGCGCAGAATGAATTGGCGTATTTGCAGCGTGAGCAGCAACGCAAACAAGATTTGTTGAAGCAACATTATGTATCGGAATCTGACTATGATGCTGCGCGCCAAGATACGGTGCAGGAGAAGATGCAGATCAGCACCTTGATGGCAGAGCTAAAGCTGGCTGAAGAGGGCTTGGGCGGAGATGTTAATCAGCCTATTGAACAAAATCCTAAATATCTTAAGGCCAAGGCGTCACTAGCAAAGGCAGAGTATGATCTCAGCCGCGTAACTGTGGTGTCACCAACTTCTGGTGTTGTTACCCATGTTATTGAATTGGGCGAGTATCTTGCTCCCGGTAAGAGTGCTTTGATGTTGGTTGCTGATAAGTCTTTATGGGTTGAAGCTAACTTTACCGAAAAAGATCTGACGCATGTGAATGTTGGTCAACCTGTTGAAATTCATGTGGACTACCAGCCAGATCTCGTCTGGCATGGTGAAGTGGCAAGTATGAGTCCAGCAACTGGCTCTGAGTTTGCGGTAATTCCAGCACAAAATGCCACAGGAAACTGGGTGAAGGTGGCGCAACGTTTACCCATTCGTATTCATATCGATGACAATCCGCACGCCCCCCGATTGCGAGCAGGTTTGAGTGCCGACGTGACCATTGATACAGGTCATCGACGTTCGCTCCATTGGTGATGACGCATGGCTGAAGTGACACATGCTGGAGCGGCGAAAGTGAAACATCGCGGCTTTATTACCTTGTCGGTCATGTTAGCGACCATTATGCAGGCGTTGGACACTACCATTGCCAATGTGGCGCTTCCTCATATGCAGGGGGCAATGGGGGCGACCCAAGATCAGATCTCTTGGGTATTAACTTCTTATATTGTCTCTGCTGCGATCAGCATGCCGTTGACCGGGTTTATTGCCGCGCGTATTGGTCGTAAAAAGCTGTTTATCTGGTCGGTGATTGGCTTTACGCTGGCATCGATTCTTTGTGGTGCTGCACAGTCGTTAGAGCAAATTGTATTGTTCCGTCTGCTACAAGGGGTCTTCGGTGCCAGTTTGGTGCCGCTATCGCAATCCATTCTGCTAGACAGCTATCCAACGGAACAACACGGCTCGGCCATGGCCATGTGGGGTGTTGGCGTCATGGTGGGCCCCATCCTCGGACCTTCGCTCGGTGGCTGGTTGACTGAATATTACAACTGGCGTTGGGTGTTTTACATCAATGTCCCTTTTGGACTTATGGCGTGGATGGGGATTGCGGCATTTGTGCAGGAAACCCCAATAGATAGACAGCGCAAGTTCGATGTGTTCGGTTTTACCTTATTGGCCATTGCGATCGGCGGATTGCAGCTATTTTTGGATCGCGGCGAGTCACAAAATTGGTTTGATGCGATGGAGATTGTCATTGAAGCTGCCGTCGCCGCGCTAGCGATGTATATGTTCCTTGTTCATACCATGACAGCCAAACATCCTTTTCTTGAACCGCAGATGTTTAAAGACCGAAATTTTGTTATCGGGCTATTGTTTGTGTTTCTTATTGGCGTGATTTTATTGGCAACCATGGCACTGTTACCGCCATTTTTGCAAAGTTTGATGGGCTATCCGGTAATTGATGTTGGCTTACTGCTAACGCCGCGAGGCTTTGGCACCATGGCGGGGATGATGCTGGTGGGGAAACTCGCATCCAAAGTTGATGTGCGTTACTTAATTGTCGCCGGACTGATATTGATGATTTTCTCGTTGTGGGAAATGACATTGTTCTCTGTCGACGTGTCTAAGTGGGAAATTATTCATACAGGCATTGTGCAAGGATTTGGGATGGGCTTAGTGTTTGTGCCGTTATCTACCTTAACCTTCTCGACGTTACCTGCGCAGTACCGCAACGAAGCAACCGCGCTTTATAGCCTGCTGCGCAATATTGGTAGCAGTATTGGCATTTCTGCTGTCACCACGTTCTTATCGCACCGACTACAAATCAACCATCAAGTGTTTTCTGAGTATATCCAACCTTTTAGTCGGCCTTTGCAGGAGGCTGTGAGTCGAGGCGCGTTAAGTTTGGATAGCGTGACAGGACTCGCCAACGTGAATGCCCAAGTGAGCTTTCAAGCCAGCGTATTGGGCTATCTGCAGGATTTTAGAATGATGATGTTCTTATGTGTGTTGATGTTGGTGATGATCGTGTTGCTGCGAAAGCCTCCTGAGCGCAGAATATCCGCGTCGTAAGGCGGTTGATGACGAAAGCGTTGGTGCCGCCTTACAGGTGAAAACACAACATGGAAAGTAGTACATCATGGATCAGGTTTCATTGCAGTTGACTGAGGACGGTTCGCACACGCTATATAATGCCGAGTTAGATGAAACATATCATTCCAATCGTGGTGCGCTGGCGGAGGCGCGCTACGTCTTTATTGAATCCGGCTTCGCAGTAGTGCTGCCGCACATTACACAGCAACTCAATATTCTGGAAGTGGGCTTTGGCGCAGGGCTAAACGCATTAATGACCTTAGGCTATTTAGATGAGCTGACGGCACAGAGGGCTGGTGATATTCCGCAAGTGCATTATGTGTCACTAGAGCCGTTTCCCATCACCGCGCAACTCGCGCAGCAGCTCAATTACCCCGCGTTGTTACCTACACGCTACTTCAGTTTGTTTGATGCGATTCACCAAGCGGCTTGGAATACACAGGTTCGGCTGAGTCAGCAGTTTGCTATAGAAAAACGTGTGGTTGCTCTTGAGCAATTTGAGGGATGTCCAGCATCATTCGACCTCATTTACTTTGACGCATTTGCACCAAGCAAACAGCCCGACGTCTGGAGCTTAGCGAATTTCCAAAAATGTTTCGCCTTATTAAAGCCTGATGGCATGTTGGTATCTTATTGTGCTAATGGGCAGTTTAAACGCCATTTAAAAGCTGCAGGGTTTAGCGTGAGGGCACATCCAGGAGCGTTAGGAAAGCGTGAAATGACCAGAGCTTGGAAATAAAGGCGTTTTGAAAAAGCGCTTTGAAATGAGACATTTTGTCTACATCTATTTGAACAAGTTCACATAATGTAAGCAATTAACTCAGAATAAAATGACAGAGATGGACAAACGAATGTAGCGATTTATTATTGTCGTCGGGCTCATTTTTATCGTGGGGGCGATTTAAATGATTTGCCCACCTCTGTCGAAACTTCAGCAGATCACTATTTAATTGTTAATCTTTGCCTAGCATGTGATCTGCTGCTTTTCCCTTCCTTGTTTTTCCTTGTGATTTAGCGACCGTCCTGCCGCTAACAACTTTCTTCCTGAATAAAAGACGACCTAAGTGAACCTAGAATTAGCGCAATATTGTATTTTTAGGCACATTTTCTATCGTTGGGGGCGATAACAAGGTGTTCAGCCCACCCAAGTCGAAACTTACTTGGTAGCGACAGCATGCTGTTTACTACCTATGGTCTGCAGCGTCCCGCTACTGACCTTGAATAAAAATGACAAGATTAAACCTAGAGAAGCGCGAATTTGGGGAGCACACTTTCATCTATCGTTGGGGGCGATAACACAAGGTTCAGTTCAATCTTGCCTAAATCGTTAGCTCACACCGACATCAAACGTTTTAACGATGACATCAATGCAGCAAAGCCTTTTTCTTTAATATCAGTGTCTGCTTCAGCCGACCAAACGAATAGCGTCTTAGTTGGTAATCCATATCGACGAGCAACGTCAAAATGTAATTTGCCATGGGAGAGATCGCTCATTGCTTTAGCTTTAATGCCTGCATCAATCATACGTTCCTCCTGCTATTGACCCTGAAAATAAAATCTATGATGCTTAATCTACATCCCACTGGCTGATGCCCAAGTGCTGAAGCTCGCTCCAACACTGTCGACAGTCTGTCAAGAATACGAAGAAACGTTTCATTCTTTCCTCCTCGTCGTAGTGGTCTACTACTTTGGTTATATGTAAGAACTGTGCCAATTTTTTATTGGAATATTTTTTCAATAAAAACAGTGGGTAAGTGAAATTAGGTAGAAATCGATTAAATTCGATAGGATCCATCGGTGTGCACGTTGAACCAAAATGGTGCGTGTGGATGCACTGCTTCGGAAGAAAGTTACAATGCGATACGGCATAGAGGTGTAGCGAAGATGCTATTACTGAATCAAGGCTGAATTTGGGTGATAAACTAAAAGGAAGCAATCATTCATTAGTTGTGAGTTAATTTCCTCAAGATATACTGAGGGTTAGTTCATCGCGAATATTAAATAAGACAAGGAGGCGATGTGATGCCGATTTCTAAAAAACTGCTAGCAACTGTCGTAGTCGCAACAATGGCCGCCGGTTGTACCACGGTAAATCCCTACACTAAAGAAGAGCAGACTGCGAAGTCATCAACCGGAGCGCTGATTGGCGCTGTGGCCGGTGCGGCTATTGGTGTGGCAACGTCAAGTAAACATGATCGTGGTAAAGGGGCATTGATAGGTGCGGCATCTGGTGCAGCTGTTGGTGGCGGTATTGGTTATTACATGGATGTGCAAGAGGCAAAATTACGCCAACAGCTTGATGCAACCGGCGTGGGGGTGACTCGCAATGGTGACACTATCGTGCTCAATATGCCCAATGAGCTGACATTTGGCGTAGATAGTTCAAATTTGAGCAACCGTGCTATGTCAGTGTTAGATAGCGTGGTGCTGGTGGTTAATGAATATAGTAAAACCCAGCTCAATGTTATTGGGCATACGGACAGTACCGGTAGCGCTTCTTATAACATGCGTCTATCTCAGGTACGTGCCTCTGCTGTGGGAAGTTACCTCATCAGTAAAGGTGTTGCAGGCCAACGTGTGGTCACTCAAGGTGCCGGCGAGAACCAGCCGATTGCATCAAACGACACCGCTCAGGGACGTGCTCAGAATCGCCGTGTAGAAATTATTCTGACGCCGTTACCTCAGTAATCCTTTCAAATAAGGAGCTGCTGCAGGATATGATCAAAATCGAAGGCGTGGCGGTCAGTCACGATTGTCAGGGAAATAGTGTCCAGCTGCGTGCGTTGACCTACGGAGCGGGCAGTTTGGATGTCGCGTTATCTGTTGATCAACACAATGTGAGTGTTTATTTCCCCAACGTCATCGGTTGTCGATTATTGGATCAAAGCGACTTAGCAGAGTTCTGGACCGTTTGTAGCCTGTCCAATGGTTGGTTATTCCAGATCTCTGCTGGTGGCTGGTTTGAGCAGGAAAGCTCACGCAGTGGCTTTATGTCTTCAGTGCATCAGCAACCCAATGAATACCTTATGGTGACAGAACATGAATGTGTTTCTGTACTCATGAGCAAAGGGGCACCAATAGTCGCCAGAATGGCTTAACTCGCTTCGTCAAACCTCGCGTTGATAAGTTTGCAGATAGCATCTAACGCTTGTTCTGCTTCTGGTCCATCGGCACTGAGTGTGATGGTTTTCCCCATCCCCGTTTCCAGCATCAGTAGGCCGAGTACGCTGGCAGCTGAGGCCTTTTTATTCCCCTGAATGATAGTGACGTTGGCATCAAAAGCATTGGCTAATACGGCAAGTTTGGTGGCGGCGCGCGCATGCAATCCTAATTTATTGATGATCTCAATTTCGCGTTCAACTTTTGCCACTTTGTAGCTCCCGGTGTTTTGCTTGGACTCGGTGTTTTCCGGTATTAAAGCGTCGTGCAAGTTGTTCGGCAACATACACGGAACGATGTTGCCCACCAGTACAACCGATCGCAATGGTTAAGTAGCTACGATTATTACGCTCGAGATGTGGTAACCAAGTTTCGAACAAGTTCTCAATCTGCCAGATGAGCTTGTTCACCAGCGGCTGACGAGAAAGAAACTGTTGTACGGGTTCGTCGAGACCGGTATAGGGGCGTAGGTTCACTTCCCAGTGAGGGTTAGGCAGAAACCTGACATCAAAGATAAAGTCGGCTTCTGCGGGCAGGCCATGCTTAAACCCGAACGATTCAAAGTTGATCACCAGCTCTTTGGATGAGGTGCCGAGTAAAATCTCGCGCACCATATCACTAAGTTCATAAATATTGGCTGATGATGTATCGATATAATGATCCATCAGCTGTGAAATCGGTTCTAGCAGCTCGCCTTCTTCTTCGATGGCTTCTTTGAGTGATTTGTGTTGTTTCGACAGGGGGTGTAAACGGCGGGTTTCGCTGTAGCGCTTAATGAGCACCTTATCTGAAGCATTGAGAAAAAAGCTGATAACTTCGGTATTTTCGGGGAGTTTAGCTAACTGGCTTTCTAATAGCTTGTCTTGGTTGGGCAGGTTGCGTACGTCAACGCTAATCGCTACCAGTTCGTTACTACCCCGCAAATTCAACAACAAGTCGCCAATCATCTGCAGAGGCAGATTATCAACGCAATAGTAACCCAGATCTTCCAATACTCTCAGGGCGACAGATTTTCCTGAGCCTGAGCGACCTGAGACTATTGCCAACTTCATGCCGTTATCACCTGATACAGCTCCTGCTCATCTGCGGCTTTACGCAACTGTTTGAGCACTTGCTTATCACTCAGCTTCTCTGCCATGGCAGAGAGTGTACTGAGATGTTGCTGGCACTGATCAGCGGGCACAATCAGCGCAAATAGGATATCAACTGGCTGATTATCAATAGCGTCAAAGGCGATAGCCTCTTCACACTTAATCAGCACAGCAACGGGTGTGTCGATATCAGGTAAACGCCCGTGAGGGATCGCAATACCGTTACCGATACCTGTACTGCCCATACGTTCCCGCGCCAACAGACTTTCAAAAATGGCTTGGGAGGATAGGTTGGGATACTGGGCTGCTGCGAGATCGCTGATGAGCTCCAGTACCTTTTTCTTACTGCCCGGAGTGGCACAGGTGGTACATTCCGGCCGCAGGATGGTACTAAGTTCCATCGTTAATATTTTGTCAGCTTTTCTTTGTGTTTAATGACCTGACGATCCAGTTTATCAATCAGGATGTCAATGGCGGCGTACATGTCGTCATGTTGAGAGGTCGCAAAAACTTCGCCGCCTGAAAGGTTTAGCTTGGCTTCTGCTATCTGTAGTGCTTTTTCAACAGTCAGAACAATGTGGACATTATTGATCTGTTCGAAATGACGTTCAAGTTTGGCAAATTTACTATCAACGTAATGACGCAGAGAATCGGTTATCTCGAGATGTTTTCCGGCAAGATTAATTTGCATAGATGACTCCTCTGCGTTTCGGCATATTAAAGGCTTTTCCGCTGATTTGATGGCGGAATAAGCATTGCTTCCCGATATTTGGCAATTGTACGTCTGGCTACGTTAATCCCTTGCTCTGCAAGTAGTTGCGCCATTTTGCTATCGCTCAATGGCTTTTTAGGGTTCTCGGCAGCGACCAGCTTCTTAATGAAAGCACGAATCGCGGTCGATGAACATTCCCCACCATCGTCAGTACCAACGTGGCTAGAGAAGAAATATTTCAGCTCAAAAATACCGCGAGGTGTATGCATATACTTCTGCGTGGTAACCCTTGAAATGGTCGATTCATGCATCTCCACCGCTTCGGCAATATCATTGAGTACCATAGGCTTCATCGCTTCTTCACCATATTCGAAGAAACCTTGTTGGAATTGCACAATGCAATTGGCCACTTTCAGCAGGGTATCATTGCGGCTTTCAAGACTCTTGATAAACCATTTGGCCTCTTGCAGATGACCACGAATGAATTGGCTATCTGACTGGCTACGAACGCTACGTGCCATGGTGGCATACTGCTGATTGATGCTGATCTTCGGCATGCAGTCAGGATTGAGTTCTACGACCCAGCGGCCGTTTTTCTTCCACACCGTCACATCAGGAATGACATATTCGTCCTCAGATTCCTGAATCACTAACCCTGGGCGAGGGTTGAGTGTTTGAATAAGATTGATTGCATCACGTAACTCATCTTCTTTCAGTCGAGTTTTACGCATTAAGGTGCGGTAATCTTTGGCGGCAATAAGATCGAGATATTCATCGATCAACATCCGAGCATTAGCTAAGTCGGGCACATCATCGCTGAACTGTGAGAGTTGGATCAGCAAACATTCTCGTAGATCGCGCGCGGCCACACCGACAGGATCAAAGTGCTGAATACGTTTCAACACCGCTTCAACTTCATCAACTTCAACGTCATCTAAGCCGAGTGCTTCGAGAATCTCTTCTGCTGATTGGGTGAGATAACCGCGTTCGTCGATTGCTTCGATAATGGCGGTCGCAATGGCTTCATCAGTTTCTGAAAATGGCGTCAGATTCTTCTGCCATTCAAGATGCTCATGCAGACCTTCGCTGGTTTCGCCCTGAAATGGCATATCATCATCACGGATGGCACCAGAAGACCCCGTAGGTGCGGCAGTAAAGACTTCATCCCAAGTGGTGTCCATCGGCAGCTCTTCAGGCAGCTCCTGATTATTGAGCGCATCGCTGGTTTCTACCGACGAGCTATCTTCGACCTCATTGGCTGATGCTTGTTCTGTGTCGTTGTTGTCAGCGTCTAGGCTGTTGTCGTTAGAATCGGCATCTTCGTTGACTTCCAACATAGGGTTGGAGTCTAGCGCCTGTTGGATTTCTTGCTGCAACTCAAGCGATGACAGCTGCAGTAGACGAATGGCCTGCTGCAGTTGCGGTGTCATAGTTAATTGCTGACCCAGCTTAAGCTGAAGTGACGCTTTCATGGTTGACTGCTAATCCCCAAATTAATGCCGTAAAACAATCGCTAGGAGGCGATTGTTTTATAATATGTTTTTGCTCCCAATGAGCTACTATAGCCTGAATTGTTCCCCTAAGTACACAGCGCGAACTTGTTGGTTGTCGAGGATTTCGGCTGGTGTCCCTTCAGCAATAAGCTGTCCATGGCTAACGATATAAGCGTGCTCGCACACATCTAGAGTTTCGCGCACGTTATGATCAGTAATCAATACGCCAAGGCCTCTAGACTTCAATTGTTCAATAATTTTCTTGATGTCGATAACAGAAATTGGGTCAACACCCGCGAACGGCTCATCCAGCAGAATAAATTTCGGATCAGCGGCGAGTGCGCGAGCAATTTCCACTCGGCGGCGTTCACCACCTGAAAGCGCCATGCCAAGACTGTCCCGAATATGGGTGATATGAAACTCTTCTAGCAACTGTTCGAGAATGGTTTCCCGCTCATCATTGCTTAGTCCTTTGCGTACTTGCAGGACCGCCATGATGTTATCGCGGACTGAAAGCTTGCGGAAAATACTTGCTTCTTGTGGCAGGTAGCCAATCCCTTTGCGGGCTCGCAGATGCATCGGGTCGAGCGTCAAATCGTCTTCGTCAATATAGATACGCCCGTTGTCGCTCTGTACTAATCCCACCACCATGTAAAAGGTGGTAGTTTTACCCGCGCCGTTTGGGCCCAGTAAGCCAACAATCTGCCCGGTATTTACCTGCAGACTTACATCTTTCACCACCGAACGTTTTTTATAGCTTTTAGCCAGATTGGTCGCTTTTAAAACGCTGGTCATGGCTGCTCCTGTTCGGATTTTGGTGTGGTTGGTTCTTTCGGCAAATTATCCGGTCGAATCACTGTGGTGACCTGCTCTTGACCACTGCCAATTGCTTGCAGTTGTTGCTTGTTCAGATCGTAGATAATTTTGTCCGCTGACGACATACTGCCGCCTTGTTCCACCTTAGCGTTACCAATCAGTGTGAGCACTCGTTGATTGATATTAAACTGAATTTCGCTCGCTCTGGCGGTTGTGAGGGAGCCATCTTCCTGCTTTTGGGTAAAGGTTGCGGGTGCGCCCTTAGCGATGAGAATGCGGTCCTCATCTTTTTCTGGTGAAGAAGCGCTTAGTTCGTCAGCGTTGAGTGTGAGCAAACCTTGGGTCACCACCACCGGGCCACCGTATACCACACGTTTGTTTTTGAGATCAGCAAACTGTGTCGCGGCTTTAATCTTCACCTCTTGCAATAAATCGATGTTCGCAGCGGTAGCCATCAGACTGGTGGCGCCGAGTAATGCGGCCAGAAGAATTTTATTTGCTCTCATAGGTACCTTTAATGTCACTCAACAGTTTCAACTGCTGGGCGTTTAAATCGGCGTAAAGTCCAATACCAGATGCGTGAAATCCGCTGCCTTTCATAAAAACCTGCTCTTGCGAGGTCATAATCATGGTCGACACATCTAATTCTAGATATTGCGTCGTTAATGAGCGGATTGGATCATCCGGTGTAATGGCGTCAATCATAACATTATTTTGCAGCACAACCTTATGCTGTGTGCGATTGAGTTGTCCTTGCTCAGCAGACATCTTCCATTGGGCATCACCATTATCGGGGTAGATATGGTAAATCGGTTGCTCAAATACTGTGGTGTCAGTATCAGCGAAGTGCTCCATATGAGTGGCAGAAACGCGGGTAGCAATTTTGCCATTTTCATCAAAGCTCACGCTTTTCAGATTGTCAGCAACGTAGTCGGGCTGAGCCTCAGTACTTACAACCGTAGGCTGCTCATTATTGCGCTTGGTTTGTACTTGCCAGTACAACACAATGGCAGCAGCAAAAAAGGCGATGATGGCCAACGTTACGCGGTTCATATACTCATTCCATGGGCACTCGCGAGCAGATTTTGGCTGAGCAAAAGCAGATCTGCAAGTTCTCGCACCGCACCAAAGCCACCGTTAATGGTTGTGACCATATCGGCTTGTTTTTTCACTTGTGGGTGGCCATCCGCCACACAAACGCCTAAGCCGACTTGCTGCATTACTGGCAGGTCAACCATATCGTCGCCGATATAGGCGACCTGCTCTGGCGCGATCTGATAGATGTTCAGCAACTCGTTAAATGGTTCGAGTTTGTTGTCGATTCCTTGGTAAATATGCTGCACGCCCAAGGCAGTCATGCGACGTTCAACAATTTGCGATTTGCGGCCAGTGATCACCGCAACATGAATGCCGCTCGATTGCAGTGCTTTAATACCGTAGCCGTCACGAGTGTGGAATGCTTTTAATTCCTCACCCTGATTTCCAATATAGATGCGGCCGTCAGAGAACACACCATCAACGTCGCAGATCAACAAGCGGATCTGCCGTGCCTTTTGCCAAACTTCAGCATCAACTGGACCGTAAAAGGTTGGATGTTGTGTCACATTACCCCCGCATTGACTAAATCAAGCATATTGAGTGCTCCAATAGGCTGCTGTTGTTTATCCACCACAATCAGGCCATTGATGCTGCGATCATCCATGATTTTCAGTGCTTCTGCCGCCAAAATTGAATCGCTGACGGAGGTACAGTTACGCGTCATCACCTCGGAAATTAAGGTCTGACGTAGATTTACTTCTGCATCAATGACACGGCGTAAATCACCATCGGTGAAGATACCGACTAACTGCTGCTGTTCGTTGACAATGGCTGTCATGCCAAGGCCTTTACGGGAAATCTCGTACAAGGCTTCAGTGATACTAATATTGTCGCGTACGATCGGCGTATCGTCACCTTTATGCATGATATCGCAGACCTTCAGCAGCAATTTACGTCCGAGCGCGCCACCTGGATGTGACATCGCAAAGTCATCTTTAGTAAAGCCTTTCGCCTGTAAAAGCGCAATGGCTAAGGCATCTCCCATCACCAGCGTCGCGGTGGTACTGGATGTTGGCGCCAATCCCAGTGGACAAGCCTCTTCCAGCACCTTTATGCAAAGATGCAACTGCGAATGCTTGGCCATGGTGGATTCGGGATTTCCGGTCATGGCAATGACCGGAATGCCTTGCCGTTTAATGACTGGCATCAAGGTCAATATTTCGTGAGACTCCCCCGAATTGGAGATAGTCAACACGATATCATTTTCACTGAGTACGCCCAGATCACCATGACTGGCTTCACCTGGATGCACAAAAAAAGAGGGTGTGCCGGTACTTGAGAGTGTGGCGGAAATTTTGTTGCCAACATGGCCGGACTTACCCATGCCCATGACCACTACTTTGCCTGCACATTGCAGGATCATCTGGCAGGCGCTGGCGAATTCATCTGAATCGACATATTGATACAGATGTTCTAACGCCTGCTTTTCAATATCGATAACCTTGCGCCCCCAATGACGCAGTTGACTTGCATCTGTCATAGTCTTTACTCGTCCAATGCAGCTATCGTATTTTTGCTACTGCAGCTAACTCTTTCTTGGCCATGGCGCTTAGGTTGTTTGGCTACTAGGAGTAGCAAATCGTTACAATACAGCTAACAACTTAAACCACCACTGCCTATTGGTTTAATAAATGCAACAATGAGGTGCATTTTGGATATTAATTCTTTCTGAATGAAACAATTCCAATCAGCATTGCAATGTACATCACTCTGAATACGCGCCAGCGATAACCTCGATGTTATCATCAGTACCTTTGCCGCTAACATCAGGAATAGTTAAATAATTGCATGATTATAGTCGATTTTTTCTATTAGATATTGTTATGGCGCAAGGATTATGCTGCACAAAACACAGATGATGCTACTCAAGTTAAATCGACTTTTCTGAAATTCACAGCATTGTCGCTGCATTTGCTTTAAATGAAAAGAGCAGAGGCCCGGCTTTGGGGCATCAGTTGTTTGCAACAACTAAATTGCGTACAATTCTTTGCCCACAGATGAGCGTCTTTTTGGTCATTCGACCATTCAGGCGAAGTTCAGAGATCAGTTGCTAGCATGCAGCTAAGTTGGGATGAAAGGGAATGGAATCATTCATCTCGCGCTACACTGCAGAAGAGTGACGCCAATTTCAAAATTCCTGTTCAGGATTTTCAAACGGATTCAGACATGAGCCAAGAACAGACCGCATTGGTCGAAGTCAACAACCTCCGTTTCAGTCGAGGCTCGCGGGTGATTTACGACGATATTAGTCTCAAGATCCCCAAAGGCAAAGTGACTGCAATCATGGGGCCGAGCGGCATTGGTAAAACGACCCTACTGAAATTGATCGGTGGCCAGTTAACCCCTGATAAAGGGGAAGTGCTGTTTGACGGACAAAATATCCATAAATTGAGTCGCAATGCGTTATTTGAAGCGCGTAAGCGGATGAGCATGTTGTTCCAAAGTGGAGCGCTATTCACGGATATGAATGTCTTTGACAACGTAGCGTTTGCCCTCAGAGAACATTCGGAACTGCCCGAAGCCATTATTCGTCGTATTGTGTTAATGAAGCTGCAAGCCGTTGGTTTACGCGGTGCCGCACAATTAATGCCGAGCGAATTATCTGGTGGGATGCAACGCCGCGCAGCTCTTGCTCGCGCCATTGCCCTAGAACCAGAAATGGTGCTTTACGATGAACCCTTTACCGGCCAAGACCCAATCTCGATGGGGGTTTTGGTTAAGCTGATTAAAGATTTGTCTGATGCGTTGTCGCTGACATCCGTTGTCGTGTCGCACGATGTGTCGGAAGTGCTCAGTATTGCTGATTATGTCTATGTGATAGCTGAACAGCGTATTATCGCACATGGTACGCCGCAGCAGTTGCGCCAGTCAGATAATCCGCAGTTACGTCAGTTTATCGATGGTGAGCCTGATGGCCCTGTGCCATTCCATTTCCCTGCGGATGCATATAAAGAGGAGCTGTTGGGTGCACATGATTGATTCGATAACTGCGCTGGGCGCCCGCGCGATTAATCTCGTCCGAGGGATGGGACAAGCCGGCATTATGCTATGGGGCGCGTTAGTACAGGTGCCACGAGTGAAAAAGGGGACGCCGCTGCTGATCAAGCAGATCTATGTGGTGGGTGTGCAGTCAATGATTATTGTGGTGGTCTCAGGCCTGTTCATCGGCATGGTACTGGCGCTGCAGGGCTACACTATCCTTGTGGACTTTGGTACTGAGCAAAGCTTGGGACCATTAGTGGCGCTTAGTCTGCTGCGTGAATTAGGGCCGGTAGTGACCGCGTTGCTCTTTGCTGGCCGTGCCGGGTCGGCATTAACCGCAGAACTGGGCTTGATGAAAAGCACCGAGCAGCTATCAAGCTTGGAGATGATGGCCGTTGACCCGCTAAGGCAAGTCATCGCCCCACGTTTCTGGGCCGGTCTTATCAGTATGCCGTTGCTGTCACTGATGTTTGTTGCTGTCGGGGTTTATGGCGGCTATTTGGTTGGTGTGTCGTGGAAAGGTATTGATGACGGTGCATTCTGGTCAATTTTACAAGCGGCCGTTGAGTGGCGTCAGGATATTGTGAACTGTTTGATTAAAAGCGTGGTATTTGCTTGGGTGGTGACGTGGATTTCGTTATATCGCGGCTACCATTCAACCCCTAATCCAGAAGGGATTAGTCGCGCGACCACGCAAACAGTGGTGCAATCGAGTTTGGCTGTTTTAGCCTTGGATTTTCTGTTGACCGCATTGATGTTTGGTTAAGCCAAACGATGCGTTCACCTTTGATAAAGATAAGTGATTGGTAACGGATTATGGTGACTAAAAAGATAGAGTTGCTGGTTGGTTTGTTCTTGCTGGCTGGGCTGTTGGCCTTTTTGGCATTGGTTTACAAGGTAGCCAATGTGGACGTAAGTACCAGTAGCGATACATATACGCTCAGAGCCGAGTTTACCAATATCGGTGGACTCAAAGTGCGTTCGCCAGTGAAAGTTGGTGGTGTGGTCGTGGGGCGTGTAAGCGCCATCAGTTTAGATCCTGAAAAACTCGAACCCGTGGTCACCATGACAATGGACAAGCAGTACGACAAATTTCCAGAAACCAGTTCTGTGTCTGTACTGACATCTGGTTTGTTGGGTGAGCAATATCTTGGGCTAACCCCTGGTTTTATGGATGACGGTATCTCCATACTGAAAGATGGTGATCGCATCGATGATACGCATTCTGCCATGGTGCTAGAGGACCTTATCGGTCAATTCCTCTATAGCAGCAAGGATAAGTAGGAGTAGAAAATGAAGAAGTTTATATCTGCGCTGTTGTTCAGCTTAGCAGCGACTGTGACAACGCAAGCCGTTGCGACAGAGCATAAAGATTACAAAGACCCATATGTCATGATCAAAGATGTAGCGGATCACACCTTTGCTCGTTTTGAACATGATAAGGCACTGATCAAGAAAGACCCTAACCATCTAAAAGTCATCGTGACAGAAGAGATGCTGCCTTACATTGATAGCCGTTATGCGTCATACAAAGTATTAGGGACTTATTTGCGTCAAACCACTAAAGAGCAGCGCGATGAATTTAGCGCGGCATTTGAAGGTTATCTGGTGTCTACCTATGCTCAGGCATTTACTGAATACACAGATCAGAAAGTGGAATTTGGCCACGCCAGCGATTTTGCCGGTGAGAAGATAGTGGAAGTGCCAGTACAAATTGTGGAAAATGGCCGTCCGCCGATTAAGCTACAGTTTAAAGCGCGTCGTCAAAACGATGATACGTGGAAAGCGTTTGACCTAGTGGCAGAAGGCATCAGTTTGTTAAATTCAAAACAAACTGAAATTACCGGTCTGATCCGCTCTAAAGGTATTGATGAAGTGATTAGCATGTTGAAAGAAAAAGCTAATACCGCTATCGATATGAACGGCCCTAAAGGTAAGGACGCGCTGTAATGCAATTTGAACCGCAGGGTAACACTTGTCGTTTGATGGGGCGCTTGAGCCAGCAGGATGTCAAAGACCTCTGGCCTCAACGCCAAAGCTTAGTGGCGGACAATATTCAAGTGCTCGATCTCAGCGCGCTGGAATATGTTGATAGCGCCGGGATGGCGTTTTTGATGGAGTTGCTGAGCCAGGCAAAAGGAACACTGGTACTGAAAGCACCCTCTGAACAGGTAAAAAAACTGGTTTCGTTATACGATTTAGAAGCCTTTTTTACAGAGTAACGTCAGCGAACAAGGTTAATTCCAATGGATACCAAAGAGATAGAACAACTGCTTCAGCAGGCGCTGAACCTAGCCGAAGTCTACGTGACGGCGGAAGGTACCCATTTTAAGATTGTAGCGGTAGGCGAGTGCTTCGATGGCATGAGCAAAATTAAGCAACAACAGGCTATTTACGCGCCTTTAATGGATCGCATTACCAGTGGTGAGTTACACGCACTGAGTATCAAAACCTTCACTCCCGAACAGTGGCAGCGGGAAAAAATCTTCAACATGCCCTAGAAGGGAGCCTTTGTGGACAAGTTAAAAATCCAGGCGAGCGGTGCGCTCGCCGGTAGCGTGGTTATTTCTGGAGCAAAAAATGCGGCTCTGCCGATTCTGATGGCAGGCGTGCTGACCGATGAGCCTTTTATCCTCTCCAATGTGCCTAATCTGCGTGATGTCTCCACCTCGTGTAAATTGATTGCTTGTCTGGGGGCTAAAGTTGACGCAGACGGTCAAGGCAATGTCAGCATTGATGCGAGCACTATTAACGAGTTTTGTGCGCCCTACGAATTAGTGAAAACCATGCGTGCCTCGATCTTGATCTTGGGACCATTGTTGGCACGGTTTGGTAAGGCCGATGTGTCATTGCCCGGTGGTTGTGCTATTGGTGCTCGTCCTGTCAACCTGCACTTGCACGGTTTGGAATTGATGGGCGCGAATATCGAGGTCAAAGAAGGCTACGTTAAAGCGCGCATTGATGGTCGCTTGCAAGGTGCTCATATCTTTATGGATATGGTGAGTGTCGGGGCTACCGAAAACCTGCTGATGGCGGCGGTGTTGGCGGAAGGCGAAACCATTATTGAAAATGCGGCGCGAGAGCCTGAAGTTGTCGATTTAGCCAACTGTTTGGTTGCCATGGGCGCTAAAATTGAAGGTATTGGTTCGGCAACGTTGAAGATCCAAGGGGTCGAAAAACTTAACGGTTGCCATTATCGCGTCATGCCAGATCGGATTGAAACCGGTTCGTTCCTCGTCGCGGCAGCCGTCACTCGCGGTCGTATTCGTTGTTTGGATGCCGATCCTAAGTCGCTCGAAGCGGTATTGGCTAAGCTGGAAGAAGCTGGGGCTGACATCACTGTCGGTGATGACTGGATTGAACTCGATATGAAGGGCAACCGTCCAAAATCCATCAGCATCAAGACCATGCCTTATCCAGGGTTTCCTACGGATATGCAAGCACAGTTCTGTGTGTTAAACGCATTGGCTGAAGGTACCGGACGCGTAACCGAAACGATTTTTGAAAACCGTTTTATGCATGTGCCAGAGCTTATCCGTATGGGCAGCAATATGGAGCTTGAAGGCAACACCTGTATTATTCACGGCAAAGAGTTTCTCAATGGTGCGCAGGTGATGGCGACAGACTTACGTGCGTCGGCAAGTTTGGTGATTGCTGGCTTGATGGCAGAAGGCGTGACTGTGGTTGACCGTATTTACCATCTCGACCGAGGCTATGAGCACATTGAGGCCAAGTTTAGCGGCCTTGGTGGACAAGTCGAGCGCATTAGCGGCTAGGTGTTTGCAGTTTTCCCCATAAAAACCACTCATCTTTGAGTGGTTTTTTGCTTTGGTAACGCTGTATCTTTACAGCTGAGTTCCTATGGCCTTAATGCAGTTTCTGCCTGATACTTTTGCCAGTGCCAATGCTTCATCGGTTTTATCCAACCATTTATCTGGGCTTTGCAGCTCTTCCGTTAATTCGCAAATACCGATGCTGACCGTGACTTTTATTTTTCGGCTGTTATAGGTAAATTCGGCGGCTTCAATTTCCGCTCTAACACGCTCTGCCTGAATGGCACTTTCAGTTGCTGAGCTATGATTCAAAATGATACCTAAGGTTTCACCGCCATAGCGACCGCCAATATCTGTGGTCCGCAAGTTCTTTTTCATCACATGGGCAACGTGTTGAATAGCGCGGTCGCCAGCAATATGGCCATAAGTTTCATTGATCTGTTTCAGATGATCTAAATCGATCAATAGCATACTGACCGGCTCGCAATAACGGTTAAAGCGCTCAAATTCCTGCACCGCATTTTGTAGCCAATAGCGGCGGTTAAGCAGCAAGGTTAAGGCGTCGGTTTGATTATGCAGCTGTAGTTTGTCTGTTGCGTTATCGAGTTGCATCTTGTTAATCGCCACATCGGTAACGTCATACACAATCATACTCAGGTGGGTGATTTGTCCCGTCAGCGATGATAGTGGCAGTAAGGTAATGTTTTGAAACATAAATTCGGCCCGTCCGGTGATGGGACGGTAGTTGCGGAATTTGAACACGTAAGGACGTTGTTCCCAACTAATAAAAGCCTGATTATTTAACAGAAAGACAGATTCCATTTTCTGCTTAAGCCAAGTCGCTGGCAGATCATCAAAACGGTCAAATAGATTGGAGCCTTTAATATCATTGGGTGAAATACCGCTGTGGTTTTCCATAAAACCATTCCACAACTGAATATTGTATTGGCGGTCAAGCACCACTAGGCCAACTTCAATGGTTTGCACCATATCGATTAGCCAATGAAGTTCATTCATCGCGTTGAGGTCGTCTACTTTACTCATTGTGTGTTTGCCGCCCTTACTCCATTAAATAGCCTAACTTGAACTCCAGTGTCGGCATGGAGTCTTCGGTGAACAGTAGTAGTAAATCGCACTCTACATTGTGGCCTTCAATTTGATAGTTGATCTCCATCGCCAAGGTACGGTTCCAGCGACCAGAGTTATCGTGAATAAGATCATTAACGGTGCAATGCCTGCCTAGTACGACCGGATGCGATTGGCTGAAATGCATATCGAGTTGCGCTGAAATGCCATTGAGAAAAGCGCCTATTAGCACATTGCCGGTATCCATCATCACTTCAATTTCAGTGTTAGGATTTTCCGGATTACTCATATTCATTAACTTGGCCATATCGGCAAAGCTGCTGTCGTGAAACAGCAATAACGCTTCTCCAGCGATACCAGCGCCGATAAATCCTTGGCACAAGGCGGAAATTTTCGACTCACTCTCAGTCGCTTTCAGCGCCATGGTCAACTCACTCACTTCGAGCACATTGACGTTGGGAATGGGCAGCAGCACGAATACATCTAACAGCTTCGACAGCAGATCGGCGGCGCGTCCCATGGCGACGTTAGCCACTTCTTGGCAGGCATCGCGCAAATCCACTTTGAGCATCGGGTTGTCATTACTGGCAGGCTGCTCTTTCAGTGCTAAGGTCAGAATGCCGTATTCTTCCAAGATATTGGTAATCGCGCCTGCGCTGACCGGTTTTTGAATAAAGTCGAGCGCACCAAGCGCTTTCACCCGCTGATGAGCTTGGATTTGAATATCGCCAGATACCACGATGATCATTGCCGGCAGGTCATGTTGTTGTACGGTACGCAGCACTTCATAACCATCCATCACCGGCATGTTCAGATCGAGAAACACGATTTCGCCTTTGCCCGCTTTGATCGCTTCTATCCCTTCAGCACCATTGGTGGCATAGGTCACTTCGACATCCCATTCTTTGGGTAGGGTGCGCGCCATCTGTTTGCGCGCTAACGCTGAGTCATCGCATATCAGCACCGGAATGGTCATAAACAGCGGCTCTCCATGTGGCAAATTCCTGAGTGGCCAACAAGATTGGCCCGCGAGGCTTTAAGTATAAGAATAAATTTGGGATTACGTCGGCAAAGGCTAGCAAGCAATTGTTGAAGACCGCTTAATTATCCTGATTGAGCAGTGTAACAGTCCTTTTAGTGTACCGTCGTGAGCGACATCCCTTTGATGATATTGAGACATTCAGCATAAGCCGTGGGTTGTGACAAGTTGAGTGACAGCTGTTGTTGACGCGACTGCTTTGCGACCAATGCCGCGATTTTCAGTTGCCGCTGTGCCACGGTGGCAAGAGACTGTGGCGAACCATCCGGCGACTGAATATCCAGCACTGGCATCGCAAACAAACCATACTGATCGGCTAACTGGCGGTTTTGCTGACTATCGGCGGAGTAAGGATTGATGACCACCAACAGATTAGGCATAGATAGCTGTTGGTTGGCGATCATTTCCATGACCAGTGCTGCGGTTTGATTTTCGCTGATCAACACCCAACCGCCGGGATATTGCTGCATCATGGGCGATACTTGCTCAATAAGCTCAGCAAGATATCGTTGCTGTTGTTGCCGCAGCTGTTGCCATTCATCTGCACTACGATGCTGCGTTGGTTTGGCGCCCGTGTCGGCGATTTTACCGTCCCCAGCCTTGCTAACATCTTCCGCTTTGGTGGTGAAATTGAGCTTTGTTGGGCGTTGCGGGGCTGACACACTAAATGTTGCCCAGCCCGATAATGGCAGCTCGGTTCTGAGGTAGGTAATTAGCCCGGGTGCATCCGCCGTTTGTCCTAACGAGGGGAGTAACAATACTGAACCATGTTGCTTTCTGCCTTCCCAAGGTTGCACTAACACTGTGGTTTGCTGGCCTTGAACTTCAATGGTGTTACGTTGTGGGTCGCCTACAGCGCTGCTTTGTGCCATCGCGGGCAGCGCTAACATCGCGCAGCAGAGTAACCAGCATCTCATCATTCAGCACACCTTTTTAGCCACGTTTAGCAGCCGAGAATTGGCTGCAAGCGGTTCCATTATAGAAACTATCGGCCTGTTTGGCATGATGCTAAATAAAACAAAGCCCGCTTTTTGCGGGCTTTGTTGGCAGAGTCGTGACCGCTATCGGTTATACGTGGCTGACTAACACCAGACGAATAGCATCTAACTGCAACTGACAGTTATCCAGATAGTTGGCCAATTCACTTTGCAACTGACGCAGATAGTCCAATTCTTCATCACGAATGTTAGGGTTTACCGCTTGTAATGCTTCAAGGCGATTCAGCTCACTGTTGAGGCTGGTTTCCATCTCAGTGCGCGCCTGCGCCACAATCTGTTCCAGTGCCGTTTGTGCATGTTGGCTGCCTTTTTCTAACAGCGGATGTAACAGGGTTTGTGAGGCATTGACCAGCTTGCTACCAATATGGCGATTTACTGGACTCAGCTGTTGATTCCACTGTTCGTAATTCACCTTGGCACCAAGGTTATTGCCGTCTTTATCCAGCAAGACGCGGATCGGGGTGGCCGGCAGGTAGCGGAACAATTGTGATGATTTTGGCGCTGAGGCGTCAGCCATATAGATCATCTCAAGGAAAATAGTACCTGCAGGGAGCGCCTTATTCTTCAACAACGCCACCGCTGTGCTACCGGTTTCAGAGCCAGTGATCAGATCGATACCGGTTTGCACCAACGGATGTTCGAGCGTGATCAGTGCGATATCGTCGCGTGACAGCGCTTTATCACGATCAAACGTCACTGTGACGCCGTCTTCTGGCAGACCTGGATAGGTAGGGAACATCATATGTTCAGTCGGCTTCAGCACCATGGCATTTTCGCCGCGATCTTCTTGGTCGATCCCCAAAATATCCCACAGTCGAATAATGCTGCCGATGGTATCAGTATTGCCGTCCATTTCGGCAAGGGTTTCCGCCAAGGCTACGGCTTTACGGCCACCATGTGAATTGAGCTCCAGCAGCTTATCGCGGCCTTGTTCCATCGCTTGTTTCAAGGCTTTGTATTGGCTGTGGGTTTGATTCAGCAAGGTGGTCAGTTCGGCGTCATCTTCGTTGATTAACAACTGCATCAGTTGCTCAGAGTGCGCCTTGTAAAGTTCATGGCCGCCCGGGCAGGTTAACTCAAAGGCGTTCAGACCTTCGTGATACCAACGCAGCAGCGTGGTTTGCGCCGAACCATTGAGATAAGGTAAGTGAATTTCCACATCGTTTTGCTGGCCGATACGATCGAGACGACCGATACGTTGTTCCAACAAATCGGGATTCAATGGCAGATCAAACAGCACTAAGTGGCTGGCGAACTGGAAGTTACGCCCTTCGGAACCGATTTCGGAACAGATTAGCGCCTGAGCGCCACCTTCCTCTTGTGCGAAGAAGGCACCGGCTTTATCGCGTTCGATAATCGACATGTTTTCATGGAATACAGTCGCGAGAATGCCTTCGCGAGTACGTAAGGCTTCTTCCAGTGCCAAAGCGGTGTTGGCCTGAGAAGCAATAATCAGTACTTTTTTGCTGCGATGGGTTTTCAGGAAATCAATCAGCCAGTCGACGCGTGGATCGAACTTCCACCACGCATCGGCATTTTCATCAAACTGCTGATAGATCTTTTCAGGACTCAGCACTAAACGTGCTCGGGTCTCAATCGGCAGGTTACGGTTCATCATGCCACTGACGCGCAACGCCGTTTGGTATTGCGACGGGATCTCTTGCGGATAGGCATGGAAAATACGTTGCGGAAAGCCTTTCACAGAGGCACGGCTGTTACGGAAGAGTACGCGACCGGTGCCGTGGCGATCGAGCAATTGCTGCAGCAGTTCATCGCGTGCCTGTTCGCGCAGCTCGCTATCGATGTCTTCCGCCTGAATCAGCTTTAAGGCAGGTACGATATCGTTCTCGGCCAGCAGTTCGGTCAGGCTGGCAATGACGTCATCGGGAATGCGCGCGCCACTGGCAATAGCATCGGCGGCCATCGCGACTTGGCGATAGTCCTGCTCTTCACGCACAAAGGCGTCATAGTCGTAAAAACGGTTTGGATCCAGCAGACGCAAACGCGCGAAATGGCTTTCATGACCGAGTTGATCTGGCGTTGCCGTTAGCAGCAATACGCCGGGGATCACTTGCGACAAAGCATCGACGACTTGATAAGGGCGACTTGGTTTATCGGCAGACCATTCTAAGTGATGCGCTTCGTCAACCACCAACAGATCCCAATCCGCATCCAGCGCTTGCTCAAGACGGCGTTTATTACGCAGCAAGTCGATTGAGCAGATCACTAACTGCTCGGTGTAAAACGGATTATCGTGATCAGCGAAGGCTTCGACACAGCGGTCTTCGTCAAATACTGCAAAACGCAAGTTAAAGCGTCGCAGCATTTCGACCAGCCATTGATGGCGCAGGGTATCGGGCACCAGAATGAGTACCCGTTCAGCGCGGCCGGTCATCAGTTGCTGGTGGATAATCAAACCCGCTTCAATGGTTTTGCCTAAGCCCACTTCATCGGCGAGCAATACCCGCGGTGCATGGCGGCGTCCTACCTCGCTGGCGATCCATAATTGGTGTGGGATCAAGCCCACGCGCGGACCTTGAAGTCCCAGCATGTTTGAGGTGGATAAACGGTAGCGCAATTGCTGTGCCTGATAGCGCACGCTGAAGCGGTCTAAACGGTCGATTTGACCCGCGAATAAACGGTCTTGCGGCTTGTTAAAGCGAATATTGTGGTCGAGTAGCGTTTCGCGTAAGTCGCATTGCTCGCCATTGTCGTCGCGAATACCCGAGTAAAATACTAACCCATTATCTTCGGTCACTTGTTCAATTTTTAGTGACCAGCCTTCGTGGCTCTTAACTGAATCGCCCGGGTTGTATATGACGCGCGTCAGCGGTGCATCATTACGGGCAAAAGTACGGTTTTCACCGGTCGCGGGAAATAGCAGTGAGACCACGCGGCCTTCAAGTTGCACTACAGTTCCCAATCCAAGCTCTGATTCAGTATCGCTAATCCAGCGTTGGCCTAAAGCAAAGGGCATTTCGTTATCTTCCTCGGGGTTGCGGGGGCGCGTATGTTATATCAAACGGCTTACAATACCAATCCCGAACCGCGCGGCGCAAAAGCGGGGTTTTGGGATGCTGACCTGTTGTTAATTAATTGTAGCTTGATGAATTGTCATCGTGCGGTAAAGGTGCCAGTATAGAACTTAAGCCGTGACGGCGAGACCCTTCCCATCCACTTCACTACGGAGTTCAGATGTACCCTGCGTAACCCACAACAAGATGACCATAAGTGCAACAAAATGGAGGCGCTATGGAGCAAGACGACAGAAAATTGTTTGTACTTGATACCAACGTGTTATTGCACGAACCCTTGGCAATATACTCGTTCAAAGAACATGATGTTGTAGTACCGATGACAGTTCTGGAGGAACTGGATCAGATAAAAGACCGTAAACGCGATGTCAGCCGTGACGCACGGGTTGCCATTCGAGCCCTAGAAGACATACTCGGCGGCGATACGACTCCCGAGGAGATTATTAATGGCGTGCCCCTGCCACTTCGCGAAGGCCACACCGATGCCTCTGGCACACTCTCTATCTTCCCTGACCACCAAATTGACTTCACCATAGGCGCTCTGCCTGGCGACAACAACGACAACAGCATCATCAATACTGCGCTTCATCTACAGCAACAATATCACCCTCGAACCGTCATTCTGGTCACCAAAGACATCAATATGCGTTTAAAGGCCAAAGGCGCAGGTATGTTGCTGGTGGAGGATTATCGTACCGACCAGTTGATTGACGATATTCGCTTTTTAGCCAAAGGTTTTCACGAGTTTGATGGCAATTTTTGGGAGCATCTGCAAAAGGTTTCTACTGAACGCCAAGGACGTCATACCGTACATGAGGTGCCTTTAAAGGATCTCGGCGATGACATTTTTTACACCAATCAATATCTATTGGATCAAGAGTCTGATTTCTGTGGCCGAGTGATTGGTCGCAGTGAGTCCACCTTAAGCGTGCTCGATTTAGGCCGCGAGCGTTTACTCAATATGGAAGCTTGGGGTGTACGCCCAAAAAACGTCTACCAAGGCATGGCATTGCAGGCGCTGTTAGACCCTAGTATCGATATGGTGATCCTGACCGGGCCTGCTGGTTGCGGTAAGACCTTGTTAGCCATGGCGGCCGCGCTTGAATTGGTGGTGGAGCGTAACCAATACGACAAGGTGATTGTGACGCGCAATACGCCAGAAATTGCCGAATCTATCGGTTTTCTGCCGGGGACCGAAGAGGAGAAGATGGCACCTTGGCTAGCGGCAATTACCGATACGTTGGAAGTGCTGCACAAGCATGATGTCAACCCCACCGGCTCAATGAACTACATCATGGATAAGGCCAATATTCAGTTCAAATCCATTAACTTTATGCGTGGTCGTTCGATTCAAAATGCCGTGGTGATTCTGGATGAATGCCAAAACTTAACCGCATCGCAAATCAAAACCATGATCACCCGTATGGGGGAGGGCACCAAATTGATTTGCAGCGGCAACTTGGCACAAATTGATTCAAATTACCTCACCGCTGTGACCTCGGGCTTAACCTATATTGTTGAACGGTTTAAACACTTTGAAGGCAGCGCCAACATCTATCTCAACGGTGTGGTGCGTTCTCGCTTGGCAGAATTTGCCGAAGAACAACTGTAAAGCATCTTAGCCACGACAAAGGCCTCGTTGAGGCCTTTGTTTTTCAAGGCAAACTGCTATCATAAAGGCTTATTTTTTCGCTGTTTTGCCAGCCGTCGTATCCAAGGGTAGCGGATGAAGCCTACTGAGCCAGATCTCCAGCTAAAGTCGCCAATTCAAAAAAACTACAACCGAGCGGTGTTTTACACCTATATCGGCGTGATTGTATTGGCGTTATTGACGGCTTGGTTGTACTTTGAGCGGCAGAAAACCGAACAGATGCAATTGCGTGAAGAGCAGGTTGATCGCCATGTGATGCAGATTGACCTGTTGCTGGAATCCAGTATTCGTGCGGTGAAAAGTTTGCGTAATATTGCCGTCGATCATCTGCGACTCGCGGAAGATGTACGTAAGGATAGACTGCCGCAGTATCAGAAATTTAATGAACAAGGGCAGTACTTTACCCTTGAACCGACCTATGCCAACAGCGGTCAGCCATTTACCAATATGGGGCGAATTACCGGTATTGGTTCTCTCGATGGCCGCAGCGAGAAATTCTACCAAGAATTGGAAATGTTGTTTGAGCTGTCGCTGTCATTTCCGGTTGCCAAAGAGGCCGCACCCAAGGCATCTGCCATCTATTACATCTCCAAACGCCGCATGATGTCTTACTTTCCGTGGCCTTCGGATGAGATGCGCTTTCGCGATGACATGTTAACCCGCAAGCAGTTTCAACTGTCGACGCCAGAGATGAACCCACAGCGCAGCGTGTTTTGGAGTGAGGCTTACGTTGATAGCGCCGGAAATGGCCTGCTGACGACCTTGGGAGTGCCGATCTATCTCGATAATGATTTTATCGGTTCCATCAACTTGGATATGACCTTGGCGTCATTGGCGAAACAGATCCGCCTTTACTTCAAAATGCCGGGAACGGTGATTTTGCTCGACCAAGGTAACAACATTCTGTCGCACAGCGACTTTGACACCTCCAGCATTAACCGCGTCTATCACATCAGTCAACGTTTGCCGCCCGAGCTACATTCATTGCCCGAGTCTGAGCTGTTTGATGCACATGAAGGCATGATCCGTAACGGATACTACATTCACTCGGTAGCGCTGCATAACGCACCATGGCGTTTGTTGTATCTGCAAAACGTGGATGACATGTTCTCTGATTCACTAGAGAAGCTTAAAGCGACCTTCTTTCTGGTGGTACTGGCATTGTCGATTCTGGTAACCATTGTGCACTGGCAGACACGTCGTTCCTTTGTTAGCCCAGCATCACGCTTGTTATCACATCTGGAAGAGTGTTCTCGTGCGCCACGTAAACCACCGCTGCGCATCAACAAAGACTGGCTGCCTTGGTTTAAGTTGGTCAGCCGTATCTTTGAAGAAAACGAGCAATACACTAAGCATTTGGCAGAGCAGAATAAGCGTCTGGATAAGCTGGTGGCGCGCCGTACCGAACGTTTGCGTGAAACCACGGAACGTCGTGAACAGGAGTTCGCGTTACTGCGGTCGTTACTGGATTCCATTCCCGAGGCGATTGTCTTTAAAGATAAAGACGGAAATTACCTCGGTTGTAACCGCTCCGCTGAACGGGTTATCGGTTATAGCGAAAGCGAGATGATCGGCCTTAAAGATGACGATCTGATGCCGCCAGAAGCCGCAGCGCGGATTAAAGAGGAAGATCAACGCATTCTGCACGACAAGGTGCCGATGCGTTATCAGGAAAAGGTTGAGTTGGTAGGTAAGCCGGTGTTGCTGGATACCCTCAAACTACCTTTCTATAACCGTCGCGGTGAGTTGCAAGGCTTGATTGTGGTGTGGCGTGATGTCACGCGCGAGTATGAGTCCGCAGAACAACTGCGGTTATCCGAAGAGCGTTACCACCTCGCGATGGATGCCGTAGAAGATGGTTTGTGGGACTGGTACTTGGATTCTGAACAGATCATCTGTAACGCCTCGTTCTACACCATGTTGGGCTATCAGCCCAATGAATTCCCGCTGTTGTTGAGCAAGATGGCGCAATTGGTACACCCGGATGATCAAGAACGGGTCGACGAATATCGCGCTGCCTATTTGGCACAACCGGACGGTGCCTTTGAAATTGAATTCCGTATGCTCGGCAAAAATGGTCAATATCATTGGCTGTTGTCGCGTGGGCGGATGGTGGAATTTACCGAAGATAATCGACCTAAGCGGATGTTGGGAACGCACAAGGATATTACGCGGCAGAAGAGTAACGAAGTGGCGCTGCTCGAAGCCAAGCGTGATGCTGAATTAGCCAACATCTATAAGAGTGAATTCTTGGCCAATATGAGTCACGAAATTCGTACGCCAATGAATGCCATTATCGGCATGTTGCAACTGGCGCAGCGCACGCCGCTGACGACACAACAACAGGATTATTTGGAGAAAGCCGACTTCTCGGCGCAATCATTACTGCGCATCATTAACGATATTCTCGACTTCTCCAAGATTGAAGCCGGTAAGATGGAACTGGAGCGCGTGCCGTTCCAGCTCGACAGAGTGCTGGAACATGCGCTGGATTTGAATGCACTGAAAGCGCAAGAGAAAGGCATTGAGCTGTTGCTCTATGCGCCAGTGACTGCGGGCTTAGTGCTGAGCGGCGACCCGTTGCGTTTAGGTCAGGTGTTGGTGAATTTACTCTCTAATGCAGTGAAATTTACCAGCAGCGGTGAAATTGAACTGGGCTGTGAAGATGTCGGCGAGCGCGACCATCGTATCACGCTAAAATTCTGGGTCCGAGATACTGGCATCGGCATTGAGAAACAGAAACAGCAACAGCTGTTTGATGCCTTTGCTCAAGCTGATGGTTCCACCACTAGACAGTACGGTGGCACCGGATTAGGCCTGTCGATCAGTAAGCATCTGGTGTCGATGATGGGCGGAGATCTGCAAGTGCATAGTGAGCCCGGTGAAGGCAGTACTTTCAACTTTACTATCAGCTTTGATATTGATGAAGAAGGCAAAGTTGAACCGCTGGTTATGCCGGATAAATTTAATAATCTGCGTACATTAGTGGTCGACGATAACCCTTCAGCACTGCAGATTTATGCCTCGCAGCTGTGCGACTTCCACTTTGATGTTGAAACGGCCACCAGTGGTCAGGAAGCGCTTCAAAAGTTACAACAACATCCGTTTGAGCTATTGCTGCTGGATTGGAAAATGCCGGAGATGGATGGTTGTGATGTCTTGGTGGCAATGGATGAACTGATTGCCAATGGTAAGTTGGGCTATCGCCCGGTCGTGATCATGATGACGGCCTATTCAGCCGAGCCAATGGCGCAGGAACTCGATTCATCACGGGTTTATGCACTGCTGCAAAAGCCGTTTAAAGCATCGGCGCTGTTTAATGAAGTCATCAATGCCTTCACTGACGTTGAAGATACCGAAACGGTCGCCGAAGTGACACCGGTTGCTACCAGTGGCAACCGCGGCGAAATTCTGCTGGTGGAAGACAATCTGATTAACCAACAGGTGGCGATGGAGTTGTTGCGCAGTGCTGGTTTTAATGTCGATGTTGCCGAAAACGGCCAAGTCGCCTTGGAGATGGTTGAGGCTAAGCACTATGACGCGGTGTTGATGGATATTCAGATGCCAGTGATGGATGGTCTGACGGCTACCAAAGAGCTGCGAAAAAGCTATTCTGCCGAGGAGTTACCTATTATTGCGATGACGGCCCACGCCATGTCTGGCGACCGTGACAAGAGCTTGGCGGCGGGGATGAATGCCCATATTACCAAGCCGATCATGCTCAATGAGCTGTTTGATACCCTCAATGAGTGGGTACACAAGGCTTGAGTTAAATAGATCAATCCCTTAACTTGAGTTGCATTGAATAATAACAGCAACAGGGATATGGGATGAAATCACTTCAGGGGTTATTGCTCAGCATCGTGGCACTGTTTTGGTGCCACGGCGTACTCGCCAAGACGTTAACCTCGTCTGACATCATAGATGACAGCCAAGCGGCAACAGGCTTTATCAACTACTTTTACGACAAGCAAAGTGGTGAACTTTATCTACAGCCAAATGCGCTCAATCAGCCGATGTTGTTGCTGTCTAGCTTACCTCACGGTGCGGGTTCTAACGACATTGGCCTAGATCGCGGCCAGCTCGGTAACACCCGCATGGTGCAGTTTGAGCGCCAAGGTCCCTATCTGCTGTTAAAGCAGCTCAACACTTTTTACCGCGCCGACAGCGATAATCCATTTGAGCAGCGTGCTGTGCATGAAGCCTTTGCGGATTCAATTTTATGGAAGGCCAAAGTCGTACCCGGAAAAGCACTGTTGGCCCCCGCTAACGATTTGATGATGATGGATTTACACGGCATTGCTGCGCAGCTAAAAGCAACTGGGCAGGGCAGCTATCATCTTGATCCTAGTCGCTCCTTGGTGGTGCCGACATCGGTAAAAGCGTTTCAGCGCAATAGCGATGTCGATGTGCAATTGACTTTCGCCGCTGATAAACCGGGGACCCAGGTGGCACAAGTCACGCCCGATGGGCATTGGATGACAGTGACCGCGCGTTACTCTTTCATTGCGCTGCCAGAGGCCGGATATCAGGTGCGTGCCTATCATCCCAATAGTGGTTATCTCTCCGATGAATATATGGATTACGCGACTGCCGTCGACCAAGACATCATCAAGCGCGTATTGCTGCGCCATCGTCTGCAAAAGGTAAATCCGGGGCCAGCGCCGAGCGAAGTGGTGAAGCCAATTGTGTACTATCTTGATCCAGGCGTGCCAGAACCGATCCGTGGCGCGCTGCTAGCAGGTGGTCGCTGGTGGTCAAAAGCCTTTGATGATGCAGGTTTTATCGGTGGCTTTAAAATGGAAATGCTGCCGGAAGACGCCGATCCTCAGGATATTCGCTACAACGTCGTGCAATGGGTGCACAGAGCGACCCGAGGCTGGTCTTATGGTGCAGTGGTAACCGATCCCCGAACTGGTGAAATTATTAAAGGACAGGTGACGCTTGGTAGTCTGCGGGTAAGACAAGATCATCTGATTGCCCGTGCGGTGACGTCTGGCTGGCCGGATAGAAAAGCCGCCGCGGATGCCTCAATGGCGTTGGCCTTGGCGCGTATTCGTCAGTTAGCCGCGCATGAGATTGGCCATACGCTGGGGCTGTCGCATAACTTTGCCGCGTCCACCAATGATAATGCGTCAGTAATGGATTATCCGCATCCTTACATCGCCTTGAATGAGGGGCAGATTGATATTAGCCAACCTTATAAAGATGGTGTCGGTGCGTGGGATGAGTTTGCCATCCAATACGGCTACGGTGATTTTGGCGATGAACAGCAAACGCAAACCGCGCTGACTGGCCTGCTTGAACAAACTCATCAACAAGGACTGCGCTACATTGCCGAGGCCGATTCGCGGGCAATGAATGCTGGCCAAGCTTATGCCAGTTTGTGGGATCGCGGCGATGATCCGGTCGCCGAATTGAAGCGCCTGCAGCAAGTCCGCGCCAAAGCATTACAGCAGTTCTCGGCCAATGCATTATTGTCGGGACAGCCGTTAGGAGAGTTGGCGGATGCGTTAGTCCCTTTGTATCTTTTGAGCCGCTATCAGATTGAAGCGGCAACCAAGTTTATTGGCGGGACTGATTACAGCTATCTGGCCGATTTGCAGCATGGTAGCTGGCATTTTATGGCCCCGGAACAACAAAAAGCGGCGTTAGCAGCAGTGTTGGCAACCTTGGATGTGGACGCGTTATATCTGCCGACTTCCGTGCTGGCACATCTGGTGCCGAAAGCGGGTGATTATCAACGTACGCGTGAAAGCTTTAGCTCTGCGCTCGGGGTGACGAATGATCCGCAAGCGATGTTAGAAGCCTTGAGCCGGCATACTCTGCGTTACTTGTTGCAACCGGCGCGGCTGAACCGAGTCGCTCAGGGCGCAGCCCGCGATCAAGAACAGTTGTCCGTGACCAGTTTGCTCGATCGTCTGGCGGCTAACACAGTGTTAAAGGATTTACCTTCTGGGGCCAAACGTGCTGCCGCGATGCGGATAAATGCAGTGGTGGTTGACAGCACTTTGGATGCGTTGGCAGACGAGCACACCAATGCTGAAGTGAAGGCGCAGCTGACAATGAAGCTTGCCTACTGGAGCAAACAGTTCAAGCGTAAAGCTAAGCGTGTTAGCGAACAGGAAGCGGCTCATTACGAACGGATGCTACAAGTGATTGATCAATCACTGGATGGTAAAGCGCTGCGGATGATCAGTTCCCCGGTCGCGATGCCGCCAGGATCGCCTATTTAAGCGTATGCAGTTGGCTTTGAAGAAACGCTGACTCTTGGTCAGCGTTTTTTTGCTTTAGGGTTACGCGGATAGAAATGATCCTGCTTGCGTTCTAGATGGGAAAACTGCCGCGTATTTTTGTATGGCAGCTTCATAAAGCCTGAGACGCCTTGGCCATGAATTTTATCCACATGCTGCAAAATCCGCTCAAGACAGCCTTGGAATACCTGCTGACGATGAGGATCGAGCAGCTTCAAATAATTATGGATTTTCAGATGGGTTGGCAAGGCTTCAAAGATGATGCAACCCGTGTGATGAATATGGTTGAGACGACTGAGCTCATTCATAATCTCTACCGGCAGTTCGAGGTTTTCATCCGGGTCTTTACCATCTTCAAAATAGGAATGCCAACGCGATTGTGATTCGCTGTTGGGCACATCGCCGATTTCAAACGGCAACCGCTGCTCAGGTTGACTGACAAAGGTACTGTTTTCAGAATCACGTTCAAAATGCTGAGTATCTTTGGCATTGAAGAAGCAAGCTTTGAATACGCCGATTTTGCCAATGCCGCGCGCCAGCGCCACCATGTTATTCACCGCCTGCAGTAATGCCGGTTTTAACGCTTCATCATAGAGGGCGAGATTGGAGTCAATATACACTCCATCTTCCCGCCAATGGATCGCCAGACCGCCGACGATCGGGTATTGCCCCAAACGACTCACTGAGGCAATAAAGCCTTTTTCGGTGTCGCCCATTCCCACCAGAAAGTTGCGATAGTATTTCTCCAATTGAATATCGTGCTGGTTGATTGCGGCGTATTGCTCCGAACCCTGATGGCTTTTGAGAAAGGATTTACGTGAACTATAGCTCACCGTTTCGACGTCGCGGGGTTCAGGTTGGATCCACACCGGAATATCGGCATTGGCCAACGGCGCGGTAATATTTGGCAGTAACAGGTGCTGTGAATACTTCATACTGCTAAGGAAGTAATCACTGCCCTGCATGCGCAAGGTTGGGTTGCTGGATAACATGGCATCTAAGGTACGTGCCAGTTCTTGTGGTAAGCCCAAACTGGTTGCCGGGATTACCTGCGAACCAAAGCGGCTGATTTGCCCAGATGCCAGCGCGTAAAGCGTGGCTGCGACACCTTGTTCATCAAATCTTGGGCTGGATAGCTCACCGGAGAGCTGCTCTTCACCGATAAAATACACATCCCCCATGCGCGCATTGGTATGTTGCTGGTCGGTTGATAGTGTATCGAGCACATTATCATTAGCGGGCTGACCATCAGCATCGCGCTGGGCAAACACCGCCGAGCCCCAATCAATTAACGATAATTTATCGCTGTCTTGGTCATAAATCAGGTTAGATGGTTTGATATCGCCATGGACGAGCGGACGCCCAACGCGCAGGTAAATCAATAAGTCTGCTAACTGGCGGGCGATACTCATTATTTCATGGACTGGCAATGCACCGAGCCGTCGGCAGCGTACATCCAAGTCTTCCCCGCGCGCCCGCTCCATCACCAAAATACCTTGATTGCCAACCCGGTCAAACTTCACCAGCGCCGGCACATTGGGGTGGTTTAACTGGCCAAGAATAAATGCTTCTTCTTCGAGTCGGTCTTGTATGTTTTGCGGCAGCGTAACGCGAGAAAACTTAAACACGTGCTCAACATGGTCACTATTGTGTCCAGCAAACACAAAACCGTAGGCTCCTTTACCAATCAGGTGCGGCGCTTGATAACCAAGCTTCAATAATTGCTGTTGGCAGAGTGCTATCCAATCACGATGCTTGCGCGCGTCATCGGCTTTCAGCAGGTAGATAGATTGCTCTTCAGAAATATAAAAGTGCTGTAATTCAGGAGCGGGCAAAAGGCCACCTAAGGTATAGCGAATAGATAATGTATCGGCTCATTTAAGCAGCTGTATCGCGCAGCGGCAAGCGGATAAAGGTGAGATCTGACTCGAATTTGCCGTACCTAACGAATCTTTTTGTTGCGCACTTTGACATGTATCAACAATTGCTGAATCAGTAATGAGTAATCTGACCGCAACTAATTGATAACCAGCATCAGAGGTTACCGATGCCTGAGCCTGACAAGCAAGAGCTCATTACATTGTTTGAATATGCCAGACCCAGGATTATCAAATCCATGGAACTGCGCCATTGCCCTCATTCCGGTTTTTACAACGCAGTCGATGAGCGTTGTACCTTTTGTCACCAAGGTATGGAATGTCAGTGGATGAACCGCAATGATAATCTCGTGGCCTTGGAACACAAGACAGTGGAAGAACTGCGCCAGCAGCTGCTGATGGCGGTGGAATTTGTTGACGCCAGCTTAACGCCACATCATCTATCTCGTCGTAAATGCGAATGCGACAACTGTTTATGGCTGCGTCGCGTAGAAAAAGCACTCGCTAAATTCAAATAATCCTGTTTTGCATCCCGATCGTGGAATGGGTAGAGTTACGCCATTAACGCCACGTTCGGGAGCGGTATGGAACCTCAATTTTGGCACGAGCGTTGGGAAAACCAACAGCTCGGCTTTCATCAGCAACAAGTGAATCACTTCCTCAAACAACATTGGCCTGAGCTCAATCTCAGCGCTGGAAGTGTGTTTGTGCCTTTGTGTGGCAAGTCAGTTGATATGTGTTATCTGGCTGAGCTTGGTCATCAAGTGGTGGGGTCAGAATTTAGCGAAATCGCGGTAAGGCAGTTCTTTGCTGAGAATGGGCTGACGCCGACTATTGTCGCTGGCGAATTGGTGTCGCGTTATCAGCAAGACAACTATCAGTTGTTGCTGGGTGATTTTTTTGCACTGTCTGCGGATGACGTGCGGGACTGTGTCGCGTTTTACGATCGCGCCTCTATGGTGGCGTTACCGGAAGAGATGCGGCAGCGCTATGCGCGTCAGCTAGCGGATATTTTACCAAGCGGTTGTTGTGGTTTGGTGATTTTGCTGGAATACCCACAAGCATTGTTGGCTGGCCCGGCGTTTTCGGTATCGCAAGCTTGGCTTACAGCGCATATGGGGGAGCATTTTACGATTGAACAATTGGCCTCTTATGATGTTTTGCAAGAGAATCAGAAGTTCGTTAAAAACGGTGTGCCTTGGTTACAGGAAAATGTGTATCGCATTACGCGCAAGTGAATCAGGCAACAAAAAGGCGACCCTCAGGTCGCCTTTTTAGATGTCATCATTACCGATTAGAAATCGTAACGAACACCTACAGAAATGACGTTGTCGTCTTCTAAATCAACTTTAGCGCCAGACATTTTGTAGTCACCTTCGTAGTGAGCATAGTGACCATATACCAGTGTGCTCTTAGCAACACGGTAGTCAGCACCTACGATCATTGCAGATACGCTTACATCGCTAACACTTTGAGTGGTTGCGTTGTTAGCTTTCATGTTAACACCAGACATTTTAGAGAAGTAGCTACCGAAACCACCATCGTCATAGATGTATTCAGCTTTCAGGTTTACACCGTTCAGGTTGTAAGCCACGTTCACTAAGTAAGTGCCGCCATCGATATCGCTATCGTACAGGTTTTCAGACTGTTGTACTAAAGCACCAACTTTGAATTGGTCCAGTTTTACTTGTGCAACTACGCGGTACGCATCAATGGCGTTGATGCCTTTGTTATACGCAACTGCTGCATAGTACATGTCTTTCTTGAAGGTTTTGTCACCAAATACAGCGCTAACTGCGTATTGGCTGCTGTGATCGCCAGCGCTGGTAGTGCTGTTGTTATCATCGAACTGGTAGTTAGCGTTGATGGTAAACAGATTGGCGATTTTTGGAGAGTAGTAGAAGACGCCATCTGGAACGCGAGATTGCGCTTGCAGAATACGGTCCATATCCGCGTTGGTGTTACCGAACAGGTCGATGCCACCTTCAGAGTTTTTGAACACTGTGTCACGACGACCAAATACTGCAGTACCTGCAGCAGTCTTGAAGCCGAAGAAAGTGTTACGAGCATTGAATACTGAACGGTCGCTACCAGAAGTGTTTTCAAAACCCCATTCTGCTTGGTATACGATGTCTACACTGTCGTTAAGTTTTTCAGTGCCTTTAACACCTAACCAAGAGAAGTTGTTTTCCAGGTAAGTACCGCTTTCACCTAAAGTAACACCGTTGGTGTCACCTTGAAGAGTTGAGCCGTTTTCTGAACTGGTCAACATCAGGTCGAAACGACCATAGAAGTTAGGACCATCCGCTAAAGCGCCAAAAGAAGCTGCCGTCAGCACTGTCGCGATTGAGGCAGAAATAAGACTTTTTTTCATGTGTGTGCTCCCTAGAACCTGAGTTCTAATCCATCTACTTTAGTGTGTTTTTTTGCTCTAATTATTCCTGGAGCTAGCCCTGATGCGTCCTTATCAAGACAAAGCTGCGCGAATTCTTACAGTTTTTATTTTTTAAGATTGTGATGAACCTCAAAGTTTTAGCCCTGTTTAGCATTGTCTCATACGAAAAACTGACAAAAACTTCTGAATTTGCTCGAATTTTGTTCGGCAGTCCTTAGTTCATGCGTCTACCTCACCTCCAAAATGTAAGAAATTACAATATTTTCAGCATGCTAGACGGTAAATATATAATTACCGCCCATTATCGACTAAATAAGAGATAGACGAAATTATCGAAAAGTAGAAATTTTTAGATTTATTTGTGCCCGATAGCGCAATTTGGTTGATAGAGCTCACATTATTGAGTTCAGCTTACGCGGGCTTTTGGTTAGAATAAGCAGCACTCGCCAATATTGCCCAGTGAGATTGGCCGTTTTCCTGTTTAATTCGATTTGAGAACCTGTCTTTGTCCACATCTATGTTTGAATCCGAACTCTATCAGCAACGTTTTGGTGGTATCGCCCGTTTGTACGGCGTTGAAGGATTATTGGCTTTCTCTCAGGCTAAAGTGCTGGTGGTAGGGATTGGTGGCGTGGGTACTTGGGTGGCGGAATCCTTGGCCCGTAGTGGCATTGGCGCGATTCAACTGATGGATTTGGATGATGTCTGCGTCACCAATACTAATCGTCAAATCCACGCGCTGGCCTCGACCATTGGCCAGTCTAAGGTGGCCGTCATGGCGGAGCGGATCCAAGCGATTAATCCGCTATGTGAGGTGACCGAGTTGGAGGATTTTATTGCCGCCGACAATCTCAATGAATATCTACCTCGGGATAATGCGCCGGACTATGTGATTGATTGCATTGATGCGGTAAAACCTAAAGCGGCGCTGATTGCTTGGTGTAAGCGTAATAAAATTAAGATAGTGACGATCGGTGGGGCTGGTGGTCAAATCGATCCTTCGCAAGTCAAACTCACTGACTTAGCCAAAACAGTGCAGGACCCATTGCTTGCAAAAGTCCGCAGTTTACTGCGCAAAGAATATGGCTTCAGTCAAAATGTGCAACGCAAATTTGCCGTGGACGCGGTGTTTTCCACTGAGCATCTGAAATACCCGAAAGCTGATGGTTCTGTGTGTGCGACCAAAGAAGGACTGACGGGCACGATGCGCATGGATTGTGCGTCTGGTTTTGGGGCAGTTTCCGTCGTTACCGGTACCTTTGGCTTTCATGCGGTGGCGCGGGTATTGCAAAAATTGGCCGCTGTTTAACATTTTTTAAGCCAAAAATATGATCTGCATCTAAACGCATTTTAGAAGGTTGTTGCTAGAATCCAGCCACCTTCTTGCGATAGAGTCAGCGCTATGCAACAAGCTCTTCTTACACGCTTTCTGCGTTACGTCAAAATAGACACACAATCTGATAGTCGTTCCACGCAAACGCCAAGTTCAGCAGGACAATGGCAACTCGCAAAGCTGTTACAACAAGAACTAACTGAACTGGGATTTAGTGATATTTATCTTAGTGATAGTTGTTGCCTATACGCGAAAGTCCCTGCCACCGTCGCGGATGTGCCCACAATAGGATTTATTGCACACCTCGATACTTCACCTGATTACAGTGGCAGCCAAGTTAAGCCACAAATTATTGAAAACTATCAAGGGCAGATTCTGCCCTTGGCGGATGGGGAACAACTCTCACCCGAGCAATTCCCGCAGATGTTGCGTTATATCGGGCAGACCTTGATCACCAGCGACGGCTCCACCCTGCTAGGGGCTGATGATAAAGCGGGGATCGCCGAGATCGTGACTGCACTGCATTACTTAATCCAGCATCCTGATATTCCTCACGGTGAGATTTCATTGTGCTTTACCCCTGATGAGGAGATTGGTTTAGGCGTAAGCCATTTTGATCTAGCGCGTTTTGCGGCTGAATGGGCTTATACCGTTGATGGTGGTGCGGTGGGGGAGTTGCAATGTGAGAACTTCAACGCGGCGACAGCTGTTATCACGGCGAAAGGTAATGCCTGTCATCCTGGTGCTGCTTTTGGTGTGCTGGTTAATGCCATGACCATGGCGTGTCGCTTTCATGCCAAGATGCCGTTGCATGATACGCCAGAGCATAGCCTAGGATATGATGGCTTCTTCCATCTGATCTCGATGGAAGGCTCCACCGAGCAGGCGCAGCTGGTTTACCTCATCCGTGATTTTGATGGCGAACAATTCAATCAACGTAAGACATGGCTGCATGATGTCGTTGCCAAATATAATGATGAGTTGACCGCCGGCAGTTTAACGGTGGAGATTAGCGATAGTTATCTCAACATGAAAAACGCGATTGAACCTGTGCCACATGTCATTGATATCGCGACCCAAGCGATGGAGATGGCGGGCATCCATGCCGATCTTCAACCCATTCGCGGCGGTACTGATGGGGCACAGCTGTCACACCGAGGGTTACCATGTCCTAACCTGTTTGCAGGCGGTCATAATTTCCATGGTAAACATGAATTTGTCTGTCTTGAATCTATGTTGAAGGCGACGGAAGTCATTATCAATATTGCTAAGCTTGCCACACAGCGTTACCGCTAACTCATCCTCGATCTACGGCCACTGATGCTAGCACAGCGTTAGTGGTCGTATTTGTTTCTCAGAATTTCAATATTTGGCATCAGACTTGCTTTTGATCAACCAGCGATCTTTTTTTGACACTGGAAATTGTTATGAAGCGATTGAACTTGTCTGTACCTCAACACTTTTCTTTGCGCGGTATTCTGTTGCCGAGCTCAATGTGGGTCATGCTGTTAGGTGCCTTGTTGTTATTTGTGCCCAATTCACTGCTCGCCACGCTGAAGCTGGATAGTTTAGTCGCGGAATTTACGCCCTATATCGCATTAGCATTGATGGGCGCATTGGCTTATGTCGGTGTGCTGGCGGTGAACTTTTTACTCGATGAAGCGATTCGCTATCTTCGTGGTAAACGCATTGCCGAACAGGTGGACGAGAAAGTGAAGTTGCTCGATCCTACCGAAAGGGCTTTGCTGCGAGAGTTCTTTATTCAAGGCACGTCAATTTTAACGCTGCCACAAGACGACTTAGTGGTGCAGAGCTTACTGCAACACCATATTCTGGAATGTGTTGGTAACGAACGTCACTATGCTATTCAGGGGCCGACCGCTGACTTCAAAATTTCCGTGTATGCGCGTAAATATTTAAATCGTCGTGTGTTGCGTTTGCCATCAGGTGAGATGAGCCAGGATGATTTGCAACAGTTGATGAGATCGCGTCCGGCGTTTGTCGCCAACGTAACACAAGTGCGTAAACACGCTGCCTAAAAACAAACGGGCAGCTAAGCTGCCCAAAAATAAAAAGTGTCGTTTTAAGAAGGATTTCAGTCTAACGATAGACAAGCTTTACAAGCGACGCACTGCATGGGTGTTTTGCTCCGCCCATTACTCACAGGCAAAACAGCGGTGACATCTAAGGGAGCTCAGCGAGATGGCCTGAGGTCCACAAACTGCTCCTCTTGTTGTAAAGCCGTGATAAAATTTAAGCGCTTTTACTCAGCTTAAGCGCGATCTTGGTCACTAACTGGTGTATTCCTTCATTCTATTCGTCAGCAACTTTTGCGGATTTAGCCGTAGTTCAAAAAACAAGCAATTTGATTGTCGGTTTTAACGGAAGTGTGTCAGCAGGGGCTTGTTTTGTGGTGAATATTACGTCAGGGCGCTGCTAAATTGGACTTTGACGAAGAAAAAATAGACATCTGATTCTTAATTGCGATTTTAGACTGTCAAAGCACTTGCGATTCGTTAACGCAAATGTATAATTCCGTTCGTTCGCTGCAGTACACGATGCTAAAGCGACTTACAATATGTGCCAGAGTGGTGAAATTGGTAGACACAGGGGATTCAAAATCCCCCGCCCTTAAAAGCGTGACGGTTCGAGTCCGTCCTCTGGTACCATATCTTCTAAGAGATAATAGGCCGACGGAAGTCGGTTTTTTTGTGCCTGGAATTCGCCAATCCGTATTACTTCAATTGATGGAAATACGGCGCCGCGGCGCCTTTTCATATCATCCTGCCTTTTGGGACCTCTCTCAATACTGAAGGTTTGCTTGCTGTAGTCATCTGAAATCGATCAGTGCTCGAATGAGCATGCTGGGCGTAATGCAGCTTAGCGACCAACGTTCGCTCATAGCCGTGATTGTTGCAGTATTTGTTCCATTCGAATGCGATTAACTCGCAACGATGATTGCGTTCTTGCTCAACGCGGCATATATTAACTTTTATTTAATTGCCTAGGCAAATATTGATATGGCATATTTCTCTGCAAGTAAGATCCAACAAACGCCATTCTCACTCGGGCATCTATTGCATCTGGTGAATCAGTACAAAGATCGTGTGTTGACCCGCCATCTGTTACCGCTGGATATCACGGCGCAGCAGTTCAAGGTGTTGATGCTGATCCATCGAGACCATGTCGAGAGCTGCAGTGTGTTAAGCCAGCGCTTATCGGTGGATGGTGGCGCCATTACGCGCATGTTAGATCGATTGGAACAAAAGCAACTGTTACAACGCATTCGCGATGCTAAGGATCGACGCAAGATTGCGCTGCAGCTTACCGAAACAGGCGAGGCGCTATGCCAGCAAATGCCCGAGTTTATCGCTGAAGTACTGAATGAATTTACTCAGGGATTAGATGATGAAGATATCGCGCTGCTGGAGCAGTTGTTGCGCAAGATTTTGTATGCGGGCGGTGTATTGGAACCGCAGGACTAATTTTTTAAAGCTAGATTGAACGAGACCCTAATGGCTGAACAAACATCTACTCAGCAAGCAAGCGCGCCTGCGACTACGAAATCCCGTAAACGCAAAGTGTACTTGCTGGGCTTATTATTCTGTGTCGCCGCAGCAGGTATTGGCGCATATGTTTATCATCAAGAGTATGGTCGCTTTTATGAAGAGACCGACGATGCCTATGTGCAGGGTAATCTCATCAGCATCGCGCCAAAAATCTCCGGAACCGTGACACAACTCTTTGCCGAAGAAGGGGACTATGTCGAAAAAGGGCAAACATTAGTGAGCCTTGAGCAGAGCGATGCCAAGATTGCTCTTGATGGTGCTGAGGCGAATCTCGCTAATGTGGTGCGCCAGACCCGCGGTTTGTACAACGACGTTGATAACTATCAAGCACAGTTGCGGGTACAACAGGTGAACTATCAGCAGGCATTAGCGGATTATCAGCGTCGAGTGAAGCTCGCCAAGCGCAATTTGATCTCGGAAGAGGAAGTCACTCATTATCGGGACAATCTGCAGGCGGCTGAGAACCAATTGAGCGTGGCGAAACAAGCGCTGAATGCCAAGTTAGCCTTGACTGAAGGCGTCAGCATCGCCAATCACCCGGCAATAAAAAGTGCTATTGCGCAGCTGCAAGCGGCGTATCTGAATCTGCAATACACCCAAATCAAGGCGCCGGAATCTGGTTATATCGCCAAACGTTCGGTGCAATTGGGACAACAGTTGTCTGCCGCGACACCGTTGATGGTGCTGGTGCCGCTGCAGCAGGTGTGGATTGATGCCAACTTTAAAGAGAGTCAGATGAAGGCTATGCGCATTGGTCAGCCGGTGGATATTGTGGCAGATCTCTATGGTGATGATGTGCACTATCAAGGGCACATTAGCAGTTTAGGTATCGGCACGGGCAGTGCGTTTGCATTGCTACCGGAGCAGAATGCTACCGGCAACTGGATCAAAATAGTGCGGCGTTTACCGGTTCGCGTAGAGATCGACGATCCGCAGCAAATACAGCAGCATCCATTGCGTATCGGCTTATCCACGCTCGTCACCGTGCAGCTTAAAGATACTAATGGCCCATTACTGGCACAGCGCGCCGAGAGCAAGCCACGTTTCAGTACCGATATTTATGATGAGCAATTAACCCAAGCGCATCAGCTCGTACGGCAGATCCTCGAACAAAACGGTATTAGTGCCACCGATGCCATTGTGGCGGAAGCCAAGGCTGCTAACTAATGAATGGTTATCAGTTTCGGCCGCCAAGTTTGGGGCTGGCAACCTTAGGGCTATCGTTAGCGACATTTATGCAGGTGCTTGATACCACCATTGCTAACGTTGCCTTGCCCACTATTGCCGGTAACTTGGGCGTTTCATCAGATCAAAGCACCTGGGTGATTACGTCGTTCGCCGTGTGTAATGCCATTGCCTTACCGCTGACCGGCTGGGTGTCGCGTACTATTGGTGAGACCAGACTGTTTTTAGGCTCAGTGATTATGTTCGCCATCACCTCGTTTTTGTGTGGTATGGCGCAGTCGATGAATGAGCTGATTCTGTTTCGAGCATTGCAGGGGTTCTTTTCCGGGCCACTATTTCCGATGTCACAGACGTTGATGATGGCGATTTTCCCACGGGAAAAACGCGGCCTTGCGTTAGCTCTCATTGGGATGGTGACGGTCGTGGCGCCCATTGTCGGGCCAATCACTGGCGGTTGGATCACCGACAGCTATTCGTGGCGCTGGATTTTCTATATCAATGTGCCGATCGGGATCTTTGCAGCCCTAGTAGTATTTATGCAGATGCGCGGCCGTCAGGAAGATAAGGTACGCAACCCCATTGATTTTGGTGGACTTGCACTGCTGGTCATCGGTGTCGGTGCGCTGCAGATCATGTTGGATAAGGGCAACGATCTCGATTGGTTTTCTTCTCACTTTATTGTGTCATTAGGGCTGTTATCCCTAGTCACTTTGATTGCGTTTGTGATCTGGGAGCTCACCAGTGAACACCCGATTGTTAATCTAGGTTTGTTCCGCGATCGTAACTTCACCACTGGTACCATTGCGCTGGTACTGGGTTACGGCGCATTTTTCGCGATTGCGCTGATTTTGCCGCAGTGGCTCCAGATTAATATGGGCTACACCGCCGTATGGGCTGGGCTAGCGGCGGCGCCGATGGGGGTAATCCCCTTGCTGACCTCATCATTAATTGGGAAATATTCCCATAAAGTGGACTTACGTTTGCTCGTTACCGGTTCATTTGTGGTGATTGGCGCATCCTGCTTTATGCGCGCCGGTTTTAATTTGCAGGTAGATTTTGCTTCTATTGCCTTGGTACAGCTGTTTATGGGTATTGGTGTCGTGCTGTTCTTTATGCCGTTGACTACCATTTTGCTGTCTAATCTAGAACACCACGAAATTGCTGATGGTTCTGGGCTGGCCACTTTCTTACGGGTGTTGGGTGGTAGTTTTGCGTCATCGCTGAGCATTTGGTTGTGGGATCGCCGCGAGATCTTTCACCGCGCTCAACTCAACGACAATATCAGTGTGATGAATGAAAATGCGCAGCATTATTTGCAGCAGCTAGGTGGCTTTACTCAGCGTAATTTGGCGCAGGTGGAAGGCTTGCTGCAGCAACAGGCGGTGATGATGTCGACGATCGATTATTTCACCTTGCTGGGCTGGATGTTTGTGGGCTTGATAGTGATTATTTGGTTCGCTAAGCCACCATTCTTTCGCGCTCATTAAGCCCTAGCGCTAACGAGAAAAGCCAGCGATTGCTGGCTTTTCTCGTTACTGAGTTGTTCCAATCATTGCCCTCCTATTTATATTGTTCAAGTAAGTGGCGGTTTTCATCTACCAGCTTTTTCTGCTGAGTTTGCATCTCTACGTAGTCGGCGTTGGAAGGTTCAGCTAAGTGCATTTCTTCCAACTGGTGAATACGCGTTGCTAAACTTTTAATGTGCCTGCTATTGGCTTGGATCTTCATTTCAACTTCTGGAGGGATCATAACGTTCTCCATTGTCTGCTGATTTATCGTCATATTAAGTTTAGTCAAAATGCGCCATTTTGCGGCTAAATTCTCGTCGAGCTGCTGTGAGTGGGCGCTTTGCCAAACAGGTGACTATCTTGATAGACAGCGCTGTACTAACTCGCTGTTGTGAAATGAGTTGTTATTAAAATGTACAGTGATTGAGCAGTACAAAATCGCGCTAGCTGATAAGCGCTGGTGGACTTGCGTTCTCTTAGTGGTTTTAGCAAGATTCGCCTCTGGAATGCGCGGCCGATCGCGCCGCGATCTTTGGCTTGCAAGGTTGGTGCAAGGTTTATTCGTTATAAGACTGTTATTCGAGCATGAAACAAAAATGAAACAACTGATTAAAAATTCGCAAAAGCTTCGAATCAACAAATCTATATAAGAATAATCGGGAGGAACACTTAGGTGAGCACCAACAAATTCCAATTGTCATTGGTAGCGTTAGCGGTATTGGGCTTTAACAGCTCATACGCTGTTGCAGCCAACAATGATAACAACGTTGAAGTGAATGCTACACAGTCTGCCGAGGCTGCTGCGGCAAACGATAAAGACCAAGTTCGTCCGCCAAAGCAGAAAACGGATGAGCATATCTTGGTCACGGGTTCACGCCTGCAATATGGTAGTGCCGTGTCCAAACCTTCCATTATCACTGAAGAAGATATCAAAAAGCGCGGTGTTACCAGCGTTGAAGAGCTGATCCGCACGCTGCCACAAAACTTGGCCACCATCGGCGGTATGGCTAATGGTCGTTTTAATGGCCCATTGGCGGTAGCAGACGGCAGTCCTGGCAATATGTCTTCCATCGGTGCACTAGGTGTTTCTGCTGCCAACTTAGGCGGTATGGGCGCGGGTCGTACTCTGATTCTGGTTAACGGGCGCCGTATGGCCGGCGCTGCTGGTATTCAAGATGGCTTTGTGAACCTGAATGGTATTCCGCTAAGTGCGATTGAACGCGTTGAAATCACCACTGATGGTGCATCCGCAGTATATGGCGCTGACGCTATGGGCGGCGTTATCAACTTCATTCTGAAAAGCGGTTTCTCTGGCACAACTGTCACAGTGCAGCACGAAGATTCAAACAACGGCGCCGATAACTCACGCTTTAGCTTATACACTGGCTATGGTTGGGATTCCGGTAACATCTCGATGACGTTGGATTACAGCAAACGTAAGCCAGTGATCAACGCTAAAACCGGTTACACCACCAACGATTACTCAAGCCACTATAATGGCGATCCATCGTGGGACCGTCGTTCATTCTCTGATGGTAGTCAGCCTGGATTAGTTGATAATTCTACCAGCTACTACGATTGGGACTTAGACGCTTATATTAATAACGTCAGTGCTTACACTATTCGCGATGGTTACACCGGCGGTCGTCCAACCATGGATGATATTGTGGACGTGGGCGGCGAAGCGCGTCGTGACTTTGTACCTCGTGTAGGTGGTCCGGATACTGAATCGAAAAGCATCACTGTTAACTTTGAACAAGAGTTGACTGACAAACTGAGCATCTACGGTACCGGTTTGTTTACCCGTAGCGAATCAAGCCAAGATCAAATAGAAGCCTCTGGTCTGACGGTTAACATGGCACCGGGACAATACTACAACCCGTTCCCAGCATATCAGTTCAGTTCTTGGAACCCTGGCGTAACTGCTTATTATTATCCAGCCGATGAACTGGCAAATGGTGACCTGCCATACGGTTACAGTGATAGCACTGCTGATAACTGGAGCTTAAACGCGGGTATCAGCTACAAATTTAACGAAGATACTAAGTTAGAGTTTATCTACACCACTTCACGTGCTACCACTAAGGGCGCGCGTTATGCCTACGATAATATCGTGTCAATCAGTGAAGATTTGTCTTCGCCTAACGGCTATCGCTGCTCTAACTTCCAGCTAGAGCGTGGTCGTTACACAGGTGATGAGTTAGCCTTCTATCAAGACTTGTTTGATCGCCAATGTACGGCGATGACCAGTTCAGATCCTAATCTGGCGTTCAACCCGTGGAAATCGAGCGCTGATGGAACTGGCGCGAGCATCAATGACTTCTTCTATCGTCATAGCAACGAAGATCGTGGTTCACGTTTAGAAAACTACGAGCTGCGTTTAAACGGCGCCTTGTGGGAACTGCCAGCGGGTAAAATCTACTACGCAATTGGTGGTGAATATAACGATGACGGCATTGATAGTAATGAAGTGAAAGTACTGACAGGTGAAGCGGTACACCGTACTCGTAACGGTTTCTTTGCGGAAACTAACATTCCAGTATTTGGCCACAAGCTGAACTTCCCTGGTATGCGCGCGTTGACCTTTAACCTAGCAGCACGTCGTGATAGCTACTCAACCACCGGCGCTGTAGGGACTGTGGATGGCATTCCGTTCGACCAAGGTGGTGAAGTCGTTTATGCGAAAAACACCTTTACCCGTTGGACCCCAAGCTACGGTTTTAACTGGCAACCAATTGATTCAGTAACCGTTCGTGCGAAATGGAGTGAAGGCTTTAAGGCACCGCCATACACTTCACTGTTCAGCATTACTGGTTCATCGACCTATGACGCCGCGGTAACTAACGATCCGCTGTATGATTGCCGTGCTAACAGTGATTGTGATTTCGACTGGGGTGATTCATACGGTTATTACGTGCCGCGTACGACTGCGCCAAATGAACTCCTGAAACCGCAAACTTCGAAACAGCAATCGTACACTGTGTCGTGGTTGCCAGGTGGTGCATTGTCAGGTTTGACCTTGGATGTGACCTATAACAACACCAAGATCGATAACGAATACGCAGACTTGGATGATCTGAACCATTACGAGCGTTTTGAAACCACCGCCGGTATCGAAGACTTCTACCCACGTGATGAAAACGGCCGTGTTGAACGCGTACGTAACTTGACCTTCAACATGTCAGGTTCTGAATACTCTTCACTGCTGTATGAACTGGGTTACTACGTCTACACCGATTTCGGTACCTTTACACCGCACCTGACTTACATTCGCAACCTGAAGTCAGAAACCAAAGTGTTTGCTGGTAGCGAGCCGATGTCGGATGTGGGTCACTTAGGTGGTGTGGATCGTTATAAACTGACCGGCTCTTTGCAGTACCAATATAACGATTTCAGCGCGACCCTGTGGGCTTACTACCTGCCGACTTACATCAACGATTACGATGTACAGATCTATGCTGGTCAAGAGTCAAACTTGGATGCTAAACGCGAAGTTGCGTCAATGACGACCTTTGATTTGACCATGTCTTATCAATTGACTAACAGTCTGCGAGTGAACTTTGCTGGCCGTAATATCTTTGACAAGCAACCGGCATTTGTGGTGGTAGAACAACTGCCTTATGATGCTGCACGCTATAATGTGGCTGGGCGTACTCTGTCGTTGGAGCTTCAATACGACTTCTAATTGACGAGAGTGTCTAACTGACAAAAACGCCCCGAACATGGCTTTCGGGGCGTTTCTATTGTCAGCCCTCACTAAACACCAGGAGATTAAAATGCGTTTGTTGCTCATAGAAGATGACATCAACATTGCTGAAACGCTGGTGGCCTACCTCGAAAAACAGGGATTTGTCGTAGATTTAGCGCCTACCTTGGCGATTGCCAAAACGGCAATTTTAGAAAACAGTTTTGACTTAGTGCTGCTCGACCGACTTTTACCGGATGGTGAAGGCATGTCGATGCTGGCCTTTTTTACTGAACATCATCGGCCGCAGCGGGTGATTTTGTTGACCGCGCTAGGTGACGTCGATGATCGCGTCCGTGGCTTGGAAGCTGGCGCCCATGATTACATTGCCAAACCGTTTGAGCCGCGTGAATTGTTAGCGCGCATTCGTAACGCGTTAAGGCAGCCGATGAAAGCGCAGCGGGATATCAAAACCTTTGGTTGCCTGCATTATGATGTGGAAAGCCGGGCATTTAGTATTGATGGCGAAGCGCTCAATCTGCGCCGTACTGAAGCCTTAGTGTTAGAAGCACTCATGGCGCGCCCCGGTAGCCTCGTAACGCGCGAAACGTTAGAGTCGCGTGTTTATGGTTTTGACAAGTTTGTCACCTCTAACTCGCTTGAGTCGCAGGTGAGTCGGCTACGGAAAAACTTGGCGGAACACACCGACAGCATCAAAATCCAAACCGTTCGTGGCATGGGCTATAGCCTTGTCAGCGGTGAATAACCACGTCAGGTTGCGACAAGCAAAACAGCGCATGATGGACACAATCTGACGTAAAAGAATCGGAATATGCAAACGAATACAGTGGTATCCGCCCAAGCCGCAGCGGTGGAGTTTAAACAGGTTTTTGAGGCGATCCGCGCGGAAGTGGGTCGTATGATTGTGGGTCAGCAAGATGTGGTTGAAGGTGTGCTGACGGCCTTGATGGCAGGTGGACATATTCTGCTGGAAGGCGTGCCAGGGCTGGGCAAAACCATGTTGGTGAGCGCGCTGAGTAAAGCGGTGAATGTCGAATTCAGCCGTATTCAGTTTACGCCAGATATGATGCCAGCCGACATCGTCGGCACCTCGGTGTTGACTGAAAATGCCAGTGGTGGCCATGAACTTAGTTTTCAGCAGGGGCCGATTGTCTCTAACCTAGTGTTGGCAGATGAAATCAACCGCGCCACGCCGAAAACGCAGTCAGCCTTGTTGGAAGTGATGCAGGAAAAGCAGCTCACCGTTGGGCGCACGACCTTGAAAATGCCTGAACCCTTTTGTGTGATGGCCACGCAAAACCCGGTCGATCAGGAAGGTACCTACCCGCTACCAGAAGCGCAGCTGGATCGCTTTTTGTTTAAGTTAGTGGTGGGTTATCCCACAGAAGCCGATTACCACACCATTATTGACCGGACTACCAGCGGTGAGCAGATCGAGATTAACCCGGTGACGGATGGCGCTACGTTATGCCGCTTGCGCGATATTGTGCGTCAGGTGCCAGTACCGAATGCGGCCAAGACCTATGCCATTCGTTTAGTGATGGCGACTCAGCCTCAAAGTGATTATGCCTCTGCGACCGTCAATCGCTACGTGAGTTTGGGCGCATCACCACGTGGCATTCAAAGCCTGATGCTGGCTGCTAAAGTGCAGGCCTTGCTCCATGGCCGTTTTGCGGTAAGCTGCGATGATATTCGCCGAGTCGCTTTGCCGGTATTGCGTCACCGCATTGTGACCAACTTCCAGGCCCAAGCTGCCAATATTGATACCGCCAGCATTATTGCTGAGTTATTAGCGAGTGTGTCTTTGCCCAATGAGGCATAACCGTTGTTGCCGTACTGTCATTGATGCCAGTGTGGTCAGTATTTCACTCTTCAAGGATGAGCACGATTGAGCCATGTGATGAAATTTAAAACCCTGTTAAATTTGCATCGTTCCATATTCGGGCAGATGTTGATTTTATCTTTGGTGTTTATTCTGGCGAGTATCTATTACTTCGCCATACAGCCAATTGTGAATGTGGACTTTTCTAAGAGTAGCCCCGAGGACTACACGGTAGAGAAGGTGCGTCAGCAGTTACGCAGTTTTATCGATCAACAGCTCAACGGCGGCACGGCTAAGAGCGTGCAGTTTCCAGCCGAATTCACCCCATTTCTGCAGCAAAATCCAGACTTTCATTATTACTTGCGGGTGAACGGGCAAACTTTTAGTAATGCTGATACGCGTTTCTATTACACGCTGAAACTCGACCAAGTGGATGTTGCTAACCAGCCGTTAACAGATACGCCGTTATGCAGTTATTACATGCAGCAACTGGATGAGCCGCAAGGCGCGGGCTTTATCCAATACAGTTTTTGTAATAACCAAAGCTTTTACCTTGAGTTTACTGGGGTGCGCGCACCAGTGTTTCAAGAACAAACCACAGTGTGGGATTATTACCAGCGCATGGTGTGGAGCGGTAGTCGCAGCGTCTTAATTAACTCGCTGGGCGTGTTCTTTATCACTGCTTTGATTCTGTTTTTTAATCTGCGGCTGATGCGCAAGCTGGCCAATGTCGCTTATTCGTTCGATCCAAAAAAACTTGATCAAAAGTTGCCTGAAAAAGGCATGCCCGCTGAAGTTTTGCCTTTGGTGCAAGCGGTGAATGAAATGATTGCCCGCGTGGATGCTACTCAGCAGCAACATAACTTCTTCCTGTCGACCGCCGCCCATGAAATGCGCACGCCACTGACGGTACTGCGTACACGGTTGGAAATGCTCGATGATGGTGACATTAAAGACAAGCTGGTGGGGGATGTTAGACGCCTTATCAGCCTAGTGAACCAACTGTTACGTTTGATGCGCATCGGTGGGCCTAAATCGTTAGAACAAGAAATCGATCTGGTGCAGTGTTGCCAGCGGGTGCTGAGAGAGCGCAGCAGTTATGCCCAAGAGGCCGGCGTGAAACTGCAGTTCACCACTGACGTGTCCGCTTATGTGTTGCTTGGTGATGAAGGTTTACTGGAAGTGGCAATCGCCAATTTAGTGGATAACGCCGTGTCGTTTTCGACACCAGATAGCGAAGTTCTGCTGCATTTGAATCAGCAAGGCGATTTAAGTGTGCGTGACTTTGGCCCCGGTATTCCGCCAGATAAGCTCAATGCCTTGTTTGAACCATTCGCCAAATTTCCGCCAAACCGTAACGGTCATGGACTCGGGTTAGCGATTGTGAAAGCGATTACTCAACTGCATCAAGCCGATGTGCGTGCCATGAATGCACAGGGCGGTGGCGCAGAGTTTATTATCCACTTTCACTAGCGGTATTAACCAACTTCACTGCTGTCATGTGCCTGCGGCATTACAGCAGTGAATGTGCCAGCACTTCATCAGGATCATCCTGTTTGCGAACCTGTGGCGCCAAACCTTGCGATACGGCGGCCTTATAATTGGTAAGCATGCGCACGGCCATGGTTAAGTCAGGGCGAATGATAATATCGCCGTCGCTAACATCGACGCCAGCGGCTTCACACCACGCCAACAATTCCCGTTTTCGCCCTGCCAAAATCAGGGTGATGCCTTTCTTTCTCAGTAGCTTGTGGAGTTCATCTATCATCGCCATTACGCTTAAATCCAAATGGCTGAAGCAACTGACGGCATCTATGATAACGGTCTCAATCAGCTCTTGCTGTGCAATGCGCGCCAATAAGCGGCGTTTAAAATACACCGCATTGAAGTAGGTGAGCGGTGAGTTAAAACGATAGATCAGAATGCCAGCAATTGGCTTCACCTTATCGCCTTTCCCCAAGCTGCGCAGGATGCCTTTCTGATTAACGCCAAGGATCTGGTCATCGGGACGCATCACCACTTTTAGAAACTGAAACAGGCCTAACAACACCGCCATGGTGATACCGGGAATAACGCCAATAAACAGCACGGCTAACAGGGTGATAACGGCTAGCGTAAAGGCACCGTTATCGCGTTTGCGCAAACGCCACAGCGCTTTGATATCAATAAGTGAAACAGACGCAATCACCAATACTACGCCTAATGCCGATGAGGGAATAAACGCCAGCGGCGCGGTGGCAAACAGGATAATCGCCAGAATGATCAGCGCGCTGAGCACCGACACTAACTGAGTTTTGCCACCACTAGCATCATTAATCGCCGTACGAGAATCAGCGCCGCTGACCGCAAATCCCTGCGCCGCAGCTGCCGCGATATTGGCAAAACCGAGGGCACGGAATTCGGCATCGGCATCAATGTCGTAGCCATTTTTTGCGGCAAAGCTGCGCGCCGTCAGCATCATGCTAATAAAACTCACCATGGTAAGGTTGAGCGCTGGCATCACTAATTCGCGTACTAATCCCAACTCAAACACGGGTGACTGAAACTCAGGAAGTCCACTGCTAACACTGCCGACAACCGCAACGCCATTATCGCCTAAGGAAAATCCCCAACTGACCAGCGTCGCCACGGCAATCGCCAGCATGGCTGCCGGCCAGTGTGGCCGCATCATTTTAGCCAGCAGAAACACCATCAAGGTCAGCAAGGCGATGGCCAAGGTTAACCAATGAGTTTGTGCCAGATAGGTGGGTGTATGCAGCAGTCTTTCCAGCAAGTAAGGCTCTTGATAGCGAAAACCGAGGATCTTAGAAAACTGTCCAACAATAATGGTTATTGCAACGCCGTTGAGTAGTCCCATTAAAATTGGTTTAGACAGAAACTCTGCCAGCACCCCAATACGAAAGCGCGACGCCAAAATACACCATACCCCAGTCATAAAGGTCATGGTCATGATCAGTTGCCAGTGGCGCTGCGCATCGCCCGCGGCCAGTGGGGTGACGACCGCGGCCAGTACCGCACACGTTGCGGCATCTGGGCCGACAATCAATTGCCGTGAAGAGCCAAATACGGCATAGACCAGCATTGGCAGCACGCAGGAATAGAGTCCAACGACAGCGCCGACCCCGGTTAATTGGGCGTAGGCAATTGCGACTGGCAGCGCAACCGCGGTGACAGAAAGCGCTGCCCGCATGTCATCCCTGAACCACGCCCGCTGATAATGCCTCACTAAACTAAGGCCGGGGAACCAGCGGCTTAAGCGCGATAATAGCGGAGAGTTGGCGATAGCGTCCATCATGTTATCGAGTACTCAAAGAAGAGGCGTAGATAATTTATGGCATTGTTTAGCACATTTGGCGAGCCAACTTTACCTTAAGGGATTATTTTTTGGAGAGATCTTGGATAAGAAAAAAAGCCTGAAGCATAAGCTTCAGGCCATAAAATCCACCATCCGATGGCGGTCAAGGAAGAAGAAAAATCACTCACCTCAATGTTGGCTCAGGCGGTTGCCGCCCAAGCCGTTGAGTCGTTAACGCAGTTTGTTACCGTACACGTCCCACACTTCCACTGGTCCCAGTTTCAGCGCGCGCACATCTTTCTCGATTTTGCTTAAGTCACCGACAATGACCCACGTAAGCGCATCGGGTTTATAGGTGGCTTGCGCCAGTGCTCGGGTTTGCGCCAATATCACCTTGGATAAACGCTCTGCTGCACCCTCAATACGTGTGTAAGGCAGGTGGTACAGATCGGCGTTAATCATGGTTTTCATAAACGCGCCGTTATTGGTAAAGCCTTGTGGAATGGAGTGCACTGTGGCGGCTTTATCGCGTTCCAGTTCTGCTTCTGTTTGCGGTTTAGTGCTCACGTATTCGCGGATTTCACGCTTAATTTCGCTCATAGCCGCCGCAGTTTTATCTGTTTGCACTGTGCCACTGGCAGTAAATACGCGATCACCTACTGGCACATTACTGATATTGGCGCCAAAACCGTAAGCCCAGCCTTTTTGCTCACGTAAGTTCATATTGAGGCGACTGTTAAAGCCCTGACCGAGTGCTGCATCCATCAACATCTGCGTAGCCGCTTTATCTTTATCAAACGGCGCAACCGCATGACCCACTGAAATGCTGCTTTGTACTGCACCCGGAGCATCCACCAGAATCACTTTGCCAACGTCACCTTGCGGTGCGGTAATCGCCGGGAGTGGCGTCGGTTTGACCTGATGCCAGCTACCAAAATATTTGTTGGCGAGCTTAGTGGCTTGAGCCAACGTAACATCGCCGACCAGATAGAGCGTGGCGTTGTTCGGGCCTATTTCGCTATCATGGAATTTCTCAATGGTGGCGCGATTAACCTTTTTCGCTTCCTCTCGGGTCACGATATGACCGAACGGATGCTGGCCGCCCCAAATGGCTTTGCCGTAAACATCCGTTGCAGAGCGCAGCGGCTCCAGCTCATAGTTGTCGTAAGAGGAATCGAGGTTATCAATCAGCTTATTCAGCTCGCTCTGCGGGTAGGTCGGATGACGAATCACCTCGGCTGCCAGCGCAAAGGCATCATCCATATTGGAAGATAGGCTGCTCCAGCTGACGCCACTGCCCTGACTACCGGCGCTGCCGTTGATGCCAACACCAATGCTGTCCATCTTCTTAGCCAGCTCGCCCATGTCATATTTGTCGCTTCCCATGGTCAACATGCCAAAGGCTTGTGACGCGGTGCCGGGGGCATAGAATTTGTCTGCCAGCGAGCCAGTGGTAAATTGCATGCTGACATCGACTAACGGCAGGTTATGACGCTCGGCCACGACCAACTTCATGCCGTTATCCAACACGGCCTGATGAATCGGCGGCATCGTGATTTTGCCGTTGAATTCGCCGACTTGTGGCAGCTTGCTGCGATCCACTTGCGCTTGCATTGGCTGGGTGCTCGGCTCAGGTAACAGCCGTGCTTCATAGTAAGGCTTATCGAGCCATTTCTTCGCCACCTTACGCACGTCATCGCTGTCGGCGCTGCTGATCCACTGCCGTTTTTTATTCACAAACAGTGGGTCGTCATGGTGCACCATGCCGCGGATCAGCTGCGAACCAATCGCCTCATTGCTTTCCATTGAGCGCAGCAAGGAGATTTCGCCACCTAAATTGATTGCGGCCAACTGTTCTTCTTCTGGACCTTGCTTGAAGAACTTTTGCAGAGTTTGGTCGATGATACGCTCGACCTCTTCGGCATTGGCATTCGGCTTGAGCGTGACATCGAGCGAGAAGGTGCTGTTAACGTCATTGGCGCTGACATTGGCAGATACACTGACCGCCAACTGTTTTTCATCCACCAACACATCATAAAGCGGTGTGTTTTTGCCACCTGCCAGCGTGCGACTGACGAGCTCCATCAGCGTGGTGTCTTTATCGCTGCCGTTTGGCAATGGCCACACGCGGCTGAGGCTGACATTGGCGACTTTATCGTAAATAATGTCGCGCTTGATGTGCTTAAGTGTCGGGATCCATTGATCAATTTTGTCCATCGGTTTGCCCGCTGGCACATCACTGAAATAGTGCGCGACTTTCTCTTTGGCGGTAGCGAGGTCGATATCGCCAGAGAGTACGAGTACCGCATTGGTTGCACCGTAGGCATCTTTAAACCACTGCTTTACATCGTCCAATGACGCGTTGTTCAGATCCTTCATGGAGCCGATAGTGGTGTGATCGTACGGATGACCTTTCGGGTAAAAGTTTGCTAAAAAGCGTTCGTAGATTTTGGCGCCAGGGCGCAGCTGACCTTGACGTTTTTCGTTCTGTACCACGGCGCGTTGTTCATCAAGCAAGGCTTGGGTGATGCTGGGGCCGAGGTAACCCATGCGATCTGATTCCATCCACAGGGCTAAATCGATGGCATTGCTGGGCACAGTTTCGTAGTAATTGGTGCGGTCTTGGCTGGTGGTGCCGTTCATGCCCACAGCGCCCGCTTTATCAAACGGCAGGAAATATTCGCCGTCGCGATGAATAGTTTCTTGGAACATCAAATGTTCAAACAGATGCGCAAAGCCTGTCTTACCTTCTGGTTCATTTTTTGAACCCACTTTGTACCAAACCCCCACATAGATATTGGGCACACTGTGGTCGGTATGCACAATAGTGGTCAGCCCATTGGGTAGGGTAAAGGTTTGATATTCAATGTTGATTTTTGCAAGGGCATGCTGCGGGATTTCGCTCGCTGGCACGACCGCGCTCGGCAGCCATAACATGCCGCTAAGTAAGGCAGAAACAACTGTTTTATTAAAATTTTTCAATGAGTTTCTCCAAGGTTGAGTATTTCATCGCCAACCTATTAAGTCACAGTTTCCTTGCACCAGCCTTGCAAGCATCGTCTGTGGTGTTGCAAAAAAGTTATTGGCGTTACTTGGGTGCAAGGTTGGTGCAAGTTTTATGGTGTCAAATGGAACATGGAAAAGGTTCGCTACGATGCGCAATCGTTAGCAAAGGGTAAGCGGTGGAGCAATGACACAAGCAAGTCAACAGCAGATCAAGCAGCAGCTGGATGTACTCGCCAAACGCGGCGAAGCCAGTCTGTTCGCCGTTGCCAAAGCGAGTGCTCGGCGCAACGCCACGCTGATCAGTCTTTGCTGTTTTGCGCCCATCGTGCTGCTCGGATGTCTCGTCCAATGGTGGCAACCTGCGACCGATGTGAGCAGCAGCGTGAGCTTTTGGTGTGTATTGCTACTGCTACCCGTAAGCGTATTTGCGGGGCGTTATTATCTCTGTCTAACCGGATTTAAGCCCTCGCGAGCGACGGCATTGGCACTTTACGACAAACAGTTGCGCGATGACGATCGCTTGCAGACCGCCGATGAATTTAGCCAGTTGTCAGCGCCAAGTCCATTCCAACAAGCGGCAATGCTGGAAAGCCATACCGCGATCACTCAAGCCTTGGCGGCTGCCGTGCCACAACCTGAATTTACGCTAGCGCCGTTTTCGCGCTGGAGCAAAGCGCAACTGCCACTGACGGCGCTATTGTTGCTGCTATTGGGCTTACAACCAAGCGGGCTATTCTTCGCCAATGCTTCGCTATCGTCAGTTAAGCAAAAAACCGTAAGTGAGTTATCTGGGGAGGCTGCTGTAGCCGCAACACCACAGTCGCTACAGGCTGCTGAGCAACAACAAACCAAGGCAACGCGACAAACGTTGGCAGCGCAAACATCGACCGACGCGCAGAGTTCTTCTGCAAAAGATAGCCACAGCGCGAATGATGCAACGGGTAGCAATGTCGATGCTTCACTCAGCACTGAAAAACAAACGGCATCGGCCTCTTCTGCGTTAAGCAAAAGTAACGGCGACAAGTCAAATAGCGCTAGCAGCCAACCAAGCAATGCTGCTGATAAAAGTGAGCCAAATAGCGACGATGGCCAAGATACGCCGTCATCATCTGCGCCTAAGATGCCGCAACAGAGCATGCCGCTGGCGGATGATAGTGAGCGCCACGCGGCCAACGCCGAACATGGCGCAATGAGTGATAGCAATCCACAGCAAGAACAACCCGCCAGCAAGCCCCAAACGGGCAGCGCCCAAGCGGGTCAACAAGGTCAGCTCGCGGGTAAGAAACAAGCGCCCAAGAGTAAAAGTAATCAAGGCCAGCAGCAGTCTGGCGACCAAGCCAATCCCAATAGCCAAAACACCGGCAATCATGGTGATGATGGCCTGAAAAAATCTCGCGGTATTAACAGCTTAATGCTGGCGGTGCCGATGGAAGATCAGTTTGTGGGTACGCCGGGCCCCGGCGCTGAGAAACGCAGTACCAAACAACGACAACCGGATGATATGCCCGCGAACACTATGTTCAGCGAGCAACGCGGTAGTGCCAATGGCGCACTGACGCCACTGCCAACGCGCATGATGCAACCTTGGGAAGTACAGCTGCTATCGAAGTTTTATCAACAGCTGCACGCCGATAATCACAACAATGACAAGACCCAATGAAGGCAGGAGTAATGATGAATATTCGTCAAGCCGACACCCAACAACAGATCCAGTTTTTCTGTGATAATTTCCGTGCCATTCACACCGAAGTCAGTCGCATGATGGTGGGGCAACAAGCGGTCATTGAAGGGGTGTTAACTGCGCTGTGTGCCGGTGGTCATGTATTGCTTGAAGGTGTGCCAGGACTGGGTAAAACCATGTTGGTCAGCTCCATTAGCCGCGCGGTGAATCTGCCGTTTTCCCGTATTCAGTTCACCCCCGACATGATGCCCGCGGATATTCAAGGCACATCGGTATTGATGGAAACTGAAAGCGGTGGTCATGAGTTAACGTTTCAACCCGGCCCAATCATCTCTAACTTAGTGCTAGCCGATGAAATCAACCGTGCCACGCCTAAAACGCAATCGGCATTGCTGGAAGTGATGCAGGAAAAGCAAGTCACCGTCGGGCGTCGTACTATCAAACTGGATGAGCCTTTTTGTGTGATGGCAACGCAAAACCCAGTCGACCAAGAGGGGACTTATCCACTGCCAGAAGCGCAGCTTGACCGCTTTTTGTTTAAGTTGGTGGTGGGCTATCCGACAGAAGCTGATTATCACACCATCATCGACCGCACTACCAGCGGCGAAACCATCGAATTAAACGCGGTGGCCAGTGGCGATATTCTCAACGATATGCGCTTTATTGTGCGCAATATTCCCGTGACCGAAGCAGCCAAAACCTTTGCGATTCGGTTGGTGATGGGCACGCAACCGCAAAGTGCTTATGCGCCGCAGGCGGTGAATGATTGTGTCGCACTGGGTTCGTCTCCACGCGGGATCCAAAGTCTGATGCTGGCGGCCAAAGTACAAGCCCTGTTGGCTGAGCGCAGTGAAGTGATCGAGCAAGATATTCGTGCGGTCGCCACCGCCGTGTTACGTCACCGGCTGGTGCTTAACTTCAAGGCACAGGCCAGTGGTATTGATGCTGACAGCCTGATTGCCCAAGTATTGGAAGGATTGCAGTAATGACGACGACCAAGGGTTCGCCCCTGTTCGACCCGAGTTTTGTGGAACAGGTGCAACAGTTTAGTTTGCGTGTGGCACAAGCGGGCAAAGGCGGACGCTTGGCCGAGCAGAAAACCTCAGCACGGGGACAGGGATTAGAGTTTGCTGACTTTAAACCGTATGTTGCTGGCGATGATCTGCGCGCCATTGACTGGAATATTTACCGCCGTCTCGGCCGCGTGTTTGTGCGCGTGTTTGAAGAGCAGCAAGACCTGCCGGTCTACATTTTGCTGGATCTCTCCGCCAGCATGTTTTTGGAACATCCCGCGCGCATCAATGCTGCCAAACAAGTGGCTTTAGCCTTGGGTGCCATTGCGCTTAATCAGCACGATGCGGTGACCTTGCTACCATTCGCCGAACGGTTGCAGATGCAACATAAAAGCCTGTCCGGCAAGCATCAACTGCTGCGCTTAGCACAGCTGATCAACGAAACGACGCAACAAGATAAAACCTCACTGGCGGAGGTGCTAAGCGAATTTGCCGGGTTCCCGCTGCGCCAAGGGTTAGTCGTGGTGATTTCTGACTTTTTTGATAACCAAGGGATTGCCCCAGTTGTTGATGCCTTAGGCCAGTTGCGTCACCGTCTACTCATGGTGCAACTGACACAGCCGTGGGATAGCGATCCGACATTGCAAAGTGATATCAGCGGTGATGTACGCCTGCAAGATTGCGAAACCGCGCAATACGCCGATATGCAGATCACCCCCGAACTGCTAGCCAACTATCAGACCGCCTATCAAGCCTTTAATCAGGCATTAACTCAGTTGGCCGAAGGTCGCGGTGCCGGTTTACTGCGGCTTAATGCCAGCCAAGCGGTATTACCGCAACTGACGACCTTATTTGGGCATGGAGGATTGCGCTTATGAGTTTTAGCAATCTGCCATTGTCGGTAGTGCTCGTTGGCGCGCTGGTTATCGCCTTGGCGTTGTTTGCGCTGCAATGGTTACGGCCGCGTACCAAAGTGGTCAAAGTGGCAACCGCGCAATTTTGGCAACAGGCGGCGCAACAAGCACCAGCGCGGGTGCTGTGGCAAAAGTTTCACTATTGGTTAGCGCTGCTCTTGTCGCTGGCCATTGCACTGTTGCTGTGGCTGACACTCAGCGGCGTGCAACGCCAACATGATAACGATGCGCACTTGTCGCTGTTTTTCCTCGATAACTCGGTGGCGATGCAAGTTGATGGTCGCCTGAGTGAAGCCAAAAAACGCTTACTGCAGGATGTCGCCAATAGTCAGCCTGAGCAGCGCCAAGTGTGGCTCGGTGACGCAGTGGCCATGATGTTGCTGCGTGAGCAAGATAACAATGCGCTGCTGGGGCCCAAATTAGTCGCGGTAAAAGCGACGGCCCATCGCGCGGTGTTCAGCAGCTGGCTAGCTGCCATGCAGCAGCAATATCGTAATCGCCAAATTGATCTCTATTACTATGGCGCGCCATTGAACGCCAGCGAGCTTGCAGCGGTGCCACAGCAGATCCATTTGCATGCACGTTATGCGGCGCCTGCGTTAACGCAAAACATGGCGATTGTCGCATTAGGCCAAGCGCCGGCGCAGTCAGGGTTATGGGGCAAAGTAGACGTCATGTTTACACTGTATGCCAGTGATGCGCGGCCGTTAAGCGCCAATTTGGTCAAGTTTTCGCTGGATGGACAGTGGTTTCAACCCACCGATATTCGCGCCCTTGGCAATGGCCGTTTTGTGATCCGCGATATGGATGTCAGCAGCGCGCCGCAGCAGTTGCAGGTGTCACTCGCCAATGATGATGACTTTGTCGCCGACGATAGTGCCACACTCACCTTAGCGTCTACCCCCGTGATCAAACTGCAACTCGCCACCGATCTTCCTGCGTGGTTACGCACCTTAGTGCAGCTTGATAGCGGCATCCGTATTGTGCAGCAACAACCTGATGTTGTTATCTGCCAGCAGGCGGATAGTCAGTGCCCGCAGGCACCTGCTCAGTTACTGTTAAATGCCGCCGCAAATAGTGCGCTCTTTTCCACAGCGGGCGAGAGCTGGCAAGCGGCGTTGCAACAACAATGGCAACGCAATGGTTGGTTAGCCTTAGCGGCACAACAGCAGTTTCCCGAGTTAATGCTGCAAGCAAGTGATACCCCTGAGCGCCAAGTACAGTTGAATAATGCGCAACTGAGTCAATTACTTGCGGCGCAAAGCGCGGCGTTGCCGAGTTTGATCAGCCAAAGCCTGCGTTGGCTTGCGAACAAACAGCAATTTACCCCTTATCTGGCAGTAGCCGAGCCTTGGCCATATACCGAAAACACGCAGAACGCCGCGTTGGCAGCAACGCCGTTGCTGGCGGGCAGCCAACAAAACGAGGCTGGGCAGCAAGCCACCGCATCGTTATTGGTCGCCAACCTATCTGCCAATATGACTGAGACGTCGCCACTGGAGCAGGAAACCTTCGCTGGCGCAGTAACACCATTATCTATGTTGTCTTGGGGCATTTTGCTCGCAGTACTGCTACTGCTGGTGGAATGGGCACTGTTACAACGTGGCCGTTTGCCCTAAGGAGAGCGTGGCGTGAGTTTAACTTTATTGCATCCGTGGAGCGGATTACTGCTATTAGCCTTACCACTCATTTGGTGGATGGGCCGCAGTCTGCCGCGTTTGCAGCGCGGGCTACGCTGTGCCTTAGTGGCATTGCTGGCAGTAGCCTTGATGCAACCTGTTTGGATACATCAATCCCAGCAGCAGTTTCGTGTGCTGATTATCGATCAATCTGCCAGTTTAACCGATGAGGCTAAAGGGCAAGCGGTGACTTGGCTGACCGAGCAACTGAGCGCGCAAGCAGACAACGAGCAGATAGCGGTAGTACAGCTTGGTGGTGAAGCGCTACATCTAGCGCAACAAGCCATTACCTATCTACCTGATAATTCGTCTTCACTTACTGCGGCAGTGATGCAAGCGTTAGCGCTTATTCCAGCAAACAGCGCCGCGCGCGTTAGCGTCGTCAGCGACGGTTTAGCCACCGATGATCATTGGCCACAGGTGATTGCTGCACTGCAATTACGCCATATTCCACTCGATTGGTTGAGCTTGCAGAGCAAGCCTGCGGCGCCATTTATTGCGCAAGTACAAGCAACGCCAGTACGCATTGGTGAAATGCCGCAACTTAATGTGCAGTTGGAGGGCAATGCCAGCAGCGATGCCTCGCTAACATTAACCGCACAGACGAATGGCGCGGTAGTTGCCCAGCAAACTTTCGACCCCAAGCGCTTTAATGAACCGCAGCCGGTAACGGTTACGCTGACACTTCCCGCAGCCACCCAAGCCTATCAGCAAATTACGTTGCAGTTGCAGCGCAATGGCGATAATGGCAATACGCAGCGCCTCGATGAACGTGAGTGGTTACTCGCGGCGCAACCTGCATATTCTTTGTTGTACGCCAATAGCGATGCCAGCGCTGCGGCGAAACTGCAGCAGTTGTTAGGCGCTACATTTAAGGTGCAAGCGGCAACCTTGCCGCTGGATGAAAGTACTGATTTTGGACGCTATGATGTGGTGATGCTTGATGATCTGCCAAGCCAAGCGCTGTCAGAGGCGGCACAAAAGCGTTTGCAGCAGGCGGTAGCACAAGGCACCGGACTGTTTTACAGCGGTGCGGATAATGCCTTTGCCAGTGCCACACTTGCCAAGCAAACCTTGGCGGAGTTGTTGCCGGTGAAATTACAGCAGCAGGAACAGCAGCGCGAACCGAGTGTGTCATTGGCCATCGTGATTGATAGTTCGGGGTCGATGAAAGGACGGCCGATGGAACTGGCCAAACAGGTGGCACGGTTAGCGGTGAAAAAGCTCAAGCCACAAGATCAGGTGGGTATCGTTGAGTTTTATGGTACGCGCCAATGGGCGGTGCCGATGCAAGCGGTAGAAAATCCGAAAGAGATTGAACGTGCTATCGGTCGTATGCAAGCGCAAGGGGGCAGTGAACTGTTCCCAGCGATTCAAGAAGCCTATTTTGGCTTGAAAAACAGTCACACACGTTATCGCCATATTCTGCTGATCACCGATGCCGCCGTTGAAGAAGATAACTACCAGCGTCTGCTGCGTTTTATTGCCCAAGATCAGATTAACGTTTCCGCGGTGATGGTGGGTGACAGCCAAGGTGGCGAACAGCGGATGGCCGAATTAGCCAACTGGGGCCGTGGCCGTTTTTATGCCATCCATGACGAATTTAATATGGTGGAGCTGAATTTCCATCGTCCATCAAGCGAGCCTCAGCCAGTTTACCAAACCGGACATTATCAGGTGCAGGGGCCAAATGGTCAGTTGCTGCCGCAGCCACTCAGCGGTTTTGCCCAGGTACAATCTAAAGCCGCCGCGCAAGTGCAATATCAGGTTTCAGCCAGTGCGCAGCCGCTATTGAGTCACTGGCGTGTTGGTGCGGGCAGTGTGACCGCGATGATGTTCAGTCCATTAGGCGCCAGTACCGCAGGCTGGCAGCAGTGGCCCGGTTATGGTCAATGGTTGGGGCAGCAGTTAAGCGCCAACGCTGATCCGCTGGCACCAATGCAGTTATATAGCAGCCGCAGCGATGATCAACTGCAGATCCAACTGCAGCTGAGTGACAACCAAGCGCCGGCGCCAACATTGATGTGGAAGCCAAACATGGATGCGACGTGGCAACCGTTAGCGTTAGTGCAACGCGCACCGAATCGTTATAGCGCCAGTTTGTCGTTGCCGAATCAGCAGTCAGCACTGTTGCAAGCACAACTGCATGGGCAGGTGTTACGCGCCGTTGCGGCCGCGGGGAGCGATCATGCCGCTGAGTTAAAAGTGCCACATCGCTTTGCGTCGCTACTCGCGCAAGTGGTGCAGGCGGTGGGTGGACAGGTTTCTTCGGTTGAACATATGGCTGCAAAAAAATTGTCGCCAGTGGCATCAGCAAGCTTAACGGCCACCCATCTTTATCCATTGTGTCTGTTGTTCGCTTTGCTGCTGTATTTTATCGAGATTATTTATCGTCGTTGGCCGACCCGTCGCGCAGTGGTATCAGGATTATGAGCATGAGATTTCAATTAAAACCCCTAGTGCTTGCGCTCACCTTAGCCGCTGGTTACCTGCCATCGTTGCACGCTGCTGAGGTAAACGATATTGCCGCGCAGTTGACCCATGCTCAGCCAGCGACACTGAACACGATTAATCAGCAATATTCCCACGCATTAGTGGCTGGTACATCGGCTGCTGCATTGCTTGAGGCATTGCAACAGCAACTTACGCAAACTATGTCAGCGGAATCCAAGGCCAATGTTTATTTGAGCATGGCAGTGATTCGTTGGCATCAAGGTGACATCAGTCAGGCGCAGCGAGCGTTAAGCCACTCATTGGCTGCCGAGACCAACGCGCAAAATTTGGCGCTTGCTGCGGCGTTAGCCGACGCTACCGGTGATAAGACCAATGCTATCAAGCAGTATCAACAACTGCTTTCGATGACCACTGATGCAGCCTTGCAGCAACAGGTTGCCTTAAAAATCGCGCTGTTGCGGGGTGATCAAAGCGCGTTAAATGTTTACGCGAAACAATATCCACAGCAGCGGTTGGCGGTGGCCGCTATTATGGCATTACAACATCAGCCGAAATTGGCCAGTAACTTAGCCAGTGATGTGGCAACGCTGAACGTTAGCGAGCGTTTGACGTTAGCCGATTGGCAGCTGGCTGCCGCGCAATATCAGCAAGCTGCGCAATCTGCTTGGACGGCGTATCAACAGGCCGACAACGATGCTGATCGCCGCTATGCGCTGTCGTTATATATTGAAGCGTGGCGCGACGCTGGCGATCTGCACGCGGCCGCTGACGGCTTAGCCAACGCCAAACAAGCACCTTTGGTGACCGATGTGCGGCTGGATCTGCTACTGGAGTTAGGGCAGTACGATGCGGCGTTAGCCTTGATTGATCGCCTCGATACGAACGGGCAAACTCCGGCGTTACAGGCGCGTCGCGCGTCGATTTTAGCCTTGGCGAATCGCCCCAAAGCGTTGCAGGCAGAATATCAGCATCAGATTGCGGCGCAGCCACAGCAACTTGCGGGTTACGATGGCTTGGCCGCGCAATACATTAATCAAGGACAAACCGATAAAGCCATTGCGGTTTATCAACAACTGGCGCAGCACAATCCTCACAATCTGCCATTGCTGTTGCAGGCGGCTAAACGGATGATCGCCATGGGACTGAGCGACGCGGCCATTGCGCTAATGCGTCAGCATGCCAGCGATGCCACCGCGCAGCTCAGTTTGCAGCAATTTTTGTTTGAAACCTATCTCAACAAAGGCGATAACGACGCCGCGGCCAAGGTGTTGGCAACGCTCAATCAACAGCTGGCGCCCGACAGTCTGCAACGGCTAACCTTAGCGGAAAATTACGAACGTCTGTTGCAGCCAAAAAAGGCCTTGGCCTGCTTAGTCGCATTAGAAAAACAGCGCGGCAATTTAGGCTATGACCAACAGCTGCATCTCGCGTCGTTGGCCTATAGCACCGGCGATAAGGCGCAGGCATTAACGCGCTGGCAGCAGTTGTGGCAGCACACTAAGTTACCAGCACGACGTAACTTTTTAGAAAATCGTATCGTTGAGGTAGCCAAGCAACTTGGCAGCCTTGAGCACATGGCTGCCACTCTGGCACGGGCGATACAAGCTGACCACGCTAGCCAGCAAGATGTTGATCTGCTGGTGGGTTTGTATCTGGCTCAGCATCAGGGCGACAAAGCCATCGCCGCGGTAGAGTCTTTTGCCAAGCAACATCAGCTCAGTGATAGCGCCCGCTTGCAACAGCTGGCGGCGATCTATGGCCACGAGCAAGACTATTCGCAGCTCAATCGCGTTTGGCGTCAGTTGGCAGAACTTGACCGCAATAATGCGGCGCAGTACTGGCAGCAAATCACCTTAAACAGCTTGCGTAACAACGTGTTTGAACAGCAAGAGCCCGCCAAAGGTATGACGCCTAAACAGCAACGAGCCGAGCAGGTGGATGCCTTGCTTAAGCAACTCAATCAACACGGCGAGCAGGTGGATCATCAGTTTGCCGCCGGGTTGTATGCCATTGCCGGACTTAGCGAACAAGCGATTGCCGAATATCAACAAGCGCTGGCCGAGCAGCCAGATAACAGCGATAACTTGCTACAGCTGGTGGAACTGCTGAAACAGCAGCAACAAATTCCACAGGCGGCGAGTCTGTTACAACTGCAACTGTTATCGGCCAGCAGCGACGGCCAGTTCGCTGCCGTAGATGGATTGCTCAATCTGTTTTCCGCCGGCGAAGATGGCTTGCCGGAGCAGGCACAACTTTATGGCGAACAGGTGTTGCAGTGGTTACAGCGACGTTTGTTTGAAAATCTGGTCAATCAACGCGAGCCGAGCCGAGTGCTGTTGTCATTGGCAGATCTCGGGCAGCAGCAAGGGGATTTTGCCCTGAGTGAACAGGCAAACCGCCAACTACTTGCGATGAGCCCCAATCAGCGTGCCGCGGTGTTGCGGGCGATGATCAGCCAATACAGTGGTGCTGCCGAGCCGGACGTGAGCAGTGGTCCAGCGATTGGCGATAACGCCAAAAAACTGCAGTTTGGCCGTCGGTTGCTGGCCATGCAGCAGCAATTCCCACCATCGCTGTACAGTGATCTCGGTAAGTCGCTGCTGGCCGATGGTGATGTGCTGGGCGCCGAACGCGCGTTCTCGATGATGGTCGATATTCCCGGTATCGTGAATGTCAAACAGCAAAAGGGCGATGCCTACGCCGATGCTGGCTACGATCAGCGTGCGCTAACCTACTTCCAACAGGCACTGGTGACGGAACAGAATAATCTCAGCCTGCTACTCAATACGGCGATTTTAGAGCAACAGTTAGGTGAAACTCAGGTCGCCAATCATTGGTACTGGCAGGGACTCAATACGCTGCTGCAGAAGCAATCATTGCAGTCTGACGGCCAAGCAGATGCGATTTTTTCCGACTTTCATCGCTACTTTGATGCGTTAGCTGAGGGACTGTTGCTCACATGGCCACAGGATGCGACGCAGGTGAAACAGCTTAACCATGCGTTAACTCAGTTGTTTACTGACACGCTAACCCAAACCCAACCGTATATCGACAATCAGACGCCATTAAGCGCTTTGCCGCGGTTACACGCAGTGGTTGAACTGGGACAGAAAGTCGCAGCATTTGATGGTGACATGTCACTGGCACGTGAGTTTGATAACGCGCTGTTGCCCTTGCTTGCCAACGACAGCAACTTGCAGCAAAACCGGCAAAACTACTGGCATTATCGCGGACAACCACTGCAGTCAGTTCAGTTAGACGCGGCGCGTTGGCCGCTAGCTGCGTTAGCTTCAGCAGCAAAGGCAACGGATAATTTCCCACTGCAGCTGATGCTGTTGATCCAACATCAAGATTGGCCCGAGTTGCGCCATGTAGCTGAGCAAGTGGTTGCTGCCAGTCACAGCAACAGTCTCGATCCGCGCGAGCAACTGCTGAAATCGCAATACTATTTCTTAATGCAGCAGGCTTATGATCATATGCCGCTGGCAACATTTACCACCGCACTGTGGCCGACGCTGATGCAGGTTGATAATGCCGAACTCGTCCGCTTTCAGCTGTTGCGCTACAAACCGCAGATGTTTAATGCCATTCAGCAGCAGCTAGGACAGCCGTTACTGGCCAATCAGCGCATCGTTGACTTACTGTTGACTAACTTTAATGCGCCATTGCCGTATGGTTTGCACGCAACTGGCAGTGATACCGAGTTTAATCATTTATTGATCAAACGCTTAAGTAGCGATGAGCTGATAACCTTTTTCGGTCAGTTGCAGCAATTATATGAGCAGCAAAAGCGGCAATTGCCGATCCAGCCTATGGTGCAAACAGCACTGTTACAACGGCCGTTGACCGCCGCACAACAGCAGTCAATTGAACCCCAGCTATTGCGCAGTGTGTTATATGCGCCCAATGGTAAAAATAGTGCTGCCGCCATCGTGGCATCGATGCTATTACTGGATGTGCAGCCACAGAATCGGGACTTGTTACTTAAGGTGGCGCAGCAAATAGTGCAGCAGCGGCCAGACACACAGCAGATGCTACCGTTTTTGCAGCAGTATTTTGCCGATGATTTGACCGCCGCCTATCAAACACTGATGCAGTTGCGACAAGACGTTGGCCGTGGTTTGGGTTATGACTTCACCCAACCCTTGGTGCGGCAATATTTGTCAGCACAGCGGCAGCAAGCGATTGCGACCTTTATGGCGCAGACGCAGGTGAGCAGTGCCGACGCGGTAGATTTTTATCAGACAATCGTGGCCAATGATGACAGCCCGCAGCAGCAATTAGGCTACTTGCAGCACCTGCACCAGCTTCAGCCGGATAATCCGTTGTTTACCAGCGAACTGTTAAAAGCGTTATGGCAACAACAAGCATATCCCGCGTTCTGCCAAGTGCTGCAACGCTGGCAACAACGCACGCCAAGTGCTGATAACCAACGCTTGTTGCAGTTTGCACAGGCAGTGGCTGATGCACCTCAAGCTGCGCCAGTGACATCGCTCTCTGTGGATGAGTTAGTGGCTTGGTTAAACAAGTCTGCCTCAAATGCGGTGGGAATTAGTCACTTGTACGGTGCGGTATTTCAGCAATATGCCACGGTTTATCCAAACGATGCGCTCGTACAGCAACTCAAGCAGCGTCAGGGCGCACAACAAGTGATGACCCCGCAACAAGCGAGCATCAATTTGCATCGACTGGCGCATTTATATGCCAAAGCACCGCAGCAGGCGGTCGCGGTATTGGGCACCATGTGGCGCAATGCCATGGCAGGTAGAAAGCAGTTTGGTAGCGTCAATCTTAGCCGCGATGAACTGCTGCAGTTCCGCTTTGATCTGGATGGCAATAGCATTGGCCTTGTCCCCGTCAACACCGCGACTGAGTTAGCGACGAGTTTTGCCAAACCACAGCCGGTGGATTTACTCACCGTGATGGCCCATTTACCCGAAGCTTCACAGATGTTTGAGGCATGGTTACGTGCCTTACCGGATGAGCAACAACAGTATCAACAGCGCCTCTATCAGCTGATTATTGCTGGCTGGCAACAGCAAGGCGTATTGGCGACGAAGATCAGTGAACTCTGGCAGCAAGCGGCCACTTCACCATTGAGTGGCCATCAACTGCAACTGTTAGCGAGTGGCCTTTCTGCGGCAAAATCCCCACTCACTGAGCCGCAACTTATGCAGTTAACGCATGCCAGCGAGCAGCTGTTAATCATGCCCGTCAGCCTACAAATGCAGTTATCGCGTCTGTTTGCTGGAGCGGGGGATAGCCAAACTGCGGCGCAGTTGTTACAAGCGGCAGTATGGCAGTTGAACTATCCGCCACTGACACAAGCGAGTCGTATGGCAGCGATGCAACCCGATGCCGCTAATATGCAAACGGTTATCGACGTATTAGCAACTTGGCCAGATAAAACAGCGGCCACCAAGGCGCTGCCACAGGTGTTGACGACCATGATGGTGGGAAAAGATCTCGATGGCGCTTCGCGTATGTTGTGGCAAAGCTTTGTGGCAAGTGCCGCAGCAAAGGTGAGTGGTCAAGGTTCATTATCGCTACTTAAACAGCAGTTTCCTGAGGTGTTAGTTGCTGCTGAGCAGCCAAGCGCTTCTGTGGCGTTGCAACTGAGTGTCTCCAGCGTGTATTTGGCGGCTGGTGAGCAAGCTGCGGCGCAAACGTTGCTGCAAGGTGCATTAAGCTACCAAGCGCCAGATCAGCAGTGGTCTCATTACGATCGCGACAAGGCGCAGCTGGCGGTGACGTTGCTGGGGAATATTCGTGGCCGCATTGATGACGATATCATCATGCCGTGGTTAATGGCTTACGTGGATGATGCCGATATGAGTCGCTTAACCGCCTTACTTGAGACGGTGGCGAACGCGAAAACGAAAACCTCTACATTACATGGCGAATCTTGGACCAGTTTACTGCTGCTGACAGCGCAGCGGCTCCGCGATAACGGCCAAGGCGCCCAAGCGCAGCAACTGTTGCAGCAAGCCTTGCGGCATAAGGACTCATCGCCATTGCTGCAACAAGCGTTAAACACCCTGCAGAACAATCACTAATGTTTGTCAGTTAGCGGTAAGCAATTGTTGGTAGCGTGAAATGATTCGATGCTACTGTGAACACCATTATGCTAACCGCTTTTCTGACCGCTTTATCCCTGACGACCGCCGTGGCATCCACTAGCGCTGCGGCGTCAGAAACTGCACCACAAGTGACTCAATCCGCCACTCAAACCACCACAGCCGCAGCGGCGCAGATCCGCTACGATAACCGTGGTCGGCCTGTGATTGCGACACAGGTCAACGGTAAAGGCCCTTATTATATGGTGGTTGATAGCGCGGCGGAATCGAGCCTGATTGTCCCAGCACTGGGAAAACTGCTCGGCGTGCAGAGCGTGGATAGTGGCTTAGTGATCCGCGGTGCCACAGGTAAAGTACAAGCCAAAATGTATCCGATTGATCAGTTCACCAGTTCGTTATTTGACGAAAAACAGATTGGTCTGCTCGAACTGCCTAATCCCGGCTCGACACCTGCGGCGGGCATTATTGGAATGGATCTGTTTGCCAACCAAGCGCTCGTGTTTGATATTGCCCACGGCCAACTGCGTACCGCAACCTCCGGCGCGGTGGCTGGCCACTATGCCACGGTGAAAGCGATTGATAATCAGAGTTTATTGATCAGTGTGATGGTTAAACTAAACGGTGTTGAAATTCCCGCGCTGATTGATACTGGCGCCGCCGCTACCATCGGTAACTATGCAGCAATGCGCGCCTTAGGTTGGGATCATAATTCTAAAGCGCTACAAGATGATGGTGCCATTCGTGGTGCGACCGCAGATACCAGCGCGATTAAGAAAGCCTCAATTGCCACTTTTGCGTTTGGGCCATTGACGATGCGCGACGTGCCATTGCGTTTTACGACTCAGGATGATGGTCGCCCAGCACGCATCACTCTCGGCAGCGACATCCTCAACAACTTCATCGGTTTTGCGTTGGATTTTCCTAAACGTGAACTGCTGATTATGCTGCCCGAGGCGAGTAAAGCCGACGCGCATTAGCAAGTACTACTTGAACGAAACTTAAGGGCTCGCCCTTTGTGTATTTTATCTAAATGGGTACGACTTTTAGCCGAAATTTCACTCATTACCGCATCGGCAATGAACACTGCCAATCAGTGCTGAGCCGCGTCAGCGCTCAATAGTGCAAAGCGTGAGCACAATTAACACGTGATAGCCATCACCATCTGTTTCAATTTGTGAAATTTACAATATCTCTGATCAAATTCACTTGAAAACCGTAGAAATTATACGGAATATATGAGTTTGAAAATGTATGACCTTTAATGATGTATAGCTTTAAAGCGACGAATAACCAATCTGAGCAGGGAAGAGCTAGATGAACAGAAAGTGTGATACCAAAGAGAAGTATTTAAAAAGCATGTTCTTGATCAAAAAATGTGCAAAAACTCCACTGTATATACTTATTTATCCTTCGCTTAATCTGTAGATTAATTCATTATTCATTAAAACATCACTAATTTTCTTGGATGATTAGTAGGTGTTCCCCCCAATTATAAAAGTAAAATACAAACCAATTTGTACAGACTGAATATTAACTAAGCGTGTATCTGAGTGATGCATGCTCTTTTAGGACAGTAAAATAAAATGGAAAATATCTCGATTGCGGCAAAGCTTGGTATTGGCTTTGGCCTGCTGATTGTGTGCAGCTTATTTTTGTCGCTCACTGGCTGGCAAGGATTAGATAAGGTTATCGATGGTGGCAAAAAGCTCTACGCCATTCAAAGCGTTAATAAGGTGATTTCTGACACCAAGGCCGCGCGTGAGAACTACCTGCGGACAATGAACAACGAGCATAAGCAGCAACTTGCACAGAATATTGATAATATTATCAGCGCATTAACTACCCAAAAGCCCAAATACGATTCTCCGGAAGCGATCGCTAAAATTGATCTCGCACTGACTGCTATGGCGGATTACCAAGGTGTATTTCAACGTTTGGCGGTGGTGGTTGATAACAAAGCCAGCAGTGCACAAGCAGTGCTCGATAAGGCGCAATTGGTTAATGACCAACAAGAGCAACTGGTAAAGAAGCTTGAAGCTGTCAGTGGTGAGCAGATCCACTGGCAGACAATTGCGCAGCTTAATGACATCAGTACTCACCTAGAACAGGTTGAACAACTGGCAAATAGCTGGTTAGTTGCCGGCACTGCCAATCATCAGATATTCCCCCAGATCCAAAACCAACTAAATAGTATCATTGAAAGACTAGCTCAGGTGGCGCAAATCGATAGCTCGGTCTCAACCAGCAATAACATTAGTGCTATTCGTGATTTACTTGCTCAATATCAACATTTGGTATCGCTTGATCTGGACGTCGATACCCTGACTGATGAATTTGGCAAAAGTGCGTTAAACGTGCGTAACAGTATTGATAACTTAGAACAGTTTCAAACCGAACGGCAACGCAATGCCAGTTCTCGCGCTCAAATCATGTTGTTAGTGGTGTCTTTGTTGGCAATTGTTGTGGGGGTGGCACTTACCCTGTTAATTACTTCACAAATTGCTAAACCATTACATGCCACCGCTGAAGCAGCTGCTAAGATAGCCAAAGGTGATTTAACCATTAGTTTCAACGTCACCCGCAAAGACGAAGTCGGCACTTTGCAACGGGCAATGGCAGATATGGCCAGTTCGTTAAAAGAGCTGATTGGCAATGTCTCATCTGGCATCGCCGAGCTGTCATCATCGGCAACGCAGCTTTCTGCGGTAACTGAGCAAAATCGTGTCGGCATGCGCCAGCAACACTTGGAAATCGAGCAGGTGGCCACGGCGATGAATGAGATGACCACCACAGTGCATGATGTTGCCAGCAATGCCGAGCAAGCAGCGGAAGCGACCAGTTCGGCGCAGCAAGTGACTAATGACGGTACGCTTAGTGTTGAGCAGGCGCTGAAAGGCGTGCAGGAGTTGTGCGAGGTCATCGACAACACCTCAGCGGCAATGGCAGCTCTTGCGGAACAAAGTGATGGCATTGGCGGCGTCTTGGAAGTGATTAAAACCGTTGCTGAGCAAACCAACTTGCTGGCGCTCAATGCGGCGATTGAAGCGGCGCGTGCGGGTGAAGCCGGACGTGGTTTTGCAGTGGTGGCCGATGAAGTACGCAATCTTGCCCAGCGTACGCAGCAGTCTACTTCTGAAATTGAAACCATGATTCAGCGGCTGCAGGATGAAGCGCATAATTCGCTGAAGTTAATGGGGACGAGTCGCGATATTGCTAACACCAATGCGACCAGTGCCGGCAATGTGGGCACCTTGTTTGACCGTATTGCGACCGCAGTGTCGAATGTGCAAGAGATGAACCATCAAATCGCGACCGCCGCTGAAGAGCAAAGTGTGGTGGCAGAAGAGATTAACCGCCGCGTGGCTCAAGTAAATGAGATTGCCGATCAAACCGCGGTTGCCTCTAATGAAACCGCCGAAGCGACCGAACGATTGGCGGCATTAGGTTCGCAATTAAAAGTATCGATATCCGGCTTTAAGGTTCGCTAACGTACTGATACGGGAAGTTAGCTAACACTTTGATGCAGAAAAGGAGTTCGTCATGTGTGAGATAGCGTTTGCCAAGCGTGATGCCTTTGACAAACGAAAGAACGAGGTACAGTATCAGGTCAATCAAGTCTTATTCAGCAAAACGTTTGAATATGATGCTGCCCTCGATGCTGTTGCTCTTGCTCACCAGCCGTTAGCGCAAGACGATATTCATGTGCGGCTTTTACATAAGCGTCAACTTGAACAAACGGATGATCCTGAATTAACCATCATGTTCGCTATCGCGCGAGACAGTGAATATGATGGCCAGTTTAATCCGTTAGTCGCGCCCGATGATCTACAAAAAGTCTGCGATGTAGAACGTAATCTCTATTATGCGGTTTACGAATTAGGGCAGTTTCATGCCTTGCTGAAAATCAGTGGCACCAATATGCGCCAACGTTTCGAGCGAGAAGAGATGGCGCGTTATTTTGCTGGTACCGCCGCCAAACTGAGTTACCGCTTGAGTGACTTCAGTCGTATGTCCCATCTTAATGTTGCCGACCAAGTGATTAACCGTGCCCGCGAAGCGATTGTAATCACCGATCCTGCCGGCAATATCGTGCGTGTGAATAAATCCTTTACGCGGATTACTGGCTACACCGAGGCCGAAGCCATTGGCAATACGCCGCGGGTGTTGAAGTCGGGGATGCAAACTGAGAAGTTTTACCAGAAACTTTGGCAACAACTTATCGAAGATGGTTATTGGTTTGGTGAGTTCATCAACAGAACCAAAGACGGCAAGATTTATAACCAGCGTGGCTCCATTTCCGCCATTCATACAGAAGATGGTGAACTGCTGTATTACGCGGCGATGATGGAAGATGTCACTGAGTTAAAGCTGTCAGAGGCTAATCTCAATCGCCTGAACTACTTTGATGAGCTGACGGGACTGCCAAACCGTAACAAGCTCAGCCATGATTGTGCTGAGTTTTTGAAAAGCGACGTTGCGGCAAAACATGAGCTGGCGGTATTAGTTATCGATCTCGATGACTTCAAGCATGTGAACGATGCCATGGGACATCGCTTTGGTGATGAGTTGCTGCGCGCCGTGGCTGAGCGTCTTAGCAATTGTGTCGGTCAAACTGGCACAGTGTATCGTTTTGGTGGCGATGAATTTGTGGTGCTGACCAAGTACCATGAACGGGGCACCCAGGAGTTGGTGGAAGATCTGATTGAGCGCATGAAAGTCAGCTTTGAGGTGCGTTTCAACCCGATCCTTATCAGTTGCAGTATTGGCATTGCGCTTTCCGGTCAGGATGGCGATAACCTAGAGCAGTTGTTAAGCCGAGCCGATCTGGCTATGTACTCTGCTAAGGAAAGTGGTCGCGCAAGGTTTGCCTTCTCGTCTGATGAACTGCATAGAAAAGCCTTTAACAATCTTTTGCTTAAAAGCGAGTTGCAGCACGCATTAGCAACCCAGCAAATGAATTTGGTTTATCAACCGAAACGCTGTATTGCGCAGGACACAATTGTTGGCTGCGAGGCGTTGGTGCGCTGGGAGCATCCGCAGCATGGTGCTGTCAGTCCGGCTGAGTTTATTCCCATCGCTGAACGTTCCGGCATGATTGTCGAAATTGATTACTGGGTGATGGAAGCGGCCATGCAACAGTTGGCGCGCTGGCGGCAGCAGGGCTTAAGCTTAGTGCCGGTCGCTGTTAACGTCTCCTTGCCCACGTTTTCACACGATGGCTTTGTCGAGGATGTACAGGCACTGTTACAGCGTTATGACTTGTGCGGTGAGCTGTTGGAACTGGAAATCACTGAGCGAGTAGCGCTGGGCAATGTTGTTACTACTGCCGAGGTGATGCGGCGCTTGATTGAACTCGGCATTCATATCTCGATGGATGACTTTGGTACTGGCTACTCGAGCTTGTCCTACCTCAATCAACTACCGATCAGTACCTTGAAAATTGACCGCGCCTTTGTGAGTAATATTGAGCACGAGCCGCTAAAACAAGGGATCACTGGCGCTATCGTCGCCATGGCGAAAGCGATGAAGCTCAAGACGGTGGCTGAAGGTGTGGAGACGGAAGCCGAGCTTAACTATCTGGCACAGCTGGGCTGTGATCAGTTGCAGGGCTTTTATTACTCGAGGCCATTAGCACCGGCAATGTTCACCCGTTGGTTGGCGCCGCGCGAGCTGAATTAACCACGATAAAAAGCCCAAACATTAGGTTTGGGCTTTTTATTATCTGATTGGCGGCGTTATTCGAAGCAGACTCTGGCCCAACGGGCAAGCCCGGCCGTTACCGAACCAAAGTCGTTACCACTCACAAGCGGCACTTGCGGCAGAACTTCCGCTACTGCTTGACGTAACACCGGCGAGCGCGCCGAACCCCCGGTCATAAATACCACGTCGGGAGTCGTGTCTGCTTGCGTTACCGCTTCCTGCACCAGCTTAGTTATCTGCTGTTTTGGTACATCCAATGCCTGCACCATATCGTCAAATAACATCTCCACTGACAGTGACTCATTTTCTAGTGCCATGCTGCTGCGATAATTCGGAGTGTTTGACAGGGCAATCTTAGCTTCTTCAGCGCGGCGTACCAGGCTATAGCCGAGCGTATCGTAATAGACTTCCAATAACCGCTTCAGTTTTTGAGGCTCTTGGGATTCTTTGAGCAATAGTTTGAGTTCTGCCAGATTTCGTTGACCATAGAATTCGCTTTGGGCTGACAAATCGTTAATTGCGAGTGGGTTCCACAACTGCTTCATTGGCATTTCCAACCCCGAATCCAGCAGGCTGCCCAGACCAAAATGTGGCATCAACTGGTGAAAGGCGAGATAGATATCTAAATCATTACCGCCGACGCGTTGACCACTGTGGGCGAGGAGGCTGGCGCTGCGGTCTGCTGCATCGCGCCAGTTTGGCCCCATGCGCAGCAGCGAGCAGTCGGTGGTACCGCCGCCAATATCGACGACTAATACTGTTTGTTCTGTCGTTAGGCTGGCTTCATATTCCAATCCCGCCGCGACTGGCTCGAACTGAAATTCTATCTGTTTGAAGCCCGCCCGCTGAGCGGCGCGGCGTAAGATCTGCTCCGCTTGCTGATTAGAGTCTGCACCGCCACTACCCTGAAAGTTAATCGGTCTGCCGATGACCGCATCAGTAATTGTTTGTTGGCACTGCTGCTCGGCTGTGTGCTTGATGTTGGCCATCATGGCGCATACCAGGTCTTCGAAAAAGCGCAGTTGTACGTCGTGCAGTCCCATGGCGCCGAGGAACGACTTGGGGGATTTAACGTAGTAAAGATCCTGCGGGTGCGCTAAATAGAGTTCTAACGCGGCCTGACCAAAAAGTAAGTCTTCCTTCTTAAGCTCAATTCCTTCTTCGCGGTTAGCCGCCATCGCGCGGCGCAATAACTGCTGTCCTACGGCATCAGCCGGTTCAATCTGGCAGTAGCGAAACAGGTATTCTGAGACGGAATCTCTGGTCGGTGCGGCGAGTGTGGATGGCAGATAATGTTGGCCATTTTCCAATGCAATCAGCTGCGGTGCATCATTCAGCATATGGGCAACCGAGCAGTTAGAGGTGCCGTAATCAAAACCAATAAACATAAAACGCCTTGTGCCTAGCTCAAAAAGAAAAGCCGCATAAGCTAACGTAAAACGCCGTGAATGCCAATTATTGGTTGCCACAACAGGCAAATTAACTGTTGGCTAGGCAATTGTGGGCGGCGTAAAAGCAAGGCGATGACTAGACGCTATTCAGGCGCACGCTATTATCAATAGTACTGTTGCAAGCCGCTGAATGTTTATCATTTTTCAGTTTATGTCATAGTAGTACGGCGCAACCTATCAATAAAATGAACGGATTAGCACAGCAGCCAATGGGCATCAAAGAGGACTTGCATGACCGATATTTTACTCATCACATTCGTGTTTTTAGTGGCCGGGGTGGTCGCGGCGCCGCTGGCATCACGTTTCTCCCTCGGTTCGGTACTTGGCTACTTGTTGGCGGGAATCGTCATTGGTCCGCTGCTATCGCTGTTAGGCGTCAATGTTAGCTCGGTGCAGCACGTGGCCGAGTTTGGTGTCGTGATGATGCTGTTTTTGGTGGGCCTCGAATTGGAGCCAAAACAGCTATGGGCGATGAAATATCGTTTGATGGGACTGGGTGGTGGGCAGATTTTGATCACCGCCGCGATTATCGCATTGATCGCTGTTGGCTTAGGACAAAGTTGGCAGGTGGCGATCGCAATTGGCTTAATGTTTTCGCTGTCTTCAACCGCGATAGTGCTACAAACCTTGAATGAAAAGGGGCTGATGCATTCCGATGGCGGGCGCGCTTCATTTTCAGTGCTGCTAACTCAGGATATTGGGGTGATCCCCATGTTAGTCTTGCTGCCGCTACTGGCAACGGATGCAAGCAGTGCCGCAGTGGTACAGGAAACAGCGGCACATGATTTTAGCCTAGTGGCAGGGCTAAGCGGTTGGCAGACGGCCATTATCACGGTAGTGGCAATTCTGCTGGTGGTTGGTGGTGGTAACTATCTTACCGCCCCGATTTTCCGCTTTGTGGCGGTGGCGCGTTTGCGCGAATTGTTTACCGCCACCGCCTTGATGTTCGTGGTCGGCATCTCGTTATTAATGTCGCTGGTGGGGGTGTCGCCAGCACTCGGGACCTTTTTAGCCGGATTAGTGTTGGCGAACTCTGTGTATAAACATGAGCTGGAAGCCAATATCGAACCGGTAAAAGGGCTGTTGCTCGGGCTGTTTTTTATCACCGTCGGTGCCCGCATCGACTTCTCACTGTTGATGGCAGAGTTTTGGGTGATTCTCGGACTCACACTCACGCTGTTTTTGGTAAAAGCCTCTGTGCTGTTTGGCTTAGGCGTCTTGTTTAAGGTGCATGGTAGCAACCGCTGGTTGCTGGCGCTTGGTGTCTCGCAGGTCGGGGAATTTGCCTTTGTACTCCTGTCTTTTACCGTCGCCAATCAGGTGGTATCACAGCAGCTTGCCGATACCTTGATGCTGGTGGTGGCGATGTCGATGCTGATGTCGCCAATCATGTTTATCTTCTATGAAAAGGTGATCATCAAGCGCTGCAGTCCAAAGATGTCTAACAAGGCCGATGAAATTCCACCGAATGACGCCAAGATCATTATCGCCGGCTCTGGCCGTGTCGGTGGTATTGTTGACCGCATGCTACGTAGCGCCGGATTTTCTACCACGGTGATCGACTACAGCCATGAGCGGTTAGAGGCATTAGAGCGCTTTAAAGTGAGTACCTACTTTGGTGATGCCACTCAGCCTTCTATGCTGCATTCGGCGGGGATTGCAGAGGCAAAACTGTTAGTGATTGCACTCGATGAAGCGGAGCAGATCTCCAAATTGGTCCAGTATGTCACTAAGGCCTATCCGCATGTGCACGTGATTGCGCGGGCGGTAGATCGTCACCATGTATATGATCTCTACGCCTATGGTTGCCGCGATATTATTCGCGAAACCTTTGACAGTAGTCTGCGCATCGGCCGTTCAGCATTTGAAGCCTTAGGGATCCCCAAAGCGGCAGCTGAGGAGATGAAAGCTGTCTTCAATGAATACGATCGACAGAATATGGTGCAGGTGGCCGATGTGTATAAGATTGGTGTACCAGTACATGAAAACGATGCGTATGTGGAACGTATTTTTGAATTACAGCAAACCTATGCGCCCGCGATGGAAGTACAGATGAGACGCTTGCGGGATGGCGTTAATGTGCCGCAGCAGCCAAAGGAATAGCGGTTATTTTCCCGCATCACTCACGTAGGTGATGACATAAATTGGCCTCGCACTGGTCTGCGAAATACCGTACAGCATGCACTATATTTGTGTGGTTGATCGCAGGCTTTTGCGACACTAGCCGATAGACTGGACAATCTTATGTTTGTTCAGCAGCAGGTTAATCATGGATCCCCGAATCAATCGTATTTATCTGATTGCTGCCGCAATCATCTCGCCATCGCTGTCGTTTTTACTACGTGACGACAGTATTCTCGCCCGCAGTATCTGTATGTTGCTGGTGTTTGTTGCGATGATCTGTGCCGCCTTGTTTCATAATGAGTGGGCCAAGAATCAGCAACATGATCAGCAGGATAACTAGCTTTACCGGTCGCTGTAAGCAAACGGCTCATGATAGTTGCCGCTGAGCGCAAATAGGTGTGCGCGGGAGGTTATTAGAACGTTGGTGAGAGCATGAGATTGCCGGATTTGGCTAACCATAGAAAAGGGAGCATTTGAGCTCCCTTTTTTGATGAGATTAATCTTCTAACTGCACTTTCATCACCACTTTGCGCACCGCTACTGGCGTGTCGAGCGTGGCCGCCATATGCATATCGCCAGGGAAAAATATTGCAAATACGCCGGGATTTAACGGCATAAAACCGGCCTGATGTTGATGTTTTTCATAGTCGAATTTGGCAAAGTCCCGTTCGCTGTCATAGGCAATGTCAGCATCCTGTCCATGGAAAGGCAGGTAACCAAACTCCTCGTGACCGCTGATGACGTATTGCACATCGGCATAACGGCGATGCACTTCAAACATCTCCTGATCCTGAGGCTTGGTCTCATATTCGTTGATGATCGCCAGCAGCTTATCACCATCGACTTTATGAACGCCCTTAGCGAGTTGACTAAAATCGGTAGTGGCAACGAACTCCAGCGCCAGTTTCAGACGCGGATGCAAGTTACTGTAGAGATGACGGTTGGCAAGGCTATCAAGGATCATGATGAACTCCGTGTAAAAGGGCTGCCCAAGTATATCGCCTATAAAAAAAGAGACCAGCAACTTTGCTGGCCTCTTGATTCGCGTCGCACCTATTAGAAGGTGTAGCGCAGGTCGAGATAGTAGTAACCACCGTTAATGCCAAATGGCGAGTTGGTGATTGGGTATTTGAAGATACCGTTGAACTGTTGATCTTCAGGCGCTTTGTCTGGATAGACGTCAAACAGGTTTTGCGCACCTAAGGTTACTGTCAGATCGTCAGTTGCGCTGTAGGCAACAGACAAATCTGTGGTGATCTTATCGCCATACACTGCTTCTTCACCGTTAGAGTAGGCAATTGCATACTCGCCGTAGTAGTTGAAGCGCAGGCTAGTTTTGAAATCACCGTAACGATGGGTGAAGTTAACGTTGCCTTTGTTACGTGGCGTTGCGCGTGTCATACGCACTTGCTCAACATTATCGAACAGCAAAGCAGGGTCTAAGTCGCCAAAGGTATCTGGCAGATGAATGCTTTGAATGTCGGTGATGCTGTATGAGTATGCCAAGCTAGTGTTTAAGTCGCCATAGCTACCCAAAGAGAAAGCTTTACTCGCAACTAAGTCAACACCTCGAGTACGGGTATCTACCGCATTCAGGAAGAAGCGAGCAGATTGGGCGTTGGTGGTAGACAGTGCATCAGCCACTACTTCAGATTGTGCAGGGCGTACCGAGCTGGACAGTACAATACGATCATCGATATCAATTTGATATGCATCTAATGTTATGCTCAGACCATCGTCGCCGGTATAGACCAAACCGCCACTGAAGGAGGTTGATTTCTCGGGTTTCAGCTCACTAATCCCCAACGCATGTGCAACGTCAGACAGACTGTTGAAGGTACCAGATTCAGTTGGTACCAACTGGTTGGTAGTTGGATCGTTCACAAACAGTGTTGAGATGTTTGAGAAGTACAGCTGTTGCACGCTTGGCGCACGGAAACCAGTATTGGCTGTGGCACGCAATGCAATCCGATCTGTCAGCTCATAACGTGTGGCTAACTTCCAGCTGGTGTTGCTGCCGAAATCTGAGTAGTACTCGTAACGTGCCGCGGCTGCCCAGTAGAAGTCTTGGGTCAACTGGTTTTCTACTTCAGCGTACACACCCGTGTTGTGACGGCTTTCGTCCACTTGAGACTCAGGCGTGAAACCGGTAAAGCCTTGGCTGCCTACTGCGCCACTAAAACCACCATTTGAGTATGAAGCTTCTTCGCCAGCTTCGATCTGATAGCCGTTTTCACGCCATAGCGCGCCAACAGCCAGCATCAGATCTGAGTTGTTATAGAACGGAATATAGCGTGAGGCATCGATATTGAAATCGAGCTCATCGGTCGACAATGTACCGGCATAGAAGCTGGTTGGGCTGTCGTCGCCATAAGAGACGTTCAAACTGTTTTTGACATGATATTCAAATTCGTTTTTGCCATAGCCGGCGGACATATCAACGTCCCAATCCAGCAGGTTGAATTTGTAGCCGACAACAGCAGTGTAATCTGTCAGTTTCGGTGCAATCTTTGGCAGAAAGCCGTCAGGGTAGATAGACGTCAGGTTGCGCGCATCCAGTGAACGGCGATAGAAAGCGCCAGATTCATTTTCGCGGTGGCTGTAACCACCGAAGGCGTACAGCTTGCTCTTGTCTGATAAGTTCTGCCCAGCGTTAACAAACACACCCAGGTTGTCGTAAGTACCGTCACCAATCTGGTGGTTCTTACGATTAAAGGTATCTTCGCGAGGATCTAAGCTGCCATCTTCCAGCGCGGCATATTGCTGGCGTGGATCGTTACCGGCTCGGTTAGTACTGTTTTTATGCTGTGCTTCCAGCGACACGTTAACAAAACCATCTTCATTGGTTTTCATGCCTTTATTCGCACCAATACGCCATTGCTGGCCGTCACCCATATAGGTTTGACCCATCTGCGCATCAACCAGACCACCTTCGTCGGCATCTTTCAGTACCACGTTGATTACGCCGGCAATCGCATCTGAGCCATATTGTGCTGAAGCACCATCACGCAGAATTTCGATACGCTTGATAGCGGTCATTGGAATGGTGTTCAGGTCGACGTTTGATGAGCCTTTACTGGCGGTACCGTTCAAATGCACCAATGCTGAACCGTGGTAACGTTTACCGTTAACCAGTACCAGCGCGTGATCTGGCGACAGACCACGTAAGCTCGCAGGACGGACCGCATCTGAACCGTCAGTTACCGCTGAAAACGGAAAGCTATAACTCGGCGCTGCCGATTGTAACGCTTTGGCGGTTTCGGTTAAGCCGGTAGCTTCAAGCTGCTCGGCGGTGATGATATCGACCGGAACGGGAGTATCAGTAGCAGTACGCACGGCTAAGCGCGAACCTACAACGGATATTTTCTCGATATTGGAATTGTCTGCAGCAGATACAGAAGTAACCGCCGCAAGCTGACTTAGTACAGCAAGCGAAAGTATGGACAGTCTCATATGACCCTCTGTTATGTTTATGTTATTTTTTATATTTTATTTGTTATCGCCACACAACGTAGTTCAGATTTGCTACAAATGCAATCATAAAATAAAAAGAAAATAGGCTAAATCTTTAAGGCTTTATTTAATAAAGTGCATTTTCATTAATATATTCACACTCACATTACATCTATTTTGTGGATTGTTATTTTTCGACGGAAGTGGTTGTTGATCCAGCATAAATTCTAAAAATATGGTTTATTTTTATACACATTAGCGGCTGCTGACATCGGATGAGTATATTTCATTAGATTATATTTTGAGCGCTTTATATATTAGCTCTTAAAAAATTATTATTTAATTAGATACTTGTTTTATTGTTTATTATTTGTTTAAAAATTGTTTTAATTAAGTTTGCTTATCAATTGCATTGTTGATTAATTCATCAATAAACTTTTCGTTGTTGATTTAATATTGCGCAATAAGCATTGGATAACGGCTTCGCTTATCTGTAACGGATTCAGTAAAATAGACAGGTTTATTGTTTGCCACGGTGCGTTATGAAGCATACCTCTATTGCTGCTCAGCCCTCGTTTGTCATTTTACCGCCACAGCATGATGCACCCACAGTGCTGGCGTTTCTGTGTGAGCGGTTCGCACAAATCGGTGCCGAGGTTTGGCAAGCACGCGTGCGTGATGGCAAAGTGCATTGGCAGAATGGGGAGTTGATTAATGACACGACGCCCTATCGTGCTGGCGCACGGGTGTATTACTACCGTGAAGTGACTGCCGAACCTCAGATCCCTTTTCAGGAACAGATCCTGCAGCAGAATGCGCATTGCTTGCTGGTGTTTAAACCGCACTTTTTACCTGTGACGCCCGGCGGACAATACGTCAACGAATGTTTAGTGAATCGTTTGCGCCAGCGTTGCGGCATCGACACAATTATCCCAGCTCATCGTCTAGATCGTGATACTGCGGGCGTGATGCTGATGGCGGTCGCGGTGGAGAGTCGCGATGCATATCATGGGCTGTTTCGTGCTGGAACAATTAACAAAACCTATCAGGCTATTGCCAAGTTGACTCCCGAGTTAGCAGCGCAATACGCGGATGGCGAGTTAAGCCCTCCACGCTTTTGGACGGTGCGCAATCGCATTGACGTTGGCAACCCCAGCTTTACCATGCAGTGCGTAACCGGTGAAGCCAATAGTCACTCGGAGATCTGCTTATTGGCGGTCAAAGCGGGATATGGCTTATTTGCGTTACGGCCTGTGACCGGCAAAACCCATCAGTTACGAGTGCATATGCAGTCTCTGGGAATGCCGCTGCTGAATGACCGCTTTTATCCGCAATTACAACCTAAACAAGCTGACGATTTCACTAAGCCGTTGAAGCTGGTGGCTTGCCGACTGCAATTTACCGATCCGTTTACGCAATTGCCGTGTGATATTCGTGTTGCCGGTTTTGAAGCCGAGTTTGATATGCCGCCATTGTGTCGTTCGCCTTGGGCAGACGCGCCTATTAATCTTGGTTAATGTTGATAGCCGCACACCTTCGCTCTGCGGTATAACGACAGCATATTTTGCATCACTACAACAGCAAGGTGGTTATCAATGGCGATCAGTCAATTAGATCCAAAAACCGCGTTAATTGTTATCGACCTCCAATACGGTATTGTGCGCTTACCCTCGTGTACTCCCACTGAGTCCGTCATCGCTAACGCAGTGCGCTTAATTGAGGCATTTCGCGCGCAGCAGTTGCCTGTCGTGTTGGTCAATGTTGCCGGGAGTGCCCCCGGACGCGTCGAGCAAAGCCTTGGCGGCGGTGCCGTGCCGGATGATTGGGCCACCTTGGTGCCAGAACTGAATGCGCAGCCGAGTGACATCTTGATCACCAAACGTCATTGGGGCGCACTGATTAATACCGAACTGCATCAGCAACTGCAGGCGCTGGCAGTGACCCAAGTGGTGGTGGTCGGGATAGCGGCAACGATCGGAGTTGAGTCGACTGCCCGACAAGCCTATGAACTGGGGTATAACGTTACTTTGGTACTGGATGCGATGACAGATCGTAGTCGAGAAGCATTTGATAATTCGGCAACGCGTATCTTTCCCAAGTTAGGGGAAACTGGCAGCACAGCTGAGCTGCTGGCATTGCTCGGTGCTTAATAGCGTCATAGAAGTCGTATTATTCAGCGGCAGAAATCTGGGTGTATTTGACTCATTCCGCCATGGTATGCACCCCGAGTTTCCTCATCGCATTAGCGCGATGAACTTCGATGGTACGCAGTGATAAACAAAAGCTCTCTGACATCTGCTTGTTGGTGCTGCCATCAAAGCAGTGCCACGACTTGTCTTTCCCGCTGTGACAAGCTGCTAAAGCGTGCCAGCAGTTGCTGCTGCTCCTAAGTGCGAGATGTGGTGTTAGAGCAACACGGCCTGTTGCCATTGCAAAATCGCCAGTCCCAACGAGGTTGCCACGTCAGTTTGTGGTTGCCCTATTTACCGAAGCAGGGCAACCCGCAATAAGCTGTTCGTGGTAGGTGACTAGCGCATGGTTTCAATGATGTGCCAGCGTCTGCGAGCAAATTCCACGGCTAAGCCGGCTAACAATCCAGCGGCAGCGTTGAATGCCAAGCTGAATACCGCAGTAACGGCAATCACTAGCATACAGAACGGACGACCATCCAACAGGCGTTTTGACCACGCTAATTGCAGCCCCGCAGTTGACAGCAGGCTGCCCAGAATCGCCATCGGGATCAGACTTAGTAGCCATGCGACAGTTTCGCCCCAGCACAGCGCTATCATCAGACAAAAGCCACCAAAAATCAGCGGTGCCCACATACGGCGCGCGCCAAAGTGATATTGCACCGCAAGACCACCGGCACCATGACACATGGAGATGGAGCCAAGTGGCGCCAGCAGCAAATTGGCAAAGCCCGCACTGGTGGCAAAGGCTTTAGAGGTAAACTTGGCCGCATCTTCCGGGAATTTTTCCCGCGCCATTAACGACGAGGCGATAACGGCGTTGGTTAAGGTCATGGCTAACTGTGGCAGCACTAATAAGGTCAGGGCACTTTGCCAATCGCTCATCGCAGGCCAGCCCAAATGCCAAGGCGTGTTGTTAAACTGGAACTCGGCATCGCTGGGGCCAAGGTGATATTGCCAGAGCATGCCTAAGACAATCACCAGCGGCATGGAGAGATAACGCAAAGGTAAAAAGCGTGCTAAAAAGATGATGGCAAAAGCACCAAACCCAACGAGGGGAGATAGCGACATCATCTTTGCTCCCATCCACAATAATTGCAGACCGATGGCAAATTGAATACCGATAGAGATGGCCTGTGATATCTGCTTGGCCAGCCATTCAATGGCGCCGCTGTAGGCAAGCGCCAGCAAAATAAGTCCCATCAGCATAGCACTGGCTTGCATCATGCCGGGGCTCAGCCCTTGCGCGATCACTAAGGCTGAAATCACTTTCATGGGTTGAACGGGGATCGGGCGGCGGTAGAAGAATGCAACTGCGATGCACAAAATACCAAAACCGAGAAAAATGCCCTGGGGAGAAAATTGGTTAAGCGCGATAAGTCCGAGTACTAGCGGTAAAAAAGTACCCAAATCCGCAAAGGCGCCAGTCAGCTCTCCTAAAAAACGATTGGCAGAATCTGCGTTACTTGAGTTTGGGGTCATAAAGGTTGCCGTTGAAAAAAGTATTTCGACATTGGCAAGTATAGTGCCAATTTTGGCTATGGGTGTTTTCGCTAAAATACCTAATTGGTAATAATTATCCCCTCTTTTTATGGGTGATTAGGACATATTGATAAATCAGTAGGACGGATTGTCTTGCTTAAAAGGCCAGCCTGAGAAACATCATCAGGCTGGCAAGCAGGGTGGAGTGAGAATAGGTGAGAGCCCTATTACTATTTTGCGTGGCGTGCGCCGGTTTTCACTTTCATTGGGTCGCCATCGTAACCGAGGGCTTTCCAATCTAAGCGACCGTTAGCTGAGTGACATTCATTGCATTTCAGCGCGTTCTCTTTTGGTGACACCATATGGTTGATACGCCACCACATTTCGGTTGGGGCAAAGTCATATTCGCCACTGTAGGTCGCGCCCGCTGCTTTCATGGATTCGCTGGCTTCCATACCTAAACGGATAGCTTTGTCCCAATCAAAATCTGACCAATAGCCACCTTTACCGTAGGTTTTTGGATTGAGGAAGATGTGATTCTTCTTATCGTAAACCTGTTTGCCAGTATGGACTTTGAACGGGTAGATACGCGCTTTGGCATCGCCGATATCGCCAAGAGGATAGGCCAGTTTGGTGACTTTGCTTGGGTCCATTTTATCACCAGGCATGTAAGCGTTGGCATGGCCGTTGTACCAAGCGTAACTTGGTTTGACCATCTTGCCCCAAGTAAAGCTACCTTTCTTCTTCAGATAAGTATGACGGCCAAATTCATCTTCAGACTCTGGCAGATCTTTACCTGCGGTTGACCAATCCCATGTCAGTTTGGTGGCTTCTTCACGGGCGAAGAATGGAATATGACAGGTTTGGCATGCCACGGTTTCAACGTGTGCATTCAAGCGCTTATTGGCGTGCGGCGCTTTGTCATGGCAGTTTTCACAACCAATATGATCGTCACCGCCTGGTGATACGCCCATTGCATTACCGCTGATTTGATGCTCTGTGGTTTGGTGACAATCCTGACATTGGAAGTCGTTGCCATCGGCATTCATGTGCACATCAAGTTCGCGGTTCGGGTACGCCATCGATGAGTCTAGGTCACCGTGTTTCACGGCATCACCGCCACCACCATAGAAGTGACAGCTACCACAGTTATCACGCACCGGTTTACCGACATTTTGAGCAATGCGAGTGAGGTCGATATTACCCATCGCTTCACCGGCGACAGTTTTAACATAGCTGCCGGTGGTATCGTGGCAGACTAGACAATCGACTTTAGTTTCATCTTTAAAATCAAAGGTATTATCTTTCCAACCATAGCCTGCATGGCACACAGTACAGCGTGGTTCGTTACCAGAAATCGATACACAGAAGTTGTTGATCGCGTTCTTCTTACCGCGTTTTACCGTGCGATCCGGCAGTTTCTGTTCCAGCTCCCAAGTCCAGTGTGAGCTGGTCATAAAGTCGGTTGCTTCTTTTTCATGGCAGGCTAAACAGGCTTTGGTCACCGCTGGACCATCAGCAAACGGGCCTTGCAACACCTCTTTATGGGGGGGCGCTGCCGCAAAACTGCTGCTAGCTGCGAGCGCCAGTAGTAACAGTAAATGTTGTTTCATCATATAGCTCCCGCCTCGGCGAACCGAGGCTCGTTATTAGAAGTTCACGGTCAAAGAGGCGTTGATGTCGTAAGCCTTATCAACAACAGGTAACAGTGAGTAAGCGCGTCCAGCCACAACATCGCTGACTTTCTGAGGCGCGCCAACTGGCGTACCGCTGCCGGTGTATTGGTAGTCGTAATACAGGCCTGCCAACTTGATGAACATCTTCGGATTCACATCAAAGATGTAGTAGCCTTCGACAACATGACCGCGCGTCGCCAGCTTGCTGCCGATAGGGTCGTCTTGCGCTTGAGTGAATGGAGTCCAGTATTTGGAGCCATAGTTGTATTCCAGACCGACTTTGCCGTAAGGCGCTGGGATCTGCATACCCACATAGACACCGTAGCCGTTGTGAGTGCTGTCATCGTCAGCGACTGCTGGACTCATGATGATCTCAGTGCCGTCGGCGTTGAGTTCGGCGGTGAACACAGCGTCAGACAACATGCCACCAAACATGCCAGCGTTGCCGTTGCCATTGGCTTGGGTCCAACCGAATGAGGCGAAGAACTTCTGATCTTCATCTGACTCGTAGGCGTAACCGATACCGCCTAAGTACATGTCACCAATTACACCGCTTGGCTGGACGCGGGTGACAAAGTTAAAGCTGTCGAACTTTTGCAGATCTTGGTACATGGTCGGCGCAAAAATGGCCGCCAATTGGTTCGGAAACGCCATCGTGCCTTTAAAGCCATCGTTAATGTCTTTGGCACCAAACAGCGTCAGTTGCAGGAAGTGGTTGCCGTCATTAATCACGTCTATGTTAAAGCCACCTAAGTGGGTGTCTTTGGTGACGGTATCGCCAAATAGCTCGCCGTTACCCCATTGTGATTCAAAGCCTTGACCGTAACAGAAGCGTACCACCATGCCGTCAACACCAATCACTTCACCCAGCTTGTAACCTAAGGTTAAGCCGTCAAAGTTGAAGTTAACTAAATGGCCAGATGGAGTACCGCCTCGTAGTTCGTTTTCACGATATTGGCTAGGAGGGCCGTAGGTCGATGGGCGACGACCAATCGACAGATAGAATGGTGAGCCACCAATGTCGCGCCAGTCAAAATAGGCGCGTTCTACCCGCAGCCAATCGCCTGAAGTGTTACCGGAATCTGTGCCGTCCATTGTGAATGAACGCCAAGAGTCAAACACCTGCACGCCAGTGCTATCACCCCAGTTTTTGTACATACTGAGACGACCTGCAAAGTCGACGTTATCCCAGACTTTGGCTTTCAGGTTAAGACGCAAACGGGTGGTATACAGCAGGTCATTGTCGATATCCTGTTGACTGAACGGCGCCAGCACGTACGGCATTACCCCTTGTAACATGCCACTTTGAAACGCTGCTGCTAGATCTGGGTTAGCGGCCATCATTTTGCCAATGGGTGAATCAGCATCCATCGGATTGCCATATTCACCAGCCATGGCGCGCATACCAAAATCACTGAAATTCACCCCAATGGCAGGATTCCAAGTCACATTTTGATAATGAAGTGAGTGAGATTTGACCCGAAAATCACCGGTTATTGTCAGGCGGTCGGTTGCCGAGTGGCGTTCGTTTTTGGCCACGCGGCTGTTCAGATCTTCGAGTTCTTCGGTAATATCGGCGAGCTGCTTTTTCAGCTCAGCAATTTTGGCAGAGTCCTGTTGATCGGCGGCATAAACAGCAGGGGCGCTCATCACAGACAATCCCAAAGCTTGTGCTACAACAATCGCGACAAGAGTGCGCATAGTGTTCTCTCCTGACCGGCTTGGCGGTCTTTTTCAGGCAGCAAGAGTCCCTGAGGTCTGGCCCCATAATGGTTACTGCCTGTGGCTAAATTTGTTTAGGTGACGACGGGTCGAGGTTTGGCTTAACCACAAGTTTGTGGCTGGGCTGAGTCCACGGCATGGTCATAAAGGAACTGCTGAATATCCTTGCGGTCTTGTTCTGAGAGCTTTTCAAACACTTCAGGCTTAGCCTTGTGTTGGTTTTTCTCAAAGAAACGATCCCACTGCGCCATGGTTTTCGTCATCGGGGTCAGTTCACCGGCGGCGTCACCTTTGCTGTGGCAAACCTTGCACTCTTTCTTGTAGAGATGTTTACCTTTCTTAGGATTTCCACCCTCTGCTGCACTTGCGCCTACCGCAAAAACAGCTGCCAGCAATACAACACCAAGCTGGAGTTTAGTTTTCATCATCAGTTCCTCACATTGCGTTTTTTCTAATGTCCATTTCTGTTACGAAATGAATTGTTGTTTTCTTAACGGTTAACAATTTAGCAAAGCAATTAACCTGAAGATTTGAGGCGGATCACTTCCATGAAATTTTTCTAATTGATAAAAATTTCATTGAAAAAAAACTAATTGATAAGAATTCGATGAATTAAATAGATATTAAAAATCATGTGGTTGAAATAATATTCATATTTCTTGATAAATAAATATACACAGTATTAAACCTTATTTTTGAGAGTGACCGAGTTAACATTTGTGAAATTAAGGTAATTATTTAGGGGGATGCCTGAAATAAATAAGCGACTAATTAAATACTAAATAAAATGTTATTTCGTTCACATTTAAGTCGATATTGTGAAATAGCCTAGTGTGTTGGATCACACTCATTTCAGCATTGTGATTTACCACAATACCCATAATTTTTTAGTGGATTAACAATACGCTCGATAACAACTGTTAGGTCGCCTTTTGTCGGAGGCGGGCTTGGTCGCGTTAGCGCTGCGTTGGGTTAAGGGGGGAGAGCTAAAGAGTGTCGATTTGGGCTTTTTCATCACCAAGACAGGCAGGATTTTATCGTCAATACCAGCACATTAATGCTGCACAAGGCGAGGGTAAATTGGCGAGTGCGGCGTTTATCAATATAGGGCACGATAAAGTTAGATAGCCAAAAGCCTAGAAATACCGCAGGTACCAGCACCAAAGCTAACAGCAGATGATGCCAATGGAGCTTGCCCACACACAGCAAAATCACCAGACTTATCAAACTGCTGAGTGCAAAAAAGGCGGAAAGTGCCGCGCGGAATTTGCCTGCGTCGCGACCGGTTAGCAGCAAGGCCATTGGTGGCCCTCCAATGCCAGCGATGGTGCCGAAAATGCCGGAAAAGATGCCTGCAATAAACATCGTCAGTCGGTTCACGACAATGCTGTAATGCTTCATGTTGAGTAACACAGCAATAGCGACAATGGCGGCGATGGTGAGTCCCAATACTGGTTGCGGCGCTAAGAGTAATAATGTTGCGCCAATCAAACCACCGGGAATGCGCCCCGCTAGGCCCCACTGCAAGCCATTAAACTCTAAGTGGTTGCGTTCACGTAGCAGGGTGAGCAGTGAGATAGTAAACCCCATCAGAATAATTGGCGCAGGTACCAGTTCAGGGTCAACAATATAGAGCAGCGGTGCAGAGACTACCGCCAGACCAAAGCCGATTAAGCTTTGCACGATAGCACCAACAAATATAATCAGTGAGGCGAGTAGCAGTGTAGAAGGGTCGATAAGTGACTGCATGATAGTGATTAAGTATTGAAGCGGGAGTTAGCCGCTTCACTTATTGACGGCAGCACTTATTCTAAGTCTTCCCATTCAATGCCCATTTCGTCCATCAGGCGTTTGGCATCGGCGGGAATGCTGTCAGGCTGCTCTTTACATAGATCTTCATCATTGGGTAAAGGTTGGCCTGTGTAAGCATGCAGGAAAGCTTCACACAATAATTCGCTATTGGTGGCGTGACGCAAGTTATTTACTTGGCGGCGAGTACGCTCATCGGTCAGAATTTTCAGCACTTTGAGCGGGATCGACACAGTAATTTTTTTAACTTGTTCGTTTTTCTTGCCGTGCTCAGCGTATGGGCTGATGTATTCTCCGTTCCATTCAGTCATCGTTGCACCTGCTATATCTTAAATTCGCCGCCGATTTTAACCCCTAACCAGTGACAGTCAAATCTCGGTAGGCAAAAACTGTGTTGGATAGATAGAATTCTATACTTTTAGATGTCTAAACGTCTATATGCCTATTGACGATAGTGAGCAGCTTGGTAGAATTTAGACGTCCAGACATCTATAGGTGTTACATCGTATGCAGAGGAGTCGAAAATGACAGAGCGGAAATTAGCAACAGCGGCTGTCCGTCAAGGGATTGAATCCGATACACAGCACGGAGCCGTGGTTCCGCCGATTTACCTTTCGACTAACTATGCCTTTGATGGTCACAAAAATCCACGGGCTTTTGACTATAGTCGGTCAGGTAACCCTACTCGTTCGATTTTGGGCGATGCCTTAGGTGAATTGGAACAAGGTTGCCCAGCCGTCATTACGTCCAGTGGTATGGCCGCGATTACCTTGGTAACCAGCTTGCTCGGTCCACAAGATTTGTTAGTCGTGCCACACGACTGTTACGGCGGCAGTTATCGTCTGTTCACCAATCTCGCCAAAAAAGGCAATTTCAAACTCTTGGTACTTGACCAAACCGATGCTCAAGCTGTCAGCAATGCGTTTGCGCAGCAGCCAAAAATGGTGTGGATTGAAACGCCGTCTAACCCGCTGGTTCGCGTGGTCGATATCGCGGCAATGGCGGCTGAGTGTCAAAAGGTGGGGGCCTTGTTAGTTGCCGATAACACCTTCTTGTCGCCTGCGCTGCAACAACCGCTGACCTTGGGCGCTGATATTGTGGTGCACTCCACCACTAAATATATCAACGGCCACAGCGATGTGATTGGCGGTGCCGCGATTGCGAAAGATGCTGCGGTATCTGAGCAACTGCACTGGTGGTCAAATACGCTCGGGTTAACTGGCGGTGCGTTTGACAGCTACCTCACCCTACGTGGTTTGCGTACGATGGCGCTAAGGGTGCGTGAGCATCAGCGTAATGCTGAGCAAATTGTTGAGCTACTAAGCAACAGTGAACAGGTAGAAAAGGTATATTATCCGGGACTGAAGACGCATCCGGGGCATGCTATTGCCGCTAAGCAACAACAAGGCTTTGGCGCCATGCTCAGTTTTGAATTGAAAGGCGGCGAAGCCGAAGTGGCCGCATTCCTAGGTGCCCTTAACTATTTTTCAGTGGCGGAAAGTTTAGGGGGCGTGGAAAGCTTAGTTGCTGTACCCGCTACCATGACTCATAGAGCGATGGAGCCGGAAGCCCGCGCAGAAGCTGGCATTAAAGATACACTGATCCGCCTGTCGGTCGGTATTGAAGATTCGCAAGACCTGCTAAATGACATTGCTGCAGGCCTCGCTGCTGTAGCAGCTTGCTGAACATTGGAGCACTAACATAGATGGCGCGTAGTCACTTGCATAAATTTGGCGGCTCAAGTCTGGCAGACCCAGATTGTTATCGCCGCGTTGCTCATATCCTGCTTACTCATGGACGCCCAGATGACCTGATTGTGGTGTCGGCCGCAGGCAAAACCACTAACTTCCTCTACAAATTGCTCGCGCTGCGTGAAGCCAAGCAACTGTGGCAGGAAGAACTCCAAGTGCTAATGAACTATCAGCAGAATTTGATTGAACAGCTGCTGAGTAACGAACAGGCTCGGCAGCTGCGTGAACGCCTAAGCTCTGATCGCTCTCAATTAGTGACCTTGCTGCAGCTGGAACAGTTGAGCGAATATCAATGCAGCGAAGTCGTCAGTTTTGGCGAACGCTGGTCGGCGCGTCTGATGGCGGCCTTGTTGCGTGAATCAGGTGTCGCTGCTAATAACATTGACGCGCGGCAGTTGCTGGTGGCCGATGAAGGCGCCATTCCGAAAATTCGCACTGAAGAATCTCGCCAAGCGGTCGCCAAGGTACTGGCGCAATATCCAGATCAGCGTTTAGTGATCACCGGCTTTATCTGTGCCAATCCACACGGTGAAACACTGCTGCTTGGCCGTAACGGCTCTGATTTCAGCGCCACGCTGATCGCCAGTTTGGCAGACATTGATCGCGTCACCATCTGGACCGATGTGGAAGGCGTGTTCAATGCCGATCCAAACCGTATTCAAGATGCCAAATTGCTAAAAACCATGTCGTTGGTTGAAGCTGACCGTTTAGCGCGGCTCGGTTCGCCAGTGCTGCATTCGCGTACGCTGCAACCCTTGTTTGATACTCAGGTGAGTCTGGCGGTGCGTTCAAGCTATGCGCCGCAAACAGAGTTCACCTTAGTGACGCCACAAAGCGATGCCGCCAGTGCGCCAGTGGTGACCAATCTCGATGAAGTGTTATCGGTCACTATGCAGTTGGATGCTGAGTGGACAGCCTTGCTTGATGCCTTTACGGCTGCAGGTTTAACCCCGCTTGCTCATTGGCAACACAGCAAATTCCGCCACGAAGTGGTGTTCACCCCTGAATTGCGTAAGCAAGTACAGGCCTTGCTGGTATCGGTCAGTGAAGAGCTGCATATCAGCGAAATTCAAGAACATTTAGGTTTTGGCTTGGTGGCACTGGTCAGTAGTGCTGCCTCGCAATATCGCCGTAGTTTCGCCCGCTTGTTGAGCCGTGACGCACGGCCGCTGTATCAAGATGACCTGAGTCTGGTGACGTTAGTGCCACAAGGCCAGGTGGCGTTACTGACGCAAAAAGTCCATCGTCGCTGTGCCGGCCCGCGTAAACGTATCGGTATTATCGTGCTGGGCGTGGGTAATATTGGTGAAGCTTGGCTGGCGCTGTTTGAAAAGGCGCAAAAGCGTCTGAGCCGTGAGCTGGAAGCGCAAGTTGAGCTGGTCGGCATTGTCCGTTCCCGCGAAGCCTTGGTGGATGACAATGGTATTAATACGGCGGATTGGCAGACACGTATGGCCAATGACGCTACTCCATATCAATACGATCATCTGTTTGAACGTATCGAAACCCTAACTGCTGACGAATTGGTTGCCTTGGATATTAGCGCCAGTGCGGCGTTAACACTGCAATACCCAGAGTTTTTCAGCCGTGGTATTCATATGGTGAGCGCCAACAAGCTTGCGGGTTCAGGTCCGTTAACCTTCTATCGCGAGCTGAAACAGATGCTCAGTAACCGTCGTTTGTTCTGGCGCTACAATGCCAGCTGCGGTGCTGGCTTGCCGATCCAACATGCACTGAACGACCTGCATAACAGCGGTGATTCTGTGGCGGCGATTGGGGGGATCTTCTCCGGCACCTTGTGTTGGCTATTTGAACAATACGATGGCGTAACACCATTCTCTGAACTGGTGCTGGAAGCCAAAGGCTTAGGCATCACTGAGCCGGATCCGCGTGACGATCTGTCGGGGCGTGATATGCAGCGTAAGTTGCTGATCCTTGCGCGAGAGATCGGTTTAGAGTTGGAGTTGGAAGACATTCAACTCAGCTCATTAGTACCGCCGCAGCTGGTGGATGTGCCATTAGATGAATTCTTGGCTCGTATGCACGAGATGGACGACGATTTAGCGCAGCAGTTTGCTGCCGCCAATGAGCAAGGCAAGGTGTTACGTTATGTGGCCGCGCTCGATCGCACTAATGACAAATTGGTCGCCGAAGTGGCGTTACAGTGGGTGGAAAGTTCTCATCCCTACGCTAATTTAACGCCGGGCGACAACGTGTTTGTTATTCGCAGTGCCTTTTACCAAGGTAATCCACTGATCATTCGTGGCCCTGGCGCAGGGCGTGAAGTCACTGCCGCAGCGGTGCAATCTGACTTAGTGCAAATCTGCAAAGATCTGCTGCAAGACTAATGACTTAGTTGGCGATAGTTCGCTTGAAGGCTCCGCATTGCGGGGCCTTTTTTATGATTTTTCAGAGGGTAGTGAGCGTGAGCTCGCCTTTGTGTGAGTTGAAGGTGAATAATAACTGACTAAATTAGTAAATTGATCGATTTGGGCTTGACCCTCAACGCCAATGCTTTAGGCTGCCTAGCGATGAAAAATGCGCCACAGGAAAGTGCGCGCATCGGTTTCACAACTTGCTATTGCATAGATGAAACCGCGACCCTCACCACTCGCTAACAAGGATGTCTTTCAATGAAGTATCGACTGTTGCTAGCCGCTAGCTATTATTGCGCCGCTACTAGTGCCAATGCGATGAATTGCTCGGCCGAGCAAGTCCCTGCCGTCAAATTAGTGCAGCAAAAAGCGCTGACCTATTCCCCCAAAGCTGGCCGACCTCAACTGCTGGGTAATGCGCGCGAACTGCAGACTCACTACATCAGTATTGAGGGCGCAGAATTTGTTGAGCAACAGATTGAGCGGCAGCTTCCCGTCGGCATGGGCGCTGATGGGCAAATGAGTTTTCGCTGGCAACAGCTCGAAACCAAAACCTGGTGGTTGGGTAGCACTCGTTACCTGGCCACATTGCGAGAAGGCGGTAACAGTTATCGTCAGCACCGCATCTCACCCAAACACTATAACGCGTCTGTCGCGATAGAGTCGCTCGCGGTAACCTCGCCAAATACTGCTGAATATATTGGCTTTCGTTGTCGTGAAGCCGACACCACATTGCCCGATGGCGGCACTGCCAAGGTGTGTAATCTCAAGCTTTATGGCCGCAATTTGCCGCTCGCTGCCAGCGAGCAACACCCTGCTGGTTTTACCCAAACGTTTACACCGCTGTCATTGAATCAAGTCTGTGCCGAGCGCAGCCTGTTTGATGTTCCGGATTATCCGTGGCGTTAAGCATCGACGTTGACACTAATTCGTTCACCCAATAATCAAACCCAAATGGCTGCGCCATGCGCGATACCCTCATACTCAAAAGCAAAGGAGCTGTAAGTACCGCTATGACCTTAAAAGGATTGAAACTACTGCTAGTAAGTTGCTGTTTACTGGCATTAACCGGCTGTTTTGATAGCACCACCAAATTCGACCTGACCACCCAACAAGCGGAAGTCATCACCATTCACCATGATCCGAAAAAATCCAATTTTCGTGGTCCCAATGAAGGGTGTGAAAAGCGTGGCGGCGAATTCACCACTTTAGCTAATGGTGATACTGAATGTCGGCTGCAGGGGCCATTTCAACTAAGTGAGTGGTTGGCTGAGGGCGAAGTGAGCATGCCGCAGCTTAGTACAGGCCGTAAGATGAAGCATCGAAATATGCCCATCAGTATCAAGGCGGTCGATGAGCACACACTGAGTTTGTCGCTGAATACCGCTCGCACGCTGAAAGAGTTAAAAGATTACTTTCTGCCAAAGGATAACAACTCATCGATGCAAGGGGTCATGTTAGAACTGTTGCGTCGAGAAGCCGGTGAGGGCGGCTTAACGCTGGAGTTTGTGGCTGACAAGGTGCTCAGCAGTAACGGTGAGATTGGCGCCGATGGTAAAAGCGTACGCTTCTTTGTGCCGCTGACGGCGGTGATCAATGAGCAAAACCAGCTGCCAGCGCAATTCACGGCCAAGCTCGAAGTCAACAACATGCCGACTGCTGCGCCGCAAAGCGTTGACAATCACAGCGTTAGCGCCAATAACAAGAGCAACCCGCAAGGCGCATTAACGCCGCGTTATTTAAGCGGTGGCGATGAGGCGGGCCAGTTAGTCGCGCCTTATGCGGTGCAAGATGCACAGCAAAAACAGGCGCTGCTGAACGCCTTTGCCACACCAGCAGCGCAACAATGGTTAGTGCTCAATGTGAAGTTAGCGGTGAATGATGCGTTGGATAATGTCAGCATTGATGCGGTGGCGATGACCATGAATGGCGATGTCAGCTATCAAGTGGCCGATGCTGCCAACGCACGCCAAGCGGTGTTGCAGTTGCAGCAAGCGATGACGGCGCAAGGACTTGCTTGGCACAAGGTGAAAATGACCATCATGCAAACCGGCGATATCCTGCTGGAGCCAGTTAAATAAGTGACAGCTTATACTGACGATCAATTGTTACATTTATTATCTTGTACACTAATATCATGGGGTTACAGTAATTTCCCTCTCATAGTTAGTGCTTTTCACTGCACATGCTGTTTATCGACATGGTGAGTTAAGCACGCTTGTTGTTTGATAAGGATATCTGTATGAAAAAGCAATTCTTGATTGCAGCGCTGCTTATGAGCTGCACAGTGCCCGCGTTGGCAGGCGAAACCCACTTTTCTATTAGTGGTGGACTTCCATATTTAGTGATCCCAGAAGTCTCCTACCACCCCAATCAAGAGCAACGCTGGTTCCTCAACTATAAAGCTGGCTTAGATGATGGTGTGTCGGCTGGTTTTGAACAAGCTGTCAGTGCGAATAGACGCCATGCCTTGGGAGTTGTGCTGGGGGCGCTAGGGGTGAAAAACGGTCATCGGCATGCATGTGAAGATAACTCCCCCGTTCGTCCCGATGATGCTAATGGCAACGAGAGCGGGGACGAATTTGATAATGCAGGCTGCGAAATCGCTTATGCGCTGATTGTTGCTGCATTTGATAATCACACGGTTAATGGACTCGGCGTGAGTTACAGTTACAGCGGCAATGGCCTCAGCGAAGCAGGCTTGCGGGTGAAATTCGAATTAGGTTATGGCCGTATCGAAGATGCTGATTTTGATAAGAACGGCTACACAGGCGGTTTCTCGATTGGCTATCAGTTTTAAGCGCATGTCATCTGATTTAGAAAAAGCAGGCTGAGCCTGCTTTTTTTGTATTTTTACTCGCCAAATTATCTAAAAAGCGTAACTTAACGCGGGTAACACCACTGATATTTCTACCGAGTGCGCGACGGCGAAGGAGTCAGCATGGAACATGAAAAGCTCAATTATGTGGAATTTGCTGCCAAGGATTTAGCGGCGACTAAAGCCTTCTTTAGCGCAGTTTTTGGCTGGCAGTTCGTGGATTATGGTCCCGATTACACCGCGTTTAGTAATGAGGGCCTCGATGGGGGCTTTTATCGAGCACCTATGGCCAGTCAATCCAGCAATGGAGGTGCATTGTTGGTGTTTTACAGTGCTGATTTGGAAGCAACGTTAGCGAAAGTGCAAGCTCAGGGCGGCGAGGTGATTAAGCCCATTTTTGCTTTTCCCGGCGGGCGTCGGTTTCAATTTTTAGAGCCTAGCGGTAACGAGTTTGCTGTTTGGTCTGAATGAGTTGAGTGCTAGCGCGAGCTGCCGTGTTAGCGAACTCTTTTCAATAATGGGGAAATAACAACATGGATAGTTGGTTTCACGCCGTTCTGCAGGGATTAGCCGCCATTCCAGCGCCGCCATTAAAAGCGCTGGCGGAGTCGATGGCGCAATCGCGCATGTTGCTGGTGATGTGCTTGCTGGCGATCGCGCTGCTGTTGGCCCTCGGCTGGCTTATCTTCTCTTACTAAGCTTTTCTTTGGCCGTCGTTGCTCATCATGCTGCGCTGATGGGGTGATTTTGCCGAATGTATCACTGACGGCGCGCCGCCATATTGCCATTACTGCAATCTTTAGCTGCTAAATTTGCCGACTCCCTAGCTGGCGGGGCAATTATACTGTGATCTGAGCGGTTTTTAACTTGACTTCAACAACAGATTCTCTAGTATACAGCCATATAGACGTCCAAACGTCCAGATAGATAAATTGAGGAAGAATTCAACATGGCTTTTCACCACGCACAACACGCCAATTCACTGAACCAGAGTCTTGCCGATCTGAACGGTGATATTAATGTTTCGTTTGAATTCTTTCCGCCTTCCACGCCTGAGATGGAACAGATCCTGTGGAACTCCATCCAGCGTCTGGAGCCACTAAACCCTAAATTTGTGTCGGTCACTTACGGCGCAAATTCAGGTGTGCGCGATCGCACCCACGGCGTGATTGAGCGTATTCAAAAAGAAACAAATCTGGTGGCGGCACCACACTTAACCTTGGTTGATGCCAGCGATGAGGAACTGCTGGATCTGGCGAAACACTATTGGAATAGTGGTGTGCGTAACATTGTCGCTTTGCGTGGTGACTTACCCGAAGGCAGTCCAAAGCCAACTCGCTTTGCCAATGATTTAGTGCGTTTGCTGAAGAGCGTGGCGGATTTTGATATTTCGGTTGCGGCTTACCCAGAGGTGCACCCAGATGCGCCTAACGCGCAAGCGGATTTGATTAACTTAAAGCGTAAGATTGACGCAGGTGCTAACCGCGCCATTACCCAGTTCTTTTTTGATATTGAGTCCTACCTGCGTTTTCGTGACCGCTGTGTTGCAGCGGGTATCGACGTGGAAATTGTGCCGGGCATTTTACCAGTTACTAACTTCAAGCAGCTTAAGCGTTTTGCTGGCATGACCAATGTCTCCTTGCCACGCTGGTTACATCGTCAGTTTGAAGGTTTGGATGACGATCCGGGTACTCGCTCTTTGGTGGGGGCTAACGTTGCCATTGATATGGTCAAAGTGCTGAGCCGTGAAGGGGTGAAGGATTTCCACTTCTACACCTTGAATCGTGCCGAGCTGACTTATGCTATCTGCCATACCCTTGGTGTGCGTCCGCAGGCGAAAGCCGAATAAGCGTTTTCTCCGCTCAAAAAAGCCCGCTACAAAGCGGGCTTTTTTATTAACTTTTGTCCGCCAATACGGTTAATTTCCTTCGCCGACAAAACGTGATCAAAATCATGTTTAGTTTTTTCGCATTTACTATTTACTTAGCAGGCTAAATAAATATAATACTTCGCCTGCTAAGTAAGTGGAGGCCGAAATGGCAAACAAGCAAAAGCACTTGCACGAATATGCCTTAGCTGAACATTTGGGCCGCTGCCAGCGACTATGGCGCATGGTGGCCGATGCCGAGCTGGCGCCGCTTGGGTTAACGCATCCGCGTTGGACCGCACTCTGGAAACTGCACCGCATGGGTGATGGCGTTGGTCAGAAGCTGCTGGCTGAGTCACTGGAGATCGAACTACCTTCGCTGATGCGAACCTTGGGACAGCTTGAGGAGCAGGGCTTAGTTGCACGCGTAAGCTGTGCCCAAGACAAACGCGCTAGGCTGGTTTATCTCACCGAGACTGGCACGCAACTTATCGCACAGCTTGAGTCGCGTATTTTCAATCTTCGCGCGCAACTACTGCAGGATATCCCCCATGAACAACTGCAGATTTTTGAAGATGTGCTGGACAAGATCACAGCCGCAGCGCTGTGCAAATTGAACCAATTAAAAGAGTTAGAAGAATAAAGGAGCGTTGTTTTTAATGACACCAGATCAACAATTCGCCCGCATCATTAAATTCGCTATCTGTGGGTTTGTCTTGCTGTTTGGCTATTTCATTTTTGCCGATATGTCAGCGCCATTGACCCCTCAAGCAATGGCAACACGACTGGTCACCAAAGTTGCCCCGCAAGTGTCGGGCAAAGTCGTGAATGTGGCGGTGAGCAACAACCAGCACGTCAAACAAGGTCAGGTGCTATTTGAAATTGATGCCGCGCCTTACAAACTCGCATTGCAGCAAGCGCAGCTCAATCTGGAGCAGGCGCTGCAGGATAATGCTGAGTTAGATGCACAAATTGCGGCCGCGAAAGCCACTGTGATTGCTGATGAAGCGGCACTGGCACAAGCCAAGCGAGAAGCCAAACGTTTGCATGCCTTGGTCGAAGACAACAGCGTATCGCGTCAGAGCGAAGAGCAGAGCGATACTGAAGTGAAGACGGCTCAAGCAAGTCTTGATGCGGCGCAGGCAACCTTGCGTCGGTTGCAGGTGTCGCGCGGCAGTCTTGGTGAAGATAACCTGCGTCTGCGACTGGCAAAAAACCAGTTAGCGCAAGCCAAGTTGAATCTGTCCTACACCCAAGTCACCGCTGATGAAGACGGTATTGTCAGTAACTTGCAGTTGCAGCAGGGCAGTGTGCTGTCGGTCAATGCGCCGGTAATGGCGTTGGTGTCTGACAAACTGGATGTGATTGCTGATTTCCGTGAGAAAACCATTCGGAACGTCACTAAGGGCTATCGCGCCTATGTCACTTTCGATGGTGATCCCGGTATGTTATACGCAGCGTCTGTCAGCAGTATTGATGCGGGTGTGAGCGCCGGGCAGTTTTCCGCCGATGGCTCCCTCGCTTCGCCTGAGCAGTCAAACCGTTGGGTACGTGACGCTCAGCGTTTGCGGTTGCATTTTACTCTGGAAAATCCTTCAGAGCGGACTCTAGCCGCTGGTGCGCGTGCCACGGTGCAACTGTTGCCTGAGTCCGGCGTTATGGGCTTTCTGGCGAAAGTACAGATTAAATTCATTAGTCTGCTGCACTACATCTACTAAAGGCCGTTATGTTTTTACCTCATATGTCGTTAACCGCCAACGACCTGCGTCAATGTCTGCGCATTGCGACCGGCTCCACCCTCGGCTTTACTTTGTGTAAGGTGATGGGCTGGGACAATGGCGTATTCTTTGTCGTGACGCCGATGTTGCTGCTGGGGCTGGTGCCCGTGATGAACGGCCATGCGGCTCGGCAACTGATTGCGGCCAATATCGTGTGTGGCCTCGAAGTGGGTATCTTTGGCGGTATTCTCGGTGGCCATCCGCTGGCGATGACCTTGCTGGTGTTTGTGCTGTTTCTGCATTGCTTTGCCGCCATGTCCAAAGGTTCGCTGTTTTTATACGGCGCTAATGGCGTGATCAGTCTTAGTATTATGCTGCACTTCGCCAGCTATCCATCGGTTGATGTGAACGATCTGATTACACTCAACATCATGGCGTCGTTTACTTCGGTGGGCATCGCTTACTTGATGAAATGGCTGATCCCCGATGTTGAACCTCGGCCCGCATTCAAACCAGAAGGCAAGATGCCACATCGCATGCGTCACGAAGCGCTGCTCGGTGCCAGCATGGCAACGATGTCGTTTGTGGTGTTTCAGATGTTTGATCTGCGCGACTCCTTGTCGGCGCAAGCCACCTCGTTGCTGCTGTTGTTCCCGATGCATTGGAACGGGGCTCTGGGCTATGCCCGCAAGCGCGCCTACGGCACCATTGTCGGTGTTTGCATGGGATTGGCGATTCAGATATTGCTCTATGACTGGGCAGAAATTTTGCTGTTCTTGCTACCGCTGTTCTGGATTAGCGTGATGCTTTGTGCACAGATCCATGTGAAAGAACGCTCTGGTTCTGGGATCGGCTTTGGTTCAATGACCACGCTGGGGATCCTCTTTGGCCAATACCTGTCGCCCAATGGTGATATGGTGTATAGCGCGTTATACCGTATCAGCAGTATTCTCGGGGCGATCGTCGCCACCTTGGTGGTGGTTTATCTGATCCACCGTCTGCTCAATAGCTTTGAAGCGACTCGCTTTGGTGTTTAACGCTGGCCACTATTGAGTCAATGTGATTGCGTAGAAGGTTGCTGCCACACTTGTTAGCGCATAAAAAACTGATCGAGACCTAACGGTGTCGCTCAGTTTTTTATTTAGCTACAACGCCTTATATGAGGGGGAATATCTTGCTTGAGCTAAAGTGTTTGTGTATTAGCTGCCCGATTTAGACAGCATCTCGTTCAACAGTCGAATAAAGGTTTGCTGATCGGCTTCAGAAAGTCGCGACACAAACTGATTATCTACCAACTCAGCTGATACTTTGGCCTGTTGTAACAAGGCGCAGCCCGCTTCTGTCAGATAGACAAATTTGCGCCGCTTATCGGTGGTGCCCGCCTCGCGCAAAATCCAGCCACGCTTTTCCATCCGTCCTAAAATCTCTGCCAAGGTTGCTTTGGTGGAGACCGAGGCCGCCATCAATTCCGCTTGTTCAAGCCCGGGCTTTTCTGAGATCGCCAGCAGGACTGAAAACTGCGGTTTGGTCAGTTCTGTAGCCTCGCTTTGCCATAGCGCTGTATGTTCTTGAATCAACTTTCGCATCAAATGAAAGGCTTGATGTCCTAGGTTTGCTGCCATGTAAAGACCCTAAAAACGTTATTTTTTAGATGGTTATCGGATTATACCATAAGCCGTTAAAAAAAATTCCGATAGATTACAGGAGCATAGTATCAAAATATGTTCGTAAACGAACTTTTTTGTGATCGACGATTGATCTTGTGCCTAAATCGGATTAGTCTGTGCACATTGTTCGTATACGAACTTAATTTAAGGTATCAGATATGAAGAAAATCGTTGTGGGAATGACAGGGGCAACCGGAGCGCCTTTGGGGGTAACACTGCTACAAGCGCTTCAGGCTATTCCTGACGTCGAAACACATCTGATCCTCTCGCGCTGGGCTAAAGCGACCATTGAGTTAGAAACGGAATATAGCGCGCGCGATATCAGTGCCTTGGCGGATTTTACCTACAGCTCTTCAGATCAAGCGGCAAGCATTTCATCCGGTTCATTTAAGACCGACGGCATGATCATTATTCCATGCAGCATGAAAACGCTAGCAGGTATTCGAGCAGGCTATGCCGAGGGCTTAGTGGGTCGAGCCGCAGACGTGATCATTAAAGAAAATCGCAAGCTGGTACTGGTACCAAGAGAAACGCCGTTAAGCACTATCCACTTAGAAAATATGCTGGCACTTGCACAAAAAGGGGTCGCCATGGTGCCGCCAATGCCCGCTTGGTACAACCATCCGAAAACGATTGATGACATCAAAAATCACATCGTCGCTCGTGTGCTGGATCAGTTTGATCTTGAGTTTCCCAAAGCCAAACGCTGGCAGGGACTGGCTCACGCGGAAAATTCAATTTAATCCACTAGGAGAAACATTATGCCATATGATGATTTGCGCGGTTTCCTCGAAGCCCTAGATGAACAAGGGCAACTGCTGAGGATCTCGGAGCAAGTGAAAGCAGAGCCAGATATTGCGGCAGCGGCAAATGCCACGGGGCGTATCGGTGAAGGTGCTCCTGCGTTGTGGTTCGACAATATTGAAGGTTTCACCAATGCCCGTGTGGCGATGAACACCATTGGCTCATGGCAAAACCACGCCATTTCCATTGATATGCCTGCTAACACGCCAGTGAGCGAACAGATTGCCGAATTTATTCGTCGTTGGGACAAATTCCCGGTAGCGCCAGAGCGCCGCGATAATCCACCTTGGGCAGAAAACAGTGTCGATGGTGACGACATTAACTTGTTCGATATTCTGCCGCTGTTTCGTTTGAATGATGGTGATGGTGGTTTCTATCTCGACAAAGCCTGCACCGTATCGCGTGATCCGACAGATCCGGATAACTTTGGTAAACAAAATGTCGGTATTTATCGCTTAGAAGTGAAGGGCAAGCGCAAGCTAGGCCTGCAACCGGTGCCGATGCATGATATTGCAATCCACCTTAATAAGGCGGAAGAGCGCGGTCAGGATCTGCCGATTGCGATTACGCTAGGTAACGACCCAACCATCACTTTGATGGGAGCGACGCCGCTGAAATATGATCAATCAGAATATGAAATGGCTGGTGCCTTGCGCCAAAAAGCCTATCCAATCGCCACTGCGCCATTAACCGGTTTTGATGTGCCTTGGGGCTCAGAAGTGATTCTGGAAGGCGTGATCGAAAGTCGTGTGCGTGAAATTGAAGGACCTTTTGGTGAGTTTACCGGTCACTACTCGGGTGGTCGTAACATGACCGTGGTCCGTATTGACAAAGTTTCTTATCGCACCAACCCAATTCTCGAATCACTGTATTTAGGTATGCCGTGGACCGAGATTGACTATCTGATGGGCCCTGCGACTTGCGTGCCTTTGTATCAGCAGTTGAAAGCGGAGTTTCCTGAAGTACAAGCGGTTAATGCCATGTATACCCATGGTTTGCTCGCCATTATCTCGACTAAGAAGCGCTTTGGCGGCTTTGCTCGGGCAGTGGGGATGCGGGCTATGACTACGCCTCACGGCTTGGGTTACGTCAAAATGGTGATCATGGTGGATGAGGATGTCGATCCGTTTGACCTACAACAGGTGATGTGGGCGATGTCAGCCAAAGTGAACCCCGCTGGTGACTTAGTACAACTGCCGAATATGTCGGTGTTAGAGCTGGATCCTGGCTCATCACCTGCTGGCATCACCGACAAGTTGATCATCGATGCCACTACACCCGTGGCGCCAGATAACCGCGGCCACTACAGCCAGCCTGTGAAAGATCTGCCTGAAACTAAAGAGTGGATCACTAAGCTGACCGACTTAATTGCGCAACAGGCTAAGGAGAGAAAATAATGATTTGTCCACGTTGTAATGATGAGCACGTTGAAGTGCTGGCTGATTCACCTGTGCCTGATGTTTGGCAAGTTTTTCAGTGCCAACATTGTCTCTACACTTGGCGTTCGACTGAACCGTTGCGTCGCACAAGTCCGGAACACTACCCAGAAGCGTTTAAGATGACGCAAGCGGATATTGATAACGCACCTATGGTGCCATCGATTCCACCCTTGTTACCAGAGGATCAGCGTTAACCGCTGCCGCGATTTTGGCAAAGGTCGGCCTGATTAGGCCGACTTTTTTGTGTGCAACATAAAGTACTTTGCTGGTTAACCAAGACAGCAAACGCAAAGTGATAGAAACAAAATGCCCGATGAATTCATCGGGCATTTTTTATGAGATAAGCAGCTTATTGCTTATTGCTTATTGCTTATTGCTTTCGCGACGGCGTGGCGGTTTACGATCACCGCGGTCATCATGACGACGCTCACGGCGTTGGCCATTGCCTTCGTTTCGGCCTTCGCTGCGACGTGGACGACGTGATGGAGCTGCGCCTTCCACTTCGCTACCCGCTTCACGGATATTGATTGGACGACCGCATACACGAACATTACGCAGATGGCTCAATACTTCTTTTGGCATGCCAGTAGGCAGGTCAACCGTACTGATTTGATCCAGCAGTTGGATCTGACCGATGTAACGGCTGTCGATGTCAGCTTCGTTAGCGATAGCGCCAACAATGTTACCTACACCCACACCGTGGTCACGACCTACTTCAATCACGTAGCGTGCCATCTTAATGTCTGGATTATCTTTTAGCTGCTCAGCGCTACCGAGATCACCGGTTGGACGTGCACGACGTGGCTTACGGTCGCCATTGCGATCATCACGACGGTTGCCGTCACGGCCTTCACGGCTGTCACGACTATCACGTACGCGTTCTTGAATCGCAGGTGGTTGCAATGGACGTTCTTGCTGTACCAAGTACAACAGTGCCGCTGCCAAGGTTTCAGTTTCAATTTCCAGCTGTGAACTCAGGGTGCCGATAGCACTCTGCATAAAGTCCAGCTGTTCATTGTTGATCACGGTGCCAATCTGCTCGCCCAAGCGTGACAGACGACGTTCCGCTACCACTTCTGGGCCAGGGATCTTCATTGGTGAAATACGGCTGTTAGTGGCGCGCTCGATGGTGCGCAGCATGCGCATTTCGCGGTTAGTCACAAACAGGATTGCCATACCGGTACGGCCAGCACGGCCAGTACGACCGATACGGTGTACGTAAGCTTCGGTATCGTATGGAATATCGTAGTTGATTACGTGACCGATACGTTCAACGTCCAAACCTCGGGCGGCAACGTCGGTCGCAATCAGAATATCCAGCTTGCCAGATTTCAGTTGATCAACCGCGCGTTCACGCGCTTGTTGGTTCATATCACCGTGCAGTGGTGAACTCGCGTAACCACGGGCTTCCAGCTTCTCAGCCAGTTCCACACATGAGTTACGGGTACGCACGAAGATGATGATACCTTCAGTGTTTTCCACTTCCAGTACCCGAACCAGTGCTTCCAGTTTGTTGTGCTGCGATACCTGTACAAAACGTTGTTCGATAGAATCAACGGTGGTGTGGCTCGCTGCAATACTGATGTTAACTGGTTCGTTCAAATGCTTGTTCGCCACACGCTTGATCTGCTCAGGCATGGTGGCGGAAAACAGCGCCAGTTGGCGAGTTTCTGGCGTGTGCTCAAGAATCCATTCAATGTCATCGATGAAGCCCATTTTGAGCATTTCATCGGCTTCGTCGAGCACTAACGCTTGCAGATTTTCTAGTTTCAGAGTGCCGCGACGCATATGGTCCATTACGCGGCCAGGTGTACCTACAACAACCTGAGCACCACGACGCAGAGCTTGCAACTGTTGATGCATGCTTTGACCACCATAGATAGGCAGTACGTGGAACCCTTTCATAAATTTGGCATAGCTGGAAAAGGCTTCGGCAACTTGTACAGCAAGTTCGCGCGTTGGCGCCAGTACCAGAATCTGCGGGGCGTTGAGGTCACGTTTGATTGCGTTCAATAACGGCAACGCAAATGCACCGGTTTTACCGGTACCAGTCTGGGCTTGACCAAGGATATCCTTGCCTTCCATCAGCGGTTTAATACTCGCTGCTTGGATAGGGGTTGGGTGCTCATAGCCTAGCTCGTTAAGCGCGACCAAAAGCTCCTCGGACAAACCGAGTTCACGGAAAGTAAGTTCAGATGACATTGAATTTTGTAGCCTTGTGGATGTGCCAAAATTGACACAGGAATGGTTTCACACAGACGGAAAATCCGACCCCGCGCCGACTTTTCCGTTAAAAAGGGGCGGATTATATCGCTGTGGCCAACAAATATCCACAAAATTGTAGCGTAAGCTGGCGAAATCGCCAGCTTACGCTTGAGATAACTGTCTTTTTTGCAAAATTGTGTCTAGACGGTAACTACTTGTTTCACCGAAAAAACTCAACTCAACATCGGCTTCAAAAAACGTGCAGTATGCGATGTTGGGTGCTGCGCCACTTCAGCGGGTGTTCCAGCCGTTAAAATGGTACCGCCGCCTGCGCCGCCTTCAGGGCCTAAATCTATAATCCAATCAGCAGTTTTGATCACATCGAGATTGTGCTCAATCACCACGATGGTGTTGCCCTGGCCCTTGAGACGATGCAGTACATCCAGCAACATCTGAATATCGGCAAAGTGCAAACCTGTGGTTGGCTCATCTAGGATATACAGGGTTTTGCCGGTATCACGCTTGGACAGTTCTTTCGCCAATTTTACCCGCTGCGCTTCACCGCCGGAGAGCGTAGTAGCACTTTGGCCAAGCTGAATGTAGGACAGGCCCACTTCCATCAGTGTTTGCAGCTTACGGGCAATCGCAGGTACCGCATCGAAGAACACTCGCGCTTCTTCTACGGTCATCTGCAGTACTTCGTGAATGCTCTTACCTTTATATTTCACTTCCAGCGTTTCACGGTTATAGCGTTTGCCTTTACAGACATCGCACGGCACGTAAACATCGGGCAGGAAGTGCATTTCTACCTTAATTAAACCGTCACCCTGACAGGCTTCGCAGCGGCCGCCTTTGACGTTAAACGAGAAGCGTCCCGGCTGATAACCGCGGGTGCGCGATTCTTGGGTGGCGGAGAACAGCTCACGGATTGGCGTGAAGATGCCGGTGTAGGTGGCGGGGTTAGAGCGCGGCGTACGGCCAATCGGGCTCTGGTCGATATCCACCACTTTGTCGCACTGTTCCATGCCTTCAATGCTTTTATATGGCGCGGGCTCAGTGACCGTTGCGCCATTGAGCATTCGGTGCGCAATGCGGAAAAAGGTGTCGTTGATCAGCGTCGATTTGCCTGAACCGGACACACCGGTAATACAGGTCAGCAAGCCGATCGGGATTTCCAAATCGACATCTTTGAGGTTGTTGCCGCTGGCACCAAACAGCTTGATCATCTTGTCCGGATCGCATGGCGTTGGCAGCGAACTGACTTCGATTTTCTTCTTACCTGACAGATATTGGCCAGTGATTGATTCATCGCAGGCGGTAATCTTGGCTAAATCACCAGCACACAAAACTTCACCGCCGTGCACGCCAGCGCCGGGGCCGATGTCGATAATATGATCTGCCATGCGAATCGCATCTTCATCGTGCTCGACCACAATCACGGTATTACCGAGATCGCGCAGATGGGTGAGGGTGTTCAGCAAGCGCTCGTTATCTCGCTGATGCAAACCAATCGAAGGTTCATCGAGCACATACATCACCCCGACCAGACCAGCACCAATTTGGCTGGCGAGACGAATACGCTGCGCTTCACCACCGGAAAGGGTATCGGCTGAGCGAGATAGGCTGAGATAGTTAAGGCCAACGTTGACTAAGAAGCCTAAGCGATCGCCAATCTCTTTCAGCACTTTTTCGGCAATCTGCGCCTTTTGTCCTTCAAAGCTCAATTGAGTGAAGTAATCGCAGGCGTCGGCAATCGACCATTCGCTCAGTACGGGGAGGTTGATGTCGCCAATAAACACGTTACGGGCTTCTTCCCGCAGGCGTGAACCGCCACAACTGGTACATGGACGAGTGCTGATAAATTTGGCCAGTTCATCGCGCACCGTATTGGATTCTGTTTCGCGATAGCGACGATCCATATTGTTGAGGATGCCCTCGAACGGGTGGTTGCGTACCACCACATCGCCGCGATCGTTGATGTATTTAAAGGCAATGCTGGTTTTGCCTGAGCCGTAAAGTACCACTTGCTGGATCTTCTCCGGCAGCTCGGCAAACGGCGTTTCCACGCTGAAGTTAAAGTGTTCGCCCAGAGATTTCAGCATCTGGAAGTAATAGAAATTACGCCGATCCCAGCCGCGAATAGCACCGCCTGCCAGCGATAATTCATCATTGGTGATCACCCGCGATGGGTCGAAAAACTGTTGTACGCCCAAACCGTCACAAGTGGGGCAAGCACCTGCCGGATTGTTAAAAGAGAACAAACGCGGTTCCAACTCGGCCATCGAATAACCGCATTGCGAGCAGGCAAAGTTAGCCGAGAACAGCAATTCAGGCGCCTTTTTGTCGTCCATGCTGACCACGGTGGCGATGCCGCCTGACAGCTCCAGCGCGGTTTCAAATGATTCGGCCAATCGCTGCTGCAGATCGTCACGCACTTTAAAGCGGTCCACCACCACTTCGATGGTATGTTTGACTTGCAGTTCCAGCGTTGGCGGATCGGAGAGATCGCAGACTTCACCATCGATACGGGCACGGATATAACCTTGTGCTGCCAAGCTTTGCAGCAGTTTAACGTGCTCACCTTTACGGGCTTGGATCACAGGTGCCAGCAGCATTAAGCGCTCGCCCTCGGGGCGGGTTAGCACTTGGTCGACCATCTGACTGACGGTTTGTGCCGCCAAGTTTTCACCATGGGTCGGGCAGCGTGGCTCACCCACACGGGCAAACAGCAAACGTAGATAGTCGTACACTTCGGTAATAGTGCCCACGGTGGAACGTGGATTGTGGGAAGTGGATTTCTGCTCAATCGAAATCGCAGGGCTTAAGCCTTCAATATGATCAACATCGGGCTTTTCCATCAAACTGAGGAATTGCCGAGCATAGGCTGACAGTGACTCAACATAACGGCGTTGACCTTCGGCGTACAAGGTATCAAACGCCAACGATGACTTACCTGAACCTGATAACCCGGTGATTACAATCAACTTATCGCGAGGAATGGTGAGATTGATATTTTTCAGATTATGGGTGCGGGCACCGCGGATTTCGATGTTTTCCATGTTGAAAAGGCTTTTACTGCTTGCTGGAGGAAAACGTGCAGTATTGCACAAAATCAGCACAGCTCCTAGATGCAATAGCAATGAAACTAAGACGGATTCGGTGCACTAATAAACGCGAATTAGCACTTAAGTTGCCCGCGTAAAAAGGCCACCACACGCTCGGCACGGCTGGATAGCGGCCACTCGCGACGATGGATTAACCATAAGGTATCCACTACCGCAACTTCGCTGCTGACCACCGAGATTGCCGCTTGCTCAGCAAAGCTACTGCGGGCGAAATGCGGCAGTACAGTAAACCCTAAACCACGCGCCACTGGCGCTAATAATAGGCTGACTTGGTTAGTAAAACCGCTGATAGGCAAGCTACTTATGCCGGGGTTACCGGGAAACACCCGGCTCAGCAGGCGTGTCGCCATGGCGCGGCCATCGGGATGGTCAATAAAGCCTAAATCGACTAAGTCTTGCCAGCGTTGAATCGTCTTACCCGCAGGCACCACAAGCTCTAACGGTTCTTTGGTAAAACAGCTGGCATTCAAACGCGCATCGTCGGGCTTAATATTGGTGATGCCTAATTCAAACTTATTGCTGAGCACAGCTTCCACGACTTCCGGATCGGGGGCAAAGCGATGACGAAGGACTAAGCCAGGGTGTTGTTGCTGCATGTCGAGCAACAGTGGGTACAGCCGCAAACCGATACTGCCAGTGGATACTAAACCCACGTCACCACAGGTCGATTCGCATTCGGTGAGACGGATCTGCAAGCGATTTTCCGCGTGTTGTATCTCTTGATGATATTGCAGCAACGCCAAGCCTGCCGGGGTCAAGGTCATCTCGCGGCCTCGACGGAGCAACAGTTGCCCGTGTTGCTGTTCCAACTGGCGCATCTGCTGACTCACTGCTGCTTGGGTTATGCCTAAGCGCTCGGCGGTGCGAGTAAAGTTTTTCATCTCACTGAGCACGGCAAAGGTGTGCAGCCACTGCGGATTAATCATAAGTAAAATTTATCATAACGATAATTGGTCACTGGTTCATATTATAGTTGTTGCGGCCTACACTGAGGCAACTAAATTTCTCCAATCGTTTTTGTCGCAAAGCAACCCATGGTGTGCGAGCAAAAACGACGGAGCGTTTGTTATCTCTGTTTAGTTGTTATTAGGAAGCTTTATGTCTGCAATTTTTCAGCCGTACACACTCAAAGGTGTCACTCTGCGTAACCGTATTGCGGTGCCGCCCATGTGTCAGTACAGCGCAATTAACGGTTACACCAGTGATTGGCATCAAGCGCATTATGCATCTATTGCCCGAGGTGGGGCGGGATTGGTGATCGTGGAAGCAACCGCTGTATCGCCAGAAGGCCGTATTACACCAGGATGCACCGGGCTATGGGAAGATGGCCAAGTTCAGGGCATGGCTGCTGTTGCTAAAGCGATTAAAACGGCCGGTGCTGTGCCGGGGATTCAGATTGGTCATGCCGGAAGAAAGGCGAGTGCCAACCGTCCTTGGCAGGGCGATGATCATATTCCATCGGAGCACGCGGATGGCTGGGATACCATTGCACCATCGGCTGTCGCCTTTGGTGGCGGTTTACCGAAAGTGCCGCATGCGATGACGTTCGACGATATTCAGCGGGTCACCGCCGATTTTGTCTGCGCCGCCAAGCGTGCGCTCGACGCGGGTTTTGAATGGCTCGAGCTGCATTTTGCCCATGGTTATCTGGCGCAGAGCTTTTTCTCTCGTGAAGCTAACCAACGCACTGATGAATACGGTGGTGATGCTGCTGGTCGTGGTCGTTTCTTACTGGAAACGCTGCGCGCCGTGCGTGAAGTGTGGCCGGAAAATCTGCCTTTGACCGCCCGTTTTGGTGTGATTGAGTTCGACGGCCGTGATGAAGAAACGCTGGCGGAGTCCATTGAATTAGTGCGGCAGTTTAAGGCGGCTGGACTCGATATGCTCAACGTTAGCATGGGCTTCTCCACCCAAAACGCCAACGTGCCTTGGGCCTCTGGCTTTATGGTGCCTTATGCTGCTCAAGTGGCACAACAAACTGAAATCCCAGTAGCTACCAGTTGGTGTATTGATGATCCACTGCTAGCGAACCAAGCAATTGCCGACGGTAGCATCGATTTGGTGATGATTGGTCGTGCTCACTTAGCCGATCCACATTATCCACTGCAGATCGCGTTGGCACTCGGTGAAGAAAAGCCCGCCGCAGTATTGCCTGAGCAATACGCCTACTGGTTGTCACGTTATCGTGGTCCCGGCACGGGGTCTGCGCAATAATCCGTAGCTGCACTATCTTGCGATAAAGCACCCAACAACGGGTGCTTTTCTATTTTGCCTACCATGCTGCGCGCTAAAATGTGACTGAGCTGCAGCAGCTATCCATCTGTATTAACGGAATTTAATTATTCTATCTTTTTGATTAATTAAGCTTAAATTAATTTTTTGGCGGCCGAGCTCGCAAGTGGCTGATTTTGCTTTTGGGTGAACATTGGCCTCGTGTTAACATTTACTTTCTTAAGTTTTTAATAATTAAAAGGCATCGCAAATGGCCAAAAACGGGCTTTCCGGCACCGAGAAACGGGTCGCGTTTTCGCTCGCGAGTGTGTTTGGACTGCGAATGATGGGCTTGTTTATGATCATGCCCGTGTTCGCATTGTATGGTCAGCACCTGCAAGGTTTTTCACCGCTTTGGGTTGGTATCGCTATCGGCGCATACGGCCTAACACAAGCATTACTGCAGATCCCAATGGGGATTCTTTCCGACAAAATCGGCCGCAAACCCGTGATTCTTGCGGGCTTGTTGGTGTTCGCTGCGGGTAGCGTTGTCGCTGCTATGTCTGACACCATCTATGGCGTCGTCGCTGGGCGTGCACTGCAGGGGATGGGCGCCATTGCGGCGGCGGTATTAGCTTTAGCGGCGGATTTAACCCGCGATGAGCAACGTACCAAAGTGATGGCGATTATCGGCATGTGTATTGGTGGCTCATTTGCGCTGGCACTGCTGGCTGGTCCCGTCGTCACGCAATATCTGGGGTTGTCTGGTTTATTTGGCTTAACCGCAGTGTTGGCATTGGTGGGCATGGTGATCATGTATCTGTTGGTGCCGAATCCGGTAGGCCATGCACCGAGCGGTGATACTACTGCTGATGCGGGTAAGTTGCTGAAAATGCTAAAAGATCCACAGCTGTTTCGTCTCGATGCTGGTATCTTTTTATTGCACTTGACGCTGACCGCTGTCTTCGTGGCACTGCCGCTTGATTTGGTCGATGCCGGGTTGGTGAAAGAGCATCACTGGATGCTGTATTTCCCCGCGTTTGTACTGTCATTTATGTTGATGGTGCCGATGATTATCATTGGGGTGAAGCGGCAGAACACCAAACAGATGTTCCAAATCGCCTTGGTGATTATGGTGGTCGCGCTGTCGATAATGGCGTTGTTTGCACACTCATTAGTTGCGCTATGCGTGGCAATTATTGCCTTCTTCACCGCGTTTAACTATCTGGAAGCGTCACTGCCAAGTTTGATCTCTAAATTTTGTCCGATTGGTGCTAAAGGCTCGGCCATGGGCGTGTATTCGACCAGCCAGTTTTTAGGTGCATTCTGTGGTGGTGTGCTCGGTGGCAGTGCTTATCAAATGGTCGGCGCCGAAGGGGTATTTTGTGTTGGTATCGTGCTAATGCTGGTGTGGCTGGCACTGACTTTTGGCATGAAAAATCCAAAACTTCTCAAAAGTTACACGCTAGAAGCCAATGTGGATGGTCGTGAACATGCACGTAAAATGGCGACTGAATTGTCGCAACTGACAGGTGTTGCAGAGGCGATTGTGGTGCTGGAAGAGAAGGTTGCCTATCTCAAGGTTGATGACAAATTTGATTTAAGACAGGCGCGAGCTGTGTTAGGCTCTGCCAGTTAGATCGATTCAGCACAGCTAAGCAAAATTCAGGAGAGTTAAATGGCCAGTCGTGGTGTTAACAAAGTAATTCTGGTAGGTAATCTGGGACAAGATCCAGAAGTACGTTACATGCCAAACGGCAATGCCGTTGCCAATATCACGGTAGCAACCAGTGATACCTGGAAAGACCAACAGGGTCAGCAGCAGGAACGTACCGAATGGCACCGTGTGGTGTTCTTCGGCAAACTGGCAGAGATCGCCGGTGAATATCTGCGCAAAGGTTCTCAGGTTTATCTGGAAGGTAAACTGCAAACCCGTAAGTGGAAAGACCAAAGCGGTCAGGACCGTTACACCACTGAAATCGTTGTTGATATGAACGGCAGCATGCAGATGCTCGGTGGCCGTAACCAAGGTCAAGGTGGCGCACCAAGCGGCAACATGGGCGGCGGTTATAGCGGTGCACCGCAACAAGGTGGTAGCAACAACCAATACAGCGCTGCACCTCAGCAATCGTCGCAACCTCAGTATTCTGCGCCGCAACAACCACAACAATATAATGCTGCGCCGCAACAGTCGGCACCTGCCTATCAGCAGCCACAGCAAAACAGTGGTAACAGCGGTTATGCGCCTAAGCCACAACAGGCTCAGCGTCCACAACAAGCTGCGCCGCAACAGTCCGCGCCAGCGCAACAACCACAACAGAACTACACACCAGATCTGGATGATGGTTGGGATGATGATATCCCGTTCTAATTGTTTTCAATGAAGCAAGCGCTTCATTGAAAGGATTGAAAAAGCCACTGGAATCCAGTGGCTTTTTTGTTGGGAAAATTTGGGATTTATCTTCTGAATGTTTGCTTTGTGTCGTCAAAAAGCAAGCAAGTAATAGCGGGTTCGAGCCCCAGCTATTAGCTCAAGCAGGCATTTGTTCTAATTGTTCTTATCTTGGTTTGTTGCTTCATCAATTTTCTGCTGAGTGTTCTCTGCCGACTTTTGAACCAATGAATCAAGATTACTCTTAAGTTGTTTAAGATCTTGCGCATTTTGCGGGACGGATGCTTCGCTGCCGGACGGATTCTGCTGGTCGGTTATTGGACTAATAGTTTTTATTTGATCCAAGGATAACCAAGCAATTATCACCAATACAATTAGCAACAAAATTATTCTCATGATAAGTCCTTGGTAACGTTTTATATGCTAACGGAACTAAAAGTCGCCCACTGAAGTAATCGCGTCAAGTACAGCAGTTGATAAGTAATCTATCAGAGTCACACGGACTGATCGACCTGGAAAAATGAAACAGATTTATGGAGTGCGAACAAGCGTTGGAAAGGGAAAAGGCATTGCTGCGTGATACATCAATGCCTTGGTGGTTGTTATTCGCGAGCGCCGATCGGCACCATGATGTGAACGTATGGCGTACCTTTCCACATCACATAAGGGCCGCCGCTACTGGGATCGGTCGGTAACGAATCAAGTAATGCGGCATCTGGCGTAATAATCATCAGATGCGGGCCTTCTTTAATCCACTCATTATCGGGCGTTGGGCCCTGGGCAAAGGGATCGATATTACTCGCGCCTTCATCGCCGGCGAGCATATAGGAGATCCCTATCGTTTTGGCTTGGAACGGCTTTTTGTTCATCCAAGCATCGGCCCATTCCATCCATGGACCATCGAGACACATTGGGGCTGTGCCAACTAATTGTGCCGGGGTAGGGAAGCAGGTGTAATTGCTGGTGCCCTGTTGCAGCACATTTTTGTCCCAGTCGAGTACTGTGACTTTATCTCTTAATGTAGGCGGGGCCGCGCTAAGCGCGTCGGCGAGCAGTTTTTCAGCGTTATCCGCGGCATAGGCATTAAACATACAGCCCATTGATAACAGAATTAAGATATGAGTGCGGGGTTTCATGAGCATGTCCTCATACTTGTTTGTTACATATAGTTAACAAACATCGTTACCAAGTATAGGTGACATGGCTAAAGTGCTAGCGATTTTTTGAGAATAATTCTCGTTAGATCGTCCCATAAAAAAGGGGCTAATCTGATTAGCCCCTCTGTATTCGTTATTCGCGGTAGAAATGCACATCCCGTTGCGGGAATGGAATGGTGATGTTTTCTTCGTCGAAGCGCATTTTTACGGCGCGGGTGATATCCCAGTATACATCCCAGTAATCGTCCGGTTGTACCCAAGGGCGAACCACGAAGTCTACCGACGATTCGTTCAGTAGATGCAGTTTGACCCTTGGCTCTGGCTCGTCCAGCACTTTCGGATGATTGCTAACAATCTCTTGTAGTACCCGTTCGGCCTTTTCGATGTCGTCGCTGTAACCAATACCAAAGGTCATATCAACGCGGCGATGTTGCTCGGCGGTAATATTGTTGATGGTGTCGCCCCAAATCTTATTGTTAGGTACGATTAATCTTTGGTTATCAAGAGTTTTAATGGTGGTGGACACCAGACTCATATGACTTACGCGGCCGGTGACGCCAGCGGCGTTGATTAGGTCGCCGACATCATACGGGCGGTAGATCAGAATCATCATGCCAGAGGCAAAGTTCGACAGAGTATCCTGCAAGGCAAAGCCGATAATCACACCAGCGATACCGAAACCAGCCAGCAAAGGCCCCAGCTCAAAGCCCAGTTGCGACAGCGCGATCAGCAGGCCGATGGTCATCACTACCTTGCCAGACAGCCCGGTAAAGAAGTCCTGCAGCAGCATGCTGAAATTGAGCTTAGAGTTACTGACGGCTTTACGCACCAGTCGCTCTGCTAACTTAGACAGCAGGTGGGCGCAGAACAGGATCAGCATAAAGATAAACAGCTTAAAGGCGATACTTGGGCCGTTGTCGATGACGCCAGATTCGGCAATGTTCAACCAGTTTTGCAGCAGTTGCGACACAAAGCTGACGTTAAATACGTCTTGGGTAATATCACCTGATACTGAAAACAGACTCTGTTTCAGGGCAATGGTGTCACCGCCAAGAGCATCTAGCATGGTGATGTCGGTGCCAAGGGCATTGCTGTTGTTACTCAGACGTTCTTTGAGAACAGCCAACTGCGCCCGTTGTTCACTGCTGGCATCTTTGCCTGCACCGTTAATATTGTCCACCAGTTCAGCAATCTGCTGCTGGTTATAAGCCACCAAACTTTGTAGTTCACTGGCTTGCTGCTGAATCTGCTGTTGCAAGGTTTTGCGCTGGGTTTCGGTATTGGCGTTTAGCTTATCTTCCCAGTTCAGCAGTTCTAATTGCCCACGAAAGAACTCTGCTTTTTCGACGCTACGGCGCGACAGTTGCAACATCAACGCAGGGTCATTATCGCCACCAAGTTGGCCGGCAGTATGGGCGACTTCTTTATCGAGATAATGCACAAACTCTTGCAAGCGCAGATGTTGCTGCTTTATCAGTGGCAATAGTTGTTCGGCTGGCAGCGTGTTGGCATCCACCTGTTCCTTCAGCTTATTACGCAGCGCTTGTGCCTGCGCCTTGATGCGGTATTCAGTGACCGCTTTCAGTTCGCCTTTGCTGATTTGGATTTGGGCAATGCTCTGCATCATCGCCCGTTGCAGTTGGGCTAATTCGGCGCTGGTTTGATTTGTGGCCGTCGGCTCTGCGGCAGTCGGTTCGGCGGCAAATAGCGTACCCGTGAAACTTAGCGCAAACGCCAATAGAAGTGATTTGTACATGGGAGTTCCGTTCTCGGTTGCTGGCCAATATTGCATAAGGCCTTGGGCAATCTGCCACGATTGCGGTTCGATTGACCACTGCAAACCGTTAAATGTGGCGGTTGCCGATAATGTAGCGCAACCACCGCACGATAAACACCTTTAGTTACAGCCCGCTATGATATTGGCCTTGGGTGGTGGGCGAGATGGCATGGCTGAGTTGCTCCATCACCGCTTGGCGCTGTTGGCGATTCAGCAAGGCGGCAAACTGTTCTATCAACGCAGCTTTGGTCAGCGTGCAACGAGTGGCGGTGTCCACATCGCTTAAGTCGATAAAAAGTTCAGTGAACATATCCGCATGTTCTTCTAATAACGCCAGATTCAAATAATGCTCGGCGCTATAAATGGCATTGTGTTGTCCGGCTAATTTGGCGATGCGGTACTGCTCTCCATTTTCATTGAACAATTCGGTCGTTTTGCTGCAGCGTGGCAGGCAACCCTTATTAATTTTCTGTTTGCGACAGCCCAAGGTTTGTTGGAACAAACACTGGCGGCTGGTGAGCAGCGCCAGCGGTTGGTACAGCATGTAGGCCAAACGGAAGTTGGCTGGGCGCTTAATATGTTTCAGTTGAAACCCAGCAATTTCATTGGAGATAAAAGCGCCGCTGGCGGCAAACTCCTGCTGCAAGCAGGCGAGGGCATAGGAGTTGCTGGTATTAAGCTGCGGCCCCGCCAGCCAGTGTAGCTGTAATTGCTGCGCGGCGTAGCCCACGCCACTGTTGTTGGTGACCAATAACTCAGGGCGCAATGTTTCCAGCAGCTTGATGGCGGCATCATAGTTGTCATCAATCAACACCGCAGGAAACCACGGCCGTAGCTGCGGGTATTGCTGCAACAGGCTGAGTGTGGCGTCGAAATCTCGTGCCAGCGATGCGGGCACTTGCCAGTAAAAATGCACATTAGCCAACGCGGGATTTTGCAGCAGCGCCAGATCGTCTTTACTGGACAGCAGCACCGACAAACTCGGCGCAGTATCGCACGGATGAGTCGTTAGTTTGGGCAGATGCACATCGGCAATTTTTCGTGGGCTTGGCTGGTTTATTGGCTCGGCTAATAGCTGACTGACCGCAGCATCGACCTTGGCCATAATCGCGGTATTTTCATCATAGACACGCACTTTGATGCGCTGTTTTTCTGCTTCATCGTTCACCGCGGCCAAGTTAGCGAAGTGCTCGGCGGCGTGATTGCGCGGATTATCGATAAACATGCCGCGCTGAATATCCGCATTTAAATAGCCAGTAGAAAAATCGCGATTAAACACTGTGTACAGCGGTGTGGTATCGGTCAGTAACTCGCCCGTTTGCTCATAGCTATCAAGCTGTTTGCGCCACTGCTGCACCACAGTATAGACATAATGCGGTTTCTTAATCCGGCCTTCCACCTTGAGCGAATAAACCCCAGCATCCACCAATTTGGGCAGCTCCAAATAGGCGCAGTTATCTTTCATGTTCAGTGGATGTTTTACCCCCACTGCGGTGGTTTGGTAGGTGTCGCGACATGGCTGACTGCAACGGCCACGGTTGCCCGACGCGCCATTGCGCAGCGAACTCATATAACACAGGCCAGAGAAACCGATGCAGTAGGAGCCGTGGACAAACACTTCCATTTTGACATCATGCAGCCAGCCAAACTGCGCCAAGGGCTTAATCTCGTCGATACTCAGCTCGCGTGAAAGATTGACTCGGCTGCAACCGAGTTGTTTCAGGAGCAAGATCTGGCCGCGGTTGTGGCTATTTAGCTGTGTGGACGCATGCAAGTCCAGCATGGGGTAATACTGTTTCAGCAGGTAGGCGAGGCCGAGGTCTTGAATGATTACCCCGTCGATCTCTATCCGCATCAGTTGGTTGAGCAGCTTTACCACCGCATTGAGCTCGCTTTCCAGCAGCATGATATTGAGGGTGACAAAGATTTTGCAGTGGTGCTGATGCGCCAGCGGCAACACGGCTTTGAGCTGTTCCAAGGTAAGATTTTCAGCGCGATTTCGGGCATTAAAACGGCCCAAACCGCAATAAATGGCATCGGCGCCAGCGGCAATGGCGGCATGAATGGAGGCAAGATCGCCACCGGGTGCTAACAACTCAAACTGACTGGTCACAAGAAAAACCACGACTACTTAAACGACCGCTAATTTTAGCGCGTGTTGCATGAAAGGAAGGCGATCCACCACACGTTCGTACCAAGCACTGAGCCGCCAAAACGATAACTGCTCAGTTATTGGTCATCTTTAAAGCTGTTGCCAGCGGGCAAGAGTCGCATCTTGTGAGTAAAGCACTTACCATTTGCGGCAGAGTGAATTGGATGAAAACGCTGAATGGCTAAACCGAATAAGAAAGGCCCCACGCAAACCGTTGATATCTACTGCGCTAAGTGCAAAGCGCCGCTGTATAAATACCGCAAGGGCGGCAAAGGCGCGTTAGTGAAGTGCTTTATTGAGCGGATTGTCGAAGACCACACCAACACGCCCTGTACCTGCCCGCAGTGTGGCCAAGTGTTTGCCCGAGAAACCTTAATTCGCGGCACGCCAGCTTATAAAATGGTCGGCGGTAAAGTCGTCATGAAATAGCCATGCTGCAAGCGTGTTGCTAAACCTTGTGATCGTAACGTCGAGTCACCCGCTTGTTGACTCGTTAGATAACGCGCCAATAACGCCTTGTTAGCTTCGCGCCCAAACCCAAACAAATGTTCCGATAATCCAAATACCAATAGCAGAATAAAAAATCGCGAGGGCTGAGTTGATAACGAGCAGCGTATTCCAGATGAATCCATTAAATTTATGGGCTTCTCTCGCTTTTTTGCGCCGCAGCATCCACGAACTTGGCACGACTATCATGGCTGAAATAAACGCCAGTGCAATTACCCAGATAATCCCAATACCAATAGTGACTGAGCCCTGTTCGTCTGGTGAACTGACTCTATCTGCGAAAGAGATGTAATAGCCAATCCACAATAGTGTGAATAGTAATCCCATAATGTGATTGGCTTTCATTTCGCTGGTTCTCCTAACCGCTAGCCTACTGTGAACAGGCAAAATACGCAGAAAATAAATTAATACCACTCTAGTGCAAGCTGTAATTATCCATACGCTTTCTTTCAAACGCTTGAACAGCGTAATCGGTGGTTAATGCAAAACATGCTGTAAACTGCGCAGCGGGGAGGGCGTCGCAGCAAGCGTTTTTGCTGGCGATTTACACCAGCGCAGCAAATGGTTTATCGCTGATGTAACTTGTTAGGCTTAACATCAATACCCACTGGCAACAACCTTCAATACCATAGCCCCCAAAGCCTTATCTTCAGCGAGCTCAACTACGATGTCACTGCCACGTTCATCTGTACCATGTGAAAAATAAAGTGAGACGTTCTTTAACTGGATGCCAGAAGCAAATTGTGTTTCCGGTGATAGGCAAGAAACAACTCTCATCGCGTTTTTGCCAGCAAACTCAACAGAGGCAGATTCCATTAAGGCCTTGCATGCAAGTGAGGCAGGTTCGTAGCCTTCGTATTCACAGCGTTTTGCTGATAGAACTGGTTCCGAATTACCTTTAAAGTTGCTTCCCCAAGCCGTAAGGAACGTGATTTCATGTGTTTCATCAGGTTTTATTGATTCAACAAAAGCATTGATCGGTTTGCAAAACGGATCATTATTGTCCGTGGCCATAGCAGGACATATGAAAACAGCTAACAGAATAAGGAATGATGCGCGAGATATATCCATGCTGAGCCTAACGCCCACATAAGGGGCAGCAAAACGTAGCGGCGATTGGTTTAAACTTGGGCGAAGCGCCAAAACTAATTCGCCGCGTAGTTTTGATGCCTCAGCGCCCGCTTTTCAGGGCGCGACTTGATGCGTTTGTTAGGCTTGCGTGCTATCTATGAAAGCATCTTTTGCTTCTTTAGAAAACTCTTCAATGGAAAGATTTTCTACGCTACTAGCCATAATGGATACAAGTGGGTCTAAGCGGTTATATGCAGTTCGTATACGCTTTCGTAACCCTCTAATTTCAATAACCAACTTCTCACGTTCGACAGCATCAACAAACCTTTCGATGTTATCAATAAGCACCCTGTGAACGAGCTTATTTCTAGCCAATAAAGCGTCCGCTAATAGTTCTTCCACATCTGTTGCTACAGGAGTTTCCTTTTTAAGAAGACCAATAAGTTGTCCCGCTGTTTTCTTCTCATCGTCCTCAAGGATTGCTGTTGTTTTAGCCTCAGAAAGATTTCCAATTCCCGCTTTTGTAAACAAGTGCAAAAGGTACGCTATCTGATATTCAAATGACTGACTATCTAAAAGCCCCGCTCCGGTCTCGAACAGAATTGGATTTAAGTGTTTCTTTTTTTGGTCTTCAAAATCATCCATAACTGAAACCCTAATGAGCCTAACAGTATATTAGACGACATGATGTCGTAATTTCACACGGCATAATGTCGTTTTTTAACAATTATTATTGCTTAATCTATGCTCATATCTTATTGAACACAATAGATAATTATCCACTTTCGAGGTGGTTAACTGTATGAAAAACGACATTTCAACGGCACCGCTGCATAAAAAGCGACATTGTGTTCACGCTGGCTATTTTGACGCTGAAACAGCGCCGCAGATGCAGGCTTACCGCTGTCATTGATGCGGTGCATAAGCACACAACAAAAAGCCGTCAAACGAGGGCTTAGGATGAACTTTGTTGTGCGGCGTTGTTGGTCGGTTAGCGCGGGCTGACTTTTGGACATTGCAGCTCTGCATGTGAGTTTTCATACGCCTTTCTAATCTCTTCTGGCATATCTTGCGGCTGAATATGCTTTATGCGCGCTTCAGTGTTTTCTGCCACCGCCTGGGTGTAATACCAGGCTTTAAATTTGAGTAAGTCTTGCACACGGTTGAGTTCGGCTATCTCGGCCTGCACTACGGCCAATTTATCCAGAAACATATTTTGGCGGTCAACCAGCGTGCCATCTCCCTCGTGGCACCAGTCGATAAAGGTGCGAATGTCTTTCAAAGACATACCCGCTTTTTTCAGGTATTCGATAACGCGAATGCTTTCAAGATCGTTTTGGCAAAACGAACGCACGCCGGACTCGCTGCGTTTAAGATTTGGAAACAAGCCTTGCTGGTCGTAGTACCGTAGTGTCGGCACTGTCAGCTGAAACATGTTTGACACTTCACCAATGGAATACATGACCGAATTTCCCCAATGCAAATTTACGCTTGACCTAAAGTCGACTTTAGGGGGTAGATTATTACGCAGCTTCTTAAGAAAGAACAAGCTACCAAGACATTTTAGAAACGGAGAAACCAGAACGTGGATAATCAAACGTTAGCATTGACCCAAGAGTGGGATAAGACGTTCCCACTGAGCGAGAACGTGAAACACCGCAAAATCACTTTTCACAACCGCTATGGTATTACGCTTGCTGCTGACTTGTACGAACCCAAAGAAGCATCTGGCAAATTAGCCGCTATCGCAGTCTCTGGCCCATTTGGTGCGGTAAAAGAGCAATCATCGGGTTTGTATGCGCAAACCATGGCGGAAAAAGGCTTTTTGACCATCGCGTTTGACCCTTCTTACACCGGTGAAAGCGGCGGCTTGCCACGATATGTAGCATCGCCAGACATTAACACCGAAGACTTTTCTGCCGCAGTCGATTTTCTTTCCACCTTAGATAATGTTGATGCGGATAAAATCGGTATCATCGGTATCTGCGGTTGGGGCGGCATGGCGCTGAATGCTGCCGCAATGGACCCACGCATTAAAGCGACAGTGACATCAACTATGTACGATATGTCGCGCGTTACAGCCAACGGCTATTTTGATTCAATGAGCGCCGATGATCGCTATGAAATGCGCAAAAAGCTGAATGCCCAGCGCACAGAAGATTATAAAAATGGCACCTATGCCTTGGCGGGTGGTGTGCCGGATGAGCTGCCAGACGATGTGCCATTCTTCGTCAAAGATTACTTTGACTACTACAAAACAGACCGTGGCTATCATCAACGTTCGTTAAACTCCAACAAAGGTTGGAATGTGACTTCGCCACTGTCGTTTGCCAACATGCCACTGCTGCAGTACAGCGATGAAATCCGCAACGCAGTGCTGATGATCCATGGTGAAAAAGCGCACTCTTGTTACTTCAGTAAAGATGCCTTTACCAAACTGACCGGTGACAACAAAGAGCTGCTGATCATTCCAGATGCGGTACATACCGACCTGTATGACGATAAGAACATTATTCCATTTGCCAAACTGGAAGCGTTCTTCACTGAGTATCTGAAATAACGCTTTGCCTCAGCCAGTGATGCAAAGCACCTAAGCAAAAGCCCTCATACGAGGGCTTTTTGTTTCGCGCTTTATGCGCGATGTTAGTTGGTGGTGTTTGGTCGTTTAACGTATTCCTATTAACCATATTGTTGCTTGCACGTTGATCGTGCTAAATCGCTTGCAGCGGGCTTTGATTTTATGGCTGGCGCCATAGCAAGCTACGCTTACCAAGATATCGCTGCGCGATTGCAAACTACGTTTGCGAAAGTCGTGGAACTACTCGTTCCACACCAGAGGATAAGGGGGCTAGACGGCTTCGCCCCCTTATCAATCCCCCTGCCGCCCCACGGCGCGAAACGCTGCGGCGCTTCTGGTTTGTCATCTGCGCAAATCGCAGCCAACTCGCGTTCCATCGCTCGGCGCTGCTTCGAGGCATCCATGCCTCGATTGCTTGATGCCTGCCCAACGCACCTACGCCGCGTCGAAGGGGAAATCGGCGTTGCCTGTTAGTTTTTGGCAATTATTTTTGACAATTGCGGCGATTTGTTAGCCCTTTTTTGTCATCAACAATGTAGAAAATTGCCTTATCCCAGTATTTTTCCATTAAATTTGAATGGATACTTTTATTTACTTTGTTTTTCTCAATTAGCAGAGACTTGACCGTCTCAATAGTTGCAATTCCTGCACTAATTTGAGTTTGACAAAATTTAACTATGAAAACAGGTGGTAAGCGTCCTCCGATCCTGAATGTTATATATCCGTTTTCTTCCATCTCCATTCTTGAGGAAAATTTTATATTATCAGGGGTCCCATCAATATCTTTAATAAACCCTCTTAGTCTTTCAAAAAGTTGAACGCCCAATACAAAATTTGTTTCACTAGATATAAATTCTGTAATATTGTTAACCTGTTCGCAATAATCATTGGTTGAACTTGGTATTACTGGATATCGCGTTTCTCGAATAATATAACTACCTAGAATTTCTAACAGGTGACGCTCTTTATTCGATAGCGGGAAATGCAAGTCTAATGCAATATTTACCAGATTGTGACTGTAAGATTTAACTTTTTTCTCAAGTAATTTTTTAGGCGCATTTATTAGTAATGACACAATGCCTGATTTCAAAAGTAATTCGATTGCATATCCTAAAATGAGTACACTAGATTTATTGGCAGACTCTCTAACATTTATTATTTCGAAAGCTTCTTTTGAAGTTAATTTTTGCCCATTAATCTTTTTTTTATTTTTTAAGGTGTCAAATTCCAATTGTTTTTTAAGCGCGCATTCTCTTAATAGCTTGGCACTTATAAGCTTCCCATCAGCCTCTTTAACCCAGTCATACTTATTGAATATGCCTTTTTCACCACTAGATTTTAACGGAGTTTCCATCAAACTATTTTTGTTCAAACTTATATACCCACTTACCCAAGGCACAATATGAGAGGGCTAACGCCGCCAGAATGGGCGGCCAACACAAAAGCAACGGAGTGTTGGACGTCCCTCTTTATGGCCTTGTAATGCTTATTTAGAACTAGAAGTAATACTTTGCATATTTAGTAGGAAATTCAGTCCTTGTTGCCGAACTGCACTAGCAGTTTGCGCCTTTAGTAACAGGTCTTCTATATCTTTACCGCCTTTATCTAGGGCGCCATATATAATTTCTGGACTAGGAGATATGAAAGCTTTTGCCACCAAAGGAACCCAGCTGATAGTACGACCAAATACTTTTCTCCATAACTTTCCATTCTCTAGGGATATTTTTCTAGATAGCGATGTTAATTCAGGTTCAACTTTTGTCTTCACGAGATATTTTGCGGCATAATGGAAATCTTCGATTTCAGAAGTACCGATGCCAACAATATTTAATTCTTTCAAGTTGATAATTTCATTCATTAAATTACTAACCAAAGATTGCATTGCCATACGAAAAGGAAGAAGTTCTTGAGATAACTTTTCTCTAATTTCCAATATTTCTTCAGGGTGTATTGAATTGGCACAAGGTAATGCCAAGTTCATACATTCATCAGCTATCATCCACGAGAGTTGTTCCGTAAAATTTCGTTTATCTATTTGTAGATAGCCACTCAATTCAATATCGCTAACAGGAAGCATTTTATGTTCATCTATCGCAGATTTTTGCATTGCATAATGAAATGCGTCAATTTGCCCTAAACCTGACTTTTCAAACACTTCGGAGAAAGTATCGGTGTATTTACTTTTGTCATGTCTAAAAAAAGAATCAATATATTTTTTGCCAATATCAAGTATTTGAGGTGAATCCATCTTGATGATTTCCTCAAATAGAAGGTTGTTCTTAGCGGTAAATGAATTCATCCTTTCTATTTTAGGGGGTAAAATATTATCCAGAGAATCTTTTAATTGGGGGACGAAATTATCAGATAGATCTTCTTGTGATATTTTTTCCATATTAGAGTCTATAACATTAGAAACATACAACTCATAAAAAGGTGGAAAAATATGTATCTCATCAAAATAGATACACATATTAGTAAGCGACTTTCCATTCTGGATGGCTACATCTGACATGTATAGCGCTTTAAATTTATCACCTATCGACATTAATACTCCGTATCACTTTAGAATAAGCATAACAGTTTATTAGTGCGCATGCGGGTTTACCTCGTTAGACCAGTGAAAACGCGCACAGTTAACTATTTGTATGTAATGAACTTATCAGCATTTTGCTAAATTCACCATCTGGAAAAACGCGCATGCGCGTTTTTCAAACCTATTATCTAATTCATATAAGTTATAGGTTTTTGATTGTAAAAGAGTTTATTTATTCTGAAATGTGAAAACGCGCACAAAGTTGGGGCGGAAATCGTCATGATTTGAATATGACTGTCCGTCCAGCTTTTAGGGATTACGAGTAATTGCCAAATTTGAATAATTTAGATGAAAGGAACTGAGCTAGAACGTCTGCTTTTGGCTGCTTTACGGACGATGTGTTAACTATCTTCTGAGCATTCCTAATCTAAAACTAACACCAAAACTTGCAGGTGTACGCCGAGAATTCCCAGCACATGCGGACTTGTGGCCGTCGCCAGCATGGATGCTGGCGTCGAGCGTATAGGGACATATTCACAGCGTGCCACAAGGATGCGTGTGCATAAGCCCGCGGCAGGCGATTTAGCACATCAAGTGATACAAGCAAGATTTTGCTAAACAGATGAAAGTGCCAATTTTCAAGCAGCTTAAATTCCCCTTCGGCGCAGCGTTTTGCGCCGTGGGGCGGCAGGGGGATTGATAAGGGGCGAAGCCGTCTAGCCCCCTTATCCTCTGGTGTGGAACGAGTATCACCGCTCACGCACATCCATGTGCTTCGCGATATTAATACTTCCTGTATGTCTTCCACGACTTTCGCAACCGTAGGTTGCAATCACGAAGTGATAAATCTTGCCAGCGGAAGCTAACCGCCAAGACGGTCGCCATCATCTGCGTGGAAAGCGCAACAAAAAGCCCTCAACCGAGGGCTTTTGCTTTACTCAAAAGTGCGATGCGCAATCGCACCACTCACCTTACCGCAAAGGCGTCGCGTGAGCTGCTGCTCGGAAGATAGTATTCATCAACATCACATTCAAACTATCCAGATAACCACGGGCAGTTGGGTCTTGGGTGTAACCAATCACCATACCTTTACCAGTTGGTTGGTAGATCAAAAACGGTTTGTAGGCCAGTTGCTGACGGTTTTGTTGCCACATGTAACCGCTGGCGAGCAGGTGTTTCTCGTCGCTAAACCAAGCCACGTTTTTACCGGAGGCTAGTTTGATAGGAGTGAACATATCGTTGCCGACCACCAATGACACCACTTCTGGTTTTACGCCAGCGGTGAGCCAATGCTCTTGGTCAACTTCCACATTGGCTAACACGCCTGAGACATGATCCGGCAACTCTTTCGGGTTTTCGATACGGCTGATCAGTTCATCGTGCGATTTGATCAAAGTTCCCGCAACGCGGTTGTCGTCGCTCTTGTCATCTGGCTTATCGCTTGGCGCGTCTTTATTTTCGGCGCGGTAGGCGAGTTCTTGCTGCACATCAATCAAGCCTGCTTTTGCTGTTGAAGCAAAACGAGTGGCGTCATCAAGCGTGATTAACACGCCGCCTTGTTTAACCCAGTTTTTCAGGTTGGCGGCACCACTTTCACCTAAGGCTTGGCTGTAATCGCCAGATGGCAAAATCAGCACTTGGTAATCGCTCAAATCGCTGTGCGCCAGTTGCGCGCTGCGAATGGCGGTGACTGGCCAGTTGAACTCTTGCTCAATCACAAAGCGAGTATTACCGGCGTTGAGTGAGCTGGTTGGCGCATCCCATGCCATGGCGATTTTCGGTGCGGTCATGGTGACGGTGTTTTCACTGCCAAAGTTTGGCCCTTTGATGACCCAGCTGGAATCTACGCCGGTCACTTGCGCGCCGGTGTCGTTAGCGATTTGCTGCACTTTGGCGGCTAAGTCGGCGTCATTGGCTTTGACTTCAACAATTAGCGAGCCAGCGGGGTAGTTGTGGTTATCGCCAGTGGTAAAGGCTTTGTCGGCACTTTTTACGCGAATGCCTTGGCGCAATGCAGCGGTGAGGAAACGGCCGCTGGCCATATCACCCCACGGCACTAAGTAGGCCACTTTGGCGTTCGGGTTTACTACTTTGCCTTGCAGCGGCGCATCGGCGCTAACGCTGTGGCTAGCAACGTCGATGGCATCGTCGCAGCTGTAGCTATCAACGTTGTACATCAACGGCAGTGACCACGCGGTGACGTCGTAGATCTCGTCGTGCAACTTACGGGCGCGGCGGCGTTCTTGCTCGGTCAAAAACGGTTTATCCATATCCACTTGCTGCGTGAATAGCGTTTTGACAAAGCGGCCGCGTGGCTGGGCGGTATCAATCACATAAGCGCCTGCGCTGTAATCTTTGCCACAAGCGCTAAAGGCTTTGTCAGCTTGGCGTACTTCGACACCGTGTTTAGCCATTAAGGTCGCCAGTTTGTGGCTGCCGGCTAAGTCATCGCTGGCGGGCAGAATAAAGCTGCGCTCGTCATCGTCTTTACCCGCTTTGATGGCATCAACTTGATATTGATAGAAATCGGTCAGCAGTTTTTCACGATTATCCGCTGCGGTTTCGGCGGTGGCGAGTGAGGCAACAAAATGCTTCTGCACGGTGTCGATAAAGGTGAGGATATCGCCGTTGGTTTTTTTGAAATGATCGCCGCGCGCTGAGGCCACTTCATAGGTGGCGGCCGAGGCACCGTAAAAGGTCGGCCAGCTATCGCCGTAACCTGGATAAAAGCCGTCAAATACTTCGCGGGTGTAGTAATCAAAACCAAACTCATCAAAGTATTTGGCGTTGTTTTTGCCCACCAAGGTGTTGTTGGCGATCTGCGTTTTGCTCATGTGTGGATTGAATGGATCGGCCGCCGGTACAAAGAAGTAACTGGCGTCGCCTTGCATCTCGTGCAAGTCGACCACAATGTTCGGTTTGTACTTGAGCAGCGCTTTAATGCGGCCAGCGGTTTCGGGTTGGGTGATGGTGAGCCAATCACGGTTCATATCAAACAGATAGTGGTTGCTGCGACCGCGTGGCCACGGCTCGTTATGCTCAACGCTCAAACGATCGCTGCTCGGTTGCATCCCCACGGTCTGATAGTAAAAGTTGATAAAACGCATGCGGCCATCAGGGTTTTGCAGTGGGTCGATAAACACCACGGTATTGGCAAAAATTTTATCGACCATCGCGTCGTTTTGGCTGGCGAGCAGGTGGTAGGCGGTCATCATTGCCGCATCGGTACTGCTGATCTCATTGCCGTGCACACTGTGCTCTAACCACACTGACGAGGGCAGTTGCTTAATCAGCTTTTTGGCTTGCTGTTTATCGGTCTTACGTGGATCGGCCAGCTGTTGCATATCGGCGCTGAATTGATCTAGATGCGCCAGCGTGTCCGGCTTGGCGATCGCAGCATAGATCAGTTGGCGGCCTTCCCAGGTGGTGCCGTAATCAAACAGTTTGATGCGATCCGGCGCGGCTTTGGCGAGTGCTTCAAAGTAGCGCAGCATGTCGCTGTGGGTGGTGATGCGTTCACCTAAGTTGTAACCCAATACTTGTTTGATAGTGGGAATGTTGGCGGCGTACTGCGCCCCCGGCCACAGCGGTGCGGTGCTGTCAGCTGAAACCGTGGCTTGCAGCGGCGCGGCGGTGACAGAGCTGCCAGTTAATGCAAGGATGGCGATAATTGATGAGGTTAACAGTGAGGTTTTCATCCGCTTTTCTTTTAATTATGGGCTTATTTTGTAGCGATAATGCTAACGATTGGCGCGCCGACAAACAAAGTAAGAATTGTCACTGAGTATTACCAATGTTGTGGCTAACTCGGCATTCTTACTGGCTTTGAGCCAAACTCGGCAGGGGCGGTTGTGCATGTTACAATTCGCGCCCTGCACTGATTTGAGTACGCCAATAATTAACCACGAGAGAGTCCACGAGTGTCGAAACTGAAGCCCGATGTCACCATTTTACAGTCCGGTATTTTTAGCAAATGGGATGAACACAGTGACGAATTGCCTAAGTTCCTCAAAGCGACAGTGCATATTCCCGCTGAAATCGACATTGAATTTGGTTTCGTGGCGCAGATCCGTAAGGCTAAGAACCAACTGATGCGTTACTGTATTTATCATCCCGACATCACCGATGAAGACGGGGAAGTGATGGCACCGTTTGATGGTGAAGTATATGTGGAGTCAAACGATTGGAAATTCTTTCTTGGTGACACCATTTGGGCGCCGTTGAGCAATAAAGTCGGTCGTTGGCGCATGACCTTGGAGATCCGCGGCAAGGTCGTCGCTGAGCAAAGTTTTAAGGTGCATCATACTGACGAAGAACAGCAGATCTCCGCATTCTGGAAACGGCGCGGTTTTTAAACGTCTGATAATAAAAAAGCCCCGCGTAGATGGGGCTTTTTTATTGGTTCAACTTAACGGCTTAGTCGCCTTGCTCCTCGTGGAACACTGGAAAGCCATTAGCATCCCAATACAGCGCGCGAGCGCGGGCATGACGGTTCGGGTCGGTCAGCGGATTACCGCGCAGCTTTTGATAGTCACGGCTGTGGTAAATCATCAAATCGGTTTTGCCATCTTCCGCTAGGGTAAAGCTGTTATGGCCTGGGCCGTAACGACCAACGGCCGCATTGGTGGTAAACACTGGCGTTGGGTTCTTGTGCCAGCTGTTGCTGTCGAGCAGATCGCTACCGGCATCGGCCCATAGTAGGCCCATGGCGTAACGTTCATCGGTGGCGCTGGCAGAATACGTTACAAACACGCGGCCATTGCGTTCAATTACTGCCGGGCCTTCATTCACTTTATAGCCTTGTACTTCCCAATCGAGTTCTGGCTCGCTCAGTTTCACCACTGGGCCAGTGATGCTGGTGGGCGAGTCCATTTCAGCAATCCACAATGCTGAGTTATAGCTGCGGGCTTTATCTTGCTGCGCCCACAATAGGTAGCGTTTGCCGTTATGGACAAAGGTGGTGGCATCCAGTGAGAAACTGTCCCACGGGGTTTTGATGCGGCCTTCCTCTTTCCACTTGCCTTGCGTCGGGTCTTTACTCGGGTTTGACAGCACATACATACGAATGTTGCCCGGTTTGTTGGCAATGCCTGCGGCCACATAGATGTACCACACGCCATCAATGCGGTGCAGCTCCGGCGCCCAAATGGTGTCGCTCATTGGGCCGCTGTCGTTTTTATGCCACACCACTTTTGGCTCGACAATTTTCAGATCGTTCAGTTGGCAGGCTTGGCGGATTTCCAGCTGATCAAACTTAGGTGAGGTGCCAATAAAGTCGTAGCAGCCGGTGTCTGGGTCTCGATAAATAAATGGGTCGGCACGTTGAGTGACAATGGGGTTATCAATGTTCAGGCTATCGTTGGCCTGTGCATTATGGCCAAACAGCACTAATGCAGGGAGCAGTTTTACTGCCAATGAGCAGGTTTTCCGAAGTGTCGACATTGGGTTCCTCGTTTTTTACTGCGAAGTGGAGATATGAACACGCCGCAATAACGACGTGGAAAGTTAATTTTAATATTGTAATATTAATAAGGAAGTCATTTCAGCTTGAATTATGTGCGGCAGCGCAGAAAACCTTGAGTCGTTATTGATAGTTATGCATAAAAAAGCGCTCATGAGAGAGCGCTTTGAATTCCAACATATTGTAGATAGGTGACGGGAAACTCGATTTCAACAAGGGACGGAAAATCGAGCCACAATCAGATGTTGTTAATGACCTAGACTGAACTTGTAGTTAATACGGATACGAGTTTCTTTTGAACCCTCGTTCATATTGCTCCAGTCGACATCCTGGTAAGACAGACTCAGTGATAAGCCATCTAATGCACTGTTGAATTGGTCAGTAAAGTCATATTTCACAAAGTAGTCGACTTCGTTGTTGGCACCGGGATAGACCGTTAAATCCAGTGGGCGATTATATTTCGCCCACCACACCATGGCACTCAGACCTTTCAAACCAATACGGCCGAAGTCATAACCTGTTTTCACCCCACGAGCCACTTCACCTGCCGCAAACGAGGTTTGATACGCTTGCATGATGATACGACCAAAGCCCCAAGGGCCTAAAAAGTCCGTGTCTCCGGTTTTGGTCCATTCGAACTCGGTGTAGAAACCTTTGTATTTCACCCCAGACTCTAAACCGTATTGATAGGTATCGATTGGTTCGTCAGCTAACTTTTTACCGGTCGCGATTTGACGAGCCCAAGAGGGCATAACGAACACTTCCACATCACCAAATTGCTTGCTTACTTTTGCGCGAAGGTAGTGCATGTTGATGATATCTTCCATGTGATAGGTCCATGCTTCCACTTTACTTTGGAAGCCAAGAGCATCGGTAGGGAGGTTGTATCTTGCGCCCAGTACAATCATAGGCTTGTTGTGTGCATCTTCATCACTTGAAAGCACCAGCGACATATTGCTGTAGTCGCTGTCGTGCCAACCGGAGTAGTCTTTAATATAGTAAGCATGCAGTTCTAAGTCTTTGACACTGCGGTTAATCATGGTGAAACCGCGGTAGGTTTTTGGCAAAATTTCGCAGTAGTCATGCCACATCAACGGCGTATAGATTTCTTGAGCGCCGTACGTAAACGTAGTGCCATTCCAGTCTTTACGGATATGGTATTCCAGCATTTTGTTATAACCATCATGGTGATTACCGACACCATTGTCCTGTAGCAGGTTATAACCAGCATCATTTTTACTGTTGAATACTGGGTTAGCAGAAGCAAAGGTCAAGCCTGTGCTCCAACCATCATAAGTTGCTGAGCGTAGATAAGCTGTGCCGCCAAATGCGGTGTCACTGCCAGTTGTTTTACCACCAGTTTCTAGTCGATATGAGTAGAGTTTCAGTTCACCATCTACGGTACCTTTTGAGAACATCTCTGACAGTGAGTTTGCTTCTGTAGCATAAACACTGTGGATGCACCCGGCGAGCATTGTCATCCCAAATAACAAGCTGATTTTTTTATTCATCATAGCCTCCGAGCGATTTATTTTTCGCCTCGAGATGCCACCTGACATTAATTCAGGTGGCTCGTTTATATTTATTTTGGCAACACTAACCCCATTCAATATTTCTTATTGAATTGAATTAATATTTAATCTAGAAATTTATTTTATATTTATAGATGCTTTGGTTACGGAATTTTCCAACCGAATGTATGGCACTTATAACATACAGAGTCTTGCTCTTTTGATTCACTGTGGCCTTTGTGACAATTATCGCACGAGAGTTTTCCTAAGTGGTTGTCATGTGGATTGGCATCATCTAGATATAATCCTGGACCGCCTTCATAAATAGATTGTTTATAGGTTTTTTTCGCTAAGCCTTCCCAGCCTCCATGACATTTTAAACAACGGTCTGCTTCAATTTGTGGATTATCAGCACTGCCATGACAAGAGGTACATTTTAATCCTTTTGCCATATGTTTTTGTGCCAGAAACTGATCGCTTGGTGCTGCCGCGACATTATAAGCAGCGACCATCGCAAACAGGGATAGTAAAACTCCTGTTATTAATTTTTTCATTTTCATCTACCTAGAATTCTTAAATTGAAATTAAACGGTTAGTTCGTCTTATTTCTGGCTTTTGATCCAGTCAGCGGCATAGATACCTGCCATGCGACCTGAGGTCGTTGCAAAGCCTGCAGTTAATCCCTCAACCAACATATAGCTATCTGAATACAGACCACCTGCAACGTTACCTACGGCATACAGACCAGGAATTGGTTTGTTATGTTTATCAATTGCTTCTAGTTTTTCGTTAACTTTGATCCCACCAATAGTAGTCAGGTTATATGCGGTAACGTTAACTGCGTAGAAAGGACCTTTCTTCACTGGATACAGCAGATACTTCTTGTCTTTGAAGTACTGATTATCAACCCCTGTTTTGACATAGCCGTTGTAATCACTAACTTGCTGCTCGAACTTCTTATCATCAAAACCAACGGCAGCCGCCAAATCTTTCAACGTTTTGCCTTTATAAACGCTGTGCTCTTTGACACCTTGTTCCAGTAGCTCTTGCAGTTGTGGTAATGGACCTGCTTGTTTGCTGGCTTTTTTGTTCAGATATGGACGGATCATGGCGAACGCATCATGCATACCTGTTTCGTGTGTTTTGAAGTGATCGATAGTGGCTTGGTCGTAGATAACCCAACCCGTGCCGCCGAAGGGCACTAACGCGTTAGCAACCAATGCGTTATCGTAAACCACTTCTTCATTCGCGTAGCGTTGACCAACAGGGTCGACCCACAGCGTTGGCATACGGATTAATGGTTCTAGATCTGAGAAAATAACGGATTCGCGGTTATCTGGAGTGCAGATACCTGTACCATGATATTCAGTGATATTTTCACCTTTTTTCGCCGCACCATATTTCCAAGACATCTTGATGCCTGAACCATCGTTATACAGCCACCCCATGGGGTGACCAACAATGCCATATTCATCTAGCATTTTTTGGTTACCTAGGAAGCCACCAGTAGCGATGATTACCGCTTTGCCATGCAGGGTGACTTTTGTGCCATCGGCACGTTCAGCAATGACACCACCCAATGTACCGTCTTCGTTCTTAATCAGATCACGACCGGTGGTATTGACCATCACCGTGCCGCCTTCTTGCTGGAATTTTTCCGCAAGCGCAGCGATAGACTTATTGGAGTTCCACATGTGGTAGATAATAGGTTCATTACCTACGTGGGCAAATTGTTGGTTTTCTGGTGGCAGGTGAAGGTCTGCCCCGTTTTTATTCAACCAATCGATGGTGCTAGCTGAGTTGTTCACTTCTAGCAGCGCCAATTTTGAGTTGAAGAACTGGTGAGTGTAGCCTTCCATCATTTTGTAGATGAATTGAGGCGTTACGTCCATACCTCGTTCTTTCTGCATGCTGGTATTAACACCTGTCATACCACGAGAAAATTGAGAAGCACCGACCGCTCTACCGCGTTCAAGAACCAATACCTTGGCACCGCTTTGTTCTGCTGCCAATGCAGCAGGCATCCCTGATGCACCAGCCCCAACGACGATAATGTCGTAGTTTTGATCTTCTGGTGCGGTAGCTGCAAAGCTCAGTGCCGGAAAGAGAGCAAAGCCGATTGCAAGCACCAGCTTATTCATAGATTTTGCGCGTTGCATAACATCTCCATCACGTTATTTTCAGGTTAATCCGTATTATTTCGGTTCCCTTATTAAAGGCTGCGTCATTCAATTTTAAGTACTGCTGAGTAACGTTCCTTACGGCGCTAAATATCTTGTTGAGCCCTTATTTAGTCAAACAGGCAACTGTCAAGTAACTACGTTTCGTATGAAAATTGAGCTATGCATGTAATATGCTGAAAAATATATAAAATAATGAATTCACATCTGCAGTATGTAAATTAATGTTATGAATCTAAATAAATGTAAGGTGTGATGTTTATTGAAATATCTGTGAAAGAGTGATGTGTATCTTGATATCCTGATTTTGTAGTTAAGTTAGCTTTATTTTACTATGTTCATCAAGGAACATCGTAAAAAGAAGAGTTAAGTCATCTTTGTATATTCGTTATATACATATTAATGTATGCACTTAATTTGTTTTTTGATAACATTTTTACGGAATTCTTGCTTAACCTCTCAAATTTAATTAATTTTAAAACAAATAGATAGTTAAAAAGTCAAGTAAATATTTGTCATATTTACGCAAATATATGTATGCAATGTTCAAGTGTTGTATAGTGATGGGTATATCAAAAATCTAAAATAGTCTCTAAATATTGCGGGCTGGTAATCTTTGTTTCGTTTGTTGTTACATTAAAATGAGATCTAGCGCGTAGTTGTGAATAGAACTAATTATCTAATGACTGTTTTATGTATAATCAAACAGGTTGGAAGTGTTTTTAATTTATTCAATAATTACTGGAGTAATGCATGGAACGTGCATTTATAGAAAAAGTAAGATTTAAAGATGTGGCCTGTTTTGAATATATTGATATAAAGTTAAATAAAGAATTTAATTTTATTTCAGGAAAAAATGCGTCTGGAAAATCATTTGTATTATCTTTTATCTATAATTGTTTCTCTCATGAAAATTTTGATCTTATTAAATTTAATCCCACTTCAGAAGCGTGGGTTGATTTAAATTATGAAGGTCGAAATTTAAGAGTGGGTGTTGGCAGTGCCATGTTTAATTTAAACGGTCAACAAAAAGGGGGATTTAAACGATTATGTGCTCCAGCAAAGTCAGAAGATCGACATTCGCTATCGATTTATGATGCTTGTGCAACGCTTTCGGATTTTTGCCCTCTGTTTATTTCTGCATTTAGAGATCTCGACTTTCGCCAAAATACACGGGTTAAACATACGCTCGCGAGCAGTAGCCAATTTAACAAAGGGAAATTCGGTTGGGGCAGTGGTAGTCCTATAGAAAAATGCAAAGGGATTAAAGAATGGTTCGCCTCTCGTGCAACCATGCCACGCACTCAACGCGATTCAAATGAATACTATAACTGGCAACAAGTGGTGAAATCGCTGCGCCATGTGGTACCTGAAGATGCCGAGCTTGAGTTTGTGCGTATGGAAGATAAAGAACCCATTTTCAGCTGCTATGGCCGCAATGTGAAAGTTGAACAGCTATCATTGGGATTTGGTGCAGCATTGCTGATTGTTGTTAGTGTGGTGCTGTGGATTGAAAGCACTGCATTGGTGAAGTGTCAGCGTCTGGATGTTGCTAGTGGTATCGTACTGATCGATGAATTTGAAATGCATCTGCATCCAGAATCGCAACTAGCATTACGTGATGGCTTAAGTAGGTTGTTTCCTAATTTACAGTTTATTGTATCTACGTATTCAACCACCCTGCTTCAGAACGCCCCCGCTGAGCAAGTAATTAATATCACACCCCAGTTTGATAAGTAATTGACGTTGCTTTGGGATCATGGTCATGAAATTTTACATATTGTTTGTTAATTAGACACTGGCTCACTGACTACCCGTCTATTTCATTTGACTCTTCTGTTTGAGCACCTCCTCTCGCGGATAAATATCATCAAAACATGATACAGGTCACATTTCATCTGTTTGTTAAAAATTGTGCAAATCGCACGAATAACAAGTTAACTCGTGATCAAGATCACTAACATTGCTTAGTGAACACTAAAGTTGGTCAAATTTGGATATTTCACTAAGACATTTTGACCATGTTGGTAATGCGGTTAAATCTATATAAACAATCAATTTAGTTATTATTAGTAAAATTTAAAGTTAATTTTAACTGTATTGTCAGAGTTTTATTCTGCTTAGTGTTGTGTGTGATTTATATCACATATCGTTATTTGTTATCTAAGGTCTGTATTTAGGATAATCGCGCTATGAGTGGTCGTGTGTTTGGCCACTCAAGTCTGCAGTCGTGAAGCTGCAGTTGGAGAGCACATAACGAAATGAGAGTGTGTGAGATGACATTGAACAGACGACAGTTTTTCAAACTGTGCGCGGCCGGAGCGGCAACCTCAGCGATTTCAGCGCTGGGCTTGATGTCCGAGAAGGCCTATGCCGCAGTGCGAGAATTTAAGCTGCTCAGAGCCAAAGAAACCCGCAACAACTGCCCGTATTGCTCGGTGGGTTGTGGCCTGCTGATGTACAGCCAAGGCAGCGGTGGTAAAAACTCTGAACATGCAATTTTCCATATTGAAGGTGATGCCGACCATCCGGTAAACCGTGGCGCGCTGTGCCCTAAAGGCGCGGGCTTGGTGGACTATGTTAACAGTCCACACCGTTTGCAGTATCCAGAGTATCGTGCTCCGGGGAGCAACAAGTGGCAACGCATCAGCTGGGAAGAAGCTTTTAAACGCATTGGGCGTTTAATGAAGGATGACCGCGATGCCAATCTGATTGAAAAGAATGCTGATGGCGTCACTGTTAACCGTTGGTTGACGACCGGGATGATGACCTCATCCGGTATGGCAAACGAGAGTGGTATTGCCACTCAAAAATTTGCTCGTTCACTCGGCCTTGTTGCCATCGATACCATTGCACGTAACTGACACTCCCCAACGGTAGCAAGTCTTGCTCCAACATTTGGGCGTGGTGCCATGACCAACCACTGGATCGACATCAAAAATGCCAACGTAGTGATTATTATGGGCGGTAACGCCGCAGAAGCTCACCCTGTCGGATTCGGCTGGGTTACAGAAGCGATGCAACATAACAATGCCAAACTGATTGTGGTTGACCCGCGTTTCAACCGCAGTGCGTCTTTGGCCGATCACTATGCCCCAATCCGCTCAGGAACAGACATTGCGTTCTTACTGGGTGTGATCCGCTATCTGATCTCCACCAACCAAGTTAACTTCGACTATGTGAAGGCTTATACCAACGCCAGCTATCTGGTGCGGGATGACTTTGACTTCCACGAAGGCCTGTTCTCTGGTTTTGACGAAGAGAAAAGCGACTACAACAAAGAATCTTGGTTCTACCAACTCGACGACGATGGCTATGCCAAAGTGGATGAAACCCTTGAGCATCCGCGTTGCGTGTGGAACTTGCTGAAACAGCACGTAGAACGTTACGACTTCGACACCGTAAGCAACATCACAGGTACGCCAGTAGCTGACTACCAAATCGTTTGTGATGCGATTGCGAGCACTCACACTAAAGATCGCGTTGCTACCTTTATGTATGCGTTGGGCTGGACCCACCACAGTAAAGGCGCGCAGAACATCCGTACCATGGCGATGGTGCAGCTGCTGCTGGGTAACATCGGTCAATTAGGTGGCGGTGTTAACGCACTGCGTGGTCACGCGAACGTGCAGGGCGCAACCGACATGGGGCTGCTGGCGCAGAGCTTGCCGGGTTACGTCAAACTACCGAGCGAGAAAGAACCTACGCTGGCTGACCACTTGGCGGCGCATACGCCAAAACCTTTGCGTCCAGGTCAAACCAACTACTGGAAAAATTACCCAAGCTTCTATGTTTCATTGCTGAAAGCGTTCTGGGGCAAATATGCCACGCCAGAAAACGACTTTGGTTATGACTGGATGCCGAAATGGGATCAGATGTATGACTTCGGTAAGCATCTGGACATGATGTATCGCGGTGAGGTCAACGGTTGTATCGTGCAGGGTGTTAACGCCATTAACTCCATGCCTAACCGTAACAAGAACTTGAAAGCGCTAAGTAACCTTAAATATCTGGTGGTGCTGGATAACTTGTCCTCTGAAACTGCCACCTTCTGGCAGAACGAGCCAGGCTTCAACGAAGTCGATACTGCCAGTATCCAAACTGAAGTTTTCCGTCTGCCGACGACTTGTTTCGCAGAGGAAGAAGGTTCAATCGTTAACTCTGGTCGCTGGATGCAATGGCACTACAAAGGCGCGAATGCACCGGGCGAAGCGATGGCTGACTCAGAAATCGTGTCTGGCATTCTGATGGAGTTGAAAAAACTCTACGCAGAAGAGGGTGGTCGTCTGCCTGAGCCAGTGAAAGCGGTTAACTGGGAATACACCGATAAGCACAACCCAAGCTCAATTGAGCTGAGCAAAGAGTTGAACGGTTACGACGTGAACACCGGTCGCCAAGTCAGCAGCTTTAGCGAGCTGAAAGCTGACGGTAGTACTGCGTGTGGTTGCTGGTTGTATGCCGGTTCTTGGACCGAGCAAGGTAACCAGATGGATCGCCGTGATAACCACGACCCATCAGGCAAAGGTATCACTCCGGGCTGGGCATTTGCATGGCCAATGAACCGTCGTGTGCTTTACAACCGCGCTTCATGTGACGTGAACGGTAAACCGTGGGATTCAAACCGCACTATCGTTGAGTGGAAAGGCGGCAAGTGGGAAGGCATCGACGTGCCTGACTTCAACGCCAAGTTGAATCCAAAAGACAGTGCGCACCCATTCATCATGCAGCCTGAAGGTGTCGGTCGTTTGTTCGCCCTGAAACTGCTGAAAGAAGGTCCGTTCCCTGAACACTACGAGCCAGTGGAATCACCAATTGGTACTAACCCACTGCATCCTAAAGTGGTGCACAGCCCAGTGCTGCGTTGGTTTGAAGGTGTGAAAGACACCATAGGTACTAAAGAGGAATTCCCGTACGCCTGTACCACTTACTCGCTCACTGAACACTTTAACTTCTGGACGACGCACTGCCGTTTGGCTGCGATCTCTATGCCAGAGACCTTTGTGGAAATGAACGAACAGTTGGCGGCAGAAAAAGGTATTAAGAACGGCGATTTGGTGAAAGTGAGCTCAAAACGTGGCCACATCTTCACTAAAGCTCTGGTGACTAAGCGTCTGCGTCCACTGCAAGTGAACGGTCAAACAGTACACACACTAGGTATTCCACGTCACGGTAGCCATAACGCCCTGACCAAGAAAGCCTACAGCTGTAATGTGCTGACCACAGAAATGGGTGACGCGAACACCGGTGTTCCTGAGTACAAAGCGTTCTTGGTGAACGTTGAGAAGGCGGAGGTCTGATAATGGCAACTCAAGATATTATTCGACGCTCCGGCACTTCGGAAGCAACACCAGCAGCGCAAGCACGTGTGGGCGGCGTTAAACAGGTGGCAAAACTGTTTGATGCCACCAAGTGTAACGGCTGTAAAGCATGCCAAGTGGCTTGTTCTGAGTGGAACGATCTGCGGGAAGAGGTTGGCTCTTTCCAAGGGACTTATCAAAACCCAGCTTCTCTCTCTCCGGAATGCTGGACTTTGATGAAGTACAACGAGGTGGAAGCCGACGGCAAGCTGCATTGGCAGTTCACCCACAGTGCGTGTATGCACTGTGCTGACCCTGCTTGTTTAAAAGCTTGTTCTACTTCGGGCGCTATTGTGCAACACGCCAATGGCACTGTGGATTTCGATTCAGACAAATGCGTCGGTTGCGGTTACTGCGCCAGCGCGTGTCCGTTCGACATTCCCAAGATCAACCCAGTAGACAACAAAGCCTACAAGTGCACCCTGTGTTCAGACCGTACCGCCGTTGGCCTTGAGCCATCGTGCGTGAAAACCTGTACCACTGGCGCACTGCGATTCGGTACTCGCGAAGACATGCTGTTTTATGCAGAGAAACGCGTCGCCGAGCTGAAAGATCGTGGTTTCACCAACGCGGGTATCTACAACCCAGAAGGCGTTGGTGGCACGGGTATGGTGATGATCCTGCGTGACATCAACGACCCAGAAAGCTACGACATGCCAAAAGATCCACAGATCAAAGTCTCTACTGAACTGTGGCAAGACGTGCTCAAACCATTGGGCACTGCGGGTATTTTGGCAACAGCGGGTGTGGCACTGCTGCACCGTATCACTGTAGGTCGCAACATCGTTGAAGAAGATCAACCGGGCTATCGTGACGAAGACCACGAGGAGGACAGCAAATGAACAAACAAAAGATGATTGTGCGTCATAAGCTGTTCGACCGTATCGTCCACTGGTTCATTGTGGCCGTAGGTCTGCTGACATTTTTGACCGGTTTTTCATTCTTCTATCCATCATTTCAGTGGATGGGTGCGATTTCTGGCACTCCACAACTGGCGCGCTTCGTTCACCCAATCGCGGGGTTGATGATGTGTGTGCCGTTGTTGTTGATGCTGGTGCGTTACTACAGCCACAACAAATGGGAAAAAACCGACATTGCCTGGTTTAAGTCAATCAAGGCGGTAATGTTTGAGGATGAAGAGAATATTCCGCCTGTAGGTCACTACAATCCAGGGCAGAAAATTCTGTTCCGCGCCTTTGTGATTTTCGCAATCGCGCTGATCGTGACTGGCATCATGATGTGGCAACCCTACTTTGCCCCATTGTTTGAGTCAGATGCGGTGAGCTGGGCGATTCTGATCCACGCATTATGTGCTGTAGGCATGTTGGTTTTTGTCATTGTGCATTTCTGGATGGCCACCTGGGTAGAAGGTTCTATCACGGGCATGTTGTACGGCAAAGTCTCTTTGGCTTGGGCACGTAAACACCATCCATTAATGGCAAAAGAACACGAAGATAAGGAGTAACGGCAGTGAGTAATGCCAGCGAGATCCCCGTAATGCCGATTGACCCGTCACCGCTAGCGCTAAAACCGCTACTGGCGGCGAAACCGGCAGAAGTTTATGCCCATCGCGCGAAGCGTTTGGAACGTCTAGCGGAAGATTCTCCGCTGGCAGATTATCTCAAGCTGTGTAGTGTTTTGGTTGGTGTGCAAGCCAAGTTAGCGGTGACCGATATGGGACCCGCTCCCGAGTTTAATGCCGACCAAATGCAACCTATGTCAGTGGGCTTCACCCAAGACAACCGTTACTGGTTAGCGCAGTTGCAGTCGTTGTTAAGTGATGCGCTGCCGCTGGTGCCGGCCAATGTGGCCGAGATCATTCGCGAATTGATGCAACAAGCGCCTGAACAATTGGCTGACTGGGGCAATTGTCTGCGCCGCGGAAAATTCAGTGATGTGCCGGCACAATACAGCCTGTTTATCTGGGCTGCGATGTCGCTGTATTGGTCACATTGGGCGCCAGCGCTCATCAGCCGTATGGATGCCAACGCCGTCAAACAGGAAAGCCTGTGTCCGGTTTGTGGTAGTCATCCGGTGGCGAGCATGGTGCGCGAAGAGCCGCGCGAAGGTTTGCGTTATCTGCACTGCAGTCTATGTGAAACCGAATGGCACTATGTGCGGGCGCATTGCACCGCCTGTGACCAATCGGAAGCGATGGAACTGTGGTCATTTGATGACCATCAGGCCGCCGTGCGCATTGAAACCTGCGACGACTGTAAAGGCTATACCAAGATGTTATTTGTCAGTAAATCACCGCAACTTGATGCGGTGGCCGATGACTTAGCATCGCTGGCGCTGGATGCTCAACTTAGTGAGCAAGGTTACAGCGCAACTACGGTGAATCCTTTATTGTTGGCCCATGAAGCTGACGGCTCCGTGTAACAAAAGTTAGGTCGTGGGAGGGCTGTTTACAGCGCTCCCTTTTTTCATTTTTGAAGTGTAGTAGATGATGACCCAAGTATTTGACTCTCCTGAACAGCTCTATCGCTCTCTGCCCTCGATGGACAGCCTGTTGGCGGCTGATGCCTCGCAAAGCCTGAAACAGCAATATGGCAAAGGTGAACTTAAAACGGCCATTAATCAGCTGTTGCAGCAGGCGCGGCGTAATATTGCAGAGCACAACAGTCTGCCAAGTTGGCTAGCGAGCAGCGAGATGACATTTGAGTATTTGGCTCAACATCTACAGCAACAACACCAGTTGAGTTTGCGCCCAGTGCATAACCTCACTGGCACCATCTTGCATACTAACCTGGGGCGCTCACAGCAGTCTGAAGCGGCGATTGAGGCGGTGACCCAAGTCATGCGTTATCCAACACCGCTGGAGTTTGAGTTGCAGGCAGGCAAACGCGGCCATCGCGATAATGCGGTCAGCAGTTTGATCAACCGCCTCACCGGTGCCGAAGCCTGCTGTGTGGTGAATAACAATGCTGCTGCGGTGTTGCTGATGTTGTCATCGGTATGCGCGGGTAAAGAGGTGATTGTGTCGCGCGGCGAGCTGGTGGAGATTGGCGGCGCATTTCGTATTCCTGACATCATGCGTCAAGCGGGTTGTACGCTGGTGGAAGTGGGCGCAACCAATCGCACTCATCTGCGTGATTATGAGAACGCCATCACCGAAAATACTGGTGCGATTATGAAAGTGCACACCAGTAACTACCATATTCAGGGGTTTACCGCGGCGGTCGATGAATCCACTTTGGGTCAGCTGTGCCGTGAGCGTGGTATTCCGTTGATTTCCGACCTCGGTAGTGGTGCGCTGACAGACTTACGTCGCTTTGGGCTTAAGCAGGAACCAATGCCGCAGCAGATGTTGGCCGATGGCGTTGATTTGGTAAGTTTTTCTGGAGATAAATTGCTCGGCGGGCCGCAAGCGGGATTGATTGTGGGTAAGCAGGCCTTGATCGCTAAATTGCAGTCTCATCCGCTAAAACGGGCACTACGTTGCGACAAGCTTATCCTTGCTGCCCTCGAAGCCACCTTGCTGCATTACCTCAACCCGGAAACGCTGGACAGTGAACTGCCGATTATGGCCAAGTTTGCGCGCAGCCAAGCTGAGTTAGCCGAGCAGGCTGCACATTTTGTGGCGCAACTAACCCCGGTGTTTGCGCCTAAGTTTCAGTTACAGGCGGTTGAGTGCCAAACTCAAGTGGGCAGCGGTTCGCAGCCTGATACTCACCTGCCGTCGGTCGCGTTAGCATTCAGCGCGCAGACGGGAGAACTGAGCAAGCTGGAACAGCACTTTAAAGCGCACTCTCGTCCGGTGATCGGCCGCATTGCTAATGAGCAACTGCTATTGGATCTGCGCGGCGCAGATGATTTCGAGCTACTGCTGCAAACGCTGCGTGAGCTGGGAGCTAGTGCATGATTGTGGTCACCGCGGGCCATGTAGATCATGGTAAAACATCTTTGATCCAAAGCCTTACAGGCGTTGATGCCGACCGTTTGCCGGAAGAAAAACGACGCGGTATGACCATCGACCTCGGCTATGCCTTTATGGAACGTGCCAACGGTGAACGCTTGGCGTTTATCGATGTGCCGGGCCACGAAAAATTTATCAACAATATGCTGGTGGGTGTCAGTCATGCGCGGCATGCGCTGCTGATCATCGCCTGTGATGACGGGGTGATGCCGCAAACCCGCGAACATCTGGAGATCTTGTCGCTGTTGCCACTCCGCAGCTTAACGTTGGCGCTGACCAAAATTGATCTGGTAGACAGTGAACGCGTAGTTGAAGTGCAGCAGCAAAGTGAAGCGCTATTGGCAAATTACACGCTCAGCGCCGACCATGTGTTCGCCGTTTCCTCCGTGAGTGGCGAGGGCGTGGCACTGCTAAAACAGCATCTGCAAGCCTTGCCGGAAGATGGTATCGACCATAAGGTGCAGGCGTTTCGTATGGCGCTGGATCGCTCGTTCAGCGTCAAAGGTGCTGGCTGCGTGGTCACCGGCACTGTGATCAGCGGTGAAGTACGGACGGGTGACTTTCTCTATAGCTCGGCGCAACAAGGCATGTTGCGTGTGCGTGGCTTACACAGCCAAGGTCAGGAACAAACGTATGCCAACGCGGGGTGTCGTGTCGCGCTTAATCTGGCCGGAACTGACAGCCATCGTTTGCCACAAAGGGGCGATTGGCTCAGTAATATTGAACAGCCGCAAGCGTGTGAGCGGCCGGTGGTGGCGCTGTCGACATTTGAACCAGTAACGCATTGGCAAAGCGTGCATTGTCATCATGGTGGCGATCACACGTTGGCACGGATCTCGCTGCTGACGGGCCCGGATGCAGCCGGGGTACAGTTAGCGGAATTAATTTTAGAGCAGCCTTTGCTGGTGGCGCAGAACGATACCATAGTGTTGCGTCACGCCAGTGCCAAAGCGACGCTAGGTGGCGCGCGCGTACTCACCTTAGACGTGCCTAATCGAAAAAAACGCAGCGATTCACGTTTGCACTTATTGCAGGCGCTGGCAGCCTGTGAGACCGGGCCTGATGCCATTGCCTTGCTATTACAACGAAAAACCATGCAACGACAACAATTGGCGTGGCGTTGGCAGTTGAATGATAAAGGTGTGGCGGTGATGACGGCTGCGTTATCATTACAAGCAATGGGGGATGCGCTCATCTCCAGCGCACTGTTTAGCGCAGAACAACAGCTATTGTTAGACACATTGGCGATTTTCCACGAGCAACACCCTGATCAGCCTGGGGTGGGGTTACATCGTTTACTCAGAATGGCGCATAGCAGTGTGCCGGATGTCGTGGCCAATGCCTTAGTCACGAGTCTGCTTGAGCAGAAAAAAGTGCTGCGTCGTGGCTCGTTGTTGCTGTTGGCTGAACATAAACAACTGTTATCCGCTGCGGCGCGCGATTTTTGGCAGCGCATTCAGCCATGGCTATTGGCCAATCCCGGCCCCGTTTGGGTGACGGAAATGGCGGAACAGCTGCAGATGACCGCAGATGAGATTCGGCCGTTGTGTATTCAAGTGGTACAGCAGGGATTTATCTCGGCAGTGGTAAAAGATCGTTATATTCTGACCCAACATCTGCTGCAGATCGCTGACATGCTGCGCCAGCACTTTGCTGAGCATGAAGTGTTAGAAACCGCCGAATTTAAGGATATGGTCGGTATGGGGCGTAAGGTCAGTATTCAGATGTTGGAGTTTTTAGATCGCAGTGGCTTTACCCGTCGTAAATATCGTTCTAATAGTCGCGAGTTACGCGATGGGGAACTGTTTACCATGACAGAAGAGTGGCGGAAGAACATAGGAGTCGAACCTACCCGGGACTGCTGGCAGCCCCACCCGGATTTGAAATCCGGACGCCTCACCGGAGACGACGTTCTTCCATCTGAAGACACAAGGATAATAGAAAATGCGATGACATTAAGCAATGTGAAAAATTAATTTGCTTAGCTGTTTGTGAGACAGTTCCTATTTTGTGTTAATTACGCTTGTTTTATATTTTATTGAAGTTTAGAGGGTGCTTATGTTTGATTTGTCAAAAGACGTTATAGTCCAGAAGAATATCACCCTGATTGAAAAAGGTATTGCGTCAGAATTAACCGATAATCTCGCCAATGAAGTTCGCATCGCCCTTGTTTATAACGGTATTTCGCATACGGTAATGTTGGCGACCCCACAAGATATTGAAGCCTTTGCCATCGGCTTTACCATCTCTGAGCGTATTGTTTCAAATGTAAATGAAATCAAAGGGGTAGATATTGATTATGTCGAGAATGGCATTATCGTGAATATTGAAATTACCCAGCGTTGCTTTATGTCCTTAAAAGAACAACGACGTAGTATGGCTGGCAGAACCGGCTGTGGACTCTGCGGTATTTCTCAGCTTGAAGAAGCGGTAAAGCCAATAAAACGTGTTGATGAAACTGTTAATTTTAATTTAGATTTGTTACCTAAGATTTTACAAGAAATAAAAACATGCCAGCGTAATTTTGAATTAACAGGAGCTACACACGCAGCGCTTGGAATTAATAATTCTGGTGACGTGATTTATGCATATGAAGATATTGGGCGTCATATTGCGATGGATAAATTAATCGGTGCATTCTCTCAACGAAATGCTGAAAAACCTGCTGCGGTATTGTTAACCAGTCGCGCAAGTTTTGAGATGGTGCAGAAGGCCGCGAGTGCCGGTGTTGAAGTGCTGTTTGCCATTTCGGCAGTGACCGCCTTAGCCGCCGAAGTGGCAGAAAAAAGCAATATCACCCTTGTCGGCTTCTGCCGCCAAGGCCGTGCCACTGTCTATACCCATCCGCACCGTTTGCAGCTCAACGCGCAATCGCTGGCGAATGCCAAAGCCAGTTAACTGCGACGCTGACATAAACAATCTATTGAAGGACGCTACGGCGTCCTTTTTTGTTGCCAGGCTGTGCCAGTGACCTTGCTTGCCTGTTGTCGCGCGTTGAGTAACATGGCGTTAAGTAAATTAATGCTAAGGAGTCAGCATGCGCTGCCAACAGATAGTGTGTGAACAGGCCGGAGCAGCCGAGGTGATGCAACTTACTCAGGGAGATGTTGCCGCGCCCGCTAGCGGACAAGTATTGATTAAGGTTGCTGCCGCAGGGGTTAACGGCCCCGATATTTATCAACGTCAGGGCAGTTATCCGCCGCCAGCCGATGCTTCTTCTATCTTGGGACTGGAAGTGGCAGGTGAGATTGCCGCTGTCGCCGCTGGTGAAAGCCGTTGGCAAGTAGGTGACAAGGTCTGTGCCTTGGTGCCGGGAGGCGGCTACAGTGAGTATGTACTCACTTGGTCGAGCCATTGTTTACCTGTGCCCAGCGGCTGGCAGTTAGCCGAGGCCGCGGCATTACCGGAAACCTTTTTCACTGTGTGGCATAACCTGTTTATGCGCGGCGGCTTGCAGGCCGGTGAAACGGTATTGATCCACGGCGGTGGCGGCGGTATCGGCTCCACTGCAATCGCACTGGCTAAGGCGTTTGGGGCGAGGGTGATTACCACCTGCAGCGAGGCTAAGCTGGCATTTTGCCGCCAATTGGGCGCGGATCTGGCGATTGATTACGCTGCAGAGGATTTTGTTGCGCTAGCGGCCGAATTTACTCAAGCTAAAGGCGTGCAGTTAGTGCTCGATATGATTGGTGGCGATTATATCAATCGCAACCTGAAGCTACTGAGTTTAGATGGGCGTATGGTGTCGATCGCATGCCGAGCAGGGCGCATGGCGGAGGTCGATGTGGCCATGTTGATGTTTAAACGCATTCACTGGACAGGTTCAACTTTGCGGCCGCAGAGCATTACCCAAAAAGCAGCGATTGCGAGCCAGCTACTACGACAGGTATGGCCGTTGCTCGAACGGGGACAACTTAAACCGCATCTGCATGCAGTGTTGCCATTGGCAGAGGTGGTTCGCGCCCATCAAATGCTGGAACAAGGGCTACATCGAGGCAAGATTGTGTTGCAGGTGGGTGAACCTGATTAGCATAAAAGCTGCTTCTAAAATCGTCATTTAGCTGCAGTGTCGTTGTAAAAATGCGGCATTAATATCAGTAATTAGTTTTTTGTCGCATAAATTCGTTTGCGTTCCAGAATTTTTAGGCTAAATTCGCATTCTGAAACTGGATGCTAAAAACGTCACTTTGAAATGGTCGTTGGTATTCGAGTTTTGCCGGGTTCCGCAAGGTGTAATCAACTAGGTTAATGGCTTGTTTACGCTCGGAATATCAGCGCTGTTGCACGAGTAGACACTTGTTGGGAACGCGCGTTATTTGCTCACAATTTGGTATATGTGTTGATTTAAGGGTATTGGCATATATGTATAACTCTGCAAAAAAACAACTTTGGTATGGCGAGCTGAGAACCGCGCGCGGCAACGTTGTCGTCATCCATGATAATCAGTTACCCGAGGCCGCACCTGGCCGTGTTTTCCTCTACAACACGCAGCGTAAAGCGATCGTGGAATATGTGGAAGATATCGTTAAACCCAACTTGTATGAGTTGAGTGACGAACAGCTTAAAGCTGCGGAAAGCGAATTTGGTGGTGACTGGAAAGCTGCACGTTCTGCCTTTATGGCAAAACAGCAGTCTCGCATCAATCTGGCCAATATCAAAGATAGTGCGCCAGCCAGCAGCCGTAAGGCGAAGCCCGTGGTACAGATGGAGGATGACGATGATTCCGATTCTGACGTGGGTGGCGGTGACGATTACGATAGTGATGGCGATGATGACGATTGGGATAACGACAGCGACGACTACGAAGGTTAAGCGCTGACTATTCCTTGTCGAAGCTATCGACGATAATCGCACCCATAGAAGCGGGCATGGCAATCAGCAGTGTCCGCTTTAGTGCCAAGATTGGCTGATGCAACATCGGCCATTTATCTAGCGCGATCAGTACCACACTGACCACCGCCAAAGTGAGCAGGTAGGCGATGGCGACCCGCAGCCAAAATACGCCAATTCTGCGCATTACATTGGCCTGAAACACACTCTGATAGGCAAATAAGGCAATAAAGCCTAGGCTGAGTAACACCACAAGTGCCATGTTACCCAGTGGCAGCGTTTGCGCTAAATGCCAAGACTCTTCCGAAAAGGCAATCGGCACTGACAGTGCGAATGCACCAATCACAATCTGCCCGGCATCTTCACTATTAAAGTTAATATTCATCAGTTAATGGTATCAAATTCGTAGCGGCTGATATGGTGGTAGAGCTTGCCCGCTTCAATCCAAGGATCACCCAACTGTGGTTGATTGGGGGCATCGGGCAACATTTGCGGCTCAAGACACATTGCCTGATGCGTCTTTAACTGCTGATGCTTGCGGCCAATCGTGCCGCCAATATAGTTACCAGTATAAACCTGCAATCCCGGCTGATTCGTGTGCAGTGTCAGTCGGCGACCTGAGCTGGGCGCGATCAGTTGTGCTGCTTTTTGTAATCCAGCTTGAGCGCTATTCAACACATAGCAGTGATCCAAGCCATCCTCATGTTGGCTTAGCAGACGTTGTAGTTTCTGCGGCGTGCGTAAGTCAAAGGGGCTGTTAGCAACCGACATGACATCTAGTGGCAGTTTATCAGCATCGGGTTTTAGCAGTTCAGTTGCCGACACCTGCAACCAATGCTCGTTAATCGACTCACTTTTATCGAGATTAAAGTAGCTGTGCTGGGTCAGGCTTACCGGACACGCTTTATCGGAAGAGGCGGTAAACTCAACGAACAGATTGTGTCCCACCAAGCGATAATCGAGTTGCACCACGCAGTTTCCGGGAAATCCCATATCGCCATCTTCACTGAGTAAGCTGAGTCTGAGACCATCCGGCAACATGCCGATATCCCAATGACGGCGATGGAAGCCTTCACTGCCGCCATGTAGACAGTGGCCATCAAGATTGGTATCAAGCTGATAGGTGTGGCCCTTGTGGGTGATCTGGCCGTGTTTAATGCGATTGGAATAGCGTCCTGCGACACTCCCCAGCCAAGCTTGCTGGGCTAAGTAGTCGGCCACCGAATCGCAGCCGAGCACAATATTGGCGCGATCGCCATGACGATCTGGTACCCACAAGCAACGAATAATTGCCCCTAAACTGAGGACTTCAATGGCCAGAGTGCCGTTATCGACACGCACTCGTTCCACTTGGCCACCGCGCGGGTCCTGCCAGGGGTCCAATACGGTGCAACGTAACATTGAGCCTCCCTTTTACGTTTGGCGGCAACTACTGCTTAACCGCTTATTTGTCGATTCTGCCGGCTCCTTCGCATGGGCTGCACAGATAGATGCTGGCTTCAAGGCCAGTTTTCGCTTGATATTGTTGTTCGACCGTGGCGATCACTTGATCTGTCAATTCATGTTCGACAAGCGCGACAACACAACCGCCAAAGCCTTTACCTGCAAGGCGCACACCACCACGGCTCCCCACGGTTTCATGTACTAGCGCGACCAGCGTATCAATCTCAGGTGTACTGATCTCAAAGTCATCGCGAATCGAGGCATGGCTTTCCGCCATCAGCTGCGACATCTTACTGATATTGCCACGAGCCAATGCGCGTGCCGCTTGCTGAGTTCGTTCGTTCTCGGTAATCACATGCCGAGCGCGACGAAACGCTATCGGGTCCAGCTCGGCTTCAGCGCTTTGAAGTTGCGCCAGTGTCAGATCGCGCAGGCTATCGAGCCCAAAATGGTGCGCTACTTGTTCACATTGCTGCAGTCGCAGATTAAATTCATCGCTTTGTAGCACCGATGGCAGCCCAGAATTAATCAGCATCAGACTGAGTTCGTCAGGGATTTTGACTGGCTGACATTCGAGATCCATACAATCGATCAGTAGTGCACATTCCTCTTCGGCCATGGCGCTGGTGATTTGATCCATAATGCCGCAGGCATAACCAACATAATGGTTTTCACCGCGTTGTGCCAATTGCGCCACGGCGAGCGGTGATAGATGCAACTGACTGGTGTCGTTAATGGCGCTGCCAAAGGCGATTTCCAGCGATGCAGACGCCGCCAGCCCTGCGTTAGCGGGCACATTGCCGACCACGGCTAAATCGAGGCCTTTGGCGGGTAAACCACTGAGTGCCACGGCGGCGCTAAAGCCTTTGAGATAGTTGATCCAACCATCCTCTGGCTGCATCTCGCCTTCGTCACCAAAACGCCATTGGCGAATATCGCTGAAGGCATCAGACACGGCGCGAAACTGGTCATCTTTGCGGACTTTGACCGCAATGACAGTATGAAAGTTGATAGCGACAGGCAGGACAAAACCATCGTTATAGTCGGTATGCTCTCCAATCAAATTCACCCGAGCTGGCGCGCTAAACAGCATATCAGGCTTGGTTCCAAAGGTTTTAACGAATAATTTGGTGGCACTAGGTGCTGGATTGGACATAGATTGGTAGATCCTGCTAACTCAACTGAAGCAAATGCTTTGCACATTTATGATGCAGTTATACCACGACTGCATTGAGAAGAGTTAGCAGGATTTTAAGCTCTATTTCATTCTGTTATGGCACCGCCCACAGTAGGCTTGCCCTCGTCTTGGGCATTGCTTCTTTCTGCAACGGGTAAATGGCTCATCACATGGTCAACAAAACCGGCACCAGCAGCTTCGTAAAGGTTATAGACCGCGTTCACGCCCAGTTCTCTCAAGGATTGAGCATCTTCACTGTATTGAATGATGGCGCTGATATTGCCTTGATAATCACGTTTCCGCAGCTGCTCCACCGCAAAAATATTACCGGCGTGATAGGGCATCGCCAGCAGCACAAGCTCCAGCGCCGGGGCGCGTTCCAGCTTATCCCAGAAGTCAGTATCGGCGGCGTCGCCTTGCACGACATTACGACCACGTTCGCGATGGTATTCAACCAGCTCTTGCTTATGTTCGATGCCGAGGATGTTGTCACCAAAACGTGTCTTGAGTTCATCATAAGCACCGCTACCAATACGCCCCATCCCGAGAATCAAAAAGCGCGGATTGCCCAGCGAAATTTGGCGATCTTCCGGGTGCAGCGGTGATTTTTCTAAGCGACTCAGGTGCAGGCTAAAGCGACCATAGATGTGCGCCACCATATTGTTGAGCGGCGCGGCCACTAAGAAACTGGCACTCAAGGCAACCGCGATAATTAACAGCCAATGGGCTGGTAGCCAGCCTTTATGGGTGGCGACGGCGGCCACAATCAAACCAAATTCGCTGAAGTTACCGAGGTTAAACGCGCCCATAATCGCGGTACGCGAGCGCAGATGAAAGCGCGTCAGCAACCAAATAAACAGCGCTACTTTAATGGGAATGAGTAGCATCAGAATACCGGCCATACCGATATCTTCTAATGACGGCAACCCATTGAGACCGATGGTGAGAAAGAAGGCTACCAAAAACAGCTCTTTGAAATAGAACAGTGACTTGGCCAGCTCGGATGCTTTTTTATGTCCCGCCAGTAGCATCCCGGCGATCAGCGCGCCGAGATCTGGCTTCATGCCTACCAACTCAAATAACCAAGCGCCGCCAACCAGTGCCATCAACAGGCCAAATAGCACCAGTAACTCGCCATGGCCGACACGGTCAAATAGCCGATACAGCAGTGGCCGTAATAAGGGTAAACCGAGCAGGGCAAATGCCCAAGGGGAGGGAAAATTTCCTTTCGACACGGTTAAAAACAGCACCGCAAAGATATCCTGCATAATCAGAATACCAATGGCGACTCGGCCATAGAGCGACTGCATATCGCCTTTGTCTTCCAGCACTTTTACCGCAAATACGGTGGAGGAAAAGCTCAACGCAAAGGCGATCAAGGCGAGCTGTTGCCAGTCCAAATCAGCAACCCGAGACACTCCAATTGCGCCCAGCAGCATCAGCAGCGGCATAAAGATCAACATCGACAGTAGCAGATGCAAACTTGAACCGGCCCATACCTCGGCTTTAAACAGGCTGCGGACATCAAGTTTTAAACCGATGGCAAACAGCAGCAAGGTCACCCCCAGATCGGCCAGTGAATGCAGCAAAGGTAAGCTGTCAGCTTGTACTCCAAATACATAGAGCACAAATCCCGCTGCCAGATAACCAATCAATGGCGGCAGATTAATGGTATTCACAGCCAGACCACAGGCAAGGGTAATAATGAGGATTGCGGGTTCCATAAATGAGAGGTTAACAAGCTGTCCTTGAATACACTCATCATAAGCGATTCAGCGGGATAAATAAAAACGGCTCCTTTATGGGAGCCGCTTTTTTCGCAACTGGAAAGGATTATTGCAGCAGGTGATCCAGATGTGGCGCAAACTCGTCAGCGCTCATAAAACCTGTCACTCGCAGATCGTCACGCAGATTGCCGTCAGCATCGATAAACAGCAGCGTAGGTAGCCCCAGCACATCATAGGCATTGAGTAACTCTTCATCGGCTGGATTCATGTCAGTAACATCGGCTTGCAGTAGCACCATTTGTCCCATGCGTTGCTGCACCGCCGCGTCTTTAAAGGTGATGTTGGCAAACTCTTTACAGGCGACACACCAGTCGGCGTATAAGTCGAGCATCACAGGTTTACCTGCGGCTTTAGCCGCGGTTAACTCAGCTTTAAAGTCGGCAAGGGTTTTGATGGTTTTAAAACTGCCATGCTGCTCACTGCTCGTGCTTGCCTGATTAGAGAAGGAATAGCCTAAATAGCCCATCACCGCTTGCAAGCCGTAGGAGAAACTGGCGAGTAACGCCAACAGCAACAGCACTTCACGGGCGGAGTTTTTCCAGCTCACTGCAGTTAGTTTATTTTGGTGTAGCAGATAGCCCACAAAGCAAATTGCCCACACAGTCCACAGTAGATCAGATACCAATCCTGGCCAGATCCGTCCTAGCATAATGATGGCGACCATGATCAATAGGAAACCGAAGATATGCTTGACGATATTCATCCAAGCGCCGGCACGTGGCAGCAGTTTCCCGCCTGACGTTCCGATTAAGAGCAGCGGCAGTCCCATGCCCATACTGAGCACGTACAAGGTCACAAAGCCTTGCAGCAAGTCACCGCTTTGCGCCACATACACCAGCACGGCAGATAATGGCGCAGTGGTACATGGTGAAGCGACTAAGCCAGACAGTACCCCCATGACGAACACGCCGCCGAGTTTACCACCTTGCTGTTTATTCGAGATGCCGGTGAGCTTTTCCTGCCAGCGTGAAGGCAGTTGCAACTCATACAGGCCAAACATCGACAAACTCAGCAACACAAACAGAATCGAGATGGCAATCAATACTGGCGGACTTTGCAGTGCCGCTTGGTATTTCATCCCCGCAGTTGCCACAATCAGGCCCAATACCGAGTAGGTGATCGCCATGCCCTGCACGTAGGTCATTGACAGGGTAAAGGCACGCGCGGTTGAGACCTTGCCACCTTGACCGACGATAATGCCCGATAAAATGGGGTACATAGGGAACACACAAGGTGTCAGTGCCAGCCCAATACCCAGTACAAAGAAAGAGACTAAGGTCAGTAGCCAGTTATCACCATGTACCAGTTTTTGCAGCAGCGAATCTTGTTCAGTGAGTGGTGCTTGTGTGGCGCTCACTGCCGCTGCGGTGGCGTTATCGCTGGCCGCAACGTTGGCGTTAGCTAATGTGCCATCGTTGGCAGCAACTTGTGTCAGCGGGACTTCACGGGTCGTTGGTGGGAAACACAATTTGCCTTCAGCACAGCCCATAAAGGTAACACTGAGCTTACCGTCAGCCGCGGCTTGTTTGAGGGCGACGGGAATCTCGATATAAGTGCGGTATACCTGCTGATTGCCAAAGTAATCATCGTGGTGATCTTCACCTGCAGGCTTAACGATATCGCCCAATTCGGCATTGCTGGCAGCAAATTTGAGCTTATCGCGATACATATAATAACCATCGGCGATGACCCAGCTGAGGGTCACTTTATTGCCGTCTTGCATCGCTTCAAAGGCAAACGCCTTCTCCACTGGCATTAATTCAGGTTCACTTTTGAGGAACGGAAATGCTTTGGTGAGGCTGTTTTCGGCCTGAACTGCAGTGGTTACCAGCACCAATACACCAAGCAGCAGGGGGAGCAGTCGTTTCATCATTTTGTGTTGTCTTTGATCCAATCCAGATACGCAGGGAACCCCGCCGTGGCCGTCACTGCCAGCAGTTCGGGTACGTCGTAGGGATGAAGGGCAACTAATCGTTGCGCTAATGCTTGATAGACACTGGCAGAACATTTGAGTTGCATGGCGACTTCAGTTTCGTGACAGATCTCGCCTTGCCAGCGGTAGATGGAGGTCATAGGTGCAGACACTTGCACACAGGCCGCCAAATTTTCTCTGACTAAAGTATCCGCTACAGCAAGCGCTGTTTCCCTATCGGGAAAGCTACTAAAAACCAGCAGTGCGTCAGTGTTTGAATCCGCCATAAAACTCCTGAAAACCGAGAGTTAGCATCAGCTCTATCCCGTGACAGGCCATCTACTTTACGTGTTTTACAGTAAAAGTGCATTAAGCGTTTGCTGAAACAGTGAGCTTAGGCGGCAAATGCTAAGGCTTGAAATTTGTGGCCAAAGCCCCCAAGTTATGGGTAACACTCGTAGATTAAGTGAATGTCATGCCATTTCTGTTTTTACTGTTACTATTTTTGGTCCCGGCGATGGAAGTTTCGCTGATGATGCGCGTCAGCGAAGTCATTGGTGGCTGGAATACGTTGGCATTAGTCATTCTTACCGCGGTGGTGGGGGTCTCTTTAGTTCGCAGCCAAGGCATCGTCACGCTGATGAGCGTGCAACGCAAATTGGCATACGGAGAAGTACCGGGGCAGGAGATTGTCGAAGGCATGATGTTGGCGTTAGCCGGAGTATTACTGCTGATCCCAGGTTTTATGACCGACTTAATTGGGTTGTTGATGCTGACGCCTTTTACACGTGCGCCAATTGCTAAGCTGGTGTTGAAGCGTTTGCAGTTGCAAGTGGTGACCAGCCGTTTTGGTCAGGGCAATAATCCCTTTTCACAGGGGCCATTTCAGGGCGACTTCTCGCGTCCACGACAAGACGATGATGTGATTGATGGTGAATATGAGCGTAAGCCTGATGAAGTGAGTCCAGAGGCGCGTTTAAAAGATGATAAAGCGACTGATGATGAACAGCAGCCTCCAAAATCTTAACCTCTGATACGATGAAAAAAGTCCGCAATTAGCGGACTTTTTTTATGGCGTTCATTTTCCTATGGTCTGATCAGACTCCACTATCGAGCCACACGGCGAGTGGCGGATCTCTTGAGGCTCTTTCACCTTGAGCGCGATAAAGTAACACACCACACCGGCGATGAAATTGGTGACTGGCAGCGCCAGCATCAGCCCTTTAATTCCACCAAGGTAAGCCCCCACTGCGGCGAGCGGCAGCATCAGAACGAACAAACGCAACAGATTGAGCACCAGCGACGCCATTGGGCGGTGATAAGCATTCAACGCTGTGGCCACAATAATGATGGTGCCAAGTGGTCCGTAGGCTAGTGGCAGAAACTGTAAATAAAAGGTCAGCCAAGTGAGCACTTGTGGATCGTCACTAAATAGCCCGGCAATCGGCGCGGCAAAGCAGACCAGCGGAATATACAGCAGAGTTTGAAATACCAGTACAAAGCGAATGGCCAGTAACAGCGCCTGTCGTGCCCGTTCTGGTTGCCCGGCACCTAAGTTTTGCGCGACAAACGGCACCACGCTGGAAGACAGCGCCATCGCCACAATCAGCATCACCGACTCTAACCGTGTACCAGCACCAAACGCCGCCACCGCGGTGTGATCCATTCGCGCCAGCATCGCCATGATCACCGCATTGGCCAACGGATTAATCAGATTCATCAGTGCTGCTGGTTGGGCAATATGCGCCAAACGGCGCCAGTTGACGCGGTAACGTGTCACGCAGATACGCGCGGTGCTCAGCAAGTGCCGCTTGATGATCAGTAGGTAGCCTGACAAGCCTAAGGCCACCACCCACGAAATGACACTGGCAATGGCGGCACCTTGCAGCTCCATGCGTGGAAATGGTCCGATACCGAAAATTAGCAGCGGATCCAGCAGCAAATTGATCAGCGCCGCTAGCGCTAAAATCTTAGCTGGCGATTTTGTGTCGCCGGTGGCTTTTAGCCCTTGGTTACCGACCATCTGCAGCACCAAAATGGGCACTCCGATAAACCAGGGTTGCATATAATGATGGATAAGTGGCAGCAAACTATCTGATGCGCCTAGCAGGCTAAACAGCGGTCGAAACAGTAGACTACCGAGTAGCGACAGTGCCGCAGTAATCAAAAAACTGAGCAACAGTGCATCGTGCAAAAACACTTTGGCTAACGGTGCATGACCGCCGCCGATTAAACGCCCCAAATTGGTGGACACGCCCGCACCAATCCCGATAGCGATACTGATGATCACTAAGGTAATGGGAAAGGTAAAACTGATAGCGGCCAGCGCCTCAGTTCCAAGACGACTGACAAAAAAGGTATCAACCAGATTAAAACCGAGTACCGTCAGAATGCCCAGCATATTGGGCAGGCTCATGTTGAGCAGCACACGACCGATTGGCTGGCTGAGCAGCCCGTGTCTGTCTCTCATTGTCAGTACTACCCCGTGAGAAAAATAAAAAAGAGAGGAAAAGCGCCTCGCGTCGGCGCTGATTTTATCAGGATTCATCGCTGGCGGACAAAACCTCAATTCGGAAAGACTGATTTAGCGCCAAAAAAATTAAAAATTTTTTCGATCTGGCACTTGGAAGTGGCAAATGCGGCCCCATATACAGACCATCAAGCGACGACTCGGACAGTCGGCGCAGTTATTAACCTGTAATATCGCCTAAATAATGTTGGGCAAAACGTCATTAGGAGAATCCATAAATGAATATTCGTCCATTACATGACCGCGTGATTGTAAAACGTCTGGAAGTGGAAGCCACTTCAGCGGGCGGCATTGTGTTGACTGGCAGCGCGGCCGAAAAATCTAGCCGTGCCGAAGTTCTGGCAGTAGGCAATGGCCGGATCTTGGAAAATGGCGAAGTGCGGCCGCTGGATGTGAAAGTTGGTGATGTAGTGATCTTCAATGAAGGTTACGGCGTGAAGAAAGAAAAGATCGACGGTGAAGAAGTGTTGATCCTGTCTGAATCAGATCTGATGGCTATCGTAGACTAAGCCACTTTCTAACCATAAGACATTCCAACGAATTAACGTATTAAAGGATAATCAACATGGCAGCTAAAGAAGTATTATTTGGTAACGACGCACGCGTAAAAATGCTGGCGGGTGTTAACATTCTGGCTAACGCAGTTAGAGTGACACTGGGCCCTAAAGGCCGTAACGTTGTTTTGGACAAAAGCTTCGGCGCGCCACTGATCACCAAAGATGGTGTTTCAGTTGCTAAAGAGATCGAACTGGAAGACAAGTTCGAAAACATGGGCGCACAAATGGTAAAAGAAGTTGCGTCTAAAGCGAACGACGCAGCAGGTGACGGTACTACTACCGCTACCGTTCTGGCACAAGCGATTGTTAACGAAGGTCTGAAAGCGGTTGCCGCTGGCATGAACCCAATGGACCTGAAACGCGGTATCGATAAAGCCGTTGTTGCCGCTGTTGCTGAACTGAAAGCCCTGTCTCAAGACTGCTCCGATTCAAAAGCTATCGCCCAAGTAGGGACTATCTCTGCTAACTCTGATGAGTCAATCGGCGAAATCATCGCGACTGCGATGGAAAAAGTCGGTAAAGAAGGCGTGATCACTGTTGAAGAAGGTCAAGCGCTGGAAAACGAACTGGACGTAGTAGAAGGTATGCAGTTCGACCGCGGTTACCTGTCTCCTTACTTCATCAACAAACCAGAAACTGGCTCTGTTGAACTGGATAACCCATTCATCCTGTTGGTTGACAAGAAAATCGCGAACATCCGCGAATTGCTGCCAATTCTGGAAGGTTTGACTAAAGCTGGCCGTCCACTGTTGATTGTGGCAGAAGACGTTGAAGGTGAAGCGCTGGCAACTTTGGTTGTGAACAACATGCGCGGTATCGTGAAAGTGGCTGCGGTTAAAGCGCCAGGTTTCGGCGACCGTCGTAAAGCGATGCTGCAAGATATCGCTATCCTGTCAGGCGGTACTGTTATTGCTGAAGAGATCGGTCTGGAACTGGAAAAAGCCACTCTGGAAGATTTGGGTAGCGCTAAACGCGTGGTTATCACCAAAGACAACACCACCATCATTGACGGTGTAGGTGAACAAGACCAAATCAAAGCGCGCGTTGAGCAAATCAAACAACAAATCGCTGAATCAACTTCAGACTACGACAAAGAAAAACTGCAAGAACGTATGGCTAAACTGGCTGGCGGTGTTGCAGTAATCAAAGTCGGTGCAGCTACCGAAGTTGAAATGAAAGAGAAAAAAGACCGCGTTGAAGACGCACTGCACGCAACTCGCGCCGCTGTTGAAGAAGGCGTTGTTGCTGGTGGTGGTGTGGCTCTGGTTCGCGTTGCTTCAAAAATCAAAGACGTTGCAGTGGCTAATGAAGACCAAAAACACGGTGTGGTTATCGCTCTGCGCGCAATGGAAGCACCACTGCGTCAAATCGCGACCAACGCCGGTGAAGAAGCCTCAGTTGTGGCTAACACTGTGAAAAACGGTGAAGGCAACTACGGTTACAACGCTGGTAACGATACCTACGGCGACATGCTGGAAATGGGTATTCTTGACCCAACTAAAGTGACCCGTAGCGCACTGCAATTCGCAGCGTCTATTGCTGGCCTGATGATCACCACCGAAGCGATGGTATCTGAACTGCCACAAGATAACGCTGGCGCGCCTGATATGGGTGGCATGGGCGGTATGGGTGGCATGGGCGGCATGATGTAATCCATCATCGCTGACCGATGAATTGAGTTCGGCTCAATTCATCACCCAGACGCAACAAAACCCTCGAACGTCAGTTCGGGGGTTTTGTCTTTTTTGCCTGAACATGCAGAGCTTGGGTCAATGTCAGCGGGGAATATTTTGCAAATCGAGATGACCTCCCAGCAGATTTCAATTCTCGTAATGGGCGTTGATAGTTGCTTTAGCAATCGCTGCTGTTAGCTATCACGCATTCTGAGTGATGCTTGTGAGCTGCTTTAAAAATCGACAACTTACTTGTTAGTAACTTGGCAGGAATACTCTAAGGTTTAAACATCGCGTCAAGAGTCGCAAAGGAGTGCTGACGTCAATTACATGGAGGATTTATGGATATGACAGATAAAGAGTTCATTACTGAGGTTGAGCGCTACTACTGCAAGCAGCAACGCTCCAAATGGCAGTCGCTGCTTTGTGGTTTTGGACTGATGGCGCTGACATTATTTGGGCGTGAGTGGTTGGTTGGCATTGACGAAGAGCTTCCAACGGTATTTTCAATGTCAGCCGGACTGAGTTTCGCCTTCTTCCTCATCAATTACTGGGGGACACCTGCCGATAAACTGCTGGGGGAAGCGGTAGAGATACTGACGAAGTATCGAAAGTTCAGAGGATAACCCCGCTAGGGTTGCTTGTTTTGGCAATTTCTCTGCAAATTATTCAGCACTCTGACGCTTGTTGGAGTGCTTTCATGTGTTAACCGCAAAAGCCACTGTTCACACATTTCACTCTGGATCTCAATCCAATGTTCATTGCTGACAGACACTTCGTCCTCGCATGGCGCAGTGATAATTCCGTTCACTTTCATCATGGTTTTCTATCGACAGACGTGTTCGCCAATACTAGGCTGGGCTCTGTCTTTGCTGGCGCTCGGGGAGCGCATCAGCGTATTTAAAGGAGCGACTATGAAAGGCATGATTTTGAAACAACCCGGCGGCTTTGAGCAGATCTGCTTGAGTGAGCTGGCTGATCCAGGTCAACCTGGTCCGGGAGAAATCCGAGTGGCCATCAAGGCAAGTTCGCTCAATTTCCATGACTTATTAGTGGCTAACGGCACAGTGCCAACCGCCGAAAATCGCATCTTGATGTCAGATGGTGCCGGTGTGGTGGATGCCATAGGTGAAGGTGTCGAGGAGTTCGCAGTAGGTGATGCCGTGGTTTCCACTTTTTTCCCTAACTGGGTTGCTGGGAAACCGTTTGCAGGTGTCGGGCATTTTGGGTTTACGCCGGGCGACGGCTCCGAGGGAATGGCGGCAGAATATGTTGTGCGTCCGCTGAGAGCCTTTACTAAAGCGCCTAAAGGATGGACACATGCAGAAAGCGCGACGATTACGACTGCCGCGTTAACCGCTTGGCGGGCATTGGTGGTCGATGGCCAGTTAAAAGCAGGGGAGACTGTGTTAACGATGGGCACAGGCGGCGTATCGATTGCCGCGATGCAACTCGCGAAAGCAATGGGCGCACGGGTGATTGCCACCTCATCCTCTGATGCAAAGCTGGCTAAGGTTAAAGCGCTGGGAGCGGACGCGGTGGTGAACTATAAAACACATCCAGAGTGGTCGCAGGAGGTGCTGCGCCTGACGAATGGCGAAGGCGTTGACCATGTGGTAGAAGTCGGTGGCCCTGGTACGTTGGCACAATCGATTTCCTCGGTAAAAGTGGGCGGGCATATTGCCTTGATTGGGGTGCTGACCGGTGTGCAAGGCGAGGTACCAACGGCCCTGCTGATGGCGAAACAAGCCCGCCTGCAAGGGTTAATTGTTGCGAGCCGGCGTGATCAACAAGAATTTATTGCGGCCTTGGAAGTCAATGGTATTCGTCCTGTGATTGACAGCACTTTGCCATTTGCACAACTTGCGGACGCTTTTGCGCACCAACTGAGTGGCAAGCATTTCGGCAAAATCTGTGTAGAGTGGTAAGTGATATTGTTGTTCGCGAAGGTGAATCACTAAAAAGAAGGCTACGGCCTTCTTTTTAGATGTCGAGTGTCCTTTACATTAGGGATTAGGTTTATCTTATTGAAAATAATACGGTTTAAAAATAGGATAAGCATGGCGGCTTATTTGATTGATAAATGGAGTTTATTCATATGGAAACGGCTCGTGCGATAACTGATTTAGCGCCTGCTTTAGCCTTAGTGCTGGCATATATTTCGGTGCCAATAATGCTGCTATCTTTACTTATTTTTCTGGTGGGGGCGCAGCGGCGCCAAGCTTCTGCACTGGAGCAGACGGCGCAGGCTCAAGCTGAGTTAGTCAAACAACTGGCCAGCATCGCGATTGAATTGCGTCATCTCGGCAAATCTCAACCTTCCAAAAACATTTAGTTTTTGCTGACGGTCTGATGTGTCGTTAATGTCAATTTTGTGGTGTCAATTTTTTAAAGGGATTTATCATTATGGTCGCAGTTGGAGCAGGATCTTTATCAGCAGTCATAGTATTGGCTTATCTTTTTATCCCCATCTTTGTGCTGGTGATGCTATATAAGTTTGTCAAAGCGCAGCAACAGCGAGCTGCAGCGCTAGAAAAATCTGCCATGGCCGCACAAGAGCAAGCCATTGCACAACGCCATGTTGCGCGAGCGCAAGAGGAGCAAGCGAAGCATCTCGCTAGTATTGCGGCTCATCTGCATCAAATAGTTAAGCCGGATAACAGCGCTACAGATGCCTAGTTAGGGGCGTTTCTTGTTGAACTCGCGGCGATGAATGTCTCGCTATTCGTTGTTACCTTTCTTGCGCCAGAAGATAACCCCAGTCGGCAACCTCATTTCTGAGTGGCTCACTGGGTTTAACTACCTTTAGTTGCCACATTCAACTATACTTGCGCCGCTGTTGGCGGATTGAGATTCCGCGCCGCGATTCAGGCACACAGCGTTTGGTTTAGCCGCCACCTTTCATCATCTATTACCCGAGATTTACCATGTCATTTGCAGCCCTTGGATTACGCGAATCTATCGTTTCCGCTTTAACTGAATTGGGTTATGCCCAACCAACACCGATCCAACAGCGGGCAATTCCGGTGGTGTTGCAAGGTAAAAACTTGCTGGCAGCAGCGCAAACCGGCACCGGTAAAACAGCCAGTTTTGTGTTGCCATTATTGGAGCGTTTTGCCGATTGCGACAAGATCCGTCCTAAGCGCGTACGCGCAATTATTCTGACGCCAACCCGTGAGCTGGCAGTGCAGGTGCATGACAACATCAGCAGTTACGCTAAGCATCTTAATCTGACGTCGATGGCCATGTATGGTGGTGTCGCGGAAGCGCCGCAGAAACAGCGTTTGATTGAAGGTGTTGATATTCTGGTGGCAACCCCAGGGCGTTTGCTGGATATGTACACCCAGCGCGCCATTCGCTTTGATGAAACCTCGGTGTTAGTGCTGGACGAAGCTGACCGCATGCTCGATATGGGCTTTATTGAAGCGATCAATAAGATTATTGAGCGTTTGCCAGAAGACCGGCAAAACCTGTTGTTCTCCGCTACTTTATCAAATCAAGTACGGGCGTTGGCAAAGACCGCGGTGATTGATCCGGTAGAGATCGAGATCTCGCGCAATAAGGCCACGGCTCCCAAAATTGAGCAATGGTTGGTAACCGTCGATAAAGACACTAAATCGGCATTGCTGAGTCATCTAATCAATGAACATGGCTGGCAGCAGGCGCTGATTTTTATTCGTACCAAACAAGGTGCCGCTAAACTGGTGAGCCAGTTAGAAAAGCGGGGTATTAGCGCTGAAGCGTTTCATAGTGGCCGCAGCCAAGCATCGCGTGAACAACTGCTGGAAGACTTTAAAGCGGGTAAGTTGCGCTTTTTGGTGGCCACTGGCGTCGCCTCGCGCGGTATCGACATCGACAGTTTGTCGCGTGTCGTGAACTATGATTTGCCCGATGAAGCCGATGATTATATCCACCGTATTGGTCGTACTGGCCGCGCTGGTAATAGCGGTGAGGCAGTATCGCTATTGTCGAAAGATGATTTTCGCAACCTATGCGCCATTGAGCGCCGCCTGAATCAACTGATTGAACGCCGCGAAATCGAAGGCTTTGCGCCGAAAAAGCCAGTGCCGGTGTCGGTATTAAATTTCGTGCCGAAAAATAAAGCGGCGAAACCGAGCCGTGCACCTCGTCAACACGACGGCGAGCGTGACAATGCTTATCGCAGCAGTGAAGGTGGTTTTGACAGCAGCCAAGCGAAAAAACACCGTAGTGCTAAAGCCAAACCAAAGGCGAAGCATTTGCCTCATTCCCATCAGGAAGTTGCGCCAAGCAAAGCTGAACAGGGGAAGGGAAGAATGCAGGTGCGTCGCAGTCGTAGCGACACGCCGCGAGCAAACGACACCAGCAAACCTGCGGCGCAAAAGGAAGAGCAACAAGCTTTCAATCCTTGGTTAAGCGGTGGCAAGAAATAATCCGCTAACGAGCAACTGCACTTTTTGAGCAGTATACGGTGCCAATGCGATAAGCGTGGCGCCGTATTTGTTTGCAGACTTCACATCGGGTGCAACGCCAGTTGTGGCGGCACCGTCTGTTCGCTTTTGGTTCTTCGACTCACATCAACTTCCCTTGTTATTTTTTGGCCTATGCTAACTAGCTGACCTTTATGGAATAAGGATAGTGCCAGTGAAAACCAGTGCAGCATGCATGGCATGTTTAACGCGCCAAGCGGAGGAAGCCGCCAAACAAGTCTGTGACAATGACGCAGCTGCGGAGCAGTTACTCAAACGGGTATTACGAGAGGCCGCTGAATTTGACTTGTCATTATCGCCGCCAGAAATGGCGCAGCTTATTCACCGCGTGTTACGTCAGCACAGTGCCTGCGAAGATCCCTATGCTGAAGTGAAAGCGCAATCCGCTGCCATGGCATTATCGTTGGCTCACCGCGCCAAAAGCTTAATCGTAACGGCTGATGATGCTTTTGAAGCCGCGTTACGCTTCGCTATTGCTGGGAACATCATCGACTTTGGCGCTTTGCCAATCGCTGCCGCTGAGCAAGCTCCCATCATACTTGAGCAAGCGCTGGCACAACCGATTGACATCAACATGGTGCAACAGCTAAAAGCGGCATTATCTCAAGCCAAACGGGTGTTGATTTTGGCGGATAATGTGGGTGAAACCTTCTTTGATAAATTACTGATTGAGCAACTGCCACCGCACCTTGAAGTGGTATATGCAGTCAAAGCTTCTCCGGTAATCAATGATGCTACAGTGGCCGATACGGTCGACGCTGGCATTGCCGCGCTAGCCAAAGTCATTGACACGGGCTGTGATGCGCCGGGGACGCCTTTGGCACAATGCTCCGTGAGTTTTAAACACTATTTCGATAGCGCAGAGGTGGTGATTGCCAAGGGCATGGCCAACTATGAGACGCTGCATGATGCCGAGCGTGAGATCTATTTCCTGACCCAAATTAAGTGTGCGGTATTAGCGCAGCATTCTCCATTTGCGCAGGGGGATTGGGTGATTGCCAGTAATCGTTCAATATCGTCGGCGATTAGCGCCTGAACTGCGGCGTAGCAGATTGATTTATTAGATTAAGTCATAAGCGTATTATTCGAGAATACTAATATTGGTCGGCCAAACTGAGTGATAATGATCACACTTTTAAAGACGATTAATATTAGGAGCATGACCATGAGCGTCATTTATGATTTTTCGGGCAAGGTTGCTTTGGTGACTGGGGCAGCGTCGGGCATGGGGTTTGCGGCGGCTAAGGCATACGCCGATGCAGGTGCGGCGGTGATGTTGTCAGATGTAAACCAAGAGGCACTAAACAACGCCGTTGCCGAACTGAGCTCGGCTAAAGGTAACGTCGCTGGTTTTGTTTGTAACGTCACAGATGAAGCGCAGGTGGCTGCTCTGGTAAAACATACGGTGGACACGTTTGGTGGTTTGGATATGGCGTATAACAACGCAGGTATTCAGGTACCGGCTGTTGATGCCGCAGATGAAACTGCCGAGAATTTCGATAAGGTAAATGCCATCAACCTGCGTGGAGTTTGGGCATGTATGAAGCATGAACTGCAGTACATGCGCGAGCAAGGCTCAGGTTCTATCGTTAACTGTTCTTCTGTTGGTGGTTTGGTGGGATTGGAAAAGCTCGCCTCTTACCATGCGTCAAAACACGGCGTATTGGGCATGACCAAAAGTGCCGCGCTGGAGTACGCTGAACGCGGGATTCGCATCAACGCTGTTTGTCCGGGTGCTATCAACACCCCGATGGTGTCAGATATGATCGACAAAGGCGTGATCACCGAAGAATTTGTTGCCAAGAAACAACCGATCAACCGTTTAGGTCGTCCGGAAGAAGTGGCGAATGCTGTGATGTGGTTAAGCAGTGATGCGGCGAGCTTCGTCATTGGTCATGCATTAGCCGTCGATGGTGGCTTCACGGTGCAATAACCGCTGTAGTGTTGGTGTGAAAAGGGGCGTTGAATACGCCCCTTTTTGTTGCCTGAGTTTTAAGGCAAAGCTAATATTTTGGCCAGCCGTTACTGTCCCAATTCAGGGTGCTGATCAGCATTTTGGGGTTGCCGTTATCTGTCGCGTCATAGGCATGACGAATGATCACATCGGTGTTGGCAATATCTTGCCCACCGGGTCCCACCCATTGACTGTTGCCACCATCAAATAGCGAACCACCTCCACTCATCATGTCGTTACCGTTTTTATCTAAGTATGGGCCGGTGATATCCGTGGCGCGCCCATAGCGGATTTGGTAGGTACTATCGACGCCTGAGCAACATTTGCCGACAGAAACAAACAGGTAGTAATAGCCGCGACGATAGATAATGGTCGGCGCTTCTATACCGCCTGAGCGACTGGCAATGCTGCTGATATCGCCCATAGGTTTCATGGTAATCGGATTTAAGCGCACAACCTTGATGCCTGAGTTCCACGAACCTAAGGTCAACCAAGGATCGCCATCTTTATCAATCACCAGATCGGGATCGATGGCATTGTAATTGTCCGCATTAGTGGTATTGATCACCAAACCTCTGTCTTGCCAGTTGCTGGCGGCGAGACTGTCGGCGGATGCGAGGCCAATGGCTGAAACACGTGAGCCAAAGGTAGAAATGGCATAGTAGAGCCATATTTTGCCGTTGTAGTGCTTAAGATCTGGCGCCCACACATCGTTATTGGTATTGCCCGGCACATAGTTCTTCCACCAACTCAGCGGTGATGGAAATACCGATGGTAATGGCTCCCAATTCAGCCCATCGTGGCTGACTTTACCGTAAATCCCAACACCGGTCTGTAGTTCCCACCAAGAGCCATTTTCATAGGCGATGGTAGGGTCATGTGTGCCCAGATTACCACTGAGTGGCCAGAAGTTAGGGGCGCCATTCGTGGTTGAAGTGTCGACCGGCTTAGCGCCTGAGGCTTGAATAAGATTGAGTTTCCATTGCTGCGAATCCAAATGATTCACAGACCACTGGCCGATATTGGCACCGTTGGAGGCGTCCCAACCGAGCAGATCCAGCGCCTTGCCGCTATTTTTATTGATCAGCAGATAGTAGCCGTTGCCCTGATCGCTAATATTCCATCTCTGCGTGGCGCCGCCCCAATATTGCCACTGCGAGACGTTATCACCGTCATTGCTACCGGAGTTATACACTTCCATCGCTTTAGCGCTATTCAGATTTAACACCGAATAGTAGCCGTCATCGCGTTTGGTAATTAACCAGCGTTGCGTGTTATGACCATTATCCGGCCACTGACTTACATTGGCGCCATTATTGTTATCAGCGTTAGCGACTTCTACCAACTTGCCGCTGAACTTGGATTGAATGGTATAGACCCCATTCACTACTGCTGCTTGTGCCGTTCCGACCAGCATCATGCCGCCGAAAATGACTGTGTGAAACAGTCTCATAGTTATTATCTCCTTAATATTGTGAACGTTACGGCACACTCCCCAGCGCGGCCGTAATCACAATTAACATATTATATTAACAATTGACTGACACCTTAGACGTTTGGAGAACAGGCGCCGTGGTTCTGTAAAGTGTTGGATGTGCTCGCTCAGCGGCAGCGATAAGGAATGAGTATCAAAGTGAGTCGTCTGAACTTGATTAACTATCTGATATAAATCTTTTTATTTAAAAATTCACGACGAGTACATGATGGTTTTTTTGTGGTGCGCTCAGAGATAAACGTCTAGTGACGCGGCAGCTGAGGCGCACGAGCGAAGCATGCGGTGACAAATGTAAATCTTGCGTGGCGAGCGCTGAGTACAATGATGAAGTTAACCAGCGATAACGCATTCGCAGTGCTGTATTTTCCAGCGAACGCTTGTTCCTGCGCGTTTTTACTCGTCCGATGAGTTGGTCAAATTTAACGCGCTTGAGTGCTTGCTAAATGAAGATCACAAAACCGATGAAAAATTTTATTGCTCAAATAGTATTACCTATGTAGTAAAATTCCGTAATAAAATACAACGCCGCCGCAGTCCTTTAGCGCCGTTGCAAGCACTGTATTCACTCGCTTAAGCAGCGTGTTAACCCGCGTAGACAAAGGAATTCTTATCGTTTACTTCGATAAGTAGTATCGAAAATAATCATCAAAATTTTGCTGGCGATTTGTACGATTTAATATGAAAATTAGCAACTCTGAATGGATGAGCTAGTTTTAAACTTCGTCACAAAACTGCACCTATTTTTGAACTGTAAGACAGTTTCGGTAATGTAGGGTAATTCGCTGAGCATCTTTACAAGTAGCCCTTGGTCTTATTATCATACAATATGTTCAAGATTGACTAAATTCAGCCATTTTTCAGTTTAAGCGAAGGGTTTGTTATGTCTCGTTATGCCTTAGGTTTGGACTACGGTTCAGACTCCGTCAGAGCCCTCTTGGTAGACACCTCAACTGGTGAAGAGGTGGCTAGCCATTTGATTTACTATCCTAGATGGTCCAAAGGCTTGTATTGCGAGCCGGCAAAGGATCAATTCCGCCAACACCCACTCGATTACCTCGACAGCCTCGAGCAAGTAATCCAAGGTCTGTGGCAAGTTGCACCTGCTGGTGCAGCTGATCGCGTTATCGGTGTGAGCTTTGATACCACAGGTTCAACGCCAGTAGCAGTGAACAAAGACGGCGTGCCATTGGCATTGACCCCAGAGTTTGCTGAAAACCCAAATGCGATGTTCGTATTGTGGAAAGACCACACGGCGATTGCCGAAGCGGCTGAAATTACTAAAGCAGCTACTGAAAATGAGGTGAACTACCTCAAGCATATGGGCGGCATCTACTCATCTGAGTGGTTCTGGGCCAAAGCGCTGCATGTTTATCGCAACGATGAGAAAGTGCGTGAAGCAACTTACTCATGGGTTGAGCACTGTGACTGGATCACCGCGATTCTGGCTGGTACGACTCATCCAGAAAAATTCCGCATGGGCCGTTGTGCCGCCGGTCATAAGATCATGTGGAACGAAGAGTGGGGCGGTTTCCCACCAAATGAATTCTTTGTTGGCATCGACCCATTGTTAGATGGTCTGGCTGACACCCTGAACCCTGCGACTGAAACCGCAGGCGAAGTTGCTGGTCACCTGACCGAAGAGTGGGCCGCTAAGCTAGGTCTGCCAGTCGGTATCGCGATTGGTTATGGTGCATTTGACTGCCACATGGGCGCAGTTGCTGCCAAAGTACGTCCAGGCGTACTGACCAAGGTAATGGGTACCTCTACTTGTGACATCACTGTGACCTCAAAAGAGCAGCTGGCAGGTAAATCTGTTCGCGGTATCTGTGGTCAAGTCGATGGTTCTGTATTGCCAGGCATGATTGGTCTGGAAGCTGGTCAGTCGGCGTTTGGTGACTTGTACGCATGGTTCAAAAACCTGCTGCTGTGGCCAATTCGCGAAGTATTGCCAACCATCGAAGGTGTTGACCAAGCAGCGTTAGCGCAAGCATTTGAAGACAAAACCTTAGTGGCGATGTCTAACGAAGCAGCTAAATTGCCTATCAGCGAGCAGGGTATTACTGCGCTGGATTGGGTGAATGGTCGTCGTACGCCAGATGCTGACCAAGGCGTGAGCATGGCGATTACTGGCCTGAAAATGGGCAGCAGTGCACCGCAAATCTTCCGTGGTTTGGTTGAAGCAACTGCGTTTGGCGCCCGTGCAATTACCGAACGTTTCCGCGAAGAAGGCGTAAACATTGAGTCAGTGGTCACTATCGGCGGTATCTCTAAGAAGTCTGATTTCGTGATGCAGACCTGTGCCGATGTGTGGAACTGCCCAATCGAAGTATTGGAAAGCGACCAGAGCTGTGCGCTCGGTGCAGCAATTTTTGCTGCTGTCGCAGCAGGCGAATTCGAAACCGTTGAACAGGCGCAAGCTGTGATGGCATCACCTGTATGTAAAACCTATACACCTATTCCTGAAAATGCAGCGGTATATGACCGTCTGTATAAGAAATATCAGGCGCTGGGTCAGTACGTTAACGGAGCAAAATAATGAGTTACAAAGAACTCAAACGCCAGGCTTTTGAAGCCAACATGGAGTTGCAAACCCGTAATTTGGTGGTTTACACCTTTGGTAACGTATCTCAGATCGACCGCGACAAAGGTGTGATCGCCATTAAACCAAGTGGCGTATCTTACGATAAGTTGCAGCCTGAAGATTTGGTGATTGTGGATTTGGAAAATAACATTGTAGAAGGCAAGATGCGTCCTTCTTCTGACACCAAAACTCACACTCACCTGTATCGTCATTTTGAAAACATTGGTGGTGTGACTCACACTCACTCCACTTATGCGACCGCGTGGGCGCAAGCCAAAACTGGCATTCCATGCTTGGGGACTACACACGCAGACTTCGTATACGGCGAAATCCCATGCACTGCTGAAATGACGGCAGAGCAGATCACCCGTGACTACGAAGAAGAAACAGGTGTGCAAATCACCGACTGCTACAAAGACAAAGATTATGAAGCTGCACCGATGGTGCTGGTTGCTGGTCACGCGCCTTTTACTTGGGGTGTTGATGCAGCGAAATCGGTATACCACGCAGTGCTGCTCGAAGAGATTGCCAAGATGTCATATCTGACGCGCACACTGGCGCCACAAGGCACAGTGCTGAGCCAAGCAATCGCAGACAAGCATTATTACAGAAAGCACGGTAAGAACGCTTACTACGGTCAAAACTAAACCGGTAAGCCCCGCTTTCAACTAAATCGAGGTCGTTATGAATAGCATTGCAAATAAAGAAGTGTGGTTTGTCACAGGTTCGCAAACTCTGTACGGACCAAAAGTATTGGAAACCGTAGCTGATGACAGCGCTACCGTCGTAGCAGGCCTGAACTCAACAGCTAATCTGCCTGTGAAACTGGTTTGCAAACCAACGGTTAAGAGCCCAGAAGAGATCTTCAACCTGTGCCAAGAAGCTAACGCCAGCAAAGAGTGCGTGGGCTTGGTATTGTGGATGCACACCTTCTCGCCAGCCAAAATGTGGATTGCTGGTCTGAGTGTATTGAACAAGCCTTGGTTGCACCTGCACACCCAATTCCGTGCAGAATTGCCATGGGCTGACATCGACATGAACTACATGAACACTCACCAGAGTGCTCACGGTGACCGTGAATTCGGCTTCATCGGTACCCGCATGCGCAAAGAGCGCAAAGTGGTTGTAGGTCACTGGCAGAACCCAAGTGTACAGACCCAAATCGATGATTGGTGTCGTGCAGCATTGGGCTGGAACGAATCTCGCAACCTGAAAGTTGCCCGTTTCGGTGACAACATGCGTCAAGTAGCGGTAACTGAAGGTAACAAAGTTAGCGCGCAAATCACCTTCGGTTATGAAGTTCACGGCTATGGTATCAACGACCTAGTATCAGTGATCAATGACGTGACTGATGCTGACGTTAAAAACCAAATCGAAATCTATCGCAATGACTACGAAGTCGCTGCTGCATTGCTGGAAGATGAATACCAATTCAAAATGCTGCAACAAGAAGCACGTTTAGAACTGGGTATGGCACGTTTCCTTGAAGCAGGTAACTTCGGTGCATTCACCAATACCTTCGAGAACTTGACTGGTATGACCGGTCTGCCAGGCTTGGCAACTCAACGTCTGATGTCTCAAGGTTACGGTTACGGCGGCGAAGGCGACTGGAAAACTGCTGCCATGGTACGCATCCTGAAAGTGATGGGCGAAGGCCGTGATGGTGGTGCTTCATTTATGGAAGACTACACCTATAACTTCGGTGCAGTAGACCAAGCCCTGCAAGCGCACATGTTGGAAGTATGCCCATCAATCGCTGCTGCTAAGCCAAAAGTGGAAGTACATCGCCACACCATCGGTGTGAAATGTGATACCGCGCGTCTGCTGTTCAAAGGTAAAGCCGGTGCCGGTGTTGCCGTATCGCCAGTGGATCTGGGTGATCGTTTCCGTATCATCGTGAACGAAGTTGATGCAGTGAATCCACCTGCTGATACGCCTAAACTGCCAGTCGCTTCTGCACTGTGGGAACCACGTCCAAACTTGGCAACCGCTGCTGCAGCATGGATCTACGCCGGTGGCGCGCACCACACTGCATACAGCCAAGCTGTTAACACTGACATGATCATCGATTATGCAGAAATGGCCGGTGTTGAATGTGCGGTTATAGATGGTGATACCACTGTTCGTTCATTCAAGAACGAATTACGTCAAAGCGCAGCTTACTATCATCTGAGCAAAGGTCTTTAATCCTTAAACTCAAATAAGGCCAACCCCATTAGTGGGGTTGGCCTTTTTGTGTTTATGGCGTTTGGTTTTGGCGCAGAGGCGATTTGGCTCTCCTGAGTTGTTGGCGCTTGCTCGCGTAGACCACTACGCGTCGCGCCCGCCGCCTAGCAGGAAAACCAACTCGCGCTCTGCCATTGCTTGCATGTTTGGTTAGAGCAAAAGTGGCAAGCAAAGCGGAAAAGCATTGCATGCTAACGACGAAAAAGCACATGTAGCCCAAAACCAACTCGCGCTCAGCCATTGCGTGCATGTTTGCTTAGATCAAAAGCGGTGAGAGAAGCGGAAAAGCAAAAGAACGAACAGCGAAAAACTGTAGCCCAGAAAAACCAGCATTCAGGTTCGATATAGGTTGAGATGGCACACTCTATTTACTGATTTTAAGTTCGCCTGAGAGCGAACCTAATAACAATTAACCCCCACTTATTGCAGACACAAAATTTAGAGGTATTTGATGATCGACTTAAGCCGATATCGCGGCATTATCTTTGATATGGATGGCACTCTGATTGATTCTATGGGCTCACATCAATCGGCGTGGCGCGCGGTGTGTGAAGAATATGGCTACCCTTGGGATGAAGCCTATATGTACAGCTTGGGTGGCGTACCAACGCTTCAAACTGTGGTGGTACTCAATGAGAAATATGGCATGAGCCACAATGCTGAAATTGTTGCCGCGCGTAAAAAGCTGATTTGGGAAGAGGGTGACCATACCCCTACCGTAATTGCTGATACTTTCGCCGTATTTGAACATTATCGTCCAAGTATGAAAATAGGGGTTGGAACCGGGGCTGAACGTGGCCATGCGCTCGATATGCTCAACGCTACCGGTATCCTGTCAAGAATTGACGCATTGGTAACGGCTTCAGATGTTGAAAATGGTAAGCCCGCACCAGACACATTTCTAAATGTGGCGTTACAGTTGGGCCTCACTCCCGCCGAGTGTATTGTTTTTGAAGACACGCAAATCGGTGCCAATGCTGCAGCCGCAGCAGGAATGGACTGTGTAATTGTGAAAGACGGCAAGATCCAGTGTTAAAAGCTTGCAACTTGCTGTTTATTTATAATATAAAACGATAAATTTACCACGAAAGAAGGTACAGGCATGAAAGGACATATCGCACATCAAGGGCAGGGTAAATATTCCTCTTCCCTGCTGAGTTTTTGCCTCAAGGCAGCCGGTTTTTCTCTGGCTGGTATCGCACTGGCTGGTTGTAGCCCTGCGGAGCAAAATTCAGCCCCCTCTGCCAAGCCTGCAGCAACGGAACAACACGCTATGAATGAATCAAAAGTCAGCGCTACTGAAAAACCGTTTGGCACTTTGCCAGATGGCACTGAAGTGAAACTGGTCACTCTGAAAAATGCTAACGGCATTGAAGTCGATGTGATGAGCTATGGTGGCATCATCACCAAGATGATCACGCCAGATGCCAAAGGTAATATGAAAGATATCGCCTTAGGTTTTGATACGCTGGATGAGTATGTTGCCTCTAAAACTAACAACGTGTATTTCGGCGCGCTGATCGGTCGTTATGGCAACCGTATTGCTGACGGCAAGTTCACCTTAGATGGTAAAGAGTACACGCTGGCAACCAACGATGGTGATAACCACCTGCACGGCGGCACTGTTGGTTTTGACCAAAAAGTGTGGGGCATTAAGCCATTCGTGAAAGACGGCAAAGCATGTGTTGAGCTGACACTGACCAGCCCAGACGGTGAAGAAGGTTACCCAGGCACACTGGCAACCAAAGTGGTCTATGAACTGACGGCTGACAACAAGCTGGATATGCAGTTTACCGCCACAACGGATAAACCGACCATCGTTAACCTGACCCAGCACAGCTACTTTAACTTGGCCGGTAGTGGCAGCATTCTGGATCAACAGATCCAAATCAATGCTGATGAATACACCCCAACTCGTCCTGGTTTGATCCCTACTGGCGAAGTGGCTTCTGTTGAAGGTACGCCGTTTGATTTCCGTCAGCCTAAAGCGATTGGCAAAGATATTAACGTTGATAACGAACAGCTGACCATGGCGGGTGGTTTTGACCACAACTTCGTATTGCGTCCACACGCAAAAGGCGAATTGGTGTTAGCGGCCAAAGTAACTGATCCAGCAAGTGGCCGTGTGTTAGAAGTGTTGACTGACGAGCCTGCTATTCAGTTCTACTCAGGTAACTTCCTGGATGGTTCACTGAAAGGTAAAGGCAACACCTATACCAAGAACAGTGGTTTTGCATTAGAGCCTCAGCACAATCCAGATTCACCTAATCATCCAGAGTGGCCAACCACTGAGTTGCGTCCGGGTGAAACTTATCAGATCCAAATCGTGTATCACTTCACCACGATCTAACGTGATAGCTGTTTACTCAGCAGTGCGAATGTCGGCTTAGCCGACATTCGCTTATCCAAGCACAAGGAATTTGGTATGAAAGGTTATGTGGCGTTATCTGGTGTTCTAGCACTACTGGCAACTTGCAGCGCGAGCGCAGCGTGGCAAACGCGTTTTACCAGCCCAGACAAACAGCTGTCTGCGTCGCTGAGTCTCGATGAACAAGGTCGTTTGTGGTATCAGCTATTTCATCATAACCAACCCGTCCTCAAACCTTCACCGCTGGGGTTAAACCTCAACAATGCCCAATTCGCCAAGGGCTTGAGCTTCAAAAAAGAAGCGGGGCAAAAGACCGTTCAAGGCCAATATGAGCTGTGGACCGGCAAACAGCGTCATGTGGAATACCAAGCGAACGACATCAATGTCAGTTTTACGAATCCGCTGGGCCATACGCTGACGATTGAGATGCGTTTATCTGATGATGGTTTGGCATACCGTTATGTATTGCCAGAAAAATCAACCGATAGCCGCATTGTGATGAATGAACTCACTGGCTTTCATTTCTTCCCGGAAACCAAAGCATGGCTGCAACACAAGGCCGATGCTAAGTCAGGCTGGGAGCGCACCAACCCATCGTATGAAGAAGACTACAGCCAAAACATCAGTGTAGAAACGCCGTCACCGACTGAAAACGGCTGGATCTATCCAGCGCTGTATCACTATGGCAATGACTGGATCGCGATTACCGAAGCCGGAAATGATGGCCACTATGCGGGCAGTAATCTGGCGCAAAAAAGCCCTGATGGCTTGTATCAATTGCGTTTTCCGAGCGAAAAAGAAGGCCTCAGCAACGGTAAGTGGCTACCTGAAGCGAAGCTGCCGCTGCATTCTCCTTGGCGCATTATCGCCGTGGGTGACTTAAATACGCTGATGAGTTCGACGCTGGGCAGCGATCTGGCAGAACCTGCCAAAATCACCGATACCGCCTGGATTAAACCCGGTATTTCGGCTTGGAGCTGGGGCTTGTTGAAAGATGAGTCGGTGACCTATCCAATTCAAAAAGAATTTATTGATTACGCCGCCAAGATGCACTGGCCCTATATCTTGATCGACGTCAATTGGGACCAAAACATCGGCTACGACAAAATGGCCGAGTTAGCGCAATACGCCAAAGGCAAAAACGTTGGCTTGCTGGTGTGGTACAACTCATCAGGCGCATGGAATGGCACGCAGTACACGCCCAAAAGCCAACTGCTGACCCATGATGATCGCGAGCGTGAATTTGCGCGACTGCAGCAGATGGGCATTAAAGGGGTGAAGGTGGATTTCTTCCCCGGTGATGGTTCATCGGTAATGCAGTACTACCAAGATATTTTGAAAGATGCTGCCGAGCATCAACTTATGGTCAATTTCCACGGCACGACGCTGCCACGTGGTTTACAACGTACTTGGCCGAATCTGCTGACCGCCGAGGCGGTGAAGGGCTTTGAGATGATCACCTTCTTCCAAGAGGTTGCCGACCGCGAAGCAACGCACATTGCCATGTTGCCGTTTACTCGCAACCTGTTTGACCCGATGGATTTCACACCGATGGTGCTGGGCGATATTCCCAATATTGAACGCAAGACCAGCAACGGTTTTGAGTTAGCACTACCGGTTTTATTAACTTCAGGTATTCAACATCTGGTGACCACACCGAAACAGATGGAAAGCATGCCTGAGTTTGTGAAGCGTTACCTGCGCTCTGTGCCCGGCCGTTGGGATGAGAGTCGTTTTCTTGGGGGATATCCCGGCAAATATGCTGTGATCGCCAGACGTGCAGGCAAACAATGGTTCATTGCCGGTATTAATGCCGAGAAAGAGCCTAAAACATTAGAGCTGGATTTGTCCTTTGTGGGAAAAGGGCAGGGACTGTTAATTGAAGATGGCGCTAGCCCGCGTGCGCTGGTGCAGTCTGAGGTTGATAGCGGTGTCCGCCAGCTAACACTGAAACCTTCCGCCGGTTTTGTGATGGTTTTTAATTGAGAGACGTTGATAATGAAAAACAGACTAAGCAGTAAGCTTGCACTTTTGCCGCTGACACTTGCATTAGCCGCCTGTGCCTCAACGCAACAGGACGTCAGTCAGGCAACTTCACCAGCAGCACAAACAACCCCCAAGGGTAGTTTCACTAATCCACTGTTTCCAAATGGTGCCGACCCATGGTTGGAATACTGGGACGGTAACTATTACCTGACCACAACCACCTGGACTTCTGAACTGGTGATGCGTAAATCGCCAACATTGGAAGGTCTGGCCAAAGCCACCCCGGTAAACGTTTGGTCATCGACACTGCCAGAAGCCTGTTGTAACTTCTGGGCGTTTGAATTCCATCGCTTAAAAGGCCCTAACGGCTACCGCTGGTACATGATGTACACTGCTGGCCAAGATGGCACGCTGGATCATCAACATCTGAACGTGCTGGAAAGTGCGGGTGACGATCCTATGGGACCGTACGAGTACAAAGGTTCAATGATGCCGAACACCTGGAACATCGACGGTACTTACCTCGAAGTCCACGGCAAGCTATACCTGATCTACTCTCAGTGGCAAGGTGATGAGCAACGTAACATTATCGCTGAAATGGAAAATCCATGGACGCTGAAAGCAGGCACTAAGCATGTGGTGTTGACCCGTCCAGTGCTCGATTGGGAAACCAGTGGTCGCAAAGTCACTGAAGGCCCAGAGATCCTGCAACACGACGGTCGTACGTTCCTGATCTACTCAGGTAGCTTCTGTGATACCCCTGACTATAAGCTGGGGCAGTATGAATTGGTCGGTAACGATCCAATGGACATCACGTCATGGAAGAAATCACCAAAACCCGTATTTGAACGTACCGACAAAGTGTTTGGCCCCGGCCACAACGGTTTCTTCACTTCACCAGATGGTAAAGAAAACTGGTTGGTGTACCACGGTAACGATCATGTCACCGACGGTTGCGGCGCCAGCCGTTCACTGCGTGCGCAAAAATTCACTTGGCACGCTGATGGCACCCCTAACTTTGGTAAGCCATTGACACCGGGCGTATTGGTGCCGCCACCATCCGGTGAAGATGGCCCGCTGAAAACCGCTATCCAAGGCCAACGCTATCAGTTGCAAGACGGCAAAACTGCGCAATGTCTCGCAGCCGGTGCTGGCGTAGCAGCATGTTCAGCCAGCAACAGCGGCTTTGTGCTGGACGCAACCACCAAAGGCTTCTTCCGTATCGCTAACAGCGACGATGGTAAATTCCTTGGCGTGGCGAACGGCAAAGTGAATGAAGATGCGTGGCACAACGAAGCCTTCCAAGAGTGGCATTTAGATGTGGGCATGGGCGGTTACACCCTGATCAAACATCGTGACTCTGGTAAGTATTTGGCGCTGAGTGCTAACGGTTTGACACTGGTGGACAAGATTGATGATGCCAGCCAATGGCAACTGAACCCAACCGGTGATGTGGCAATTGTGAGCCAACAATCCGGTAAAGTAGTGTCAAGTGTCAAAGGTAACGTTGAGCAATCAGCGTGGTCTGATAGCGCTAACCAAAAATGGCACTTCAAACCAACCGACAACGGTTTCTTCCACATCAGCAATGGCGATCAATGTATTGAAGCCAAAGATGATGCGGTAGTACCGGGCGCTAACCTGATCACCGGTCAATGCCAAACCAAAACCTCACACTGGCGCATTACCCCAGTAGAAGGTGGCGGTGTGGAGCTGCACAACCGTTACACCAAGCAGGTGTTAGATCTGTCGAGCTGTGGTTTGGCTGACGGCACTAACTTTGCTCAAGCGCCAGCGCTGGGCACTAACTGCCAAGTGTTCCATTTGCGTGAAACTAAGTAATCGCGCTTTGATTTGATGGTTGGTTAAGACTTAAGGCTCTGCGGTTGCAGGGCCTTTTTGTTGGCCGCGGTTGGGCAGCAAAACTAACAGCAGACAAAGCATGATTAAGCTGATGCCGAGCCAACCCACAGAAGTAAGTTGTTCATTGAGCAGCAGCGCCGCGAGTAAAGCGGCCACCACCGGCTCGAGTAAACTTATGGTTGTCGCGGTGGAACTGGCGACATGAGCTAAACCATAGCCGTAGCAGAGATAACCGATAAACATCGGCACCAGCGCCATATAGAGGCCGACACTAAAATTCTGCGCCGAATCGAGAAATGGCGCACCAGTCAATAACAATACCGGCATCAGCAGCAGACCGCCGCAACCAAATATCGCCCCCATTGCTGTCTTTTGCGGTACAGCCGTTAACATCATCCGTCTCGCTGCCCATGAATAGAGCGCATAGGTTGCGCCTGCCAACAAGCCCAACATAATGCCGCCAACACTCGCGCTTGCTGCAACAGTGGCGCTATTGGGCGCCGCGGCCAAGAGTCCAATGCCAACAATGCCGCAGCAAGCCGCAGTTAGCCATTGCAGCGACAGTGGCCGCTTATCGGCCAGCCGTTCAATCAAGGCGGCAAACAGTGGTGCCGAGCCAATAGACACCACGGTGCCAATGGTGACGCCAGCCAAGCGCATAGCAGCGTAAAACGCCAACGGATAAAGCGCCACGCTGATGCCGCCCAGCAGCAATAGCCGCCACTGGCGCATTATTTGATGTTGATAATGTCTGATGCTATTGAGCACGAGTAAGGCTTGCAGAATGCCACCTAAGCCCATTGCGGCCGCACCGATAGCAATCGCGGGCACACTCGGTGCGAAGCTGGCGCTGACGCCCGTTGTGCCCCATAGCAGTGAGGCAATAACGACGCCTGCGGCGCCTTTGAGTTCGGGGTTGTTGGTAGGCTTTGGGATAGCGGTCATACGGCTCGATGAGTGTTAACAATGAATAGCCAGTGGCTAGTGTTTGCAGCCAGTCTAACCAGTGGTGAAATATCAGACAATGATGAATTTCGTGGTACGTCTTCAACACTATTGATGTTGCGGCACAAAGCGTTGTATTGCACGGGCCTAGCGATTACATTGACGGCACAGTGGATTGAAAGTGCAGGGAGAGCCGAATGTATATTGGTGAAATGTCACGTCGAAGCGGAGCATCGGCGAAGGCGATTCGACTCTACGAGTCATTAGGCTTATTGCGCAATATTACGCGGCGCGGCAACTATCGCGTTTATGAGCAGGCCGACGTGGAATTTGTGCTGTTAATTAAGCAGGCACAAACCTTGGGTATCAGCCTCGCTGAGCTGCAGCGTTTAGTGGCCGGGCGTAATCTGCTTGATTGGTCAGCGGTGCACACGTTACTCGATGAAAAGTCACAGCGTATCGATGCCGCCATTGCCGCACTGCAGCAACAGCAAGCGAATATCGCCAGTTGCCGCTAAACGTTACAAGACTGTACCGCAGACTATTGACTCTTCCCTATAGGGCAAGGCGTACGCTGAGCTTTTTAGGGAGAGCGATATAGTGAAAAAGGTATTGGTAATTAACGGTAACCCCAAACAGCAAAGTTACTGCGCCGAATTGGCAAAACGCTATGTGGATGCCAGCAGTGACGTGCACCAAGTGCAGTTAATTTCTTTGAGTCGTCTGCAATTTGAAGCGGATCTTTCCGATGGTTATGACCAGCCACAAGCACTGGAATCACCATTAATTGATGTTCAGCAAGCCCTGCTTTGGGCAGAACATGTGGTGATTGTACTGCCGGTATGGTGGGGCGGTATGCCCGCCAAATTAAAAGGGTTAATTGACCGTACTTTCTTACCTGGGTTTGCGTTTAAGTATCGCGAAAATCACCCCATTCCTGAGAAGTTACTTCAAGGGCGAACCGCCGATATTATTCTCACCATGGACACGCCACCGTTCTATTACCGCTGGTTTCAGGGAAATCCGGTATTCAAACAGTTGAAGTACACTATTTTGAAATTCAGCGGTTTTAGTCGCGTTTCCGCCACCTATATCGGCCCGGTGCGCGGCGCAACGGATAAGCAAAAAGCCAAATGGGTTGAGCAAGTAGGGCGGTTGGCAAAGAGGCGTTAGTTGCGGAAAATTACGCTTTCCGCTAAATCTCCTGTCGTGGGATTTGATTTTATGGCTTGCAGCCTTTGTAACCTGCGGTTGCCCAAAGATTGATGGCTTCGCCATACCAAGCTGCGCTTGGCAAGATTATCGCTGCGCGATTGCAACCTGCGGTTGCCAATGCTTGATGGCTAGCGCCATACAAAGCTGCGCTTTGGAAAGTCGTGGAACTACTCGTTCCACACCAGAGGATAAGGGGGCTAAACGGCTTCGCCCCCTTATCAATCCCCCTGCCGCCCAACGTCGCGAACCGCTCCGGTGCTTCTGGTTTGCCATTTTCGCAAATCGCTCTGATTCGTCATCCATGACTCACCATCGCTTCTTGGTATCCATACCTCGATTGCTCGATGTCTGCCCAACGCACCTACGCCGCGCCGAAGGGGAATCATGTTGCTTGAAAGTTGGTACTTTCATTCGTGTTGAAAAGTTGCTTGTTAGCGCATCGCTATAAATCGCCTGCAGCAGGCTTTGAGTTTATGGCTTGCAATCATACCAAGCTGCGCTTGGCGAGATTATCACTGCGTGATTGCAAACTACGTTTGCGAAAGTCGTGGAACTACTCGTTCCACACCAGAGCCAAGGGGCGATGCTCGTCCCTCGCCCCTTGGAACCCCGACGACGCCCCGCGGCGCGAAACGCTCCGGCGCTTCTGGTTTGCCATCTGCGCAAATCGCCGCCAACTCGGAATCCATTCCTCGGCGCGGCTTTAAGGCATCCATGCCTTAATTGCTTGATGCCTGCCCAACGCTCCTCCGCCGCGCCGAAGGGGGATCAGCGTTGCCTGAAATGCCGCATGTGAGCGCTGACCCGCTTGTGCCTGATTCGCTCAATGTCGCTTTTTATGCGGTTGTGCAGTTAGGGTGCAGTTTTATATACAGTTATTGAGATCAACATTTGTTGATTTTTCTATTGTGCCCAGTGGTATATGCGCATAAGTTGAGCGGTGAGTACGAGTGAAATGCGATTCCTTGTCGTGACTAATTCCGACAGCATGTCGGTTAGCATTATTATTACGGTAACTCCCAAAGGAGTGGGCATGAATAAGTTAGATAAGGTTTATTTCAAAAGTAGAGCAGTAGGGAAACTGTCATCACAGAGTTTAAATGAGCTCAAATCCTCTCTTCGTGATATCGAAAATGGGCGACGCAAGCTTGAAAAGGATATAGGTTTTGCGGAAAAGCAGCTAAAACAGGTGACGTCAGATCTTGCTTGGATTAACTGGTTTCCTTTAAAACTAGTTTTTAAAAACAAGATCAAGATAAAAAAAGATACCATTACAAAAATTAGTGAAAGCTTGGAAAAGCTCGCTCACGATTATGAGAGGCATAAACTTGGACTTGATATCTCACTCTCTGAACAGCTCGAAGCAGCTTTTGGAACTTTAGATGACAGGTTCTCAGATGTCCTTGATACACAAAAAATGTGGGATATTACAACATCACAATCAATTGATCGTGTTGCAGAAAGAACCACTGCGAACAATGTGATTGAACGTAAAGCGGTGAGTTTCAAAAGATTAAATAACAGCAAAATACAGTGTGATTACAAGGCGATTTACTTTGAAAATGCAAATGGCGGGGATTTGCAATTGTTCCCACAGTTTCTTTTTATTGAAAAAGATGATGACTTTGCGCTGATAGACTTACTTGATGTTGAGATTGATTTTAACCTAACTAATTTTATAGAAACTGAAAGAGTACCAAGTGATTCTGAAGTTATTGATCACACATGGGCAAAATCTAATAAGGATGGCAGTAGGGACAAACGCTTTGCTGACAACTATCAAATCCCGGTTGTCCAATATGGAGAGCTTCATCTAAGTTCAAAGTCAGGACTAAATGAAGTTTATATGCTTAGCAATCCAGAATCGGCGTTCGGTTTCAAAAAAATGTTTGATGAATACAAAGCGGTTTTGGCAAGTTCATGATGCTAACAAAGCAATCAAGTGCGAACTAAAAAAGCTTGGCTTAGTTTGTATCTCGTTAATTATTGCCAAGCCCTTTTAGCCGCTTATTACGGCGTTAATATACGGAAGTTTCAAGCAACTCCGATAACCCCTCGGCGCGGCGAAGGTGCGTTGGGCAGCCATTGAGCAATTGAGGCATGGATGCCTCAAAGCGGCGCCGAGCGATGGAACGCGAGTTGGCCGCGATTTGCGAAAATGGCAAACCAGAAGCGCCGTAGCGTTTCGCGACGTGGGGCGTCGTCGGGGTTCCAAGGGGCGAGGGACGAGCATCGCCCCTTGGCTCTGGTGTGGAGCGAGCAGCTCCACGACTTTGGCAACTGCAGGTTGCAATCACGCAGTGATAATCTTGCCAAGCGCAGCTTGGAATGGCGAAGCCATCAATCTTTCGCAACCGCAGGTTGCAATGGCTGCAAGCCATTCAGGCTATCGCGCAGCGATATGAAAAAAGCAGCCCCATTTGTGCTGCACTACAAATCTTTCATCTTACGTTTGATATCAAAATCCTCATCAATAACGATATTCTCAAGGTTTTGCAGACGCTGTTTAATATCTTCCAGCTCTTGCTGTAAACGCTGATTCTGCTCGGCATTTTCGGTGGCGAAGGCTTTCTGTTGTGCATAACCATCGATGAATTTAAAGATGATAAGACCGACGATGATGAGGACAATGACTTCGACTAATACCATGATGTGTACCTATTGGGCGCAGAGCTGAGTCTCTGTAATCAGTGTAGTCCTGATGTTGCTGAATAAAAGCACAGTGGAGTCGTGCGGTGAGGAGCCAATGCCGTTAACGCAATAGGGTAGTGGCAAGCATGGCGGCTATTGCGATCAAATAGAGCGCACAGACTTGTGCTATTAGCCTCAATTTTGGTGCTAAAAAGACGTTACATTAAATACTTGTTATCAATCAGTTAAATTTTGATGTTATCCATAAGGAAATCGATAATGGTATTGCGTAAAGGATTGCTGGTGTCTTTATTCAGCTTGGTGTGGCTCGGCGGATGTGGTGGTTCTGACGCTGATCCGCAGCAGGGGGAATTTGCATGTGCCCTCTATTGGACACCGACATTTAATGTGTTTGTGCATGATTCGCTTGATGAAAACATGTTGCTGTCAAATGCCACAGTGCTGTTGCAGATAGCGGGAAATGAGCAAGACGAAGCGGTCTACGGTGACTATATTGAAGCGGACGACAATGATGACAGCACCGCCACTGGTGCCTATTTTGCTTCAGCGTCAGTATACGGCAACCCGCTGAAGGTGGCGCTTGAGGTAACCGCTGAGGGCTATAACAGCGCGGTAGTTAAAGATCTCTCTTATGACATTGTGGGCGGCTCTTGTGCGCTGGCAAACAACTTTCAAATTGATGTGCATTTATGCCCGTTGAATACCAACTGTTTGTAATGCTGTTTAGCCATTGCTTGCGGGCGAGGTAAGCAGGCTGCTCACTGGCGTTGCGGTGTTTTAGGGGGGAGTAATTGTCGTCTCGCGGCATCACGCCAGCTTCGCCGTATCTATGAGCCCGCGGGTCTGCCATTAGGACAGCAACATCATTTAGCCAAAAAAATGGGGAATCAAACGATTCCCCGACCCTTTCGGCAATGCGGACACTAAGTTTTAGGGGATAAGCTCGGCCACAACCACTGACTTAGCTGGTAGTGAAAGCTCATCCAGGGAAGAACTGTAACGGGCAGGTTTGACCTGCGCAGGTTTATCAAAGCTGTTATGGGCATCCATCTTGTCGGCAGTGAGGATTTGACCTACAGCTTTAGCTGCTTTGACGCCTTTCAGCGCGAGTTTGACGCTGGCGGATTCTGTTGGATCCAAGTTCACCAGTGCCAGATAAAGTTTGCCATCGGTACCTTTGGCCACAGATGCCGTCACCGCCGGCACACTTTTACCATCTTCAGCGTATTTATCTGTCTTGATGGTAAATGGAATGCTGGTGGCATCTTGGAACACCTTGTACATGTCATACACATAGTAGGTGGGTGTCAGTACCATTTTCTCTTTGTCGGTGAGGATCATCGCCTGCAGCACGTTCACCATCTGCGCAATGCTGGTCATGCGCACGCGGTCTGCGTGTTCATGGAAGATGTTGAAGTTCACCGCCGCAACCACGGCATCTCGCATGGAGTTTTGTTGATAGAGGAAGCCTGGTTCACGGCCGGGCTCTGGGTTGTACCAAGTACCCCATTCATCAACATAGAAACCGAGCTTGCCGTCTGGATCGTTTTTGTCCAGTTTGGCCACGTTATCGGTTACATATTTTTCCATGCGATAGGTGCGTTCCATGGTGGTAAACCACTCATGTTGGCTGAAGTTCAGCGCATCACCTTTATCTTTCCACTCATCCTTTGGCAGGGTGTAGAAGTGGTAGCTGATACCATCCACCATCCGCAGCGGAATATGGCTGCTGAGCACATCAGTCCATTTGGTATCCGAGGTATCACCACCACTGGCGACCAGTTTTGGCATCTTGCCCGGTGGGGTTTTCAGGAAGGTGGCATATTGGCGATAAAGGTCTGAGTAATACTCAGGACGCATATTGCCACCACAGCCCCAGGCTTCGTTGCCGATACCAAAGTAGGCGATTTCAAACGGCTTATCACGGCCATTAGCACGGCGCTCGTTAGCCAGCGTGGAGTTCTTGTCGGAGGTCATATACTCCAACCACTCGGCCATCTCTTGTGGTGTGCCAGTGCCGAGGTTGCCGTTGATATAGGCTTCGGCACCCAGCAGTTCGACTAAGTCGAAGAATTCGTGCGTTCCCACGGCGTTAGTTTCTTCCACGCCGCCCCAGTGAGTATTCACTTTAACCGGACGTTTGTTCTTATCGCCTATGCCTTCACGCCAATGGTATTCGTCGGCAAAGCAGCCGCCGGGCCAACGCACTAACGGCACTTTGATCTCTTTCAGCGCCTTGATGACGTCGTTACGGAAACCTTTGGTGTTTGGAATACTGGAGTCTTTACCGACCCATAGACCACCGTATATCCCCCGGCCTAAATGTTCGGCAAACTGGCCATAGATATCACGATTAATCACAGGTCCTTGCTGAGTTGCATCTACCTTGATGCTTACCTGATGTGCTTGCGCAACAACCGGTAACATAGCGGCGACAGCAAATGCGAGTAACTTGGGCTTAAGGTAATTCATTACTTCGGCTCCTTGCGGTTACTGGATCCCTTCGGTGGTCATAATGATGCGCTTGATGGTGCCATCTTCGTTGTAGTGCAGTTCATCGACTGCCACTGAACGACGGAAGCGGCCACCACTTTCTTGACCATTTTGCGGAGGTACAGCACCTGTGTGGTAGATGAAGTAAGACTGACCTTTGAAGTCGATAATGGACTGGTGGTTAGTTTCACTATTACCGGCGATTTCGTTCAGAATGCCTTTGTATTCCCATGGGCCGTTAACGTTTTTGCTCATGGCGTAACAGATCTTTTCTGGGAACTCACACGCATATGAGTAGTAGTAGTTATCACCGTGTTTGTGCACCCAAGAGGCTTCGGTGTAATTCTTCAGATCCACGACTTTGATATCGCCGTCCAGTTCGGTCATGTTGTCTTTCAGCTTGACGTACTTAGGCACTAAGTTGCCGAAGAACATATACGCCTGACCGTCATCATCGATAAAGATAGCCGGGTCGATATCATCCCAATCATTAGGTGTTTGAGTTGTCATGTCATTGGTGAGCAGTGCATGACCAATGGCATCTTTAAATGGGCCTAACGGTGAGTCAGCCACGGCAACACCGATGGCAAACCCAGGGTGAGTATCGTCATGACGTACAGTCACAAAGAAGTAGTATTTGTCGTTACGTTTGATCATGTGCGCCGCCCATGCTTGGCCGGTTGCCCATTTGAAATCAATCGCTTTTAAGATGGGACCATGTGGGGTCCAGGTCTTCATGTCTTTAGTGGAGAATGCCAGCCAGTCGTGCATTTCAAAGAATACGTTATTGTTAGGCGCTTCATCATGGCCGGTGTAGAGGTAGACGGTATCGCCGTCAACCATCGCTGCGGGGTCAGCAGTGAAAACATCAGTAAACAGTGGGTTTTGAGCGTGAGCTGCAGTGCTGGCAAGCAGCGCGGAAGTCAGCAAAAAAGGTAATGTTTTACGCATCATTATTCCTTGGTTATGAATATGATTGCTGGCAGTGATGTCTGTAACTCCCCCGCATAACTGCTTAGCAAATGGTTTTTTGGTGTAAATATTATTGTAATACAATTATTGGGAAATACGCGCAAATGTCAACGGCTGTCGGCCGTGTTGGCGTGGTCAATATGGGTAACTGTGATCCTTTACACAGCTTGCTATACCTTTGCTTTAGAAAGCAAAAAAGCCATGCAACTTGGCATGGCTTTTTGGACTTACGACTAAAGTTTAGTTCATGCCTTCACGATATAGCAGCTGTACATCATCTGCACTAATCGCGTTGTCGAAGAACTGAACTTCATCGAGCATACCTTTGAACGGTGCATCCCAGTAGTTCACACCTAAGGCAAAGCCAGGTGATGCCGCATTACCGAAGATATTCGGGAAGCCAGTACCAGAGAACTGTTCTTCACCATTGATATAGATCTTCAGTGAGCCGCCATTGAGCACCATCACCAGATGTGACCATTCATTCACAGGAATTTGGCCGGTGGTACCAGCGTCATACCATGCTTGACCTGACCACACCATGGTGTTGCCACCTACCGCAGAGTTACCGTTAGGCAGGATGCTGATCCAGCTGTCATTGGAGGCATAACCAAACAGTGCTGGTGAGTACATCGCCAACTCTTCTGGATTCATCCACAGCGAGATACTGTAGGTGTTGTCATCCAGCAGGTTGTTTGGCAGTTGCACACCTGAGCTACCGTTTAGTACCAGTGCATCACCAACGGCGCCCGCTGCATAAGTCACGCTACCACCAGTGCTGCCAATCAGATTGCCAGTCACCGTACCTGCGGCAAAGTTACCCTGAGCATCTGACAAGTCGTCATTATCAAAGTTGTACTCAGCCAAAGGCGTAGGTGCTGCCATTGAGCGCACGGTTACCGAGAACTCTTTGGTGGCGCTGGCGCCAGCCAAAGTAATGGTCGCAGTTAATGTAACGGTTTGATCGCCTTGCGCTTCAGTTGGACGTGTTACGACACCGTCGTTCGACACAATTGAAGGGTTAGAGGAGATCCAGCTGACTTGTGATGCATATGGACCAGAAACACCCAGATCCATATTGTCGGTCACGGCCGTGGTATCGCCCAGATCCAGCTGATTCACTGCTGATTGCAGTAGTGCTGCCGCATCTAAGTGATCGATATCCAGTGCTTTAACTTCTTCAGCACTCAGGGCCGCATCATAGATCTTCAGCTCATCGATATCGCCATTAAATAGTGGGTCAGCAAACATGTTTGCACCCAGGGCGAAAGTACCGACGACGTTGGTGTAAAGATCTGGGAAACCAGCACGACTACCTGCTTCTTCGCCATTGATGTAGATATGGAATACACCATGATTGACGGAGTACGCCAAGTGAGTCCATTGACCCGCAGTAGCAGCGACGCCAGATTGACCATCAAACCAACTACCGTTGTTGTTACTCCACACCATGATGTTAGAGTCCCAAGCTTGTGGTACTAAGCTTGCCCAAGAGCTGTTAGTGGCGGCACCAAAGAATACCGGTGTATGAGTGGTAAAGGCATTACCTTTCATCCACAAAGATACTGTGTATTCGTTGCTATCAATAAGGCCGTCAGGCAGTTTAATGCCATAGGTGCCATCGAGTGCCAGCGCTTGTCCTTCCTGACCAGCGGCATAAGCAGCAGAGCCTTGAGCTTCTGCGAGACCTTGAGCTACATAAGTACCTTCATCTTTATGACCTAGGCTGTCAGTCAAACCACCTTCGAAGCTGTAGCTTGCAACGCGGTTGTATTCGTAGCGAGCCGGAACTACAACAGTGTATTCCTGAGTTATCGTTTCACCATTCAAGGTAATGGTGGCGGTCAGGGTCACTGTGGCATCGCCACTGCCTGGCGCTGGGCGTGCAACAATACCGTTAGCGCTGATCACTGATGGATCTGAAGATGACCATACGATGGTGGCATCTTGAGTCCCGGTGGTAACCAAGTCGAGGTTGGTTGTTGAGGTGCTTGGTAAGCTGATCGCTGCGGCAATGTTATTCATTGCTTCAGTGGTATCACTAACTGGCAGCTTAGAGCCCCAAACCGATGCGCCATCATCTGAGATCGCGGTAAAGATCGGTACCAATTTGCCAATATTATCGTTGTACTGCCACTCAACCACACCTTTATAAGTGCCTAAATCGTCGATTTCCAGCGTGATGTGGTGTTCATCATCCGTCTCATAACGACCGGTGTAGGCACCTGTGATATCACCACGATTGGTCCAAGTACGTTTTAGCGTGATGTAGCTTGAGCTGTGAACAGTGGTGTTGTTGTCGTTGCTTTGGTCAATAAATTGATAAGCCCCGGTGACATCCTGTTCATCCACCACGTTGTCGCCGCTGATTGGGGCATAACGATGTGGTGATGCCACTAACCAGCCGTCAGCATTCATGAACATTTCATGTACGCGTACTTCATGGCTTTCACCACGACCTGGGAAGCGGGTATGGAAGACTAAGTAATATTTGCCGGTTGCGGCATCATAGTAGGCTGAGTTGTGGCCTGGTGACATGTAACCGTGGTCAGTACCTGCATCACCGGTATTAGCATCAAACAGGAAACCGCCCATCAGTTTCACACCGTAATCCCCTAACAACTCCAGATTGTCTGGCCCGGCAACGGCAGCATTGACCATGTCGTGTCCGGCGGCATCCAAGTAAGGGCCATTAGGCGAGGTAGAACGGGCTACGCGAATGTTATAGCCACCTTCTTGGTTAAATCCAGCAAACGACATAAACATGTAGTAGTACTGAGTTTCTGGGCTATAGATAACATAAGAACCTTCTACCGGTTCATAGTTACCGCCAACCACATGGGTACCAAAGCCTTGATCAGGCAGTGGCTTGCCGGTGTCTGGATCCAACTGCAGTACAAAAATACCGCCAGAGTATGAACCATAGGTCATCCACAGACCGCCATCGGCGTCGTTGAATACCGCTGGGTCAATCGCGTTGGGATTGGTTGCGCCATCATAAGGTGCTGTAGCGCCAGCAGGAAGTTGGTCTTCTTCCCCGGCAACTTGACCAGATTTCAGGAAAATCCCTTCACTGGTATATGGGCCAGTAATGCTATCAGCCGTTGCGACACCTAAGTAAGAACGACGATAACAAGCAGTACCATCGTCACCGTCTCCGGAACAGTGATCAAAGAAGAAATGGTACTTGCCATCGTTCAGGATTTTAACATCAGGCGCCCAGGAGCCTACATTACCACCAACCCAATCAAGTCCTTCTTGGACTTGTGCAGCGTAGGAATCTTGGAACAGCGTGCTGCTGGCAACGCCGTCGCCAGAGAGTTGTTCCCAGTGCATAAGATCGGTGGATTTGGCATAGGCGAGGTGCGAGCCAAATACATAATAAGTCCCATCAGTATCTTTGATGATGGATGGGTCATGTACTGAAACATTTGAGTAACTTACCTCACCTTCAACGGTGGGATCGGCTACGGTAACGGGATCTGGAATTGCAAATGTGTTTGTGTCATCAGTACTGTGTTCACTGTCATTCCCCCCACAGGATGCCAGTGCTAGTACTATCCCCAACGACACGAGTGAGCGTTGAAATACCATAAGAATCAATCCTTTTGGTTAACCACTTGTTAGTTATTTTGTCTTAAGATGCCAATGGCCATTTTATATTACAATACGACAGTAGTATAAAAACAGTCATAAAAGTAGCAGTTTGTTAACCTAAGTTAAAACCCTTAGATGATTTTCTCTGTGGTTTTTGTGCAGTAGTTAACGAAGAAAATTAGGCAAATTAACAATTTCAGGCCTAATTAATACTTTAGTCGAATGATCGCTAACTTTCTTATATACTGCGCCGATACAAATTGTCACAAGTATCTGATTATATTTTTATTTATTATTTTATTCTGATACTTAGCGATCCTTGTATATTCAAAAAAACATATTGAAAAAAGTGCGATCTGGCTTGCGTAAATATGTGTTAATTAGTTGATCTCACATAAGTCATACAATATGATTTTATTTGACTGTTCGATCTATATTTTGGCTGTCTAGCGTTTGGGGAAATGTAAAGGCGTGAAATATGGATATTAAAGCCGAACGTTTCGTTGGTGTTCAGAGACGATCGGTAAATAAAAACTACCGGAGATGAAACAGATGTTTAAGCAAACATATCTGGCCAGCGCTATCTTTGTAGCCTTGACCAGCAATGCGCTATACGCTGCAGAGGATAATTTACCTGAAGCACAACAACAAACCGCTGCAACGGATCAGCAGCAACAAACTGATGACCAAGATATGGAAGTCATTCAGGTGGTGGGGATCCGCAGTAGTTTGAATAAATCCGTTAACCTCAAGCGCCAAAACGTGCAAGTGGTTGATGCTATTGTTGCCGAAGACGTCGGTAAATTCCCTGATAACAACGTAGTCGAAGCGTTGCAACGTGTTACTGGTGTGCAGGTTACTGACCGGGCATCAGGTGAAGTGAATACCGTAAGTATTCGTGGTCTGACCGACGTGACCACGACGGTAAACGGTCGTCAGATCTTTACTGCCGCTGGCCGTGAAGTTGCGATCGCGGACGTACCTGCAGCGCTGTTGGGGAGCGTTGAGGTGTTTAAAACACGTTCATCATCTCAAGTGGGCAGCGGTATTGCGGGTCAAATCGATATCCGTACTCACCGTCCATTTGATTTCGAAGGCAGCAAAGTCAGTGTCGCTGCGAAAGGGATCTATTCAGATCAGCCAGACAAAACCGATCCAGCCTTCAGTGCCTTAGCCAGTAATCGTTGGGATACCAGCATTGGTGAAGTGGGCGCGTTGTTAAACGTGTCTTACATTCGTACCAACTATAACGACCAAAGTGTTTCACCAGGCGCGTCACTGCCATACTCAGCTGAGAACGGCACTGAAATAAGCGATGCTTACTGGACCCGTGGTTTGGCGCACGGCATGGATACCACTTATGGGGCGACCACTTCTGATGGCTCACCTTATCTGTTGATGCGTGATGCGGTTTTCCAAAACACCAATAGCGGTGTGCGTAAGCGTCCTGCGGTTAACTTGTCATTGCAATGGGCGCCAAACGATACCTCTGAATATCTGTTTGAAGGCTTCTATAACGGTTATCGCAACGACAACTCCAATTCTATGTTGTTCAGTAACGTCAACAGTGCCACTAATTGGGACCAAGTTGTTGCCGATGGCATTGAATTATACGACGGCACTAACGTAGTTAAATCGCGCACCGCTTACAATGTGGGTGGCTTTAGCAGTGCTGACCATAGCCACAACTCAACCGACAGCTATGTGTTTGCTCTTGGCGGCAAGTGGGAGCTGGGCGACGTCACTCTGAAATCAGAAGTGGTGTATCAAACCAGTACCTACAAATCTAACTTCTTGGCCATGCGTGGTATCAGTGCCGACGGCGGTACTTTCTACGGTGTGAACATCGATTACAACGCATCCAGCGGTGGTGTGCCTAGCTGGGGCTATTTAGATGATCCAAGCACTGCCGATATCGATGAATCTGATATTACCCAATTGGGCTTGTGGCAGACGGCTGAGCTTTATGACAGCGGCACCAAAGATGAAGGTGACTCTGTTGCCTGGACACTGGACGGTGATTACTACTTAGACTGGGGTATCTTCACCCAGATGAAGTTTGGTGTGCGTCTGGAAAATCGTGGTGCACAACATAGTCTGTATGATGCGGGTTCTCTGGCGCAAAACATTGCGTATACCGATCTCGATCCAGACATGTTCACAACGGTATCTGGCTTCTATGAAGGCCGTGGTGATGTGCCAACTGCCTGGGTTCTGCCTGATGGCAACTACTTGAATTCGCATCGCAGTGATATTGAAGAGTTATACGGCGCTGATCCTGAACTGTTAGCCATGTATAAGAACTACGACATCACTGAAAAATCTTATGCGGCTTACGTGCAAAGTGATTTTGAAACTGAGCTATTTGGTAAGCGCGTCGATGGTCAAATCGGTCTGCGCTATGAAAAAGCCAAAGCGGATATGGACTTCTGGGAACGTAAGAAGCTGGATGCGACTGCCGAAGATGGTTCTAACTACTATCTTGACCAAACCTCTGGTGAGAACAGCAGCTCTAAGCTGATGCCAAGCCTGATGGTGCGTTACTGGTTAACCGACGACTTAGTCGCACGTATGGCTTACTCTGAAACCATTCGTCGTCCAGCGTTTGGTGATTTCAGTACCGCAGTTGGTTACACCGAAGACTTAACCGATCTTGGTTTCGGTCAAGCCTCTAGTGGTAACCCTAATCTGAAACCGACCACGTCTAAGAACTACGACTTCTCCTTGGAGTATTACTTTGGTTCAGGCTCGTCACTGTACGGCACTTACTTCCGTCGTGACATCAATGGCTTCGTATTTAGCTCATCACGGATGATTTCACGTGAAGTTGACGGTGAAACGCGCAACTATATTCTGAGCCAACCAGCAAATACCTCTAACGGTAAGCTGACCGGTTATGAAGTCGGGACTATCTACTTCCCAGAAAATCTGCCTAGCTACTTAGATGGTTTGGGTGGACAGCTGAGTGCAACATTCCTTGATTCTGAGCAGGATATTCCGGAGTTTGATGCCGACACTGGTGAACAAATCGGTTCTACAACCCGTGAACTGTTTGGGGTTTCTAAGAAGTCTTACAGTGCGGTGCTGATTTACGACAAAGAAGTGTTCAGTACTCGTCTGTCATACACTTGGCGTGATAAGTTCCTTAACAGCTACGATGCCGCCAGCTTTGCAATGCCACGCGGTATCTATCGTAAGCCTGAGCAGAGCTTAGATTTCCAAATGAGCTATAACGTGACCGATGATCTGGTGTTAACCTTCGATGCGACCAACATCTTAGACGACATCTATCAAGAGTATTATGAAGATTCGACCTTGTTTAACAGAACGAACAACATCTATACCCGTACGTTCGCGTTAGGCATGCGTTACAGCTTCTAATAGCGTCTGTTCTACTGCTAAAAGCCCTGAGCTATGCTCGGGGCTTTTTGTTTGTCTGGCAGCCGTTACATCTTGGCGCTAGCTCTTTATTTTGCCAGTGCCGTAGGTAAGCACGGCATTCACGAGTAGGCGTTGTGAAGCACTGCATCATGGTTCCTTTAGGCGATAACTTCCCTCCGATATAACTGAGCAACTGACGCACTTCTGTGGCTGCGCGCTACGCCCATGATATTCCCTAGTCATCTGCATCAGCCTTAAATGCGGCCTGTTTGGCACCGTTGAGAATCTAGTCGTGTAGACGCTATTTAACTTAATAATTTAAATTTGTTACATGTATGCATTTTAAATTACAACATTGATGTAATTATTAATTAACATTTTAGCTGTTTTAATGACGCGAAAGTGTTATTCATCTGTTAAATATGATCGCTCTGTGGCGTATTTTTAACATTCACGACAGTATTGCATTCGCTTGCTGTAATTCTTTAATAATCATTATGTTATATGATTTTTAAAATTCGCTATGAATAAATTAAAATAAAAGTGAGAGCTAGGATCGATATTGGCCAATCCTTATTGGATACAGATTGACACTCAATTGGTCATACAATATGATTTTTGTGACTGAAGTTTCTTTTGTTTAATTACAATTACAATTTCGTGATTTTTTAACGAAGCAACAAAAGAATTCTCAGGGAAAGTTTAAGAGATACCGGTAGTCTTAGTTGGGTGTCGAAAAAGGCTTGCCGGTATTGATATAAAAACTACCGGAGATAAATGAGATGTTTAAGCAAACTACATTGGCGAGCGCTATTTTTTTAGCCATCACCAGTCAAGCAGTTTACGCTGTTGAAGATGCTACTCCACCTGCTGATACAGCTACTCAACAAGCTACAGCCGACGATATGGAAGTGATTCAAGTCGTTGGTATCCGCAGCAGTCTTAACAAATCTGTTAACCTCAAGCGCCAAAACGTGCAAGTGGTTGACGCCATCGTTGCCGAAGATATCGGTAAGTTCCCTGACAATAACGTGGTTGAAGCACTACAACGTGTGACCGGTGTTCAGGTAACAGACCGTGCCTCTGGCGAAGTGAACACAGTAAGTATTCGTGGTTTGACTGACGTTACCACTACAGTGAATGGTCGTAAGATGTTTACTGCAGCGGGTCAACAAGTCGCCGTTGCGGATATTCCCGCCTCGCTGCTTGAAAGTGTTGAAGTGTTCAAAACCCGTAGTGCAAGCCAACTAGCGAGTGGCCTTGCCGGACAGATTGATATCCGTACTCACCGCCCATTTAACTTTGAAGGTTCAAAAGTGGTGGTCAACGCGCGTGGTGTTTACTCTGACCAAGCGGAAAAAACCGATCCGTCATTAAGTGCTTTGCTGAGCAACCGTTGGGACACCTCTATCGGTGAAGTCGGCGCATTGCTGAACGTGTCTTACACCGAAGCGCATTACCGTGACCAAAACGTGACGGCGGGTGCGGTTGTGCCGTTTTACGCTGGTACCGCTGGTGAAAATGGTTTTGGTACTCAGTTTGAGCGTATGTTCTCTGGCTGGCCGATGGGTTTAGACAATGGTGTGCCATTCCAACTGGGCGCCAATGGTGAGCTACCAACGTTTGATTTGACCGATGGTGACGGCAACGTCTATCAGCAAGGTGTGCCTTATATCCTGTCGCGTGACGCGGTATTCCAAAACGACTTCACCGGTAAGCGTGAACGTCCAGCGGTTAACCTGTCATTGCAATGGGCACCTAACGATACCTCTGAATATCTGTTTGAAGCCTTCTACAACGGTTATCGTAACGAAAGCTTTAACTCTATGTTGTTCAGCTACACCGACTGGTGGGGCAATCTGGATTACGATGCACCAATGGAATTCTACGATGGCACTAACGTCGTAAAATCTCGCGTTGTAGGCAGTCCTGCTGCTTGGAGTTCTGGTGACTATTCTAAATCCAGCACCGACAGCTATGTATTTGCGTTGGGCGGTAAATGGGATATCTCATCTGATCTGCAGTTGAAATCAGAATTGGTTTATCAAACCAGTAAATACAAAACTGACTTCATCGCCATGCGTTCTAACGCCATTGGTTTGCCTAATGTCGCGGTTAATTACAACGACGGCAACGGTATTCCAAGCTGGGCGATTGTGGAAGATGATTACACCACACAAGTTGATCTGACTCAGAGCCAATGGAACTACGGCACCTTGTATGACAACGGTGGCGAAGATGAAGGCGATTCTATTCAGTTCACCTTAGACGGCGACTACTACTTAGACTTCGGCATTCTGACCAAAGCTAAGTTTGGTGTGCGCTATGAAAACCGTGGTGCTACGACTAAGACTCGCGGTGTTGATAACTCTAACTACGTCAACCATGACGGTGAACAGCTGAGTTCTGATATCGCGTACGCTAACCCATACTTCTTTGATGGTGAAGGCGATGTGCCAACAAGCTGGATTGTGCCACATGGCCCAAGCCTGTATGCAAACCGCGACTACTATCGTGAGTTCTATGGCCTGCCAGCTGATGAACTAGCGCTGCGTAAAGTGTTCGATATTACTGAGAAAACTTACGAAGCCTATGTACAGTCTGATTATGAAACTGAGCTGTTTGGCAAGCGTATTGATGGTCAAATCGGTGTACGTTATACCCGCACCGAAAATGATCTGAAGTTTATGCGCTATGAAAGCGATGAAGCGGCTAACATTCTGACGGCAACTGATACTGGTAGTGGCAGCAATGACAAGTTCCTGCCTAACTTTATCGCACGTCTGTGGCTGACCGATGATTTAGTGGCGCGTTTTGCTTATACCCAAACCTTGCGCCAACCTGAGTTCAATCAGTTGAACCCTAACGTGGTTTACACCAAAAACCTGTCAGGTGGTTCAAACCAAACTGATACTCGTGGTAACGCCAGTGGTGGTAACCCAGATCTGAAACCGGTTGAGTCTAAAAACTATGACCTGTCGTTAGAGTACTACTTCGGTAACGGTAGCTCTATCTATGGTACTTGGTTCCGCCGCGACATTAACGGCTTTACCTATGACTCACTGACGCTAGAACGTGATCACGTTGAGCCGGGTGAAACTGAAGCTTACGACTATATTGTTAGCCGCCCAGGTAACACCTCTAACGGTAAACTGGAAGGTTACGAGTTGGGTGCGGTGTACTTCCCAGAAGGTCTGCCAAGCTGGTTAGATGGTATCGGTACTCAGTTGAGTGCTACCTTCTTGGATTCATCACAAGACATTCCACAGTTCAACACTGAAACTGGTGAGCTGATTGGTTACAACACCCGTGACATGTTCGGTGTATCTGACAAGTCATACAGTGCTGTGCTGATTTACGATAAAGACACCTTCAGTGCGCGTCTGTCTTATGTATGGCGTGATGACTTCTTGGCTGGTTATGACGGTACTACCTTCGCAAGCCCACGTGGTATCTACCGCAAGCCTGAGCAAAGCTTAGATATGTCACTGAGCTATAACGTGACTGATGACTTTGTTGTCACCTTTGACGCTACCAACCTGACCAATGAGTTGTATCAGTCATACTATGAGTACTCTGATATGTACAACTATGGCACGAGTCTATACAGCCGTACGTTCTCTCTTGGTGTACGTTACAGCTTCTAAGGCATTGGCCCATTTGTCATAAAGAGAGAGCCTTCGGGCTCTCTTTTTTTATTGCGCTGGCAATAAAACCTAGATGGACAAGCTAACAACACACAATTCCCGCCATACCTGCTGTAAATCAAAATTTCCGTATGGACACTTTGTTGCACAACGTTGTGCAGCAATACACGCCCAATAAAGCGCCATATTTGATCTGTTTAACATTCCTCACACTTTGTTACGCACCGGAAAATAAGCACTGAATATGCTTTTTTATTGGTCAATAATTCGCGTGCATTTTTGCTTAAATTTAGCTTAATTAATTGTTGTAAAAAGGAAATTTCCTGCAATGTTAAGTGGCGAAAATATGCGGCTTTTCCGTTTAAAAAGGTGGTTTTGTTACCACAATGTTGCTTAATAACCGTGCTGAGAAGGGGCGTGTTATTCGTGCTAATACCTTAGTCTAATAGACTGTGATTTTGCTATGTGTATCTAAATGTTTCTTGTTTTATTCATTTAAAAACAACATCTTGTGATAAATTGTCCGCTATAATCTGATTTCGCCACAAAGTGAGATCTACGATCAACTATTGAGATCCTCTCAGTTGACAGTTCAATAGTCATACAATAGTATTTTACACGAATAACATATTCTTAACTCTTGTTGCTATCGTTGGGGGCAACATGCGGCAACAGGAGTAAGACGCAAGACCGGAAAGTCTGGTTGGTGTCGAAGGCTTACCGGCTCAAATAATAACTACCGGAGAACAAACAGATGTTTAAGCAGACCTATCTGGCAAGTGCCGTTCTGTTGGCGTTGTCTAGCCAAGTTGCCTTTGCAGCTGAAGACAATGCTGCAACTAAGGAACAACAAGCTGCAGATGACATGGAAGTCATTCAAGTTGTTGGTATTCGTAGCAGTTTGAACAAAGCCGTTAACCTCAAGCGTCAAAACGTCCAAGTTGTTGATGCAATCGTTGCCGAAGATATCGGTAAATTCCCAGATAACAACGTAGTCGAAGCCTTGCAACGCGTGACCGGCGTACAGGTAACTGACCGTGCTTCTGGTGAAGTTAACACTGTGACCATTCGTGGTCTGACTGACGTCACCACGACTGTTAACGGTCGTGAAATGTTTACTGCAGCAGGCCGCTCACTGGCGGTTGCCGATATTCCAGCCGCTTTGCTGGAAACTGTAGAAGTCTATAAAACCCGTTCTGCCAGCCAGTTGGAAAGTGGTATTGCGGGTCAGTTAGATGTGCGTACTCAACGGCCATTTAACTTTGAAGGCGCTAAATTCGTAATGAACGCCCGGGGCGTTTATCAAGATCAAGCTGAAAAAACAGATCCTATCGTCAGTGCTCTGGTGAGTAACCGTTGGGACAGCTCTATCGGTGAATTAGGTGCGTTGTTGAACGTGTCTTACACCCGCACTAATTACCGCGACCAAAGCGCAACTCCAGGTGCATTTGTACCTTTCCGCGCTGACAACCTTGAACGTATGTTCCCAGACCGCTATGACTGGACACCTGGCTTAGAACATGGTCTAGACACAACTCCGGGTTCAACCATCCATGATTCAGCCACTGGTGACGACGTAGAATATCTGTTGTCTCGTGACGCGATTTTCCAAAGTGATTTCACTGGTAAGCGTGAACGCCCAGCAGTTAACTTGTCATTACAATGGGCTCCTAACGATACTTCTGAATACCTGTTTGAAGGTTTCTACAATGGTTACCGTAATGAGAGCTTCAACAACCTGCTGTTCTCATTTGCTGACTGGTGGGGCGCTCCTGCCAGCACTTATCCAGAGCTGTATGACGGCACCAACGTAATTCACTCTCGTGGCTTAGGTGCACCGTACTCATTCACCTCTGGTGATTTAACCAAGAGCCAAACTGATACCTACATGTTTGCCTTGGGTGGTAAGTGGGATCTGAGTGCTGATACCACTATCAAGTCTGAGTTGGTATACCAAACCAGCGAATACAAAACTGAATTCCTGGCGATGCGTACCGATACCGTATTGCCATATCTGGACGTTAACTTTAACGAAAAAGATGGCACTCTGGCGTGGGACGTTCTGACTGGAGAAGGTGGCGAGTCAGTTGCCTTGACCGATCCGTCAATGTGGAACACTGCACAGATGTATGACAACGGTGGTAAGAGCAAAGGCGATGCGCTGACTTACACCTTTGATGCTGATCTGTACTTGGATTGGGGCATCTTTACCAAGGCTAAAGCGGGTCTGCGCTATGACTTGCGTACCGCTAAAGACTATACCCGCGGCTTAGATGGTTACAATCAGCAAAATCTGGCTGATCTGGACCCAAGCATGCTGCACACCAACAGCGGATTCTTTGATGGCGAAGCTAATATTCCTAGCTCTTGGGTAACCATCAATGGTCATGAGCTGTGGAAAAACCGTGACGCTTATCGTGAGCTGTATGGTTTCTATTCTGATGCTAACGCGGGTCAGTTAGATCTTGAACAAACGTTCGATATCGAGCAAACCACTTGGTCGTTCTACGCACAAAGTGATTTCGAAACTGAACTGTTTGGTAAGCGTTTAGATGGTCAAATTGGTGTGCGTTACACACACGCAAAAGCGGATATGACCTTCTTCAACGTGGATGCCGCCGAAGGTGAAGAAAACACCAGTGACGCAACCAACAGCAGCAGCAAATTCCTGCCAAACTTGGTAATGCGTTATCACCTGACTGATGACTTGCTGGCGCGTTTTGCATATACCGAAACGCTGCGTCGTCCTAACTTCGACCAATTGAACAGCTTCGTCCGTTACTACGATGACGTAACTAACATTGGTTATGGTACTGGTAGTGGTGGTAACAAAGACCTGAAACCAGTTGAATCTAAGAACTACGACTTCTCGCTGGAATACTACTTCGGTAAAGGTAGTTCTGTGTACGGTACTTACTTCTACCGTGATATTCAGGGCTTCGTATATAGCTCACTGCGTCGCGTAATGCACGAGAACGATGACGGTGAATTGTATCCATACATCGTTGGTATGCCTGACAACTCATCAAACGGTGTGTTGAAAGGGATTGAAATCGGTGGCGTATACTTCCTTGAAAATGTTCCAAGCTGGTTAGATGGCTTTGGTATTCAGGCAAGTGGTACTTTCTTGGATTCATCACAAGATCTGCCTAACTATGAAGCAGATGGTTCGCTGAATGGTTACACCACCCGTGATATCTTCGGTGTGTCTGACTCTTCATACAGTGCTGTATTGATTTATGAAAAAGAAGACTTCAGCACTCGTCTGTCTTATGTATGGCGTGATGCGTTCCTGAATGGTTACGACTCTGGTTCATTTGCTAACCCACGTGGCGTGTACCGTCGTCCAGAGAAGAGCTTGGACTTCCAGTTCAGCTATAACGTAACAGATGACTTGGTGGTGACATTTGATGCAACTAACATCACCAACGAGAAGTTCCAGCAATACTATGAAGATGAAAACGTCTTCAACGCAGGAACTGCTATCTACAGCCGTACCTTCGGCTTAGGTATCCGTTACTCAATGTAATCGCTTAAACATCTCATCTCCCCATTAAAGCCTCGCTCTGCGGGGCTTTTTATTGCTCGGAAAGTGGGGCGTTTCCTGTTAGATTCAGTCACCACAGTGCTGCGGCATTCTGATATGTGAACAGTGTTGCAAACCCGCTCGACGGGTGGCGGAAATCATTGTCATATCATTGGTATGATAATAGTATTTAACTATTCTATCGCTTCTGTATTTCTGCTAGATTTCAGCAGAAGTATTTGAACGCCGGGGAGAGGCAGTAGTGCTAACGACGGTTTCGCCGCTGGTTTGCTGCCCTGGGACAAAATTGGAATGGAAGAGAAATCATGAGTTCGTTCAAGTTGTCAACGTTTGAGAAGGTCGGTTTTGGTGCCGGTGACATGGCGGTTAACGTCGTGATATCGTCATTTTTCCTGATTATCTCTTTCTTTTATACTGATATTTTTGGTCTTAAACCCACAGATATGGGGGTAATGTTTCTGATTGTGCGTATTTTGGACGGTATTGCCGATCCAATCATGGGCACAATCACGGATAAGGTCACCACACGCTGGGGACGTTATCGTCCTTACCTGTTGTTCCTATCTGTCCCATTCGGGGTTTCAATCTTCCTGACGTTCAGCACGCCAGACTTTGATTACAACCTTAAACTGGCATACGCATACGCGACATATACCCTCGTCACCCTGATGTTTACTGGTGTCACCATTCCTTATATCTCGCTGATTGGTGTGTTGACTGACGATCCTAAAGAACGTCTGTCTGCCAACGGTTATCGTTTGTTTTTTGCCAAAATTGCGGCCTTCTTAGTCTCGATTGTGGTGCCTAAACTGGCCGATGCCGCAATTTGGGAAGGCAACAAAGCGCTGGGCTATAAGATGTCAATGGGGCTGATGGCGCTGTTGGGGATTGGCCTGCTGCTATTCTGCTTCTTCTCGACCAAAGAACGTCTGGAGCACAACGTTGATCCTAAGCCTATCTCCAGCCAGATGAAGTATCTGCTCAAAAATGACCAGATGATGATCCTTTGCGGCGTGTGCCTGCTAGGGACCGTGGGTTACGTTATCCGTAACTCCATTGCGATCTACTACGCACAATACTACCTGCATACAGACAAAGGCATGTTCCTTGGTACTGGGGTTGTCGCAGCGATTCTTGCGATGGTGGCTTCTACCTGGATCACCAAACGTTACTGCAAACTGAAACTGTTCCGTTACAGCCAAATGGCAGTGGGTGTGATCAGTGCGCTGATGTTCTTTATGGTCGGCGGCCCTGATGATGTGGTGACCGCGTTTGTATTGTACTTCCTGCTGTCGTTTGTAGTGGATCTGCACGCACCAGTATTTTGGTCTGCCATTGTGGAAGCGGTGGACTACGGTGAAGTTAAAACGGGTGAACGTGTGGCTGGCTTGGCGTTCGGTGGTATCTCGTTCTTCCAAAAAGCGGGGATGGGGGTTGCCGGTGCCGTTGTCGGTTGGTTACTGACGCAATTCGGTTATGTTGCTGACCAAGCGCAATCTACCAGCTCTCTGCTGGGCATTTCACTCATGTTGACCGTCATTCCTGGGGTGTTCCACTTCATTAATGGTGCGCTGATGATGAAGTACCACATTACCGACGACGAATACCAAGAGCTGTTGACTCACTTAGATGTTCAGTTTGAAACATCGAATCAAACGCAAGAGCTAGCAGCAACTGATGACGTTAATCTGGCGACCGGAGCTAAGTAATCAATGATGAATTGCAATCAGCCGCTATGGGTGAAAGCACCAACAATATGGAATGAGGCCGGGATGCCAGTGTTTGGCAAACCCGGGTTCGCATGAGTCGTCTGCAAGCTGCCCGTTTCGGGCAGCTTGTTTCGCCGCTGGCATTTGCGGTCGCTATGGCATGTAGCACCAATGTCGCGGCGATGGAACTGTTCCCGCTGGAACAGGTTCGACTCACTTCCGGCAGTCCTTTCGCTCACGCACAACAAACCAATATTCACTACATAGAACAGCTGCAACCTGACAAGTTGTTGTCGCCATTTTTGCGCGAAGCGGGCTTGCCAACCAAAGCTGAATCTTATGGTAACTGGGAAAATACCGGTCTCGATGGTCATATCGGCGGACATTATCTGTCAGCGTTAAGCTTGGCTTATGAAGCCACTGGCGATGCTGAGATGAAGCGTCGTCTCGATTATATGATTAGCGAGTTACGCCGAGCGCAGCTGAAAAACGCGAATGGTTACGTAGGTGGTATTCCTGGCGGCATGCAGATGTGGGCCGATATTAAAGCGGGTAAGATCAAAGCCGATCTGTTCAGTCTCAATGACCATTGGGTGCCTTGGTACAATATTCATAAGACGTTTGCTGGCATTCGTGATGCTTATGTTCACGGGCACAATGAACTGGCAAAAGTGATGCTGGTGGACTTAGGTGAGTGGGCAAAAGCCTTAGTTGCTCACCTGAGTAATGAGCAGATCCAAACCATGTTGATTTCAGAACATGGTGGCATGAACGAAGTGTTTGCCGACATGTATGACATCACCGGCGATAAAGATTATCTGAAGCTGGCAGAGCAATTCTCGCAAAAGATTATCCTCGATCCTTTGCTGAAACATGAAGATAAGCTCAACGGCTTACATGCGAACACCCAAATTCCAAAAGTGATTGGATATCTGCGTGTCAGTGAGGAAGAACACAAACAAGATTGGCACGATGCAGCGGAATTCTTCTGGGAAACCGTGACTAAGCATCGTTCTGTGTCGATTGGTGGTAACAGTGTGCGCGAGCATTTCCACGACTCAAAAGACTTCACCAGTATGGTAGAAGACGTGGAAGGGCCAGAGACCTGTAACACCTACAATATGCTCAAGCTCAGTAAAATACTGTACCAAGAGAGTGGCGATAGCCGTTATCTCGACTTCTATGAGCGTGCAACTTTCAACCATATCTTGTCTTCACAGAACCCCGACAACGGCGGCTTGGTGTATTTCACTGCGATGCGTCCGGGGCATTATCGGGTTTATTCCAATGTGGATAAATCGATGTGGTGCTGTGTTGGTTCTGGTATCGAGAACCATAGCAAGTATGGTGAGATGATCTATGCCCATGAAGATAATGAGCTGTTAATTAACTTGTTTATTGGCTCGACGCTGAATTGGCAAGCACAAGGTCTTACGCTGACACAAGCAACACATTTCCCTGACCAAAATTCGATGACGTTAACCATCGACAAAGCGGCCGGGAAGGGCAAGCAAGCTATCAGTATTCGCGTTCCCGCGTGGATGAATGGCGTGGCGCCAGAGTTGTTACTCAATGGCAAAGTGGTGAAAGCTGAACAACGTCGAGCCGGGTATCTCACCCTTGAGCGTACTTGGCACAAGGGCGACACCTTGGCGTTTTCCTTCGGCGTGAAACCAACGCTGGAGCAACTGCCCGATGGCAGCAACTACTACTCAGTGCTTTATGGCCCTGTGGTGTTGGCGTCAAAAGTGGAACCTTTTGCAAACGAAAAGCTGCAGTACATCGCTGATGGCAGTCGAATGGGGCATATTGCTGCAGGGCCAACCTGTCCGCCTGAGGCGCTGCCAATTATGGTGGGTGAGCCGACCTCTTTCTTGCAAGGTTTGAAGCGTTTGCCGGGCGATAAGCTTGCCTTTGAAGCCGAGCAAGGGGTGCGTGAAAAAGATGAGCCGAAGAAGATCGACTTGGTACCATTCTTCCGTATCCATGAAAGCCGTTATGAAGTCTATCTGCCGCAAATGTCGGCTGCTAAGTACCCTGAGTTTATGGCGGCAGCAAAAGCTAAAGAGGCGGCCGCTGAGCGTCTTGCTAAGCAAACGTTGGATAAGATTAATCCAGGTGAGCAACAACCTGAAGCTGAGCATAATTTTGCTGGTGAAGGCAGTCGTGCTGGCGTCAATAAAGGCGTGCACTGGCGTGATAGCAGTGACTGGTTTGCGTATGATCTAGCAGATAAGCAAGGCGAGGCTAACACCTTGCGTATTACTTACTTTGGTGGTGATATCAACCGAACCTTTGATATTTTGCTGAATGATAAGTTACTGCAAACGGTGGAGATGAAACCCGGCCACGGCGACAACATGTACCAGGTGGATTATCAGATCCCAGCCAATATGGTCAGTAGTAATGGCTATCGTCTCAAGTTTGTGGCGAAGCCTGGCTCTACTGCTGGGGGTATTTATGGTATTCGTTTGTTGAAAGCAGCGTCAAAATAACGCGCTATAAATAACAAAAAGCCCTGCAATGCAGGGCTTTTTTATGGCAGAAATGTGGCCTATTTCTCTAATACTGTGGTGTTTTTATTGAGATCGGCAGGGTCGACAACTGGCCAGTCATTGTCCCATTTCATTTCCAAAATACGCAGTTTCTGCAGTGCATTATCTGCGGTTTCATAGGCGTGGAATACTAAGTAATCTTTACCATCAAAGGTGTACGCCGCGTTATGACCTAAAGCGACCCAATCTTTGTTGCCTTTCAGCACCAGTGAACCACCACCTTGCATCATATCGTGGCCGTTTTTATCCAGATATGGGCCTTTCACATCTTTACTGCGACCGACCATGATGTGGTAGGTACTGTCCATTTTACGGCAGCATAAATCAAAGGAAACGAACAGATAGTAGTAGCCATTTTTCTTGAAGATATAAGGTGCTTCAATGGCGCCGTTGCCTGCTTCAGTGCCCGGCAGGCTCACATCGCGTGGACGTTTGGCAATGCTGTACCACTCTTCTGGCTCAGCAACTTTGGTCAGATTGGCATCCAGTTTGACCAGTTTCAACCCATCCCAGAATGAGCCAAAACTCATCCATGGCGTACCGTCATCGTCTTCAACAATGGCGGGGTCGATAGCATTCCAATCATCGCGATTTGGTACTGATTCCACCACAATACCTTTATCTTCCCAGTGGTAATCTGGGGATTTAGGGTCGAGTGTTTTATTTACCGTAACTCCAATCGCGGACGTGTTTTTACCGAAAGCAGACACAGAATAGTAGACATAGAACTTACCATCTTTGTGGTAAACATCGGGTGCCCAGATGTGGCCATCAAACGTTGGCGCAACCCTATGTGCCCAGGTTGGATCATGTTGAAAAACACGTCCCACGAGTTGCCAGTGCTTCATGTCTTTTGATTGATAATAAGTAATGCCGGGACCTGTGCTAAATACGTAATAGGTATCGCCTTCTTTGGTCATTACTGGATCATGCACTTCTACTTGAGTTGCTTGTGCAGCATGGCTGGCGCCCAACGCTAATAGTGTTGCTGCGGCAAGTTTTGCTATCGCCTTCATGAATCGTTTCCTATCAAATAAGTATTCGTCCGAAACCTGAGATTCCCCAACTCGGGATGGTAGCATATATGTATTACAATAATAACAATAAAACGCAATTCCGCGATCTGACGCAGAACCCTATCTTACTCGGTTTAAGCGCCCGCTTTATAACGGCTTTTGCTAAATATTCGTTAATCTTCGACCGTGCGGAATTAGCATAATGGACGGCGATAAATACAAAAAGAGCTGCCGTTTGGCAGCTCTTTGGATTGACAGTGTGTTTGGTAATTACCAGAAGCGCCAGTAGATAAAGGCGGTGATACCCAGAATACCAATCGTGTGGATATAGTCCCACTTATCCAAGCCGTCGATAACTTCTTTCATGGTGCCTTTGCCTAAGGTACCAAAGGTCAAGCCTTGAATTTGCTCCTCGCTGGCAGACTTAGTGAACATACTGGTCACAATGATAACGGCACACACAATCACGAACAGCATGACGCAATAGTAGAGCCAGTTCATATCAACTACCCAAGCCAACGGAGTGCCAGCCACACTCTCTTTAAACGGCAACAGTACCAGACGGATCATGCCAAGAATGAAGCCAACGACCATACCGATGAAACCGGCATCTGGGGTGATTCTGCGGCTGAGCAGACCCATGACGAACACAGCGGCAATGCCCGGTGCGATAAGTGACTGCACGCTCTGCAGGTATTCATAGAGTACATCGGCAATCGCTTTCATCACGGGGATCCACACAATCCCTAATACCACCACGACGACGGTGGCGATACGGCCAACTTGCAGCAGTTTCTTTTCGCTGCAATCTGGACGATATTTTTTATAGAAATCGATAGTAAACAGGGTTGCCGAAGAGTTGAATAAAGACGCCAGTGAACTCATTAAGGCGGCAACCAAGCCACCAATCACAATGCCTTTTACGCCTGCAGGCAGCAGTTGCGCCACCAGTGTTGGGAAGGCTTGGTCTGAGGTGTCATAGCTGATAGCACCTGTTTGCTTCAATGCCACGGCAATCATGCCAGGAACCAAAAAGATAAACACAGGTAACAGTTTCAAGTAACCAGCAAACATCGTCCCGCGACGCGCTTCTTTGATGCCCTTGGCGGAAAGCACGCGCTGTACAATGTATTGGTCGGTACAGAAGTACCAGAAACCAATAATAAAGGAACCGAAGATGATGCCTGGCCATGGGAAGTTAGCATCGGCTGCGGAGCGGATCAGGTGCATATTGTCACCATTCACTTTTTCCACAACATCCCAACCGGCCATCATGCCGTTACCAGCGCCAAGTGTTTCCAGACCAACTACCAGAATCACCAACGAACCGATAATCAGGACTGGCGTTTGCAGAACGGATGTCCACATGATGGCCTTCATGCCACCCAGTACTGTGTAGATACCGGTGATAACCACCAAGCCGATGGCCGAAACCCAGAAGAAGTCGATGCCCCAGATGGACTCGATACCAAGAATGGTTTTAAATGCGACACCGCCTGCATAAACGGTTACGGCAACCTTGGTGAGTACATAACTGACTAAGGAAATTACCGACAGGAAGGTGCGGCATTTGGCATTGAAGCGGCGTTCGAGAAACTCCGGCATGGTGTAAACCTTGGAGCTCCAATAGAAGGGCACAAATATCCAGCCCAGCAACAGAATGATCCATGACTGCAACTCCCAGTGCGCCATTGCCATCCCAGTTTCAGCGCCCGAACCTGATAGGCCTACCAGATGTTCAGAGCCAATGTTTGAAGCGAAAATAGAGGCACCGATAACAATCCAGCTGGCGTTACGCCCGGCGAGAAAATAGTCAGCAGTATCTTCCTCTTTTTGTCTTAACGACATTACGACTACACCCGCCAGCAATATAAAAAAGCCACCGAGTACCAGCCAGTCTAAGGTACTAAGTTCAACCATATTTTCGTTTTCCGTTTGTGCTTTATCGTATCTGTATTGACGATCCCCATCATCAATACAGTTCTCCTGCTTATCAGAGCTTAGAGCATATTATAATATAAAATAAAGTTAATTAAGAAATTCCTGCAGTTAACTATGCGCTATTTTGTTACCAGCTGTGGCATCATAGTTGTTTGTAATATGATTTCTTTATTCTTTGATTGAATAGGAAATTAGTAAAAGTTCAAATTCTACACAAATAATCTGTGAGCCAGCGCTTAAGAAAGGCGTAACTAATTGACTTGTTGTGGAAAAAAACTATTGTACTATGATTGAGCTCACTCTGTTAAAGGACATCCCATGGCAAGGCTTGAAAATTTGAATTTGTCACAGCGAGTAACCAACGAGTTGGGTAAAGCGATTGTCGCCGGAAAATATAATATAAACACAGGGTTGCCTACCGAAGCCCAGTTGTGTGATATGTACGGCATCAGTCGTACCGCCATTCGTGAAGCGGTAAAAATGCTGGCGGCAAAAGGCTTGATTTCGTCTCGCCCAAGACAAGGTATCCGGGTTGAATCGCCAAGCAACTGGAACCTGTATGACACCAGCGTGCTAAATTGGATGTTAGAGAGTGGTCCTTCACTACAGGTGTTAAAAGAGTTTCTACAGGTACGTTTGGCAATTGAACCGCAAGCCGCCGCACTTGCTGCGCAATATGGTAAAGATGAAGACATTGCCAATATTGCCGCGGCGTTGGAAGACATGCGCAAAGCCGCCAAAACGCCTAATCAAACCTTGCATGAGTCTGATTTAGCTTTCCACACCAGTATTCTGCAAGCCAGCGGTAACCGTTTCTTCTTCCACTTACGCGACTTCATCAACACTGCATTGGGCGTCAGTATTCAACATACTACTCCGGCCAAGGGCAGCGATGTTAGCGTCGCCGAAGATCACGCTGTGATTTATGATGCAATTGCTGCTCGGCAACCCGAGGTTGCGCGTAAGCAGATGAATGCATTGATTGAAGAAGCGATGGCGGTTATTGAGAACGAGCTCAATTCTAAACTGGAGGCTTAATAGCTTTATCGGTAGTATGACGCTATTGCCTTACAGGTCGTATTGAAAATGAGTATTCAATCTAAGGGTCGAACTCGCTATCCCTGTCTGAAAGACAAAAGCGTGTTCATCACAGGTGGTGGCGCTGGCATTGGCGCCGTTATGGTCGAGCGCTTCTGTGAGCAGGGGGCTAAGGTAAGCTTTGTCGACATTGCCGATGAAGAAAGTCTTGCCCTGTGCCAAAGCCTTAGCGGAAAGTTCGACTGGGATCCTACCTTTATTCATTGCGATATTCGCGATGTCGCTGCCTTGCAACAGGCGATTGCACAGGTTCAGCAGCAACAGGGTGATATCTCTGTATTAATCAATAATGCAGCTGATGATACGCGTCATGAAGTGGAAGATGTCTCGGTGGAATACTGGGACGATCGCATGGCGATTAACCTACGTCCTTGCTTCTTCACTGCGCAAGCTGTCGCACCTCAAATGGAGCGTTTGGGCGGTGGCAGCATTATTAATCTCGGTTCAATCAGTTGGCATATCAAACAGGCTTGTATGCCTGCCTACACCACGGCTAAAGCTGGACTGGAAGGTCTAACTCGTACGCTCGCAAAGCAGTTTGGTAAAAATCATATTCGCGTCAATACACTGATTCCTGGTTGGGTGATCACCGAGCGACAATTATCGCATTGGTTAACCCCTGATATGATGCAGGAGATCCAAGATAATCAGTGTATTAAAGAAAAACTCGAGCCTGATGATATTGCCAACGCTACATTGTTTCTGGCGTCTGATGAAAGTGCGATGTTAACGGCGCAGACCTTAATTGTGGATGGCGGTTGGATATAACAACTCGTGCTATGTCTCAATAATTACATTTAATTAACTTCTGCGTTTGCGCACCCAATTAATTATATTATAATAATTTTATTATATCGACCGAGTATCCTAAGTTGGGGCTTTAGTGGTGTTCGGTACACTCTGCATAATATACATAATAATAGGTAATTCAGATTGACTGATATGGTGTGGGTTTATCTGGTGCTAATGGTTGGTGCCTGTTTGCAAAGTGTCATTGGCTTCGGTCTTGGCTTACTTTGTGCCCCCGTCCTATTTTTAATATATCCGCAATTAGTGCCTGCCCCAATGATTCTCAATGCATTATTTCTCACCTTACTATTGTCAGTCAGAAATATTCGTGCGATCGATGTCAAACAAACATCTGTTTCTGTGCTCGGCGGCACATTAGGGGTCGGTATTGCGGGAATCGTAATGCTGTATATCGAGCCCCATCATTATAAGTTTCTACTAGGTACTAGTATTATTCTTGGTGTTATTGCCTCATTTATTGGCCATAAACCAGTGATAAATGTATTTACTAATATCCTCGCTAGTACCCTGTCAGGATTTATGGGAACCACAACCTCTGCTGGTGGCGCTCCAATGGGGCTGTTGTATCAGTCAGCAGAGCACAATAAAATTAAAGCTAATCTCAGTATTTTCTTTTTATATATCAATATATTTGGTCTTATTGTGCTGTGGTATGCCGGTTCTGCTGGCTACTCTGATGTGGTGTTGTTTATTCAGTGTATTCCGGCGATTTTGCTTGGCTGGTTGATGTCAGAATTTATGCAGGGGTATATCAACAATGACATCGTGAGAAAGCTGACATTGCTGGCCTCATTACTCTCTGGAATTGCCTCCTTCTTTTCCTAACAGCAATTAAATGTGAAAGCGATCTCACTATTTAATTCTACCTTTCGCTAATACCATTTTTGATCACTCGCTAAATCAACAAGTTATTTAATTAAAACGTAAAATGGCGTTTTTAATTAGACCAAAGTCTATAGTTGTTGATGTAAAAAAGATTCATTTTATTCCAGATTACAGGCATCATTAGACACATATTTGGGGAGCGGTAGCAGCATCTAATCATTAATTAGAATATTTTTGCGAAGCTTTATTTGTCTGGCTGTAATTTTATTACTAAGACATAAATTAATTTCACTCTTTAAAGTGAAAATAAATAATCAGTGTCGGAATAGTGAAAACCAGTAACCTTTTTGATAGCGATATCCAGTCTGTGCCTATGGGGGGCGAACAGGCGTTCAGGTTCTCCGGGGTAACCCGGAGAACTGCTTTTTTATCGAATTATCATCAAGATCTGTTTCACGGTCGTAAGTGTTGGGGATTTCCTTGCCAGTTAGGTGAGGGATTACACTGGAATAGTTTCGACAACTGCCTCTACTGGGTCGACATTCGTCGCCACCGCATTCATCAGTTTGATCCGCAATCACAAGCTCATCAGTATCGTACTTTTGAAGAGTCTGTATGCTGGGTTGTTCACAGCGCCAAAGGGCAAATGGTGGCGGGTTTTGCCAGCGGTATTTACTGTGTCGATTTTGTCACGGGTAGCCGCACAGCGATTGCTAAGCCGCCTGAACCTAGTTCAAATAGACTCAATGATGCCTCGGTTGACCCTTCCGGATGTCTCTGGTTTGGCACTATGGATGATAGTGAGCAGCAGCCAACGGGTAAACTATACCGTATGGCGAGCATGTCACAGCGACCACAAGTGGTGGACGATGGCTACGTGGTGAGCAATGGGCCAGTGGTAACGCCAGATGGTCGCACCATGTTCCACAACTCCAGTTCGGAACGTACTGTCTATCGTTTTAAGCTCGATTCTCACGGTATGCCAATTACTAAAGAACCATTTGCGATATTTGATGACGCGATGGGCTGTCCTGACGGTATGGTAATGGACGCCGAAGGTGGTTTATGGGTTGCGCAATGGGGCGGGCATGGCATTGTGCGTTTTAACGCTGATGGCACCATTGATCGCCGTGTTGAGCTACCAGTACCTCAAGTAACGAACGTTTGTTTTGGTGGTGAAAATCTCGATAAACTTTTTGTCACCACTGCATACCAAGGGCTTAGCTTACAACAGCGTCTCAAGTATCCTCAGGCGGGTTGTTTGTTTGAACTGAATGTTGGGGTCAAAGGTTTACCCGCAACGCCTTTCAACTGCTAACGCTTCTATTTAATCGAATAACCCTTGCGGTTTATCGCGCTTTTATTCGTTATTTTTTGCAACTAGTCTTTCACTAGTAATTTTTATCTAGTGGAAGCTTTCTATGCGTGTCTTGCAAGTTATCAATTCTCAAGCGACTCAAGATGGTGATGGCGTCAATATTCGTCGGGTCGCCGACTTTCAACGCCTAGCGTTAGATCCTTATTTAATGCTCGATGAAATCCGCTCGGATGATGAAAAGGACTATGTGGGGGGCTTTCCTCCTCATCCCCATCGCGGCATGGAAACCTTCACCTACATTCGTAAAGGTGGCTTTGAACATCGTGACCAGATGGGGCATGTCAAAGCGATTCGTGCTGGCAAGGTGCAGTGGATGAGCACCGGACGTGGCGTTGTGCATTCGGAAATGCCATTGGCGGATGCAAAAGATGGCCTGCATGGATTTCAGATTTGGATCAATATGGCTGCCAAGGACAAGATGCGTCCGCCACAGTACCAAGACACAGGCGAACTGCATCATGCAACGCTTGCTGGTGAGGGCTGTGAACTCTACTTACTGGCAGGACAATGGCACTTCAATCAGCAAACTGCAACTGGCCCACTGACACAGTTGGCTGCCAATAGCGCTCTTGCCGATCTGAGTTTAGCGGCAAATGCCTCAGCGTCGCTCAATCTGTCTCAGTACGGTTTTAGTGCGGTTTATATCTATGATGGCAGCTTACGACTGCCAACCGGGCTTGCTATTAATGCAGGAAGTTTGCTGGTGATTGATAGCCAAACCGTCGCTGATATCCGTGCAGGCGAGGCCGGAGCTGGCATGTTAGTTCTGGCTGGTAATCCTATCGGGGAAGCGGTAGTGCAAATGGGGCCGTTTGTGATGAACACTCAAGCTGAAATCATGCAAGCTGTGCGTGATTATCAAAGTGGTAAGTTCGGTGACATCGTTTAATCATAGAGCTAAAACGAACGCCACCGAATATTCACAAAACGCAGCGTGACATTAGCCTCGTAGAATATGCAAAGGGATTTGCATAATAGGGTTATCACTATTGCTGGCTAAAAACCAAATAATGCCAGCTAATACGCAAACAGTCAGCAGATACCAGACGGCCGAGACAAATTGCCCGTAGCGATCCATAGGCAATAGATGGCTTTGATGACGATATTTCCACTCCAGCAGAATTTCTAAACTGCCCACTGCCAGTAAAATGCCCAGCAATGTCAGTCCTAAAGCGTAACTGATATACACGCCAAGTGCAGCGCCTGCGATGCACACGACCAAGCCAGTGAGGTGATTTTGCGAGTAACCAATACTCTTCAATATATGGCCGCCATCTAGCGGTAAAATCGGCAATAGATTAAAGATATTCAGTAGTGCATTGAACACTGCTAAGCCAGCTAACAGCTCCAGTCCCGTTATCTCATAAGCGACCAACGCAATAATCGACAATAGCATACCGTAGGTGGGCCCCATGATAGAAATCACCACGTTTTGCCAACGAGTATTAATCTTGTCGTCGCTTACCGCTAAGCCCCCCATGAAAGGAATTAAATAGATTCCCTTAGTTTGCAGGCCAAAACGTTTCATGGCGCGAATATGGCCATATTCATGGATTACCAAACACAGAATCAGTGCGATGGCGAACTGGAATGAAAACAACCAGCTATAAGCGGCAACACTGGCGCCGGCAAGCGCAATCTTGATCACTTTGGCGCTTTTAAACAGCTTTAACCCCAGTGCCAAAATGCCAAGTGGCTTCGGCTTACTGCTACTGGCTTCTTGTCGTGGCGGAGTTTGTCGCTCAATATCTTGGGTATTGCGTTGACCGGAAACGACAACTTCTTCATCAACCAGTAAACGATAATCCAGCAAAAATGGCTGCCAGCGTACGTCGGTTTCCAAACGTATTTCGAGCGGTTTTTCTTGACCTTGGCGGTTAAGATGAAAGATATGCACTCGTAGTCCGTCGGCAGTACTTTGCTGTTTTTGCGAGACTAATTGCTCGTCCCAATAGAGTTGTTGCCAGCCTGCCAACGATCCTTCAAGCCGCAACGACTTACCAAGACATTCAATATTGAGTAGTTCCACTTACATTCTCATTAAAACGTTAATGCGGCGATTATGCCCGTTCAGTTCCGAAGGGTGAAGTCTAGGAGGTAGATTTTACGACAGTAATGGCGTCGTGAAGGTTATGCAGACTGAATTTGCTGATGCAGCAGACATCGGCGGCCGCCACATGCTGCTGCACGCGTCGTTGGAGCCAGTCCATATCAATGACGCTGGCGCTGAGATGCCAGCCACTTTCTCGCCAGACAAAGACGTGTTGCTGACTATCCAGCAGTAGGTCGTTATTCAAGAGTAACTGCTGGTCGTTACCAAAGTAGCCACTGAGTTCATCTTGGCTTTCTATGACCAGTAATTCATCGGCCTGCGGTGACAGATGCAATGCAGGCCAATGTATTACCGCGCTATTTTTTGTTGCTGTAGTCAAACTGGATTTCACCGTGCAAATTGCGGACTTGGCAAGGTCCGTGTTCGCGTTGGGTGCGTTGCATTGCGGGCCCAATGTGCACTTCAACGTTAGAGAAGATATGCTTTTTAGATTCAATAAAATAGAAATCGTAATAGCCATCGGTTTCTTTGGCTAACATCTCTTTTTCCGTTTCTTCTCGAGTAAGCTCCTCATCAATACGATGCTTTTCAGCAAGCATCATTTTCACTTGCTCTACCATCACCGCATCGGCTTGCCACTCTTCCTTGGGAGGCAGACGTCTCAACCTGGCTTCGGTGTCTAGCTTGGCGACCGTGAGACTGCGGCTACCTTCATCCAAATCTTTAAACTGCTGTTTAAGCTCATCTAACTTCATCGCGCAGTAAAGTTCAGTTTTAGTATCCGCGGTCGCACCAATAGTCACAGCGACAATCCCTTTTTCCGCATAGGCCGAACCACCGATAAGATCGCCACGGCGGCCAGTGGCATCACTTACGGTTAATGTCCCTTGCGTCTCAGTCTTACTGTGCAGCAGTTGTTTGGTGACCAGTACATTGGCCTGACTGTTGAGCTCGGAATATTGCACAAACTGGGCGGAGATTTGTCCTTTCGCAATAAGCTTGGTCGACAACTCATTGCCGCCTAATTGTCGGCCTAGTACACCCTTACTGACCGTAATATCACCTTCCGCTTGCAATACCGCAGATTCCACAAACCCCATTACGGTAATATCGCCAGAGCTGCGAACTTGCATGCCTTCGCACACATCACCGCTAATTAGGATACTGCCTTTAAAATCGACATTGCCGTAGCCTACATCGACATTTTTTATCTGCAGCACATCATCCACTTGCATGCCGTTATTAATTTCTACTGGCTGGCCTGCTACCGTGGCAATCAACTTATTGGGATCAGCCGCATCGAACTGCGTCCCTTCACCTGCGACCATTTGAACATCTTTACCTGCCGTCGCGGGTAATACTTCGCCGAGTACGTTGTAGCCTTTGCTTCCTTCTGTTGCGGGAGTTTTCACCATTAATACATCGTTTGGACTCACCATTACCACTGAGCCCAAGTTACGCATATCGACGGTGCCGTCATCGCGTTCTTGAGGGTGTAGCAAGCGCTCACGGGCTAATGGCACTTTGCGCTCGATTTTTGCGTGGGTGCCATTTACGGCAGGTTTACCATTAGCAATGACACTGCTGATACTTTCACCGGGTTTTAGTAGCGTGAGTCTCTTCAATATGGCTTCAATTTTGAGACGTGAGAGCCCCATGCTAATGCCGTTTTCTTTGAGGCTGTGCAGGATGTCGGGCAATTTCACTGAGCGGCCACCCCACGCAGCAACCAAGGTCATGGTGGCTTGCATGTTATCGCTACTGGTTTCGAGTAAAATTTCGGCATCGCGACGTTCGGCAATCTTAAAGGTTTGCGTTGTCTTGCCCTCGTCTTGAGCCGCTAACGCATTGATATCCTTAACTGCCTTTTTAATATTAAATTCGATGGGAAATAACTGGTTGAACTCGGGTAGGGCTAAAAGCTGAGCTAGCTCTTTTTCAGAAATTGGCCCATGAGTACTGGGCGCCAAGGTCAATTCGGCGAATAAGTTATCGCTGCTGAAGTGGAGCAGATCTGGTGTGAGCATATTATTATCCAAACTTGATTTATTATCACCGCTGTCTACTTTAACGTCGAAGTATATCAAGAGTGCTTGATGCTGCGCATTCTTTTGTTAACAAACATGTAACTGCCGTCTGATTTTTGTCTTATTTAGGGCTGTTACTGTTTGTTTTATATCTTATTTTGGTAAACCTTGTAGCGGTTGTTTTCCGCCACGACATTTACATTGCCAAAGGCGGATTCAATACTGTCACTGTAGGGCAGATGGCGGTTTGCCACAATCTGCCATACGCCATGGGGTGCCAGCTGTCGTTTACTGTCTTGCACGAAGCGTGTCGCAATATCAGTCGTGCTCATCAAACCATCGTGAAAGGGGGGGTTAGAGATGATGGCGTTAAATAGCCCTTCAGTCTGGGCCAAACCATCTGAGGGATAAACTTTGGCTTGCATGTTATTGGCGGCCAGCGTTAATTCGCAAGATAGCAAGGCCATGGCGTTGATGTCGACACACTCAAGCTGTAATTCCGGTTGCTGTAGCAATAGTGCTGCGGATATGACGCCGGCACCACAACCAAAATCCAACACCCTACCGTTTAGCGAGGCTAAGTGTTGCAGCAGCAGCTCAGTTCCCTGATCCAGCTGCTTTTCGCTAAACACACCCACCATGTTGCAGATAGTGATACTGCGTTCCCCAAGCACTAACGGATAGCGACTGACAAATGTATTAATGTCGATGTGAGTCGGATGGCTATGGCAGGTAGCGCTATATAACAAACAATGACGCGCATTATCTAACTTGATGGGTTGCGCGAAAAACGTCGATTTAAGTTTGTTGAATGAGCGAATACCGCCTTTATTTTCGCCAACAACAATCAGTTCACCGTCTGGGCGCAAGTGGTATGCCGCCAAGGTCAGCAGATATTGCAACAGTGGCTTGGCTTTGGGGAAATAGATAACAACGGTATCAAACTTAGCACTTGAGTCGCTAAGCTGGTGGCCAAACTCCGCGGTGACGTTCGCATTTGCCGCTGTTAACGCTTGGTGATGATTAAAGTCGAGCGCTAGTGTCGTCACTGAGGCACATATGCTCGCCAGCTGGGCCGCACACTGATCCGCTTCGTGATTAAGTATCAGCGTGTGCTTGTCTTGAAACAGATGTTGATTACGAATAAGCAGTTCAGAAGGTGCGGTCAACAAAGCGGCGTTCTCACTAAAAATTTTGCTTATTATAAGCTGAGCCTTAGGCAAATGAAAAAGGGCTCAATAGAGCCCTTTGTGTTACTTCGCTTCTTTTTTAGGTTTAGGAAGCAAGCTGATAATTTTGTTAGCAATATCGGTATTATCTTGATTGCCGATGAACAGCTCAGAACCTGGCCCCGCGGCAAACACTTGTACGTCTACACCAGTATGACCGCCCGTTGTCCAGCCGGTATTTGTGCGCGCATCGATTTCATGTTTGATGGCTTCTGAAAGCGCTTTTTTACCCTGCATTCGGGCGCGTGACAGTTTTTCGTAGAGCTCATCATCAATACTGAAACCAAGACTGGTGGCTAATGTGTCTCGCCATTGTTCTTCGCCCAACGCGTTAGCTGCCATAGCATCGGGGCTGGCCTTAAGCTGACGCAGAACTTCAGGATGCCATTCATACTTGCCGTTGGCGCCAACAGACATACCACCCGTGTTGTGATCGGCCGTAACAACTACCAAAGTATCGGGATGACTACGAATAAACTGCTCGACAATCTCAATACTATGGGCAAATTCATCTAACTCCCCCATGGCTGCAGCGACGTCATTGTCGTGACCGGCCCAATCGATTTGACTGCCTTCGACCATCAATACAAACCCTTGTGGATTGTTAGACAGCAGCTCTAAAGCTTTGGTGGTCATTTTACTCAGCTTGTGGGCATCAGGTTCATCCATCGACCAAGGCAACTGTACATCAGCGAAAAGGCCGAGCACTTTAGGTTGCGTGACACTATCGAGGGCGGCGAAATCAGTCAGTACTTGATAACCCTTTGCGGCAAACTGTTCACGCAGTGGCGTTGGAAAATACTTCTCGCCACCGCCGAGGATTAAGTCTGCATCTGTATTGATATAGCTAGCGGCAATCGCATCATAGTTACGACGGTTTTCGTCATGACTTAAAAACGCAGCTGGCGTTGCGTGGTTCACTTGGCAGGTCACCGCAACACCTGTACTCAAGCCTAGCTTTTTAGCGCGCTCTAATAGCGTCGGTATCGGGCGCTTGTTGACGTCGACACCAATGGCACCGTTATAGCTTTTTACACCAGTCGACAGTGCGGTTGCTGCCGCAGCCGAGTCGGTAACATAGCCACTGACGCGAGCCGGATAAGTGGAGGCCATACCCACTAACAAACGATCAAACACGGTTTGTTCAATCTCTTCCGTATCGGGATTATCTTTGTAATAGCGGTACGCACTGGTATAGGACGGGCCCATACCATCGCCGATCATAATCACGATGTTTTTCGGGCGAGAAGGGGCCGCGGTAGGATTTAACGGCGCTTCAGCGCTGATTGCGACAAATGGTAACCAACAGGCAACAGCTAAAAAGCAAAATCGCTTGAGTCTCATTGTTTATCCTTTGTTGTTTTCACTTATACGGCGTTCAATTGCATCCATCAATTTACCGGTAATGTCTACGTCAAAAGCAGCTTCAATCTCTTTCACGCAGGTCGGGCTAGTGACGTTGATTTCAGTCAGTTTGTCACCGATAACGTCCAAACCGACGAAAATCAGCCCGCGTTTTTTCAGCTCAGGCGCAATTGCGTTGGCAATCTTCCAGTCGCTTTCCGATAACGGTTGTGCGCGACCACTGCCGCCCGCAGCCAAGTTGCCGCGAGTTTCACCTTTTTGCGGAATACGTGCTAAGCAATAAGGCATTGGCTCGCCATCAACCACCAAAATGCGCTTATCACCATCAACGATTTCTGGAATATATTTCTGCGCCATCGCATAACGTTGGCCATGATCGGTCAGCGTTTCGATGATGACACCCACGTTGGCATCATCTTGCTTCAGGCGGAAAATCGACGCGCCACCCATACCGTCGAGCGGTTTTAGGATCACATCGCCGTGCTCCTTGTGGAATGCGCGCAGGCGTTTGGCATCGCGGGTCACCAACGTGATGGGGGTGAATTCATTAAACCAAGCGGTAAATAACTTCTCGTTGGCATCGCGCAGGCTTTGCGGTTTATTCACGATCAATACACCCGCTTCTTCGGCACGCTCCAGCATATAGGTGGCGTAGATAAACTCTGTATCAAACGGCGGATCTTTACGCATCAGAATCACATCAAGGTCGCTCAATGGTGATTCTTGGGCTTCGCCTAGGGTGAACCAGTCGTCGGCATGCTGGCGCACGGTGATCGGACGCATATAAGCACGCGCTTCACCTTCCACCATCGCCAAATCAGCCATTTCCATATAATAAAGTTGATAGCCGCGGCTTTGGGCTGCCAGTAACATGGCAAAGCTGGTGTCTTTCTTGATGTTGATGTCCGCAATGGGATCCATCACGATACCAAGTTTAATCATTTGTATTTCCTTACTTCTAAAAGGCTTAGCCCAAATCACCGAATCTGGATTGCAGAACGGAGATTGCGGTTAACGCTGCGGTTTCAGTTCGCAAGACTCTGGGACCCAGTAGGACATCGGTAAAGCCTTGTTGTTCGGTCATGGCGATTTCGTCATCTGACAGCCCACCTTCGGGGCCAATCAGCAATCGCACTCTTGGGGTTGTTAATGACAAGCCACCAATACCATGCTGCGCACGCGGATGCAGGTTGAGTTTTACTGCGGTGGTATCTTCGGCGCACCATTCCAGCAGATTCATTGCGGGGCGCACCACTGGCACTACGCTGCGTCCTGACTGCTCACAGGCACTGACCACAATCTTCTGCCATTGCTGAATTTTCTTCTCAAGCCGCTCACCATCAAGTTTGACGCCACAACGCTCTGAAAACAATGGGGTTATGGTGTTCACGCCTAATTCCACTGACTTTTGCAGGGTAAAGTCCATGCGGTCACCGCGTGAAATGACTTGTCCAAGATGCAGATTGATCGGAGATTCAGAGGCGTTAGCACTGCATTGTTCAATGGTGACCGTGACGGCCTTCTTACCTGCGGCAGTGATAACAGCTAGGTAGTCGTTACCATCCCCATTAAACAGGCTAATAGCTTGTCCTTCTGCCATACGCAGTACGCGGCCAATATGCGCACTCGCATCGGCATCAAGCGTGACTTCAGTATTGGCGGCTAAGGTGGTGGCTTGATAAATACGGGGAACTCTCATCTTAGATCCTGAAAAACGCAAACGGCAAAATTTGGTGGTGGCAATTTGGCATTGTGAAATGTCACGCGCTATAAATCGCCCAATCGCGACATTTTACCCAGTTAATGCCGTCAGGTGTAATCCTTTTCGACACCTGCAGCTAGACGCACATTTAAGCGTTTGCGCTTGATATTTACTCGAGCGCCGCTTGGGTTAATGTTTGGCCGCAGCGACGACAGAGATATTGGGCTTGCTGGCGTTGTACTTTATTGTGGCGTCTGACACTTAATTCAACCCTGCCGCACTGACATTGGTAACTAATTCCTTTGGGAGTAACCGAGCTAACGTCAAATTGATGAGTCACGTTGCCTGGCAATTGAAAGACTTGTTGCATTAGCGTCTTCCATTCAACGCCATGAGGTTTGACTTTGCCATATAGCAAATAAGTTAACAGGTGACATATTTCGTGCGGCACAACTTCGGTCAGAAAGATATCGGCGTTCTCTTCTAACAGCACAGCATTAAAACGTAATTGTTGCTTAAGCGGATGTGCCGTCCCCGCGGCTTTGCCACGCAAGGCAAAATTGACGCTCGGACGCGGGAAAGAACGGTTAAGCGCTTGTTCGGCTTGCTGATAGCATGCTGTTACCCGCGCTAATACTGCCGCTTGATTAACCGTTTTAGCATGCGCAGATTTGGCGACAGCGTTGGAGATTTGACGAGAAACAGTACGACCGGAAAACCACATAATACACCTAAACAATAGCCCGGCATCGACGACAGATACCGGGCCTCAGCTTACAGTGTCGCGGCGGCTGCAGCAATCATCTGCTTCATTTGCTCCACGATTGCTTGTTCCATTTCGGCATCGTAACTGGTGAGCCTAGGGGTATGGATATGGCCAGTGGGAATAGGGCTACCGAGTTGATCTCGCAACAGGATTGAACGGTAAGATATCTCGTTCGAAAGATAACCACCGCCAGAGCCTTCAACTGAGGTGGCGTTTTGTAGCTCGGCCAGCGATGATGCTGTAAATGTGCCGCGCGATAGGGTGGTGACTTGGTGATTATCATTAATCGGCCAACGACCACTGACTTGCGCAATCGCATTAACCGGCAGTGAGAACTCTACAAACTCAGGACCATTAAGGGTTTTGCCATCTAACATAGGTGCTTTCGGGTGGGTTTTATCTGCCCCAATGTAAACGTTACGGTTATCCGGTGCCTTAGCTGAACGATTACGACCAGGGAATCGTTCAATATCGAAGTTATCCCGTCCCATACTGACGGTGATGACCATGTCGACTTGTTTATCACGATATACCGGGGTCAGTAGGGATTCGATAATGCCTTCATCAAAATCGGCGAAACGCACCGGAATCATTACTGTTTCAATCTGTACATTTTTACCATTGGCTTGAAAGCGGTAGCCATCTAACGCTAACGCGACTAAACCCGAGGGGTTACTTTGGTCGATGTGGCGATCAAGGAAAAAGGGATCAAAGCCGGTCAGAAGAATCTTAATATTGGTGTCATCCGCATACTCAATATCACTGAAACCGCGCGATGATTTCTCGACCGCTTTTATAAGAATTTGCTTCTGCCAGTCAGCAATGTTGAAGGCAGGCTTAGCATCGCTCAGCAGTTGGCGCATTTTCAGGCGTGACCAGTACAGCGAGCGATCATCAGGGTGGCCTGATTGCACATCACGCACCGCTTGCTGCCATACGCGTTTACCTAATTGCGCTACCATCTGGGTGACTTTCAATTCATCATTTTGCCTGGCGTAGCTGGTGCCTAAATCTTCGACAAAGGCCTGATAGCGGTCAACAACCTGCGGCATAGCGGTTGAGGCTGCGCCAATACGCTGCTCTTCTACACCAGCGTTGGCGGTAAGTGAAACACAACAACTTAGGAGTAATGTACTGAATAACAGCGGCTTGTGCATGGGACAGTTCCTTAGCAGCAACGTTTTTTAACAATTCCTTATCAGTTAAGTATGCACCAGCATTTCGCTACATTAAAGCAGATAAGCCATTAATCTTAGATGATTTGTCGTGTCCGTTAGCGGTAAATGCTACATCATCATTGACTGAAGCGATTCTTGGCTGCCAAAGCGCTTGGTGAAAAAGTCGAGGAAGACACTGATATTGGTAGCCAACTGGCGACGACTGGAATAGACACCGTACACTTTAAAAGGCTCAATCGGCCATTCCTGCAGAAGTGGCACTAAGGTGCCGCTGGCAATTTCGTTCTTACAGACAGAGTTAGACAAAATTGCGATGCCAAAGTCATCCATCGCCATGCGCTTCACCATGACGGAGCTGTTAACCCGTACACGGCGCTTAAAGCTGGCCATGGTTTTACGGTTGCCTTTCCCCAGCGGCCAAATCGGCGCCGAGCGCAAGGTGCCCAGTAAAATACCGTCATGTTGCGCCAGATCTTTAGGCGTTGCAGGTGTGCCTTTGGCTTTTAGATAGGCGGGGCTGGCGACCAAAATTGGCTGCCGTTCAAACAGCAATCTGGCCACGAGGTCTGAAGATTGTAGCGGCCCGTATTTAATGGCGATGTCGTAGCCTTCACCGACTAAACCTACTTCGGCATCGGTAAACTGCACATCGAGTTCGATACCCGGATAAAGATGCATAAAGCCACTACACAGACTGGCAATGACTTCCTGATTGAAAGAAACCGGGATGGCAATTCGCAATAATCCAGCCACATCATTGTGAGTATATTCAATGGTAGCCTTTGCGGCTTCCACTTCATTGGTTATATTTTCACAGTGCTGATAAAATAAGGCACCAATCTGTGTCAGGCTGATTGAGCGCGTGTTACGTTGCAATAAACGTACGCCAAGTTCTTGCTCAAGCTGCGCAATTTTGCGACTGATAGTGGATTTTGGCAGACCCATTTCTCTGGCCGCTTGAGAGAAGCCTTCTGCTCTGACCACTGCAGCAAATAGCAGCATCCCATTCAAATCTGGCATGTTTTTCTTACTGTCTCAAAAATGGAACAAAGTGTCTAAGCCAGTTTAATAGTAATTTTGAGTGCATCAAAGTTATATTTGATCGCTGTATCATAAATAAAGAGGCTTAGCAGAGGATCGATTCGATGACCAGCACAAAGCAGCCCGCAAACATGACTCAGGCACAAACTCCAGATCCGCTGTTTTTACATGCGGAACATCTGGCACAAGATTTCTCTCTTTTTCCCGAACATAGCAAGAAAAGTCTAAACGACGAGATCAAAGGTTTATTAGATGAAGATGCCATCCAGGCCAACCTTAAATCTCTGTCGCAGTTAGATGTTGATGGCTATGTTAACAAAGTTATTCAGCCAACCTTAGATAAGAACCGCCCAGGTGCTAAGCGTATCATCGCCGAATTGAAAGGTAAGATGATCGCTGAAGAAACCCACGGCCCTTTCTACCAAGCTGAAATTGAATTGAATTTCGGTGGCCGTAGCCGCCGTATCGGTTTTGTTGCGCAAGAACGTACCACCTCTAACGGCGCGTGGATGCCAGAGCATCACCTGCTGTGTTGTGAAGCCGTACGTCACTTCGCTGAGCTGTCGATGCCAATCGTATTTATGATTGACACGCCGGGGGCAGATGCTGGTGAAGTCGCCAATAGCCATAACCAAGCGCATTCTATTTCACGTGCTATCGCCGAAAGCGTTAACGTTGACGTGCCAACGCTGGGTATCGTGATTGGCGCTGGTTACTCTGGTGGTGCTATTCCATTGGCAGCGGCAAACATCTTGCTGTCATTACGCGACGGTATCTTCAATACCATTCAGCCTCAGGGCTTACAAAGCATTGCGCGTAAGTTCAATCTGTCTTGGCAGGAATGTGCCAAATCAGTGGGTGTGTCGCCAGAAGAGCTATACACCGCTGGTTGTATCGATGGCATTATCGATTTCTCGCCAAGTGATCGTGATGAGCGCCAGCACAACCTGCGCCGCGCGATTATCAGCGGTATTGAAGCGATTGAAAGTGCTGCGGTTGGTTTTGTTAAAGAATCTGATGATCTGAAAGAACACTATCGTCGCAGTCTGAACCGTTTCCTTTATCCTTCGAAAAACTTGAAGGCACTCGACAGTGCGGTACACATGTCGCAGTCGAGCAACCCAACGATGCACTTGAACCTGTTTGGTAGTGCATATCGTTATCTGCGTTACTTGACGCTGCGTAGTCGTATCCATTCCATCACCATGGATCAATACGGTCGCCTGTCAAAAGTCAGTGTGCCAGAAGGTGACTTGCTGCTGCGTATTCAAAAAGAGCAGGAAAAAGTCTTCCAATCTTGGTTATCGAGCCCAGATAAGCTGATTTACGATGAAGAGCTGGCGAAGTTGTGGAACAACTTTGTGTCTAAGCGTGAAGACGTCAGCACCGAACGTAATATGCTGACCCGTTTGATTTTGGGTGAACCAAAAGAAAACTACAAAAAGGCACGTAAGGCACTGTTGTTCAACATCTGTTGGTCGCTGTACCACCGTTGGAAAGCCAATGCTGCCAACAACTTCAAAGGACTGATCCAGTATCTGGAAACCTTACCTGCTGAAGTGACCCAAGCGCCATGGCCTGAACTGAACGAACTGACCGTACTCGATGTAGTTGTCAACCAAGAGTTACGTGAAGACTTCATTTGGCAGTGTTACAACATTCTGATCTTCAACGCCCTGTACGACAACGTGGTCGGTAATCTGGCATCTATCGCGAAAGAAGCGATGATGAACAAGAGCCTGTCGCGTAGTTCTGTTGATGGTCTGTTACACAAATCTATCGACCGCGCCATTTCTACTCAGGATGTGGCCAACGATAAGAGTAAGTTCTATAAGTGGCTGAAGTACTTTATGTCTCAGTCAAACCGCGCAGAATTGCTAACGAAAACTGAGCAATGGAAGAGCGTCGGTTTCCCACAACTGAACAACAGCTTGTTCGTTATTCTGACTTACTTCTTCGAACGCTTGCTGCCTGAGTACTTCGACAGTGAAGAAGACAATACTCAGTACACTGGCGCCATTAACCCGGTACGTATCGGTCGTCGTAAAGACTTCTGGAACCGTCTGACCATGGGTTATCAGGATCTGTTGATCCAGCGCGTACTGCGTGAAGAGAAGAAAACCGGCAAGATGACCTGGAACAATATTGTTGATACTTTCTTCAACAATTTTGATGAGTTGAACGGCGACAAGATGACGGCCAATTCACTCAACTTCCCGGGGTTCCGCTTGTCGATTGAAGACGCACTTGACCGTGGTATTCGCCCATGCGGTTTGATTACGGGGCTGGCTGATTTCAAACACAATGGCAAAAAATTGCGAGTGGGTGTTGCCGTATCTAATACCGCCTTCCAAGCTGGTGCCTTTGATATGGCCAGTGCTGAGAAATTCTCTGCGCTGTTGATTGAATGTGCTAAGCGTCGACTACCAGTGATCTGCTTCATCAGCTCAGGTGGTATGCAAACGAAAGAGGGTGGTGCTGCACTCTTCTCGATGGCCGTTGTGAACGACCGCATCACGCGCTTTATCCGTGATAATGAATTGCCAGTGATGATGTTTGGTTATGGCGACTGTACCGGTGGTGCGCAAGCATCGTTTGTTACTCACCCATTGGTGCAAACTTATTATCTGTCTGGTACTAACATGCCGTTTGCGGGTCAAATGGTGGTACCTGCGTATTTGCCTTCGACCGCAACCTTGTCCAACTATCTGTCTAAAGTGCCAGGTGCGATGAATGGTTTAGTACAAAACCCATTCAGCGACACTTTGGATGAGCAGTTACAAGGTATCGATCCTCTGATGCCAATGCCGACCGATAGTATTGAAAGTGTTATCAGCACCGCACTGTCTTCATTGGTTCCTGAAACCCATGAAGTTTCAAGCGATGAAATCGTACAAGACGACCCTCGTAAGCTGATGAAGCCTATCGACAAAGTGCTGATCCACGCTCGTGGTTGTACTGCGGTGAAACTGATCCGCAAAGCACACGATAACAACATCAACGTGGTGTTGGTGGCATCTGATCCTGATATGACCTCAGTGCCAGCAGATATGCTGAAAGAGAACGACAAGTTGGTTTGTCTCGGTGGTAACACCTCTGATGAATCTTACTTGAACGCATACTCTGTACTGCGTGTTGCCGATTACGAGCAAGTAGACGCGTTGCACCCAGGTATCGGCTTCTTGTCTGAAAGTCCACAGTTCGCCGCATTGTGCGTGAACAACGGCGTTAACTTTGTTGGTCCTAGCGTCAACTCAATGACCACCATGGGTAACAAGTCGAACGCAATTAAGACCTCACAATCGCAAAACGTACCGGTTGTTCCCGGTTCACATGGTATTTTGACTAACGCAGAGCAAGCGGTGAACGTAGCCAACGAAATTGGTTACCCTGTGCTGCTTAAAGCGGTACAAGGTGGTGGCGGTAAAGGTATTCAGGTCGTTCGTCGTCCAGAAGAAATGATTGGTCTGTTCCAAAAGACCTCGACTGAAGCGGCGGCGGCGTTTGGTAACGGTGACCTGTACCTCGAAAAATATGTGACGTCACTGCGTCATATCGAAGTCCAGTTGCTGCGTGACCAATTTGGTAATGCCAAGGTGCTGGGTTTACGTGACTGTTCAGTACAACGTAACAACCAGAAAGTGATTGAAGAGTCTGGCTCAACTATGCTGCCAGATGAGCTGAAAGCCAAAGTGTTGGAATACACTAAAGCGCTTGGTCACGCTACCGATTACATGGGCGCAGGTACGGTTGAGTTCATCTACAACTTGGATGCCAACGAAGTGTACTTCATGGAAATGAACACTCGTCTGCAGGTAGAGCACCCAGTCACAGAACTGACTTCAGGTATCGACATTGTCAGTGCACAGTTCGACATCGCATCTGGCCGTTCTATCGAAGAGCTGCAACCAAAAGAGCTGGGCTATGCACTGGAAGTGCGTGTCACTGCTGAGAAAGCGGCACTGGACAGCCAAGGCATTCTGCACCTGCTGCCTAATCCAGGTTTGATCAGTGAATGTGTGATGCCAGAGCGCGATGATATCGACGTGATTTCTATCGCAGCGGAAGGCAAAGAAGTATCGCCATACTACGATAGCTTGATTGCGCAAATCATCGTGCATGGTGAAGACCGTGAAGATGCCATCAACCGCATGTTGAGCTACCTCGATAGCGTCTCTATCAAAGGCATCGCCACTAACATTCCATTGTTGAAGCGTATTCTGGCCGATCGTACCTTCCGTGAAGGCGTATACGATACCAACTATTTGCCACGTTTGATGGCCGAGTTGGATATTCCAGAATTGATCGCTGAGATGGAAGCGGCGGCAGAAGCAGAAGCGGTAGATACTGAGTCACTGCGTGTGGGTGAATCGAGCGAACTGAAAGTATTGGCACAGGGTGCTGGTATCTTCTATAGCTCACCAGCACCGGGTGAAGCAGACTTTGTGAAAGAAGGCGATATCGTCACTGTGGATCAAACCTTAGGTTTGACTGAAGCAATGAAGATGTTCTCACAAATCACACTCGCTGGCTTTAACCGCAAAAATGCCGTGTTGTATCCAGAAGATAAGCAATATCGCATTGAGCGGATTCTGAACGGTAACGGCCAACAAGTATCGCAAGGTGACCTGCTGTTTGTTATCTCTCCGGTAGATGCCGAATAAGCAGTAAACGAAATGTCATAAAAAAGCCCGCTTAGCGGGCTTTTTTGTCGGCTACACTAAATAGCGGCGTGAGCTAGCACCATTTTAAAGATGGTTGAAAGCTAATTTCGGTAAACAAATTACCGAAGATATTAATGATTTTTTGAAATCTGGCGGAAAATCCTGTAAAACCAGCCCCAGAAAACCGACTTCGTTGCAATTGCATATGGATTTGTAGCTTTGTAATTGTTTGAAAAACAAAGGTAATAATCTGTTAAGTCTCAATTTTACAGCGCTATTGTTAAGACGCTGGTGAAATTTGAATCTGTGGATTGCAGGAAGGTGGGATTTCGGTGTTATAATACGCGCCTTAATAAATGGGGTACCGTCTGTCGCAGCAAACGAAGTGGCACACTCCGTCTCCTATTCACTAACTCATAATGAAGTTGAATCATGACTGACTTATCGAAATACAGAAATATTGGTATTTTTGCTCACGTTGACGCGGGTAAAACTACCACCACCGAGCGTATCCTGAAACTCACTGGTAAGATCCACAAACTGGGTGAAGTACACGATGGCGCTTCAACCATGGACTTCATGGATCAGGAAGCTGAACGTGGTATCACCATTCAGTCAGCTGCGACTACCTGTTTCTGGAAAGATCACCGTTTTAACATCATCGATACCCCAGGACACGTTGACTTCACCGTTGAAGTTTATCGTTCTCTGAAAGTTCTGGATGGCGGCGTTGGTGTATTCTGTGGTAGCGGTGGTGTTGAACCACAATCAGAAACCAACTGGCGTTATGCGAACGAATCAGAAGTTGCACGTTTGATCTTCGTGAACAAACTGGACCGTATGGGTGCTGACTTCTTGCGCGTAGTTGCTCAAGTTAAACGCGTTCTGGGTGCAAACCCACTGGTTATGACGCTGCCTATCGGCATCGAAGATGACTTCAAAGGCGTAGTAGACGTTCTGAACCGTAAAGCGTACATCTGGGACGAAACTGGTCTGCCAGAAAACTACACCGTGACTGACGTACCAGAAGACATGGTTGATCTGGTTGAAGAACATCGCGAACACATGGTTGAAACTGCGGTTGAGCAAGATGACGACCTGATGGAAGCGTACATGGAAGGTGAAGAACCTTCTATCGAAGACATCAAGCGTTGTATCCGTAAAGGTACCATCAACTTGGCGTTCTTCCCTACGTTCTGTGGTTCTGCGTTCAAGAACAAAGGTATGCAGTTGCTGCTTGACGCAGTAGTTGATTACCTGCCTTCTCCAACAGAAGTTGTACCACAACCTCTGACTAACCCAGAAACTGGTGAAGAAACTGGTGAAGTAGCTACCGTATCTGTTGACGAGCCTTTCCGTGCTCTGGCGTTCAAAATCATGGACGACCGTTTCGGTGCGCTGACCTTTATCCGTATCTACTCAGGCAAACTGAAGAAGGGTGACACCATCCTGAACAGTGCAACTGGTAAAACTGAACGTATCGGCCGTATGGTAATGATGCACGCTAACGACCGTGCTGAAATCGATAGCGCTCAAGCGGGTGACATCCTAGCAGTTGTAGGTATGAAGAACGTTCAAACTGGTCACACTCTGTGTGATCCTAAGCATGAATGTACTCTGGAACCTATGATCTTCCCTGATCCAGTTATCTCTATCGCAGTAACTCCGAAGGACAAAGGTGCTTCTGAAAAACTGGGTATCGCACTGGGTAAAATGGTTGCTGAAGATCCATCATTCCAAGTTGAAACTGACCAAGAAACTGGTGACACCATCCTGAAAGGTATGGGTGAACTGCACTTGGACATTAAAGTTGACATCCTGAAACGTACTCACGGTGTTGACCTGACTGTAGGTGCTCCTCAAGTAGCTTATCGTGAAACTATCACTAAAGCTGTTGAAGATAGCTACACTCACAAGAAACAATCTGGTGGTTCTGGTCAATTCGGTAAGATCGATTACCGCATCAAGCCAGGCGAAGCTAACTCAGGCTTCAAGTTCGTATCATCAGTTGTTGGTGGAAACGTACCTCGTGAATTCTGGCCTGCAGTTGAGTTTGGTTTCGAATCAATGATGAAAGAAGGTCCATTGGCTGGCTTCCCTGTATTGGACGTTGAAGTTGAACTGTTCGATGGTTCTTTCCACGCAGTTGACTCATCAGCAATCGCGTTCGAAATCGCAGCAAAAGGCGCGTTCCGTCAATCTATGCCAAAGGCGGGTCCACAGCTGTTGGAACCTATCATGAAGGTTGACGTGTTCACTCCAGACGATCACGTAGGTGACGTAATCGGTGACCTGAACCGTCGTCGCGGCATGATCAAAGACCAAGAAGCTGGTCTGACTGGTGTTCGCGTTAAAGCAGACGTACCGTTGTCAGAAATGTTTGGTTACATCGGTAACCTGCGTACTATGACTTCAGGTCGTGGTCAGTTCTCTATGGAGTTCTCACACTACGCTGCATGTCCTGCAAACGTTGCTGAAAAAGTAATTGCAGAGACTAAAGAGAAAAAAGCGGCTAAATAAGCCTTAGCTTTTACTCTCGCATTAAAAAGCCCGCTCTAAGCGGGCTTTTTTGTGTCTATGTGACATATGGTGTGTTTAAGGACTATCGTCGCTTAGACTGCGCGGGAGAAGTTTTGGCAGTATGAGTGACTAGTCGATACAAAAAAGCCTGCTCGTTGGCAGGCTTTTTGGCGCTAGTAGGAAAACCGCTTATTAGTCTTCCAAGTGACCGCAGAAACGATAACCTTCACCGTGAATCGTGGCGATGATTTCAGGCGTTTCCTGATGGTTTTCAAAGTGCTTACGGATGCGGCGGATGGTAACGTCCACAGTACGGTCGTGTGGCTTTAACTCACGGCCTGTCATCTTCATTAGCAATTCAGCACGGGTCAGGATTTTTCCAGGGTTCTCAACAAAGTGCAGCATGGCACGGAATTCAGAACGCGGCAGCTTATGTGCTTCGCCATCTGGATTCACCAAAGAGCGGCTGTTGACGTCTAAGGTCCAACCGTTGAACTTGTATGCTTCAATGGCTGACTTCTCTTCTGGCTCTGAACTGACACTAGTAACGCGAGTCAGCAGGTTACGAGCACGAATGGTCAACTCACGAGGGTTGAATGGTTTAGTGATGTAATCATCTGCACCAATTTCCAAGCCCAAAATCTTATCCACTTCGTTGTCACGACCAGTCAGGAAGATCAAACCAATATTATTGATTTCACGCAGCTCTCTGGCTAACAGCAGGCCATTTTTGCCAGGCAGGTTGATATCCATCACCACCAGGTTAATTTTGTTTTCCTGAAGCGCCTTGTGCATTTCCGCGCCGTCGTTTGCTTCTGAAACGACATAACCTTCGGCTTCGAAAATGCTTCTCAGAGTGTTACGAGTAACTGCTTCGTCTTCTACAATCAGAATGTGCGGGTTTTGCATATCATTTACCTAATAAATCAGTTGAGTCTAACCATGAGCCGCGCTCATGCCTGCTTGTTCTCTGTTAATGCCAAATTATTGAATTTAGTGGCTATTCGCCAAAACCAGGTTACACAGTCAGTACTTCATGATTAGTTTTGAATTTTGTGTACAACAAACGTGCACGAAATGTAATAACTCAGATATTCGTTGCGGTATTAAGTTCCGCTTGATCCTTGAATAACTGGCTAAAATTCTTTCTCGTTCAGGAACCGAACAGCTTGGTGTCTTTAAATCTGTTTCAATCAGATACGGTGTTCGGTGGCAATCCAGCAAACTTGTGATCGATAACCGATATTGTACTCTTATTGGGCATTTGTTAACAAATGAAATGTTAACAAATTTCCCTAGAATGACCTATTTGACTGCTGATTAACGAAAATGGTGAGACAATTTTACAGGTCGATAGGTAATTCTGAGACAATGTGAGAAGTGCTTTGGATTTTGAAACGGCTTTGCTAGACTATTTTGAGCCTTTATCAGGAGCCGCTTAATAATGGATGTGGGATTTAATCAGCTCTGGCAACATTATCAAAATAGTTGCTTCTTACTGACTCAATGTTTGAACCCGCCTTGCTCCTTTGCAATTATCACCGCCAGCAATCCTCTCGGTACTATCCTTTCCACTAGCCAGAATCGTCTTCGAGATAAACAATTACAGCGAGATATTCATCAGAGTGGCTGTGCCTATCGTGCGCTTGTCGGGGCCTCACTCGATTTGCAGCATATGGAAAAAAGCTGGGCAATCTATATGGACCAGCAAACGGCGTATCAATTGGCACATAAGTACCAACAAAACGCGTTTTACTTTGTTGAAGAGGGCAATATTCAACTCTTACCCTGCCATTGTGATGCGCAACCTGTGCAAATGGGACCATTTGAGCAATTTGTGCGTATTGTTGAAGAATTGCCGGAAATTCACGACTAACATTAGTCAATTATGCTGTTTAACGTTCTTTTGCACGAAAACACTGCCGGGGCGTTGACAATTTCGCCTTAGCACTGTAATTTTCCGACTCCCTCCTGCGGGAGGAAACAGAAGAGGAGCGCCTACTAGGTAGTGAGTTTGAGGATACCAATATCCAATGACAACTCACGAGGGAGATAGGCGCCGAGGTTAACGCGAGATTGGTATGGCGTTCACCGGTTGGTCAGGCTGAATCCTGACGACTGTCACCGTATTTTTGGTGGAGAGCTTCTGGTGTGACAATCGCTTTTCCCTTCTTTAGGGTGCCTTGTACCAGCACCAGGCTCTTCGAACGAGATTTGTTCGGAGCTGACATGAAATTCAATCCAGTTACTATTTGTGTATTCTTCCTGTTTGGGAGGAATTGCTAATGTCTCTAGTCGTCGCAAAATTTGGTGGTACTTCGGTAGCGGATTACGCTGCCATGAATCGCTGTGCCGATATCGTGTTAAACAATCCTGCCACACGCGTGGTCGTGGTGAGCGCCTCTAGTGGCGTAACTAACTTGTTAGTTGAGTTAGCCCAAGCCAACGTTACTGAAACACAACGTTTAGCACTGCTAAAGAAAATTGCCCAGATCCAATACAGTATTGTTGATTGCTTAGCGCGACCAGATGACGTCACTGCTGCCATTGACCGTTTACTGAGTCGCGTTGATGTACTGAGCCAACAGTTTCAAGCAGATCCGAACAAAGCCACTGCTGATGAGCTATTGTCGTTGGGCGAACAATGTTCATCACAACTGTTTGCAGCGGTGATTAGAGAACGTGGTGTGGTGTCCTCGGCCTTTGATGTGCGTCAAGTGATGCGCACCGATAGCTTATTTGGTCGTGCTGAACCGCAAATTGGTGAGTTGAAATCGTTAGCGACAGAAAAGTTACTGCCGTTACTGGCCAGCCAACTTATTGTGACGCAGGGGTTTATCGGTGCTGATGCAGAAGGACGTACTACAACTTTAGGTCGTGGTGGATCCGATTACTCTGCTGCACTGCTCGCAGAAGCTCTCGATGCTGATGCAGTTGAGATTTGGACCGATGTGCCAGGTATCTTTACTACCGATCCTCGCTTAGCGCCTAATGCAACGGCTATTCCGGAAATCAGCTTTAACGAAGCGGCAGAAATGGCGACTTTTGGCGCTAAAGTTCTGCACCCGGCCACGATTTTACCGGCAGTAAGACAACAGATTCAGGTATTTGTAGGCTCAAGTAAAGCGCCAGAGTTGGGCGGTACTTGGATCCGTCATCAAGTTGAAAATCCTCCAGTATACCGTGCTGTTGCATTACGCCGTGATCAGACGCTACTCAATCTGCATAGTTTGCAAATGCTGCATGCCCAAGGCTTTTTAGCACAAACGTTTGCGACGTTAGCCAAGCACAAGATCAGTGTGGATCTGATTACTACCTCTGAAGTTAACGTGTCGCTGACCTTAGATAAAACCGGTTCGGATTCCAGCGGCCAGGGCTTATTGACCGAGGCTCTGTTGCAAGAGTTGTCACAACATTGCCGCGTGCGCGTAGAAGACAAACTCGCCTTAGTAGCGATTATCGGTAACCGCATCGCGACCACGGCAGGCATTTGTCAGCAAGTGTTTTCGGTATTGGCGCCACACAATGTACGCATGATTTGCCAAGGGGCAAGTCCGCATAACTTGTGTGTGTTGGTACATGAATCGGAAGCGGCCGATGTGGTGGCGGCATTGCACCGTAATCTGTTTGAACAGTGATAAAAAAGCGGGCGCAAGGCCCGCTTTTTCGATTAAAGCGTTATTCTTAAATCACAACCTTTTGCGTTGCAATTTAAGGTTTTACAGCACGAGAAATTGGATTTTGCAGACTGATTAATGTTTCTGTCGATTGAATTTCATCAATAGACTGAATGCGATTAATCAACACATGCTGCAATGCATCAATTGATGGGCACATGACCTTAGCGAAGATACTGTAATTACCAGTGGTGTAATACGCTTCTACGACTTCTTCGAGCGCATCTAACTTAGCTAATGCTGAAGGGTAATCTCCGGCACTCTTTAAGTTGATACCGATAAAACAGCAAACGTCATAGCCCAATGCTTTTGGATTAACCGTAATTTGAGCACCTGTGATAATGCCCGCTTGCTTCATTTTCTCCACGCGCACGTGGATGGTGCCAGCGCTGACATTAAAGCGTTTTGCTAATTCCGCGAACGGCGTTCTCGCGTCCTGCATCAACGCCTCGAGGATCTGATTGTCCAGCTGATCTCTTTGGAATGATGTATCCACAACAACTTGCCTTATGTTCCTATAAACAGGCATGAATTTACGTGTTTTATTAGCTTATTGCCAGTGATCCACATCATCTAATGCAAGATTTACTGTAAACAATTCCTTAAACTCACTGTTCGTTAATTGGGTTTACAAATGGTACTGCAGCATAAAATGTCATGGATTCTTTAGAATAAGGATGATCTATTGTTAAATGCGTCGCATGCAGCAAAAGTCTCTGTGACATGGCTTTGGCAACACTGTCAGCATAAAAATTATCACCCAAGATAGGGTGGCCTAATGCCATCATATGTAGACGTAGCTGATGTGAACGTCCGGTAACGGGCATTAGCTTAACTAAAGTGGAGTTTTTGCCTTTACTGATCACTTCAAAATGGGTGACAGAGGGTTTACCTAACTGATGGTCAATCTTTTGTTTGGGGCGGTTCGGCCAATCACAAATCAGCGGTAAGTCGACAGTTCCGGATGATTGGCGCATATGTCCGGCAACGCGGGCAAAGTAGACTTTCTTGGTTTCACGCTGTTGAAATTGCCGTTTGAGTTCTCGTTCGGCATTGCGTCTGAGTGCCAGCAGCAAAACACCAGAAGTGGCCATGTCTAAGCGATGGACGACCTGCGCCCCTTCATGCAGTTGCAAGACGCGGCTATAAGCGCTGTCATAATGTTCTGCAGCTCGCCCCGGAACAGATAACAAGCCCGAAGGTTTATCAAGCACAATGATGTCTTTATCCTGATAGAGGATATTTAACCAAGGGAGCTTCGGGGGCTGGTAGACGAAATCGCTCATAACTCTGGTGACTGGCCGCTAAGGTGCGCAACTTTAACCTTGAACGTCAATAGGCGCAAGTCGTGTCGGTATCGACAATTCATTTGATTGCGACTTCTCATTTTGCGCTATGGCGATTAGTATCTTAACCATCATTCAGGTTTGTTAACGGCGCTCATTTGTCACCAAAATACCGAATCAATGACTGGGTCTTAGATCCGCAGATGCTGACGCTTTGTCGTAACGATGAACAAATTCGTCTCGAAAGCCGTGTCATGCAAGTGCTGCTGTGTCTTATTCGGCATGCTGACCAACTGGTCTCACGAGACATGTTAATCAGTGAAGTTTGGTGCGGCGGCATGGTTTCCGATAATGCAATTAACCGTATCATCGGGCTGATCCGTCAATCCCTTGGGGACGATGCCAAATCACCACAATTTATTCGTACCGTGCCCAAAAAAGGCTATGTGCTGATTGCTGATATCGAAGTCATCGAGAGCACTTCGGGAATTACTCCTGCCATTGAAACGAATGACGCGGGACTGATGCCAGCGCCGTTAGATGACAACGGCTCATCTGCATTGGTGCCAGCAGCTAAGGGTAATCGACGGCTGCTGATGTTCTCTTCTTTATTCTTTTTACTGTTATTGGCGTGGTGGCTGCTGCAGCCAATTGGCGGTCGTTCTGCACGCCCTGCAGCTGACGATATTATGCAGGTGAAGCCGCTGACGTTTAATGAAGGACAAGAAGTTGATCCGGCTTTATCGCCTGATGGACAGAAGTTAGCATTCGCTTATCGTGGTCTGGATGAGGAAGCTTGGCATCTGCGTTTGCTATCGATAGCAGATCAAAGTATCCGTAATATTCCGCAAGCTGAGGGGGGCAATATGCGCTACCCTGCCTGGAATCACGCGGGCAACAAACTGGCGTATTTAAGTTGGAGTGCTAGCACTGGCTGCCACATTATGGTGTACGACATCTTGCAACCCAAAGCGACACAGCAAGAGTTTAATTGCCACCCTTCAACTCAATCGACCAGCATCGCTTGGGCGCCTTCAGGACTAGCCCTGTACTACGTTGATGCCGACGGAGTGGAAGGTTATAAGCGACTGTTTCGGCTTAGTTTAGTTGATGGTCGTCGTGAACAACTCAGCCAGCCACATATCGCCGGGCGAGGTGATTACGCTATGGCGTTGTCGCCTGATGGCAGTCAAATTGCGGTGTTGCGCAGTATTGATTGGTTCGATACGCAGGTACTGCTATTTGATGTTGATGACGGGGAGTGGCGAAACCTCATTCGGGTTGGTTATCCTCTGCGTTCAATTGCTTGGACACAAAGCGGTGAAGCGATGATTTATCGTGGTGAAGCAGGGCAACTCTATCGTTTAACCTTGGCCTCCCATGCTATTCAGCGTGTCACTAGTGTGGCAGCAGAAATAAATTCGCCAGTAAGCAATGCTAATGGGCAACTTAACGCGGTAATGGGCGAGTTATTTGAAGAGGAGCTATGGTGGTGGCCAGCGCCACAAACGTCAGCCCCCAAACGCTGGGTGTATAGCAGCCGTAGAGACTATAAGCCTGCGCTGAGTCATGATGGTAAGCAATTGCTGTTTGTGTCTAACCGCAGTGGTTTACCTCAATTGTGGCTAAGACATACAGACGGTCATGAGACGCAATTAACCAATCTCAGTTCATTTTCCCATCTCGATGAATTGAGTTTTTCCCGTGATGATAAACAGATCGCTGGTTCGCTTAACCGGCGCGCGTTTGTACTTGATTTAAGTAGCGGCCAAATTACCTATCCAGCAGGCATGGATGATGTGCGTAATGTGGCGTGGGGCAGTGACAGCCAACATCTCATCGCAGCGGTAGTTTTGGATGGTGTTTGGCAGATTAGGCAGTTTTCATTAACGCCTAAACAAGATAGTCAGCTTATCCTCGCTGAGGGTTTTTCGGCTAAGTATGCCGCAGATGGTGCTCTTTATGTCACGCAACTACACCAAGCAGGAATCTGGCAACTTCTGGGTGGCAAACTGCGTTTAGTCACTGATAGATTTACCCCAAGATTTGCTACCGCATGGCAAATTGCCAAGGGGGAAATTTGGCTGATTGAGCAAGATGGCCATCATAGTCAGCTAGTCACTATCTCACTGGCTGATGGCAGTATTAAGCGGCAGCCGATTGCGATGGAAGATGTCTCCAAACTGTCGTTATCCGTGGCAGAAACTGGTGATGTAGTGTTGTCGCTACTCGCCAAATCCAACACCGATATTGTATCTCTAACCAATTGATTATCTAAAAATAATCTTTTCATCATCTTTTCGTTATGGCCTGATTTTCATCTTTCGGTAACGTTAATCGTCCAGAGTTCAGCATGTGCTGTGTTGCATTTGCTGAACAACACTAAGGATGACCGATGGAGTTACAGAAATGAAAAAGATGACTGTTAACTGGAAAAGAGTGGTAAGTCTGGCAGTGTTACCAACCGTCATTGCGGTGCCTTTGCTGAGTGCTTCAGCATTAACCACAGCCAAGGATAAGGGCGATGAAGTAGTGAAACCTATGCTGTGTGAACCATATCCTGAATGTGTCATCTATCAGCAACAACGTAGCACCGACGAAATGTAATGAGTGGTGGTGACTATGTTGAATTTAATCATCTATGTGGCAGGTGGCCTGAGTGCATTAGGTGTGATGTATTACCTGTTTTTCAACATCATTCTGGCGTCAGAAGAATCAAAATTAATTGAGCACGGCCGAAAGGATTAATGTTAGACCTCCCTTCTAATATTGAGTGACACTGCTTATCGTTTAAGCAGTGTTTTTTTTGCCTAAATAAACGACTTGCCTGAAATTAGCATAAAGCAAAACGTCCACACCACAAAAGACAGTGTGCAGTGAATTAAGCCGTAAAAGGCTTGGTCGAGCCGCTTCATCCCCTCAGCAATAAACACTAAATGCAGATGCATAAAGAAGATCACCGGGAATAATACTCCTAGCACAGCAATCACCAGCATGTTGCCATCACCAATCAGCCAATGACCGATAACGCTCCACATCACCATAAGAAAAGTAATGATGGGCGGGGCGGCGACGCGATAGTGCTCGGGATAAGGAAACATGCAGCGAACCTCTGATATTGGCATTGAGAATAACATTGCGTTTAAAAGTTCACCTCGGCGGCAGTTGTCGTCAGGCGCTCTTTTGACAATAGCACAGTGAAAGCGCTTGGTTAAGCAATCGCTGTTAACTCATTATTGCCTATAGAGTTATGGTGCTTTAGCGCCTGATCTAGTCATGCAGCAGTGGCAATAATGCCTGTAAGCTTTGCCGCGCCGCATCCGGTTGATGATTCACATAAGCACAGACAATAGCGCCTTCTTTCAATATGCATAGCAATGACAATAACGCGGTATTCGGTTGCGGCATATGCGCTGCAATCAGCGCTTCAACTGCCCGCTTATGCTGCAGGCAGGCTTGATGAATGGCTGAACTAGGATCGCCAAATTCAGCGGCGGTATTAATGAAAAAGCAGCCACGGAAGTTCCCTAAACTGTCTGCTTTATTGTGGAACCATAGATCTAAGCCACTAAATAGCTTTTCAGCCAACTCGCGATTGCTGTGGCAGTCGCTGAGCTGCGCCGTCAGCCAGTTGATGAAACGCTGATGTCGCTCGGCAAGCGTCGCCAGAACCAGTTCTTCCTTACTGGCGAAATAGTTGTACAGCGTTTTTTTGGCAATACCACTGTGTTTGATTACTTCGTTAATGCCGATGGAATTAACGCCATGTTGATAAAACAGTTGTAGCGCTGTTTCCACCAGTAGCTGTCGTTTGTTTTGCATAACTTCTCCTTAATATCGTTATGTTGACAAAAGGAGACAGAGTTGTCTACTCTAAAGTATGGTAGACAGATTTATCTCCTTTTAAATTGCAACAACCTTACTCAAGGAGTCGAAAATGGTTCAACAAACCGTAATAGCCGCACAGACAATGGCGACTCAAAGCCCATCTCATACCACCGCAGCCACCAGACTTCGCACGACCGCCGTGGCACTTATCGCGGGTGTCGGGGCAGCTCTGGCCATTGGCGTACTAGCATTTTGTAGCGAAATTAATCCTCACTGGGTATTTCTGATGGCACCATTTGGTGCGACGGCGGTGATTGTTTTTGGCCTACCACAAAGCCCGCTGGCGCAGCCCAAGAATGTGATTCTCGGGCATTTATTGACTGCCCTAATTGGCTTGGTGTTTTTGCAATTTTTTGCCGTAACGCCATTAACTTTGGCTCTGGCAGTAGGCTTAGCGGTCACCACCATGTTGCTGAGTAATACGACGCATCCACCTGCGGGCGCTAATCCGTTGCTGATTATGCTGACTGGGCAACAGTGGTCATTTCTGTTTACTACTGTGTTGCTGGGGGCAATCGTGATGGTGATGGTGGCACAACTGATGCGGAGACTGAATCAACGCTTGCTATAGCGCCGATAGTGCAGCGCGTGAATTTGGCGCATGCCATAACAGGATTATTTGTTAAACTGCCGACACAAAAATTGGAGCGCCGCAGACATGCTTGTTGGCGCTAGTGGTCAGGATTAAACCGATGGTGTTGTTGTGGCTCATCACCCTAATTTGGGCGTTTTCATTTTCTTTGATTGGTGTCTATCTGCATGGACAGGTAGATGACTATATTGCTGTCGCGTCACGAATGGCGCTGGCATTTTTGATTTTCTTGCCATTTTTTCAAAAGGTGTCATTTAAACAAGCGCTGGTGATGATGGCCACTGGCGCGATTGAAATCGCTGGTACCTATCTGTTTTTGTATCACAGCTACCAGTACCTGACAGTGTCAGAATTACTGCTATTTACCATCTTTACACCGCTGTATGTGAGCCTTTTCGCTGACCTGTTTGCCAAACGCAAACCTTATCAATTGTGGTTGCCCGCCTTGTTGGCGGTTGCCGGTGCTGCGGTGATCCGCTGGACAGAACTCAGCGAACAATATTGGCTGGGCTTTGCCTACATTCAAGCTGCCAACGCCTGTTTTGCCTTTGGCCAAGTGTGGTATCGCCATCAAACGCAATCCAATCCATTACCGCATCGGGCTCGATTTTTTTGGTTTTTTGCCGGGGCGTTATTGGTCAGTGGCGCGATGATGTTGGCCAAAGCGGATTGGACTTTACTGCCGGATACCGCCAGTGAGATTACCGTGCTGTTGTGGTTGGGGATTGTTACCTCCGGGTTGGGCTATCTGGCCTGGAGTTATGGCTCAACCAAGGTCAATGCACAGCAGTTAGCGGTGATGAATAACATGCTTATCCCCGCCGGTATCGCCGTAAACGTGCTGTTCTGGGGTGGTCTGGTCAGTGATTGGCCCCGCCTTATCGCAGGTTGCTTGTGTATGTTACTGGCATTATGGGTATCGAAGAAATCCGCGCGTGAGTGACGGAGCGGACCAAGCGGACAGTTAGCGCTGTCCGGTCAACGCCGGACGAAAACGGACAGTTGTATCGGACAGTCTATAAAATAAAAATCTATATAAAACAATAAAATAAAACTTGGCACATAACTTGGTTACTTCTGAGTAAGCAACAGGAGAATTTTGTTATGAGCATGGCAATGATACAAGACACCAGCGGTCAAGATGTGCAACTGCAACCGAATACTCACCGTAAAATGTGGTATTGGTTAGCCGCGGCGGTTGTCGCGTTGTTATTGGTGTTTTTTCTGATCAGCCAATGGCGCCAAGTCGCCAATACCGATATGACGGTCAGCCGCAGTGCGATTCGCATCGCAACTGTCGAACGCGGCGATGTACAACGGGATTTAAGCGTGCAAGGTAAGGTCGTAGCCGCTAATAGCCCAACCTTGTATAGCACTGCCCAAGGTATTGTGACCTACCAAGTCAAAGCTGGCGACAAAGTCGCTAAAGGCCAGCTGTTGGCCATCGTCGACAGTCCACAAACCACCTCTGAACTCAAGCAACAGCAGGCGTCATTAGCGCAACTACAAGGCCAACAGGCGCAGCAACAGATCACTGCTAAACGCGACTTATTGCAAAAACAGCAAGCGTTAGACTTAGCACAAGTGGATCTGATCGCGGCCAAACGCGAACTGGCTCGCAACCAAGAAGCGCGTCGCAACGAAATTATCAGTGACCGTGATTTTCAGCGCAGTAGGGACGAACTGGCACGTGCTGAACTCGTCGCGACTCAAAGTCAAACCTCATTGGCATTAGCCAAGCAGTCAGCTAGCTATGAAGCGCAGATTTTGCAACAGCAGATCCGTGCCCAAGAGTTGCTGGTGGCAGAGCTGCAACGTCAATCCGATACCTTAAATGTCACTTCACCAGTGGATGGCATGGTTGGCAGTTTGTCTCAAGCGCAAAAAGCGGCAGTGCCTGCTTATCAATCATTGCTGACGGTGGTCGACCTGTCGGGCTACGAGGTGGAAGTCATGGTGCCGGAAAGTTACGCCGATGACTTAACACTCAATATGCCAGTGGAAATCAGCAGTAATGGCACTGTTTATCCGGGGGAAATTGCCGCGATTAGCCCCGAAATCACCAATAACCAAGTGGTGGCCCGTTTACGCTTTACTGGCGCTGTGCCTGAGCAAATTCGTCAAAACCAACGTCTGTCGGGTCGCATTCTGCTGGAGAATCGTCTCAACGTATTACGCTTGCCTCGTGGCAACTTTGTTGACTCAGACAGTGGTCGCAGCGCCTTTGTGGTGCAAGGGGATACCGCCACAAGAGTGCCGTTGTCACTAGGGGCTAATGGATTTAGTTATGTCGAAGTCAGTACCGGCTTACAGGCTGGACAACAGGTGATTATTTCAGATACCAGCCGTTTTAAAGACGCCGATTCGCTATTGCTTACCAATTAACATCAAGGAAATTCCCGACGCTAAGGCACAAGGAGTGTGCCGCATTTTTTGAATTTATTGATGCTGCCAAGGCGGCAACAGACAGAACTTTAGAAGGAAATCGATATGCTAAAAATGGAACATATCGCGAAAGTGTTTCGCACTGATACTGTGGCGACCCATGCCTTACGTGATTTTAGTTTGCATGTGAAAGCCGGTGAATTTGTCTCGGTGACCGGTCCATCTGGCGCTGGTAAAACGACCTTTCTCAATATTGCCGGTTTGCTTGAGCCATTTGATGGTGGCAGTTATCAGCTCGATGGCATCAGTGTCCATGGGCTCTCAGATAGTCAGCGCTCCAAACTACGCAACGAAAAGATCGGCTTTATTTTTCAGGGATTTAATCTCATTCCGGATCTTAATATTTTCGATAACGTCGATGTGCCGTTGCGCTATCGCGGGTTTGGCCGCGCGGAGCGCAAACGTCGGATTGAAGATGCATTGGCCAAAGTAGGGCTATCAGCGCGAGCCAAACATCTGCCGTCACAACTCAGTGGTGGGCAGCAACAGCGGGCTGCGATCGCCCGAGCTCTGGCGGGCGAACCTGCGTTTTTGCTGGCGGATGAACCGACCGGTAACTTAGATACCACGATGGCGCGCCAAGTCATGGAGTTACTTGAGCAGATCAACAGCCAGGGCACCACCATTGTGATGGTCACTCATGATCCTGAACTGGCACGCCGCGCACAACGCAATATTCAGATAGTCGATGGTGAAGTAGCGGATTTAACGCTACGCCAAGCAGTGTAAGGAGCGCACGATGTTTGCCTACTATATGCATCTGGCTTGGCGCTCGGTGAAGCGTACGCCAGTGATTTCTAGTTTGATGATTTTGACGCTGGCGGTGGGGGTGGCGGTATCCATGACCATGGTGACCTTGCAACATGTGATGTCAAATAATGGTCTTGCTGAGCAAAATAATCGCATCTATGCCTTGCAGCTCAATAGCGCATCCACCGGTCCAGCGAGTTCTACTAACACCTTAAAGAATGGTTTGCCTTATCTGCTGAGTTACCGCACGGCAATGGCATTGCTGGATTCGAACATTCCTGAACATCAGATAGCGATGCATCGCTGGGCGGCCGCGGTGTCGCTGCAAGATAATCGGGTGAAGCCCAGCAAGGAAGTGATTCGAGTGACGACGAAGGACTTCTTTGCGCTGTTTGGCGTGCCTTTTATCTATGGCAAGGTGTGGGATAAGCAAGCAGATTATGATGCGCAATATCAGGTGGTGTTAGATCGCCCGACAAATGAGCGCCTGTTTAACGGTGAGAATTCGGTTGGTCGCAGTATTCAGCTAAACGGCAAGCCATACCAGATTGTCGGCATCGTAGAAGAATTTGCGCCGCAGCCATCGGTGCAAGATCTCTCTCAAGGTGCGTTTGGTGGTAATGCTGGTATCTATCTGCCGTTTGGTTTGCATCGCGCGCTCAGCATGATGCCTTATGGCACTATGTCGTGCTCAATTACCGGGGACAATATTCAATTCCCGACAGATCCCGTTGAGCAGTACAACTTCATTTTGCAAAACCGATGCTTTTGGCTGCAATACTGGGCTGAGTTGCCGACGGCACAAAGCAAAACGGCGTTTGTCGATTATGTGACAGGTTATTATGAAGAACAGCGTAAAAACGACTTCTTTGAACGTGAGTTTAAATACGCATTGTCGACACCATCAGAATGGTTAGAACTCAATGGCGTGGTCAGCAATGACACGCGAGTGATGACCTGGATGGCATTAACCTTCCTGGTAGTCTGCATTATTAACTCGATCGCTTTACTGCTTGCCAAATTATTACGCCAGTCTTCTGAAGCCGGTGTGCGGCGTGCACTTGGCGCTAGTCGCAGCGCTATTTTCAGCCAAAACCTGTTGGAAAGTGGACTGATTGGCATATTGGGTGGTGTGCTCGGCATTGGATTCAGTCAGCTAGGTTTGGGCTTTGTCCGCATGTTGGTTAGCCGAGATGAAGCACAAGTGGTGTATAGCGACGCTTATACCATTGCCATTACGGTGCTACTGGCGTTGCTTGCCAGTATGTTGGCTGGGTGTTATCCCGCATGGCGGATCAGTAAGACGTCTCCCGCCCAATCTCTTAAAAGTCAGTAGGAGCACACAATGTTTGAATTTGGCCCCATTCTGCGCACTTTGTGGCGCAATAAAACCGGTGCACTGCTGATTATTGTGCAGGCGGCACTTACCTTAGGCATAGTCTCAAACGCGGCTTACGTGGTGCATGATCGGCAGCAGCTTATCGAACGCCCGACCGGGATTGATGAGCAAAACCTGTTCACTTTACGCATTGCGCAGTTGTCCAACCCGAAATCCAATTATCAGGATGTAATACGAGATCTTGATGAGATCCGTCGGCTCCCAGGCGTGGTGGATGCTAGCTTTGGTAATACTTCACCGCTGTCGAATTCCGGCAGCTCCAGCGATATGACCAACGAGGAAAACCCTGATAAACCAGTGTCGGTGTTAACCGACCTGTTTTCAACCGACAGCCACGGCTTGAACACGCTGGGACTTAAGCTGGTTTCTGGGCGCTTTTTTAATGACACGGATATTGGCTTTAGTGGCTCAGTGTTTGGTAACGGCGCAGATTTGTCGGGCATCGTACTGACCCGCACTTTGGCCGATGCTTTGTTCGGTAAAGATGTCGATGTCTTGGGTAAACAGCTGATGGGGAGCACCGTCATTGGCGTAGTTGAACCCGCGATGGTCAGCTATGTGGCGCAAGATTACGCCACTGGGGTCGCATTTATCGCCAACTTTGTTGCCAATGATTCGCTCACGTACATCGTCCGTTGTGAACCCGGCCAGTTATCACAATTGATGGTCAAGGTGCCTAAGCTACTACAAAAGCTCGATCCTAACCGTATTGTGCGCAATGTCCGTCCGGTAACCGAGTTCAAGCAACGTTCCTATAGACGCCATATCTCGATGGTAAAGATGTTAACTGTCACCATGATCTTAGTGATAAGTGTTACTGGTTTGGGTATCGTGGGACTAACATTGCTGTGGGGCAATCAACGGCGTCGCCAGATTGGTATTCGCCGTGCTTTAGGGGCGAGCCGACTGGCGGTAATGCGTTACTTTTTGACCGAAAACCTGCTGATAACTGCTATCGGAGTCGTATTAGGCGTGATTCTGTCGTTGGCGCTTAACCAGTTGATGGTGCAGCATTATCAGATGAGTGCACTGCCGCTGAGTTACATTCTTTTCAGTATGCTGGCAGTGCTGTTGCTTGGTTTGTTGGCAGCGTTAGTCCCGGCTTGGCGTAGTAGCTTAGTGTCGCCAGCATTAGCCACCCGCAGCGTTTAGGTTTAACACATAGGCAATTATGGACACCATTTTAATCATTGATGATAACAGCGCAGTGCGTGATGCGCTGTCGCTATTGTTGAGCGTCAACGGCTTTAATGCTGATGTTGCGGCCACGCCTACTGCTGGACTCAAACGGTTGGCGCAAGGGGATGTAGCGCTGGTGATTCAGGACATGAATTTCAGCCGTGATCAGACCGATGGTAATGAAGGCAAACAGCTGTTTTATGCCATTCGGCAAGATTTTCCCGATCTGCCGCTGATCTTACTGACGGCATGGACCGAACTGGAAACCGCGGTTGAGTTGGTGAAGGCGGGGGCTGCCGATTATCTTGGCAAACCGTGGGATGATGCCAAGCTGCTGGCAACGGTAAATAACCTGCTGGAACTGGCCGAACTCAGTAGCCAGCAGCGGCAGCAACAGCGAGAGCTATCAGCCAGACGCCAGCAAACGGCACAAAAATATGATGTCAGTGGTTTGATTTATCAGTCGGAAGCGATGCAGCGGCTGGTGGAAACGGCACTGCAAGTCGCGAGAGCCGATGTGCCGATATTGATCACCGGCCCTAATGGCGCAGGCAAAGAAAAAATTGCTGAAATGATCCAGCAAAACTCGGCGGTAAAGTCCGGCCCCTTTATTCGCGTAAATGCGGGTGCCTTACCCGCTGATTTGATGGAAGCGGAGCTATTTGGCGCCGAAGTTGGGGCCTACACCGGTCTTACCAAAACGCGCATTGGCCGCTTTGAAGCGGCTGACGGCGGCACTTTATTTTTGGATGAAATTGGTAACTTGTCGCTCAGTGGGCAGATGAAATTGCTGCGAGTATTACAAACTGGCGAATTTGAACGCTTAGGCTCATCACAGACGCGTCGTTGCAACGTACGTTTAGTGTCGGCAACCAATACCGATTTGCCGCTGGCCATCAGCGACGGCAGTTTTCGCGAAGATCTCTTCTATCGCCTCAATGTAATTGAGCTGCAATTGCCCGCATTAAGGCAACGCCGCGAGGATATTCTACCGCTGGCACGCCATTTTCTTGCGGGCCGCGAGCTTAGCTTAGAGGCGGTGCGAGCGCTAGAAAACTACGACTGGCCGGGCAATGTGCGTGAGCTGCAAAACACCCTGACCCGCGCTGCGTTATTGGCACCGAAAAATGCTATCGAATGTGCCGATCTCGGATTGCCTGTGTCAGCGCAAGCCAGCAGCAACGTCAGACCCGCCTATGAACCCGATGCTGAACAGATTCGCACCACCTTGGCGAACACCAGTTCGGTCGCAGAAGCGGCGCGGCAATTGGGGCTTTCACGGCAAGCGCTCTATCGGCGCATGGATAAATACGGAATCAACCACGCGTGAATTTTGGTCTCAGTGTTGAAGGAAAACTCACCGCAGTATTGGTGTTAGCGCTCGCAAGTTGTGCCGCAACTGCGGCGATACTGTTGCATTGGCAATGGCCACTTCAACTCAGTATTTTGGCAGGCGTGCTTGCGGGCGCTTTAGTCGGATTAATCCTCGGCCGCAGCGTTACCTCGCGGATTAATCATGGTTTGCAAGCCTTGCAAACCGGGTTGCTGAATTTTCAGGATAATGATTTTTCAGTGTCGCTGAGTGTGAATGGCGCTGATGAGCTGAGCCAATTGGCGCTACGTTTTAATCAAGCCTCGGACAGTATGCGCCGCCAGCGCGCCCATATTTTTCAACGTGAGTTGCTGCTCGATACTGTACTGCAAAACACCAGTTTGGCGATTTTACTGGCCGACGAACAAGGTCAGGTGCTATTTGCTAACCTGGCAGCGCGTCATTTGCTCGGGCAGGGGCAACAACTGGAACGCAAAGCGGTGGCGACGATTGCCAATGCCAATGAGGAGCTTGCCAGCATTCTGCTTGAGCCGCGTGACGGGGTGTTTTCTCTGGAACGTAATGGCGAGCAACAAATCTGGCACTTAAGTTACGCCAGTATGCGGATGAATGGCATGCAGTCGCAGCTTTATCAATTTAAGCCGCTGACACAGGAACTGACGCAAGCGGAAATTCAAACCTGGAAGAAAGTGATCCGCGTTATCAGCCATGAGCTAAATAACTCATTGGCGCCTATCAGCTCAATGGCGCATTCTGGGCAAAAGTTACTTGAGCGCGATAATAATCCTGAAGTGTTGCAGCGGATCTTCAGCACGATTGCTGAGCGCAGCGCCCATCTCAATAGCTTTTTACAGGAATATGCCGACTTTGCACGCCTGCCTCTGCCGCGAGTAGAAACTTTTCACTGGCGGGAACTGTTAGACACGCTGCAAGGCATTCGACCGTTTACCTTGTCAGGTGAATTACCCGAACAAGCGAGTTGGGGGGATAGTAAACAGTTGGCGCAGGTGCTGCTTAATCTCATAAAAAATGCCACTGAAGCGGGTTCTGCTGCGGCAGATATCTGTCTCGACATTCGACAGACGGCACATCGACAATGGTTGACTGTGAGTGATCGTGGCAGCGGTATGAGTGACGATACCTTGAAGAGTGCCTTACTGCCGTTTTACTCCACTAAAACCGAGGGGACAGGCTTAGGTTTAGCACTATGCCGCGAGATTATTGAAAATCACGGTGGTCAACTGGCGATTCGTAATCGCGATGGCGGTGGTTTAGAAGTTAGCTTCTGGTTGCCGACAAAAAAACAGCCGGAACTATTGCATGTAACATAGTCCGGCTGCTGCATCCATCGTGCTCAATAGTCGATGGTTAGTTGCTTAGGTTATCAATCCCAAGCGTCTTCAGTACGGTGTTCCAATCCACATACTTAAAGTTTTGCGCTTCATCCGGCATGCGATTGTGGCCGTCTTGTACCACTAATAATCCATGCGGATACTGGCTACCGACCGGGCCGCTAACCACATCAAGGCCATCAGTTTCTGAGGCGCCATCAATGCCGCGGTTGGCATCGAGCCCGATTCGAAAACTGCCACGATATTGATAAGGCGCAACTGCATTAAAGAGGGCATAGCTGTTATTGCCTTGGCTCGATACCAGCAGCAGCGGTGTTTCACCTTGTGCGATCTCCATGCCTTCAATGTCGGCGACTAGCGCGGGGCCAACGTCCGCGACTTTGCTCAGCGTGGTGCTGGCATCTTGGTGAGCATCGGCAGTCCATACCGCCACATCTTCTTCGCCGACAAACAAGCGCGCTCGCTTGTCATCAATGGCACAACCTTCGGGTTGGGTGGCAACCTTTAGACGGCGCACGCGCTCAGCTTTTATCTGCCCCTGATTATCGCTAATCAGGTACTGATCGATACGGCCAGTTTTATCGTTGGCAAACACATAGAATTTGTCATCGATTTTACCCATGCACAGACCGTAAATTGGGTCGAGATCCGATGGCTGCTTGCCAATACGGAATACATCGCCATTTTGATGAATACCGTAAAACATCAAAGAGTTATCTTCGCGTTTGCTGGCGGCGGCTAAGCCTATGGTTTCGCCGTTAAATGGAAAGCCATCTCGTACATCGACGTTATTCAGTTTGCCATCGCCAAAGCGCGCGACTTGCTTGGCATTCAAATCATAAACGTACAAACCATCTTTTTTGTGGGTACCCAAAATGCGCGATTGCTCAGGGATAGTTTTATTAACCCAAATCGCCGGGTCGTCCATCACATCGCCACTGCGGTCGGCTGCTGGTGTTTCGGCAGAAGCTGTGACCATTGGCAGTTGCGCTTCAGTTGTGCTGACCGCGGTGCTGAGTGACAAGCTGGCAACGCTGCCATCACTGTGGGTGAGCAGTACGCGGCTGTTTCCTGCAGTCGTGACCGTCGCTGACAAGGTTTCGGTCGGTTGTGGTGTAAGTGCAATAAATTGTGGCAGCGTTTTTTGCTGGCGTGACGCTGTATTTAATGCCGTGACTGACCAATAGCTGAGTTGGCTGCCCGCTTCATCAAGCACAAACAGGTTGCCCATGCTATCGGTACGCAGCGCACTGGGCTCATGGTCGAGATCGCCCCAAGGCTTCAGTAAGTTGATGGGCTCACGTTCAGGCGCAGTTTCAATTCTCGCCGGACTACGCCAAATACCAACGCCTTCTTCCAAGGTGTACAACCAGCCATTGTTATCATCGACCGCACAATCCTTGATGTCATGCGGTTGGTTTAATGGTCGCAGTAACTTCGGCGTTGGCAACCACTGTTGGTGCTGTGCCAGCAGCCATTGCTGAGCGCGGCTAGCGCCATCTTGCACAAACAGCGTCAATGTCTGATTTTGCGCATCATTAAACAGACACAAGCTGTCGGGTTGTAGTTCTGGCAAACGCCACTGCTGTTTAAGGTTCAGTGAGGATTCACTCACATTCACCACAGTAATGGTGTTGGCGCGTTCATCTAACGTTGCCGCGGCCCATTGCTGATCGCCGAGGGGCTTAACGCTAAGTTGATCAAAGGCGCCGGGCAGTTGCTGCATGCCGCCAGCACTGCTCAGTTGCATGCCTTGCTGCTCACTCACTGTCAGCAGTAACTTAGCGTCAGGGCTTTGCCAACTGGCGCTGGCGGCGCTCACTTGTGCGAGGGTATTTGGCGTGACGTCGGCCTTGGATTCACCTTGCTGACAGCCGCTAAGCCACAAAGGCACGAGGCCGCAACTGATATATAAAAGAGATTTATGCATGCTTAAAACCCGCTGACATTGATACCGATTTGATAAGTTGGGCCGTAATCTTCATATTGCGCGTTACGTCCTTCGGCACCGGTATAGGTGTAGTACGGCTCATCGTTGATATTCAGGGCCTTGAAGTAGACCATGACATCCTTGCTGATAAAGCCTTTGGCGATAAAGTCAAATTGCAGGTGGTCTTGCTGGTAGATGTCGTAATCGGCATCATCCAGTTCACCCACTTCGGTCATGTAATTGGACTTATATGCGGCTGAGATGCGTAAACTCAGGAATTCATTCTCGTAGCCAAGCGCAATATTGCCGGTGGTGTCCGATTGACTTGGAAAGCGAATATCGCGGTTTTGCAGTTCACCATCATCCAACCAACTAATACTGGCTTTAGAATGACTTAGTGTCAGGTTAGCGCTAAGCAGCAGACCATTCCAAGGGGCGGGCAACATCTCCAGTTTCTGGGCAAAGTTAAATTCGGCGCCATAGAGTTTTGAGCTGTCACCGTTGATAAAGGTGTTGGCTTCATCAAAGTCTTCATAGCCATCACGGCCGGCTAAGTCGGCTTCATAGATAAAGTTTTTAATATCTTTGTAGAAGAATGCTGCCGACAGTACGCCAGACTCACCCATGTAGTACTCAGCGGCGACATCGTAGTTGGATGACTCCAATGGTTTCAGCTGCGGATTACCAAAGGTTGCTTCTTGCTCACCTAACGAGCCTTCGAGCAGATAACCGGGTGACACCTGTTCAAAGGTTGGGCGTACTAATGAGTTCGTCCACGCTGCACGCAGGACTAGGTTACTGTTGATGCCATAGCGGAACTGCACTGATGGCAGAATATTATCGTAGTCATGGCTGACGTTACGTTCGCTGTAGCTGTCGGTGATTTCGCTGTATTCCCAGCCTGCACCTGACAGTTCAGTCTTTTCATAACGTACCCCCGCCACCATGCGTAGATCGCCCCAGTCCGAGGTGGCCATCAAGTAGCTGGCATTCACATTCTCATTGATTTGGTAATCATTGATGGTGGATTCCAACTCATCAAGGTTATCTGCCTTATCGAGCGACGCTAGCAGTTGATGGATGCTGTCAGGCTTAATGCTCGGGCCAAAGTCGCCGAGGCCATAGTCGACATCTGTGCCAGCATAAGCACTCATCAGCAACGCGTCGTCAGCAATTTCTTGCTCATCTAAGTCTTCATACACCCAGTGGGTTTCTTCATTGGTTTTCTTGCGGCGGCTAAATTTGGCGCCCGCTTTCAGTTCTAACACAGTGTCGCTGAGGTAAAGGTTACGGCTGATATCAAAGCGGCCATTGTAGTCACGATCTTTCGCCTTGGTGCTTTCAACTTCAATCGCATCCAGTTCATATTCACTCGGATTGTAAAAAGCATCGATGCCGCTGAGCACCGGTTTGCGGCTTGAGTTATAGCTCAGACCGGGATCAAACTCGCCTTCAAAGGCGGCGCCAGAGATGCCATTAGGATTTTTCTCTTGCGCTTGGCTCCAGCCAAACTGGGTTGAGAGTTTCCAGTCATCGATGTGCGAATCGCTGCCAAAGACTATCGACTTAATGGTTTGGGTTTCTTTGCGATGTTTAAGCTCGCGGCTCACTTCGGCGGCTTGGTTGTCGTCACCGAGTGCTAAGCCGTCGTCAAATTTGGTCGCGATGGCATTGCGGGTTTCCTGATCGGCAAAGCGGCTATACAGGGTACGCACATAGAGGTTGTGGTTGTCATTGGGGCGCCAGTCGAAGTTAGCGGCGAGGCCAAGCCGCTCGCGCTCAATTTGATAGTCGCGCATCTGTACTTTTTCCAGCAGATCGCTATCGCCAATATCCCACTTGCCGCCGGTTTCTACGTTATCTGAACCAAACTTACGCAGCGCATTACTGGCGGCTAATGCCATGCCAAAATCATCATCGCTGCCGCTGAGCGCGTAGCGGTCACTGTAGGTTGCCGCGAGTTTGTTGCCGTAGGCGGATTCATGTTCGTCAAAGCTGCCTTCAGCGGTGAACTTGGTAAAACGTCCCTCTTTATCGAACGCCGAGAGGCTCTTGATATCAACGGAGCCGCCGAGTGAATCAGCATCCATATCGGGTGTTAATGTCTTAGTGACGGTCAGTGATTCCAACAGATCGGATGGGATCACATCCAGCGCTACGGCGCGGGTACCCGATTCTGGTGCTGGCAGTGTGCTGCCGTTGTAGGTGACGGCGTTAAGATCCGGCGACAAGCCGCGAACTCGTACAAAGCGACCTTCACCTTGGTCGCGTTCAATCGATAAACCGGCCATACGTTGTAGCGATTCGGCGGCGTTGGAATCGGGAAACTCGCCAATGGCATCGGCCGACGAAACGGTAATAAAGTTATCGGCATTCCGTTGCGCGCTGAGTGAGCGGCTGAGTGCACCACTTTGACCAATCACCGACAGATGCTCAATATTGGCATCGGCGAGGGTCACGCTGGTTTGATACAGTTGTTCCGCGGTTAGGCTGATCTGCTCAGTAACACCTTGCTCGCGGCCTGCCTGCAGTTGGTAATCGCCTGCGGGCAGATTCGCGAAGCTGAATTGGCCACTGGCATCGCTGAGTTGAACGCGGCTCATGCCGGTGAGTGTCACCGGAACGCCTTGGATGGCGGCGCCAGTGCTATCGATGATTTGTCCTTTAATTTCAGCAGCGACAGCAGGCATGCTGAGCAGCATGGCGCACGCCAGCGCCAGAGGCGTTTTGGCGGTATTGAGTGTGTTAGCGCCAACGGTGTTGCGGGTCATGGTGATTCTCCGGTCAAAGTAATTTCCCCCTAAACGCTGACAAAGCTAAAAACTGAATATGTCAGTAACATTTCAGTGACATTTGCGGCGGCGACGAAGCGCGCAAAATTAGCGTTAAATTGGCAAGTTACGATGCATGGTGAGCTGATTTGACCCTCACTCATCTCCGCGTAACAGCGTGTTTTTCGGGCGTTGCCGTGTGAGAAGACACTGCTGATTAGGTTTATTGTTGGCAAAGATGGAAAACAGTGAGCTAATTTGACTCGGGGTCAAATTAGCTCACTGTTATTACGTAAATGCGGTCGATTGTCATCAGCGTTTAACACAGCGCGCTTAGGCTCGCCTGTATGAAAACGCATATTTTTACATGGCCGAAACTGCATCAAGGCAAACTACTCCTCACTCTGCTAATGGCGGCGGGATTAGGCATTGCTGCGGCTTTTTCTGGTGAACTCAAAACGTGGCAACAGATCGATGCTTTTGATGTGGTCGGTGAGTTTGCTGCCAGCATCATGGCGTTATTTTGGTTATGGTTGCTGCTGATCAGCCGCCCGCGCGGTAAGGTCACTAACTTGCTGCTCGTTGGTACCAGTCTCTATTGGTTGACCACTTGGCTCGATCTGCTGGACGAATTTCTGCGTTATCCCAACACCCGTATATTTGCCTGGTTGGAGTCGATTCCGGTGCCCATCGGTATGGTGCTTATCACTATCGGTTTGCTGCATTGGTTGGCAGAGCAACAGCACATTAATCGTCAACTGGCGCAGCGCGAGCATTTTCAACGTGAACATAGCCTAATCGATACGGTGACCCAGCTGTATAACGCGCGTTACTTTATGCTGCAGTTAACGCGCGAAATTGAGTTGCATCAGTTGCAAGCTAAACCGCTGTCGGTGGCAATTATTGATATCAACGGTTTTGCGGATTTTAACCGTCGCTATGGCATGGTCGCCGGGGATAACTGTTTACGCACCTTGGCGGGGGCGATTGAACTAAGACTGCGCAAACAAGATCTGGCTTGCCGTTTTGCCAATGATCGCTTTGTGATTCTATTGCCCGAAACCAATGCCGATGTGGCGCAAACAGTGCTGAGTGACTTGCAGCAGCAAGGCCAACGGGTGGCGCCGGCTCCCGTCGCTGTCACTACGGTTGCCATTGCGCGTGATCAAGATGAAACGGCCAGCACCTTGATGGCAAGGCTATCGATGCGACTCGAATGGCAAAAGCGTTGTCGTTATGCCGCCAAGGGCGTGGCGTAAATGGCGCTGGCAACCGGGTTTGGTCTCAATGATGCCGTGTTGCCGATTGGTCTTGTCAGCGGCTTGGTCGAGCTGGCACAGCAGCAACAACTGGATATCGATAAATTGCTGCGCGGGTCGCGGCTATTTTACGACGATCTGACCGAGCCGCAGCGCTGCATCTCTCCGGCACAATGGCTGTTATTGATTGAACGCTTATGTAAGCTTCATGCCGAGTCCGATGCTTTAGCCTTGCTCTATGGTCAACAGCAAGCGCTTAATCATCACTCCTTGGTGACGTCACTCTGGTCAAGTGCGGCTAATCTGGCGCAAGCATTGCGCTTGGCACACAAGTCGCTGCCATTATTACAGCCGCTGGTGCTGTTACGAGTGCGGCAACGTAGCGACGAGTTGATACTGCAACTACAACCGTCATTTGCTTTGGGGGCGCAGCAACGCTTTGTGTTTAGTGCCATGTTGTCGGCACTGCGGACCTTGTTACGCCAGCAACTCGGCGCCAGTCTGCAACTGCATATCGATTTGCCTTGGGCCGAACCTCGCTGGCAACCTCACTTTCATGCGGCACTGGGCGAACAGCTGCGTTTTGATGCTCCTTGCTGTGCCATCTATCTCAAACGAGAATGCTTGTTTATGCCGTTTGCCGAAGCCGCGCCACTTAGACGTCAGCAACTGTTTAATCAGGCGCGAGCGACATTATCGCAATGGCCTTATCGTGAAAGTTTGCAATCGCAGCTGCGACGTTTGTGTCGGCGTAATCTCAATAGCGGCGTGAGCTTAGAGCAGGCAGCAAGTTACCTGCAATGTAGTCCTGCCACGCTAAAACGACGCTTAAAGCAGGATGGCATCAGCTTTCAACAGTTGCAGGATGCAGTGCGGCGCGAAGAAGTGTTACTGCGATTAGACATTTATGGCTACAGCAATCGCCAACTCGCAGACTGTCTCAATATCAGCGATATGCATAATTTTCGGCGTGCATTTAAACGCTGGACGGGGGTTGTGCCCAGTAGTTTTCGCTGAGCTATTGCTTGCCGTATATGCTGCTGACTGATGGCGTCCGCAAGTATGTTCACCAAACCTGCCTTTTAGCAGTGATGTATCTTTGGACGAATAGCTGTCTTTTAAGTTGTTGCTAATGTTGAAAAAACTCAATTAATCATATGTATGATACTTTTGTGAGGATTGGTTAACCAACTCAAAATTTTGTTACGTATAAGCTGATATAGTCGCGCCGTATCAAGTGCTGTGGAGACGTATTGATGAAGTGGTTGATGAACAGGTTCGATGATATTTCGGTAACGTACAAATTACATACAGGCTTTGGCATCGTATTGCTATTAATGCTGCTGGTGGCATTTGTGGGTTACCAAACTAATGTGTCACTCAATCATAGTAGTGAACGTCTTAACGCCATTGCCGGGCTGGATAAAAGCTTGCTGCAGGCCAAGCTCTATCGCATTGAGTTTATGGCAAGCGGTGATGAAAAGCTGGTGAATCAACTGAAGCAGATCAGTACCGATGCCAAGTCTGAGCTAGCGCTGCAAGGTAAAGAGTTTACTAACGCGGCCGATCAGCAACAAATTGCCGAAGCGATCCAACTGCTGGACAGTTACGAGCAGGCTATTATGTTGTTTTCACAACAGTATCAGCAAAAACGTGCGTTAATGGCAAACGGTCCGAAAATAGGTAAGCGCTTGGTGGATACCTATGCGGAGCTGGTCGATCGCGTCAATGAACAAGCGCAGCAAACGCAAAATCACCAGTTGATGCAGCAATCTATGGCGGTCAGTCAACAGATGACCATGCTGCGTTATTACATTCGTGGTTATGTTTACGATGATTCAAGTGCCAATCTCAATACCGCCAAAAATGCTATCAGCCAATTGCGTGGCGAAGTCTCTCAACTTACGGGATTTGACACTGCAGCCGCCATGGATGTGCTGAATCGTTATGATGACGAGCTCGAAGCGCTGGTGGTGGTGAATCAGCGTCTGAACGATGCATCCGCGCAGCTAGGCGATGCTGCGCAGCAGTTGATGCAACACATTCGTACACTGGTGTCTCATATGCAGCAGGAACGACAAAGCAGCAAGAATGCTAAACAGCAATTGATGATTGGCATTATTTTGATGGCCTGTGTTATCGGTGTATTTGCGGCGCTATTTATCGGCCGTAAGATCACTGTGCCATTGCAACTGACGGTTACTGTTGCACAAGCAATTGCCCAAGGCGATCTATCGCAGCAAGTCGACTCGAAACGCTCCGATGAGCTGGGGGATTTACTGCGCGCAATAGGTGAGATGAATCGCACCCTTAAGCAGGTGTTAGGGCAGATTGAATCGTCAGTCGAGCAAGTAACAGGTGCTGCTGGACAGCTCTCTGCGGCTACCGAGCAAAACAGTGTTGGTATGCAGGAGCAGCGCAGCCAGACCGATCAGGTGGCGACGGCGGTGAATCAGATGACGGCATCTGTGCAGGAGGTGGCCGACAACGCCGAGCAAGCCTCACATGCGGCGCAAATAGCCGATGAGAAAACCACGGCGGGCGACGAGATGGTGAACAAGGCGATTCGTCAAATCGAATTGTTGGCCAACGGCTTAGATCAAACGTCGATGGCGATGGAAAAATTGCGCACAGATACCGAGCAAATTGATGCAGTATTGGACGTGATTAAGTCGGTATCGGAACAAACCAATCTATTGGCGCTTAATGCCGCAATTGAAGCGGCGCGCGCAGGTGAAGCTGGCCGCGGCTTTGCGGTTGTGGCGGATGAGGTGCGCAGTCTTGCCAGTCGCACTCAAAGCTCTGCCGTAGAAATTGAAAAACTGATTACCAACTTACAGAGCGGTAGTCAGGAGTCAATGAGTCGTATGCAGCAGAGTATGACGCAATGTGGTGATGCTGTGGCGATGTCGCGTAGTGCTGGCGGCATGCTAAAAGAGATCACCCAAGCGGTGTCAACAATTCAGGATATGAACCATCAAATTGCTGCAGCGTCAGAAGAGCAGTCAGCCGTAGCAGAAGAGATCAACCGCAGCGTGATCCGCGTACGGGATATTGCCGAAGAGTCGGCTGCTGCCTCGAATGATATTGCCCATTCTTCAGAGAACTTGGCTGGGCTTGGTGGGCAACTAAAAGGGTTGATTGGTCGCTTTTCGCTGTGACCGCCGACCGGGACTACGATGACCTGAGTTAAATAATCGTTGTCACTAATTAACTTCATAAAAAGGAAGCAGTTAAGCTTCCTTTTTTTATTCTGCTAACGCGCCTAATTCCACCTATGCTTAGAAATATCGACATGCATTGGGTGAATAAATATGGTGCTTCGTAATTTGAGTGTTGGGAAAAAAATCTGGGGCAGTTTCGCGCTTGTTTTTATTATCTTCGTTGCTATCAGCGTGGTGATGAGTGTCAGTCTCTCCAAGCTTGAAGCAAACGTAGAAACTATCAGTACTGAGAGTTTACCATCGATCAGCACACTGAAAACGATTCAAGTGATCTTAACTGATATTCGTAAAGATGAGTTTTCACTCATCCCCAATGCAAAGGATTCGCGACTGGGAGAATGGTTAACGGACTTAGAGCAAAAGCGAGGATTATTAACCGCGAAAATCCAAGACTATGAAGCCTTGTCGCTCTCGGCTGCCGAGCAGCAGGCATTAGCCAATTTTAAACAAGACTGGCAGAGTTACCGCACCGCAACAGCGCAATATAATCAATATCTTGCCGATGGAAACTTGCAGCGTGCCAACGAGGTGGTGTTAAACAGCTTTGGGCAATATGTGTCGGCGATTGAGAGTCTAAATGATGCGGTGAAAGTCAATGAAGTCGCAATCACCGACATTGAGCAAACCGTAAAACAACGACTAACGACTACCTCTTGGGTTGCTGGTGTTGGGGGACTATTGGTGGTGGTGGTCATCATTGTTGCCTCAATGGGGTTGATTCACTCTATTCGCCAACCCGTGCAACATGCGCTGACACTGGCATCCGCCATCGCCAACGGTAAGCTCAATAATGTGCTGGACGATAACAGCCTAAGCCAAGATGAACTCGGCAGCTTATTAAGGCAGATTGGTCGCATGCAGACTAATCTCAACGACTTAGTCACAGAGGTGAATGATGCGACCATTCAACTGACCTCTGCGGTGGAGGAGGTGAGTGCTATCTCCTCGCAAACCGCTGCCGGAATGCAAAGCCAACAGTTGGAATTAAGCTCGGTGGCGTCAGCTATGACTGAGATGCAAGCCGCGGTTGCGGAAGTGGCTCAAAATACCGAGCAAGCGGCCGATGCGGCTAACGGGTCTTCGGGGATGGCACAGCAAGGCAGCCGTACCTTGAACCAAATGATTGATGTTATTTCCAATGTTTCGGCCACTATTGATGAATCGGGACGACTGGCGACTGAGTTAGAAAACAGCTCTAATGATATCAATATGGTCGTGGATGTTATTGGCGGCATCGCTGAGCAAACTAACTTGCTGGCGCTGAATGCCGCGATTGAAGCAGCGCGCGCTGGCGAGCAGGGGCGTGGTTTTGCGGTGGTTGCCGATGAGGTACGGTCATTGGCACAGCGTACTCAGGAATCCACCAAACAGATCGTCGATATTGTTGAGCAACTGCAGCAAAAATCGAAACTGATGGGGCGCTCCAGTGAACAGTGTCGCGACGGCATTGTGGCCTGTGTTGATCAAGCACAGCATGCCTCAACGCAGATTGGTGAAATTGAACAATCGGTCAATGATATTGCCAATATGAGTACCCAAATTGCCACCGCCTGTAGTGAACAAAATGCCGTTTCTGAAGATCTGAATCGCAGCGTGGAACAGATTAATGCTGCTTCTAACGAGATGGCTGAGGGCGCATCACAAACGGCGATTGCCTGTGGTGAAATCAGTAAGTTGGCACATGGATTAAAAGACCGTTTGGCCAAATTTGAGCTGTAAGCATTAGCCTATTTTGCATGCTCGAAACGTGAATTAGCGCGTTAAAAAAGGGGAACTCATTGAGTTCCCCTTTTGATGCCAGTTTAGTTATTCAGCAGCAGGTCAACCAAGGACACTATCACGAAGGTCTTTGGGTCATAAACAACGGTATAACCCTGGTAGTAGCCCACATCGCAGCCTCGGGGCAGGTCAGTTAAGCGATGCACCAACGTTTGCGGAGCAGGCGTGATATAAGGGCGATATCTGTCTGGAATCACTTCACCTTGGTTGAACTTAGGACGACGGTGGCGATCGACCTTGCCGAGAATGCGATGATAGTGTTTTTGCATCACATGTTTATTGTGAGTGCTGAGGGCGTAGGCAGCATTAGAGTGGGGATTGGCACGTTCCAGCGCCATCGGCTGTTTGCCGTTCCCTTTATCTTTATCCTTGAATTTATGCTTATCTTTGTCGTTGCCTTTGCCGCGATTATCGTATTCCTGGCGTTGCTGCTGATCGCCATAGGATTTATGTTCGTTTGCCTTCCCTTTGTCCGCATGACCTTTGTTTTGATGTTGCTCTTGCGGCGCCGCTTGGGCGGCATTGATGATCGTGTTACCGAACAACAATACGGCAGTTGTACAGGCAATAGAAAATATGGATTTGTTCATAGGGCTATCCTTAAGCGTCGTGCGTTTGTGGCGACAGTCGCAATGCCAAACAAACGAGCTGCACATGGTGTTAACTAGCATAGTCAATGCTGGTGCCAGATGCTTGAATGCTAACAGTATGTAATTGATATTACCCACGCTAGCTGAAGGAAAGCTGACAGAAAGGTGATTAAGGCGTCTGCGCAGACAACTGAATGCTATTGCAAACAGACGCCACAAAGGCTGGCTATAAGTTCTCGAACTTGCTTTTTAAGTCGTAACCTTCGTCCGTCACAATTCGCTCCAAGGTCACCAGACGCTGCTTCATATCGCTCAGCTCTTGACGCAGTTGATTGATCTCTTCTTCGGCGACCAATGCACCCTTGTGTTCCAGATAGGTGTTGGCAATCTTATAAACAATACCACAAACAATGGCGACAACTGCCACTTCAAACGGACCCATGAGACTCTCTCCCTGATAAATAACAAAACTGAAGACAATGTATCGTTGTTACTCAATCTAGCAAGTGTAGTGCCAATAAATTATTCTTTAAAAATCATAGTATTGTTAATAAATGATTTTTTGCTATTCGCTATTCTGACCGAAAAGTTGTACTTATCGCTACTGTTTTTACGCGAACCTCGAGTAAGTACGCTTAGCGCACTTACTCGACGATGGACTAACCCCAGGCATTGATTTTGGCTTGGATCGCTTTCAGGTTAGTGCGCACCGCCGCAACTTTGTCGTGCATCGCGGCTAAGACTTGCTGCTGGCGTTGGTGATTGCGGCGGCTGTAGATATAACTGTGCAGCATCAAATAGAGGTTGAATACGCCAAATATCAACAGTGGTAAGCATTTCACAAACCAGCGTTGCTGGTATAAATGGGCGGTCACACTGTTATAGGTCAGATCCAGCAATGGGAACAGCGGCGCGCGAAAATCGCTGTAGGTCCAAGCGGCGAAAAAGATCGCCAGTACCCACCATAATCCTTGGCCAGTAAATCCGCCGAAACCAGCAAAAGTACGTGGAGAGTATTCACGGTTCTTGGTGATATTGATGCCACATTCACGGTTGTATTGTTTTGTGTCGCCAATGTTGACGTCACTGTAGCTAAAGTAGACCCAATCGCCGACATCAAGGTCGCCCAACACTTCTTCGCTAAATTGCCAGGTAATTCTGCTGCCATCTTCACTCAGCATTTCTACTTCACCGCTGATACCGGTATCGCGATTTCGGTCGGTGCGGGTACTCGTGCTTGAGGTGCTGTGGCTATAACGACTGCCGTAATAATGATCGGTGGTGGTGGTCGAGGTGGTGGTGATCGACACATCTGAAACGTCAGATTCGACCTCTTTGCTGAGCACTTTGGCCATAAAACAGCGGATGGCGACAGTGCCATGTTGATCGGCACTCATCACGTTTTTGTGGATGTAAGCTTCTTTATATTTGAGACCATATTCACGCATCAACTCGGTCTCTTGTTCAACGATGCTACTTAGGTTGTCGCGCTGCGCTTGCTGATCTACACCACAGCTTACGCAATAATTAACCGCCTGCGGAATGCGGCTGTTACAGCTAAAACAGATAACATCGCTGGCTTGATTTGGCCGCTGTTGTAGGTGATAACCCAAATCTTCGCGGCTGATACTGAGCAGCTGTTGCATACTTTGTTTGAGCACAGTAAAGCGATGTTGGCCGGCCTCGTACTTGGTCTGATTGCGTTTACGTTCGATCAGATAGCAAATAAGCGCCGCGATTGCCCCCGCGCCAATGGCATATTCAACAGGGCCTAGATTCAACCAAAAATACGCCACAGAGCTGATGGTAACCCACAGCCAAAACCATATTGATGCGGTTTTACGTGCCGGAGGATCTAACTCCCGCCCGCGGATTGAGCGCTGCTGCGTCGGCAAATGGTTGATTACGCAAGGGGCCGTATTGTTGTGTTTGACCACCTTGCGTGCATCACTGTCGGCGATGCGATAAGCCAAGGTAAAGCTCGTTGGGTAGAGCACGGTGAGCACATCACCTTTTTGAATTGAATTAAAAAACTCATCCTCGGCCTCAATCGAGGTCGCCTCGATATTACCGTTTTCATCTTGCAGCTCAATCCACCAGTATCCATAGATCAAGTTATTGTTATTATTTACAAACTTACGTTTGTAATAGTAGGTGGAAACGACTTTGCCACTGACCACTCGTGCATTCGGATAGACGCTGCGCAGTTGTTGCATCACCTCCGGTGATACCTGCTCAATGCCTTTCACTTTAAGACTGTCATTTGCGACGCTGTCGCCACAATGGCCGCAAAACTTATCATTACTAAAAATGGGTTGGTTGCAGTGTTGCATGTTATTCCTCAGCCCAAGGGAGTTAATTCAATTGAAAGTTGTTGTGCACCAGCATCTAAGGTGTGCCAGCTGCGGTAAGTTTGATAACCGGGAGCGGTCACCTGAATATCGTAATTGCCTGGTTTCAGTGTCATGCCCTGTTGGAAACGTGGGCCAATATTCATGATGCGAATTACTGCATCGTTGGCATCACAGTTCACTTGCAGCGTGGTTTGCTGCTTGATGAGTTGCTCGGCTTTGCGGCGCACATCACTGCTGTCGAGTAATTGCTGGGTGATGTCCAGCTTGGCGAGCGCATGCGCTAACGGGGAAAAATGCTGGTAGATGTGGCTGTACTGTTCAAAGGTCAATCCCAACGGGTGTAGCAGCGGCTGCACATGTAGCGTCCAGCGCAGAGCATAGGAAAATAGCGGATTGCTGGACTCAGTCACCTTGCCAAGGAAGTAGTTTACTGGGCTGTCGCTTCGTGCTGTGTAGCGATTATGTACCAGCAGCGGTGGCAAGCTGATGAGTAGTAACAGCGGCAAAAACTTAAGCGATGTCATGGTGATACGCTTCACTTTAGTACGTTCGCTGGCATTATCGCTGGGCTTGATAAACAGCTCGGCGGTTTTCAGCGGTAGTTTTAGCAGCGTCATACAGATCAAAAACAGGCTGAGCGACATTGAAATCGGCGGAATGATGACCGAGCGCAACGCTTGCTTGCCATGTTCGGCGTACTTGCCGCCATCGGCAAATTCTTGCTCAGCTTCTTTCAACATCGCCAGATATTGCGTGGTGCGCTTTTGAATATTGGGCTCCAGCACATACTGTTTAAAGTTGGCTTGGTTCCAATCGGCGTGAATATTGTCGACGTAGAGATCGCCCATGCGCGCGGCAATCTTGCGTTGTACCGACGGGTGTAACTGGAACTGCTGCCAGGTTAAGTTGATTGGCAGCGACAGTCCGCGTTTGGCCATCTCATTACGCCAACGTTGGTCAGCTTCCTGTTTCACCTTGCTGGCAACCGCTGTGTAAAAGCTCTGACGGTCTGCTATTTGCCAGTTTTCGGCTAAGGTCAAACCCTGCTTGTTAAAATGTTGGCGCAGTAAGACTTGGGTATGGTCATGGATACGAAAATCGCTAAATTGGCTAATGCCGTAGGGATAGCCAGTTTGTTGTTCAAACAAGGCTTGAAACTTGGGCAGCGCTAAAAATTTTTCACGATAAAAATCGGGATCGTCAGTGTATTTATAGCGTTTATCTTTGAAGCCGCCATCGCCGCCCGTTGCTGCGCTTAAGGCTTGCATGGCGGTATAAATACCACCGGTAAGCACCCCCATGATGGCGCTGTTGGTAACGTTTTCAGTCGTGCTGATGTCTTCCACTATCAACCAGTAATCTGGCTCAATATAACCGAGCCCGGCTTTACTCACTTCGGTTTTATAGCGCGCATCTAAGCGGGTGATGCATTCTGCTCGGCGTTCGCGTTCAGAATATTTATCGTAGCGCTTTTGGCATTTGCCCTTGGCTTCAAAGTAGTCATAAATCTTCGGTCCATATTTCTGCGCTCTAGCTTCTGCTTTGGCAATTTGTGCCTTTTGCGCTTGTTGGTATTGTTGCCAACCACTGTTAATTTGCTGCTCTACCTGCTGCCAATAGCCCTGTTCGCGCTTGGGAATATCCGCCAGCGTTTGGTTGTAGCGGTTTGAACCCTCGGCATATTGCTGATAGCTGCGTGATAGCTCCTGATAGAGCTGACCGTAATCTTGGTAGCTTTGTTCAAACTGCGCATAGGCACGCTTTTGCACAAAGTTAGCGATAATGCGTTCTTTATACTGGTCGAGATTGCTGGCGAGATTGTGATCGCCGTATGCCATGCCGCCAAACAGCGCCAGAAAGGTGAGATTTTCAGAAGAGTGCAGTTCCTGCGGGTCGTAATTGAGCCCGGAAATTTCCACTGCGTTGGCCGCGAGTGCATCGCGCAAGGCAGCACTGAGCGTGGCAAATTGGCGCTGTTCTGCGGAAGAAGGCCGCACCAACAGTTTTTCCACCAGATACTTTTGGCCAAAGAATACGCTGGGCCATACCACTAATGTCAGCAGCACTAAGCTGAGCACACCGCGCATTGCTGTGCGAAAGCAGCGTGCAGGCAGTAAATCGGCCAGTAACAAACTGACGCCAATGCCAGAAATCGTGCGGCCATAAATCTCTAAGTGTTCTAGCTGTTCTGGTTTCGGAGTACCTAAACCAATCAGCGATACCAGTTGCGCATTAAAAATGGCTTCCGGTAGCAGGTAAACAGCGCTCATCAGCACAAATAAAATGCGCCAGTAACGGGGTTTTATCTTCATCAGCGTATGGGATTAGTCTTGTTGTTTTTGGCGGATCTCAATTTGAATGGCATCAGCAGGGGTTAAATCAACCTCAGTTTGCTGCTGTTTAGGTCCTGCATGGGTATCGAGAAACACCGGAATGTAGGTATTTTGTCCGGGAATATCGACCGGGCCTGCTTGCTGGCTGCCAAATGATTTCAAGCTGCCATCAATCGTAGGGTAGAGGTGTTGTGGAAAATACGTCGTTAACAGTGATAGCCTTTGCAAATCAAGGTCCTGTGGCAATTGCGCCATCTGCTTCGTCAGTTCGCTACTGCCCTGATAGGCTTGCATTGGTGGTAAGTTATAACGGCGGCAGAAACCATACTGAGTGTCGTCGATGATGGCGTAATCGGGGCGCTGCGACTGAGGTAGCTTGCTCAACAAGTTGGCGTGAAATGACTGTCCATTAACCGTATAGCTTGCTAATGGCACACCATTGGCGCGGGCTAAACGGGTTAAACGCGCCGATTCCTTGGCGTACTGGCGAATATCCACCACTAAACCGAAGTTACGTTGCAGTTTGCGTTTGAGTTGTGCAAATCCCTTGGGGTTGTCGTAGCGGCGCTCGCGATAATGGCGCGTGCCGAAATCTTCAAAATCCTCAATCAATGACTTATTGCGTTCATACAGCGGATCATTGCCTGCGCCACGTTGCATATCGTGAGATAATTGCTGCAATGAAGCCAACGCTGGGCGCTGAATGAAATACAGCGGCACGGTATCGTTGATATTCCGCATTTTGCTCAGCGTGTCGAGTTCGAGGCTGGAATAAAAGTATTGTCCTTCACCAAGCGTTTTGAACGCGAGGTAGTCCAACATTTCTATGGCGTTCTTACCTGCACGCCCTTTGATCTCAATGTTCAACTGTTGCCCGTGTCTGGCGCTAAGACGGAAAGCTTTCGCCAGTGCCAAAAAACTTGGCGGTACGGTGTTGGTTAATTGGCCTGTATCAAGATTGCGCTCACGCAGATAGCCCCATTGCTTTTTGTAATTGATGTTGGCAATTTTTCGACGTTGGTTATCCACTGTGCCATCGGCGCGGCCGGTGGCTTTATCGTGGTGAATTACCCAGACATCATCGTTGGTCAGGCGTACGTCAATCTCAACCACACGAAATTGATTATCGAGTGCATCAATCACGGCATTAATGGAGTTCTCGTTATAACGGATTGAGCCGCGATGCGCTTGCAATTGCATGCCACCACAGGCGTTGTCCCCCATATAGTTGATATTACCGAGTGGTGTACGATGGAACCCGCGTGCAGCAAAGGCCTGCTGCAGTGCTGTTTGTTCAGGATCTGGTTTTAAATCTTCTGTCGGTTTTGACGTCGATTGGCAGCCAGATAGCAATAATCCGGCTGAAACTATCAAGGTTACAGCACTTTTATGTAAATTTAATTGCACGTGGGATACTGTTTTGTGTAGTTATCTTATTGATTAAATTCAATGTTATTTTGATGCTTTATGACAATCAACCTTTTTGAAACATTATCTGTACTTTTATTTGCTAATTGTGAGTTTTTGCCGCAATTCTGTGCGGTTTGATAGCTATATATGCGACTGGTAATGTTAGCGCTTTACCGTTAACCTGCGCCTTAATAGAGCGTTGTCACTGTGGATTGGGAATGATTAGGCTGAATTATCGAGTGCAAAGTGTCGCTATCGGAGGATGCTTGCTGGTTGTGAGCCATCTCTGTGCGGCGCAAGCAACGGCTGCGAAACCTATGCGTATCGTGGCTCTAGCCCCTCATGCTGTTGAACTGCTTTATGCTATTGGTGCCGGCGATGAAATTGTGGCAGCGACTGAATTTGCTGATTATCCGCAGGCTGCAAAGGCCATACCTCGTATTGGTGGCTTTCAAGGTATTCAGTTGGACAGACTCATGCAGTTGCAGCCCGATTTAGTGGTGGCGTGGCAAGGCGGTAATAGCCCAGAAATGCTGGCGAGAATTAAGTCGTTGGGATTTAAGCTCTACATGAGTCACCCCGATACTTTGGTACAAGTTGCAGACGAAATGGAAGCGCTCGGAAAACTGACTGATCATTTGCCACAGGCACAGCAGCAAGCGGCGCAATACCGGCAACGGCTTAACCAGTTAATCGAGCAAAATGCCCACAAGCCCAAGGTCAAACTTTTCTATCAGCTGTGGTCAAATCCCATGATGACTGTTGCCAAAGGTAGTTGGGTGCAACAAATTATTGATGTCTGCCAAGGCGAAAATGTGTTTTACGATGCGTCGTCACCTTATCCGCAAGTCAGCTTAGAGAAGGTGTTACTCACTCAGCCACAAGTGATCATCAGCTCTAAAGAAACGGGTAATCCACAAACGATTGACTGGCAGCGTTGGCCGGAAATTCCGGCAGTAAATCAGCAACACATATTCTCAATAGATGCCGATATTTTGCAGCGACAAACTCCCCGCGCATTATTAGGAATGCAACAGATGTGTGATGCATTAGATAAAGTACGGAAATAATTACAAATATTAATTCATTAATCACTAAATTAATATTTGTTAATTTCTTTATTTATATTGATCACAAAATAGCTCAAAATTTATGAACTTTTAGTAAAAAATATTGCCGTCCTGTAAATCTAGATGTAAAAACCGAACTCTACTGAGTATTTTACATTCAAGGATGTTGCTAATGAGAAAGGAATTTACCTTTTTAACGCTTTCATGTGCTGTTGTTTTTTTGAGCGGTTGTAATATTGCTAAAACTTTACAAAACAGTCTGGAGGATATGAAAAATGCATTTACGTCTCCTACAGTTCCTGTCTCATATGTAAAACCTGCCAATATTTCTGGTGCTGAAAAAATTCGTCGAATTGCAGTAATGGAACAACGTAATGATGGCGCGGTTTCCTTCCTTGAAAGTAATTTGTCCGGCATTACAGTTAATTCTGCTCCTTATTTTACCTTGGTCGATCGCTCAACTTTAGAAAAAGCAATTAAAGAGCAAAAATTTACTGAAAGCTTATTAGCAGACAATGCTACGCGAGTTAAATTGGGTAAGTTTACTGGCGCAGATACAATCGTGTCAGGCACTTTAGGAGCGAATATCAATTCGACTCACTACAGCAAAACAGTATCTAAGTGCTCTGATAAGAAATGTAAAAATACCTACGATGCCACAGTTCAATGTACCAAACACACCGCTGTTGCCGTATTTGAGCCTAAAGCTGTGTCTGTAGAAACTGGCCGAATCCTGTTTTCTAAGAATTATACCCGTTCTGTAGATACCGATGCCTGTAACGGTGAAGGTGATGCATTATTGTCTGACAGCGAATTAAGAGGCAGAGCCTACGCAATTATTGCTGAAGACTTTAAAGCTGACGTTGCTCCTTATACTTATACCGTTGATGTTGAGTTATTTGAATCTGATGATTCTGATATGCCAGAAAAAGCTGATAAATACTTCGATATGGGGATTGAATTAGCTGAAAATAAACGCGTCGATAATGCCTGCATGATGTTTGCTAAGGCTCAGAGTGAATTTAATAAGTCTGTAGCATTAGCATTTAATAATGGCGTTTGCGCCGAATATGCTGGCGATATTGAAAAAGCGAATGCATTCTACCATAACGCAGAAACATTAACTGACGATGTTGATGAGTTGAAATATATTATTCTCGGTGAAGAGCGTCTAAAAAGCCGTCAAACAGATGCCGAAACTTTGTCTCAACTTAGTGGTGTTGGACGTATTTAAACCGTGAATTTAATGAGCATTGCAGCGCGTTTAATAGCGCTGACTGCGCTGTTGTTTCCTGCAAGCCTTTGGGCTTGCAGTTGCGCTGATTATTATTCTGTTCGCACAATGCCTGATTGGGTCAGTGGTGATGCAATTGAGGCTGGCGTTATTCGCACTGTTGGTTCGACCCAGTGTTCTGGGCTTAAATCTTTAGATGAAAAACGTGCTGATGAACAAGCACGTATTGCTTTAGGCAAAATTTTATCTTCACAAGTGACGAGCCAAGAAACTTCTGTTCTAAGCGATCACGACGGTGTGAGTAATAGCCAATTCCGTTCGCAGTCCTCGTTGTTTAGCCAACAATTGCTTAAAAATGCCACTGTTTATGACCGTTGGGCGGACGCAGAAAACTGCGTGGTTTACGCGGCGATTCGAGTATCTCAGCAAGATATTGTTGCCGCCGAACGTGAGCAGCAGGCTAAACAACAGCGAAAGCTGATTAACCAATCCATTTGTGTGTCAGCAAGTGGACAAGGTCAGCGGGTACTTCAGCAACATCTTGAAGCTGGTCTGGTTCAACACGGATATCAGTTAGCTCTTGCAGGTCACCAGTGCAGTATCAAACTGAACGCTAAGAACCAGCAAACGGTCGCTCGCGCTAACCAAGTACTTACCGAACTGCAGATCTCCGTAGTGTCAGCTAACCAAGTGCTGTGGAAGAAGCAATATGACGGTAAAGGGATTAGTTTTTCGCCGACCTCTAAGCAACAACTATTTCAGAGAGCACTGTCGGATACTGTCGACTCGTTAATGAACGATCTCGAGACTCTTAAGCAGCAAGAGGTGAAATAACGTCTGTGTCTCAATTACCTTTAGGGCAAAATTTGATGGGCTCTTCGAGTAAATGGCCTCGTTTGGCGAAACTACGTAACACAGTTGTGTTTATTGCAGTGATGCTAATGGGGCTTGGTAACTGGGCCGATACCAAGGCACTGGCGGTTGAAGCTTATGAAGGCTTTGTTGCGCACTTTACCAATCAGATCGAAGACAAAGTGGTGGCCGACATCGATGTAGGCAACTACTTACCGTTTGTCGAACAGCGATTAGGGATCCCGCAGGTGGTGAAAACCTCTGCGCTTGATAATCGTTATGAGTACCGCTATTACAAGCAGCAGAAATATCTGTTAGCGCTGATTGTTGATAAGGAGCGTGTGGTTGCGGTAACTGTGCACAGCTTACCCTTCAATAATCCATTATTAGATGGGTTTACACCGGCGGTACCTTTTACAAAGCAGTTGCTTCATAAAAATAGCCTGGCACAGGCGGTCAGCGATAGTAATCACTATTGGTACGACAGTCGCAACCTACGTTACTTCATGGTTGAAGACAGTTTAGGGCTGCAAGGGATGAATCTGCATCTACTGGTTGGCTTTACCGAATACGGTAACGTTGCGACAGATGCGCAGAAACCGCTAGAGCAGTTAGAACAAGCGGAGATGCAAGGCGATACTGCTGCGCAAAAGGCCTTAGCAAGTAAGTTGCAGCAACAGCCTATGAGTTTCTATTCGGTATCGGAGCTGGATAGTAAATTTATCGCTGACTCTTTACTCACTAAATACGAATTTAATGCTTATTTTTAAGGATGAAGATGCGCATTCATGCTCTTATCTGTGGCTTCTTAGTCGCCCAAGTGGCTGTTGCTGGCGATGATTTTGCCAGCTTTAAACAGCAGTATCTCCAACAATCACAACAGTTCGCTGACCAGCAACGGCTGGAGTATCAAAAGTTTCGCCAAGAGTATTTGGCACAGTATGATGACTTTAGGCAGCAGTTGCTGCAGTTCTGGTCTCAGCCACTGCAAAGTTCAGTCGATGAACGAGTGATTTACACCAAAGATCTGCAAACTCGTATTCGCATAGATGATGTTGCACAGACCATGCTGGTTGAGCATCTCACTGATAAACCTCTTAATGAGACTGAGATTATTGCGGCTGTTACGCTCGATAGTAATACGGCTGATGAAATATCAATAGCCTTAGACAAAGAACAGATAAGCAGTGAGCCAGCCATTAATAGCGAGGACAGTGAGCAAGCGAATTTAGACAAGAAAGCCCAATCGACAACCGCCGCTGTTGAAACAGCAGTTAATGTACAACTGACAGCACAGCCACCTTTAGCGTCTGCGCAGATCAAGCAACAGATAGAAAGCCAATATCAGCAGGCCGTTATGGCAATTGATAACGGCGAGCCCGCGGCGAAGCAGCAACAGGAAATTGCTCAGCTGCGCGCTGAAACTGACAAACGAGAGCAGCAAGCTCAACAGCAAGTCATAGAGGTGAGTGCCCACCAACCGACTTATAAGCAGATCCAAACACATCAATTGATGTTGCCGAAGGACTATACCTATAAGAAGGCCAAACCCTTTTTAGAAGACTATCAACAGCAGGTTAGCCATTACCAGTTGCCTATGTCGCTCCTATTGGCGATTACCCAAACGGAGTCTTCGTTTAATCCCGCTGCTACTTCACATATTCCAGCGTTTGGTTTGATGCAGATTGTGCCGCGTTCGGCGGGCTTAGATGTCGCGCAAAAGATCTATCAAAAGCAACAAGCTCCTACGGCTACGCAGCTGTATCAACCAGATGTCAATATTGAATATGGCGCAGGCTACTTATCGATATTGTGGTACGACTATTTTGATGATGTGAGTGATCTGCTGAGTCGCAAATACTGCGTGATTGCCGCTTATAACACTGGCGCTGGAAATGTCGCTCGGGCGTTTAATCCCCATGGTGAACGTAGCTTGAAGAAGGCGGTGAAAGAGATCAATCAATTAACGCCAGAGCAGGTTTATCAAACACTGCAACAAAAATTGCCGTACGACGAAACCAAACATTATCTGAAAAAAGTCACGTTATTAGACAACCGTTATGCAACGACCATTAACGCATGGGATCTTTAACAAAAAGGATATTTAGCAAATGAAGAAATTAGCTGTTTTAGTTGGCGCCATCTCAATTCTGGCCGGTTGTCAAAGCACCACAGAACCACAATCAACGCCGCTAGAGAAAAATGATGCAGTGCCAAGCTGGGTGTTGTCGCCTGTACAAGAAGATGGTTTAGCTTCTTCAAGTTGCGTTGCCTGGGGCGGGAATATGGCTGCTGCTCGCGCTGCCGCAATTGCAAACGCTAAGGCTGATTTGGCATTGCAGATTGAAACGCGCGCGAAGGTGATGGACAAAACTATCAACCAACAACAGCAGCAAAATCTCGATGTTAGCAGTAGCTCCAGTTTTACTCAGGTGAGTAAGCAAGTTGCACAACAAAGCCTGATTGGTGCTATTCCGCAGGCAGTGGCATTTGCTCGCATTGACAATCAGAAACAACTTTGTGCTTTTGTCGTGTTAAAGAACAGCAAAATGATTTTTGATAAATTGATTGCAGAGGCAAAGCTACCGCTGAACCCACAATCTGAAACTATGTTGTTTAAGCAGTTCCAAGAACAAAAAACAGTGGAAGAGCTGGAAGCTCAACTGAAATAAATTCGCTCAAAATAGTGCTCTGAACGCCCTCGATATTTTTTATCAGGGCGTTTTTTATTTTGCTTACCCCTCATCTCAGGTTACTGGGTTTTAGTGATGTAGATCACGGAAGTTGGTCGATTAGTCACTAGACTTACACCTATAAGTCATTCGGCAGTGATGCGAGGGGGCGATGATGGATACTGTACGGCATGGTATTTCCATCGGCATTGAGCAGAGCGGTAGTGATGATTTTTTCGTGTTAATTAAAGCAGTTGGCACGTTAAGCCATCAGGATTATGAGGTGATGGTGCCGGTATTGGAAGCTGCGCTGGATAGCGTAGTGCAGCCACAGGTGTATTGCTTAGTCGATATTACCGAGTTTAATGGCTGGGAAGCACGCGCGATGTGGGATGATCTGCAACTAGGCATCAAACATGGCCGTGAATTTCGTAAAATCGCGATTGTTGGCAACCGTGATTGGCACGAATGGATGACTAAGGTAGCCGACTGGTTTACGCCAACTGAGCTAAAATATTTTTATCAACGGCAAGAAGCTGTTGCTTGGCTGCGACAAGATGAATCGTAGCAATTGCAGATACGCTTTCAGGAGGAAAACGCACTCTGTGCCGCTTGATACTCGCGAACTCACTATGGTTCGATTAGGAGGTCAATATGCGTTCTAAAGACATTCTGTGGCCCACAGACTTTTCTGATACTGCTTCTCATGCGTTGTCCTATGCGGTGGAAATGGCAAACTTCTACAAGGTAGGTTTGCGTATTTTACACGTGGTGGATCAACCCATTGCAGATGCAAGTTATCAGTTACTGATTGTGACACCTGAAGAATTAGCGCAGAGCATGGAAAAGGCCGCGGCTGAAAGCATGCACCGTTTACTGGCACAGCTCAATACCGATCTGCGAGTAGAAACTGTGATCCGTCGTGGGGATCCGGTGGAAGTGATCGTCAATGAAGCTGAAACTGCCGATATTGGCATGATTGTGCTCGCGAGCCATGGCCGCTCTGGCATTTCTCATTTCCTGAATACCAATGTATCGGAAGAGATTGCCAACCGTGCGACATGCCCAGTGCTAGTAGTTAAATAGAATCGCGACGGCAAACCGCGTGGGGAGATAAGCTCGCTTCTCACGCCTTGCTTTGTCTGAATGTTACTGTAATCAGTGACATAGGGTAGCTGTGAGCTAATTCTTTGTTTAGAGCGATTTACATTGTCAGCGTACACAAACTCAAGTACTTTGTATCGACGATAACTTAATCAGTTGTGCGGATATTAAGAATAACAGGAGCGGCTGGCGACTATGTGGCAATTAGAGCAAGTAACTAAGCAACAAATCGCATTTTTACGCAAGCTGTACTTAGCACACCTGATTGATGATGGTCAGCATAATCTATTGTCGTTGCAAAAACATACCTGTATGCCGCGACGTACGGTGCAAGATGCGTTAGCGGCGTGCAGCGATATTGGAATAGAGATTTCGTTTATCCAAGATGGTGTGCGTAATAACAGCGGTTACTACCATATTCAGACTTGGGGGCCGATTAATAGTGCTTGGGTCGGTACCCATTTGCAGCAAATCGAACAGTTATTGCAAATTCCAACCCCGCAATTAACGCCATAAATACAAAGCAAATCCTAGCCAACTTAGTAGCAATAATCCCCATGGCAACCAGCGGCCAACATTGCTCGAATTATCAGTAGGCGTCATCTCATCGTTCACATCATCGACCACATTGCTGGCGGCAGCACGTTTCTTCTGTTGCTTATTGCGCTCGCGTGCTTTCGCTTTTTGCTGCTTTTTGTACTCAGCAATGCCTTTTTCAATGCCTTGGGCAATCAGTTTGGTTTGTTCTTTTGTTTGGCCTGGTTTCTGGGTCGCTTTTGCTACGGCCATAGCGGCTTGCTGTGTTTCTGGTGAAATAGCGCTTTTGTTGGACATATTGGGCAGAGTCTTAGGGTTAAATCAGCTTACGGCTATTGTGCCAGTTTTCTCAGCGAATAGGTTAATGCGGCTGGATTTCATTACCTAATCACCGCACAATCAAACATTCGCGCTGTTATCGAGACTGTGATTTTGACGACTGATACCTCTGCTTCTCTCAAAGTACTTCCATGGATTTTGAGCTTTTTACGACCTTATCGTTGGCGCGTTTGGGGCGCATTAGTGTTTTTGTTGATTGGTTCTCTTGCTTGGTTATCGCTGGGGCAGGGCGTGCGGATGATTGTCGACGAAGGTTTTCTTGCCGACAACGCCGAGCGCTTAAATCAAATCATTCTGTTGATCTTAGCCCTCACGGCAATCAGCGCCACTGCGGTATTTTGTCGCTTCTATCTAATGACCTGGTTAGGCGAAAAAGTCAGTAATGATATTCGCCAGTTAGTTTACAAGCAGCTACTGGCGCAAAGTCGCGATTTCTTTGCCAAGCTGCGTACTGGCGAGGTGATCTCGCGTTTTACTGCTGATTCGACCTTACTCCAAACTGTTGTCGGGTCTAGCTTATCAATGGCATTGCGTTCGGCCGTCACTATTCTTGGTGGTTTGCTGATGATGGCAATTACCAGTTGGAAACTGACCTTGTTAGTGCTGTTGGCTGTACCTTTGGTGTTGGTGCCTGTCGGAATCTTGGGCCGCAAAGTGCGAAAACTCGCGCGTACCAGTCAAGATAAAGTGGGTGCATTGGGCGCTTATGTGGATGAGACCTTGCATGAAATCCATACCGTGCAAGCTTATGGTCACGAAGCTGAAGACCGGCGACAATTTGACGGTCTGCTTTCCGAGGTCCTTGCAGCCGCCAGTGATCGCATCAAGTATCGGGCGTTACTGATATCCGGTGTGATGTTGCTGAGTATCGCGGCGATAATCGGCGTAACCTGGGTAGGCGCGCATGACGTAATGGCGGGGCGCGTATCGGCAGGGCAGTTATCAGCTTTTATGTTCTATGCCGTGATGGTGGCAGGTGCTGCGGCCACCATCAGTGAAGTGATTGGCGATATTCAGCGCGCGGTAGGCGCCACTGAGCGTTTGATGGAACTGGCGTTAACCCCCGTCAATATTTGTGATCCCGAGATCGCGCAACATCTTCCTGCTAAGGTTGCGGGTAACCTGCAACTTGAGGAGCTCGACTTTGCTTATCATGCGGGGGAACCCGTCCTACAGCAGCTCAATATCAGTATCAAGGCTGGCGAACGGGTGGCCTTGGTTGGCCCCAGCGGTGCAGGTAAGAGTACCTTATTTCAATTGTTGCAACGCTTCTACCTACCCACTGCCGGGATGATTAGGTTGGATAATGTTGATATCAGTCAACTGTCTCTGGCTGAGCTGCGCGCTCAGTTTGCGTTGGTACCGCAAGAGTCGGTGATTTTTGCTGGTTCAGTGTTGGATAACGTTCGTTATGGCCGACCTGACGCCAGTGAAGCCGAGGTGATTGCCGCATGTGAAGCCGCATATGCTGATGAGTTTATTGGAGAGCTTAGTGATGGTTATCAAACCTATTTGGGCGAGCGCGGTGTGCGGTTATCCGGTGGTCAAAAGCAACGCATTTCAATTGCACGGGCCATTTTAGCGGATCGCCCGGTGTTGCTGCTTGATGAAGCGACCAGTGCACTCGATGCGGTAAGCGAAATCAAAGTCAAACAGGCGCTTGACCGATTAATGGTGGGGCGCACTACGTTGGTGATTGCACACCGCTTAGCAACGGTGCTGAATGCTGATCGTATTCTCGTGCTCGATAAAGGTCGGCTGGTGGCCAGCGGCAGTCATGCGGCATTGCTCGAAAGTAGCGAGTTATATCGCAAATTTGCCTCTTTGCAGCTGCTGAACGAACAATCAATCCCGCCGGAAGACGACGCTTAACCAAGTCATCGGGTGAGTTATTTGCCAATTTGCGTATAGACTGTGCGACTGGTTTAAAAAATTTTACTGAAACTGCTGTAGAAGTTGAGCGATAAATGTTTCTAACTGATTATTTTAATAAACAAAATAACAATATTACTATCACCCGCAAACAAGCGAGCGATTTTGCCAAAAATGTCGCTGGTGACGTTAATCCTATTCATGACGAAGATGCAAAGCGTTTTTGTGTTCCCGGCGACCTGCTGTTTTCTCTGGTACTGAACGAATACGGCCTCAGCCAACATATGCAATTTCGTTTCGAAGGTATGGTCGCAGATGGCGTGCCATTGCATTTCCGTGAAGCCAGTGATGAGCTGATCCGCGTTGAAGATGAGCAGGGCAAAGCCTATCTGCAGGCGACGCGTGGTGGTGAGAAACGTTATTGTGATAAACAGATCACCTCTTTTATTCGCAGTTATGTTGCCTTTTCAGGACTTAACTTTACCCATGCCATTGTGCCTTTGATGCAAGAGCATCAATTGATGATCAACCCGGCGCGCCCATTGGTTATATACGAAAGCATGGGATTCGAGCTTTCCAGCCTGGATTTTGAAGACGTTGAATTGCAACTGGTCGACAAGGTAATGGAGGTTGACGGCAAGCGTGGTGATGTGACGCTGACCTTCAAGTTGATGAGTGGCGATACCCAAGTGGGTACTGGCTGCAAGACGTTGGTCATGAGTGGCTTGCGTCCAATCGATCCTCAAGCCATTGATGAGATGATTGCCGAATACAGCCAGCGCGCTGCCAATATCGGTTAAGTTGTCTTGGCTGGTGCAGTGCCCGCTGTACCAGCACCCATGTGTTGTTCTATCACGTCTCTCCTGCCGCTGTGCATAGCAAGTCTATCTTTACCTTAGGCAACCCATTTAGCGGTTGGCGAGTCCGCGCCATCTTCCTATACTTTGCACTACTCCATCAGCCGTATTAATGGCTGTGTTTTTAATCATCATCAAAGGGTTAGCTCATGGCGCAATCAATCTATGATGTGCAAGTCACCGACATTCAGGGCAAGCAGCAATCCATAGCACAGTATCAAGGCAAGGTGCTACTGATAGTCAACACCGCCAGCAAGTGCGGTTTTACGCCGCAGTATCAAGAACTAGAAGCCTTGTATAAAGCATTACAGCCAAAGGGATTGGAAATCCTTGGCTTTCCTTGTAATCAGTTTGGTCATCAAGAGCCGGGTAGCGACAGTGACATCAGCCAGTTTTGCCAACTGAATTACGGTGTGAGCTTTCCGATGTTTGCCAAGATTGATGTCAACGGTGCCAATACCCATCCGCTGTATCAGCTGTTGAAACGTGAAGCCAAAGGCTTGTTGGGTTCACAAGGGATTAAATGGAACTTCACCAAATTTTTGGTTGATAAACAGGGACACGTCATCGAGCGTTATGCCCCGACGACTAAGCCGTTGCAGCTGAAGCAGACCATTGAGCAACTGTTATAACACTGGTTATTTAGCTGTTTGTACGGTGTAAAGTAGACGGGGAAGTAGTTGCTTCCCCTTAGGACTACCAATATTCCGTTAGTTTAACGGTACATTTGAGTTGTATCTTACGATGCCTCGAAGTGGCGCATAATTGCCATCACACTTCTGGCTGAAATTAATCGCTGCTTTAGTGACGACGTTATCTTGCAGTTCCCATTCTAGAATATTGAAATAGCCAACGATTTTGCTTCCACAGCCACGGCCTTCACCGTCAAAACTCAAGCTAGGCAGCGCTGACGTTGATGAGATTCTCACCTCAGGATAACTACCTGTATGAAGCAATTGGCCTATTGGTGGCTCTATAGTTAACGTCCACCATGAATGTTCACCCTGATAGTCGAATACGCGTTGGCGATTATAGTTATCATAGCTGTGGAAATGGCCCATGGTTTGATCAATCACGACTTTGCGGCCCTGCGATATGTAATCTCCCGCTTCACCAGCAAATGCCATTACAGCATTCGTAGCCAGTGGATAGAACGACACCATCTTACGGGCAACCTGACCAAATTCATTGGTCGCTTCAAGCATAACGGTAACTTGCTCAGCATTATTGTTTTGCATCGAAAATGACGTTTCTGGACTGTTTGGTGCAGTAAAACTGATCCCGGTTTGACTCAACTCATGCCACTGATATTGTTGTGCACTCCCTTGGTTAAAGTGGAGTTCTGTAGTCAATTTAGGAAGATCACCAGCTCGATAAAAAGGACTCGAAGCATGTAACTCTAGTTGTGCCACATCTTCGACTTGTAATCGCTCAGTGCCAACCAACACCGAAGCATCATTGTCATCGTAGGCGGTAAAGTAGTTATTCACTACATCTATCCCGGCAATTAACGGTTGTGCAGCTGTCAACGTTACGGTTGCACCCTGCACTCTGGCGGTAGCGGGTATAGCACCAATGTTGGCGAATAACATGATGTCTCGAAAGAAAAAGGTATCATATTCTGAACTGGCGATCGTTTTTACTGGGCGTGAAAAGATAAAGGCTAACTGCCCCAACGTTGAAAAATGATCACCGTGGTTTTGGTAGTAAGCACCTAAATAGCGAAAGTTGTCTTCATCGTATGCTTCACCTTCGGTAGATGTTTTATCATCAAATGACCAATAGCTTTGGGTGGCTGTGTTGCTCCATAACTGTAACGTCTTTTCAAAGCTATTATCTAAGGTATAGGCGTTGGACTGTTTGTCATTATGTGCAGATAGCTTTACTGGTGTGCCATCCGCCATCTGTAATAAAAGTCTTCCCTCATAGGGATATTCGCCTAAGTAGCCTTGGAGGGTTTTCGCTGTACTGATATTCAACACCGAGCCATTCTCAAGATTTTCCAGCTTACCTCGGGCGCTAAGCTGATAACGTGCCGTATTCATATCTTTGCTGCGTTGAAGATTGAGATTCGTTAGCTGAAACTGCGGCGAACCATTACGTGTCACTTCAAGGCTGTCGGTATTCAGGGTGATCGAGGAACTGAGGTTACTGGTTTCGCTGAGGTTGATACCAATATCCCCCTTCATTTGCCAACGTTCACCATCGTCAAACTCAACCCCCTGTGCATCCACCATGACTGAAAGGTCAGTTCCGCCACGTTGCTCAACCGTCACTATTAGCCGCCCATCCAGTAGTTGTGAAAATGCCGCACTGTCGCAGTTAGCAAAATCAATTTGTAGCGTTTCACCAACGGCAAGGACTTGATTGCTCGTCGAACTGAAGTGATAGCTGGCGTAGCCGCCATTATTGCATTCAAGCACCTTGTCATTGATTTGCGCATTGAACAACAGCGATTGCTTTACTCCGTAAGCCACGCTGAGTAATTGATTGGTAATAAAAAATGTATCAACGGTGGATTGAGTTTCTGCTGCACTAATATTGTGCCGTTCTACTTTGACTGTGCTGCTATCATTGCCACCACCACATGCTGTAAGCAGCGATACGGCAATGAGTAAACATGAGGGAAGATAACGCAACTTCAAACTCCATTTGAAATACAGTAGCGAGTATTTTTAAATCAAAGTGAGAAAAAAGCGAGCAGATTTATCACACAATACGACAAATGTTGCATACAAACGTAACTCTATGTTCTGTTGCGAAATTGCAGTTAGCTTAGCGCACTTACATCTGGGATAGGCAGTGATTGAAAGCCGGGTTTTGCAAACAGGTAACCTTGCATTAAATCCACCCCAGCGGCCTGCAGCCATTTAGCTTCGGCGGCGGTTTCGATGCCTTCTGCGAGCGCTAAAATCCCTAATTCTTGGAACATCAATATGCAGTGGCGCACAATGCTTTGTCGGGCAGAGTCTTGGTTAATGTTTTTAATCAGCGCCATATCCAGTTTTATGATATCGGTTTGAAATTCCGCCAACAGATTTAAGCCAGAATAGCCTGCGCCAAAGTCGTCAATGGCAGTGCGAAACCCTAACTTGTTATAGCAATTGATAATCTCTTTGACATGGTCAGAGTCATCAATGCGTTCGCCTTCGGTAAACTCAAACATGATCTGCTTCGCTGGGAATTGATACTGCTCAGCAGCTTTCAGCGTGGTATGAATGCAACGTTCGGCCTGATACACCGCATTCGGCATAAAGTTGATGCTCAGCATGGAGTCGAGCCCTAGCTTACTGGCCCATTCGATAGCTTTTACGCGACAGGTTTGATCAAAGCGATAGAGGTTATGTTGCTGTACTTGGGCAAGCACCTGTCCTGCTCCTTCACCATTTATGCCGCGTACCAATGCTTCATAGCCAAACACGGTAAGTGCTTTAGCATTGATAATCGGTTGAAACGCCATGCTGATGTCAAAATCGAGTTCAGTTGTTTCTCGGCATAATTGGCAGGCTTGCTTAGGTTCTGTTCCCATTGCTTCTCCAAGCAAAATAGCTTTTGGTGGCTAACATAGCGCGTTGTTAACGATAAACACTCGCTACAGAATTTAGCATAAAGCTGTTGTTTTCGCAGATGTTATGCTCAACATCAACGGCAGAACGCTCGCTTGGCATACGTTAGAAGTTTGCTGATTATTGTGCAGCCAAGAAACGTAAAAATTTAAACATTGTTATCAATTGTGAGTTTTGATTGAATATTTAGCAGTGGTAATGGCATAAGCGTTGATGACAATATGGAAATATTGCTATTTTTTACGCACTGCCATAGGGTTGAATCTCACTAAGTTGTACGGAACATAAAATGAATTATAAAAAAGATTTCCTTAAGGGGTCATTGCTGGCGTTAGCGGTCGCTACGCCATGGATTTCACAGGTAAGTTTTGCGGCGTCACTGCCAGCGGTTGAAGCAAAAAATGGCATGGTTGTGTCATCACAGCGCTTTGCTTCTGAGGCGGGTGTGGAAATTCTCAAAATGGGCGGCAACGCTGTCGATGCAGCTGTGGCTGTGGGTTACGCACAAGCGGTCGTGAACTCTTGCTGCGGTAACATAGGTGGTGGTGGTTTTATGACCCTGCATATGGCCGATGGCTCTGATCATTTCATTGATTTTCGTGAAATGGCCCCCGCAGCTGCCAGCGCTAAAATGTATCAAGACAAAGACGGCAACCTGATCCCGCATGCCAGCACCCTTGGCTGGGGCGCAGTTGGTGTACCGGGTACGGTACGCGGTATGGAGTTAGCGTTACAAAAGTATGGTTCAGGTAAACTGACCCGCGCGCAAATTATGGCGCCTGCGATTAAGTTGGCGCGCGAAGGTTTTATTCTCACCCGCGGTGATACCGATGTTATCGACTCAAGCCTGAGTAAAATGCGTGGTGACAAACAAGCTGCAAAAATCTTTTTGCACGCAGATGGCAGCCCGCTAGAGCCGGGTGATCGCCTGACGCAAACTGCGCTGGCGAAAACCTTAGATATGATTGCCAAAGACGGCCCTGATGCCTTCTATAAAGGTGATATTCCTAAGGCGATTGAAAAAGCGTCTAAAGCCAACGGTGGTTACCTGACCGCCAAAGATTTTGAAAACTATGTGGCGAAGGAGCGCACGCCAGTGCGTTGTTCATATCGTGGTTATGATTTTATTTCGGCACCACCGCCAAGCTCAGGCGGCACGACTATGTGTCAGATCCTAAATATTCTGGAAGGTTATGATCTGAAGTCTATGGGCTATGGTTCTGCAGATGCTATTCACTACACTGCAGAAGCGATGCGTCATGCATTTGTGGATCGAAATAACCTGCTTGGCGATCCTGATTTCGTCAATGTGCCAATGGATAAGCTGCTCAGCAAAGAATATGCAGCGCAGATCCGCGCTAAAATCGATCCTGTAATGGCAACTCCTTCAAGTGAGCTCGGCGCCGGCGTGCCGCCACATGAGAAGCCGCAGACAACGCACTATTCTGTGCTGGATAAAGCGGGTAACGCAGTTTCGACCACTTACACCATCAATGGTCGCTTTGGTGCGGGCGTGATGGCGCCGGGCTATGGATTTTGGATGAACGATGAGATGGATGATTTCACGTCAAAAATCGGTGCCAAAAACATGTTCGGTTTAGTTCAAGGTAAGGCCAATGCCATCGCGCCGGGCAAACGTCCGCTGTCGTCTATGTCGCCTACCATCATCACCAAAGATGGTAAAACTTTTATGGTCGTGGGTTCACCGGGCGGTTCGCTGATCATCACCATTACGCTGAACACAGTAATGAACGTGATTGATTACGGCATGACGCTGCAAGAAGCCGTCAACGCGCCACGTATTCACCAACAGTGGTTGCCAGATGTGGTGATTTACGAAAAACGCGGAATCTCGCCAGACACGCTGAAAATTCTCAAGCAGCGTGGCTATAACATGGTCGAAAAAGGCCAGTGGGGCGCTGCGGAAGCGATTATGATTGGCTTGCCAAGCGTAGTGAGCGGAGACGAAAAATCCAACATCAGCGATGCGTCAGTATCCGGTAAAATCCGTGAAGGCTTTATTTATGGCGCTAACGACGCGCGTCGTCCACAAGGCGCTGCCGTAGGTTATTAAGTTTTAAGCGCGGTTAAGCACAGTTTGAGAACCCAGCCTTTGGCTGGGTTCTTTTTTGAGTAACATCTGAAAAGAGCGGTTGCTTTGACGGTGCGTTTTTTAGTTTTCTTTTTGCGCGTGAGAACTGGCGTATGAGCTCATTGTGTTATCGGTCTGTTGCCCATCCCGCCAGAGCTTGAAATAGCCATAAGCGATAATGGCTTCAGTCACCACCGCGAGCGCGATGCCAAATCCGGCAAAGCCTCTTAAATACTCCAATATGCCGAGCAGCGCCATGCACAGCATAGCTAATGCGATACTCAGGCATATTGCTTGTCTAGCTTCTGAGTAGTGAGCATTGCGACTTGTCCAGGTGAGTACCGCAAAACCAAGAAACAACATGGCCAAGCGTCTGCCGATGAAAAATGAGGCGTCCGTTGCCGCAACACCAAAGATGCTGAAGAGAAATTCCGGCAGTACTAGCAAAATGAAAAATAAAGACAACGCGATGATTGAGGTGATAACACTGAGCGTTTTAAAACTGACTATGTTTAACCCTAACTGTTTAACATCGAGCGCATAGAAAAAATCAATAAGCTGCTGTGATAGCGTAATACTGAATCCATCGCGGCTAAGTCAAACACTGAGTGATAGGCCATTTCCCATTTATCCGCCCATGCCAGAAGTTCTTGGCACCCTCAGGTAAATGCCGCTTGCGTAGACTCCAATAGTCGCCGGAAATTGTCAAAGTTTGGCGTAGCATGACTATGGCAACAATCGGCTGCGTTGGGATTTAGCCATTTAGTATTTGTCCCTTTGTCTGTGATGCAGTGCATCGGGGTATTGATTTTAAACTCTACCGCGGCTGATTAGGGGAAAACGGCTGAATATCTGTATGACCGCTGAAGAACATTGGCTACAGGCTAACAAAACGCACATATTTGCAGTATCTTGATGAAGATCAGGCAAATGGAAGGGCGGCTATGGGCGCTATTGAGTTTATTCGGCAGCAAGCGTTAGCGCGGCGGGAGGCGGCGTTAGCGTTAATTCGTAATGTGCAGCAGATGTCAGCAATTGCTACGCCACGGCTCAATCATGGCCTTGTTAATCTCGGCGAGTTTGGTCGTATTGCCTTTCACTTTCATCCTGACCGGCTTGATAGCCGTGGCTGGCCAGTGGTGATGGGGTTACTTAACGATGGCGTGTATCGCACTCAGTTTGAAACCCGTCTGTCCAACGGCAAGCTTTCTCCACAACTGGGTGGCAATCGCGATCACTGGGAAAACCAGCAATTTGGTGACTGCTACATCGGGGCTCGTAATCGTCCCAAATATGGCTCGCTCGATATTGGTTTACACCAAAGCGGCCCGTCAGCACGTTTTGGTAGCTGCTATCTGTTGTCTACGCCGCAGCTAATGGAGCAATGCACCTTTTGTTACCTCGACTCCTGCCGGGAACCGAAAGAGCGCGGCACTTTGGCCTGTTTTGAAGATGTGTTTGCCGCGCTGTTTAATGAAAGCTTTGAACGCGATACCGCGCTGGGGCGTTATCCAATGCGGCCCGCCGCGTTAGTTGAGTATCTGTGTGAACAACTGCCAGACAATGTTAATGAACGCTTTGCGCGGCCCATGAGTGGCGATTTAGATCATTACATTGAAGCACAGTATCACGGCGAACTACGGCTAGAGCGCGATATTTCCCATTTGGTCGCCGATCCTTGTTATCGTGGCAGTGAAATTGAATCCCTAATGCAGCAGTTATGTCAGCGCTATAACCTGCAGCTCTGTTGGCATCAGGGCTATCGCATGGCATTAGCTGATGTGCCAGATGATTTTAGAGGGGCGCAGATGCCAGCGCTGGCGGCTCGTGTTGCCAATGATGGGTATTTTACCGCGGCCGATATCGGGGTTGCCGCAGCGTCAGTGAGTAAACAACCGGTGAATTGGCGCGAATTTGGTGGCCAGGGTGAAGTGATGCAGCAGCTTAAATTGCTGTGGCATGTATTAGTGCGTTTCGGTGTGTCCAACTAATACCGTTGATCTGTGTGGTTGCATGGAAATTAAAAAAGAGGAACTCAGTTCCTCTTTTTTATTGTCAGTTAGCGCTGCGAGTTATCGCGGCGTTGGCCACTACTGTTTCGGCCTTGGCTTGAAGGACGTCCCTGCTGGTTATTCGGTCTACGATTTCCGTTATTAGCTTTACCACTAGGCTTATTGCCGTCACGGCTGGCATTCCCTTTGTTGGCGTCGTTAGCTCGGCCAGGGCGACGTTGTTGCCCTTTGTTGTTCGATGTAGTGGGTATGCTGTGCGCTGCAGCCGCGGGTTTGGCGCCATGCCCCTTGTTTTCGTCACTCACAACTTTGGGCTTTTTCGGCTTTTTAGGTTTTTTCGGACCATTGGCGCGCAAACGGGTTTCCGGCAATGGAGTACTTGGTTCAAAACCTTCAAGCTGGGCGCGTGGAATATGGCGACGCAGCAGGTTTTCGATATCGTTCAGTTGCTTTAACTCTTCATCGCTCACTAACGAAACCGCATGACCAGATGCCCCGGCACGGCCAGTACGGCCGATGCGATGTACATAATCTTCCGCCACATTGGGCAGTTCAAAGTTGACTACTTGTGGCAGTTGGTCAATATCCAGCCCGCGGGCGGCGATATCGGTGGCAACTAACACTTTTACTGCGCCAGATTTAAAGTCGGCCAGTGCTTTAGTGCGCGCGCCTTGGCTTTTATTACCGTGAATTGCGGCTGCTTGAATGTTAGTGGATTCCAATTTCTTGGCGAGGCGGTTAGCGCCATGTTTGGTGCGTGAAAACACCAATACTTGTTGCCACTGGTTGGTCTGAATTAACTTAATCAGTGCCGCAGTTTTCTGCTCTTTATTCACTGCATACAGGGTCTGGCTAACACGTTCTGCGGTGCTGTTAGGCGGCGTCACTGACACTTCAACGGGGTTATTGACGAGGCCTTTGGCCAACGCGCGAATATCGTCAGAGAAGGTGGCGCTGAACAGCAAGTTTTGTCGCTTGCTCGGCAGTAACGCCAAAATCCGTTTAATGTCATGAATAAAGCCCATATCTAGCATACGGTCGGCTTCATCCAGCACCAGCATCTCAAGTTGATCGAACTTAATCGCGTTCTGCTGATAGAGATCGAGCAAGCGGCCTGGGGTGGCTACTTGAATATCCACGCCGCGGCGCAGCGCCAGCATCTGCGGATTGATCGACACGCCACCAAAAGCAACGGCGTGGCGTAGGCGTAAATTTTTGCTGAACAGGGTGATATTTTCGGCAATCTGCGCTGCCAACTCACGGGTTGGCGTCAGGATCAAAGCGCGGATATGACCAGCAGCAGGACGGCGTCCGCCGTTGAGTAGTTGTAGCATTGGAAGGCCAAAAGCGGCGGTTTTTCCCGTGCCTGTTTGCGCGGCTGCCATCACGTCTCTACCTTCTAATACAGCAGGGATCGCTTGTGCTTGAATGGGGGACGGGTCGCTATAACCCATATCAGTGATTGCGTTCAGGATAGGGGTAGATAAGCCAAGAGAGGCAAAACTCATGCAGAATACTCAGTTGCTGGCCGTAGCCAAGATTAATAATGCCCCGTTGGGCGGGCGGCAAGTGTACAGCAAAAGCTGGCTATTCGCTATTCGCAACACCGATGAATCGGGCGTTAAATATTGAAATTAGCGATTACTAATAAATGTGAGGCGACCGACGAATGTACAACAAAAAGGATACTGGCAGTTTATTATCGCCTTAAGGCCTGCGATACTGCTCCTATCTAATTCAAGTAGATGAGGCAAGCGCTGCGAACCTTACACAGTGTTTGGCGTCATACATTTATTAACTCGCTGTTTTAAATTCATTTCATGGATAAATCCCTCGAAAAGCAACTCGCGCAATGGTTACGCAACCAAAAAGGCGCGTGCGGTGCTTATCTCAAATTGTCAGTGCTATTGGGTGTGTTGAACGGTGCTTTGTTAGTGGTGCAGGCTTGGCTGCTAGCGACGGTGCTTCACGGCGTGATTATTGAATATTTACCTCGTAGTGCATTTGTGGTGCATATTGGACTGTTTGCTCTGTTGATCGCGCTACGAGCGCTGGTGGCCTTCGGTCGCGAAAAAGTCAGTTTTGAAGCGGGACGGCGTTTACGTGTGCAGGTACGTGAAGCGGTATTAAGTAAGCTTACTCGCCTCGGACCAGCGTTTATTAATGGCAAGCCCGCTGGCGCTTGGGCCAGTATCGTGCTGGAGCAGATTGAAGATCTGCAGGACTTTTATGCCCGTTACCTGCCGCAGATGAGTCTCGCAGGATTCATTCCGTTGATTATTTTGTGCTGTGCCTTTCCGCTTAACTGGGCCGCAGGCCTTATTCTGCTGATCACCGCGCCGTTGATCCCACTGTTTATGATTTTGGTCGGCATGGGCGCGGCCGACGCCAACCGTCGTAACTTTAGTGCGTTGCAGCAACTCAGTGGTCACTTTATGGATCGCTTAAAAGCTCTGCCTACTCTGAAATTATTTCATCGTGCGGCGGCAGAACAACAGGCAATTGCCAAGGCATCAGAAGCGTTTCGCGAACGCACCATGGCGGTGCTGCGTCTAGCCTTTTTAAGCTCCGCAGTGCTGGAATTTTTTGGTGCAGTGTCTATTGCCGTGCTGGCGGTGTACTTTGGTTTTAGTTATTTGGGCGAATTGAACTTTGGCCATTACGGCACGCCTATCTCACTGTTTACCGGCATGTTTATTTTGATTATGGCACCTGAGTTTTATCAGCCGCTGCGCGATCTCGGCAGTCACTATCATGCCAAAGCGCAGGCGATTGGCGCAGCAGAAGCCTTAATGGAGCTGTTGAATGCTCCTGAGCCGTTAGCTGTGGGGCATACAGCGGTGCCTGCGGGGGAACTCACCATTCGTGCGCACGAGCTTAAAGTGCTGAGCATGGATGGGGTGACATTGGCCGGGCCTTTGTCTTTCACCATTGCGCCACAGCAGAAGATTGCCTTGGTCGGCCCAAGTGGCGCCGGTAAAACCAGCTTGCTGAACGTGTTGCTCGGTTTTTTACCCTATGAAGGTAGCTTGCTGGTGAATGGTATTGAGCTCAACTCACTCGATATTCACCAATGGCGACAGCACTTGGGCTGGCTGGGACAGAACCCTCAGTTGTTTCACGGTAGCATCGCTGACAACCTTCGACTTGGTCAGAGTGAACTGACTGACACCGAATTATGGCATTGGCTCGAACAAGCACGGGTTGACGATTTTGTGAAGGCGCAAGCCGATGGTTTACAGCATGCCATAGGTGAGTTTGGCGCTGGGCTGTCGGTCGGTCAGGCGCAGCGTCTATCGCTGGCCCGAACCTTGGCCAAACAGGCGCCGCTGATGCTGCTTGATGAACCGAGCGCGAGCCTCGACAGCCAAAATGAGCAATGGGTGTTGGATGCCTTGTGGAATGCATTACAAGATAGGGGCTGTTTGATGATCACCCATCGGCTGGATCAGCTCGATCGAGTCGATAGTGTGTGGGTGATGGAACAAGGCACGCTTGTGCAGCAGGGAAGTGTTGCTTCATTGTCGCAAACCGAAGGGCTGTTCCAGCGCATGTTGGCTGAGTTGCCGCTGCAAGTCTCATTGGATGAAATCGCCGACGCTGACATTGTCACAGGAGGCGTCCAATGAAAGTGTTACTCCCGTTTCTCAGTTTATTCCGTCGCCAATGGTTGATGATGAGTATTGGCTTGCTACTGACGATTCTCACGCTGGCAGCGGGCATTGGCTTGTTGTCGCTGTCGGGATGGTTTCTCTCGGCAGCAGCGGTGGCAGGCTTGAGTGGCGTTGGTATGAATTACTTCACGCCAGCGGGTGGCGTACGAGGTTTCTCGATTGCGCGTACCGCTAGCCGCTATGGCGAACGCCTAATGACCCATGAAGCTACCTTCCGCATTCTCACTGACCTTCGCCAGTGGGCATGGACATCATTATTGCCCTTAAGTGAACGTAATCTTACCTGCATGCGGCGTGCAGATTTGCTCAATCGTCTGGTGGCGGATATTGATACGCTTGATCATCTGTATCTGCGTTTGCTGACGCCACTGACGGCATTTGTGCTGATGATGTTAGCGCTATTTGGCTTTATTGGCTGGTTTGACTGGCAGTTAGCCATATTACTTTGTGGTGGGTTGCTGACGGCTTGGTTAGTGTTGCCTTTGCTGTTTTATAGATTGGGTAAAACTCCCGGTACGGCCACGCTTGAAGGTCGCAGCAGCTATCGAGTTGCGTTGTTAGCCTGGTTGGCTGGACAAGCCGAGTTAGCCTTATTTGGTGCCACTGAAAAGCAGCGTCAGCAGTTGGATGTGGTAGAAAGCCGTTGGCTGGCAAGTCAAAGTGCGATGGCCGTTGTTACCGGATTAAGCCAAGCGGCCCTGATCATCTTTCATGGTGGCATATTGCTGCTTATGCTGTGGTTTGCCGCTGACGGAGTGGGCAGTGCTGTGCCGCCGGGGCCGATGATGGCGCTACCAGTGTTTTGTGCGCTTGCCGTGTTTGAGATGATGATGCCGCTGGCAGGTGCTTTTCAGCATCTGTCATCCTGTTTGTTAGCGGCTGAGCGTGTGAGCGAGCTGACATCGCAACAGGCGGATATTACCTTCCCAATCACGAGCTCTGCCACTGCCCATCAAGGTGCAATTGAGCTTCAAAACATCGTCTTTGGCTACAACGAACAGCCTGTTCTCAACCAGCTTAATCTGAATGTGGTCGCTGGAAGCAAAGTGGCACTGCTGGGAAAAACCGGCTGTGGTAAGTCGACGCTGTTGGCGTTAATTACACGACAGTGGCAGGTGCAGCAGGGACAAGTCTTGCTCGATGGCACACCGGTTGAGCAATTTGATGAAGCGACGCTCCGTAGTGCGATGACAGTTGTTAGTCAGCGAGTCGCGTTATTGGCCGGTAGCCTGCGCGATAACTTACAGTTGGCCGTGACAGACAAGGTTGACGACACGCGGTTGGCTGAGGTGTTAACTCAGGTAGGCTTGGCGCATCTGCTCGAAGGACAAGGGCTCAAAGCTTGGATTGGCGAAGGTGGCCGACAACTTTCCGGCGGCGAGCAACGCCGTATCGGCGTTGCGCGGGCGCTGTTACGTGATGCCCCCATCTTGCTGTTGGATGAGCCAACCGAAGGTTTAGATCGCCGTACGGAACAAGAAATCCTGAAATTGTTATTTGCTCATGCAAGCGGCAAAACCATGCTGATGATCAGCCACCGTCTGACCGGTATGGCCGAGATGGATTGCATTCATCTGTTGGACGGCGGCGCGGTGAAAGCTTCTGGGACGCATTTGCAATTATTGTCGAGTGAACCCGCCTACAGCGCGCTGTACAACAAATTACATTAGCAATTTCGCCGTATAAAAAAGGACGCGTAACAGCGTCCTTTTTTGTTTGATGATTCAGTACCGAGTGTCAGCGATTCAGCTTTTTGGAAAACGCGAGGTAACGGTGAACCTCTTCAGCCGGAAACATCAGCTGCTCATTTTCTTTGACGCTGGAGAGTAGGTTCTCGCGGGCATAGCGCTTTATGGTGGAGGGGGTCTTGTCTAGTAATGCACACACTTCATCTAGGGTCAGCATACAATTGTTCATGACAGGGCTCCTTTGGAAAATCACCGCGAAAGTATAGTCAGCCGTGCGTGTGTTTGCTTAATGTCGTTGTCGCGATAGCTTAGCGGCCAGCACCAGAAAATGTGATTTTAATCTTTTGATACTGCTTTTTAATCCAATCTGGCGTTTTTCTGTGTTAACGTCTTTGCTTCGCACTCGTGGTCGCCTTCCTACACGGCCGCGAATAACAATTGGAAGACAACAATAATGAAAATGAAAAAGTGGATTAGCAGCATTGGCGTGCAAGTCGTCATTGCCATGCTGATTGGTGCTGCGGTCGGTCGCCTGATGGGCGCAGATGCCGCAATTTTCGCACCGCTAGGAACCCTATTTATTTCGCTAATCAAAATGTTAGTGATCCCATTAGTGTTGGTGGCGATTGTGTCTGGCTCGGCCAGTCTCGGCAATACTCCATCGGCGGGTAAAATTGGTATCGGCACATTTGTGTTCTTCTTGGCAACGTCAGCCATTGCGGTTGTGTGGGCCTTGTTGATGGGACACTGGTTTGAGCCGGGTGTATCGGTTGATTTTAGTAACCAAGCAACCCATGACTTGATGCAAATCACCGCCAAACAAGGTGAGTTGCCGGGTGCGGTCGAGACGATTATCGGTATGATCCCAACCAATGTGTTTGAATCGCTGACTAGCGGCAATATTCTGCAGATTTTGGTGTTCAGTATCTTCTTTGGCATTGCGTTAACCAAAGTTAAAGGCGAGGGCGCTGCTGCGCTGCAACGCGGCTTACAAACCGTTTTAGATGCTTTGGTGTGGATGATCACCAAAGTGATGATCATTGCGCCGCTGGGCGTATTTGGTCTGATGGCTGAAGCTGTGGGCACTTACGGCTTTGACCGTCTGAAAGTGGTGCTCGATCTGTTCTGGGTCTACATTGTGGCGATTTTAGTGTTTGCCTTTATTGTCTACCCATTGCTGGTGCAGTTGCTGTCTCCGGTGTCGGCACTGAAGTTCATCAGCTTGATGAAAAAGCCGCAAGTTATGGCACTGTCAACTGCATCATCTATGGCCACGCTGCCAGTGAATATGCAAACGGTGGAAGAAGAGTTTAAAGTCAGCAATGCTACCGCGTCATTTGTGCTGCCGCTGGGCGCCACCATTAATATGACCGGCAATGCGATTTATTATGGCTTAGTGGCGATTTTCTTCGCGCAGATGTACCACATCGATTTAAGCATGACCGCCTATGCTGCGATTATTTTGACGTCGACACTCGGCGCAGTTGGTCAGGCCGGTGTACCTGGGCCGACTTTCTTGGTGGTTGCCGTGCTGCTATCGGCGGGTATTCCGATTGATGGATTACCTCTGCTGTTTGCGTTGGATCGTATCTTTGACATGATCCGCACGGCGCTGAATATCTCAGGTGATGCCGCGTGTGCCATCATTATGGATAAGTACGCACCGAAAGATGTTGAGTAACCAGCTGATTTAATAGAAAAGCCACCGCATGCGGTGGCTTTTTTGTGGCGAGTTAGGCTGAAATCTTATTCCGCATCACCCAGTGATAACAAGGTGGCGTTGCCGCCAATTGCCGTAATGTTATTGGTGCGGGTTTTCTCAGTGACAAAGCGCTGCAGGTAGTGAGGTCCACCGGCTTTTGGACCTGTGCCAGACAGTCCCTGACCACCAAAAGGCTGAACGCCGACTACCGCACCGATTTGGTTACGGTTGATATAGACGTTGCCCACATTCACTTTATCTGCAACTGCGAGCGCTTGCCCTTCGTTACGGCTGTGGATGCCGAGGGTCAGGCCATAACCTGTGCTATTGATCTCATCAATCACCTTCGGCAAGTCTTCCGCTTGATAACGTACGACGTGCAAGATTGGCCCAAACTGTTCTTTCTCCAACACCTTAATCGAGTTGATTTCAACCGCGGTCGGTGCCACAAAATGGCCGTTGGCGCAGTTGGCTGGTAATTCAACTTGCTTCAGCAGTTTGCCCACTTGCTTGATGTGCTCAATATGGCCGGTCAGGTTCGCTTTAGCGGTTGCATCAATCACAGGGCCAACATCCGTTTTCAGTTCGCCCGGATGGCCTATAGTCAATTCATTCATCGCGCCTTTGAGAATATCCAGTGTGCGCTCGGCAATGTCTTCTTGCAGGTATAACACTCGCAGCGCAGAGCAGCGTTGACCCGCACTGGTAAAGGACGATGCCACAACATCATTGACCACTTGCTCAGGTTGCGAGGTGGAGTCGACCACCATGGCGTTCTGCCCACCGGTTTCGGCGATCAACGGAATGATGGCACCTTCGCGGTTAGCGAGTGCACGGTTAATCGCTTTGGCCGTTCCAGTCGAACCGGTAAAGCATACACCGCCGATACGCTCATCGCTGGTGAGCTTGGCGCCTACGCTGCCAGCACCAGGTAGATATTGCAGTACATTGCTAGGAATACCGGCTTCATGCGCAAGTTGCACGGCGCGGTAGCCAATCAAACAGGTTTGCTCGGCGGGTTTGGCAATCACGGTATTACCCGTTGCTAACGCTGCAGTGATTTGGCCAAGGAAAATCGCCAATGGGAAGTTCCATGGACTGATACAGACGAATACGCCGCGGCCTTGCAGGAACAGCTCGTTCAGCTCGCCAGTTGGGCCTTGCAGCAATTCAGGCTTGGCCATCATTTTCTTGGCATTGATAGCATAGTAACGACAGAAATCGACCGCTTCACGCACTTCATCGATACCATCTTGCAGACTCTTACCTGCTTCGCGAGTACAGAGGGCAATCAGTTCATCGCGGTGTTCTTCAAGCAGATCGGCCAGTTTTTGCAGAGCGGCAGCGCGCTGCTCGACTGGCGTACGGCACCAGTCAGAAAACGCGGCGCTGGCACTCGTGAGAGCTTGTTCGATAGCGGCATCATTGGCATGTACCACGGTGCCAACTTGCTGGGTAGTGTCATAAGGGCTAACGACCGCTTGCTCACTACCTGCGAGAATTTTGCCATCGACTAACGGTGCCGCTTGCCACTGTTGAGTCTTGAAGGTTTCCAATGCTTTAAAGAACGGCGTTGATTCTGAAATAATGTTCATATTCAATCCCTTGGAGTTTTTACGTTGGCTGCCGTAGATATCAGCAGGTAGCGCGATTTTGTTATTTGCCAGGGTTGCGTATTTTGTCGCAGCTACAGCAGGATGCTGGATCAACGACTCAATAGGGGTTTTAGGGTCGATTAATTTATGCACAAACGAGCTGTTAGCGCCGTTTTCTAGCAGACGACGGACCAAGTAGGGTAGCAGGTCTTTGTGCGCACCAATTGGCGCATAGATGCGTACAGTGAGCGATTTAGACTCGGCCAGTAGCGTGTCATATAGCTCCTGTCCCATGCCGTGTAAGCGTTGAAACTCAAACTGACGTTGACCCGCAATATCGATAATGGCCGACACCGTTTGGGCGTTATGAGTCGCAAATTGCGGATAGATGGCACCCGCGGTTTTTTCTGATAGCAAAAAGCGCGCACATGCCAAATAGGACAAGTCGGTATTGCTCTTACGGGTATACAGCGGATAACCGGACTCGCCAGCTTGTTGTGCCCATTTGAGTTCACTGTCCCAATAAGCGCCTTTAACTAAACGCACCGGAATAATATCGCCTTGGGTATGAGCCAGTTTGTTAATCCAGGCAAGGACGGGCAGCGCGCGTTTGGAATAGGCTTGCACCACGAGTCCAAGTAATCCCCAGCCTTTAGCTGCATCGGAAGTGTAGAGCTTTTGGAACAACTCTAACGATAGCTCTAAACGGTCGACTTCTTCAGCATCAATCTGAATGCCGACATTGAGACGCCGAGCGTGCTCAATGAGGCGAATGACGGTGTCGTAGAGTTCGGTCATTACCCGATCTTTGTTGGCCACTTCATAGCGAGGATGCAGCGCCGACAGTTTTATTGAGATGGTGGGACGTGGCGCTAGGCTTTCATCGTACTGATTGGCGCCGAGTTCAGCGATGGCGTGCGCGTAGTCGTTATAGTACTTCTGCGCGTCTTTGGCGGTTAATGCCGCTTCACCAAGCATATCGTAAGAATGGGTATAACCCAGTTTACGGCTGGCTTCGCTATTTTTCAGCGCTTCTTTAACGCTGCGACCCAGCACAAACTGCTTGCCCATGATTTTCATCGCCGCGTACATCGCTTGGCGGATCACGGGTTCACCGACACGGTTAACTAAGCGTTTCAGCAGGTTGCTGGGCGTACCGTCGATGTTTTTATCTAACTTAATGATTTTGCCAGTGAGCATTAAGCCCCACGTGGAGGCATTCACCAGCACTGAATCGCTTTTAGACAGGTGTTCATCCCATTTGGCGCCAGACAGCTTGTCGTCAATCAGCGCATCAGCGGTAGCCGCATCAGGAATACGCAGCAAGGCTTCGGCTAGGCACATTAAAATAATGCCTTCCTGAGTTTCTAAACTGTATTGCTGCAAAAAGGCGTCGATGCCGACCATTAAGCCTTTTTTATCATATTGACGTACTTTGCTGACGAGGTCGTGGGCACCTTGGGTCACTTTAGTGATGGTGGCGTCATCCGCCGGTACCAGCTTAATCAACTCTTTAAGGTACAGTTCCTCATCCACGATGTAATTGTCGCTGATGGCGGTAAAGAGTTCGTCGAGAGTGGCATTGTCATAATAGCCAGCAAGTATTTCGCTCGCTTTAAACATAATTTTTATCCATCCAAGCCAAGAGGCAGTTAAGGGCTGCTAAACATCTCAGATGCGAATAGCGCTTATAGTTTTTATTGACCATCAGGCGCTTGCGCGCAGCGATTATACCTACAAAATGTGATCTAGGGCACTTACTGAGATGCTATTCGCATCGGCGTTTAGTTACCAAGTTTTTCAAATTGATTTATATAACAAAAACAAAAAAGGCAGTGTTTGAAAACACTGCCTTTGTCAGCAAATATGTACGCTTAAAACCAACGGTCGCGCTTTTTCGCCCGTGGGCGAGGCAGATACACTAACACCACCGCAATTAAGGCGCCGATAGCGGCAATTAAGCCACCTTCACGCCACATTTTGTATTGCGCATCGTCGTGCAATGCTGTGAGTTGCTGCTGCGCTTCATCACGGTCTTTAGTCGCTTGCGACAGCGCTTGCTTGGCTTCAGCCAGCTGAGATTTCAATTCATCAATCTGCGAGCTTTCTTGTGCTTTGGCGCTGATGGCTGACTGCATCTGTTGCTGAGCCTGTTGCAACTGACTTTGCAGATCCGGCAATTGATAACGGAAGGTTGTATGTTGCGTTAGAAAATCGGTTTTAACCCAACCCTCGCGTTCTTTGTGATCGATGATTTTACTGTAGTCACCGTCAGTTTCACCCGTCAGGGTAATTTTTTGCCCAGCCTCAATACTGCCCAGTATACGGTATTGATTGCCCGGACCACCATGGATGTAAATGTAGATATCGTCGGAAATGTAGCCCGTTTGTTCCTCAGCAATAGTGGCTGATGCGAACAGCAGTGTTCCAATGAGTAAAATCCCTCTTAGCACGGGTGAAGTCTCAGTCTGTAAATGTTGAGCCCATGCTAGGGGATCTTGCCTTGAAAATGCAAGAGGGAAGCGCAATGGCTTCCCTCTTATCAGCTTGATTTGTCCTGAATTTACTCAGCAAGTATGCCTTAGCTGAACACACCCTTAATGGTGAAGAAAAACAGGATAGATAAACCGGCACCAGCCGGTAGGGTCACGACCCAAGACACCACGATGTTGCGTACAACGTTGATGTTGATAGCGGCGATACCGCGAGCCATACCGACACCTAATACCGCACCTACCAAGGTTTGTGTAGTAGAAATTGGCAAACCGGTACCTGAAGCGATAACTACCGTACTCGCCGCAGCAAGTTCCGCCGCAAAACCACGGCTTGGCGTTAAGTGAGTAATGTTCTTACCGATGGTTTGCATTACGCGCTTACCGAAGATAGCCAAACCACAGACAATACCGAAAGCACCTACTGGCAGAATCCACCAGACTAAAGGTGATTTACCGGCGATTTCGCCACCGCTGCTAACGACTGATACCACTGCTGCCAACGGACCAATCGCGTTAGCTACGTCGTTAGAACCGTGGGCGAACGCCATACAACAAGCGGTCACAATCATCAGAATGCCAAACACTTTTTCTACGTTGTTGTAGTTAGCTTGACGTTCATTTTTTTCGTTCATCTTTAGACGTTGAATGACAAACTTGCCACACAAACCCACGATGACAGCGATAATCAGTGCAACACCATAGGCTTCGCTGGTTTCAAGTTTTAAACCAACGTGTTTCAAACCTTTAGTGATCGTCACCAGCGACATGACAAATGCCGCAATTGCCATGTAAAACGGGACATACTTTTTCGCGTTGGCCAGTGGATCTTCAGTGTTGAAAATCAACCTTTGAACACTCTGGAAGATACAGAACGCGATAAAGCCTGATATTGCTGGCGTTACAATCCAAGAGCCGACAATACCAACCACTTTGCCCCAAGATACGGCATCACTGCCGACACCAACCGCCGCAAAGCCGATGATAGCGCCCACAATAGAGTGAGTGGTTGACACTGGCCAGCCCAAGGCTGACGCTACAACCAACCAGATACCCGCTGCCAGCAATGATGCAATCATGCCGTAAACCAGTAACTCTGGTGCGTTAACAAAGTATTGAGAATCGATAATGCCTTTGCGAATAGTACTGGTGACTTCACCACCAGCAAGATATGCACCGGCAAATTCAAAAATCATTGCGATGATAATCGCTTGTTTGATGGTTACTGCGTTGGCACCTACAGATGTACCCATCGCATTCGCTACGTCGTTGGCTCCAATACCCCAAGCCATAAGAAATCCAAAGAGTGCAGCAATTCCGATCAACCAAGGACCGTTAGTTACTAATACCTCAACCATACTGTAACCTTGTAATGTTATTCTTTTTTAAACGCGAGCTAACATCAGCTCAAGACGTGAACCAACCCGTTCCGCAAGATCTGCTAGGTCTCCGACCCATTCAATTACCTTATAAAGGATCATTACGTCGATTGGATTCAAGCCTGGCTCCAGCGCATAAAGTTGACGGCGGATCTGGATTTGCAGATCATCAGTGTCTTCTTCAATGAGGTCGAGCTCGCTGATCATCTTGGCAACCAACTCTACTTCGCGGCCACGGAAGCCCGCTTCAAGCAGATCGTCAAGTTCGTTAATCGCTTCTTTTGCCAATGCAACAGCGTCTAAACAGCGTTGCAGATAAGCAATGAAAGGAGTTTGAATTGCTTGTGGTACAAGCAGTTGACGGCCGATAACACGACCAGAGATGTCTTTAGCCTTGTTGGCGATCTTGTCTTGTTGGGTTAACAGTTCCAACAAGTCGGTACGCTCAACGGGCATAAACAAACCACCGGGCAATGTCAGACGAATTTCACGCTTCAATGTATCAGCGTCTTTTTCTTCCTGACTGATGGTTTTACGAATGGTGACTGCACTGTCCCAATCTCCGGCAATGGTAGCTTCAAAAAAAGGTACCAGCAAAGAAGCACAATCGTATACTTTGTCGATATGCTCTTGCAGCGGTTTAATCGGCGACTTGGCGAACACGCCTAAAATAGAGTTTACTGGCATAGCCGTTTACCTACTCAGCTTAGTTCCACTATTGGAAACGCGGGCGAATGTTAACCCATGCGTTCTGTTATTGAAACTGTGATTTTCACTCGGTAACGATAGTTTTGATATATTTGGGTTATATATCAAGGCCGCGAAGAGTAAGACACTTTTATGACAATTGTGTGACATAAAGGTGTATGTATGACAATTTTATTATGATTTGATGACGAAGTGAGCCATTTACAGCATGTCAAATAACCAACAAACTCAAGAAATAGAACTCAAATTACTGCTGCATCCCGATCATATTTCTGCATTAAAAAACGCGATAAATCAACTGGCTAATCTTAAACATGGCGAAGAGAAAGTATTAGTTAACCGCTATTTTGATACGTCGGAGCTCGCGCTGCGTCAGTTAGATATGGGGTTGCGGGTGCGCGGTTGTAATGGGGCTTTGGAACAGACGATAAAAACAGCAGGTCAGGTTGTCGGTGGTTTGCACAGTCGCCCAGAATACAATGTGGATATCAGCACTGATGAACCAAATTTAATCTTGTTTCCGGCTGATATTTGGCCCGCATCAACGGATATCGAGCTGCTGCAGCAGCAACTTAAGTGTATTTTTAGTACTGATTTTACTCGTACCACATGGCTAATCCAGCACGACAATGCTCAGGTTGAAGTGGCCGTTGACCAAGGTTGGGTGGCGGCAAACGGCAAGCAAGAGCCGATTTGTGAACTGGAGTTTGAGCTGTTTTCTGGCAATGCTGCCACCTTATTAATGTTGGCGCAGCAAGTTGCCACAGTTGTGCCTGTACGTTTAGGTAAGGCGAGTAAAGCGCAGCGGGGCTATCGTTTGGCTGGACAACAACAGCCGCAAAAGCCGGATGCTACGCTAGTGGATGGTATGTCGTTAGGGCAATGGCTGAATAGTTGGCAAACCTTAGAGGATGCGATGAGCTGCTTTGCTGATGATGCTGAACTCTGCCAGCAGTATTGGCAGTGGTTGACAGACTTGTTAGCCGCTTTGCCTCGCGTATTGGGGGAACGTGCATTGGATGAGTCGATTAGCGGATTAGCGCTGTGGCTGATCGGTGCATCGCTACAAGACGAGGAGATTGCGCCAACGCTGCAACTGGCGCATTTGCAGCAAGATTTACGTTACGGACAACTGCAGTTGCAATTAATGCGTCTGCTTTTGCTTAAATCTGCCTAAGATACACGGCTAACGGCGGTGCCCAATTGTCGTTAGCCTTCGCTATTATTCGTTTGGCTTTGACTCAGAGGTTGCTGTTGGCGCCTGAGATGATTGCGCCGTTGCCAATTCAAGTTTTAAGTTAGCTATTTCGTTCATCATCTGTTGCTGGTTTTGCTCCATGCGACTCAGCACCACATCAATCTCTTCACGCATCTCTTTGCGCTGGCTTTCGCGGTTCTCTTCTTCATCTGGCGCCACAAACAAAGATGCCATATAGCCGGATATAACCCCGAAGAAGCTAACACCGCAGATAATGACGACACCACCAATCACGTGTCCAACGGTGGTGACCGGATAAAAGTCACCATATCCGACTGTAGAAATGGTGACTAACGACCACCAAATGGCATCCTCAGCAGATTTGATATTGGCGCCATCTATGCCGTTTTCCACCAGTAAAATGAGTACCGATGAAAAGGCGATAATAGTGACCATCGCCACCATTAAACTGGCCAGCGTTGCTTGTCTGCGTTGTTTCAGCAGCATGGCAAAGAGTGAACGACTCATGCGGATGAGGCGGATCACCCGCAAAATTTGGAATAATCTGGCAAACCGTAATGGTTCGATGGCAGGAATACTGGCGATAAAATCAACCCAGTGCAGCTTTAGATAATGCTTTTTGTCATGGGCCTGAAATAGACCGACAAAAAAATGCAATAGAAAGATCACACAGATGCCAGTGTCGATGAGAAACAGTAACCGTTTAGTTTCCTTATCCAAGGGGACAAAGGTCATCAGTATGATCAAAATGACCGATACGAACGACAGCAGCATCATTGCTAACTCAAACGGGCTGATAACTTCGTTTGCTATGGACCAACGGTATTTGTGTGCCATGATTTTATTGCAGTTTTTGTCACGATAATGACAGGTTAAAAAGAATAACCCTGACTGTAAATGGCGAATTTATTCCTGTTCGTTGACGTAACAGACTAAATCTTCAAGTACGCGCTTTTTGATATCGAGTTGTGCATCAACAGGTAAGCCATATTTCTCGGCGAGTTGCACATAATCTTCAGCGCTCAAGGAAACCGTTAGGCGAGGGCGTTTGGGGCGGCGTGACACGCTAAGCCCCAAAATCATGCGGATTTGATCAGATGGGCTAACCCCCCGGTCCAACGCTGCTTTGCGAATGGAATACTGGAAATTTTCATCCAAGTCGAACGCGACCTGAGTGGCTTTGGCGGCTTTTTGGTTTTGCAGCCATTTTTCCGGTAATGGGTGGTCTTTACTCATTGATATTTACTCTCCGGGCCAGTATTCGCGAATATCACTCAATGGTCGATAGAGTGTCAGCATGACATCAGTGTCACCGCCTTCATACACTTCTATCTCGATGGCGTGAGATTCCTGGCTATCCAATAACTCATAGGATTCAAAAGGTTCACCGGGATTATTTTCCATATATTGAGAAGGTTTACCATTGCGGTAATCTTTTTTATGGAAATATCCGAACTGGGCAAAACCTGTTTGGTAGTACTGCTTACCGAGCCATTGTTCAAACTGAGCGGTTTCGTTTTCGATTGGCAGTGGTGCCAATTCTGCTTTACCGGGTTCTTCAAAAATCTCGGCAAAAGCATCCATATCGAACAGCGCTTCAACATCTGCACGGTGCAGTTTAAGCGAAAAACTCAACCAGACTTCGTCGTCTTCATCGAGTCCCATGAACAGAGTATCACCAAGTTTGCCTTTCAGCACCCATTCAGGAGAGTGTTCGCGTTCAAATTCATAAGTATTGACCGCTTCTACACGCAACTGCTGCCCCCGCAGTTGCGGAGGCAGGGCAAAGCTGTCGTCAAGGGAGATCATATCACCGACATTGAGCTGTGACGGATGATTCAGCTTCCGTGCTGGCGTTGTCTCGTCGCTGCCAAACAGCTTGCCAAAGAAGCCCATCCTTAGGCTCCTTTCTTCGCTTTCAAACGTTCCAGTACGTCATTGGCACTGTTTTTTTGCTCACCGATACCGGCTTCAGCCAATTTGGCTTTGAGCGACTTATCACTGTTTTCATCTTCCAGTGTTTCAGCCGCTTTTAAGCGGTCGTCAAACTGCTGTTGGCGCGCTTTAATACGTTCCAGTGAATCTTTTGCATTCAGCAGCTTAGAGTTGCTTGACGCAAATGAGTCAGTGATGGAAGCGGTTGCTTTCTGCACGCTTTCGGTGGTTTTTACCATCGACAGTTGGCGTTGATAATCAGCCAATTGACGTTCGGTTTTCTTCACCAAATCTTTCAGGCGTACAGCATGGTCACTAAAGCTTTGGTTCGCTGCTGTTTGTTCTTCCAGTTGCTGTTCCAGCTCCGCAATTTTTTGCGCCACTTCTAAGGCAAGAGATTCGTTGCCTTTTTCCAGCGCCTGCGTGGCATAGCCTTCATGTTCGGCAATAGAACGCTTCAGGCGCTCAACTTCGCGTGCGGCTTGCATCTCTTTCGCCATAACGTCAGTTAGGTCGCGTTTGGCTTTGGTCAGATGCTTTTCTGCATCGCGAATTTCTTGTTCAAAAATACGGGTGGCATTGGCGTCGACAATTCCTTGGCCGATTTCAGTGGCGCCACCGCGAAAAGCGGTCAGAATTTTATTTAAAATACCCATGATGTGGCTCCTTATTTCAAAAAGTCGACCATTTCGTCGATCACTTCCAGACAGTTATCTGAAAGTACTGACAATTCTTGTTCGATCTCCAGCAGACTGGAATCGAGAGACAAGGCGCCGAATAGCACGTACTTGTCGTCAATCTTGGCAAATGAAGAGAGTGGCATCGGAATGTTCAGTCCTAACATGGTTTCAAACATTTCGGTGCGGCTGTCTGGATTGACTTCCTCTTCACCCCACAGATAGCTGATGCACAGCACTTGGTTTTCCGTCACAGAGACAAAAATCGGGATCTCTTCACGGCCAACCACGTTCACTTGTAATACTTCCACGTCCCCATCAATGGGGTAACAGTCGAACCGAAAGCCGGTAGAGCTGCTGTCGCCAATTCCGTTCAGATGGTTGGCAATAGTGTGAATATTCATTTCGTTCCTCGCTGACATATTATGTCTGTGGATTAAGATAACATCGAGACATATTATGTCAAGCGTTATCTCGCATATTTAAAATGTGGCTATTCCCTGATTATCTTTCCAGGCCTGCTGGTGGTAATGGTACAGCTGCAGTGAGCCTAGGGTATTCACGTTTACTTGGTCTAACTTGCTATAAAAGTGGTTTGGAAACTCAAACGCTGCGTGGACTAATCCGGCAGTTAGCCATTCATCGGTAATGGGTAACTGTGTCAGCGGCGCGAGACGTTGCTGGGCGTTTTGTCCGCGAAGGGTGCCAATGGTCCAGCCCCACTCGCCAAAGCTTGGCACATTATGGTGATACTGTTTGACGTTAAAACCAGCAGCACTCAGCGTTTTACCGACCGACAAGAATGCTTTAGTGGCGTGATACGGCGAGGTCGATTGTATGGTCATGGCGCCATCGCCACTCAGCAATTGCCCCAGCTTGCGATAAAACACATCAGAATAGAGTTTATTCAGATCTGGATGCGAAGGGTCGGGCAGATCCACGATAATCGCGTCATATTTTTTGCCTTGCGCTAACAGTTTATCAACCCCATTAAAGGCGTCGGCAATCATGACATTCACCCGCGGGTCATGAAAGGCATCACCATTTAGCTTCAACAACGCCTGCCGTAAACGTTTTGGCATATCTGTTGGTGGTTCGGAGAATAGCTTAATCATCTCCGCGTCTAAGTCGACTAAGGTTATATGTTGAGGCTGCCATTTAAATATTTGTTTCAAAGCTAAGCCGTCGCCGCCGCCAATCACCAGAATGTTGTCGTGGCGTGCGCTGGCGGCGAGCGTTGGATGTACCAGATAGGCGTGATAGATATGTTCATCAATGGAAGAAAACTGCAGACGACCATTGAGATAGAGCGAATAGACTGGCGCTAGATGGTTGCCCATCAGTCTTTCGGTAAAGTTGATCTGCTGAAAACGGGTCGCTTTGGCGTAAATCACCTTATCTTGGTAAAGCAGATTATTAAAACTCTGCTCCCAGAAAGGGCCTTTAATCGCCAGCAGCATTAATACGCCTGCCACTAAGGTGTGCGCTGCCAACAGCCATTTAGCGGCTTTTATGCGGCGACGAAAGCGCAGAATAAAGATAAAACCTGCCAACAGATTAAAAGCCGCGGTAATCGACGCCGCTAACTGCGTATCCAGCATCAGCATAAAGCCTACCCAGATTGCGGCACCGACACCCGCGCCAATATAGTCAGCTCCGTAAATAGTGCCTGCGTTATGCAGCAGATGCTCTTGTGACAGCGCTTGGCGAACCCGGGCGATCAGCGGAATTTCCATACCGATCATTAGGCCCAGCAATACGCCCCACACATATGGCAGGTAAACTGCCAACTCCTGGAATGTGCCGATAAAGCCGCCGTTTGGCAGTTGATCTGGTGGTAACCCCAAGGTTTCAGCAATGATTTTAGGCAGTTCATGGCCGAAGCCGATAATCGCGGCGGTCGCCAGAATAGCGAGTGAGCCGATAAAGGCGACTGTTAATTCGAGTAACGCAAAGCCAGTGAAGGCTGATTTGATATGGCGTGCGGCGAAGGCGCCGAAGCCCATCGACACGATCATCAAACCGATCATGGTGTAGATGGCAGCTTCTAACGCACCCAGCACGCGTCCAGCGTAGTGTGATAACAGATATTCGTAAATAAGGCCGCAAGCCGCAAGCACCCCCATGATGCCCAGTAACAGGACATCATCAAACCAATGGGGACCACGCTGCGACTGCGCCTGCATGGTAGTGGTGGACATCAGCTTAGGCCATCAATCCAGTCATGATGATCGCTACGGCAATACTGATTGCCATTTCAACTGACGCTAAGCCAATATTTTGCTGGCGTTCAATTTCATCGGAAAGATCGATGCGCGCCAGCACCAATTTTTTCACCAGCCACAGTAGAATGCTAAGGACCAGCAACATCGCTAGCGAAAATATAAACCAGCCGAACAGGTTGGTGATGTAAGCGGTAGGCTCGTACACCATAAAATGGCTCGCGGCATTAAAGGTGAAGCCCATTGCGATCATGCTACCAGCATGGCGAATGGCTAAGGCGGTGTTACCTTCTTCTAATGCTTGCTGCAGATCCTGGCCTTTATTACGGCGGCGATAGGTGATTTCCAGCACCCGTGTCAGCACCACTAACATCAACTGCGACACCACAAAAGCGCTGACGATAGCGATAAAGGTATTGAGCGTAAGGTCTTCTGCCCACAGTAATACCGCACGGATCACCAGTGCTGTGGCCATTGCTGCTGCCGCATCCACAATCGCTACCGGAATATTGCCTTTTAAAATCGCTGCGGTTTTATCAACATGATTAAGGGCGACTTTATCGTGAATAAAACGGCCAAATTTAATTAAAATTAAACCGCAGATGCCATAGCTCGCCATGCCGATGGCTTCCTGTAGATAGGTATGAGCTGCCGCACCGGTAATTGCGCCTGTCAACACAATCCCCAAGGCGGCCACCGCGCCAGCTGTGCTGATACCAAAAGCAAAGTTATCGCGTACCGCAAGTTCATCGCTGCTGTTTACTTTCGCGCTCCAACCTTGCATATAGCGCATCAACGCCAGTAGCAATACGGCGATACCGAGGTCAATAGCCAGCATAACCAGCAATTCTTGTGTAATACCGAAGTCCTGAAAAAGCGTCATTGTTATTCCTTAATTCTTTGTCAGTTATTTACCGCGGCTAATACCACGAGAGGTGCGGGAACTTGAATTTCTGAAACTGCTGTCCTTAGCGTAATTGGAGCGGAAAGTATTACTGCTCCGGGCAGAAGACGCGGTTTTAGGTGAGCTACTGCTTTGACGCGAGAGGGCGCTTGAGCCGGTTCTCGATTTCGCATAAGGGCTGTCAAACCGCTTTCCCTGCGAATCAAAGCGTTTCTTGGTACGTTGGTACACACTGTCCTGTGCTTTACGTTGGTCGGGGGATGAATAGCGATAGCGGCCGACATCATTGTAATAACTGTAATCACGATGGCGCGACCAGTTATCGTAATAGATAGGGCGGTTAAACAGGTTATTGAACATAGAATACATGCCATACCATGCCCAGAACGATGTGCCACTGCTGTCGGTACGCCATTGTCCATAAGCGGGATTGCCCACCAATTGGCTGCCGGCACCATAGCTTTCTGAATCGTTGGCAAGCTTGGATGCCTCTTGGCTAATGGCATTAACGCGCGCCAATTTGCCGTTTGACATGTCCGCCACGACGTTGAGCGGATCTGACAACATGTCGTTGTATTGGCTTGGATCAGCAGCTTCAAAAATGTTTTGCAGCTCTAATAATTGTGCTGATTTATCGGGAAAGTTGGCGCTGTTGCTGGCATCGCTTAAACGTTGCTTGAGTGACGTAAACATTGGGCCATTATTGGTGGCATCTAACTCCAGTTGCTCCAGCAATGGGGTAAGCTCGCTTCGCTCGCTTTTCAATATCTGCACATACTGTTTGAGTAGCATTGCATTGCGGATTTCGCCGTTATCCAGCATTTGGCTTAAGCGGCTCAGTCGTTGATTGTCGAGTTGCTGCCATTGCGCAATTCGTTCGGCGGTGTCGTCACCACATCCTGTGAGTGACAATAACATCAGCACTCCGACAATCCGGATAAAAATCCTCGCCATGTAATCTCCATTTTTCATAAACATCAGCCTAAAACACTCTGTTCGCATACTGCCATAGGACTGAGCGTTGAGTTGGTGTACTCTGTTCGACTGATATAGGCATTTAGCTGTTATCTTACCAGCACCAAACTAATAAAAACTGGTGCATGATACAAACCAAGAGTGAGCTAATCTATAGCATAAATTGACATAATATGTCGAACGAATTTTAGCGGGGGCGATTCGGTAATGACGTTAGAGCGGGGCGAATATCAGTCTGAGCTACTCCATCAGGCGGCAGATAAGCATTTAGCAGATCTCAAGCAAGTTTGGCCTGAGTGGCAAACGCTGTCGTCGCAGCAGTTAGAAAATTTACATAAAGTGCTGGGCTTGAGCGACTTTGTCGCTGAGCAGTTACAACGTCATCCTGAATGGATAATTGAGTTTTTTAATAGCGACTTCAACAAACCTGAACGTCAACATTTCGCCCAACAGATTGCTGATTTAATGCAGCATGTCAGCAGTGAAGATCAGGCCAAGGCGGTACTCCGACAATTTCGTAACCAACAGATGGTGCGCCTCGCTTGGCGCGATTTTATCGGGCTGGCACCGTTAGAAAACTCCCTACTTGATCTGTCGGTATTAGCTGAATCTCTGATTATTGCAGCGCGTGACTGGTTGTATCACGATATGTGTCAGTCGCTCGGCACGCCAACCGACAAACAAGGTAACCCGCAGCCGATGATGATTATCGGCATGGGTAAATTGGGTGGCCGTGAACTTAATTTTTCCTCCGATATCGACCTGATTTTTACCTTTCCTGAACATGGTGAAACCGTTGGCGGCCGCCGCACGTTAGATAATCAGCAGTTCTTTATCCGCATGGGGCAGCGCTTAGTGAATCTGCTCGGCCAAGTCACCACCGATGGTTTTGTATTCCGGGTTGATATGCGTTTGCGGCCATATGGCGAGAGTGGTCCGTTGGTGGTTAGCTACAGCGCGTTAGAAGATTACTATCAGGAACAAGGGCGAGAGTGGGAACGTTATGCCATGGTTAAGGCGCGCGCCTTGGGGCCATGGAATAGCCATTCTGACCAATTGCACGACTTGTTACGTCCCTTTATCTACCGTCGCTATATCGATTTCTCAGCCATTGATTCCTTGCGCCGTATGAAACAGTTGATTGCGCAGGAAGTTCGCCGCCGCCAGTTGACCGATAACATCAAGCTAGGTGCCGGTGGTATTCGCGAAGTGGAATTCGTGGTGCAAAGCTTTCAGTTAATCCGTGGCGGTCGCGAACCCGAACTGCGTCGCCAGAGTATTTATGAAGCGATTGATGCTTTATATCAGCTGCATCAACTGGATTATTTTGCTGCCGATGAGTTGCGGCAGAGTTATAGCTTATTGCGTCGCGTCGAAAACTTACTGCAAGCCATTGATGATAAGCAGACGCAAACCTTACCGACGGATGGCCTAGATTGGCATCGGCTCTGTTACGCCACGAATACCGCGAACGAAGCCGAGTTGCGGACTGAAATTGAAGCGGCCATGAGCAAAATTCACCGTCATTTCCGCGATGCCGTCGGCGGTGAGGAAAACTGCGACGCTACCTACGATTGCTGGACAGTGCAATTATGGTGTACGCCACAGCTGAGCGACGCCAAGCTGATGCTGAAAGATCACGGTATCGAAGATGACGCGTTGGCCGAGAGCTTGTTTCACTGGAAAGACAGTATCGCACGTCGCTCGATTGGCCCGCGTGGTCGTGAAACCCTCGATAAGCTGATGCCTAAGCTGCTGGAAGAGATTGGGCTGAGTACTGCACCTGCCGATGCGTTTAATCCGGTGAGTGGCGTGTTAGATCAAATCCTGACGCGCACCACCTACTTAGAACTGCTTTATGAAAATCCTGGGGCTCGTCAGCAGTTGATTAGCCTTTGTAGCGCCAGTCCATGGATTGCTGCTGAGTTAGCGCGCTTTCCGATGCTGCTCGATGAACTGATAGATCCGGCACAGCTGTACAACACTACTTCGCTCGATGATTACGCCAGCGAATTACGTCAATATCTGCTGCGTATTCCCGCAGATGATATGGAGCAGCTGATGGAAGGGATGCGCCAGTTTAAGCTGTCGCAGCAACTGAAAATTGCCGCGGCTGACGTGACCGGTGTACTGCCCGTGATGCAGGTGAGTGACCATCTCACTTTTTTAGCCGAAGCTCTGATTGAGCAAGTGGTGCATTATGCGTGGTTACAGTTGACGGCGCGCCATGGCACACCTGAAGGCATAGATGTTGGGGATATGTCGTTTGCCGTTGTGGGTTATGGCAAGCTCGGTGGTATTGAGCTTGGCTATGGTTCCGATCTGGATCTGGTGTTTTTGCATAATGCGCCCACTGGCATGACCAATGGCGACAAGCCGATCGAAGTGGGGCTGTTTTATGCCAAGTTAGCGCAGCGGATTCAGCATCTGTTTTCTACGCGCACTGTCTCCGGCATTCTCTACGAAGTAGATCTGCGTTTGCGCCCGAGCGGAGCTTCGGGATTATTGGTCAGTTCTATCGACAGTTTTGCTGAATATCAAGAACAAGAAGCGTGGACATGGGAGCACCAAGCATTAGTGCGTGCGCGCTTTATTCATGGTGATTCAGCGCTTGCTGAACGTTTTGCTGATATTCGTACTGCAGTGTTGAGTAAAGCTCGGGAACCTAAGGCGCTGGCTGATGACGTGCATCAAATGCGTCTCAAAATGCGCGAGCATCTGCTGAAAGTGCCGCCAGACATGTTTGACCTCAAGCAGAGCCTCGGTGGCATCGCTGATATCGAATTTATCGCGCAGTTTTTGGTACTGGCTTATGCGCAGCAATATCATGAACTTTGTGTATGGTCTGACAATGTGCGGATTTTTGAAGTGGCAGCGGATTTAGAGTTAATTCCGGTCATGTGCGCACAAACCTTGACGCAGATTTATTGTCATCTGCGCGACGAAAGTCACCATCTGACACTGGCTGGCAAAGCGGCGCATCTGCCATTAGTTGAGGTGCAACAACAAGCGGCGCAGGTGGTCGAAATCTATGGCGATATTCTCGGATTAGAAAAGTAGCAAAGTGAATAATACTCAGCATCATTTGCAAGGATTTGGCAAAAACTACTGTTAAGATAGCAATAGATTAGTTGAAAGGATTTTACCCATGAGTCGCTCGCCCTATCAGCGCTACAGCTGGCAATCAGAGATTTTTGAGTGTGCAAGTCACGATATTGACCGTTTTATGGCGTTACTGGACGAAGAGTGTCAGCGACTTAATCTGAAGCAGCGAGTATTGGGTAAAGTGGAAGGTCAGCCACTGCTGTTATTGCAATCGCCTAACGCCTCGGCCGGACTTCCTTCGATTTTAATCAGCTCTGGATTTCATGGTGAAGAGGCTGCCGGACCTTGGGGCTTGTTGCACTTTTTATCTGGGGTGTCACCTGAGATATTTGAACGCGTTAACCTATCACTATTGCCGCTGAACAATCCGACCGGATTTATTAAAGGACATCGATTCAACATCTTTGGCGAAAATCCTAACCGTGGTTATCTGGCTGGTGTTGATGATGCCAAGCCGACCATTGAAGGCAAAATTTTATTGGAGCATGGTCAACTGCTGCAGGCGGCCAGTAAAGATGGCATTTTGACCTGCCATGAAGATGTGTTGCAAACCCATACTTATCTTTATTCATTCGAACCTCGTCAGCAGCCGGGGGCATTTAGCCAGCAGTTGTTGGGCGCATTAGCCGAATCGTTTGATGTGGCGATGGATGCCGATATTGATGGGTGTCCGGTGAATAATGGCTTCATCTTCAACCATTTTGACAGCTCGTTTGAAGCTTGGTTGGTACGCAGTGGCGCCAAAGTCGGTGCTTGTAGTGAAACGCCAGCAACGCAAAACTTTGATCGCCGTATTCTGGCCAATAGTGCCGTCATGCAGCGCTTTGTGGATTTTACGTTGGCACAGTAACAGATGCGTGCGATGACAAATAAAAAAGCCTGCAATAGCAGGCTTTTTTATTTGAAGGTGTGATTAGTTAATGCGGGTTGGAATACCACTGCGATCATCAAGTACGCGTTTCAGCGTATAGGAGTTAGTATCCTGCGCGGCGATAAAACGCACCACTTTAGGCGTTAACTGTAACACTGTAGGTTCATTAGAATTGAACTCTTCCTGTGTTTTAGACAGTGGGTGATGCACTTCTAAATAACGTATGCCATTAGGCTCAAGTGTGGCTTTTACCGGTTGATTAACAAACTGTACTCGGGTACCCACGGGCACAGATTTAAACAGATATTCAATATCGTCATTGCGCAGACGTACACAGCCGTGACTGACTCGCAGACCTATACCAAAGCTGGCATTGGTGCCGTGAATGGCATACAGATTGCCGAGATACATGGCAAATAACCCCATCGGATTATCAGGCCCGGCTGGCCACACTTTAGGTAACGGCTCGCCACGGGCAGCATACTCTTTATGCATTTTGGCGGTGGGTGTCCAAGTTGGATTCGCCTTTTTGCGGCGAATTTTGGTGACCCAATTTTCCGGGGTGTCTGTGCCCAATTGGCCGATACCAATCGGCAGCACTTCAACGACGTTACGATCTTTTGGATAGTAATACAGACGCATTTCCGCGACGTTGATAACAATACCTTCGTGCGGTGTATCGGGCAGAATTAATTGGTGCGGTACGATCAAGGTACTCTTAGGCGCAGGCAAAAAAGGATCTGCACTCGGGTTAGCTTCCAGCATATTGGTCAGCCCGAGTTGAAACTCTGCGGCAATGCCTTCTAATGTCAGCTTTTTCTGCGGAACAACATAGAATTCATTACTGCCGATCAGGCGACTACCTTCTGCGGGCAACGGATATTCTTTGGCAATCAGTGTGGCGGAGAATGTGGCGAGTCCCAACATCAGGGAGCGGAAAATCAACTTCTTCATACGACCTTTCAGGGTTGTGATTAATGCCTGCCATTGAACTCAGGATAATCCCAAGTGGCTGAGTATTGGCTGAACCTTGAGCAAGAGGTTCTATTCTAGAGAAATCACCCGCGAAACCCAACTGCAATTATCTCTTTTTGTGGCGTTTTTATGGATTTGCCGAATTCGAGATTCAGCAGCTTACTGATGTTGGCGCTTTTACTCAGTAAATAGCCGTTTTTAGGAGATCATTCGACTAAATTCAATAAGCGTGTTAAAAATAAAAGGTACAAGGCAAACTTATGTATAAATTTCGTTGGAAGATTGTGCTAGTGCAATAAAAATAATATTTAAAATCATTCTATTAAAAATAATATGTGCTAACTTGCCACAATGAGGTTTATCAGAAGTGCTGTAGTGTATAAATCACTACTTTATGATAACTGGTGTCGGCTGAAAGGAGTGGCTTGTGGACGCATATACGATTAACAGCTTTTTTCTTGTTGGTGCTTTACTGGCTGCAATCAGTGTCCTGCTCAGTCCTGTCTCTTCTCGTCTCGGTATTCCGATTTTGGTGGTGTTTCTCGCCGTTGGTATGTTGGCGGGAGAGGATGGTCCGGGCGGCATTGTGTTCAATGACTATTCCACCGCTTATCTGGTGAGTAATCTGGCGTTAGCAATTATTTTGCTGGATGGTGGCATGCGCACGCGCGTGGCGAGTTTTCGAGTCGCCTTGTGGCCGGCGCTGTCGCTGGCTACCGTCGGCGTGGTGATCACCACAGGTTTAACAGGCTTGCTTGCCAGTTATCTGTTCGGCTTAAACTGGCTGCAAGGATTACTGGTAGGTGCCATTGTGGGCTCCACCGACGCAGCCGCAGTATTCAGTCTGCTTAAAGGGCGTGCCATTAATGAAAGGGTCGGCTCAACACTGGAAATTGAGTCGGGCAGCAACGACCCGATGGCGGTGTTTCTCACCGTCACCCTAATCAGCATTTTGGCATCAGCATCCCACGAAGTATCCGCCAGCCATTTACTGCTGAGTTTTGTGAAGCAATTTGGCTTTGGTGCGTTACTCGGATTTATTGGTGGGTGGTTGATTTGGCGTTTGGTCAATCGTACTCAGTTGCCGGACGGTTTGTATTCAATTTTGGTGTTGAGTGGTGGCCTGATTGTCTATGCCATCTCTAATGCATTGGGTGGCAGCGGTATTCTGTCGATTTATCTCACCGGTCTGTTTTTAGGAAACCGAGCGACCCGCAGCAAACACTCCATTTTAAGTGTGCTTGATGGCATGACGTGGGTGAGTCAGATTGGCATGTTCCTCGTGCTCGGGTTGCTGATCACCCCAAGCGATCTAGAAACCGTGGCATTGCCTGGGTTGGTACTTGCATTTGGCATGATTTTTATCGCACGGCCTGCCGCTGTGTGGGTCAGTTTGGCGCCGTTTCGCCGTTTTCAGGCGCGGCAAATTCACTTTATTTCTTGGGTTGGGTTACGTGGCGCCGTACCAATTATTCTGGCGGTGTTTCCAATGATGGCGGGATTGCCACAGGCACAACTGTACTTCAATTTGGCCTTCTTTGTGGTGTTGGTGTCATTGTTGTTTCAAGGCAGCACACTGACCTATGCAGCGCGACTTGCCAAAGTTGAGTTGCCGCCAAAACCTGAACCCGTTTCTCGCTCGGGGGTAGAGATATATCCCACCAGTGAATGGGAGATATTTGTTTACAAGCTGAGTGAAAGTAAATGGTGTATTGGTGAGCCGTTGCGACAACTCACTATGCCCAACGATACTCGTATTGCGGCCGTTTTTCGTGACGATGAACTCATGCACCCATCCGGGAGTACCAAGCTAAAGGCGGGGGATACCCTGTGCGTGCTGGCAAAAGAGAGCGACTTAGATGCGCTGAGTCGAATGTTTAGTGAAGCTCCGGAGAAGACTGACTCGCCCCGTTTCTTTGGTGACTTCTTTATGTCGATGGATGTGCTGTTGGCCGACATGGCTGTCGTTTACGGTTTCATGTTGGATGAAGACCACCAGTTAATGAGTGTTGGTGAGCTGGTAAAAGAGCAACTTGGTAGCTCACCAGTCGTTGGCGATCAATTCATGTGGCAAGGCATTGGCTGGATCGTCGCAGAAGTGTTGCAGGGCGATGTTGTCCGGGTTGGTATTCGCTTACCAACCCAAGACAATGGTTAGCTATTTGTAGAGTGAAGCTGAGCCCTTCACCGGACGGGTTTTGAAGCGGCGGTGTAACCACATGTACTGTGACATATTGCGTGAGATTAGGCGCTCAATAATGCCGTTACCACGTATTGCATCTTGCTCTTCATTCTCGCCCGGATAGTTATCCAATGGTGCTTCAATCTCGATGGTATAGCCGTTGTCATCGGCATTTCGTTCGACGAAGAACGGCAGTACCTTAGCTTTACCCAATTTTGCTAGGGTTGTACCGCCAGTAATCGTCGCCGCATCGGGTACGGCAAAAAAGGGAATAAAGATAGCACTGGAGCGGCCAAAGTCCTGATCCGCGGTGTACCAAATCACATTAGGTGCACGCAGGCTGCGTACCATCTGGCGCAGATCGCGCTTAGGGATAAGTGCTTTGTTAGAGCGCAGACGTCCCTTCACTTGCAAGTATTCCATCACTGGATGATTGTGTGGCCGGTAGACGCCAACGCCGGGATTAAACTGGCCAAAAATGCGCGCGCCCATCTCTAGCGGTAAACAGTGCACCGCAAAAAGAATCACGCCTTGACCAGCATCCAATGTTTGCTGCACATACTCTTGGCCTTTAATGGTCATATGCGCTTGAATACGCTCGTTTGACCACCACCAAGCGTTGATAGTGTCGAAAATCGCTTTGCCAGTTTCAGCAAAGTTGCGCTTGAGTAACTGCTCGCGATCGGCCGTCGCCATATCGGGAAAACACAAGGCTAAGTTACGTCTGGCAGTATGGACTCGCCCTTTGGCAAATAGCATGGCTAAACGTCCGATGCCTGCGCCTAACTTCATCTGCCACCGCAGAGGCAACAGCGTGAGCAAACGCGCAAACCCCACCCCACACCAGAGCAACCAGTGCTTTGGATGCAGCAATTGTTTTGAAAATTCAGCTCTTTCGACCACGTTTCACTTTACCCACAACAAAAATTAGCGCTTATTCTAACGCAAATTTTGCTGAAAATTGGGTACAATCCTTCCTTATTTTGCCTTGACCGGAATTGTCCGAGATGAAAGTTACCCTGCCTGCGTTTGAAAAAGCTCGTGTACTAGTGGTTGGTGATGTGATGCTAGACCGCTATTGGGTGGGCCCAACTGGGCGTATTTCCCCTGAAGCGCCTGTTCCAGTGGTGAAAATCAATCAGATTGAAGACCGCCCCGGTGGCGCGGCTAACGTCGCACTCAATATTGCGGCGCTGGGTGGCGCGGTCGCCTTAAGTGGTATTGTTGGCGAAGATGATACAGCCACTGCGCTGACCAATGGTTTGAAAGCACAAGGGGTCACTCCGTCTTGGTTGCAAGTGAATGATAAACCTACGATCACCAAACTGCGGGTGTTGAGCCGCAATCAACAGTTGATCCGCCTCGATTTTGAAGAGCCGTTTACTCAGGCACAAAGCGCAGACATGCTTGCTCAAGCCGAAGAGTTACTAGCAGACTGCAGTGTGGCGATTCTGTCAGATTACGCCAAAGGTGCCATTAGTGATCCGCGTGCCTTTATTGAAAAAGCACGTGTGGCAGGCGTGAAAGTATTGGTGGATCCTAAAGGCAGCGATTTTAGCCGCTATCGCGGTGCGACCCTGATCACCCCGAATATGAGTGAATTTGAAGCGGTCGTTGGCACCGTGACTTCTGAAGCCGATTTAGTCGAAAAAGCGCAAGGGTTAATCGCGCAATATGAATTGGAAGCGATGTTGGTCACCCGTTCAGAAAAAGGCATGACCTTAATTACCCGCGATGGCAATGAACTGCATATTCCAACCGTTGCCCGCGAAGTGTATGACGTTACCGGCGCGGGTGACACTGTCATCTCCACCTTAGCGACGGCATTAGCGGCAGGTAGTGACTTAGCCCAAGCCTGTGCGATTGCCAACACGGCTGCTGGGGTTGTGGTCGGTAAGCTTGGCACTTCTACCGTCAGTCGTATTGAGTTGATTGAAGCCTTGTCTGCGCATCAAGGTGAAAGTGGGTTTGGTGTGGTCAGCGAAGAGCAATTAGCTTATGCAATGGAACAGTCACGATTACGTGGCGAACGCATTGTGATGACCAACGGTTGTTTTGATATTTTGCATGCAGGCCATGTGTCTTACTTAAAAGATGCACGCGCCTTGGGCGACCGCCTGATTGTCGCGGTCAACGATGATGATTCAGTGAAACGTCTGAAAGGCGAAGGCCGCCCGGTCAACAATGTTGAGCGTCGTATGGCGGTTTTGGCAGGACTTGCCGCGGTCGATTGGGTAGTGCCATTTAGCGAGGACACTCCTCAGCGTTTGATAGCCCGTTTATTACCTGACTTACTGGTCAAAGGCGGCGATTATCGCATTGAAGAGATTGCCGGTGGCGCCGAAGTGATGGCGGCGGGTGGCAGCGTAAAAGTGCTCGGCTTTGAAGATGGCATTTCTACTACCGCGATTATTCAACGCATTATGGATAAACCTTAATGCTGAGTGCTGTGGTGCTGGCATCAGGGCTGTTTTCGCTGACGGTAGGTGAGCGAGAAGCGCTGGTATGTCCGCCACAGCAGTATTACCAATGTCTTGCGGAAGTGCCGCAAACGTTACGGCGTGATTTCCCTCAATCAAGCGAAGGTGTAAGACAAGCGCTGGGGCTGCGTGCCGCGATGGCGATGCCAATCGATGATAATCACTTCGCTGGCATTATTCTGTGGGCGCCGAAACGCTTACCCTCAAGTATCAGCGCTTTGTGGAACGATACTGTCTATCAATTGCCGCTGCAACAACAAGCACAACTGACGTTGTGGCATGAGCTTGGGCATCTGGAAATTAAGCGCCTGCAGCGCCAAAATCTGCTGCCGCAAACCCTATCTACACTGGAGCATGAATGGTTGGCTGACGCTTATATGGTGTGGCGCAGTGTGCAAGAAACGGGTGAGCTGACGTTGGCACAACAACAACTCGATCGGCGTAACATGGCGGTGTTTGCTGATATCAAAAACTTTTCCCATTGGACCGCCTTATACCTTAATCAAGCCGTTGAGCAACTTGATGCTCAGCAAGTGCAACACCAGCCATTTGCCCCCTGGCTGGTCAATCTTTATCAACATACTCAACAATATAACGAAGATGAGTTGCAAGAGTTTTCCGGCTTGCTACAACGCTTGTTCGGTATGGGCCGTTCACAGTCGTTGCCTGATTACATGAGCTGGCGTCGCCCAACATTGGGCCAAGTGCTTGCTCCAACGCTGCGCAGAGTGATGGGGATTAGCGCCGCCAATCAATGGATGACAGAGCAAAACTTGCTGCCTAAACAAAGTGCGGCGCGCCAGTAATTTGATCGCTTCGGATACGTAACTAAAGAAAGTTTGCCAGCCGCGAAATCCTTCCGAGGCTTTGCTAGTCTTGCTGCCAGTTGAGTACTGAATCAGTGACAGGAAATTCAATATGGCTAAGCGTTCTAAGTTAGAAACTGAAAAAACCATTGTCCAGATCGAAACAGCAGCCTTGCAGCAAATTCTCTCGATTGGTTACGAGTCTATGTCCTATAGCACGCTGGCAGAGGCGACGGGTATCAGCCGTACCGGCATTTCTCACCATTTCCCACGTAAGGTTGATTTTCTGTTGGTGCTAAACCAGCGCATTGGCCAGATCTTTGTCGATGCACTCGATTTTTCAGGCACAAGCGCGCTGGAGTTGAGCTGGCAGGAAGCCATGGCGAGCCCAAAGTTGAGAGCGATTCTGCGTTTGTTTTTTAATTTTTGTGCGCGGCCGGGGACCGAAATTAGTGAATTTTCGGCGGTTGCGATGGCGAAAAAATCGGCCGTCCAAGCGTTGGGAGCAGAAGGGAGTGCACTGGTCAGCCAGCTATTAGGCCAAAGCGCGCTTGCGCTGTTGGCTGAAAATAACTTAGCCGCATAAATTCCACATTGCGGTTGATATGGCGTGTTTTAAAAGGTGACCATCTCGATCAGCGTGAGATGATAACCGATTGTTATCCCATGGAATTCGATCACTCTGGAACAGTGCTAACGACAAAGGGTACGTTTTTCTCGATTATCTCAGTGCAAAAAAACGTTGATAAAAGCAACTAAATTAGTTGCTCCCTACCGCACCTTCGTGCTAGTGTCAACTTATCGATTTTTTTGTGAGGTTTGTCACGTTATGAGATTTTGGCAGAAATCTACAGCATTACTGATATGCAGCATCGCGCTGATAGCAGTGCTGTCTACTGCCAGCTCATCGATGCTGCGTCTCAGCTCACAGACTACATTTCTCAGCTCTGATGAAGGTCGTGTTGGTCAGGCCCACATCCTGGCCGCCGCGGTGGTGGTACCGGAAACTTTATCAGAGTCATTCGAGCCGCTGGAGCCCCGAAAGCGAGCCAAACTGCAGGCGCGTTATGCCCTGCTGAAAGAGATAATGCCGCTACAATCGGTATTGTCTCACAACAAAACCTTGCGCTACTTTATGGCGCCGAGCCGTGCACCGCCTGTTACTCAACTGGTTTAACTTGAGTTAAGTGACAATAAATAAACAAAACTAAAATTGTTTTATGAGGTGCTTCATGAAAACCTTAAATACTTTCTGCCTTAATGCTGCGCAGACACTTGCCCAATCTTCAACCGTTAGTGTTCTAGACGCTGATTCTCCAGCGCTGGAAGCAATGATGTCCTTCGACCATCAAATCCGTATGGCGTTACCTGCGACTATGCCGGCGCCAGAGGCATTCAACATTATGGATGCGGAAAATAGCCAGATTAACTACGTGATAAATGATCGTCATGAGTTTCTGGGGATTGTTGGGCGTAGCTGGTTGTCGGCTGACAGTTTGGCAAAATATGTTGATAAGGCGCATGGCCCATCAACTTGGACTGTCTCTGATATGATGTTGCCGCGCTATGAGATGTTAGCGGTCTCGCAAGAAGAGTTAGATAACGCCAGTGTGGCGGATGTGTTGGCCAGTTTCCGCAGTGTGCAACGCGACTTTCTGTTAGTGATCAATCGACGTGGTAACGTTTGTGGCTTGCTAGCGGCGGAAGATATTCTGCAACGTATGCAACAACGCCCAAGCGAGCAGGAAAAAGTGAACGTGCTCAATATCCTGCAGCAAATTCGCCAGAGCCATAACTTGGAAAAGCAAGTGCTTAATGGCTAAGCGCGATAAGCAAAACAAAAGCCGGTGCATGCACCGGCTTTTTTATGCTTTTCAATTAATGCAGCTTACAGCGCATTAAGAATTGCAGTCACTGAATCTTTCGCATCACCAAACAGCATTTGGGTATTTTCTTTAAAGAACAGTGGGTTCTGTACGCCCGCGTAACCAGTGTTCATTGAGCGTTTGAAGGCAATCACGTTGCTTGCTTTCCACACTTCCAACACTGGCATACCTGCAATTGGGCTACCTGGATCTTCAGAAGCCGCTGGGTTTACGGTATCGTTGGCACCAATCACCAGAACTGTATCGGTTGACTCGAAGTCATCATTGATTTCGTCCATTTCCAATACGATGTCGTATGGAACTTTGGCTTCAGCCAGCAGTACGTTCATATGACCTGGCAGACGCCCCGCAACAGGGTGAATCCCAAAGCGTACTTCGACACCCGCTGCACGCAGTTTCGAGGTGATTTCTGCCACTGGATATTGTGCTTGCGCCACTGCCATACCGTATCCCGGCGTAATGATGACGGAGCTGGAGTTCTTCAGCATGTCAGCCACTTCTTCCGCGGTAGTTTCGCGATATTCGCCCATCTCTTCATCGCCAGTTGATACGGCACCATCAGTACCGAAGCCACCTGCAATCACAGAGATAAATGAACGGTTCATCGCCTTACACATGATGTACGACAGAATCGCACCTGATGAGCCCACCAGCGCACCAGTCACAATCAGCAGATCGTTTGACAGCATAAAGCCCGCTGCCGCTGCCGCCCAACCAGAGTAGGAGTTCAGCATTGACACGACGACTGGCATATCAGCACCGCCAATCGATGCTACCAAATGCCAGCCAAAGGCCAGGGCAATCAGCGTCATCACGATGACAGCAATGGTGCTACCGGCAGTGTTCACGAAGTACAGCAGCAGAATGAAGGACACAACAACTGCCAACAGGTTCAGTTTATGGCGTTGTGGCAGCATCAAAGGTTTTGATGAAATCACGCCGCGCAACTTACCGAACGCCACAATAGAGCCAGTAAAGGTCACCGCACCGATGAAGATACCGAGGAAGATTTCAACCAAGTGGATGTTCAGCATTGCCCCTGTCAGCGCATGTTGTGATGCTGCTGCAGCTGCTTCTGAATAGGCTTCCTTCACCGCTTCAAGCGTGGTTTCCAGATCGGCGCCAGCAGTAACGACAACGTTGGTTGCGGCTTCTGGATGCAGATCGATCAGGCTGTTAAAGCCGACTAATACGGCTGCCAGACCCACGAAACTGTGCAGAATTGCAACCAGTTCAGGCATTTGGGTCATTTCAACTCTCAGTGCTAAACGTACGCCGATTGCGCCGCCAATCACCATGGCCAAAATGATCCAAGTTACGCCACTCGTTTCAGGGTTTAAAATGGTGGCAATCAACGCAATCGCCATACCGGTAACACCTAAGTAGTTACCTTGCTTGGCGGTTTCTTGCTTAGATAAGCCAGCCAGACTCAAAATAAAACACAGCGCCGAAATAATATAGGCCGCTGTAACCAGTCCATGAGACACGATAAACCCCCTTAACCTTTACGGAACATCTTCAGCATACGCTGAGTTACGGTGAAGCCACCGAAGATGTTGATGCTGGCAATCAATACCGCCACAAAGGCAAGCGCGGTCACCAATGTTGAGCCTTGACCAATCTGTAACAGTGCACCGACTACAATGATGCCGGAAATTGCGTTAGTCACTGACATCAATGGCGTATGCAATGAATGCGATACGTTCCATACCACGTAGTAACCCACCACACAGGCAAGCATAAATACGGTGAAGTGCGACAGGAATTCTGCCGGTGCGACCGAAGCCACGGCGGCAAAACCTACCATGCCGAGTGCACCCAAAATGTATTTAAGCTTTGATGGCGCTTTTGGTGTGTCATCTTTTACTGGTGCCGCTTTAGCCGCAGGCTTTTGTGGTGCCGCAGATACCGAAATCGCAGGTGGTGGGAAGGTGACTTCACCGGCTTTTACCACGGTCATATTGCGCATCACCACATCTTCAAAGTCGAGCACAGCGTTGCCATCTTTCTCTTTACACATCAACTTCATCAGGTTGACGAGGTTAGTGCCATAAAGTTGGGATGATTGTGCTGGCAAACGGCCCGGCAGATCGGTGTAACCTATCACTTTGACGCCGTTATCGGTGACGAACAGTTCACCTGGCTTGGTGTATTCGCAGTTACCGCCGGTTTGTGCCGCCATATCGACGATCACTGAGCCTGGCTTCATTGAATCCACCATCTCTTTGGTGATGAGGCGCGGCGCTGGGCGACCGGGGATCAGTGCGGTAGTGACGATAATGTCTACTTCTTTGGCTTGCTCAGCAAACAAGGCCATTTCCGCTTTAATAAACTCTTCTGACATCACTTTGGCGTAACCGTCAGAAGATGAGCCGTCTTCGTCAAATTCGAGTTTGAGGAACTGACCGCCCATAGATTCAATCTGTTCTGCTACTTCAAGACGCGTGTCAAAGGCGCGTACTACGGCACCCAGTGAACCTGCTGCACCGATAGCTGCAAGACCGGCAACACCGGCACCAATCACCAATACTTTGGCAGGTGGTACTTTACCCGCAGCCGTAATTTGGCCAGTAAAGAAGCGGCCAAACTCATGCGCGGCTTCAACCACTGCACGGTAACCACCGATGTTAGCCATTGACGACAGCGCATCTAATGACTGGGCACGAGAGATACGTGGCACCATATCCATGGCCATCACATTGATGTTGCGTTGCGATAGTTTTTCAACCAACTCAGGATTCTGTGCTGGCCAAATAAAGCTCACCAGGGTTGCCCCATCTTTGATTAGACCTATCTCTTCCTCGGTCGGTGCATTGACCTTGAAGATCAGGTCGGCTTGCCATACGTCAGGTGCCACAGTGGCCCCTGCAGCTTCAAAGGCCTTATCATCAAAGCTGGACAACGCCCCCGCGCCCGCTTGAACAGTAACTTCGAAGCCGAGCTTTTGTAGTTGCTCAACGGTGGCCGGGGTCGCAGCGACCCGGGTTTCACCGGCGAGGCTTTCTCTCGGTATTCCAATTTGCATGACTATTCCCTGATATTGAATAAATACGCTTTATTGCGCGCATTACTTGCGCAACAAGGCGATAAACTGTATCGCTCAGAATCAATCAATATACGCTGTGTAATCGGTATATTCGACTGTTTATTGATCCTTACATGAACAGAAAGTTGAGATGTGAGTGCATAACTTCCCTTCATGGCACATTCGTGCTAGATGCATTTTGGCAACTCCAGCAACGGAAACAAGCGCTGAATCGCAAAGCGACGCTAATCTGTACTGGTCGGAGCAAAATCTTTGCACCAGCACACATTTTTTTAACTTAAATAGCTTTATTCGCATATTCCAAATACGCATAAAAAAGTAAATTTTATTCTTTTTTAACCAAAGTGAGCAGCGCTAAGCTTGCGTGCATATCTATATTTGAAGGCTTAGCTCATGTCCCTTAACGAACTGTCATCATTGGCGTCCCCCTTGTCTGCACAACAGGTTGAGACGCTTAAGCAATTTTCGGCACAACTAACGCCTGTCCAGCTCGCCTGGGTCAGTGGTTACTTAGCCGCCAGCGCAAATGCGGCACCTGCAGCCGTCTCTGTCGCTGAGAATAACAGTAAATTAACAATCCTTTACGGTAGCCAGACCGGTAACAGTCGTGGTGTTGCCACTGAGCTGGCTAACCAAGCTAAGGCTGCTGGGGTTGCGGTAAATTTGGTGTCGATGGGCGATTACAACAGCCGAAATCTTAAACAAGAAAGCCTGCTGGCCGTGGTCGTCAGTACGCAAGGTGAGGGCGAAGCGCCTGACGATGCGATAGAGTTTCACAAGTTCCTCGCCTCAAAACGTGCACCTAAACTGGATGGCGTACGTTATGCAGTATTGAGCTTAGGTGATTCCTCTTACGAATTCTTCTGCCAAACCGGTAAAGAGTTTGATGAGCGTTTAGCAAAACTGGGCGCCGAGCCTTTGTTGCCACGTGTTGATTGCGACTTGGATTATCAACAAGCCAGCGAAGTTTGGCAGAGTGAAGTGATTGCCGCCGCTAAGCCTCTATTAGCGCAATCATCTCATGCCAGCGCCGCGTCGCCTTCAGTCGCATTTGCAGGCAGTGAACAGCAATACAGTAAGCAGCAGCCGTATACTGCGGAAGTGATTGTCAGCCAAAAGCTTACTAGCCGTGATTCCGCTAAGGATACGCGCCACGTTGAAATCGACCTCGGTGAATCTGGAATCAGCTATCGACCAGGTGATGCACTGGGTGTGTACTTTAATAATGACACAGCGCTGGTCGAATCCTTGCTAAGTGCATGGCAGCTTGATGGTGACATCGTGGTGACCGTCGGCAAAGAAAGCGTCAGCTTGCAGCAAGCGTTACTGGAGAAGAAAGAGCTGACCCAGTTGTACCCAGGCTTAGTCAAGTTCTGGGCCGAGCAGTCAAAAGCCAAGGCGCTGCTGGCGATTATTGAAGACAAAACACAAACCCGTGAGTTTGTTCGTAGCCATCAAGTGGCCGATCTGCAACAGCTGTATCCGCTGAGCAATATCGACCCACAAACCTTGGTGGATGCGTTGCGACCATTAACGCCACGTTTGTACTCGATTGCTTCAAGTCAGGCTGAAGTTGATAGTGAAGTGCACCTGACCGTGGGTTTGGTGGCTGATGAACGCAACGGCGAAATTCGCTACGGTGGCGCTTCACGTTTCCTTGCTCATGCTGAGGAAGGCGCCAATGTCAAAGTCTATGTGGAAAGCAATAAACATTTCCGTCTACCGGAGAACCCACAAACACCGGTGATCATGATTGGTCCTGGTACTGGCGTTGCACCATTCCGTGCCTTTATGCAGCAGCGTGCCAACCAAGGTGATGCGGGGAAAAACTGGTTGTTCTTTGGTAACCCCCATTTTGAGCAAGATTTCCTCTATCAGACCGAGTGGCAGCAGTACCTAAAATCTGGCGTGTTGTCGAAAATCTCACTCGCCTTTTCGCGAGATCAACAAGAGAAGATCTATGTACAACATCGGATCCAGCAGCAAGGCGCTGAGCTATGGCAATGGTTGCAACAAGGGGCGCATCTGTACCTGTGTGGCGATGCTGAACGTATGGCCAAAGATGTACAACAAGCGCTGACTGACGTGGTCGCTGAGTTTGGAGAAATGGACCACGCCGCTGCCAGCGAATGGTTAGAACAACTGCGCGCCGCAGGCCGCTTCCAAAAAGATGTGTACTGAGCCGGACATTTACCCAAGTCCTGCCAACAGCCGAATTAAGAGAGTAAGTCATGAGTGAGCAAAAATTAGCGGCAAACGAATATATCAAGGCACGCAGTCGTCATCTGCGCGGCACTATCGAAGAAGGTCTGGCCAATAGCGTCACTGGCGCTATCAGCGATGATGATACCCAAGTATTGAAATTCCACGGTACCTATATGCAGGATGACCGTGACGTACGTAATGAACGTAAAGAACAAAAGCTGGAGCCGCTGTATAGCTTTATGCTGCGTGCTCGCGTGCCCGGCGGTGTTTGTAGTGCTGAACAGTGGTTGGCGGTGGATGATATCTCGCGCCAGCTAACCACCTCTAACAGCATCCGTTTGACCACGCGTCAGACCTTCCAATACCACGGTATTCCAAAGCGCAATTTGAAAGAGTTAGTACAGAGTCTGGATCGTGCCACCTTGGATGCGATTGCCGCGTGCGGTGACGTCAACCGTAACGTGATGTGTAACCCGAATCCGGTACAGTCTGATTTGCACGCTGAGGTGTACGAAATTGCTAAGCATCTGTCTGAGCACATGCTGCCGCATACCCAAGCCTATGCGGAAATCTGGCTCGACAAAGAAAAACTGCTGAGCACCGAAGAGGAAGTGGAACCGATTTACGGTGACACCTACCTGCCACGTAAATTCAAAATGGCGGTAGCGATCCCACCGGATAACGATGTCGATGTCTATACCAATGACTTTGGTTTGATTGCGGTGGCCGAAAATGGCCAGTTGGTCGGCTTCAATCTAACTGCTGGCGGTGGCATGGGCTCAACTCATGGTGAAGTAGAAACCTTCCCACGTCTGGCCGATGACTTTGGCTTTATCAACAAAGAAGATGTGATCAAGTTTGCCGAAGCGGTGGTCACCACCCAGCGTGATTGGGGTAACCGCGTGAACCGTAAACGTGCGCGTCTCAAATACACCATCGTCGATCACGGCTATGAAGCGTTTAAAGCGGAAGTGGAAAAACGCGCCGGCGTGAAATTCCAACCGAAGCGCGATGTAATACTGCAAGATCGCGGCGATCGCTTTGGTTGGGTCAAAGGCATTGATGATCAATGGCATCTGACTTTCTTCATCGAGTGTGGCCGTATCAAAGATGAGCCCGGCAAAATGTTGCAAACCGGCCTGCGTGAAATTGCCAAAGTGCACCAAGGCGACTTCCGCATGACCGCCAACCAAAACATGATCATTGCTGGCGTGCCTGAGTCGGAAAAAGACCGCATTGAAGCGATGGCGCGTCAGTACGGCTTGCTCGGTGATGTGCTCACCACCACCCGCGAACACTCTATTGCGTGTGTGGCGCTGCCAACCTGCCCGTTGGCGATGGCGGAATCTGAGCGTTACTTCCCTGAGTTTATGACCAAGGTTGAAGCGCTGCAGGCAAAGCACGGTATCAGTGAATTGCCGATTGTGGTGCGCATGACCGGTTGTCCGAACGGCTGTGCTCGTCCATTTGCCGCCGAAATCGGCTTAGTAGGTAAAGCGCCGGGACGTTATAACCTCTATTTAGGGGCCAGTTTTGAAGGGACCCGTCTCAACAAAATGGTACGTGAGAATATTCTGGAAGCGGAAATCCTCGCCGAGTTGGACGAGTTATTTGGCCGATACGCCAGTGAGCGTAACGCAGATGAAAGCTTTGGTGACTTTGTCGTGCGTATCGGTGTTGTCAAAGCAGTGATAGATGCTGCTAAGGATTTTCATGGCTAATGCATCACCCGTCAGCAGCGCCGATCTTGTCGCGCTGCTGCAGCAAGATAAAGCTGAGCAAACAGCACAACTTGAACAGATCAACCGTTATCTGCAGGCGCTTACGGCCGAGCAGCGAGTGGCATGGGGCTTAGCTTATTTGCCCGGCACTCATGCTTTGTCATCGAGCTTCGGTATTCAGGCGGCGGTGATGTTGCATCTGCTCAGCAGTCAGAGTGCCGATATTCCGGTCATTCTTACTGATACTGGCTATCTGTTTCCAGAAACCTATCGCTTTATTGATGAGTTGACCGAACGCTTAACGCTGAACGTCAAAATCTATCGTTCCGAGTTGACGCCTGCGTGGCAAGAAGCGCGCTTTGGCAAACTGTGGGAAAAAGGCCTAGAAGGTTTAGAGCTGTATAACCGCATGAATAAAGTTGAGCCAATGAAACATGCGCTGGAAGAGTTGCAGGTAGGCAGCTGGTTTGCCGGTTTGCGTCGTAGCCAATCATCGACTCGCGAAGCCTTGCCGATCCTCGCCATTCACGGTGAACGCTTTAAGCTGCTGCCGATTATCGACTGGAGCGATCGTGATGTGCATATGTACCTGACCGATCATGAGTTGCCATATCATCCATTGTGGTATGAAAACTATGTCTCTGTCGGCGATATTCACTCCACTAAACCGCTGGAACCCGGCATGTTGGAGGAAGAAACGCGCTTTAACGGTTTGAAGCGGGAATGTGGCTTGCACTACGAAATTTAATACGGCTGAACCGTTAATTTTGCCACGTTTAACTTATTGAGTTAATTGTTAAATATAAATTTATGCTCAAATAATGCACAAATTTATTCACAGCGGAATATTCTGCGTTATACTCAGAAATTCCCATAGGGGAAAATGACATTACCCGCTGTATCGGACGCTCTTTTGAGTGTTGGCCCTTGGCAGGCAGCATTAATGGTTTTGTCGTTAGCGGTGATTGAGTTGCTCAGCTTATTGAGCAGTGACTGCACGCTTTGATTGACTTGTTAGCGCAGCATCAAAGCTTCTTCCATATCCCGGATAGCCTAAGGTTGTCCGGGATTTCTCGTTTTAACGAGTCTCTGTTGGCGTCGTATGCGGGTGGCTGATTTCATTATTGCGGTAATGCCGCAGCGCTTTTAACAGTGACGGCCAGTCAACAGTACCATCGGTATTAATTTCGATATCTGGCGCAGTGCCAATGCCAGACAGCAGGTTGCCATAGCTGTCATAGGCAAGCGATGCACTGAACTGCACATTCAAGCCACTGGCGGGTAACCTAAATTGATGGGTTCGGCCAAAGTCTCCCAAGGTTTTGCTGCCCAACAATAAAGTACGTGGCCAGTTTGCCGCTGCATGCACCAACCACTCACATTCGTGGCGACACTGTGGCCCTATCAATAACAACAGCTGTTGTGGCGACTGATTGATAGAGGAGATTGCCTCTGCCTGAGTGCTACTGACCAATGGCGGTCTGGCAAACCAGTCACTCAACTCACTATTGCTCGCTTGCATCAGACGCACTTTGACACTCGGAAACAAGTTGAAACGCGATAATGCTTGGTAGCCAAACGGTGCGAGAAAATCGTTGCGTAGCTGTGGCTGCCGCTTATAGCGACCATAGCCAGCGGGTTGGCTGCTGGGATTTTCATGGTTGATTGCCAAGAGTTGTAACAAACTTGAACTGACACCATCAGCATGGCGTAAATCCAGTACCAAGGTGTCTGCCGCCAGCGCTTTTTGCAGATCGAGACGTAATTGACGATTTGATTCGAAGGAATCGAGATCGTCATTGCGCAGCAGTTGAATATTGGGCGCTAACAAACGCCAACGGCTCATCGCTAAGGTGGGTGCTGTTGGGCTGGTGGCTAATGGCATGGTGACTGACAAAGGTGTCAGTTCGTCATTCGTCAGTGTTACCCGCACGCTGTCACTCGCGCTTAAGCCAATTTGTTGCCGCAGCAGCACAGTTTGCGCCATCATCCTAGCCAGTCGCTGCGGTCGTTCAGCACCATCGGCTAACAGTTGTTGGGCCGCGAGTTGCCAGCGCTGCATCGGAATACCGTCAATATGGGTCACAAATGGGCGCTCACTATCGAACGCTTGTTGTTGCTCGTTCAACGCCAACCAGCGGTGGTCCATTTGTCGTAATATCAAAGGCAGATGGGATTCTCGTGGCCAAGGGGAGATGCTGGCGGCAGGATCGGTCAGCAGTGTCATCAGCTTGGCGACCTCAATGCTGAGTTGCTGGCGGCTGAGTTGGGTTGGATAGCGTTGCGCCAATGCGGCTATCGCCTGCTCAATTTGGCTGTTAACCTGCGGCTTAAGAACAGCAAAGGCGCTAAAGCGGCGGATCTGCTGCTGGAGTAGCTGCAGATCTTGTAGCAATTGGCGGTTCGTGAGAATGTCGCGTTGTTGCGGATCCTGGATGGCAAAACGCGCAAGCTGGATGGCGCTGATCAGCAGCGCCATCCAAAACAGGTAGAGAATGACCCTGAAGCCACCTTTAAACACTGATTACTCACCTTTTTGCTAGAGTAGGTCGTTCAGCGCAAAGCCGATGCCGATACGTTGTGTGTGCACATTGTAGTCGATCAGACTCTCGCCATAGCCATTAAAGTATTGAGCATAAAGGCGCAAATTCCCCAGAATTGGATAACTCCAAGTAAGCTGTAACGCCCCTTTGTTTTCGCTACGCAGATTGTTGCGCAGCATCAAACTAAATCTATGTCGTTCCAAACCATACAGGGCAGTTAATTCGATATTACCCATATAGCGGTTGATATCGGGATTATCATCACCGCTGGTATCGTAAATGTCCTCTTTTTTGCTTTCCGGTATCCGCCACCATGCTTTAACTGAGAAAGCCAATGGCCCGCTGTCAAAGATCATATTGCCATAGACACGGTTCCAACTGCGGGACAGGGTACCAGAGCGGCCGTTGGATTGATGTACGACACCAAAGCCCCAGAGCGAGTTGGTAAAGCTGCCGATTTTCCAGTCGTTATTAAACACCATAAAAAATTCTGGTTCATGGTTGGTCTCACGAAATGGCGAGGAGATCTCTTTGTTATATACCTGCCACCAAGACTGGTTGGTGTAAGCAAAAAACAGATGGCCATTGTCGCCAAAGACGTTATATGCCAATGGAAATTTAAAGCTGATTTGGAATTTGGCTTCGCTGTGATCAAGTGAATAGCCATCTTGTTCCATTTCTTCGGCAAAAGGCGCGTCGTTAACAGAGGTACTGTAGGTAAAGGGTAAAAAGTAATTCACCTTGTGAGGTGTGATCACAAAAGGATTATCGCTGGCCTTAAGCTCATCTGCGACCCGCTGCTCCAACAATGAGGGTTGCTGGGGTTGTTGTGCGGTTTCGGATTTGTCTGCGTCGTCGGCAGCCCAACTTTGACTGACAATGAAATAGCTGGCGAAGGCGGCCCAAAGCAACGGCGAAAATTTGAAGTGCATAAACTATTAACTCCCTTTTTAGTCAATCACTTGAAATCAATTTTTAATATGTGCTGGAGTGTAACATCGCGTTTGAAATCATGACATAAGCGCTTAGGCTTGCCTAATATTCTGTTAAATTAGCGATTAACTTGATGACAGCTTTGTTATTCATTGGCTAATTTTTCAACAGTATTTTAGTTCTGTTATCTCCTTTGGTTATAAAAACTAATTAATTTATATTTATCTATGCTTAAATCCCTCGTTATAGTGCAGTCATTACTCATGGGGAGATTTGGTGATGGCACTGCTACATCTGTCAGACAATCAGGTAAAAGGCAAAGTGTATCTGCTGGGGGCTGGTCCCGGTGATGCCGACTTGCTGACGGTGAAAGCATGGCGCTTGCTGAAGTCAGCCGATGTGGTGTTATACGACGCCCTTGTGAGTGACGAGATTCTCGCATTAATCCCAGCCAATGCAGAAAAAATCAAAGTGGGTAAGCGCGCTGGTAAACACAGTGCGGCACAGGCAGAGATCAACCGTTTGTTGGTCACAAAAGCCTATACACGCGCCAAAGTTATTCGCCTGAAAGGCGGCGATCCCTTTATCTTTGGTCGTGGTGGCGAAGAGCTGCAAGCGCTGATAGAAGCCAATATCGAATTTGAAGTCGTGCCCGGCATTACCGCTGCTTCAGGTGCGTCTGCCTATGCGGGCATTCCTTTGACCCATCGTGATTTTGTCCGTTCGGTAACCTTTATCACCGGCCACTGTCAGAAGGATGGCCAGCCAGTTGATTGGCATTATTACGCGCAAGCGGATAACACCTTGGTGATTTACATGGGCATTATCAATGCCGCCACCATTCAACAAGGCTTGTTGGCGGCCGGACGCAGCGCTGCTACGCCAGTTGCTATTATCTCCAAAGCCAGTACCCGCGAGCAACGCAGCTTTATCGGCACGCTTGGTGAGTTGAGCCAATTGGCGCAAACAGCTGAATTGCAGATGCCAGCGCTGATTATTATTGGTGAAGTAGTGACGCTGTCTTCACAGCTGAATTGGTTTGAACAGCAGCTGTCACAGCAAGCGTTGCCGCAGCTACTAGAAAACTAATACTCAAGCATCAGCTAATGCTGAAGTCTTTAGCAAACAAGGCGCGCATAGCGCTCAGATAAGCGTCGTCGATCTTAGGCGCTACCAACGCCGCCAGTTCTTCCCCTACAGGACTCAGTCGATAATAGTTAAATAGCAGATGCCCAGACTTGGGCTTCAGCGTGATAGTGCTGTGGGGAAAATGCAGCTCAACGGCTGATTTCGGCGCCAATAATCCGGTTTCAAACTCACCGCGATGTAGTAAGCCCGCATCCACCAGCGTCAGCAGGTTAGAGTAGGGCATTCCAAAATTAGATAGCCCCAAATTGACATGACTCTGCTTACGAAAATAGTGACCAATGCCGCCCGAGAGTCGATAACCGCTGATCAATTTCAGCCGTGATTCATGGTTGAGTCTGGCTGCCATACCAAGGGCTTTTTCAAGAATATGCGCCTCTTTGAGCGTGAGCTTGGTTAATGTTTCTAAGGTACGCAGGCTAAAATTCCCCGGTTGGACGATTTCGCTGGCCAGAATACGTGCCCACAAATCCTGCATGGTGTGGTTATGGATTGTTTCTGCCATGGCGAAAAACTGATGTATCCAATCGGCATCGAGCTCTGCGCCGGTGACATCCGAGGGGGTATAACTCAAGGTCATCGCATAGATGGCTTCGAGATTACGTTGATATTGTTCAAGTTGTTTACGCTGGCGCATGTGGGCGCGATCCAATACCGTAGCATTAGCCGGCTGATAATCTGCTTCTGAGGCGAGTCCCAACAAGCGTCCTAGGCGTAACACCTTCTTGCGGGCTGACATCTCTATATGTGTTTCCACATGGGCTGAACTTTCCAGTGTTCGATTATCGTCGCTCATGGCTGGCGTATCTCTTTCTTGATGTTGCTTTTTTATGCAATGAAATGAATTTGTTGTCCAGTAAACTGCGTAACAAATATGTCAATTGATTGTGCCACTTTTTGTACCTTAGTGTTTCTTTAGTATTTTGTGAACTCTCCTGAAAATCAGCGGATTGGTCAGCATCGGAGCGAATGCTCGTGATCTGTTTCATGTAATTTATGGCATGATGCTCCTAACATACGACTAGCTAACATTATGAACACTCAGGGGTTAAAGTGACTAAAACACTGCTTCTTTACTCCACAGTCCATGGACAAACATTGAAGATTTGTAACACCATGGCGGAGCAATTACGCCAGCATGGTGAACAGGTGACATTGGCGCCAGTGGCAGAAGCGCCAGCGCTAGAGAATTTCGACAAGATTTTGATTGGTGCCAGTATTCGCCATGGTAAGCATCGCACCAATGTGTACGATTTTATTCGCGAACACCAAACGCTATTGGAAACTAAAGTCAGTGGTTTCTTCTCTGTCAGTCTGGTCGCCCGTAAACCCGCCAAGAACACACCAGAAACTAACCCTTATATGCAGGCGTTTTTGGAAAAATCTGGCTGGAAGCCACAGTTGATGGCGGTATTTGGCGGTAACCTCAACTATCAGGGCTATGGCGCCATGGACAGAAATATCATTCGTTTCATTATGTGGATCACCAAAGGCCCAACCGATCCTAACACCTGTGTTGAATTTACCGATTGGCAGAAAGTGAGCGCATTTGCTGAACAATTTGCCGCGGCTTAGGAGAAGTTAATGAAACGCTTAGTTGCATTGTTAGTGCAGTCGGTGCATCTGGTGCTGATGTTACTGTGTGCCTTCCTGTTAATCGGAAGCTCAAAGCTGATGATGCTGCGGCGTATTCCCGATAACGCTGGTTTCTGGGACCTATCCCATGTGTGGCTCGGCTGGCTAGCGGCAGTCCTCGCGCTGATATTCTTCGCCAAGCTGTGTGTGCATGGTCGTTGGCGTTTGTATTTTCCGTGGCTAGCATTAGCGTGGCGCCCGATTCTCAATGACATTAAAGGCCTGAGCAAAGGTAAAGTGCCATCAGCCGGTGGTGCAGGTCTCTTCAGCCTGATCGAGGGCTTTACTGTGTTATCACTGCTGCTAACGGGGGTGACTGGCGCACTATGGTTTTTGACCCAAGGCAGTGCTGACGCGGCAAGTTGGCGTCTCTGGCATCATAGCGCCGCTCATTGGTTTATCGGGCTGCTGATCGTGCACGTGATCTGCGCTTTGAGCCATCTAATTGATCTAGTACGCGATTAACTGGGTGTTATTTGTCGGTCAATTGCCGCCGCAATAACTTGCCCACATTATTCAGCGGCAGCTCGTTATCAAACTGCATGAGCTTAGGGATCTTATAAGGCGCTAATTGCTCTTCGCAAAGTTGCTGCAGTTGAGCTTCAAGTTCAGGATTGGGTTTGGTCGTTGGCGCTAATACGATACGTGCTTGTACTTGTTCACCAGTGCGTTCGTGTGGCACGCCAAAAACAGCGGCTTGTACCACATCTTCATGCCTCATCAGCACGCGTTCTACCTCCGCAGGCGAAACATTCATTCCCGACACAATGATGATGTCTTTTTTGCGATCGACAACATACAAATTGCCGTCGTTATCTTCGCGTACCATATCGCCGGTACGAAAGTAGCCATCAGCGGTGATGACGGCGGCTGTTTCCTGTGGCTGTTGCCAGTAGCCTTGCATCAATTGTGGCCCCTTCACTAACAGTTCACCGCACTCGCCACTGGTTACCTGATTGTCATCATCATCCACGATACGAATATCGGTGTCAGACACAGGTTTGCCAATGCTTAATGGCAGTTGCTCTCCATACAAGTTGATGGTGACCACGGGCGAGGTTTCACTGAGACCATAACCTTGATTGACGGCACAACCGGTTAATCTTTGCCACTGTTTGGCCGCGACTTCTGACAAACTGGTAGCACCTGCAAGGGTGAGTTTTAGTTGGCTGAAATCCAACTCCTGAAATTTTGCATGATGACACAGTGGAGCAAATAGGCTGCTTAACCCGGCAAAGCAGGTTGCGGGTTTTAGTGTCCACACCTCAACCATCTCATCTAAATTGCGCAATGTAGGCAGTAGGGTGGCGGTTGCCCCGTGCGCGAAATACAGCAGATGCACCATAAACGAATAAATATGGTACATAGGCAAAGGAGACAATAACTGTTCTGCGCCTTCGCTGATGTAGTGTTGCAGACGTTGATAGCACTGCGACAGGTTGGCAAGCAGGTTATGGTGGCTGAGCATCGCCCCTTTTACTGTGCCGCTGCTACCACCGGTGTATTGCAATAAGGCTAAGGCGTTGCCCTCAAGCGCCACTGGCGTAAATACCAGACTGCGTCCAGCGGCGAGTACCCGATTAAATTCCACATTTTGCAGCGCCGTTCTCGGCTGCGGCACCGGTTTGTGCAGATCCTGCAAGTGGGTCGAAATTACCGTGGTGATCGGCGTATTCATACTGACCTTGGCAAGCCCCGGTAATAGGTCCGAAATCACCACTAAGGCTTGCACTTGTGCATCGTTAAATTGCGCGATGAGTTCCGACTCTGTGAACTGTGGGTTGGTGTTCACTACAACCAATCCCGCGCGCAGGGCACCATAAGCGCAAATCACATACTGTAAGCAGTTGGGCAATTGCAGTGCGATGCGGTCACCGACCTGCAACTGGGTATAATGCTGTAACCAAGCGGCGAATGCTCGCGAGTCCCGTTCAAGCTCAGCAAAACTGAGTGATACGCCGCGGCAGTAAAATGCGCTCCTATCGGAAAAACGGAAACACACCTGTTCAATCAATTGTGCCAGTGATGCGGGTTGTTGCACTGTGCTGGCGGGTTGTTGCAGCGGTACAGTTGTCATAAGGCAGATTTTTTCAGGTTGTTGGCAAGACGCCCATCAACTCATTGGCGTAAAAGGATAAGTGCTGTTACTGAGCATAGAGTTTTTTTCTCGATCGCGCATCTGACTTTTGGCGGATACGTCCTACGACTTTCGCTTTATTGCAAAGATTCATTTGCTTACAACCACTAAGCGCTACTGGCTTAAGTATACATTTGTTAATAATGCGCATTTATTAATCATTTGCTTAAATGGTGTTCATATATCACTCATTACCTTCCGTTATTAAATATAAGAATAAAAAATGGTTAAATAATTAAATATTCAATAATCGGTATTTTGGAATTTTGTGCTCAATGTTACATTTGTGTTGCCATTTTTGGGTTTTGGTGTGATTTTCGCGCTGGGAGACCGAGGTGGGGCAAAGCGTCATCTAGCATGACCCTTGCACAACAATAAAAATATAGCGAGACACTAAAGAATGAAGAAACAACATAAGAACACAAATACGTGGATGCTGAGCAGCATCAGCTTGGCCGTTTCAATGGCATTAGCGGCACCAGTGATGGCAGAGGATGATGCGGCGGCCACTAGCAGTGCTACATCTAACGTAGAACGCATCGCCGTGGTGGGGTCACGGGCTGCGCCGCGTTCAGTGGGCGAATCGCCAGTACCGGTCGATATTATCGGCAATGAAGAGTTTACTAAGAACGGCGCCACAGATATGAATGATCTGATGGGGAAGGTGGTGCCGTCTTACAATGTTAACGCACAGCCAATCAGCGATGCGGCGACCTTAGTTCGTCCGGCAAATATGCGCGGTTTGGCACCTGATCACACCTTGGTATTGGTCAATGGTAAGCGCCGTCATCGTGCTTCTGTGATTGCATTCCAAGGTGGTGGTGTTTCTGATGGTGCACAAGGTCCCGATATTTCAGTGATTCCAGCGATCGCGTTGAAACAGGTTGAGGTACTGCGTGATGGGGCAGCGGCACAATACGGTTCAGATGCGATTGCCGGGGTGATTAACTTCCAGCTCAAAGATGCGGCCGAAGGCGGCGAAATTGAGTTGCGTAGCGGTCAATATTACCAAGGCGACGGTGGTATGGGGCAGATTGCCGCCAACGTCGGTTTGCCACTTACTGCGGCTGGTTTTGCCAACCTGAGTTTTGAATACAAAGAGCAGGACGATACTAACCGCAGTGTGCAGCGTGATGATGCACAGGCGCTGATTGACGCGGGTAATCTGGCGGTGCCGGAGCCAGCTCAGGTATGGGGCACGCCAAAAACTAAATCAGACTTTAAATTCTTCTTTAACTCAGGCCTGGACTTAGACGACCACAATAAACTGTATCTGTTTGGTAACTGGGCGCGTCGCGATGTCGAAGGCGGCTTCTATTACCGTAACCCAGAAAACCGCAGCGGTGTATACAGCAATGATGGTGGCGCTACGCCGCTGATCGGTGATTTGACGGGTGACATGTCTGGCGGTTGCGAAGGCATGAGCATTGCTGACGCTGCAGCATCAGATAGCTGTTACTCATTCACTGAAATGTTCCCCGGCGGCTTTACGCCTCGTTTTGGCGGTGTAGTGAAGGACGCGTCGTTCGTTGTGGGTATGAAAGGCGAGCTGTCGACTGACTGGAGTTACGATGCCGCGTTCTCATACGGTAACAACGATTCCGACTTCTACATCAAAAACACGGTCAACGCGTCATTAGGCCCAGATACGCCAAATGATTTTGACCCTGGCCGTTATGTTGAAACTGAGCGTGGGGTGAACGTCGATTTTGATTACTACGGTATCGAAAGCTGGAACATCGCCATGGGCGCGGAATTCCGCCGCGAAACCTTTGAGATCTATAACGGTGATCAATACTCGTTTGAAATCGGCCCATTGGCTTCGCAAGGCTTTGGTATCGGTTCCAACGGCTTCCCCGGCTTTAAGCCAGAAGACGCTGGTAAGTGGAGCCGCGATAACTACGCCATCTACGTCGATGTGGAAAAAGAACTGACACAGGATTTGTTGGTGACGGGTGCAGTACGTTACGAAGACTATGACGACTTCGGTTCCACCACTAACGGCAAGTTATCAGCCATTTGGACCGTGAATGAGTACTTCTCATTGCGCGGCGCGGCGAGCACTGGTTTCCGTGCGCCAACCGTGGGTCAAAGCAACGTGCGTAACGTGTCGACCTCCTTTGGCCCGAATGGACTGCAGGACCAAGCAACCTTGCCACCGACGAACCCAATTTCGGTGCAAAAAGGGGGCAAGCCACTGGATCCGGAAAAGTCAGTCAACTTGTCGGTGGGCGGTGTGTTGAATGTGGATACGTTCTTCCTGACGTTGGATTACTTCAACATCAAGCTAAAAGATCGTATTTCGCAAACCTCTGCGTTGCAGTTAACGCAAGATGACCGTGATGCGTTGATCGCCCAAGGCATTCTGGATGCTAGCAGTTACTCAGCGGTGCGTTACTTCACCAACGACTTTGATACCACGACTCAAGGTATCGACTTAGTGATTAGCTATGCGCCAGATTGGTTTGATGGCAGCAACTTCTCTTTGGCCTATAACTGGACTAAGACTGAGGTTGATGACTTCAATCCAGAAAACATCAGTGACGCTAAAGTGAAAGCGCTGGAAGAAGCAATTCCACACCACAAAGGCTCACTGACGTGGACCCAGGAAGTCACTGCTAATCTGCGCTCAATGGTGCGGGTGAACTACTACGGTGCTTACTGGGAAAACCACTTGGATTCAGATGGTGATCTCCCAATTGATGTGTCCAGTGCCTTTACTGTCGATGCTGAGCTTGGCTATGACATCAACGACGATTGGAGTGTATCGATTGGGGCGCAAAACTTGTTTGATGCCTATCCAGACGAAAACCCATGGGCAGGTATTGCTGGTGCGAAATATCCGGTGACTTCGCCATATGGCTTTAACGGCGGCTTCTATTACGGCCGTCTGAACTACCGTTTTTAACCATCCTTGACGTGGTTATTGGGCAATAGGCGCTGTCTATTGCCCTTTTTTATTTTTGTGTGTGGGATTAGCGCTTCTGAGTCACGCGCTGAATACGTTATAGTGCGTGTTTATTCAACAAGTTGCAGGCAGCAAGGAAAGAGTATGAGTTTAAGTATGTGGCTGGGGCTGTTAGCCATATGTGCATTGGGCGCAATGTCACCGGGTCCTAGTCTGGCAATGGTGGTGCGTCATACCCTAGGTGGCGGACGTAGCCGTGGCATCATGTGTGCGTGGGCACATTCGATCGGTATCGGCATTTATGCACTGATTACTTTGCTTGGCCTTGCGGCACTACTTAAACATTATCCGATGCTGTTCAATGCAATTGCCCTGGCGGGTGGCCTGTATTTAGCTTGGTTGGGCTGGAAAGCGCTGACGGCGCAAGGTGGTATGCAGCAAAAGCTCGCGGGTGGTGCCCCCGTATCCGCGTGGGCAGCTGCGCGAGATGGCTTTGCCATTTCGTTATTGAACCCCAAAATCATGCTGTTCTTTATGGCGCTGTTCAGCCAGTTTGTGCTGGCGGCGCAGCACAGTGGCGGCAAGAGTTTAATTGTACTGACGCCAGTGATTGTTGATGGTCTGTGGTACACCATTATCGCCTTTATGTTGTCACAGCCCAAAGTGCTCGATAAATTGCGCGCTAAAGCGCAACTGATCGATAGAATCACCGGCGTGGTGTTATTGCTGTTGGCAGTACGGGTCGTGGTATCGATTTAATTAATGATGCAGGCGTTGCAGAAGAAACTGTCGCAGCGCCTTAATCAGTGGTGATAGCTGGCGCCTATCAGGCACTAACATATTCAAGGGCGCCGCTTCTCCTTGCCAGTCTTGGCACAATGGCAGCAAGCGACCGGCAGCCAAATCATCCCTCACGTCCAAGTGGGACTTATAGGCAATGCCTGCCCCTGCTAACGCCCAGCGATGCACCATTTCGCCATCATCGGCGCTGCGATCGCCGCTGACTTCCACCCTCAATACTTCGCCATCACGACTAAACTGCCAGCGGTTGTGTAATCTATCGGCCAGCATAAAGCAGAGGCAATTATGCTCACTCAAGGCTAATGGTGAGTCAGGTTTGCCATGGCGTGCAATATAGTCTGGCGAGGCACACAACACCCGGCAGTTGTCACTGACTAATGGCAGTGAAATCAGGCTGGAATCTGCGGGTACACCATAACGAATGAGTAGGTCGAGTGGTTGCCGATAGAGGTTACTCAGATGATCACTGACCTGCAATTTGAGGCTGACTTGCGGATACAACTGCAAAAATTCATCCAGTAGCCGCATAAATTGGTGACGACCTAGATCAGATGGCAACGACAGATGCAGTTGCCCTTGCAAGCGGGTGTGCTGTGAATGTAACTGTGCCTCTGCGTTCGCTAAGGTCGTTAATGCCTGCTCACATTGCTGCAGATATTGCTCACCTTGCGGCGTTAATCTGAGGTTGCGGGTTGAGCGCACAAATAGCACAGTCCCCAGTTGTTGTTCCACTCGCTTAATGGCCGCGCTTATGGCCGCTGGCGTCATGTCCATTGAGCGTGCGACGTTGGAGAGGCTGCCTTGTCGAGCGGTTTCCAACAATATTTGAAGATCTTGCAAGCCTTTTAGCATTCCAGTGCCACCGGTTTATTTTCAAAAATTTTTTAAAACTATTATTCAATTTTAGTGGTTTTTCAAGGCAAACAACATCGTTAGATTAGGGGCATATTTTCTCGCGTGATTAAGGAAACTCCATGAAAGCCATTGGTTACCAGCAAGCGCATGCGCTTGGGGCTGAAAACAGCTTAACGGATATCGAATTGCCAATGCCTAGCCCTGCAGCGCGCGATATTCTGGTGCAGGTGAGTGCGATTTCTGTTAATCCGGTTGATACCAAAATTCGCACCAATGTCAGTGCTGACGCAGGTGGCTATAAGGTACTGGGGTGGGACGCTGTAGGAACTGTTACTGCCGTCGGCAGTGAGGTGAGTTTGTTTAAGGTCGGTGATCGTGTCTGGTATGCCGGCGATTTAACTCGTCCCGGCAGTAATGCGGAATATCAATTAGTTGATGAGCGTATTGCCGCCTTGGCGCCCACCAGTCTCAGCGATGCCGAAGCTGCAGCCTTGCCGCTGACAACCCTCACAGCATGGGAGTTGTTGTATGACCGTCTTGCGCTTACTGATGATGAATCGGCGAAAACGCTGCTGGTCGTCGGCGCTGCTGGTGGTGTTGGTTCAATTCTGGTGCAGTTAGCCAAACGCATTAGCAATATAACTGTGGTGGCGACCGCTGGCCGTGAAGCGTCTAAACAGTGGTTGCTAGAATTAGGTGTCGACCATGTGATTGACCACCATCAGGATTTTATTCCGCAACTGCAAGCGCTCGGCATTGATGGCGTGCACTATGTGGCGTCGCTGAATAACACCGATGAACATATTCAGCGCATTGTAGATGCGCTCAGACCGCAGGGGAAGTTGGCGCTTATTGATGACCCACAAGTGTTTGATATTAAGTTATTGAAGCGTAAAAGCTTATCCTTGCACTGGGAGTTTATGTACACCCGTTCGATGTTCGGCACCGAAGATATGCAGCGCCAACATGAGATCCTCGCCGCCACCGCTAAGCTAGTCGATGATGGGCAGATCCGCACCACCGTGGCTGAGCAATTTGGCAGCATCAATGCGGCGAATATTCTCAAAGCGCATCAGTTGCTTGAGTCGCATCAGGCGCGTGGAAAGATTGTGTTAAACGGTTTTTAAGCAGACCGCAACTTGCTTTACTCTTATATAAATTCCAACAAGCAAAAAGGGGCTGTTTAGCCCCTTTTTTATGTCCGCAATTCTCCGCAATTACGGTTGGAATTGTTGCACGCTGTTATCTGCTGGCGCAGCTTCCTGCTCGGCAGCAGGCGCTTGTGGCGGATTGGCGATATGATCGTCCAAGTTATCCTGCAGCATCTCACGATATTCGTTAGCAAACCACTGTAGTGCGCTGTCTCGCTCGGCGGCTAAATCAGAAGACTTAATCGCTGCTTCAAAGGCATTGTAACGCGCTGCGGCAAAGCGCAATGCGGTACCTACTTTACCGACATCTTGCTCTGACTGGCTTAACTCATTGGCAAGCGCAATAAATTGATCGGCCAGTTCAAAAATAGTGGTGTCTTTATTGGCGTCTGTCATACGTCCGCTCTCTTGTGTTGTTATAAAAAAACCGTGCAATTCTAAAGCAAAGCGCGCAATTCTAAAGCAAAGCGCGCAACTTCTCAGCAGATATTTTAGCGAATACTTATGCCGCTTATAACTTACCTGTGGCGTATTGGGCTTCGCCCATGCCGAAACTCCAATCTTCACGTTCATTGCTGAAGAAGGAGATCATTAAATCTTCGCCACGGATACCACATTGTTCGTTTAATTCGGCGGCGAGACGTTGCATAAACAGATGCTTTTGTTCTTGAGGACGAGGGCTAGTAAATACTCGCAGTACCGTCGTTTGGCGTGAACGCTCGAAGCCGAGTCCGGTATCTTCAATCACCATCAAACCTGCTTTGTGTTCATTGACGATCTGATAGCGATCGCGTTCTGGTACCTGAAACACTTCCAGTACGACCTGATGGGCGCAATCGAGCATTCTGCGCAGGTCACTGACATTTTGCCCCTCAACTACATCAAATACTAACAATGGCATCTTGTTTTTCCCCGTTACTTAAAAAGGCATTGTACGGCTCACATTCATGAGATGCACGCCCTCAGCGCAGTTATTCTGGACTTGTGTCATACGCCGCGCATCTCTAAGCTACTGCTAACCGAATGATCGCTTGGACAATTTATCATCATGCAACAATGGGCTGACTTTATTGCACAGCAACAACAGCAAGCTTACTTTCAGCAGTTAAGCGAGTTTGTGGCACACGAGCGTGCCAGTGGCAAAGCTATCTATCCTCCTGAAAACGAGGTCTTTAGCGCCTTTGATTTAACACCGTTGGAGAAGGTGCGAGTAGTGCTTATCGGCCAAGATCCTTACCACGGCCCAGATCAAGCGCACGGCCTGTGTTTCTCGGTAAAACCCGGCATCAAAGCACCGCCATCGTTAGCTAACATGTATAAAGAACTGGCGACCGATATTGATGGCTTTGAGATCCCCAATCACGGTTTTTTGGAAAGTTGGGCCAAGCAGGGCGTACTGATGCTCAATACTGTGTTGACGGTCGAGCAGGGCAAAGCTCATTCCCACGCTAAAGCGGGATGGGAGACCTTTACAGATGAAGTGATCGATCTGCTGAATCAGCACCAGACACCGAAGATTTTTGTGCTGTGGGGCGGCCATGCGCAGAAAAAAGGTAAGCGTTTGGACGGCCAACGTCATCGCATCATTAGTGGCCCGCATCCATCACCATTGTCGGCCTATCGTGGCTTCTTTGGTTGCGGTCATTTTTCTGAAATCAACCGCCAGTTGGTGGCATGGGGCCAAGCGCCTATCGACTGGCAACCACAACTACCGTAAGCAACCCAGCACAAGGAACCGAGCATGGCCGCGATATTGATTACAGGGATTGGTAAACGTTTAGGCTTTGCCCTCGCGCAAGCGCTATTAGCGCAAGGCGAGCAGGTGATCGGCACCTATCGCAGTGACTACCCGCAGTTACAGGCATTACGTGATAACGGCGCTGAGTTGCATCAACTCGATCTGTTAGATGACGCGGCGTTGCAGCAGTTTATCGCCAATATACAACAGCGCCACAGTGCGCTGCGCGCCATCGTGCATAACGCTTCTGATTGGTTATCGGAAAAGTCGGCGCAACCGGCGGCGGTATTTGATGCCATGCTCGGCATTCATGCACGGGTGCCGTATCTGCTGAATCTCGCGTTGGCGCCACTGTTGCAACAAGGCGATACCGCCAGTTCGGACATCATCCATGTCACTGACTACGTGGCGCAAAAAGGTAGTGCTAAGCATTTGGCTTACGCCGCCAGTAAAGCGGCGCTGGAAAACCTGACTCAATCGTTTGCTGCTAAGCTGGCGCCGCAAGTGAAAGTGAACAGCATCGCCCCGGCGCTGATGTTGTTTAACGAGCACGATGATGCGCAATATCGCGCCAAAACGCTCACCAAAGCGTTACTGCCAAAAGAGGGCGGTGAGCAGGAGTTTATCGACGCGGTAAATTATCTGCTCGGCAGTGGTTACATCACCGGCCAGTGTCTGCATCTTGATGGTGGCCGAGCATTAAAATGATAGGGCGGTGCCGCCGCCAAGAGTGAGCGGAGCATGACGGCAGCACCTAATAAATCGATGTTAGCGGCGCTTATTGATATACATTACGCTGCGTCGGAATATCGCTGCGGTATTCCACAAATTCCACTTCAAAACCGGCTGGATCTAAGTAATACACGTTGCGCCGAGGGCCGCTTTCATCGCCCGGTTTCGCCACCTTGTGACCTGCTTGCTGCATCCGTTCAATCAAGGCCGCAAGGTTATCGGTGACAAAAGCAAAGTGCGCCAGTCCGATTTGATGACCGCTGAGATCGCGGTTGCTGCCTTCACCGTCGTCATTGAGGGTGAGATATTGATAGTCGTCACCCAAGTGCAACCATTGGCGCGACTTGCCATACCACATCTGCTCGCCACCACCACGCACGCGCCAGTGCGGAAAAGCCGCTTGGTAAAACTGCATCGCGGCGGGAATATCGTTCACCACTAGATTTAAATGTTCCAAATAGACCATGGCGTGCTCCTTGATTACATGCCGTAGAGATATTCTTGTTGTTTGGGATAGGGCGTGCCGATGTGAGCGCTGCGGATTGGCGCTAGCGCCTGTGAATATTGCGCCAGCATATGCAGGCTGTAGTGGATGCGTTCGCGCAGTTGCTGGTCGTGTCTATTGTCAATCTCCGCTTGCAGCATCTGCTTAACGTTACGAATGATCAGATGATCAGGAATCGCCACTAACTTGTTATTTTTGAGCGCGTTCATACGCAGCTCGCTGATGGGATACGCGCCGCTAATGCCACCCACCACCGCCACCAACAATGCTGGTTTATGCGCGGTTTGTTGCTTGTCGCACATCAGCAGAAAGTTCTTCAGCAGCGGTGAGGCCATACCGCCCCACTCCGGCGTTAACAACACCAACGCATCGGCCGCTTGTACCAGTGAATCGATGCGAGGCCACTGCGCACCACGGTGGTCATCTTCGCCGTCCCAAAAAGGTAAATCTTGTTGGCAAAGTTCCAACAAATCGATGTGTTCAAAACCATGTTGTTGTGCATTTTCAGCAAGATAGCTTGCCACTCGTTGCGTTTGTGACGGGCTCCTTTGGCTGGCGCTAACAATCAATAATCTCATTTTATAAACATTTTTGTTTATTAATTTTTTTTGTAAGGTAATCGCTTTATTTATTCTTGTAAATATAAAATAAACAAAAAACTTTATTTAATCTGTGGTCACGGCATAATGGCGTGGTGGAGGAAAGATGAAAACTGCAGATAAAATCGTCAATATTCTTAAGGTTAACGGGCCGCAGACCGCCAAAATGCTGGCCGATATGTTGCAACTCACCAGCATGGGTGTACGCCAGCACCTGCAAGCCTTAGAGCAACAGCAACTGGTGACGGTAGAAGACCGTATTGAAGGCCGTGGGCGCCCGACGCGCTATTGGCTGTTAGCCGAGGCGAGCCAATCACTGTTTGCTGATCGCCACGATGAGCTAAGCGTGCAACTGATCGAATCGGTCAAAACCGTATTTGGCGATAGTGGCATGGAGCAGTTGATCCAACATCGCGAGCAACGACAACAGCAGCTGTACGCCAACGCAATTGCGCCGCATCAGGGGCTGGCCGCGCAGTTAGATGCGTTAGCACAACAGCGCACTGCGGAAGGCTACATGGCGACCATTAGCCAAGAGGATGGCGTGTATTTTCTACTCGAAAACCACTGCCCGATCTGTAGTGCCGCCAGTCATTGCCTGAATTTTTGTCGCTCCGAATTGCAGTTGTTTCAAACGCTGTTAAAGCCGCTTGCCCGTGTCGAGCGGGAGGAACATATTCTGGATGGCTCACGTCGCTGTGCTTATCGCATTACTCCGCATACGGCGACTACTCATGAACAGTAAACGCGGTCGCATCGACCGCTTTTTAGCGAGTCGATTACAAATCCCCAGCCGCCAAGCGCAGCAACTGATCCGCCAAGGTGAGGTGCTGCTCAATGGCGCCGCTGTCACGCAGGTGAATATCATCATCAACGAATTCACCCGCATTGAATGCCAAGGCCAGTTACTACAAGCGCTTGCACCTGCCTATTGGATGTTGCACAAACCGGCGGGCGTGGTGAGTGCTACTAGCGATGCTGAGCAGCAAACCGTCATGAGTTTGTTGCCAGAGATAGCGCAAACACAGCAACTGCACATTGCGGGCCGGCTGGATAAATACACCACCGGCCTATTGCTACTGACCAATGACTCGCGCTGGAGTGAGGCGATTGCCCAGCCATCGGCCAGCAAGCGCAAACATTATCGGGTGACCTTGCAAAACCCGCTGACAGACGACTACGTTAGCGCCTTTCGTGACGGCTTTTATTTTGAGTTTGAGAACATCACTACGGCGCCCGCTGAGCTAACGATTGTCTCCGACTATATCGCCGATGTGGTGCTTACCGAAGGCAAGTATCACCAGATCAAACGCATGTTTGGCCGCTTTCGTAATCCGGTAGTGGCACTGCATCGTTATCAGATTGGGCAAATTGTATTGGATGATAATCTCGCGCTTGGTGAGGCGCGTGAATTGCGCGCTGATGAGATTGCTTCCGTAGTTATTTGATTGGATTCATACGGCCTTTTGAGCTGAGGGTAGCGCTACGGGGCGTTCAGGTGATAGCATTTTCAGCGCTCATTGTTAAGGTTTTAATTCTGGGCACTATTTTTCGCTCTAACTCTAATAGCGGACATAGATAAACCGCATTGCATAAGTAATATGTGGAGTAAGAGGATGACAGCAATATTTAGGATGAATACCACATGAATAAGAGATATATCGCAGTTGCCATTGGGCTAATGTCTGTCTACGGATGTGCATCATCAGGTGACGGTCTGCGGGAGCTCAGCTATGAAGAGGCTTCAACCTTCGAACGCGCATTGCTGAGCTTGCCAACTAGTCAAAAGCCAGCCGAATTTGTTTACACCCAGCCAGTTAACAAAACCGAACCTTGTAAACTGCCGTCCAGCAAAGCACAGCAAAAGCGGCCGCATTTTCGGGCATACTGGGATGGCGAATGTAAAAATGGCTTCGCCTATGGGCTTGGTCGAGATATTTCAATTTCTGATACCCACCATCTTGAAGAAATTACCTTTCACAACGGCACTGGCGATAACCGCCTTCAACCCAAAGTTCTTTATGATTTCGTCAATAAATTTGTTCTATACAGCGTCGGTGGGGAAAAGTGGCCAGCGTCTTCGTACATTAGAGAAAGTTATCGTGATGGATATGACGGATTCATCGTTGTGCAAACAATGACTGCCGTCGATGAAAAAGGCCAAGTCTCAGTATTGGAGATGTCACCGTTTAATACCACACGATTCTATTACGCCACTAATGTAGATAATTCCATTATATACGCCGTAACTGACAACACCGCAACACCTGTGATTAATCCGAACGCGCCGGTTTATACGTTAGAAATTATGGAACCGAATAGTAAGACTAGGGGCGGCGTTGCTGTGGCTGGGTTTAGTAATGGTCTTGTACGGCAGTATCGTATTGAAAATGGTCAAAATGTGGAACTTGTGAAACTGCCTGTTGAATACACTAATCACCTTAATACTATTTACCAGAAGGTCAGAACTGATCTGGGGCAAGTGACGCAACATCTGCAAAGCGCGCAGCAAATAGAGCGTGAGTATTTGTATAAGGCCTGTAATGGCAACAGCGCAATAAAGGGGCTGAAGCAGCGAGAGTATACCAAAGTGTGTACTTGGCGAGATCAGTTCAAAAAACCTTATGCCGAGGCTTCTCTTCGCTTTCAACAGCGGCTGAAAAATATGCAAGCGCAAGCTGCTAACGTAGAACAACAGCGGCTTATACAGCAGCAAATAGCCATGCAACAGCAAATCGTTCAGCAGCAACAGAATCAGCAAATATGGAATCAGATCAACCAAACGAGCCAACAGCTGCAGCAAAACAATCAGCGCATGCTGCAAAGCATTAATAGCTGGCAGGCGCCACAAGTGCAACCGATAGCAACGCCTTCCCGAAATATTGCGGTTTGCCACACGGTAGGCAGTATTGTGATGTGTAATTAAGCTGAACTCTACTCGGACGTCACATTTCTCAGCGGTGGTTTTTATAGCCACCGTTTTTTGTTTTTGTCGAAATTTTAAGCCAATCTCGTTAAGCTCAACACTAAGAAAGGAATCTCTAATCAACGAGTTGGGTATGCTAAAAGAGTCAGTATGGTATGTGCTGTTGGGTGTTGCTTTGTTGGCGGGTTGCACCGCGTCACCAATGCCGCTTGCCGAAAATACATCGGTCGCAGTAAAGGTGCCGGCACAAGTCGGGGTTCGGCCATACTATCTTGTCGATGACTTGGATGCTGGTGCACTAAAGGACAAGCTGGCGCAATGCGCTGCCGGGCCATTTTATCGCAGTAACTTTGTTATCTCCCATCGCGGTGCACCTTTACTGTTTCCCGAGCACACGAAAGAGGGCTATTTGGCGGGCGCGCGAATGGGCGCTGGCACGCTGGAATGCGATGTCACCTTTACCAAAGATAAAGCGCTAGTGTGCCGCCACAGTCAATGCGATCTGGCCAATACCACCGATATCCTGCTTCATGACGATATTGCCAAACAATGTCGCCAACCTTTTTCTCCCGCCAATGCAGCCACTGGCGCTGATGCCAGTGTGCAATGCTGCACCTCAGACATCACCTTAGCCCAGTTTAAACAGCTCAAAGGTAAGATGGATGGTTTTAATCCCAAGGCCAGTACGCCCGCCGAATATCTCAATGGCACGCCACACTGGCGCAGCGATTTATACGCCCAAACTGGGACCTTGATGACGCTCGATGAATCGATTGCGTTGTTTAAATCGCTGGGCGTAAAGCAAACGCCAGAGCTAAAAGCGCCGATGGTCGCTATGCCGTTTGCAGGTATGACCCAACAGCAATACGCGCAAAAATTGATTGATAGTTACCGCGCCGCCGGCATCAGTGCAGATGAGGTGTTAGCGCAGTCATTTTCGTTGGCCGACGTGCGTTACTGGATTGAACATACTCCCGCCTTTGGTAAGCAGGCGATATTCCTCGATGAGGGCGAAAACAGTGCGAACTTCGATCCGATGCAACCCAGCAGTTGGAAGTGGAGCATGGCGCAATTGAAACAGCAAGGTGTCACTACGATTGCCCCAGCGATATGGATGTTGCTGACGCTTGATGCCAATGGCGAAATAGTACCATCTCGCTATGCGCTTGAAGCAAAGCGGGCAGGATTGCGGATTATCGCTTGGAGTTTTGAACGTTCCGGGCCGCTGGCTAATGGCGGCGGTTGGTATTACCAAAGCATTAACGCTGCTATTCACAAAGATGGTGACATGCTTAAGGTGTTGGATGTATTGGCAAAACAAGTAGGCGTCAGCGCCATATTTAGCGATTGGCCAGGCAGCGTGACCTATTATGCCAATTGCATGGGACTATAACTGGCAGAATCCCGAGCGAAACTATGAATAACTGTTACAATAGCGCCGTTTCATGCTTTCCTTTCCGTTTGATTGTGCATCAGGATCTATTTTGACTTCATCAACTGCTACTGACTTTAGCGCGCTGCCGCTGAAAAAATCACTTATTGCCACTGTGGCCGACCTAGGTTTCGCCCATATGACGCCCATCCAAGCGCAAAGCTTGCCAGCAATACTTGATGGTCGCGATGTGTTAGCTCAAGCGAAAACAGGCTCTGGTAAAACCTGTGCCTTTGGCTTGGGCATTTTGCAGTTGTTGGATGTGAAAAAATTCCGCGTGCAATCTTTGGTGTTATGCCCAACCCGTGAACTGGCTGACCAAGTAGCCAGCGAACTGCGCAAGTTTGCTCGTGGCATTCACAACATTAAGATTTTAACGCTGTGTGGCGGCACGCCGATTGGTCCACAAATAGGGTCGCTGGAGCATGGTGCGCACATTATTGTTGGCACACCTGGTCGGGTATTGGAGCATCTGGAGCAACGTCGACTGTTTTTAGACGATGTAAACCAGTTTGTAATGGATGAAGCCGATCGCATGTTGGAGATGGGCTTTACCGAAGCGCTGGATCAAATCCGTGCATTCTTACCGCGTAAACGGCAAAACCTGCTGTTTAGTGCGACCTTTCCCGCCTCAATTCTGGCGTTAGCGAAAGAAACGCTGCAGCAACCGGTGGAAGTGAAAGTGGCTGAAAGCGCCACTAATGCCAATATTCAGCAAACTTTTTATCGCATTAGCAATATCGAAGGCCGCCGCCAAGGTGTGTATCAACTGTTGTTGAAGCAGCGCCCTGAAAGTGCGGTGGTGTTCTGTAACACCAAGCAAGAAACCCAAGATGTGGCCGATTTCTTGGCTGACAAAGGTTTCGATGCGGTAGCGCTGCATGGCGATCTGGATCAGCGCGAACGCGATCGTGCACTGGTGGCGTTTGCCTTGAAAAGTGCCGTGGTTATGGTGGCCACTGATGTTGCCGCGCGTGGGTTAGATATTGATGCGCTCGACTTGGTGATCAACTACCAACTGGCGTTTGAGCAAGAAGCGCACGTACACCGCATTGGTCGTACAGGCCGTGCGGGCGCTAAAGGCGTGGCGCTGAGTTTAGTGGCTCCAAACGATGATATGCGTTTAGCACTGCTGGAAGATCGCTACGGCACATTGCAATTTGATGAATTGCCAGAGGTCACTAATACGGCACCGCTGCTGGCGAATATGAGCTGCATTCGTATCGAAGGTGGTAAAAAGCATAAATTGCGCCCCGGTGACATTCTCGGGGCGTTAACGGCAGGCAATGACATTAACGGTAGTGATGTCGGTAAAATTCAAGTCAACGATATCTGGGCTTATGTGGCGGTACGCCGTGAGCTAGGTAAACAAGCGGCCAAGAAACTGAGCAACGGCAAGCTCAAAGGGAAGTCGTTCCGTGCTTGGGTGATGGGACGTTAAACACGGCTGTTAAAATTTGTTACTTAGTTTCAATGTGTTGTTTGGCTTTTGTTTTGCGTTAGTGAAATAAAGCGTATACGGTATTCAAAAAAAGGACGGCGCCAAGCCGTCCGCTAACAAAAACATCGCAATACCAAATTGAGGCAATCCATGAAACTCCATCCCTTAACGCTGGCGCTGCTGGCGGCCAGTGTTGTGCCAGCTGTATTCGCGGCGGCTCCCTCCGATAAAGTCACGCCAATGACACCTGATGGTGTCGCTAGTTATAACAATATTCGCGCTGAGGCGGATTTTGTTAAGCGTGAAGTGATGATCCCCATGCGTGATGGCACCAAGTTGTACACCATCATGCTGATGAAAAAGGGCACCAAGAACGCGCCGATTTTGCTAAGTCGCACCCCCTACAATGCGGCAGCCAGTGCTATTCGCAGTAACAGCCAACACATTAGCCAGTTAGTGCCGATTATGGATGTCGATTATGTCGAAGATAACTATATTCGCGTCTATCAAGATTTGCGCGGCGTGCATAAATCAGAAGGCGAGTTTATCGGTAACCGACCGTTAACCGGCCCGCTGAATAGCACCGGCATTGATGAATCGACCGATGCTTACGACACCATCGATTGGCTGGTGAAAAACGTGCCGGAAACCAACGGCAATGTGGGCATTATTGGTTCTTCCTATTTGGGCTTTACCACGCTGATGGCAGAGATTAATCCGCATCCAGCGCTAAAAGCGGCTGCACCGCAAAGCCCGATGGTTGATGGCTGGATGGGGGATGATTGGTTCCACAACGGCGCCTTTCGTAATGCGGTGATCAACTACTCAGTGGTGCAAAGCACCGCTAAAGCTGAAAGCGAAGGTACAGCTACCGGCCCACAAGATGATTACAGCCGCTTTTTAGAAGCGGGATCTACCGGCGATTACCTAAAAAAATGGGGCTTTGAACATTATCCGATGCTGCGCAAAATGACAGAAAACCCGGCGTATACCGAGTTTTGGTCACTGCAAGCGGTGGATAAAATTCTGGCGAAGCAGCCACTCAAAGTACCGACCATGCTGATTGTTGGTCAATGGGACCAAGAGGATTCCTACGGCGCGCCCGCGGTATATAAAGCGATTGAGCCAAAAGATAAAAATAACGACATGGTGTCGTTAGTGATTGGCCCATGGCGTCACTCTGGCGTGAATCACTACGGCTACAAACTCGGCGCGCTGACCTTTACTGGTGATACCGCCAAAGAGTTTCGCGTCAAATATATGAAGCCGTTTTTCGACCATCATCTCAAAGGCACACCAGATCCAAAAACACCACCAGTGTTGACCTATGCCACGGGGGAGAATAAGTGGAATGTGTCCTCCAAATGGCCGATGGGGACGCCGAAGAAACTGTATGTGAACGACAACATGGGGCTGTCGTTCAAGCCAGATAGCAATGCCAAAGCGCACGATGATTATGTCGCCGATCCTGCCAAGCCGGTGCCGTTTGTACCGCGGCCGATTAACCTCAATGATTCAGCGCAGTGGCGCCCTTGGTTAGTACATGATCAGCGTTTTGCTTCAAGTCGCCCTGACGTATTGGTGTACACCAGCGAGGTGCTGGAAAAACCGGTACACATCATGGGCGCGCCGTTGGTGAACTTGTTTGCATCTACCACCGGCACCGACGCCGATTGGGTGGTCAAGCTGATTGATGTTTATCCTAATACTACCTCAGAAGGCTATTCGCAAGGCTATGTCGGCCAAGAGATGACTGGCTTTGAACTGGCGGTGGGTATTGAAGCCTTCCGTGGTCGCTACGTGCATGGTTTTGCCACGCCAGCGCCGTTAACGCCGGGTAAAGTGGAGCATTACCAGTTTGCATTGCCGAACGTGGATCATGTATTCCAGCCGGGGCATAAGTTGATGATCCAAGTGCAATCAAGCCTGTTCCCATTGTACGACCGTAACCCGCAAACTTATGTGGACAATATCTTTTGGGCCAAGCCGCAGGATTATCAAAAGGCTACCATGAGCGTATTCCACAGTTCCAACATTGAACTACCTATCGTTAAGTAACTGATAGTTAGATGAATAAGGCAAAGTGTCACGCCATGTAACACTTTGCCTTTTGCTGCTACCGCCGCATCGGAGTAGTGTGGAACGGGCCGCTGTAAACGGCACATATAACAACGATAAAAATCATCTCGAAAACAGATAGAGGCAAGTAATGAAAATTCATCCACTGATGCTTGCATTAGCGGCTAGTAGCATGCTGCCAGCTGCATTTGCGGCAGACAAAGTCACGCCGATGACGCCAGATGGTGTTGCCAGCTATAACAAAATTCGTCCTGAAGCGGATTACATCAAACGGGTTGAAATGGTACCTATGCGTGACGGTACCAAACTTTACACCGTGATTCTGATGAAAAAGGGCACCAAGAATGCGCCCATTTTGCTGAGTCGCACGCCCTATGATGCCAAAGGTAGTACCGCGCGTACTTCCAGCCAGCATATTGAAGAGCTGGTGGATGCGATGGACATCGAATATGTGCAAGACAACTACATTCGTGTCTATCAGGATATTCGCGGCCTGCACAATTCTGAAGGCGACTATGTGACTAACCGTCCTGTGGTTGGCCCGCTGAACAACACGGGTATTGATGAAGCGACCGATGCTTACGACACCATTGATTGGTTGGTGAAAAACGTCGCCGAAAGCAATGGCAAAGTGGGCATTGTTGGCTCATCTTATCTCGGTTTTACTAGCTTGATGGCGGAGATTAATCCACATCCGGCGCTGAAAGCCGCTGCGCCGCAAAGCCCGATGGTGGATGGTTGGATGGGCGATGACTGGTTCCATAACGGTGCGTTTCGTAATGTGAATATTGGTTACACCATTGGTCAAAGCACCGCCAAGGCTGAAGGTTGGGACATCGCCACCGAGCCAATGGATGACTACAGCCGCTTTTTGGAAGCGGGTTCTACGGGTGATTACATCAAGAAATGGGGTTATGAGAACTATCCCTTCATTCGCAAATTGACCGAAAACCCAGCTTATACCGATTTCTGGTCGTTGCAGGCGGTCGATAAAATCCTCGCCAAAGAGCCACTGAAAGTGCCGACCATGCTGATTGTCGGTCAGTGGGACCAAGAGGATTCTTACGGCGCGCCAGCGGTGTATAAAGCGATTGAGCCGAAAGATAAATACAATGACAAAGTGTCATTGGTGATTGGCCCATGGCGTCACTCTGGCGTGAATCACTACGGCTACAAACTCGGGGCGCTGACCTTTACTGGTGATACCGCTAAAGAGTTCCGCGTCAAATACATGAAGCCGTTTTTCGACCATTATTTGAAAGGCGCACCGGATCCGCATACGCCACCCGTACTGACCTACGCGACTGGTGTAAATAAGTGGAATGAATCGCCGAAATGGCCAATGGGCGAAGGCAAGAAAATCTACCTGAGTGATAACTTTGGCCTGTCATTCGATGCACCCAAAGCCAAGCAAGCATTTGATGATTATGTGTCGGATCCGGCGAAACCGGTGCCGTTTATTCCTCGTCCTATCAATATGGATGACTCCAGCCAATGGAAGCCGTGGTTAGTGCACGATCAGCGCTTTGCTTCGAGCCGCCCAGACGTATTGGTGTACAGCACCGATGTGTTGGATAAACCGGTCCACATTATGGGCGCGCCGCTGGTGAACCTATTTGCGTCGACTTCTGGTAGCGATGGCGATTGGGTAGTGAAGTTGGTGGATGTGTATCCCAACACCACCTCTGAAGGCCACTCGCAAGGTTATGTTGGCCAAGAGATGACCGGCTTTGAGCTGCCGCTGGGGATTGAGATCTTCCGTGGTCGCTACGTGCATGGTTTTGATAAACCTGCCGCGTTAACGCCAAATAAAGTGGAACATTATCAGTTTGAGTTGCCGAACGTAGATCACGTGTTCCTGCCGGGGCATAAGATTATGGTGCAGGTGCAATCAAGCCTGTTCCCGCTATATGACCGTAACCCACAAACCTACGTGGATAACATCTTTTGGGCGAAACCGCAGGACTATAAAAAGGCCACCATCAAGGTGCATCACGATGCCAAAGCGCCGTCGAACATCGTACTGCCGATTGCCAAATAGTTTATTGGTGTAAGCCATAGTAGGATATACATCACCAAGGCCGGGTTAGTGTCATACTAACCCGGCCTTTTGTTTGACTGTGAGTTCGCGATAGACGGCTTCTAAGATGGACTTTTGATATCAGCGCCGGAATTGATGACAAGCATAGTGCTGTTGTACGCCACTAATGTGAGTGGCCATAGCTGAACTCGCTGGACGCCTATGCGCCTGCTGGGCCAAGCTCGCCAGTCACTGGACTATTTCACATGTTGGTCAAGATAGACACGCTCTACACTTTATATACTGTAATCGAGTCCATGTTTATGACGGGTTTTTACCTGATACATATGGCTATCAGCTTGTTTTAGCAGGTCTTTGATGGACGTCTGGCTGCCGTCATAGATGGCGTAACCCACACTGAGCGATGGTTTCACCTGATGCTCGCCCCATGACATAGTGTGCGCTTCGGTCATTTGTTTCACTTTGCTGGCGACCACTTCAATGCGGGTGTCTTTTCGCACATTCTGCAACACAATCACAAATTCATCGCCGCCGATGCGCGCCACCATGTCATCGCTGCGCACGGCGTTACTTAGCTGTTTTGCCACGTGTTTAAGTAGCTCGTCTCCCGCTTCATGCCCGAGTTCATCATTGACATGCTTAAAGCCGTTCAGATCGATATTAAGGATGGCAAACGTTTGGTCACTGTCGTTTTTTTCAAACAGGCGTTGCAGCAATCCCATCACTGAACGTCGATTAGGTAGAGAGGTCAACTCGTCCTGCATGGAAGCAGTGTGTACTATTAAATAGTTGCGATACAGCAACAGCAATACGATATAGACCAGCACAGATACGGTGGCGCCCATTGCACGAATACTGGCCTTGGTCATCTGTACGTGCTCAGCATCATTGATATCGTAGTGAGCTGCTAAATGCCATTCACCGTTTGGCAGTTTGACCTTCATTTCAACATCGGGATTGGCGAAAATATTGGGATCACCATAAAACACCTTGCCCTGAGGATTGGCGATATCGAATTTGCTAAGACTGACGTGAGCACCATCAATATTGACGATGCCGCTTTGCTCCAAGAGTTTTTGAAAATCCATTACCACACTGACGCCACCCCAGTAGCGGGTATTTTTAGGATAATCGGCAAAGATAGGAAAGCGCGCGATAATGGCTTGCCCACCTTGCACTAATTCCAATGGACCGGCGATATATACTCCCTGGATTTGCCGTGCTAACTCCACCGTGCGTAATTGCTCTGGTCGCGTACGAAAATCAAAGCCGATGGCTTTTTCGTTACCTTTCAAAGGGTAGGTGTGAGAGATGATATTGTTAGGGGCAATGCCCACATTACGCACAAAGTGTGCTTTGCTCAGTAACTTGGCGCCGATGGCATTCCAGTTATCAGTGGCAAATTTGGGGTCGATGGTCACTACTGTTGCTAAACTATCGGCTAAGTAGGTATCCATAAAAATGGCGGATTCAAGATGGGAGCGTACTAAAGACAGGCGATCCTTCACCACATCTTGCTCTGCTGAAAGTTGCCGTTGGGCGTAAGTTTGCGTGACAAACTCTGTGATAATAACAGACAGCACCAAGTAGATGGCCGATAGCAACCATAGCATTGATTTCTGTTTAAAACCCAAGCCTAAATTCACACGAATACCCGCTTTTCCCTGTCGGTAATACATCATGTTGTTGTTTTCTTAGCTTAGCAGCTCAGGTTAATTATCTGAATAGAAAAACATTCCTGAGATTAGATTAATCCATTCGTCGTTGTGTATTGCGACAGGCAACTCTTACAGCCCCATCAGTAAAAATTTCCGTTGTGCGCGGTTGTTGTTTGAGTTTTTGTCGATTAACTTTTAAAAATCTTTATTTTTATCAATTGGTTGTATTTCTTTGTGACATTGGCATCACTCTCGCATTAATTAAACCACCGCAAAATTCCGCTGACTTTAAAAAATGCACTAGGAGTGCAGAAGCAGCGAAAGGCTTTCAAGGAGGTTGCGATGTTAGGCTGGACACTCGTTTTTCTGATTATAGCGTTGATTGCAGGTTTGCTCGGTTTCGGTGGCATTGCTGGTGCTGCGACCGGCATCGCTAAAATCATTTTCTTTGTTTTCGTGGTGCTGTTGCTGCTTTCGCTGGTGTCGCGCGCACTCAGAGGTCGCCCACCTAAAGCGTAAAACAACGCTCGTTTGATTTGAGAAAATTCGAAATATCACAAGGAGTTCAACGATGAAAAAAGTACTTATGTTAGTCATCATTGTCGGTGCGGCTATTCTAATCAGTGTGTCTTTGATTGGCGCAGAAGATAACACTACCGCAGAGGATATCGGTGAAAAAATTGATAACACCATGACTGATGCGGGCAATGCTATCGAAGATAAATGTGAAGCGCTGAAGGAACAAACCGGCGCTAAAGATACTGATTGCTAACAACGTGTCGCCACTTCTAAAAAGGCGACGCATTGAGTCGCCTTTTCTACCTATAAAGAGGTAGTTTGAGCTCTATTAGTCACTGATTTTATTTTGCTTTTTTGCCTCTTTATCGAAAATAGCGAGTTTCAGCCGTACAAATGCAGTTTTTCCTCTCAGCGTGCATTTGCTGGTCTACACTTCTTAAGAAGTGATGCGATGACAGTAACTGTTGTGAGGGGCAATATGCCGTTGTATGAGATGCGTAAGTTTGTTGCACCTGAGTTTATCTTTGGTGTAGGTGCGAGGCATAGAGCGGGCTTTTATGCACGTAACATGCAAGCACGCAAAGTACTTATTGTCACGGACGCAGGGGTAATTGCCGCTGGATGGCTGGAAGAAATTAAGCAAGATCTCGCTGAAGCGGGCATCGAGTATGCCGTGTTTAGCGGTCTCACGGAAAATCCCAAAGATTATGAGGTAATGGCGGGCGCCAAGTTCTACCAAGAACAGATGTGCGACGTCATTATCGCACTTGGTGGTGGCAGCGTGATCGATTGTGCCAAAGCCATCGGGATTGTTTACGCCAATGGTTGCGATGTGCATGCGTTTGAAGGCGTGGATAATGTGGATATTCCCGGCCCACCACTTATCTGTATTCCTACCACCGCCGGAACATCGGCAGATATCTCGCAGTTCAGCATCATAGTGAATTCACCCGAGCGCTATAAGATGGCTATTATCAGTAAAAGTGTGGTGCCGGATGTGGCGCTTATCGATCCCGAAACCACTTTAACCTTGCAACCCCATCTTACCGCCTGCACCGGCATGGATGCACTCACGCATGCAATTGAAGCCTTTGTTTCCACAGCAAATTCGCCTGTAGTGGATGTGCACGCTCTAGCAGCGATTGAACTCTTGTGGAACAACGTTGAAAAAGCGGTGTTAACGCCGAATGATTTAGCGGCGCGCGAGAATATGTTGCTCGGTAGTTTGCAGGCGGGACTGGCATTTTCTAACGCCAGTTTAGGGGCGGTACATGCGATGGCGCACTCGCTCGGAGGCTATCTGGACCTGCCGCATGGAGAGTGTAATGCGTTGCTGCTTGATCACGTTATCCGCTTTAACATTACGTCCGAACCGGATCGCTATCAACGTATTGCCACGATTATGGGCCTTCACAACCCGAGCCACAATCAACAGCAACGCGCTAACAGCATTACTGACGCATTGGCTGAAAAGCGCCGTTTACTTGGGCTGACAGACAAAATGAGCAATTGGGGCGTTAAATATGGTGATATTGCTGATTTAGCCCATCATGCCGCAAAAGATGCTTGTTTAGTCACCAACCCGCGTCATGCATCGTTGGACGACCTAAAGGTGATCTATGGCGAAGCCCTCTGATGACGAACAAAGCTGGGAAGCACGTAAAGCCAGTATCATCGGACTAGGGGAACGGTCATTTCGCAAGAGCTATTATCCACAGCTGCGGCAGAACATGGATCGGCTGCAGCGTTTCCATACCTTGCTCGATCACACCTCAGATTTTGTGGTGCTCATCAGCATGCCCAGTGGCGAAATCACGGATGCGAATGCCGCATTTGGGCAGTTGATGAAGTCCAATGTGGAACAGCTTATCGGGCAATCTTTTAGTGACTTATCTTTCTGTAGTGATTGCAAGCGCATCGTCGAGTTATTGCATCGCGATATGGTGATAGGTGGCAAGCAGCGTCATTACCCCAATCATTCGTTAATTTCCAGAGGGGATGGCAGTGGTAATCCGATTTGGCTGGAACTCAGCTTTAAAATCGCCAAGGTGGATTTGCAAAACTTTGGCGTGCTGGTCGGGCGTGATGTTACCGAGCGCAAACGCAACGAAGAGTTGATGAACAAGTTGTTGTCGGAGAAGGCGGCGCTGCTCGATAATGCGTTAGTTGGCATTGTGAGTGTGCGCAATCGTTGCTTTGAATCTTGTAATCGCCGCTTTGAACAGATGATGGGTTATACCTCGGAGCAGTTGATCGGCCAAAGCACCCGCATTCTTTATCAGGAGGAAGATGCCTATTATGCCCTTGGTGAAGATGCCTATCGGGCGATGAAAGACGGCAGCAAGTACAGCGCACGGGTGATGTTAAAGAGGGCCGATGGCAGAGAGTTTCTCTGTGAATTGACTGGTCAGGCGAATAATCCCAAACGTCCGGATGAAGGTAGTATCTGGATGTTTAACGACGTGAATGATCTGCGGCTTGCTGAAGATAAGGCGTTGTTTTTATCGCACCATGATTCGCTCACCAAGCTGCCCAATTTCCAGCTGTTAAAAGACCGTTTGTCACAAGCGGTATCTATGGCGACCCGCAATCAACGATTGGTTGGCCTACTGGCGATTGATGTCGATCGCTTTAAAACTATCAATGATTCATTGGGTTACGGCATTGGTAATGAGTTATTAGTGCAGGTTGCCGAGCGTATTGTGTCGCAGGTGAGTGAGGTGGATACCGTCAGTCGCCAGGGCGGTGATGAGTTTTTAGTCTTGTTGCCTAACCTGCCAAATGCCGACTCTTGTATCAATATCGTCAGCCGGCTGATGGATAACCTCGCAAAACCTTATTTTGTGGCACAAACCGAACTGCGTCTCTCTGTTTCGGTGGGGATCGCCATGAGTCCTGATGACGGTGAGGATTTTGAAACCCTGCTGAAAAAGACCGACATGGCCATGTACCGAGCTAAGTCGGAAGGACGCGATACCTACCGCTTCTTCAATGAAGAGATGAATTACGAAGCGATTGAACAACTGAATATCAGCGTGGGTTTACGCAAGGCGCTGGAACTCAAACAGTTTCAACTGTTTTATCAGCCACAGTTGGACCTGCTCTCTGGCCGGATTGTCGGCGCTGAGGCACTGCTGCGCTGGATGCATCCAGACGCAGGCATGATTTCGCCCGCCAGTTTTATTCCAGTGGCCGAGGAATCAGGGCTGATAGTGGCGATGGGCGAATGGGTATTGCAGGAAGCGTGTCGTGAGGTGGCGCGCTGGCGTGACGCAGGTATGTTGGACCCAGTGGTGGCAGTGAACCTATCGGCGCTGCAGTTTGCCCGCGGCAACATTGAACAGGCGGTAAATAATGCTGTTGCGGCGGCGGGAATTACACCATCGATGTTAGAGCTGGAGCTCACCGAGTCGATAATGATCCATGATACTGAAAGTGTGTTAGCCACAGTTACGCGCTTAAAACAGCAAGGTTTTCAATTTACTATCGATGACTTTGGTACTGGCTATTCCAGCTTACAGTACTTAAAAAGCTTCGCCGTGGATAAACTAAAAATCGATCAGTCGTTTGTACGTGATATTACTGAAGACGATGATGATGCGGCGATTGTGCGCGCCATTATTCAGATGGCAAAAGGACTTGGTTTAAAGACCATCGCCGAAGGGGTTGAAACCGCCGAAGTCATGAGTGTGTTACAACAGTTTAATTGCGATGAAGTGCAAGGCTATTATCTGGCGAAGCCGATGCCAGCGGAACAGTTCATGACGTTTTTGCAGTTGCATCAATAAGCGCAATCAGAATATTTCAGGTATCGCTTAACTAAAGTGGACTGGTGGGCTAAGCGCTTACCGTGCTAGCATCGAACTCCCTCTTGTTTTTACTCTTCAATCTATGAGCACGCATTCTGCGGTGGCGCCTGCGTCGTCACTGAAAGCTTATCCGGCCTTTTGGCGTTACTGGGTAACGCGGTTGGCATCTGCCTTTGGTTTCCAGGTTATTTCGGTTGCGGTTGGTTGGCAGGTCTATGATCTCACCGGCGATCCGCTAACGCTGGGATTAATCGGCCTCGCACAGTTTATTCCTTCGGTGTTACTGGCACTGCCTGCAGGGCATGTGGCAGATCAGTTTCATCGGCGCAACATTGTATTAGTGACGCAAAGTTGCCAGTGGTTAGCGCTGGTGGCCTTGGTGGGCGGCAGTTGGTTTGAGCTACTCGACGAGCAACTCATCCTGCTGTTGGTGTTTATCATAGGTGTGTTTAAAGCCTTTGAATTTCCAGCATTAAAGTCAATGTTACCGGCCTTGGTGCCAGATGAGGTGTTGCCAAGGGCGCTGGCAATGGACTCGTCCGGTATTCAGATGGCCAGTATCGCCGGCCCGGCGTTGGGAGGCTTACTCTATATTGGTGGACCCGTGGTGGCTTATGGGCTGGCGGCCGGACTCTATTTCATTTCGTTAATCGGCTTATTCGGCCTCAGGTATCACCATAAAGTACCGAAGAAGCAGCCGATGAATCTCAACAACCTGTTTGCTGGTGTGCGGTTTATTCGCGCCCGGCCAGTGATCCTCGGTGTCATTTCGCTCGATCTTTTTGCAGTGTTGCTCGGCGGTGCTACCGCCTTGCTGCCGATATTTGCCAAAGATATTTTGCACACTGGCCCTTGGGGACTAGGGCTGCTGCGTGCCGCGCCTGCCGTCGGCGCATTATTGATGTCGTTCTGGTTAGCGCGTCATAGTCTTGAGCGTAACGTTGGCAAGATTATGTTTGCCTCGGTCGCGGGATTTGGCGTGGCGACGTTAGTGTTCGCACTGTCGACTGACTTGATATTGTCGTTGATAGCGTTATTTGCTTTAGGCGCATTTGATATGGTCAGTATGGTGATCCGTGGCGCCTTGGTGCAGTTGGAAACGCCGGATGAGATGCGTGGTCGAGTGACCGCGGTAAACTCGATTTTTATCAATACTTCCAATCAACTCGGTGAGTTTGAATCTGGCATGTTAGCCGCAGCCTTTGGTGCGGTAGGATCGGCCGTGATTGGTGGCGTTGGCACCTTAGTGGTGGTCGCTGCGTGGATGTGGATGTTCCCAGTTATCCGTCAGCGGCAGAAATTGAAAGAGTAGCCAGAAGAAAAAAGAAGGCCCTCATTGAGAGCATAAAGGGCCTCCTTTGCTAACTTGTGATTAATGTTTGATACCCAGCGCATCCAAAATGGTGAAGTGCAGGTCAGTTTGATCGGTCAGACCGACGACATTCGCGGCGTGTGGGCCGTACGCCGCAATCCGCAACTGAGTACCGGTATGGCCCATGCTACCTTTTTCGGAGTTGCCATAGCTGATGCTCATCTTGGCACCATCGTGGGTCAGTAAGCCTTGGGTCAGGCCCGGCGCTTTGGCATCGGGATAGATAATCTGCGACGAATGGGCATGGTCGGCGGTGACAATCACTAAGGTATCACCTTGTTGTTTGGCAAACTTCAGCGCTACTTGTACCGCTTCATCTAAATCGACGGTTTCTCCAATCTGACCACATGGGTTGGCCGCATGGTTTTGCTTGTCAATCGAGGCGCCTTCCACCTGTAAAAAGAAGCCTTTTTTATTTGCCTGCAGCAGTTCAATAGCTTTGCTGGTCATCTGTGCCAGCGTCGGAATATCTGCAGTACGCGCAGGGTTTGGCTTACACACCACCGGATTTTTATCCAGATTACCGTGATAGGTGGCTTTCGGTCCTAGCCAACGGACAGGCATATTCCCTTGCGAGAATAAGCCAAGTAACGGCGTATCCTGATTGGCGCGGGTAATATCGTTAAGCTCTGATGCGGTCGAAATAAAGTGATAGCCGCGATCATAGGCTTGTTCAATCAGCGTCTTATCCTGCCATTTGCCCGCAGCCGCTTTTTCATCAAAGGTGGCGCGGCCGCCGCCCAGCGTGACATCGGGACGAGCGTTGAGTAGTTGCTCGGTAATTGAGCCGAGACCACCATTTTCTAATGTGGCTTCCGGGCATTTCAGTGCGGTTGCCGTCGGTCCATAACATTTACGTTGCGAAATATGGGCGATTTCTGCGGCGGGTGTGGCGTCCTGGATCTCCGCCGTCGACACATTCCCGGTGGCTTTACCGGCTTTTTTAGCCAGTTCGAGCAAGGTCGCTTGTGGCTTGCCGTAGACATCGACGCCAATGGCACCGTTGTAAGATTTCGTCCCGGTTGTCCACGCGGTGGCGGAGGCGGCTGAATCGGTGACATAGTTGGGCAGATGAGTATCGCGGTCGAGCGAATAATGCGTGTATTGTCCGGTGAGCGGTAGTGCATCAATACCGACAAAGAAGCCGCTGGCACCACGGGCATAGTTACGCGCGATCGTGATTTCCGAGTCGCCCATGCCATCGCCAATCAGCAGAATGACATTTTTGGCGCGCTTATCGCTCAGTGAGGCCTTTAAGTCAGCGGTAATATCATGTTGTAAGCGGCGGGCACCACCGGTCTGGGTGAGGTCGCCGTTGGCATTGCGGTCGCTCCAGTCGGCAGCGATAACCGGCGCTGCCAATAACGGCAATAGCGCAGTGACTAGCGAAAATTTCAATTACTTATCCTAACTCAGTCTTATTTTATTCCGCTAATGTTAGGCAATCTTTATGACAGTAAGGTGACGTTGCGACGTTTGTTGGTGCGCTAGTATTTGCCACGAGTTGCCGCATTTCGTCGACTAGATCCGCGGCGCGTACGATAAACAGCTGTCGACCGCGATAAACCTGATGCTCCAGTGCAACGTCAAACCAACGTGGATTGGGATGCCGCTCGGTAACTAAAACCAGACTGTTCGGATGGCTTTCGGCCCATTGCAAACGCGATTGTGTTTGCTCTGTCAGATCTATCAGTGGCTGTTGCAGCCGCCCATAGAAGCCAAACTGGTTATGGTAGCGATTCCAGCTCACTAATGTTTTGCCTTGATGCTGATAGTGCGCCAGTGACTTGGCAATCGGCTCGATATTGTAGGCGTGCTGCAATACGGGCGTGAGGGCACTGAGGGTGGCGGTAAGCGCAATGGGCAGCAGTAGCAACTGTACGGTAAGTGTGGCAGCGGAGTGCTGGCGGTTACGCATTAATGCCAGTGACGCGAGCGCCAACGGGATTAATCCCAATCCATACCAACTGTGCGGGGCAGTGACGCTTTTGAAGGCGTAGGGCAACCACATTGGCATGCTTAGCGTGGTGGCGGCCAGCACAAGTAAAAGGCTCGTCAGATACCACTCGCGCAGTTGCAGCAGCGGTAAGCGATGCGCTATCCACAACGCTGCAAATGGCATGAGCGGGATCATGTAGTGGATCTGTTTGCCGCTGATAAGGCTAAACACCAAGACAAGGCTAACGAGATGCAATAGCAGCGCTCTATCAACGGCCGATTGTGGTTGTCTAACGCCACGCCAAAATGAGCGCAGCAGCGGTAGTGGCATTATCAGCAGTGGTAACAGCAGCACATACCAGTAAAACGGCCGCGCATGGGCAAAGGAGTTCACCATCCGCCCAGAGGTTTGTTTCCATAGCAGTTCGTTTTCATAACTCGGGCCGCCGTGTATCACCGCCGGAATGACCCACAGCAACATCAGCACTATGCCTAAGCCAATGGCTGAGCCGCAGTAGCCCCAGAAGCGTCTTGTCTGAACGCTATTAGGTTGGCGCCAGAGCGGATAAAGCCCGACAAAGGGTAAACAATAAAGCAGCATAACTGGGCCTTTGGTCAGTAAGCCTGCGGCAAACATCACCGCTGCTAGCAGCCAATGGCGCCAATAGTTGTGTTGACTGCCGTGCACGATCGCCAAGCAGAACGCTAACACCCACAAGGTCAGCAATAGGTCAAACATAGTGGTGGGTAGATAAAACAGCCACACTGCACTTGCGAGCAATACTGCTGGGGCCAACATCGCCGTTTTTGGGCTCTTAGGCAGTAGCGCTTTAGCGAAATAATAGAGCAGTACAAAGTTTGCCAACGAACACAGTGGAATCATACTGCGTGCTGACCACTCGTGCACGCCCGTCACCGACCACGCCAGATTTATCAGCCAAAACAGCAATGGCGGCTTATGCGCGTAAGGTTGACCATTTTCATGGGGGACAAGCCAGTTGCCGCTTTGCCACATCTCCCAGGCAACGGATATGTAGCGTGTTTCATCTATCGGCATGATTGGGCGGATAAACAGGTGAATCACAATAATGCTCGCAGCCACTATGAGGACGGCGATTAATGGTCGCTTGGAGTCTGGAGTCTGGCGCACAGGCATCTTCATCACCGTGACGAGTGGTTGTCTCGGGATGATGATTGCAACTATTTATTAACAAATGGTGACGCTAGTGTGGCGTTTTTATAACGGCCGCAAAGTGAGGTAATATGTCGGCTATTGGCCAATAAAAAGCCCCGCAATAGCAGGGCTTAATGCTTAGCTGGTGAGTGTTAGCTCGCCAGATGTTGCAGATCTTGCTGCTCAAGGTTCTTAGCTTGGTGAGTCTCAGGCTTTTGCAGTTGCAGTACTTCACTGGTGTACAGCAATTCGCGTTCGGTGGCAGCCAAATCGCCGTTCAACTGCTTACCGTAGAACGGAATGATGTGGCGTAGCTTGTCGCGCCATTCACCGCTGACTTTATCGGGGAATACCCGTTCCAACACGTTCAGAATGATAGGCGCGGCAGTTGATGCGCCAGGTGAAGCCCCCAGTAGGGCGGCAATGGTGCCATCCTGTGCAGCCACCACTTCAGTACCAAACTGCAGCTGACCACCTTTTTTCACTTTCTTAATCACCTGTACCCGCTGACCTGCGGTCCACAGTTTCCAATCGGATTTACGGGCATTGGGATAATATTTTTTCAGCGCGTTAAAACGATCATTATCGTTCTGCATCACCTGACTCATCAGGTATTTCACCAAACCAAAGTTATCTAAACCGACGCGAGTCATCGGCAGCAGGTTGTTGTGGTTTGTGGAACGGATCAAGTCGAGGAAAGAACCGTTTTTCAAAAACTTAGTGGAGAAGGTGGCAAATGGGCCAAATAGCAGCACATCTTTACCCTCGATGTAACGAGTATCCAAGTGCGGTACTGACATCGGCGGCGCGCCCACTTCGGCTCTGCCATAGGCTTTGGCTTTGTGATGTTTTACCACTTCTGGGTTGTCACAGATAAGGAACTGTCCACCGACAGGGAAACCGCCGTATTGGCTGGCTTCTGGAATGCCTGATGCTTGCAACAGCGGCAATGCCGCGCCACCGGCACCAATAAACACAAACTTGGCGTTGATACGATATTCACGCTTACCGTTGGCCAGATCAGCAATGGTCACTGTCCAGCTCTTATCGGCGTTTTGCTGCAGTTTACGTACTTCCGATTGCAGACGCAGACTGAAGTTATCATGGCGTTGTAAGCTGTTGACCAACTGACGGTTAATCTCACCAAAGTCGACATCTGTGCCCATTTCAGAGCGGGTAGCGGCCACTTTTTGATTAGGATCGCGTCCTTCCATCAATAATGGTGCCCACTTTTGCAGCAAGGCTTTGTCTTCGGTGAACTCCATGTTTTGAAACAGGGTGTTCTGTTGCAGCAGCTCATGGCGCGCTTTGAGATATTCAACGTTCTCATCACCCCAGACAAAACTCAGGTGGTCGACGGTGTGAATGAAGCTATCGGGACGACCGAGTACTTTCTTTTCTACCTGATGGGCCCAGAACTGACGGCTGATTTGAAACGCCTCGTTGACGCTGACAGCTTTATCAATATTGATACTGCCATCAGGCATTTTTGGGGTGTAGTTCAGTTCCATTAGTGCGGCGTGGCCAGTGCCCGCGTTATTCCAGCCATTTGAACTTTCTTTGGCTACAGCATCGAGTCTTTCGACCATCATGATCGACCAATTGGGCGCTAACTCTTGCAGGTAAGTCCCCATGGTAGCGCTCATGATGCCACCACCAATCAGTAGCACATCAACCTTTTCCTGCAACTGACTTTGGGCGGAACTGAAAAATGATGAAACACTTGCAGGCGCGGCTAGCCTTAAACGTTTTGCTTTTCTCATTTTGATATCGCTCTGTGAACGTCCTACGGCATTTAGTCACTGAGTATCAAAAGTAGGGGAACTCTCGCTATCCTTAAAAATGAGCGTGGGCATCCTCTGCTTGGACGCATATTTTGGGATATGCGCCAGTTCAGATCTTGTGAGATGTTTTGCTAAACTGCCGTTAACTTAAGTGACGGAAAATGTTTGAATGATTCGTAACTGCTGAGCTAAATAAGTTAACTTGAGCAACTAAAACTGTGACGGGAGTCAATTTTATTAGTTTTTTCGGAGATGTAAAGAGGCCCATCGACAGTGAATTATATCGCGGAAAGTTAACTTGCCGTTAGGTGTTTTGCCAAATTTTATCAAGGTGTTAACGATGTTGGTAGTGCATAAATATGCGCAAAGGCGCGTTATATAAGACTTTTATTAATCTAAACTGAAGTATTTACTCCACTCTGCACTATTGAAAAGCCCGATAGATGATTCTTGTTTTAAACGCTATTGTGTTTGAAATCGGAATTACCATACGACTAAAGTTGATTTAACGCTGTTTTCGACGCTGAAAATTAATCTTCGGTATTGTCGATTCAATAAAAAAGCCTCACTTTTGCGAGGCTTTTTTGTGGTTATTGCAGCTGCAAATTACAGCTCAATGTTAGCGACCTGTTCTTGCTTTGGCAGAGTGACAGTTTCATCACCAGCTGGCGCCACGGTTTTAGGCGCCTGTGGCTTGTGCAGGTGCAGCATTTCACTGGTGTAGTTCAGTTCACGCTCGGTGGCCGCGACATTGCCATTCAGTTTGGTGCCGTAAGATGGAATGATCTCTTTCAGCTTGGCATTCCATTTACCCGCGACTTTGTCACCGAACACTTTTTCCATCACGGTCAGCATGATAGGTGCAGCGGTTGATGCGCCAGGTGATGCGCCCAACAGTGCTGCCAGGGTTGCGTCTTTTGACGAAACCACTTCTGTACCGAATTGCAAACGACCGCCTTTTTCAGGATCGTTTTTGATGATTTGCACACGTTGGCCCGCAGTCCACAGTTTCCAGTCGGCTTTGTTAGCCGTCGGATAGTATTTCTGCAGTTCAGCAAAACGATCTTCATCATCCAGCATCACTTGTTGGATCAGGTACTGCACCAAATTGAAGTTATCCAGACCCACTTTCATCATCGGGATAACGTTATCTGTGGTGGTCGAACCGAGTAGATCCCACAGTGAACCGTTTTTCAGGAACTTAGTTGAGAAGGTCGCGAATGGGCCAAACAGCAGCACTTCTTTACCGTCAATTCGACGCGCGTCCAAGTGTGGAACTGACATCGGTGGAGCTCCGACTTCAGCCTGACCATAAGCTTTGTTGACGTGCTGTTTTACTACGTCTGGGTTATCACAGATCAGGAACTGACCGCCAACAGGGAAGCCACCGTAAGCCTCACCTTCTGGAATACCAGACTCTTGCAGCAACGGCAGTGCGGCACCACCGGCACCAATGAACACGAACTTCGCATTGATGGTGTGCTCTTCTTCATCATGGGCTAAATCTGCAACGGTAATCGTCCAGCTTTTATCGGCATTCTGGTGCAGCTTACGTACTTCAGTTTGCAGTTGCAGATCGAAGTTAGCTTTAGTTTGCAGGCCTGCAACTAATTGGCGGGTGATTTCGCCGTAGTTTACGTCAGTCCCGATGACAGAACGGGTCGCGGCCACTTTTTGCTGTGGATCACGACCTTCAATCAGCAGTGGTGCCCACTTACGGATCTGCTCTTGGTCTTCGCTGTAATCCATGCTTTGGAAGAGGGTGTTTTTTTGCAGTTCGGCATAACGCTTACGCAAGAAGTTAACGTTTTTATCACCCCAAACGAAGCTCATGTGGTTAACGGTGCGGATAAACGCTTCCGGATTGTGCATCACGTCGTTGGCAACTTGATAAGACCAGAACTGACGGCTGATTTGGAAGGCTTCGTTAACTTTGATGGCCTTGTCGACATTGATGCTGCCATCTGGCATTTCTGGCGTGTAGTTCAGTTCCATCAGCGCTGAGTGGCCGGTACCGGCGTTGTTCCAGCCGTTGGAGCTTTCTTTAGCGACACCGTCGAGGCGCTCAACCATGGTCATTGACCAGTCTGGCTCTAGCTCCTGCAGATAGGTACCTAAAGTAGCGCTCATGATGCCGCCGCCGATAAGCAGTACATCAACTTGCTGTTCATCTGCGTGTGCTGGGGTTAGCACGGCGGCAGCGCTTACCAGTGCGGTAAGTAGCGTCAGTTTGACTTTTTTCATAGTGATTAGCTCTGTGATAGTTATTCGGCGGTGGACACTGCGATGAGAAGCGCGCATCCAGCGCTAACAGGTAGTGGGCGATGCCCTGAGGAACTCCTGCCAGTCTGCTCTGTTTCAGAGTTCGCTGTTCTGAATCGGCGCTAAACTATCACTGCTAATAAGTGGCGGAAATCTTTAGATAATTAGAAAAACCTAAGCCAGCTAAGCTAACTTATGTAACTAATTTTGTGATGTTAGTCACTATTTTGCTGTTTGTGTGACTCAGATTAGGTGACTCATCATCACCCAACCTAAGTCAGTACGCGGGATTAGTGCTGTTTCATATAATCCATAGTCAGGTTCGTCAGCACTTCAACTCCAAGTTTCATACCTGCATCATCGACATAAAAATCAGGTGTATGGTGTGCTGGTGCATCCGCCGCGGGGACATTCAGTGGCTTGCCGCCGACAAACAGATACAGACCGGGCACCTGCGTCTGGAAGAAAGAGAAATCTTCTGCGCCCGTCACGGCTTTTGCTTCAACGACATGTTCATTGCCCGCTGTGCGCACCAAGGTTGGTAACATCTGCGACATTAAACTTGGATCGTTATAGGTAATCGGATAAGCCGGGCCATAAGGCAGCATAAGCTCAGCAGAAGCACGCATGCTTTCCGCAATCGCTTTTACCTTGCGCTGCATTGCTTCGTGGATCATGGCACGGGCAGTGGGGTTGAGTGTGCGAATCGTACCTTCAAGGGTCACTTCGGCGGGAATGATGTTGGAGCGATTACCGCCTTTAATGATGCCAACGGTTACGACGGCGCCATCATCGATAATCGTCAGCTCGCGGCTAACAATGGTTTGCAGCGCCATCACCATTTGTGCAGCGGTCACAATCGGGTCAACACTTTTCCACGGATAGGCGCCATGTGCCTGACGGCCCTTAATCACCACTTTAAAAGTATCAACGGCGGCCATAATGCCGCCAGCACGGTATTTGACGGTGCCGACATCGGTTGCTGAGTTGATATGCAGGCCAAACATCACATCCACATTTGGATTTTTCAACACGCCTTCTTTAACCATTAATTCAGCGCCACCCTCTTCACCGTCTGGCGCTCCCTCTTCAGCGGGTTGGAAGATAAATTTCACTTTGCCTTTTAGCTGCGCTTTTTGCTCGACTAAAATCTTGGCTGCGCCCATCAGCATCGCCATGTGGGTGTCGTGACCACAAGCGTGCATCACCGGCACCTGCTCACCACGGTATTCGCCGACAACTTCTGAGCGATAAGGCAGTGAATTCATCTCTTTTACTGGTAGACCATCCATATCGGCACGTAAGCCCACCACCGGCCCCGGCTTGCCACTGTCTAGTACCGCGACTACGCCCGTTTTCGCGACACCAGTGTGTACCTCCAGCCCCAGACTTTTAAGATAGTTCGCCACGTATTGGGCGGTGTTGACTTCGCGGTTGGAGAGCTCCGGATATTGGTGGAAATGATGACGCCACTTAATCACATCAGGTTCTATCTTGGAGGCAAGTTGTTCTACAGTTTCAGCCTGCGCCAATGCGCTGCAGCTGGCCAATAGTAAGCCACTGAAGAATATCTTTTTTATGGTCATTGTTAGCTCTTATACAAATTGCGGGTACTCGTGGCTCAAGGCTACACGAATCGGAAAAGTCATGTATAGCTAAATTGTGAAACAATGTTGCATTGCTGTGACTGTGGAAGATTGTCGACGGCGAATGAGAGGGGGTGCTTGTTGCGCTGGGAAGGTGATACTTCAACCTGCGCGTAAGTAGCATGACGCCGCTGACGCGCAGGCTGAATAAGCTGAACTAAATTTTCACAAGTGTACGGCCAGTAACCGCACCTTTGACGATATCGGCGGCATATTGTGGTACTTCGGCCAAGCTGATTTCGGTACCTGCCTGCTCAAAGAAACTGGCGGGTAACAGTTCTAAAATTCGGTTCCACGCGGCAATGCGTTTTTCTCGTGGACAATACACCGAATCGATGCCGAGCAAGCTAACGCCACGCAGAATAAATGGCATCACAGTGGTCGGCAGTTTATAGCCCGCAGCTAAACCACAAATGGCGGCAACACCACCGTAGTTCATCTGCGCTAAGGCGGTTGCCAGCGGTTGATCGCCGACGGTATCAACTACCGCTGCCCAACGCTGCTTTTCCAAGGGCCGCGATGGTTCCGCTAACTCATTTCGATCAAGTAACTGCGTTGCACCTAAGGCCGTCAGCAACGGGCCGTTTTTCTCGAGCCGCCCGCTACTGGCAGTAACTTGATAACCGAGTTTGGCCAGCAACGCCACCGCAGTGCTGCCGACGCCGCCGCTAGCACCGGTGACTAACACTTCACCTGCATCGGTTGGGATTTTGGCATCCACAATGGCTTGTACGCACAACATCGCAGTGAGTCCGGCGGTCCCAATCAACATCGCCGTGGCCGCATCACAATTGGCGGGCATAGGTACCAGCCAGTCGCCTTTTACCCGTGCAAGTTCGGCCATTCCGCCCCAGTGATTTTCGCCTACGCCCCAGCCAGTCAGAATAACCTTATCGCCAGCCTGATAACGTGGATCGGCCGATTGCACTACTTCGCCGGCAAAGTCGATACCCGGCACCATGGGATACTGGCGAATAATTTTGCCCGTGCCAGTCACGGCCAAACCATCTTTATAGTTAAGCGAGCTGTAACTGACTTTAACGGTGACATCACCGTCGGGCAGCAGACTTTCAGCCACCTGAGTGACCTGAGCTACTGTCTGGCCTTGTTGTTGCTCAAGTAGAAGGGCTTTAAACATGGGAAAATTCCTGGTTCTTTGGCGTTGGCCTAACACCTTACGTGAGCTTGCGCGCTGAATAAACTCCACTTTAGCGGTAGTGAATGGAATGGGATATCGGCAACGATTTGTTTCTGCACTCTTGCGTAATAGCTCACGTTTTAAGGCGAACCGAATGTTTGGCGAATGATTTAAACACTTACTTACATCATCAACTGCGCCGACTGTCGAGCTAGGTGTTCGCTTTTGGTTATAGTGGTGAGATATAAAAACAACAACCATAAACTAACGATGAAGCAACTGATTTCGATGCTAACGCTATTGAGCTGTTCCATTTCAGCAGCGTGGGCCGACGCCTCTGATATCCCCGCTCTCCTTGATAAGCTATTTACCGCTGCCATCAGCAGTCCCACGGTCCCCGGTATTAGCGTCGCAGTGGCTGATAACCGCGGCATTGTGTGGGCCCAAGGCTATGGTTACGCCGATCTGGAAAACCATGTCGCGATGACACCGGCGCATAAACTGCGGATTGGCAGTGTGGCGAAAGTGATTACTACCGCTGGGCTGATGCGCTTGTATCAGCAAGGGAAAATCGACTTTGATGCGCCCGTGACCCAATATGTGCCGAGCTGGCCACAGGACAAACCGACCATTACCCTTAGGCAGCTTACCTCCCACACAGCGGGTATTCGTCACTATAAAGAAGGTGCTAACGAATTTTTGCTGAATACCCCATTTGCGTCGGTGACGGCGAGTCTTGAACTGTTTAAACAGGATCCGCTGTTGTTTACACCGGGAAGTGCCTTTAGCTATTCCACTTTTGGTTGGACGCTGGTGAGTGCGGCCATGGAAGGGGCTGATGGTAAGCGCAGTTTTCGGCAGATTATGCAACAAGAAGTGTTTCAGCCGCTGCAACTGACGGATATGGTGTTTGATGATCAATATGCCATCATCAGTCAGCGCGCTCGTCCTTACAGTGTCCATGAGGGGCTGCTGCAAAACTCACCACAAACCGATCACAGCTATAAATGGGCCGCTGGTGGTTTTATTGCGACGCCAAGTGACGTCGACCGCTTTGCACTGGCGCAGCTCGATAATGACTATCTTAAACCCGCTACCCAAGCGTTGATGTTCAGTAAAGCGCATTTAACCGACGGCACGCCGGTGAATTTTGGCATCGGCTGGATGATCGGGTTTGATAATTATCGCCAGCGCGCCAAGTATCGTGATGATGCTGAGGCATTGGCGATGATGGCCGACATGCCGCAGGCCGTGATGCATTCTGGCGGGAGTATGGGCGGTATCACCATGACCATCATGTGCCGCGAACACCAGCGGGCCGTAACCGTGGTGAAAAATGTTGATGGTGATGACACTGCCGATGTTTTCAAACTGGCCTTGACCACGCTCGATTACTACCATCAGCGCCAGCAATAGCGTTATCCCATTTAGCGGGCAGTCGATGGCTGCTCGTTATGGACGCGCAGTGCTGCGTTAGTAGCCAGTGAGCTCAAGATAGCCTGTGCCATTTTGGCTGCCAGTGACGTTTATTGGCCCTTCCCAGTAATTTACCGAGAGTGGCATGCGCGCATTGGCATTAAGCGCCGTCACCTCAAGCTGAAGCTGCTCAGTTGGCAGGTTAATCTGCCATGCTACCGGGTAACGTTTAGCGCCAACGCTGTGATATTGGGTTGCTTGTAGCTGAATATCCTTAGCGGCAATGGCGTTTTGTCTACCGTTGGGCCAACTGCGTTTGCCACTGAAAAATGGTGTGCTAGCGCCAGCGCCTCGCAGCTGAAACAACATTAACGCTGAGCCATCATCGAGCCGAATCGCAAACCAGTCCCAGCCTTGTTGCTGTCGAGTCAAAAACTCTGAGCTCCACTCGCGGTCAAGCCAAGCTTGGCCACTGACTTTCTGCCATTGGCCGTGCAGCTTGACCTGACCGCGTACCTGAATGAAGGGCTGCGAATAGTAGTAAGAGGCGACTTTGCTATCGGCGCTTTTAACGCTGTAGCCGTTATCACCCTGCAGCACTAACGGCGCGCGACTGGTCAGACTGAGGCGATAGCTGACCTCGTTATCGCTAACGTTCAGGGTCGCCGGGAGTAAACCGTCATTGGGATTGCTGGCATCATGGGTGGCGCTTGCCTGCCAACGCCAGTTTTCATTCCACACATTGAGTGGCAGTCCGCTAACTCCCGCTGGCGCACCAGCAAGCTGAATATCCCGACTCCAGCGTTCCGCAGTTTGGTGACTGCTTGCGGTAGTAATAGCTGCGTGGGTCATCCATAGTTGATTCGAGGCCCAGGCTGAGTGGTTGTTGGGAGCCTGGCTGTTGAGCGCTATGCGAAACTGGGTCCATTGCAATCCCAGTGCTTCGCCGCTGTCAGTGGTCAGATTGGCGGTGAGGTACCACCACTCTTGGCGAAACTTCGGATGTGCCAGATGATCTTGCGGAAACTTCAGCGCTTGATTGGGCGTGACTTTGGCAAAGTTATCATCGGCGCGCCCCATCAACTCGCCCATGCTGGCATCGTTTGCTGGTGGTGGTTTGCAGGCGCTTAACAGCCCCAGTGCTAACATCGCGAAAGTCAGTTGCCAGCGACGCATCACATCACCTCCTGTTGCAAGGATGACACTAAAGACCGTCGGCTTTGCCAGTAAAGTGGCAACAGCACGGCAACGATAGCGCACAGCAGTGACAGCAGCACCACCCGGCCATAAGCCCACCAATCCCACAGCATCGCGATGGTCCAGCCGAAGGCCTGCAAGGTCACTTTATTAATCAGCAGGTAACCTAGGATGGCGCCCAATGGCAAGGCTAATAAGCAGGTCAGCAGCACCACGATGATTATCTGTACCAACAACATGCGCCAAATTCGTGTTTGCTCAACTCCTAGCGCGCGTAACATGGCCAGCGGCGCTTGCCGTGATTGGGTCATCATCAACACCGCACTAAACAAGCCAATCGCCGCCACTAATAAGGTGAGGGTATTGAGCACTAAGGTAATGCTAAAAGTCTTATTAAACATGGCGATGGCTTGGCTGCGAATACGCTGCTGGCTGTATATTTGTGCCGGGTTTAAAGCAAACTGCTGTTCGAGTTCACGGGTCAGTGTGTCGATAGCCTTCACATGGCCGAGCGCTAACCCAATCGGCTCGGCTGGCAATGACAGACGTTGCCACAGCGGCGGGCTAACCACCATTTCGCCCTTTGGATTACCATAGTCAAAGTAAATCGCGGCGATCGGCAATCGAGTCGCTTGCTGGCACTGGCTATCGCCACACAGCGCAATGCTATCACCGGGCTGTAGCTTAAGTTTTAGTGCTAACGGCTCGCTGATAAATACCGCATTGCCCGCAATCGTCTGTGCCACAGCGGCTTGCTGTCCAGCTACTGTTGCTGGCTGTTTAAACACCGTCGTTTCGCTGATTGACACATCATCACGGCCGATGAGGTTGATAGGCTGGATCTGGCCCGCTGCCGCAAAGTAGGGCGCTTGCCACTGATAGAAATAGACCAATTCAGGGTGATGTTGGCGCAGATAACGCTCAATCGGGGCAATATTGTCGCTGCCCGGATGCAGATAAAGATCGGCATGTAGCCGCGTTGACAGCCAGCTACGCAAGGTCTGATCAAAACTGCCCACCAAAGTGTTCATGGCGATGTTGGCACACAATGCCAGTAGCAGTGCCATCATGGCTAACCCCAGCGGTGCAATTAGCTCGCGGCTCTCGGCAATTGCGTAGCGCCACAGCCCCGGTCGCGTAAGCTTGGTCAGCAAGGCCAATCCCCATTGCAGCAACTGAGGTAATAACAGCGGAATCGCAATCGTCAGTAGTCCGAGCAGCGCTAAGCTTTGCCGATGTTGCTGACTAAAGGGATAACCCAGCGCTGTCAGCAACAGTAGCACTATGCCGATAATAAACAGGCGTTGATGGGTAAGATGGTGGGCGAGTGCTTGCAGATAGCGTTTTCCACCTTGGGCTAAACTGCCGTGACTCAAGCTACGATACAGCGGCACACAGGCCAGTAGCGCTGCGACCAGCGTCAGTCCGGCGCCTTGCGCCCACCACTGCCAGCGCCATTGACCCGGCAGTAACGTGGCACCATAAAGCTGTTCTAAGGTCATCGCCACCATAGGTTGCAGCCATTGGCTCAATTGCAGCGCTAAGACAAAACCGATGGCTGAACCGATAAACACCAGTAGCACCAGCTCGGCTAACAGACTGCTAAATAGCGCACGGCGGCTGATACCTTGTTGCATCAGCTGGATCAATAACCTCTGCCGTTTCATCAGGCTGTAGCGCACCCCATTGTAGGCGATAAACAGCCCTACCAAAAAAGCCAGCATCGCCATCGCATTGAGATTGAGGTGAAAACTCGCGGTCAGATCGGTCAGCGCTTTGCCCTGATCTTGTGGCGTGAGTAATACCTGCTTGAGGTCGATATGACTGGCACGCAGCTGTTGTTTCAGCGTTTCAATGTCACCAAACAGCGCGATATAACTTAGTTGTTGCGGTTGTCCAAGCAACTGCTGGGCAACACTAATATCGAGAAATAGCCGATGGCCAAGATTGGCACTGTCAGGCAAGGGAATCGCAGTCAGCGCCATGCCTCCTAGCAGCAACTGGTGCTGGCCTGTGGCACTAAAGCCCATAGCGTCAAATTGGCTTTGACTCATTACAATCAGCGGCTCACCAGCAAGCAGCCGCACCAGTGGTAATTGGGCCAGTGGATTTACCTTAGCTGCGGCGTGTGGGTCGGTGTGATGCGTAAGTGCAGACATGGCGGCGATAACGTCGCTGCCAGTAACGTGCCACGGTTTACCATCACTGTCATCCAACGTCCCACTCACAACCGGCATGGCGGCGATACCTGCGGCTTTTATGTCGAAATACAACTGCTGATCAATGCTGCCGCGGCGGCTTTTGCTGGAAATAAACAGACTCGCCTGCGCGCCTAATGCTTCGCCGGCATCCTGATAGCTGTGAATCGCATTATCATTGGTGGCTTTGACCCCAACCAGCAGGGTCACCGCGAGGATGATACCGAGCAAAATCGCCCCAGCCTGCAACGGCGCCTGACGGTAGTGCGCCAGATAGACTTTGAGGGCGCACCAGCTGAGCCCAAAACTACTCATGGATATTGCCTTGTTCGAGATGCCAACGACGGGTCATGTAGTGGGCGGCGCTATCGCTGTGAGTCACCATCAAAATAGCGGTACCTGCATCGGCCGCTAACTTGACCAGCAGTTGCATGACCTCTTCGCCAGCATGGGCATCGAGGTTACCGGTGGGCTCATCGGCCAGTAACAGAGCAGGGCGGTGCGCTAACGCTCTGGCGATGGCTACGCGTTGTTGCTGACCACCAGAGAGCTGCTCGACGGCGCGTTGTTTAAGTTCGGCAATGCCGAGTTTATTGACTAGATAATCGCACCAGTCATTCCATGGCTCCCCTAACAGACTCAAAGGAAACTGAATATTATCGGCGACATTGAGCGGCGTTAGCAGGTTGTATTGCTGAAATACCACGCCGAGTGAACGGCGGCGAAAGTCACTCCACTGCGGATCGTGCCAGTGTTGGGTGCTGTGCCCCAGCAGGCTCAGTTCGCCACTATCGGCCTGTTCAAAACCGCCAATAATATTGAGCAGGGTACTTTTCCCACTGCCACTGGGGCCGGTTAGTGCCACAGTTTCGCCTGGCAGAATACTGAGATTGAGTTGTTTGAGTACCTGATGGTACTGATCGCCATCGTTAAATCCTTTACTGATCTGGCGCAGAGTGACGATGGCAGAAAATCGAGAATCGGTCATGCTAGTCCTTTGCCTTTAACCGCAACAGCGGGGGCGTTTGATTGCTTAGCTTAGCAAAATTCTAATGGCTATTTGCAGTTAACTGCGCAACCGCGAAAGATTAAGTTCACATGCGGCAATCGATTCGTCAGGAGCGTCATTTGAAGCGCCGTTCGCAACTGTGCGGCAACGCGCTATGTAACGAAAAAATCATATACTTAAGCTTTACCTTCGTGTTATTACACTGAGTTAATGATGTTGGTATATTGTGAACTTACGTAATCAGAGCAGCTGACTAAAGGGAATCATTAATGCGGGATCTTGCGTCATTTCAGACCTTTCGGCGTCGTATTCTATCGCAGCTTGCTATTCCACTAATTATTGTCATGACCCTGATTTATTGCATTGCTGGGTGGCTGAACTACCAGTATCAGGGAAATACCTTTTTTAGCGAGCTGGAAGAGCAATCAGAAGATGCCGCACAAAAGTTGCAATCTGAGTTATTTTTGGCGCAATCCAACACCCAAACCTTAGCGTCCTCACTCAATAATATTCAATGGCAAGCAGCGCAACTGCCCAACTATCTCTACGATGTGTTATCCAGCCGCTTACAGCGCAATAATGGCCTGTTTGGCGGCGCCATTGCTTTTAAACCGGGGATGTTTAGCGCGCAGCCAAGGTTTGCACCCTACGCTTATCGGCGAGATCTCAGTATTGCCAACATGGACATCGGCCAAGAAGCCTACGACTACAGTAATGGCGAGTGGCAATGGTGGACTGAGGCGCTAAAACATCCGAACGGCTATTGGACCACTCCTTATTTTGATTCCGGCGCAGGTGACGCGCTGATGGTGACCTTCTCCCATCCCTTTGGTAACAGTGATGAACCTTTAGGGGTGGTGACGGCCGATATTGCTCTTGGCTCTATGCCGGAACAGCTCGGTATTGATGCCAATAAGCTGTTGGTTATCGACCATCGTGGCTTGCTGATTTACGCGCCCGGCCAAGTGTCAAAACAAGAGCAACAGCTAAAGCTGTGGCTTGCAAACAGTCAGGACGGCCTTGAAGCGCAGCGGGTGTTAAATAGCGTCGGACAGCAGATCAATCTTACTGCGACGAATGGCACCGAATATCTGGCCAGTGTCAGCAAGGTCGCCCCGCTGGATTGGCGGGTTGTGGTGCTGACGCCTACGCGTCAGTTATGGCTGTCGTTTCTACTTGATTTTGCCATCATGACCCTCGGGCTGTTGTCTTTGGTGTTACTGTTAGTGCTTGCCAGTTACTACACCGCTCGGCGTCTGACCAAACCGCTAGAGCTGCTCGAAGCGGGCATCAGCCGCTTTAGCCACGGCAAGCTCGAACCGCTGCCGGAACCCCGTCGCGGCGTGCGTGAAATTGCCACTTTGACCAGCAGTTTTAACCAGATGGCACAAATGTTAGCGCAACGTGAGCAGGCATTGCTGGACTCACGCGGTAATCGCTTTGCCCAGCTGATTGACGGCATGAGTGAGAAGTCATTTTATTGCTCAATGGGACATGATGGTCAGCTACTGCATGTCAGTGACGGCGTACAGAAAGTGCTTGGTATCAGCCCGGAGATCGTGAAGCGTAAATATCAACGCTTGTTCTCCAGTCATTCACTGAATGAGAAAAACTGGCAGTACATGGAACGCGCTTTCAATGGCGAATCAGTGCCGCCACACCAGGTCGAAATGCAAAATGCGGAAGGCATGCTGCACCGCCTCGATGTCTTCATGCAGCCATTTATTGACGAAGATAATCAAGTGGTGTCGGTGGAGATGTTGTTTACCGATGTTACCGAGCAGTTTTCTTCCGCTACATGGTCAAATGCGGTGTTGGAAGCGGCGCCCGAAGCCATGTTGATTATTGATGATGGCGGCAAACTGGTATTCAGTAACTCACGCTGCCAATCGCTGCTCGGATATAGCGCCAAGCAGTTGTTGTCACTGCAAGTGGAGCAATTGGTGCCGGAAGAGTTTCGTGGTCACCATGCGCAGTTGCGTGATGGCTTTGTTGAAGCGGGCAAAGACCGCATCATGGGCTTTGGCAAATCATTCCCGGTACTGCGGGCCGATGGCAGTCAGTTTCAGGCGCAAATTGGCCTGAGTAAACTGCCACCGGATCTTAATGGTCGCCGTCAGGTGGCTGCTTCTATCCACGATATGACCGAGCAGATCGCGGTAGAGCGCAAGATCCGTGAAAGTGAATCACGCTTTCGCAGCTTAGCCACTAACGTGCCGGTGGCCATTTTCCGTGTCTATGTGGAAGAAGGCTGGCCGCTGGAATTTGTCAGCGACAACATCACCGATATCACCGGCTATCCGACCTCCTATTTCTTCAATCATCGTGAAACCGGACTATCGTCGCTCATTGTGTCTGAAGATCTGCCTAAACACGTGAAAGCGATTGAAAGCGCCATTGCCGAGCATCGCGCCGTGGAAGTGGAGTTTCGCATTCGTCATCGTGATGGCTCAATTCGCTGGATCCATGAAAAAGCCAAGGCCTGCTACGATGACAACGACGAGCCGTTATATTTCGATGGCAGTCTCAATGACATTACCGAAACCAAGCTAGCGAACGAGCGCCTACTGGAGTCGCGGCAACAGCTGGAAAATATTACCGAATCTGTGCCTTGTACTGTGTATCAGTTATTGGTTGATGTGGACGAAGCGCGGCGCTTTACCTTTATCTCCAACTCCTCCATCAGCACTTTGGGTTATCACCGTGATGAAGTGGTGGGCGAATATGATCTGGTGGCGAGCCGGGTGCATCCGGATGATCGGCAACTCATCACGCGTTTGCTCAACGGCAAACAGGGCATGCAGTGGAATATCGTGTTTCGCTTTAAGCACCCCAACGGCGGCTATCGCTGGTTAGAAGCGGGGGCCCGTGGCAGCAATACACCAGAAGGTTTGCTGTGGAACGGCTATCTGATGGATGTCAGCGATCGTAAACGCATGGAAACCGAATTGGAGCGCAGCGAAGCGCATTTCCGCGCTCTGTTTGACTGCGCTGGGATGGGCATTGTCAATCTCGATAGTGCCAGCGTGATCCTCGACTGCAATGACTTCTTTGGCAACTATCTGGACATCCCGGTACAGAATCTCAAGCATCGTTTGTTTGTCGACTTGTTGGCAGAAGAACAACGCGAAGAGGCGGCGGAGCTGCTTGCCAAACTCAATCGTGGCGAGATGCAAAACTTCAGCGCTGAATGGTCAATCATCAGCGCGGATGGCAGTTGTAAGTGGATGGCGGTTAATGCGGTGCTGCGCAATAAAACCGACAAAGTCGATACCATGTCAGTGGTGATGACCATGGCGGATATCTCGGCCTTGAAGACGCTATCGCAAGACTTATTGGAAGCGCGCGATCAGGCCGATGCCGCCAGTAATGCCAAGAGTGATTTCCTTGCCAATATGTCGCACGAAATCCGTACGCCGATGAACGCAATTATCGGCCTGTCGCAGCTCTGCTTGCAGACTGAACTCGATAATAAACAGCACGACTATTTAGAGAAAATTGAACGCTCATCGCGCTCACTGTTGGGTATTTTGAACGACATCCTCGACTTCTCAAAAATCGAGGCCGGCAAACTGGATATTGAAACCGTGCCATTCCAGCTCGATAACCTGCTGGAAGACTTAGCCGATATGTTTTCATTGCGCGCCGCCGACAAGCAACTGGAGTTATTGTTCTCGGTCGCGCCCAATATCCCCGGCAACCTTGAAGGCGATCCGCTGCGGTTAAATCAGGTGCTGGTGAATCTGATCGGCAACGCGATTAAGTTTACCGAACAGGGCGAAGTGATGTTGTCAGTCACTGAATTGTCCCGTAACGATAAGCAAATTGTGCTCAAGTTTGCCGTCAAAGACACCGGCATTGGCCTAACTCAGGAGCAACAACAAAAGCTATTCCGTTCCTTCTCGCAAGCCGATAGCACCACCACGCGCCGTTATGGCGGCACCGGCCTCGGACTCGCGATTTCCAAGCAGCTCGTCGAGCTGATGGGTGGCGAAATTGGCGTAGAAAGCCAATATGGCAATGGCAGCACCTTCTTCTTTAGCGTCAAACTCAATGTGGCCGATAACACCCTGCTGAAAGTCGAACGCGAACTCGAAGGCATGCCCGTATTGGTGGTTGATGATAACGCCACCGCGCGCACGATTCTGAAGTCCACGCTAGAAAGTATGGGGTTTGTGGTAGATACCGCCCGCAGTGGTTATGAGGCGATCGATAAATATCAAAGCACGGGTTACGGCTTAGCACTAATTGACTGGATGATGCCGGAAATGGATGGCGTGGAAACCGCTGCCAAAATCCATGAAATCGATGATAGCCCGCTGATTATTATGGTATCGGCCCATGCCAGTCAGGAGCTGCTGGAGCAGCTAGAAGAGAACGGCATTAATGGCTATGTCGCAAAACCTGCCAGTGCCTCACGCTTGCTCGACTGTATTATGTCGGCACTCGGCAAAGAGGGCACGCTGCCAGTGCGGCGTAAACAGCAGACAACGCATGTGGCCATGCATCAGCTGCGTGGCAAACGTATTCTGCTGGTGGAAGATAACCAAATGAACCAAGAGGTTGCCTCAGAATTCCTGAAACAGGCTGGCATGCAACTGACCATAGCCAATAATGGTCAGGAAGCGCTGGAACTATTGGCACAACAGCCGTTTGATCTCGTGCTGATGGATTGTCAGATGCCTGTGATGGATGGCTATCAGGCAACCCGCGAACTGCGTAAACAGCCCCAGTTTACCGACTTGCCGGTGGTGGCGATGACCGCCAATGCCATGAGCGGTGACCGCGAGCGCTGCATTGAGGCAGGGATGAATGATCATCTGGCGAAGCCGATTGAAGTCAGTCTGCTGTATCAGACGCTGCTGCATTATTTGGGCGATAGCGCTGCCGGAGATGCGCTCGAATTAGCACCCGCTGATGTAATTCATTCTCATCAGATGGTGAACTGGCCGGTGTGCGATGACATCGACGTTGACCGCGGTTTGCAACTGGTACAAGGCTCAAAACGTCTGTATCACCGTATTTTGGAACGTTTTGCTGAAGGGCAACGCGATGTGGTGGCGGAGATTACGCAAGCGTTGGCCGCTGACAAACTGACCGACGCGCAGCGATTGGTGCACACGCTCAAAGGACTGGCGGGTAATCTCGCCAGTGAAGGTCTTAGTGAGGATGCGCGCAACTTAGAAATAGCACTGGAGCAACAAGCGCCACTTCAACAGCTGCTTGACGCCATCGAAAGTCGCATAAAAATGATTGTCAGCGCCATTGAACGCTGGCAACTTGGTGAACAAGACAGTGATGCAGCCGCAACCAATAGCCAAATACCTGAGGCTGAGTTAGCGCCACATCTCAGCGAACTGTTGGCCATATTGGAAGATGCCGATCCTCAGGCGGTGGTCAGTATTCAACAATTGCAGCAACAAGCGGATAGCCAGCTGGCAAGGAAGTTAAAGCCGGTCGCCACTATGGTAGCCGCCTACCGTTACGATGATGCCGCCGCTGCAATACAAACATTGCTCAATGAACTTGGAAGTTAAGCCGTAGTACGGAGAAGAGTGGATGGAAAAAGCGACCGTGTTAGTCGTGGATGATACTGCAGAAAATATTGATATTCTGGTGGGCATTCTCGCGGACGATTATCGTGTAAAAGTGGCGATTGACGGCCCTAAGGCACTGCAGCTGGCGCAGAAGTCGCCACCGGATATTATTCTGTTGGATGTGATGATGCCTGGCATGAGCGGTTATGAGGTTTGCCAGCGGCTCAAGCAGGATCCGATGACCTGTGCTATTCCGGTGATTTTTGTCACCGCCATGACTGAAGAAGCCGACGAGCAGCTGGGGTTTGAGATTGGCGGCGCTGATTACATCACTAAACCCATCAGTGCCGCTATTGTGAAAGCGCGGGTGCGCAGTCAACTCAATCTGTACGATCAACGGCGGCATCTGGAACAGCAGGTTCAGGAACGCACGTCTGAGCTACAACAAACCCGTTTTGAAATCATCAAGCGACTTGGACGCGCCGCCGAATACAAAGATAACGAAACCGGCACCCACGTGATTCGCGTCAGCCATTTCTCTAAGTTGCTCGCCCAAGATGCCGGCTTACCCGACAGTTTTTGCGACATTATCTATAACGCTGCGCCGATGCATGACATTGGCAAGATCGGCACGCCGGATGCGATTTTGCGTAAGCCGGGTAAGCTCGATGGCGACGAATGGAAAATTATGCAGCTGCACGTCAATATCGGTGCCGAGATCATTGGCGAGCATCCCGATCCTTTACTGCAGATGTCGCGGCGGATTGCCTTATATCATCACGAACGTTGGGACGGCGGTGGCTATCCTGAAGGTCTGCGTGCCGAGCAGATCCCGATTGAAGCGCGTATTGTGGCGATAGCAGATGTGTTTGATGCGCTGACATCGGTCAGACCCTATAAAAAGGCGTGGCCGGTAGCCGATGCGATTAAGCTACTCGAAGAGGAGTCGGGCAAGCATTTTGACCCGCATCTGGTGTTGTGCTTTAAAAAGATTCTGCCGCAGGTGGAGCAGATTAGATTACAGTATCTGGACGAAGAATAACGGAATACTCAAGTTGTATTCCGTTTTCTTGTAAAAGGCAGGAGTAGGCGTGGTGCTTACTCTGTATCTGCTAATGAGTATGGCAGTGGTGCGACGGTGAGGTCGCTAGCTGCATCCTCAGCAATCCGCAATTTCGCCCCGACTGGGGTATCGTTTGGCAATACCGCAGTGAGTAATACCACATCGTTTTGCTGTGCCACCTCAATGATGGCACCGATTGGGCGAAAGCCATCGTCCATGGCAATTTCCAACTGACTTTCAGCTGTCACCGCCGTGCTCGCCTTACCCGTCAAAATATACAACGCACGTTTATTACCGCCGCGATATTTCATCCGCGCTACGGTTTCCTGGCCCATGTAGCAACCTTTGCTGAAGCTGATGCCATCTACGGCTTGTAGGTTGCACATCTGCGGCACAAATTGCCCTTGGTGTGCCGCTGGCACATTAGGGTAACCCGCGAGGATTTCCAACGCGCGCCAAGCAACATCGTCTACAGCGGTTTCACCGGCCAGCAAGGTTTCCGCTTCTGCGGTTGGCAGCAGCACAATAAAGCGTTCGCCATCTTGCAAAATCGCACCATTTTCCAGCTGTGATACTTTTTGGCTGGCATCAAATGCGGCAAATTTAGCACTGATCCAACTGGCGGCTTGAGCACCAGCAACACCAATCAGGCTGTAATCAGCCGAGGCATCGGTTAGCTCGGCTTTGCTAAACACGGCGTATTTTTTAAATTCCGGCAGATCGCCGGCTAAGGTGTCTTTCGGCATCAACAACATCAGCGCATCGCCGACGCTGAACACGCGAAATGCTGACTGCATCTTGCCGCGGGCATCACAATGAGCGCCCCAGCGCCAGTCGTTGGCGTCGACCGCGGTGATATCGGCAGTCACTTGACCATGAATAAAGGTGCGGTTTTGCTCACCCGTAACGCTGATCACGCCAAGGTGATTAAGAGGGGAAAGCAATAACTCCGGCGTACCGGCGTCCAGTGCCCAAGCGGGCGCGGTTACAGAAATGCCCATAAAGTTTGTCCTGCAGGAAGTTGCAACTTAAGTGCTGCGATTGTACCGGATCTGGCTCAAATAAACAGGGCGCCACTAAGGACGCCCTGTAAAATTGTCGCGAATAGCCAGCTTAGTAAAGCAGGCGAGTACGGATAGTCCCTTCAATGCCTTTCAGCTGTTCCAGTGCTTCTGCGGCTTGGCTGGTGTTGACTTCCATTACCACATAACCGATATCTGGTGTGGTTTGCAGATATTGGGCCGCAATGTTGATGCCTTTTTCAGAGAAGGCTTGGTTAATCTTGATCAGAATACCCGGACGGTTGTTGTGAATGTGCAACAAGCGTGAGGTTTCGTGATATTGCGGCAGCGATACCTCTGGGAAGTTAACCGCAGACACAGTCGAACCGTTATCTGAGTATTTCGCCAGCTTACCAGCCACTTCGATACCGATGTTTTCCTGTGCTTCTTCAGTGCTACCGCCCACGTGCGGTGTCAGAATCACATTGTCCAAACCACGCAGCGGGCTTTGGAATTCATCATCGTTAGATTTAGGTTCAACTGGGAATACGTCAACCGCAGCACCTGCCACTTTACCCGCTTTAACAGCGTCAGCCAGCGCATCGATATCCACCACAGTACCGCGTGATGCGTTAATCACGAATGCACCTTGCTTCAGTGCTTCCAGCTCAGCGGTACCAAACATATTTTGGGTTGAAGGTGTTTCTGGTACGTGCAGGCTGACCACATCAGCTTGCGCCAGCATTTCCGCCAGCGAGCGAACTTGTTGCGCGTTACCCAGTGGCAGTTTGTCTTCGATATCGTAGAACACCACGCGCATACCCAAGGTTTCCGCCAGAATCCCCAACTGGGTACCGATATGGCCGTAACCGATAATGCCTAAGGTCTTACCCCGTACTTCATAACTGCCTTTGGCGCTCTTTAACCAACCGCCGCGATGAGCCGTTGCACTACGTTGTGGGATACCACGCATCAGCATGATGATTTCACCAATCACCAGCTCTGCCACTGAACGTGTGTTAGAAAATGGTGCGTTAAATACTGGTACACCCAGCAGCTCTGCCGCTTTCAGGTCAACTTGGTTGGTACCGATACAGAAGCAGCCCACGCCGACCAATTTTTCTGCTTGTTCCAGCACTTCTTTGGTCAGTTGGGTGCGGGAACGCAGCCCGACAAAGTGTGCATCTTTGATGGCGTTAATGAGATCGTCACCCGCCAGTGCACCTTTGTGATAATCGATGTTGGTGTAACCAGCACGCTGCAGTACTTCTACAGCAGATTGGTGGACGCCTTCCAACAGCAGGAACTTGATTTTGTCCTTGTCCAGCGAGTGTTTCGCCATGATTTCGATACCCCTTAACGATAGTTTGATGCGTGATGTGTTAAGCTCCCCGTCAACACAAGGCTAAAATTAGCACCTTTTTCAGTCGCTGTGGAGGGCTAGATGGCTAAAGTGTTTATTTTAGATCTAGAACAATAGCGAAACTGGAGCAGAAAATTGAAAAAAACCGCCGCTTGGCTATTAGTTTATGCAATCGTCCTCATCTGGTCGCTATATCAGCCCCACGATATGTTTACTTGGTGGATGGAAGCTGCCCCCGGTCTTATCGCACTGCCGTTGCTTGGTTGGTTTCAATGGAAACATCCGCCAACGGCACTCATTTCCACATTGATTCTACTGCATTGCTGCGTGCTATTTGTGGGCGCTAAGTACACTTATGCCGAAGTGCCATTGTTTGATTGGATAGCCACTTGGTTTGACTGGCAGCGCAATAACTACGACAAGTTGGGGCACTTTGCTCAGGGCTTTATTCCCGCCATGTTGTGCCGCGAAGTGCTGCTGCGCAATCAGGTGCTCAAGCCCAGCGGCTGGTGCGGCTTTTTATGTTGCTGCTTTGCGCTAGCGTTATCCGCCTTTTATGAACTGATTGAATGGTGGGTCGCGGTTGCTACTGGTGATGAAGCCGAAGCCTTCTTAGGCACTCAAGGTTATGTGTGGGATACCCAGTCCGACATGTTGATGGCGTTAATTGGTGCTATCTGTGCCATGTTGCTGCTTAGTCGCTGGCATAACCAGCAGTTGGCGGCACTGAAACCATCATTGTGAGGGTTAGGCCAAAGGCTATTTGGTACTCTGCAACACAAGGCTTACACTGAGCGCGGCATAAGGAAAATAAGGAATCGCTAAATGAGTATCTGGTTTCGTGAAGTCACTGTGGAAGATTGTGCACGTTTGGATAAGGGCCTCGGTGGTAAAGGCTCGTTGATGCAAACGCTGGGGATTAAAGTGACGGAAATTGGTGAGGACTATCTGGTGGCGACCATGCCAGCGACACCCGCCATTCATAATCCTATCGGCATGGTGCATGGCGGCGCTAACGTGGTATTGGCCGAAACGGTGGCCAGTTATGCGGCCAACTTTGTGGTCGACTTTGAACAGTATTACTGCGTTGGCCAAGAGATTAACGCCAACCATATCAAAGCTGCCCGCAGCGGTGAGATTAAAGGCATTGCTAAGCCGATTCACCTCGGGCGTCGCACTTCAGTCTGGGAAGTCAAAATCTATAACGCTGCCGGTGAATTGACCTGCATCTCGCGTATGACCGCCGCGGTAGTAAAACGCCCCGACGCCAAGTAAGTTCCCTTCAATCAGTCACGCGAACTGCGATGCGACACTTCAGTTCAACCTAGGTTCGCGTGCTATCACTGTGTGAGTCTGTCGCGCTTCTCGTAAGCTGAGGCTATTTATCGTTACTTATTTGTATTATAAATGGTAACGATAATGGCTATTTCAGTTTCAGCGGAGGACTCGCCCTGTGTTGCATCGCCACTCAACTTCTTGCAAATCATTTCGTTTTTGGCGCCAAGCCGTGTGGTGTTTAAGCTGCGCGGGTGGAGCAATGCTGGCGCAATTTGCCACTGCTGCAGGTGTGGCAAGCGCTGCGAAAGTTCAACACTCAAGCCCTACTGCGGCAGTGCAGCTCAATCAGGCGGAGCAGCAGAAGCTCGATGCACTGCTGCAATCCTTTATCGACAGCCATAAGCTCGCCAATGTGGTGACCTTGGTCGCCAAGAACGGTCAGGTTGTGTACCAAAAAGGCTTCGGCTGGAAAAACATCGAGCAGCAGATCCCGGTCGCCACCGATGACTACTATGTGCTGTTTTCGCAAACCAAAGCGATTATCTCGGTCGCGTTTATGACGCTGGTCGAGCAGGGATTGGTGGACGTGAATGATCCGGTAGCGAACTATTTCCCTGAGATCCCCAACACCGTATTAACCCAAATCAATGCCGATGGCAGCTATCAAACGCGGCCAGTGACAACGCCGATGACCTTTGTGCACCTGTTGTCGCACACGGCGGGCTTTAATGCTGGGCAAGTGCCGAAATTGCGTTGGGGCGATGCCGAGCAAACCGATCTGCCGACACTAGTATGGGATGGTAAAGCTGTCAGCCAATATCCCGCGGGGCAACGGAGCCACAGTGATAACTATCAACGGCCCTATTTAAAAGATGAGATGCAAGAGCTGGCTCGCTGGCCGCTGGGTTTTGATCCCGGCAGCGAGTGGCGTTATCACGTCAGCACCAATATGTTGGCCTACTTGATTGAACGCATCAGCGGCCAATCGCTACAGCAATATGTCACCGACAAGGTGCTTAAACCACTGGGTATGAATGACACAGCTTGGTTCTATGCGCCTGATAAACTGAGTCGATTTGTGAGCGCTTACAGCAGCATCGATGGCAAGTTGGTGGCTGAGCCAAATCTGTATCGCCAAGGCGCGGTTGCCCGCGATCATCGCTATGCCGAAGGGGCAATTGGCCTCAATGGTCCGATCGGCGATTACGCCAAATTCTTGCAGATGATGCTGAATCAAGGCGAGCTCAACGGTGTGCGCATTCTGAAACCGGAAACGGTAGCTCAGATGACCCAAATTAATCGGTTGCCGTCTAATTCCAATGATGTGGAAGACAAATTCCGCTTTGGCTTAGGCTTTGAGCTGTTTCAGTTGCAACGACCTGCGGCTGCCGTGTCCAACACAGCTTACGGTTGGGGCGGGATGATGGGCACGGGCTATCTGGTCGACCCAGAAAACCAATTGATAGTGCTGTATTACATCAATCAATATCAACGCGACGATCTGTATCCGCAAGTGGTGCAGCAGGTGTATCGCATGTTTGATTAGCCTAAACGCTTGCCCGTATTTCCCCCTCTGACTATGCGCACTTGCCAGCGTTAGTGCGCATCTGTCAGTGTCATCGCAAATTCGTTCGCGCGGGTAAGAACGGGTTACAGAGTTTCACCAAAACTGAGTCAATTCAGCGGCACGTGCTGTGGTAGAGTAAACGCCGAACTCAGCGAATCTGTTGCTGACATAGTCAATGTAGTAAAGGACTTACCATGAACGCTGCCCCGGAAGCACCGCACAGCTCTTCGCAAGAGCATTCGCAAAACCCTTCGCAAGAGGATTCCTCAGAACTTGCCAAAAATCATTCCCAGACAAACCTGAGTGCTGACGCAAAGGCAGCGCAAAAATTGCCGCCGCTTAGCCGTAATATTTTGCTGTGCTTGGCGCTGGTTGTGGTGCTGATGCAACTGCAGGTGATTTACCAGAGCTTCACTGGTGCGGGGTTACGCTGGGCACTGCTGCCGTCCTGTTTCACCTCACTCGGTGCGGCGTTAATCTTGATTGAGTGTGCCATCGGCAATATCGCCACCGGTGCGATGCGCCGAGATTTGCACTTTCTAAAGCAGGTGCGCTTAGGTCGTGCCGCAAAAATCGGGCTGGTGTGTTTGATTGCTGGTGGCTTTCTGCACGCTATTTTAGGGTAATCCCTTAGGCACTGAATCTTGTTTTTCTTGCCGTTTGCATTGCTTTTAAGTTCTTGAATATAATCAATTTGCTTTGTTAAGCAGCGGGTTAATCCCCCGTTGTTTAGCGCTCTATTTTATCTGCCTATTTTCCCTACCTATTTTACTTGTCTCGTTGGCCAGTTTAGTTCGCTGCTGTCATCGCAACTGTGATGCTCTATGTACTCCTAATATAAAAAACAAATCACGGTAATCACCTTTAATCGTTTTAATGATTTTTAAACGACGACTATGCTTTATCTCAAGCAAGGGCCACTGACTCAACAGGAGCGACTTATGGCCACACTCGTTGATTTGATTGAACTCTGGTTAACACCATCTGCCAATTAAGGAGCAAGACCATGACTAACCACTACATTACTAGCCAAAACGGTGCCCCAGTGGCCGATGACCAAAACTCAGTCACCGCCGGTGCGCGTGGCCCAGTATTGCTGCAAGATTTCCATCTGATTGAAAAACTGGCACACTTTAACCGCGAGCGTATTCCTGAACGTATTGTGCACGCCAAAGGCACCGGTGTTTACGGCACCTTTACTGTGACCAACGACTTAAGCCAATACACTATTGCTGACCATTTCCAAGGCGTAGGCAAACAAACCGAAGTGTTTGTGCGTTTCTCTACTGTGGGCGGTGAAATGGGCTCGGCCGATGCCGAACGTGATCCACGCGGTTTTGGTGTGCGTTTTTACACTGCGCGCGGCAACCACGATATTGTGGGTAACAACACCCCGACCTTCTTTTTGCGCGATGGCATCAAGTTCCCTGACTTCATCCACACCCAAAAACGTAACCCAATGACCAACTTAAAAGATCCACAAGCGATGTGGGACTTTTGGTCGCTAAACCCAGAAGCGCTGCATCAAGTCACCATTTTGATGTCTGATCGCGGTATTCCAGCCAACTATCGTCAAATGCACGGTTATGGCTCGCATACTTTCTCGTTCTGGAACGCCAAAGGCGAACGTTACTGGGTGAAATTCCACTTCCGTTGCCAGCAACCGATTGCCAATCTGACCGAAGAACAAGCGGCGAAAGTGAAGGGTATCGATCCCGACCACGCGCAGCGCGATATCGTCGCCGCGATTACTGATGGCAACTTCCCGCGCTGGCAGCTGTGTGTGCAGATCATGCCGGAAGCCGACGCTGAGAAATATCACGTCAATCCGTTTGATTTAACGAAGGTGTGGTCACACAAAGATTACCCGCTGATTGAAGTGGGCATGATGGAGCTAAACCGCTTACCGCAAAACTACTTTGCCGAAGTCGAGCAGGTCGCGTTAGCGCCGAGCAACTTAGTGCCCGGTGTCGGTGCCTCACCCGATAAAATGCTGCAAGCGCGTTTGTTTGCCTATGCGGATGCGCAGCGTTATCGCATTGGTGCCAACTACAACCAGTTGCCAGTGAACTGCCCACATGCGACGCAGGCTAACCATCACCAACGTGCCGGCGCGATGGCTGGTACCCAGTGCCCGTATCATCAAAGCCAAACCGGTGGCGATGCGACACCGAACTATGGACCAAATTCGGTCGAAACCGGCTTGCAGGATGCCAGCCAGTTTAAAGAGCCGCCACTGCGTATCGACGGTGATGCGGATCGCTACAGCCGCTTCGACCAAGATGACTTTACTCAAGCCGGGGATTTGTATCGCATCTTCTCCGAAGAAGAGAAACAACGGTTGGCCGACACCATTGCCGGTACGTTGAGTCAAGCCACACAGGACGTGCAGCAGAAGATGATCTGTCATTTCAGCCGCGCTGATGCAGATTATGGGGCAAGGGTTGCGAAGGCATTAGCTAAGTAACTTAGCTTTGCCTGATTTGGAATGGAAAGCCCAACGGAAGTTGGGCTTTTTCTTTGGCTGGCGCCAAAGGGGCATATCGCTGCGCGATTTAAAGATTTATGGCTTGCAGCCATTGCAAACTACGTTTGCGAAAGTCGTGAGCTTTCGCGCTCACACTACGATGAAGATTATCACTGCGTGATTGCAACCTGCGGTTGCTAACGTCGTGGAACTGCTCGTTCCACACCAGAGCCAAAGGGCGATGCTCGTCCCTCGCCCTTTGGAAACCCGACGACGCCCCACGGCGCAAAACGCTACGGCGCTTCTGGTTTGCCATTTTCGCAAATCGCTCTGATTCGGAATCCATTCCTCACCATCGCTTCTCGGCATCCATGCCTCGATTGCTCAATGTCTGCCCAACGCACCTGCGCAGCGCCGAAGGGGAATTGGTGTTGCCTGATAGTTCAGGTAGTTAGTTGATCTTAAGGTAGTGGGTGGCCCATTCTTAGCTATGGATTAATTTCTAATTGTGGGGCCGCGTAGCGGTTCCACACTAATTTTTTGTTAGCTGCGAACATGATTTTCTTCTCGGCCATGTACCGGGAGAATAGTTTTGGTTCATTAAAATTATGCTTCTGTCATCATCTTTGTATATGATTAATTTTGATTTTGTTTGCCAAGAGTAATAGTTATCCCATTCCCATTCTTCAGGCAAACCAAAGCTATCGATTAGCTTTTTTTGTAAAAAATTATCATCTATCTTAGTTGTGTAATTTATGCGATACATGATGTGCGTTATCGGTAAATTTTTATCATCTTCATTTACGTAATAGACAATATCATTAAATAACTGGTGTTGATTTTTTATGGTTATAAATCCTTTTTTATCAACATCAATCGAGGCTTTAGGATAAATTTTTAAAATGGATTTTGCAGGATCACCAATTCGCACACTGCCTAAACCAACAGGATATGGATCTCCATTTGAAAATAGATTACCGTACTGAGCCTGCTCAAGTTTTTTTAATAGATCTTTGTTTGTACTGTCTGATTCTCCAAGTTTCTTTGTTAGTGCCTCAGCTTTATTTTCAATGGATTTTTTTTCGGTTTCAATTTTGTTTTTTTCATTTTTTAAAAGTTCAATCGTATTATTCAAAGACGCTGTGTATGTTGGCAAAACAATTTCTTTGCCAATTAAAATACACAAACCAATTGTTGCGGCAACAGCAACTGCTGCTATTGAAATTGGATGATCTTTCCAATCTGTATTATTCATTTTATTATCCTATAACGCGATGTAAGCAAGCAGCTAACGCTGGGCTCAGTTGCAAAATTCGTGACATTTATTTTGTCAATTGAAGCGATTTGTTAACTGTCTTTATCAACAATATTCGATTCGCGTTCATGAAGGTGATGTCCATGTTCACCTGAATATGTTCTTGCACCAAAAATAATTCCGACGACAGCCAAAAAGGTAAAGACAAAAATACTTATTTCTACTCCTGGCCAATTGCAAACACGCCATGATTCCTGAGAATTGTAAACGAGCACTCCCCACATACATGTGATATACAAACTGATAAGTTGATTTATTTTTGAGACTGAATGCTTACTCGGTCCTGTAAAAATAAAATCAATCCATTGTAAAATTGTCCTCGGATAAACTCGTCTAAGTACTGTTTTATACAATGGACCTGTCACTGTATCTTCTAAATGATCTACATGATGTTCCCAATTCTCTTGCCATTGTTTACTGCCTCTATTTGCAAAAAACCAAGCTAATGACAATATAAATCCAAAACAGGTTAAGAAAAATTCCAGAAAATGATCATCAGTGGAAGGACTTCTTTTTAAAAGGCCATATCCAGCAAAAGTAACTGCTATAAATGCCCAAAAATATGTTGCTCTTTTCCAATATAAATCAATTTCAAATTTACGAGTATCTATAGCAAATTTATAAGCTTCCGAACGAATAGTCTCAGATTCACTTTTAATCTTTCCACTGAATTTTTCATCATATTTATCTTTGTCTGTCATGATATGCTAAACCTCGAGACAGTTAACATTTTATTAGTGCGCATGCGCGTTTACCTCGTTGGAGCAGTGAAAACGCGCACAGTTAACTATTTGTATGTAATGAACTTATCAGCATTTTGCTAAATTCACCATCTGGAAAAATGCGCATGCGCATTTTCCAAACCTATTATCTACTTTTATTTTTTATAACCACATGATTTTAATTATATTTATTTATTGAGGAATGTGAAAACGCGCACGAAGTTGGGATAAAAATGGTCACAACTTAAATATGACTGTATGTCTGTCCAGCTTTTAGACATTTTAAAGAAGGGCAACATTTGAGTGAAATGTATGAAAATTTGTAGGCGAGAAAGTCGGCGTTTGACTGCGCCACAGACAACGAGTTAACTCGTTTTGAGGCAATATAGAGTTAAATCACTATTACGGAAAAATCAGGCAACACCAATTCCCCTTCGGCGCAGTGAAGGTGCGTTGGGCAGCCATTGAGCAATCGAGGCATGGACGCCGAGAAGCGATGGTGAGTCAGGGACGACGAATCAGAGCGATTTGCGAAGATGGCAAACCAGAAGCGCCGTAGCGTTTTGTGCCGTGGGGCGGCAGGGGGATTGATAAGGGGGCGAGGCTGTCCAGCCCCCTTATCCTCTGGTGTGGAGCGAGTAGCTCCACGACTTTGACAAGCGTTAGCTTGTTACCGCGCAGCGGTATAGAAAGCCCATGCGCAGCTTGGCACGTAGGCTCAGCCTACGACCACAAAAGGGTGGCTACACCCAACACGAAAAACAGCACTGCACAGGTGCGATGAATCAAAGTCATCGGCAACTTCTCCGCGCCCATGCTACCCGCGATCACCACTGGCACGTTCGCCAGCAACATCCCAATCGTGGTGCCAGCCACTACCCAAGCTAAGGCTTGGTACTTGGCGGCAAGTACCACAGTGGCAATTTGGGTTTTGTCGCCCATTTCGGCGAGGAAGAACAACACAAAGGTGGCGAGGAACGCGCCATAGCGATAAAAGCGGCTGTCTTCATCATCGGCCTTATCAGGCACTAACACCCACAGCGCAATGGCAAAGAAACTGGCCGCCACAATATAGCGGGCGATATCGGGAGATAACCAACTTGAGGCCCATTCACCAACGTAGGCGGCGAGCAGGTGGTTGAGTATGGTCGACAGTAAAATGCCAAACACAATCGCGGTTTTGTTTTTGAATCTGACGGCCAGTAACAGCGCCAGTAGCTGGGTTTTATCGCCAATCTCGGCGATAGCAACAGCAAAGGTAGAGGCAAATAGGGCTTCCAAACGACATTCCTCAGGGGTGAATTAAAAACCAGGCATAGCGCACCATCACCCCTAAAGAGTGATGCACTATGCTCAGGTCTTGCCGGGCAAATCTAACGTTTGCTGTACATGCCATGGCGACCGCCAAGTGTGTTGACATATACCCTCAAATCGAAATTTGAGTCAGCTACTCCCCTAAGAAGTGGCGCCATTATAACGGCAGATTTAACAAACTCAACATATGGCAAGGATTCAGCGGAGTTTGATTGCAGAAACAGCAATACATTGCCGACTTGAGCTCAAGATGTGTTGCCGAGGTGATGTTGAGCTGATAATGTCGTAACTGTTCTGACCCATTTTTACAGGTTATTAACTTGTAGAGGTTAGTGGGCGGCATTTAAGACATCGCTGTTAATGGGTGTCTCCTCGCCGTTAATAAAACAATGCGCCCCCCAATTGCGCAATAACAATGAACAATAACAATATAAGACAGGACATCTTTCCGTGAATTTTAAAATACTTGGATCTATCGCAATCGTCGCAGGTACTGCTGTCGGTGCGGGTATGCTTGCCTTGCCGCTGGCAACTGCCGCCCTCGGTTTCGTGCCTGCTATCGTATTGATGTTGGCCTGTTGGGCCATCTCTGCCTACACCTCATTGCTGATGCTGGAAGTGAATTTACGCTCCGGTGTTGGTGACAACTTACACGTGGTAACTGGTAAAGCATTAGGGAAAAAAGGGCAGGTGCTGCAAAGCTTGTCGTTTCTGAGCTTATTGTTTGCCTTGACCGCGGCTTATCTGACTGGCGGTGCTGACCTGTTAGCGCTGAAAGCTCAGTCTTGGTTTAACATCGAGTTGAGCAACACCCCAGCAGTACTGCTGTTTACCCTGTTCCTCGGTGTGTTTGCCGCGCTGGGCGTTGGTTGGGTCGACAAGATGTCGCGTATGCTGTTTACCGCCATGGTGGTGCTGTTGGTGTTGGTGATTGTGTTCCTGTTGCCAGAAGTGAACACCGAGGTATTAGTGCATCATGCTGAAACCGAATCTTATAGCAAGGTGTGGCTTGCGGCGATTCCGGTGGTGATTACCTCTTTTGGTTTCCATGTGTGTATTGCGACATTAGTACGCTACTTAGATGGTGACGCGGTGGCGCTGCGTAAGGTGCTGCTGATTGGTTCGACCATTCCGCTGTTCTGCTACATTTTGTGGCTGCTAGTGACCTTAGGAACTGTCGGCAGTGAATCTATTGCGGGTTTTGGCGGTGCCTTGGCGAAAATGATCAGCGCGCTGCAAGAGATCACCCATAAGCCGATTATTGCCAAGTTTGTTGGTTTCTTTGCTGATCTGGCATTAATCACGTCTTTCCTTGGCGTAACCATGAGCCTGTATGACTTCCTCGCCGAATTGATCCGTGCGCGCAAGACCTTCGCTGGCCGTGCGCAGACTTGGTTGCTGACCTTTATTCCGCCGCTGGCATGTGCGCTGTTCTATCCAAAAGGCTTTATCGCCTTGCTCGGGTTTGCGGCGATTCCGCTGGTGGTGATTTCACTGCTGTTGCCGGTGGCGATTGCCTTAAAACAACGGGCACAAACGCAACAAGGTTATCAGGTCATTGGTGGTAAGCCGATGCTGGTGGTGACCTGCATTTGTGCGGTGGTGATCATAGTGTCGCAGCTGTATGTGGCGCTGTAATTAATCCAGAATTGCAACATAAGTTAATCAATTGTAAGCAGGTTTTTCCTGTTTGTGTGTGGCAATTATTGACTGTGCTAGAGTCGGGCTCAATGCCCGACTCTTTTATTTTGAAGTCGGCATTTTTGATTGCGCATGGCCTTATGCAGCAAAACAAAAAGAGGACTACAACATAATGAATAAATGGTTAATTGCGGCCGCAGTGGCCACTAGCTTTGCCGCCCACGCGGACGAGGGTATGTGGCAACCTTATCAACTGCCTGCGATGGCTGATGTGTTAAAAGCCAAAGGATTGGAAATAGACGCTAAATCAATTTCAAAGCTGACAGAATTCCCTATGAATGCGGTTATCAGCCTCGGTGGCTGTACCGCATCGTTCGTGTCGCCCAAAGGCTTGGTGGTGACCAACCATCACTGTGCTTATGGTTCGGCGCAATACAACTCCACTCCAGAAAACAACATTCTGCGCGATGGCTTTTTAGCAAAATCGTTCAAACAAGAGTTGCCAGCAGCGCCGGGTTCACGGGTGTATGTGACTGAATCAGTGACTAACGTGACCGATAAGGTCAAAAAAGATACTGACAAACTCAGCGGCGATGCGTTCTACAAAGCGATTGAAGCGGCCGATAAAAAGTTAGTGGCCGATTGTGAGCAAGACGACGGTTACCGTTGTCAGGTGTATAGCTTCCACGGCGGGCTGGAATACTACTTGGTAAAACAGCTGGAAATCCGCGATGTGCGCTTGGTGTATAACCCAGCGCTGAGCGTGGGCAAATATGGTGGTGATGTCGATAACTGGATGTGGCCACGTCATACCGGCGATTTCTCTTTCTACCGTGCCTATGTGAATAAAAACGGCAAGCCCGCTGACTACGCCACAGATAACGTACCGTACGAGCCGAAAAGCTTTTTGAAAGTATCGGCCAAAGGCGTCAGCGATGGTGACTTTGTGATGGTGGCAGGTTATCCCGGCCGTACCAACCGTTATCGCACCGCTGATGAAGTGGAAAATCAGTTTGAAAACTACTATCCCGCTGCCAAAGAGCTGCGCGAGAAAGTCATCAGTCTGATCAAAACTGTGGCACCTGCAGGCAGCGATGCCCGCATTAAATATGAAAGCACGTTGGCGGGACTGGCAAACTACGCCAAGAACTTCACCTCGATGATCGAGTTCTATGGCAAGTCCACCATGTTGCAGGAGCGTCGCGCTACTGAAGCGGCACTGACTCAGTGGATCAACGCCGATAGCGCGCGTCAGCAGCAATATGGCAAGGTGTTGGCAGAGCTAGACAGCTTAGTGAAAAAGGGCGAGCAACATCAGGCGCGTGATCTGCTGCTGGGCTATCTCTACTATGCGACCATGCCTGCGACGGCTGAGAATTTGTATCGTCTCGCACATGAGAAGCAACTGCCGGATATGCAGCGTGAACCTGGCTTTCAAGAGCGCGATATGACCCGCTTTGTTAACGGCTTAGAACGTATCGACCGCCGTTACGCACCAGCCGTGGCGAAGGCGATTGCTTTTGAGCTGCTGAGTCGTTACGCACAACTGCCCGCAAGTGAGCATCTGGCGGCGTTGGATAACTTCTTCGGCTTAAAAAATGGCGTCGATGCGACCAAGCTGGAGCAGCAACTGGATAAGATGTTCAGTGAGACTAAACTTGGCGATCACGCCGTGCGTTTGGCATGGATGGATAAATCGGTCGCCGACTTTAACACGTCGAACGATCCGATGATCCAGTTTGCGGTGGCCATGTATGACACCCGTGAACAACTGCGTAATGAGCAAAAGCAACTGACCGGCGATTTGATGAAAGTCAGACCGCAATATATGGAAGCGATCATTGCCTACAATCGCGCTCAGGGTAAGCCAGTGTATGCCGATGCCAACTCCAGCCTGCGGGTCACCTACGGTAACGTCAAAGGCTACTCGCCGAAAGATGGTATGTTCGCCGTGCCGTTCACAACATTGGAAGGGATCACCCAGAAAGACACAGGTGTTGAGCCATTTGATGCGCCTAAAGCTGAGCTGAAACTTATCAAAGACAAGCAGTATGGTGACCTCTATGTGAAGTCGCTGGATTCAGTACCGGTTAACTTCCTGTCGACCGTGGATACCACGGGCGGCAACTCAGGCTCTCCCACCATGAACGGCCGCGCCGAACTGGTTGGACTGCTGTTTGACGGTGTGTATGAAAGCATCATTGGCGACTGGAATTACGACGATAACAGTAACCGCTCTATCCATCTCGACAGCCGTTATATGCTGTGGGTAATGAAGTATGTGGATCATGCTGACAACCTGCTCGATGAAATGGTGATTGTGAAGTAATCCATTACCTTCACAACAAAAAATCCCAGCTCGGCGTTATCCTAGCTGGGATTTTTTATTGCTTGCGATTGATGCTCAGTGCTTAGTGGGCCAATGGCGTCGCATCATCAATCAGTGATTTACTCTGCCAGCGACGACTGCGCCAGCGCCATAACATGGCAAGGCCGCGCACCCATTCATCACACACCAGACCAATCCAGATACCGACTAACCCCATGCCCTCATGGATGCCGAAGTAGTAAGACAGTGGTACCGCAATGCCCCACATCGAACACAGTGCCATCAGCAGTGGAAAATGCGCATCGCCAGTGGCGCGCAGTGCGTTGATCACCACCAGATTAAAGGTACGGCCGGGCTCCATGATGATACTGATCAGAAACAGCATGGAGATCTGCTGGATAATGGTGGCATCATCGCTAAAAAAGCTGACCGCCTGACGCCCAATAACCGCAGCGCAGCAGGCGACGATAAAGGTAACGATAATGCCAAGCTTAAGGGTTTTTAGCAGCCGCGCATACGCGGAATCAAACTGACGCCCGCCAATCAGATAGCCGATAATAATCTCATTACCTAGGCCTATGGAGATGCCAAACAGCATCATAAATAGACAGATTTGGAAGTAGTAAGAGTGGGTCGCCAATGCGGTTTCGCCGAGCAAACCGACAAACGAGGTGATCACCATAAACTGCAGCATCCACGACAGGTTTTCGCCGGCAGCGGGTAAACCGATGCGCAGCACTTTGCGCAGTTTATCTTTACTGGGGTGCAGCAGCAGTTTCGGCAGCAATTGAATGCCAGCACGTTTTTGCACTAACCAGATCAGGAACACAATACCGATAAGACGGCCAACGACGGTACTAATGGCGACGCCTGCGACGCCCAGTTGTGGTAAACCAAACCAGCCATACAGCAGAGTTAAGTTACTGATAAAGGTGACTAAGTTGACCAACAGCGTGGCATACATTGCCTGTCGGGTATGGCCGTGGGCACGTAAGGTGGCCGCCAGACACAGCGCGGCGGCTTCTGGCAACAGACACAAACCGATAATGGTGAGGTATAGCTGACCATCCCCTAGCAGGTGCGCGGGCAGGTTCATCATCTGCAATATCGGCCCGGCGCCGGTCAGAATGACAATCGCCGCCAGCAATCCAATCAACAGGTTAAAGCCAATGGCGCTGTGGAGCACCACTTTCGCATCATCGAAGCGTTTGGCGCCCAGATACTGAGTTAACACGACACTGGAGCCGATGCTGACAAAACTAAACACGGTAATGGCCAAATCAAATACTTGGTTGCCGACTGCGAGTGCGGCGACGTCGGCAAAGTTGATCTGTCCCATCATAAAGGTGTTCATCGCGCCAGTGGCAAAGTGCAGCGCAATATCAATAAACAACGGCCAGGTCAGCGAAAATAGCGAACCCGGCCCCTGTTGGGCTTGGTGTGTCATTTGTGTTCCAGTATTAATCTGCTCGGGAGTCCGACAATAAACCTATAGAAAGGGCACTAAGTGATTCAGTACACGGGCGTGACTGAGGCGACTGCTAGTGCTTGGGCGTATTTTACGCTGTCTTGGCGGTGGTTCGCTAGTGATTAACCGTGTTAAAAAGCTTTTTTAGTCACGCAAAATTGCATGAATTTGATACAAAAGCCGCAAAAAACGTGCTTTGCCTCACATTTCATCGGCGCTGATGGTAGAATCGGGCGCGATTTATTCAGGAACAATTTTTAATCAATGGAGATATGTATGAAGCCAACGCTGATTGCGATTGCAACGCTGCTGGCCGCGCCAAGTGCTTTTGCGGATACGGAGTTTGTACCAGGCGATGCTACCTTTGGTGGTGATGCTGAATTGGGTGCTACCATGACTACGGGTAACACCGATACCACCTCTGTGAAAGGTCGCCTCGATCTGAAGCATGAATTGGGCAACTGGGAAAATGAATATGTGTTGGAAGGGCTTTATAAAGAAGACACCAACGAAGTGACTGCTAAACGTTACTTAGGTAGCGTGCAGGGCAATTACCGTTTTACCGACCATAGCTATACCTTTGCTACTGGCGCATACGAAGTCGATCCATTTACAGGTTACGATTTCAAATACAATGCGGCGGCCGGTTATGGTTATCGCTTATACCAAGGTGCCAATAGTTTCCTTGATGCTGAAATCGGCCCTGGTTATCAATATCAACGCCTCGACAGTGAACAACAAGCGGAGCTGGGTTACACCAGTGAGTCGAGCTGGGTGGCGCACGGCGTGCTCAACTACTCATTGAAAATCAGCAAAACTTCGAAGTTTAAGCAGACCTTCACCGCGGATTACGGTGACAAATTGGATGCGCGCTCTGAAACCTCGGTGACGGCCAATATCGTCGGCGCCTTGTCGATGAAGTTTGCGGTAGTGGTGCGTTACAACAGCGACCCATTGCAGGACATTAAGAGCACAGATACCGAAACCAATATGACGTTATTGTATTCTTTCTAATCTGCTTAAATTGCCAGCAAAAAATCATTTTTTGTGATCTGTTGATAAGGCACCTTCGGGTGCCTTTGTGATCCGCCTCTCAGCATTTGAATCCCACATTAAAAACAGTTGTCTCCTGCCGTCAGCGGGTTTATCTCTTTTGCCACAGAATTCTCGAACTTTGCTTTTGGTCAACATTAGCCCTATTGGGGCTATGGTAGTTTTTAAGCACATTCTTATAAAAATAGAGAGCAATCAAAATGAAGTTGAAGCGTATGTACCAAGGGCTTGCTGCCGTTGGGGGAAGTTTGCTGGGATTGATCGTTTCTCCTGCAGTTATGGCCAGTGAAGGTGCTGGTGAACACTTAGCGTTAACTCACACCTTTGCCGGTTATCTCGGTATTGCTATTTTCGTCATCGCCTATGCCTTGGTGATGTCTGAAGAGAAATTACATCTGCGTAAATCTAAGCCAGTCATTATTGCGGCGGGGATTATTTGGGGAATCTTGGGGTATGTCTATACCCAGCATGGCATGTCTGAAGTGGCGGAAGGTGCCTTCCGCAGCGACTTATTGGAATATGCCGAACTGTTTCTATTCCTGTTAGCGGCGATGACCTATATCAACGCCATGGAAGAGCGCAAACTGTTTGATGCGCTGCGGGCGTGGATGGTGAACAAAGGCTTTTCCTTACGCCAAGTCTTTTGGATCACTGGCTTTTTAGCCTTTTTCATTTCGCCTATCGCCGACAACCTGACCACCGCCTTGTTGATGTGCGCCGTGGTGATGAAGATGGGCGCTGATAACAAGAAGTTTATCACCGTCGCCTGTATCAATATTGTGGTTGGCGCTAATGCTGGTGGCGCTTTTAGCCCATTTGGCGATATCACCACGCTGATGGTGTGGCAAAAAGGTGTGGTGCAGTTTGGTCAGTTCTTTGATCTGTTTGTTCCATCACTGGTCAACTTCGTGCTGCCAGCGGCGATTATGAGCATGTTCATTAGCAGCAATAAATCAGACGCTAAAGCGGAAGTTGTGCAAACCAAACCCGGTGCTAAGCGTATTGTGGTGTTGTTTTTGCTGACTATCACCATGGCGGTTTGTGCCCACTCACTGTTGGGACTGCCACCCGTATTGGGCATGATGACCGGGCTCGGCCTGCTGCAACTGTTTGGCTTTGTACTGCGCAAAGGCTTTGATAAAAACCTCAGTAAACTGCGCCAAAAAGCGCTGGCCGATAAGGATGAAAAAGCGCTGCAAGAGTGCGATCAATTCGTGCCATTTGACGTGTTCAGCCGTATTGCGATGGCCGAATGGGACACCTTGCTGTTCTTCTACGGCGTCGTCTTGTGTGTCGGTGGTCTGGGCTTGATGGGCTATCTGGCGATGGTGTCACAAGCTATGTATGGTCACTGGGACCCAACCTATGCCAACGTTGCCGTTGGGGTGTTGTCATCGATTGTCGATAACATTCCGGTGATGTTTGCCGTGCTCACCATGAACCCTGATATGGCGGTAGGCCAATGGTTGCTGGTGACCCTGACGGCGGGTGTTGGTGGTAGCTTGTTGTCTATCGGCAGTGCTGCCGGGGTGGCGCTGATGGGCCAGGCCCGTGGCATTTACACCTTTGGGGCGCACCTGAAATGGACGCCTGTGGTCGCACTTGGTTATATCGCCAGTATTGTGGTGCATTATTTCCTGAACCACAGCCTGTTCTAACCACACGCTTTTATTGTCTTTCTGGCCGACAACTCAGGTTGTCGGCTTTTTTATGACTATTTTTCATCACTATCAGCGATAGTGCTAATAGCGCCAAGGATAGCCTCGGTGCGCAAATCAATCTAAAATAGCGGCAGACTACCAACTTCAGGTTGGTGATGATGACAGTAATCGAATCTGTTGGTGTTGCCGTTTACTTTGTTTGGCAGACCGCGCCAAGTGTCAGGCTTTAGACTGACGTTTCCTTTATGATTCCCCTTATCCTCTGGTGTTGCGCCAGTGTATCGCTGTCATTGATGATAGTTTTCTCGCTGGGCTGTAGCCGCTTGGCAGTCATGTATGCGTTATTAAGTCCGTCTTTTTCCCCTGAGGCTCAGACGCGTCACTCCGTCAGTTTGGATCATGTGACATGCAGTTATTTTTACATCTGAAGTGGTTTTTTCGGCGCTATTGGTACACCTATGCGCTGGCGATGCTGATGTTGTTACTGGTCGGCATCATCAATATGGCAATCCCGAAATTTATCGGTGAAGCGGTGGATCAACTGCTGGCAACTAAGCAGCAATCCGCTACCGAAGCATATCTTATCGGCTTAGCTCTCGGTGGCTTTGCCGTGTATTTACTGCGTTATGGTTGGCGCAGAATGCTATTTGGCACCTCTTATAAACTGGGTAATTTTCTGCGGCAGCGTTTTTATACCCGCCTCACCAAGCAAGGGCAGGCGTTTTATAATGCGCACTCCACTGGCGATTTGATGGCGCGTGCCACCAACGATATCGATGCTGTTGAGGTCGCCGCAGGTGAGGGGATTTTGTCCGGCTTTGATGGCATTTTGACCTTCTTTTTGGTGCTGATCATGATGTTTGTCTTCATCGATTGGCGCCTAGCTGCGTTGGCGGTGTTGCCGTTTCCCATCATGGCGGTGGCGTTTTATCGCGTCTCAAAACGGATCCATAGTCAGTTTAAAGATTCGCTCGATAAGTTCTCGGCACTGAATCAACAGACCCAGCAGGCGATGACGGGCATTCGCATGATTAAGTCGATGGGGCGAGAACACATTGAAGCCGAACAGTTTAATGGTATTGCTCAGCAGGCGGCGCACAGCACTTATCAAGTACAGCGTTCTGAAGCCTTATTCGGGCCAATCATTCAACTGAGTTTGGGAGCCGCATTGTTGATTGTCCTGTTGGCCGGCGGTTGGCAGATCCACAGCGGCAATCTCAGTGTGGGCCAACTCACCAGTTTTACGCTGTATCTGTCTGAGCTTATCTGGCCGATGTTTGCCTTTGGCTGGCTGATGAACATTATTCAGCGCGGTAATGCCGCGATTGAACGGCTCGATGAACTGCTAAACCTGCCCGATACCATTGCCGATCTAGGGCAGCAGCAGAGCCAAGGTTATCAGTTGCAAGTGCAGCAGTTGCAGTTTCATTATCCCGCCACTCAGCAGGCCAATCTTAATGGCATTAATCTGCAACTGGAGGAGAATCAAACGCTTGGGATTGCAGGCGCCACCGGCGCGGGGAAATCGACACTGGTGCAACTGCTGATGCGTTATTGGGAAGCCGACGTCGGTGAAATCTCCCTCAGCGGCGTGCCGATCCAGCAATTGCCGCTGGCCCGTTTGCGCGCTATGTATGCCTATGTGCCGCAAGATTCGTTTCTGTTTAGCAGTAGCATTATTGAAAATATTCGTATGGGTCGCACTGACGCCAGCGATGACGAGGTCTATGAAGCGGCCAGGCTGGCGGCGATCCACGATGACATTCTGCAATTCCCTGATGCTTACCACACCTTAGTGGGCGAGCGCGGCGTGACACTCTCGGGCGGGCAGCGGCAACGAGTGTCGATTGCCCGTGCGCTGATCAGCAAAGCGCCGATTCTGATATTGGATGATGCGCTGTCGGCGGTAGATGTGGAGACAGAGCAAACCATTATTCAGCATCTCAGACAACGGCAGCAGCAAACGCTGCTGATCATCAGCCATCGTTTATCTGCGCTGGAACAAGCGGACGAAATTATTGTGCTGTCTCATGGTGAGATTTGTGAGCGTGGCAGTCATCAGCAGTTAATTGAGCATGATGGTTGGTATGCCAGAATGGCGGCCTATCAGCAGATGGAACAAGCCTTGGAGAGTGTTGCTTATGCCTCGTAATCGTGCTGATAAGAACCAAGATGGCGGCGCTTTGCGCCTGCTGATGAGTTATGTGTTCGCCGATAAACCGCGTTTTATTAAAACTCTGTTGCTGGTGGTGGTCGCCACCGCCTTTGATGTGCTTGGCCCCATGCTGAGTAAGATTTTTATCGATGATTTTATTGTGCCTGGCCATTATCCACTGTGGCCGATTGTCGGCATTGTGGCGCTGTTTATTTTCGCGGTGGTAGTCGGTACTTTGTTGAAGTACCAGCAAAGTATGCGCTTTTTGGATATGGCGCTAAACGCCGTATTGGATATTCGCAAACGGGTATTCCAGCATGTGTTGAGCCTGCCAATGTCTTTCTTTGACTATGCCAGAACTGGGCAACTGGTCAGTCGTATCACCAACGATACTGAATCCATCAAAGACATCTACGTGCAGTTCCTGTCGAACGTGTTATCCAACATTATTCTGCTGCTGGGCATCTTGGTGGCGATGGCGATATTGGATCTGCAACTGATGCTCATTGCCTTATTGCTGCTGCCAACCGTGGTTGGCCTTATCTATGTCTATCAGCGCTTTAGCGTAAAAGTGGTCAGCGAAAGCCGCCAGTTGCGTTCCGATATTAATGCCACGGTAAGTGAATCGATTAGCGGCATGGCAGTGATTCAGGCCACTAATCAACAGCAGGCGAAAACCGCGCAGTTTGACGGCATTAATAACCGCTATTACAGCACCCGTTTAAAGGCGGTGACGGTCGGTTCGCTGTTACTACGTCCAGCGATTAACTTCTTAAGCATTCTGGTACTTGCCAGCATTGTGTGGTTTTTCGGCTTAAAAGTGGTGCAGGGCGTGGCGGAAATCGGCGTGCTTTACGCCTATCTCAATTATCTGGGACGCTTTACCGAGCCGTTGGTCGAAATCACCCAGCGGTTTAGCTTGTATCAACAAGCCATCGTTGCTGGCAATCGTGTCTATGAGTTACTGCAAGAGCCGAGTGCGAATACACAACAAGGTCACGGCGGCGCTATTGCAAAAGGGCAATTGAGTATCTCGCAGCTGCAGTTTGCCTATCAGCCCAATAAGCCAGTGCTGGATAATATAAATGTTGAGATAGAAGCGGGCGCGTTTTACGCCGTAGTGGGGCATACCGGCAGTGGTAAGAGTACGCTGCTGAGTTTGCTGCTCAATTTCTATCAGCCGCAGTCGGGCGCGATTCTGATTGATGCTAAGGCGCTGGGCGACTACAGCCATGACAGTTTGCGCCAAGGCATCGGCTTTATTCCGCAAGAGCCGTTTATTCTGGCATCGAGCATCTTTGATAACATCGATATGGGGCGTCATTTAACGCCGCAAGCAGTTGAACGTGCAGCGAAACAGGCCCATCTGCATGACGTGATTATGGCGATGACTGAGGGTTACCAGACTGAGTTAGGCGAAGGAGGTTTACGTCTATCGACTGGGCAACGGCAGCAGTTGATTATTGCCCGTGCCTTGGCGGGTTCGCCAAAAATTCTGCTGCTGGATGAGGCCACTGCTAACGTTGACAGTGAAACTGAGCAAGTGGTGCAACGGGCACTGAGCCAGCTACATCGGCAAGTGACCATGATAGTGGTCGCGCACCGGTTATCGACCATTCGTAATGCCGACCGGATTTTGGTGCTGGATAAAGGCCATTTGATTGAGCAAGGCAACCACGAGCAGTTGATGACGCTAGAGCATGGTCGCTATCGGGCCATGTATGAACTGCAGCAACAGGCGCAAAAAGTCGCGCAGGCGGAAGCCTAGTGCATCAAGCGACAACCACAGACGGTATTGCTGGGCTGAAAGCGCACCACGGCATAATCTTTACTGGCATCTACATCTAGAATCTCCAACGACATCAGGTGGTTGCCATCGCGATTAAGGTTGAGGTTACTGATGTAAGAGACATATTGCAGGTGCGCCGGGTATTGTCCTTTGCCCGGGAGTTCCTGCTTGTGGTTGATGGAGACCTGATACTGTTTATCGGCGAGGCGCTCGACATCGCCATCCATCAAAATTGATCCCGCCGCCGAGCCATCGAGATCGAAATAACGATAATTCACCACCGCGTTAGCGCCTTTTATCTGCAAGTCGACCACCAGATAGTGTTCAGCATCTTCACTCTGCGCCAAACGGCGATCGTATAACTCGGAGCTGCAGTTGAGCATCAGTTGCTGGCTATTCTGATGTAACTGATTGATCTTAAACACTGCTATCAGTAACAGCAGCAATAGCGCCAGATTGACAGCCCAGTTCCAATAGCGAGATTTAGCCACAGAGATTTACCCCCTGTAGCCACAACTGATTAATAAAGTCCTTTGGTTGTCGTGCGTCGCTGATCTTAAGATTACGCACTAAGGACTGCCCCTTAGATTCGCCACGCAGGGTCATATTGAGTACCTGTTTATCGTGCGACAGCGAGGCATAGATTTCGTGCCACACGGTGCTGTGACAGCTTTGTACTACGGTGCTGATCACTGCGGCTTGCTGTAATAACAACTGGTTATTCGTACGCGAGTTGGCATACAGCATCAACTGTAACTGCTGACCCGATTGGGTGAACAGAGCCTGTTTCACCAGCGGTACACTGGGCTGCGGCTCGGTGTGGTGATTCAGGTAGTAGACACTGCCAAGCAGTAACAGTGCTAACAAGGCGGTGATGAGCCAGTGCCGTTGGCAGTAGCGCCAGCCTGTTTTGTTGGATGGGGCAGCTTTACTGGGTGTGTGGCGATGGAGTAAATAGCCTTTGCCCTTTACGGTTTCGATTAACATCTCATGCTCAGGGCCAAGATAAGAGCGCAGCATGCAAACGGCGCGCGCCACAGAAGAGTCACTTAATGGCGGATATTCATCACCACCACCGCGTAAGTCGAACTTGCTGACGGGAGTGCCTTGATGCGCAATTAATGTGGTCAACACATGCCGCTCTGCTCGCGGCAGATGCCAGTGTTTATCGTCATGCTGATGTGTAAGTTCGCCGCTGGCTTCGTCAAACCAGCAGTCTCCGATTCGCATAGAGCACTCCTTAGCTGTCGGCTGCCAGTCTATGCAAAAAATCTAATTAGTAATGTGATCTTTATGCTGCCCGATGCGGGAAAAAGGCGAAATAGTGATCCAGCTCTGCTACTGAGTGACAAATGGATTAACTCGCTTTTTGCTGTATTAGTGCTTCAAAATTAAGCAGTTGAGATAAAAGTAAAATGTGAGCCGAGTGAGCTGGGTGAAACCTTTTAATCTGGCCAGCATACCTGTGTGAATCTTGCTGAATTCACATGAATTTAACAAATAACGTGATTTAGTCGCTTTTGTATGCTGTTTTAACTGTTGTTATCTATATTTTTAATTCAATAAATAAATCATTGGTGCTCCTCAAATCTCCTTTTTTGCCGCGCACGCTTCATGCGCTATTAATCACAATCTTCATTGCGCTGCGTTTTAAGCTGAGTCTCGAACACTCAAACGGCGTCATTGCGCCGCCTAAGTAAAAACAACAAAAAGGGACAAACAGATGAGCATGAACAGACGTCAAGCCTTGGGCAAAATTATCGGTATGACTGGTGCAGCAGGATTGGGGCTTACTGCTGTTTCGGCATTCGCCGGCACGGATACCAACGGTAACTTCCGCTTAGAGCTGGGGGACAAACTCAAGTATGTGCCGCTTGATCCTATGGCCGCAGCCAAAGTGGCTTATCAAACCGGTGGCGGTTGTATGCACCAGGTGTTTTACGCCATGGTCACTATGCTGACCAATTCAGAAAGTGTTGATGCTGCCAAGTTTGGCACTATTCCAACCGCACTTGCGGGTTACGGTGCTGCTGGCGTAGGCGGTCAGGGGACCTTGTGCGGTAACAACAATGCTGTCGGCATGATAGTGAACATTCTGGACGATATTAACGGCCAGAACTCCGCCATTATTGGTGCGGCAATGCGCTTTTATGAAAATACATCACTGCCATTTTCAGATGTGGCATTTGTTGAAGGCATTGGTTCTACTGTGGAAAAAACCGAAACCATGGTGGTGAGTTCATCGGTGGCGCACAGTGTGCTTTGTCATGCCTCTATTAGTAACTGGTCCAAGGCATCAGGCAAGTTGTTCAGCGATAAAGGCGAGCGCTGTGCCCGTCTGTCCGCTTCTGTAACCTACCATCTGGTTGAGCTGCTTAACCGTGCCTATGCTGGCGAAGTGATCAGTGCCACGGCGGAAGCGAAGCCATCTGAAGAAGCACAAAATTGTCAGGCCTGTCATGGCAGCACCAGTACCTTCGCAACAGCGCCAAGCGTTAAATCCGATATGGAATGTACCGTGTGTCATACCGGTCACTATAACTAAGGAGCTCCCATGAACAAGTTAGCGTTAAGCCTGCTACTGGGAACTGCGTTAGTCAGCGGCTGTGGCGGTGATAGTACCGATGAGCAAACGAAGGTTGAACAAGATCCGGTCAAGACCACGATTGATATTTCCGGTGTCAGCGCCATCGATCTTACCCTCGACAGTTTTGATCCGCAGACCGGGAGCGTCGAGTTTTCGCTGAAAGATCCCGATGGACTCGCCATCGTCAATGCGCAGCAATATCGCATTCGCTACTTTGGCTTTCCGCCACAAGGGGAAAATTCGGCCAATCCAAAAGCGTGGAAACTGTGGCATGTGGTGTATAGCTATCAATGCGATGGCACCAGCTGCGATGAGCAAATTCAAGCCAGGGACGGCGACGGTCAGTACAGCTTTGTACCGCGTAATCTCTATTGGAACCGCGATACTGCGCCGGGCACCACTGGCCGTTATCGGGTTGCTATTGAGATCTTTGGTAATGATGTGAGCAATGAAGTCGCACTGCTGGCACCTACCGGACAGTAATCGAACAACCTCTTCATGTTGTATCCCTGTAAGTATCTTGGCCGTCGCAGGGCGGCCTTTTTACCATTAGCTCGTCGCGATCACAAAAATCAGGCATAAGTTATATACCATAGCTATATGCTTTTAAAAGGTTTTTTACTTAAGTATTGATTAGTGAAAAGTTTTGCATAGATCACTATTTGATAAATTAACCCTGTTTTTGGCGTATTGGACGCCAACCTTGGTTAAGAAGATCACAGTTCGATCGCAGCGATTTTTCTATACTCGCTTGCAACTGCTGCCATGAGGCAGTGGGACAAAATTCGTTAGGTTATGTTGAACACGTTTGGTCAGGACAATAATGGTGCAATCTTTTGCGCAACCTCGCACACCGAAATATATGCTACATGAGCAGATGAACCCGGCACCCAAAATGCTGGGCGTTGTGATTGTGCTGGTGGCGATGCTGGCGTTGAGCGTCTTTTTCCTAAAGCGTTTTCCACTCGATACGGTCACTATGCCGTTGTCACAACAGACCTTGACCCTAGCGTCTGGGCAGCAGGTGCAACTGCTTCTTTACGCTAATTCGCGTATGAACAACCATATTCTCGAGTCACACGCGACCATTCTCGCGGCGGCGCTAATGCAATGTCGTCAGCAGGTGCCTTGGCAACAGGTTTACCTGTCGATTTCTCACGAAAAGCAGATGCTCAATATCTCCATGAAAGGTGAGCAGGGCGGTCATTTTAAGCTGCGTAATATTAAAGCCAGCGATATTGAACGCCATATGGGATTTTTCAGTCAGCAGTGGTTAGCCGGAGTCAATCTCTGTGAATAGAGCTTGGGTGTGGTTGGTCTTAGTTCTTGCCGTTTTATTAGCTGTTGTTCGTGTTTACTACGCGCGTAGTAACCATAGTGAGCAATTGCTGCTTAACTGCAGCTCAGAGCTATACGACCACGATAAAAAAGATTCGCAACAGTATTATTTGTTGATGGATCTGCAGGCTGACAATCATAACGTGCTGCTCAACTATCGCTATTTTACTGTGGATGGTACGCCGGTTGGCAGTATCAAAATGCACGGTGATCTTAAGCGCAATCCGGCGGGCTCCAGCTACGATTTGACCATCCATGATAAAGAAGAGCAGTTGCTGGAGAAAACTAAGCCTGCCCATATGGACTATCTGTCATATATCAGTGGCCTGAACTTAACCAACAAATCGATCCATCCGATGACGCTGGAGATGTTGGACACCGACGAGCAGCAGCATTACGCCATTGTGCGTTTTCAACCCGGCAACGCGGTGTACGGTTGTCGTCTGCAACACTAACGCCGATTTCTTTCACTCGCTAAATTCGCTATATTCATACTAATCAAATAGTTGGTTAGGATTCGGCGATCTTGTCAAAGTTGCGCATTAAACAGGAAGAGCAACTCTCCATTAAATTCAGTCACTTGCTTGGTCGCGGTGAACGGCGGCGGCTTGATCTCTATTTTTCCCTGCCAAAAGAGATGGGCATTGGCCCCAATAGCCTCAACGAAGAGGAATACTATTTCAGCGGCGTACAAGGGCGCCGGGCCTATTACTCTGAAGGACTGCATCTGCCATTAGTGCAATCGCGCTTTGTTAGTCAGAAAAAGCGCACACTGGAAGAATTCCGTCTCTATATGAACCTGTTTGCCTACCAATATGCGGTGGCCATGGAAAACGATGCGCGCGAGCTATTGCGTATTGAAGACGAGCAAGCGTTTTACAAAGCCTTAAATGAATTCACCGTGCATGCCACTACTTTGCTGCGACGTTTTCGCCGCGGTGCGCCTGCTGATGAAAAGTGGCATCACTACTTTGAAAATGCCGACAACTATCTGTCTTGGTTTACTGAGCAGCAACTGCTGAAGCTGCTGGCTAAAAATGGTGATGGCAACGCCAATCACGTGACCGAAAAAGTGCTGATGTTGTGCCGTCAGGAACGTGAGTATCGCGATGGACGCGACTATAACTCACAGCGTACCCGTAAAGATGCTAACCGTATCGCCAATAAGATGTTGTTGCTCAGACGGTTGATTCAGCAAGGGGTCGTCCTCAAAGAGGAGCTTAAACCTCTCGGTGTTGGCTTGAAAAAGCTCACTACAGGTACCGCTACCGCATTGGTGATGTTGGTGGTATCGACGCTGATCATTAAGGCACAAGGTGCTTTTAATGGACTGACGCTGGTGATGGTGTTTGTGTTGGCGCTGATATACGGCGTGCGTGAAATCTTTAAAGAAGATGTGCGTAATGCACTGTGGCGGGTTGTGCAACGCGGACGGCCGCGCTGGAGTCGTACACTGCAGGATACTACCACTCAGGAGCTGATTGCCCGGCAATTGGTGTGGCTGGAGTTTATTAAAAGCAAGGATCTCCCCAGTGCCGTCAATGAGATCCTCAAACGGCGCCATAGTCAGAACAAGGTGGATGCCGAAATCCTACACTACGGTATTGCTACTCGGGTGGCCGATACTGACTTTCTGACTGGCTATAACACGATTCAGGAACAGGTGGTATTTAGTTTAGTGCCGTTTGTGGAATTTCTTGAACGCGGTAATGATGAAATCTATCGCGAGCAGGATGGGGTGGTGTCGAGTGAGCAGGTTGAGCGCCGCTATCAGATCAATCTGGTGGTGGTGTGTCAGCGTGAAAAACATGATACCCAATATGCGCGCTATAAAATCACCGTGAATCGCCACCAGATAGTGGAGATCACGATGAGTGACTTACCGGATAATCTGCCGTTGATTGATGATTTAGTCGAGCATGACAGCAGTGCGACTGCCAGACTCGACCGTCAATCTGAACCGGTTATAGAGAGTTAGCGTCAGCGGTGTAGGCTTGGCAAATACTGCCGTAGCCACTCTGTTTGGCGCGCTTCAGCGCCACTTCGCTGTTAGCTAAGAATTTCTCTAGCGTCTGCCCTTGGCAATAGGCAGCAATCCCGATGCAAATACCATCGGATAAGCCGTTATGGCTGAGGCTGTCGAGCGAGTTTTTGGCGTAATGATGCGCCGTGGTCGAATCGGTATTCGGCAAGAGGATCACAATCCGTCCCAGCTGCCAATTTGACATCTGATAACCACGAGGCAGATCGCGCAGCAGCTGCATTTCAACCTGTTGCTGACGGCTCTCCAGCTGACCGATATCGCTCAGGTGGCTCAGCATATCTTCTGGGTTAATATCCAGCAGCAACAAACAGCTATGGCTTTTATCAGCATCATTCATCGCTTCAAAATAGCGCTCTAAATCAGGCAGTTCGTTCATCACCGCGCTGCGGTAAGGCATTTGTTCACCTTTATGGCCCCAGTGACTGGCACCGGCCTGTTCCAGGGTACAGATGAGATATTCCAGCTCACCTTCTTCATCAAGGCAGCCTTTGAGCGTGGTTTGCAGACATTCACCACGACGTTCGCCGTTAAGAATTTGCCCTTGCCAATGGCCGTGCATGCTGACCAGCTTAAGGATACGCTGCCACTGATTTTCAAAATCATTTTGCAGCAGGTTGAGTAAGCTTTTATGCAGACAACCATCGAGACGCAGCAGATGGTTAAAACTATCGTTGACCTTCACTAACTGGCCGCTCGGCGTCAGCAGCGCGGTCGCGACCGATGAGTCGCTGAGCAATTGGTTGAGATGTGCTTCCTGACGTGCCTGTTTGAGTTCACTGATATCGTCAAAGGTGATCAGCACAAAGGTGTAGTCTTGGTCGCCGCTGACGCGAATATTAAAGCGAATATAGATGTTTTCCAGCGTCTGCAGCTGTGCTTCGCCGTGCCAGATCTGCTCTTGTTGCAGATGCTCACGTACTTTCTGATACCAGTGATCATCCTGCTCAAACAGTTTTTGCAAACTGCGGTTTTCAATCTCTTGCTGATCTAACTTGAGCAGCTTCGCGGCGCGATCATTGGCGCAAACGATCCGGCCCATAGTGTTCACCAACAAGCAGCCTGCGTCACTGCGGAACAGGCCGTCTGCCAGCTCAATGGCATTTGCGCGTGAGCGCTGTTCGATGCGATACAGGTGCACCAAGACGATGACTGCCGCGGCAAGAATGGTCATGATCACCACTGACAGCAACAGAATATTGCGCCATTCTTCAAAGCGGGCGGTAATGTCGTGGTTACGGATGTAAGACAGCAGCACATACTGCTGGCCGTCGTTATTTTGCGCGCCGAGGGTGATTTTCAGGAATACAAAGGCGGCGTTGTCACCGTGGAATTCACCAAAGTTATTCATTGCCAGCTCGCGCCACAGCGTTGGGTAGGTCTGGCGTAAACTACTGCCTAGAGTGTCGGGAATCCCAGGCAGTGGGTCGAGGTTGCTGGCACCAGCGTACAGTTGGCCTTGGTCATCGAGCAGCAGTAACGGTGAGTCGTTACTTGAAAACGCCGGCTTAATCGCTTGTAACATCTGTTGCAGCGAGTTGTAGGTGACGAGGTAACCGCGAATCGATTGATCGGCATTTTCCAAACGTGCCAGCTGCATCTGATAAGGTTCGAGACGATCTTCCACCGGCACAAACTCAATCGCCGAGGTGTAGATATCGTTATCGCTCAAGGTGTTGACTTGCTTTAGCAGGCTTTTAGGCAGTGGTGCAGCACCAAAGCGCGGGCTGCTGGCTTGTTTAAATTTGCCGCCCGCATCGTATAAGGCAATGTCCATCAGCTCCGGGATATTTTGTTTCATGGTATCCCAACTGCTGAGCAGCCGATCTAGCTCCTGTTCGCCGGGATTTTGCAGGTAATGACGTAATTGCTCTGAACGCGCAAACATCTGGGTACGGAATTGTTGGAAAGAGACTTTATCTGCCAGCAAGGTGCCAACGGTTTGCAGCTCACTATAACGCTGAACGGCCCATTCTTGTTGAAACTTACGTTCTCCCAGCGTGACGACCACATTGGCGATTAGCACCACAGTAATCACCAACATACACAATTGACTGACCATCGCCAGCAATCGTTGACGGGACCATTGCACGCCGCGAATGTGGGGGATCAGTGGTGAATCCTTGAGTCGATGGTGTTTACTTAACATTTAAATGCTTGCTGAGCGAAATAATGTCGCTATGTTAACACGAAATTTTAGCCGCAACAGCGGCTAGCCAGTGCTTAGCCGACGACGTCGAGCACCCGGTGTTTAAACTGGCAACCAGCGGCTTCGACAATCTGCCGACAGGAATTGATATCAACCCCTGACAAGCCTTCAATGGCCGAGACTTGGACCTCGTTGATATAGCGGGGGGCATCTTTGATAAATTGATTCACTGCCGCCCACGACCCTTGCAGACGTGGCTGACAATGCTGTTGGTAGACCGACTCATTTTGCGCATTGAGTGATACTGACAGGGCATCAACGCAACTCGACAGCTCAGGTAAAATGTTGCGGCGATGGAACAGGTTGGCCAAACCGTCGGTATTGATGCGTACTCGGCCACCACGGCGCTTGATTTCGTGGGCGACGGTCAGCAGTGTGGCGAGATTCAGTGTGGGTTCGCCATATCCGCAAAACACGTATTCCTTGAAGGCACTGACATCACCGAGTTGCGGAATGATTTCTGCTGCCGTTGGTTGATGGTCTAACGCCAGTTGATATTCATGTACCTGCTTACTGCCGTTGTGCTTGGGGCAGAACTGGCAACGTAAGGTACAACGGCCGGTGATATTCAGATAACGGCTGTCGCGAATGTCATAAACCAGGGTACAGCATTGGTTGTCGCTACTCATTGGTAATAGAAAAATGGCGGCATTTGCGCGTTAGTCTAGCCGTTTTAACTGATGGATAATGTAGCAGCGGTCATACTGCGATGTTCTGCTATGTAAAATCGCGCTGGCATAACATTTTCTTTGCTGTAAAAATAGGCGGGCTCCAATTCGATGATGTCTCGCTCAGGCACAAGAAAAACCATTGAGCGGTGAATAACTCTTTTGATTTCCCAAGCTTTTTAAGGGTAAACAGCGCTAATGCATGGTTTTGAACATTTCTTCTCGACGCCGAACGGGGTCAATGCCGCGATTACCGGCAGCTATAACGCTTGGTTAGTCGCGCTCTCTATTTTTATCTCGATATTTTCCTCGATTATGGCGCTGCGTACCGCCGATATGGCGTGTCACTCGCAGGCCGGGGCGTATCGACATCTGGCGCTTGGCATGGGCACTGTATCGCTCGGTGGTGGCATCTGGGCCATGCATTTCATTGGCATGCTCGCTTATGACTTACCTGTGCCGGTGCACTATGACATGACCATCACCTTAATGTCGTTACTGCCCGCCTGTGCTGCGTCGGGGATTGCATTGAATCTGCTTTCTCGACACCAATTCTCGCTGCCATTGCTGTGTGTTAGTGGCTTATTGGTCGGCGCAGGTATCGGCACTATGCACTATCTCGGTATGGCAGCGATGCAGTTACCGCTTGGCATGTACTATCACATGTGGTTGTTTTTACTCTCGATTGTGATTGCTGTGGTGTTGGCGATAATTGCGCTGTGGATCCGTTTTGGGCTGCGTCAGCGTAATTTGTCGGCGCGCCAACGGTTGCTGGTGAGTGGCGTGGTAATGGGCTGCGCTATCGCCGGGATGCATTACACCGGTATGAGCGCTGTCGGCTATTACGGTGAAATTCCTGCTGAGTTACCGCCTGCGCCGCTTGATGCTGGCTATATCGCGTTAGCGTTGGCGTTTTTTATTGTCACCGTCAGCATTATGGTAGTGGCTCTGAATGCGTTGATCCGTACTCGAGCTCTGTATATGGAGATGGAGGCCGGTAAGTCGCGGCTGAAGGCAACGCTCGATACCGCGGTCGATGCCATTATCACTCTGGATACTGTGGGGACTATTCGCGAATTCAATCCCGCGGCAGAAAAGCTATTTGGTTGGACTGAAGCTGAGGTGCTCGGCTGTAACATCAAGAAATTAATGCCAGAGCCCGATCGTTCGCAGCACGATGGCTATCTGCGCAACTTCCTCAGTAGCGGCGAGAAAAAGGTGATTGGTGTTGGCCGTGAAGTGATGGGCTTGAAAAAAGACGGCTCACAGGTGCCGATTCGTTTGGCGGTGGGGGAGATGATTCTCCACGATGAGCGCTTATATGTTGGCTTCGTCTCTGATATCAGCGAACGTCACGCACTAGAACTTTCTCTGCGGGAAGCGGCGGAACGGGCAGAGCGGGCTGCCGAGGCAAAAACGGCCTTTTTGGCAAATATGAGCCACGAAATTCGCACACCAATGAATGCCATCATCGGCTTTACGCAGCTATTGCTCGACACTGAACTCAGTGCCAATCAGCGTAAGTATCTCAACACCATCCATCAGTCTTCGCATTCGTTACTGCGTCTGATTAACGATATTCTCGATACCACCAAGATGGAGCAGCGCGATGTGGCACTGGAGCTGAAACCTTTCTCGTTGAAGGCGATTGCGATGCAGTTGGAGTCGTCATTAGGGCTGAGTGCCAAAGATAAGGGACTGAATTTCAACGTCGAATATCCGGCAAACATGCCGGAATACTTCGAGGGCGATCAGCTGCGGGTACTGCAGATCCTGACCAATCTGGTCGGCAATGCGGTGAAGTTTACTGAAACCGGCAGTATTAATATTCGCTTTCACTATACCGATGGCGTGATTGCCATTGAAATCCAAGACACTGGCATTGGGATGACGCAGGCACAGCAAGAGCTGGTGTTCTCGCCTTTTACTCAGGCCGACAGCTCTATCAGCCGTCGTTTCGGTGGCACCGGCCTCGGCACGACTATCGCGCGGCAGTTGGTATTGCGCATGAATGGCAACATCGAACTCAACAGTCAATTTGGCAAAGGCACAGTGTTCCATGTGTGGTTGCCGCTGGCGGAAGCGCAGTCGTCTAACACGCAAGCGCAGGAGCAGGATATCGAACTACCACCTCTGCAGGTGCTGATTGCCGATGATGTCAGCGTCAACTTGGAGCTGCTGAGTCTGACATTAAGCCGCGCAGGGCATCAGGTGACCACTGCCAGAGATGGCGCCGAGGCGTTTGAGCAATTCACCTCTGGGCAGTTTGATCTGATTTTGATGGACATGCATATGCCAACTACTGATGGTTTGGCAGCGACCCGTTTGATCCGCAAATATGAGCAGCAGCAGGCGCGTCTGCCGGTGCCTATCATTGCGCTGACGGCCAGTGTCATGCTGGAAGATCAACAGGCAGCCATGCGTGCTGGCATGAATGGTTTTGCGGTCAAACCTTTGGATGCGGTGCAGCTGTTCCGTGAGATGGCCAGGGTGCTGCGTATCGATATCGGCGAGCCAGTGGCAGAGCAAGGACCTCAACCTTGTTCACGTCTGAACTGGGAGCAGGGCATTGCCTTGTGGGGCGATGCACATCGTTTTCGCAGTGCGTTAGCGCAGTTCTTTAATGAACTGTCGCAGTATCAGTTGCCGCAGCAACAGGCCGATGGCAGTACCGATTGGACTGCGACTGGGCAGCAACTGCATCGACTAAAAGGCGTCGTTGGTAATCTGGCCTTGGATGAAATTCATCAGCTCACCGATGTTGCCGAGCAATACATTCAGCAGCAACACTATAGCGAGGCGCATGCGGCAATGGATAAATTGCAGCAACTGTTAGCCGAAGCGCAGCAATGTTATGGCGATAAAGAAGAAGGTAAACCTAGCAAGGTTGCGTCCACGCCTGATGCATTAGCGCCGAGCTTATGTCAGCAGTTGGGGGAACTAGCCGAGGTGTTATCCCACAGTGAATTGGACGATCAACTGCTACAAGCGGTGGTGGTTGGATTGGAGCAGGCAAACCGTTTCGCCTTGGCGGATCAGTTGAAAAATGCCATCGATAATTTTGAGTTTTCTAAAGCGGTTGAGTTATTGCAGCAAGCGATTGCGTCACCGAGTAGTAGCGTAGATAAGGTATCTTCATGAGTGATAGTCGCCAGAATGAACGTTTCACCCTGTTGTTGGTGGATGATGAACCGATCAATTTGCAGGTGCTACGCCATAGTCTGCAGGAGCAATATCGACTGCTGTTTGCTAAGGATGGCGTCGCGGCACTGAGTTTGGCGGCCAATGAGCGTCCCGATCTGATCCTGTTAGATATTATGATGCCGGGCATCTCAGGCTATGAAGTGTGCGAAGCACTAAAACGTTCACCAGATACTGAAGATATTCCGGTGATTTTCGTGTCAGCTATGGCAGATGCTAAGGATGAATTTCGTGGCTTGGAGTTGGGCGCTGTCGATTACATCACCAAGCCATTCCATCCACAAATCGTGCAAGCGCGGGTCAAAACCCATCTGTCGTTAGTACGTGCCAAAGATGTGCAACGCACGCGGTTGCAGATTGTGCAGTGCCTCGGTGCCGCGGCGGAATACAAAGACAATGAGACTGGTTTACATGTGGTGCGCATGAGTCATTTTTCGCGTTTGCTGGCATTGGAACTGGGCTATAGCGAAGAGAAAGCCGATGATATTTTGCACGCATCGGCGATGCACGATGTCGGTAAAATCGGTATCCCCGACGCCATACTGCAAAAGCCGGGCAAACTGGACGATGACGAATGGCAAGTGATGCGCACCCATCCGCAAATTGGCGCCAAAATTATTGGCGAGCATGAAAACGGTCTGCTGCAGTTGGCCGCCATCGTGGCGCTTAATCATCACGAAAAATGGGATGGCAGCGGTTATCCTCGCGGCTTGGTGGGCGAAGATATTCCTGAGATCGCGCGAATTGTGGCTGTGGCCGATGTGTTTGATGCGCTCACCAGTGTTCGGCCTTATAAGCCCGCATGGCCTATTGCCGATGCGCTGGCGCATATGCAGGCGCAAAGCGGTAAGCACTTCGACCCGAATATTATCGCGGCATTTATGCGTTGTTTGCCGCAAGTCGAGGAAGTTCGCCAACGGTGGGCGGACGAAAACGTGGCGATTTAGTGTCGCTCAGCCAATAAAAAAGCCGGTATGTTTACCGGCTTTTTTATTGCGTCAGCTTATTTGGGCAACTCAGTGCTATGCGACTGCTGCGGTTGCCACCACCAGCGGAAGAAGCGGCTAAAGGTTTTCTTAATGTCTTCTAAAATGATGTAAGCCAGCGGCACCATAATCAGGGTTACCACGGTTGAGAACAGAATACCAAACGCCAGTGATACCGCCATAGGAATCATGATCTGTGCTTGTAAGCTCTTCTCCGACATGATGGGCACTAAGCCCACAAAGGTGGTCAGCGAGGTGAGAATAATCGCCCGGAAACGTTCACAACCTGAGTTAATCGCCGCGTCACGAATGGCGTATCCCTCTTGCCTTGCCCGGTTAACAAAGTCGACCAAAATCAGCGAGTCGTTCACCACCACACCGGCAAGCGCAATGATACCGCACAAGCTCAATACGCTCATTGATAGACCAAGGAACAGGTGACCAAACAGGGCGCCAATCATACCAAACGGTATTACCGACATGATGATTAGCGGCTGGCTGTATGAGCGCAGCGGAATCGCCATTAGCGCATAGATACAGAAGATGGCGAATACAAACCCTTTGACTAAGCCAATCAGCGCATCTTGCTCATCCTGAGTTGCACCATCCAGTGCCGTCGAGATTTGCGGATATTTCTTTTTGAGTTCCGGCAGGAAGCTTTCCGTGATCTCTTTCACCACCCGCGACGGCTCAACCTTGTCTTTATTGGCATTGGCCGTAATGGTGATGGCACGGCGACCATCGACGCGAATAATCGACGAGTAAGATTCATCGAGTTTGACGTTGGCGACACTGCTAAACGGCACTTGGGTACCATCAGCAGTACGGATCATCATATGTTCCAGATAGCCGATGCTGGTACGCTGATCTTTCGGATACCGCACCATGACCTTGATTTCTTCTTTGCTACGCAGCAAGCGCTGCGCCTCAAAACCATAGAAACCGTAGCGCACCTGACGCGCGAGATCGGATAAGGTCAGCCCCAATGCTTCTGCTTCTGGCTTGATGCTTAAGCGGATCTCATGGCTACCTGAGGAGAAGTTATCGGCAACGTCATAAACACCATCAAAGCTAGCCAGTTTCTGCTTTAAATCTTTTGAAGCGGCGGATAGCTGCTCCAGATTAGATGACACTAGACGGAAGGAGATATCCCCGCCTTGGCCATTGGTGCTGGCATTGAAGTTGAGATTTTTTACTGCTACCAGCTCGGGTAACTGCTTACGCCACGCGTCGACAATGGCATTGCCATCCACATCACGGTCTTCCGACTTGGTCAGCTCGGCAAAGATAAACGCCGAGGTACGGCCACTCATGTTGACAAAACTATGGTTGACCACCGGATAGCCAAGCTCTTTTTCCATTTTGTCATTCATAGAATAGAGCGCGTCTTCAATCTGCATCACCACATTTTGCGTGTTGACTTCAGACGAACCTTCGTCCATCTCCAAGTTAACTTGAATGAAGTCAGACGGAATATCTGGGAAGAACACCCAACGCACTTTGCCAGTGACAACCAGTGCTACTGACACTATCAGCACACAGGTGAACAAGGTCATTACTGTGTAGCGGTGTGGGATCATTCGCTGCATAAAATTGCGATACTTCACATCAATAAAGTGCTGCACCATATTATTGAAGCGACGACGATTGCGCGCGGCAAAGCTGTTGCTGTTCTTACTCGGCTTCATATGCGCCAAGTGAGCAGGCAGGATCAGTTTCGACTCAACCAAGGAGAAGGCCAGACAGAGGATAACGATCAGGCCAATAGAAATCCAAATAACGCCCATCGGCCCCGGCACCATCAACATCGGCACAAATGCGGCAATGGTGGTCAACACCCCAAAGGTCGCTGGCATGGCGACTTTTTTCGCACCGCGAATGACGTTATCGACCGAATGCCCGTACTTCTCAGTTTCTGTATGGGCGCTTTCCCCAATGACAATGGCGTCATCGACTAAAATCCCCAACACCAGAATAAAGGCGAATAAGGTCAACATGTTGATGGATAAACCAAAAATGCCGATAGGCATCAAGGCGAGTGCGCCAAGGAAACAGACGGGCAGCCCCAGCATTACCCAGAACGCCAGTTTGAGATCGAGGAAAATCGCCAGAATCACAAACACTAACGCCGCACCATAGAGCATATTTGACAGCATCATGCTCAAACGGCCTTTGAGGTAATGGGTCAAATCGCCCCAATAATCCAGTTGTGCGCCGCTAGGTAGGGTGGCTTTGCGTTTGGCAAGATACGCTTTTACTTGGTCAGCAATCGCAATAGCGTCTTGGTCATCGATACTGGTGACTTCGATAATTGCTGCGGGCTTTTCATCAAAACGCGTGTAATCAAGGCGTTCTTCAAAACCATCGTTGATGGTGGCCACATCCGGCAACATCACGCGGCTACCGTCGGCGCGAGTACTTACCACGATTTGCGCAAAGTCATCGTAGGTGTAGGCTTGCGCCTTGGTACGCAGCAAAATGTTGCCGTCGCGGGCGCGAATCGAACCGCCGGGAAGATCTAATGAATAGTTTTGTACCGCACTGGCAACTTGGGAAAAGGTCAGCCCATATTCACGCAGTTTATCTTCTGAAAGCTCAATACTGATTTCGTAATTGAGCACCCCGGTCACGGTGGCACGCGTTACCGCTGGCAGATCGGTCAGCTCATCACGGATTTGCTTTGCCAGTTCCTTCATTTCATGGCGATCAATATCGCCATAGACAGACACCCAAATCACGTTGTTTTCAGGGCGGATGCGGTGAATATCCGGGCGTTCAATGTTTGCTGGAAAGGTAGAAATAGAGTCGACGCGCATCTTGGCTTCATCAAGCACATCTTGCGGATCATAACCATCCGCCACTTCGATACGCACCGAACCAACGCCATCACTGGCGGTGGAGGTGATTTTCTTAATCCCCACCACATCACGCAGCGCTTCTTCAATCTTGATATTGATCCCTTCTTCAATCTCCTGTGGTGCCGCCCCAGGGTAGGCCACCGAAATGCTCAGAAAATTGAGTTCGAATGAAGGAAACACTTCCTTATTGATGGTGAAGGCGGAAAACAGCCCACCAATCACCAGTAAAATCATCAGCAAGTTTGCGGCGACACTGTTGCGCGCAAACCAAGCAATAATGCCGGTTTCTTGTTTTTCAGTCTCCATCACTCATTCCCTGCTTTGGCCAACTGATGTTGTTGCTCTTCATCATTGGCTTTGCTTGACGGTGTGGCTTCCCCGGCAACTTTAACTTTCAGGCCAGATTCCATATTGACCAGTGTGGTTTCGGCGACGCGGTCACCGTGACTTAGGCTGTCTTGTAGATAGATATCTTGCAGATCGGTACGTACAACTTTGACTGAGCGCATCTCAATGCGGTCTTCGTCGTTAACTACCGCGACTTTATTGTTGCGGACCAAGTAGCGTGGCAACTTCACCACGTTTGACAGGGTACGGCCGCGGATTTCAGCATCCACAAAGCTACCGAACTTCAACGCTAACTGACCTGTTTGCGCAATGGTATGGCGCAGATAAGGATCTTGCACTTCCGCCACCAGATACACCATACGGTTGTCAGGGTCGACCACGCCTTCGCTACGGACAATATGTGCCTGCCAATTCACGGTTTTACCGGCGAGTTGGGCGGTGAGGGTCACTTCAGTGTATGGGTTATCAACCGACTCCAGATACGCCAGCTCTTTATTGGCCAACGGCAATCTGACTTCAGCAATATCAGTATCAAACAGTTCACCTAAGTTCGTGCCGACGGTGACATATTGGCCAAGGTTAACGCTGCGGCTGCTGACGATGGCATCGTAGGGGGCGCGAATAACGGTACGTTCCAAATTACGTCTGGCACGGTCTAATTCGGCCTCGGCATATTTGACGTTGGCTTGTTCTTGTTTCAACTGGGGTTTACGCAGACCAAGTTCAGGTGGCACACCGGAGAACCCTTTAAAATCGACTTTGGCGACTTCACCACGAGCGCGTTCCTCTTCCAGTGAGGCTTGTGCTTGCGCTAGGTTGGCTTCGGCTTGCTTTAATGCCGCTTGATAATCAAAGGGCTCAATAACCGCCAGTTCATCCCCTTTTTTGACCATGCCACCGGCAACAAATTGCGGTGCAACTTGTTGAATACGCCCTTGTACTTCGCTCACCAACTGGGTGCGATATTTAGGATTGACCGTGCCGTAAGATGACAGCGACAGCGTGACCGTTTGCGGTTCAGCGGTAACCACTTTCACCACAGGTAAGGTCTCATCTTCCGGCTTCTTCTCGGGCGGTTTCATTGACTTAAACAGCACTACAATCAAAACGATTGTCAGTAATACGATCGCGATCGGAGGCAGTACCCGTCTTAAAAAAAGATTCATAGCGGAGTTCTTTCCATGTTGCAGGCTACGGAATTCTGCTGGATAAGTTACCAGATGAGGGCAACACGTTAAATTGCTTTTTGTAAAATAAATGTGTCAAAAAGCTTTTGAATGGCAGACGCTGGCGCCAGAAACGCAAAAAGGACAGTTTAACTGTCCTTTTTGTGACGTAGGTGGTTTATTCGCCTTATTTTTTCGACTTTTTAGTCGCTTTCGCTTTTTTAGTTTTTGCGTTAGCTTTTTTCTTCACTGGCGGCTTGGCTTCTTTATGCTTCGGACGCAACTCTTCGATAACACGCCGCTTCAAACGTTGCTCGGTGTAACGCTCAATTTTGCCTAAAACGGCTACGTCGTGAGCTTCTACTAAAGAGATCGCTGTGCCCTTTTTGCCGGCACGGCCGGTGCGACCAATACGATGCACGTAGATATCCGCTGAACGTGGCATATCAAAGTTGATCACGTGGCTGATGTCATCAACATCGATACCGCGAGCGGCAACATCGGTAGCCAACAGGACTTTGACTTCGCCCTTGGTAAAGCGGCCCAGCGCCTGAAAGCGTTTCTTCTGCTCCATGTCGCCGCGCATAAAGGCGGCAGGAATGCCAGCTTGTTGCAACATACCTTCAAGGCTCGCCACTGATTCACGCGTTTTGACAAACACCATGGCACGCGTAACCTCTTCACTGCGCAGGATATGGCACAGCAGCGCAAATTTGTGCGCCTTATCATCGGCGAGATGTACCCACTGATGAATTTTGTTCTTTTCAGAGCGTGGTGGGGCTGTTTCGACGACGGCCGGGTTATTTAGCAAGTTTTCTGCAAATATCTTGACGCCAGTGCCTTCTAAGGTCGCAGAAAACAACATTTTTTGTTTACATTCCTGCGCTTCGATTGCCAGTGTTTGTACCACTTTGGCAAAGCCCATATCTAACATGCGGTCGGCTTCGTCAATCACCAGTATTTCAACGTTAGTGGCTTTGAAGTTGCCTTTGTCGAGGTATTCCAGCAATCGACCTGGGGTGGCAACCAGTAGATCGATATTGCCTTCCAGCAACGCTTGTTGCGGCGCGTAAGGTACCCCACCCGTGATGATAGCGATGTTGAGATCTAAATCAGACGCGAGGTGACAAGCGTAACGGTGCACTTGGCTGGCTAGTTCGCGGGTTGGGGTCAGTATCAGTACCCGAGCTTGGCCTTGACGACGACGCGGGAAATCGATCAGATGCTGCAACGCAGGCAGTAAAAAGGTGGCCGTTTTGCCGGTACCGGTAGGCGCGTGCGCCAAAATATCCCGTTGCTCCATCGCTAACGGAATCGCTTGCTGTTGAATACTGGTAGGCGTGGTGTGGTTCATCGCCTTTAACGAATCCAGCAGCGCCGGATCTAAATCAAACTCTTCGAATTGCATGCAAATACTCTCGTATTGAATTGCGCGGCAGTATACCTGTTCATGCCGCAGGGTAACAGCGTTTCGCGTGGCTAATTACGCGTTAGAGTTTAAGGTAAAAATCCTCTGTTAATGCGCGCATGGTGTCGGAGTACACGCCGTGGCGCAGCAAAATATCAAAGCTTTGCGATAAGCAGCCAGTTGGCGCGGCTTGTTGGCTAAAGAGTAGCAGCTGTCGATTCGCTGCTTTGCCGCTAACACTGCTGACTGCAACTGAGAGTTGAAGCGGTAAATTGACCTTCGCCGCCGCGGCAATCAAGTTATTGGCTTCAGTACAAGGTAGCACTAAACAGGCAAGCCCGTTGTCACTTAGCAATGCATGACAGCTGTGCATTAACTCGCTGAAGCTTAAGTTCAGCGTATGTCTGGCGTTGGCGCGTGCATTGTTTGCCGCTGTCGGGCCGCTGAGAAAGTAGGGCGGATTACACAGAATCACATCATATGCCGCGCGTTGTTGTGACAGCGCTTGCTCAGTAAACTGCTGAATACTCTGTTGGTGCACTGTGATGCGCGCAGGCCACGGCGAATGAGCAACGTTTTGCTTGCAGGCGTTGGCTGCGGTTTCATCCAGCTCAACTGCATCAATGTGGGCATGATGATTACGTTGCGCCGCCATCAGACTCAATAGGCCGCTACCAGCACCGATATCGAGAATACGCTTAGCCTGGCTGAGTGGCGCCCAACTGCCCAGCAAAACACTGTCGGTACTGACTGGCATGCCACAGCCAAAATCATCCACATGAAACTGCTTGAAGGTAAACCCCATAAATCCATCAGTTAACTTGCTAAAAACATCGCTATTGTACGCAATTATTGTGTGAATCGCCTGTGCTTAGGTTAATGCCTTACTGATGCCGACTAAGAATCACTAATATACCGAAAAACCGTTAATTTTTGTTGCTGGCTCTTGCTCGTGCTGGGCGCCTTTGGTAATAGTGAACCCTTGATGGAAGGGACGAACCGCCCCAAATCGGCGCATTGAAGCTTATTATTGGCAATGTATTACCCTATGCCGCTGTAGGTTTGACCTTGATATACACCCTGAAAGAGCACCGTTTTTTAACGCAGATTGCTCTTTAAAAAAATAATAATTTCAGAGGCATATTGTGCAAAATAAGCAATTAACAGCAGGCGATATTATTGGCCTAGGATTTATGGCCTTCGCCTTCTTTTTGGGCGCCGGAAACCTGATTTTTCCGCCGTTCGCCGGTTATCAAGCCGGAGAAAACACGCCGTTGGCCATGTTGGGCTTCTTGATTACTGCCGTGGGCTTGCCGTTGGCGGGACTTATCGCAGTGGCAAAATCAGAAGGCAAGGTGATGCGGATGTTGCCACCAGTGGCCGCGACCATTCTTGCATCTGCCATCTATATCATTATCGGCCCAGCCTTTGCGGCGCCACGTACCAGTTTGGTGGCATTTGAAATCGGCGTGAAGCCGTTTATCGACCATACCGATGCGATGGTAAATATCGCGGGCTTAGTGCTGAATCAGGCGCAACTGGTGTTTACCCTGATTTTCTTCACTATCGTGATGTTGTTGTCGCTCTTTCCCGGCCGTTTGATGGACAGTGTCGGTAAAGTGTTAACGCCGCTGTTGATTGCCTTGTTAGTGGGACTCGCTATTTCCGTCATTATGTTTGCCGGTGGCAATATGCCTGCGGCGACGGGGGATTACGCCTTGCATCCGCTGTCGAAAGGGATTGTCGAAGGCTATAACACCATGGATACGCTGGCCTCATTGATGTTCGGCATGCTGATTATCGACCTGCTGCGCAAGAAGGGCATTGCCGATATCAAGCTGCAAACCAACTATCTGACTAAGGCAGCATTTATCGCGGCGGCAGGCCTGGCGTTTGTGTATATCTCGCTGTTTTATCTGGGCGCCACCGCTGGTGATTTGGCCAAAGGTGCCAGCAACGGTGGACAAATTCTGACCAACTATGTCAATCAGCAGTTTGGCGATTACGGTAATATCGCCTTGGCATTAGTGGTGAGTTTGGCCTGTCTGACCACCGCGGTCGGGCTAGTGACCTCTTGCTCGGATTACTTCAGTGAACTGTTCCCGATTTTGCCGTATCGCTTGTTGGTGGTGCTGCTGAGTGTTGTCTGTGCCGTTGTTGCCAATGTCGGCTTGAGCCAACTGATTAGTATCAGTATTCCGGTGCTGATGATGGTGTATCCGGTTGCCATTGCGTTAGTGCTGATGACTTTCCTGGAACGTTTTTTCCGTCGTCCGAAACTGACCCACCGCATCTCGCTGTTAGTGGCATTATTGTTTGGTATTTTCGATGGCTTAAAGGTCGCTGCGGCGTCAATGAAATCGTTTGACGTGAGTGACACCAGTCCGTTTGCCAGCGCCTTAATTCAGTTTGTCGCCTGGGTATCACCTGTGATGTCGGAGCTGCCGCTGTATGATCAAGGGATGGCTTGGTTAGTGCCGACATTGGTGGCAGTGGTGGTCTGTATTATCATAGGCCACAGCAGTAAACCTACAGCAGCCAACGCTTAGTATTACAGCGTTAGGGAAAGTAATGGCGCTGCGGCGCCATTTGTTTTTAAGGAGCGAATCTTGTCTGCCAATCCTCAACCGTATCAGCCCGATGCCATCATTGAAGCTTTTATTGATGATCTTTGGTCGGAGCGCGGGCTGAGTGATAACACCCTATCGGCTTACCGCACGGACTTACAACATTTTGACCAATATCTGCAGCAGCGGAGCGTGCAGCTTATCGACGCCGGGCGTGACATAGTGCAAGACTATCTTGGGCAACGCTTTGATGCTGGTTTGAAGGCCAGTTCTCAAGCACGTTTGCTCAGCAGTTTGCGTCGCTTTTACGGCTTTTTATTAATCCATAAACAGATTGAAAAAGATCCGATGGCGCTGATCTCGTCACCGAAATTGGCGCGCAAGTTGCCTGATACCCTGACCGAAGCCGACATTGAGGCGCTGCTGGCTGAACCCGACAGTGAAGACACCATCGAGGCGCGCGATAAAGCGATGTTGGAATTACTCTACGCCACCGGCCTGCGTGTCAGCGAATTAGTCGGGCTGACGATGGAACAACTCGGTTTGCGTCAGGGCTTGGTACGCATCACGGGTAAAGGTGGTAAAGAGCGCTTGGTGCCGCTTGGCGAAATCGCGCTGGAAGAACTTGAGCGCTATCTGAGTCATACGCGGCCCATATTGCTCGGTGAGGTAGTAAGTGATGTGGTATTTCCTTCCAGTCGCAGCCGCATGATGACGCGGCAAACCTTTTGGCACCGGATAAAGCTTTATGCGTTGCGGGCCGGGATCAATAAGGCGCTGTCGCCGCACACGTTGCGTCATGCGTTTGCCACACATCTGCTGAATCACGGCGCCGATCTGCGGGTGGTACAACTGCTGCTTGGGCATAGTTCGCTATCGACGACGCAAATCTACACCCATGTTGCACAAGCGCGACTGCAGCAGCTACATGCACAGTTTCACCCGCGTGGCTGACAGATTTACACACAATTGGCCGCGGTGAAGATTGTTGATTTACAGTCCCAATAGCGTTAGTGTTCCAGCAATACATGCACGCTAACTGCTAATTGAGTAAAGCGTTCTACAGAGAGACGTAAAATGAAATTTTCGCAAGTGGTAACCCTCTGCATCTCCCTCGCTGTCACACCTATGTTGTTGGCGTCACCTGCCAATAAATATGATGATCTGAAACTGAGCTTAGGTAAAACCCTTGGCATTGAGATCACCTCGCTGACCGAGTCACAAATCCCAGGCTTGCTGCAAGCGGTGACCAGCCACGGCATTTTGTATGTGTCGCCAGATGGCAGCAAATTGGTGCAAGGCACCATGTATGATCTCAATGATGGTATGAAGAACTTAACCGAGGCCGCTATGGCGGAGCCACGCTTGAAAGAACTTAAGCCATTTGAAGATAAGATGCTGGTGTACAAAGCTAAAAATGAAAAGCATGTGGTCACCGTGTTTACTGATATCACCTGTGGCTATTGCCGTAAGCTGCACAGTCAAATGCAGCAATATAATGACCTCGGTATTACCGTGCGTTACATGGCCTACCCACGTGCAGGTGTGCCATCAAAAGTGGCTGATGAAATGCAGTCTATCTGGTGTTCAAAAGAACCGCTTAAAGCGATGGACGATGCCAAAGCGGGTAAATCTGTGCCATTGGCTTCTTGTAATGCTGACATCGGCGGACAATACAAATTGGGCGTGAGCTTTGGTATCAGTGGTACTCCGTCAATGATTTTAGAAGACGGCACTATGATCCCTGGCTATCTGCCGCCACAACAGCTTAACAAGGCGCTCAGCTCACTGAACTAAGCCAATTGTTACCATGAAAAGGTGAGCATCAGGCTCACCTTTTTGTTATCTTGCCGCTAGCGATTTTTCAGAAGACTTACCCTCGTGATCCATACCATTGTTCGTCGCCCCACAGTAGATGACAGTCATCTGCCCGCCACTATGCATCCACTGCTGAAGCAGATTTACGCCCGCCGTGGCGTCAAACTCGATGATTGTGAACTTGTGCTCAAACGCCTCTTAAGTCCTAGCACTATGTTGGGCTTAACTGACGCTGCCCGCATTGTGGCAGATGCGATGGCGCAGCAGCAGCGCATAGTGATTGTGGGGGACTTTGACGCCGATGGTGCGACCTCAACGTCAGTGTGTTTATTAGCATTGCGCATGCTGGGTTACGCCAATTGCGATTATCTTATTCCTAATCGCTTTGACTTTGGCTATGGCTTGAGTCCAGAGATTGTGGCTGTTGCCAAAGAGATGGGGGCGCAGTTACTGATCACGGTTGATAACGGCATCTCCTCTATTGACGGGGTTGCTGCCGCCAAAGACGCTGGCATGCGGGTGGTGGTTACCGATCACCATCTGCCAGGTAGTCAGTTGCCCAATGCCGATGCGATTGTGAACCCCAACCAAGCGGGCTGTCCGTTTGCCTCTAAGTCGATCGCCGGGGTTGGGGTGGCCTTTTACTTAATGACCGCGCTACGTGCCGAACTGCGTGAACGCGACTATTTTGCTGCTCGTGGCATGCAGCAACCTAACTTAGGGCAGCTACTAGATTTGGTCGCACTCGGTACCGTTGCGGATGTGGTCGCGCTCGATAGCAATAATCGTATTCTGGTGGATGCTGGACTCAAACGTGTGCGCGCTGGCCAATGTCGTGCGGGGATTACCGCGCTGCTAGAAGTGGCTCGCCGCGCCCCGGAAAAAATTGTGGCGTCCGACTTTGGCTTTGCGGTCGGCCCACGGCTTAATGCTGCTGGGCGGTTGGATGATATGTCGCTCGGCGTAGAAACCTTGCTTTGTGATGACCTTATGTCAGCGCGACGTATGGCGTCAGAGCTCGACGGCTTAAACCAAGAACGCCGCGAGTTAGAAGCCGGCATGCAGCAAGAAGCGTTGCAGCGACTGCGCAGCTTAGAATTGAGTGCAGATGATATGCCGTGGGGCATTGCCTTGTATCAAGCCGATTGGCACCAAGGGGTGATAGGTATTTTGGCGTCGCGCATTAAAGAGCGTTATCACCGTCCGGTGATTGCTTTTGCTGAAGCCAGTGATACAGAAATAAAAGGCTCAGCGCGTTCTATTGCTGGTCTGCATATGCGTGATGTACTGGAGTTAGTGAATAGTCGCCAGCCGGGCATGATCAAGAAGTTCGGCGGTCACGCTATGGCCGCAGGCCTGACGTTAGAAAAATCCGCTTTTAGTGAGTTTGCTTCAGCCTTTGACGCAGCGGTGCGCGATCAGTTGTCAGCAAAAGATCTCGCCGGTGAGCTGCTCACCGATGGTGAACTTCCATTAGAGTTGTTTACGCTGGATACTGCCCAGTTGTTGCGTGACGCTGGCCCATGGGGACAAGCTTTTCCTGAACCATTATTTGATGGCCATTTTCGCATTTTGCAGCAGCGTTTAGTGGGGGAAAAACACCTGAAGTTGGTACTGGAAAGTGAATGTGGCAGCGTGATGGTGGATGGAATTGCGTTTAACGTTGATCTGAGTGTCTGGCCTGATACCTCAGTACAGCATGTGCGTCTCGCTTATAAGCTCGATATCAATGAGTTTCGCGGCAATATCAGCCTGCAGCTGTTAATCGATCAACTGGAGCCCATGTAAAATTCTGCACCCGCGTTATCGGTATTTTCTCTGCGGCAATCGGGGCGATTGTCGCGCACTTATTTAACGCCGCTATGGCGTGCGTTATTGGCCAAAATCTATTCCGCGCAAATTTTATGCCTACTTCACATTTCAGACAAAAAATGGCCTGATTTTCGCCAAATTCTCGTCTTTTGGATCCCTCTTTGACGCTTGTTTTTTAAAAAAATTCCCTTAAAAAAAAGTTTAATGTAAAAAAATTGTTTACGCCTTTACAAAATCTCCGAACACGCTATAAGTGTAGTGGACCAATTAAGGGGCTTGGCTTCAGGCTGGAGAGATGCGTAATGAAATATATGTTGGTAGTGCTGGCGATCATGCTATCTGGCTGTTCATCAGTATCTGAAACAACAGGGAATGACGAGCATCTGGTGACCTTTGATGAACAGGATTTTGTCGGTATTAACCCAGATTCTATTCGCGCAAGATTAGTCGTAGACGATTTTGTAAAACTCAGAACAATTAAACTCGGCGCTGAGATCGTATCTGCCGAGGGCTCTATTAGAAAGGAGTTTCCGTTAGTGCTGGTTGGCATCGACATGATGCAAGCTGAACGTAGCTGGATTTTTATTACTCAGTCACGTAACCGTTACCAGTTCCAACTGACGGCCGAAGGAAAGCGCGAGTTTGCCGAATTTCAAAAATGGCTTAATGGCAAATCTTGCACTCATTACAGCTATGCCTTCGATGTGAAATTTGAAGATAACATCGACAGACCATTTCGCTACACGCTTAAGCTGATGCTGCAACCATCACAGGGCTATATCACTATGGTGGATAACCGTCAGGTGCAATCACCGTTTTTAGCACCTTCTGATTCCTAAGTGACGCAACAACGGCTAAATCTGCTCGACGCTCTGCCGCCATTTTTGGCGGCAGAGCAGTTTGATACCCTGATTAATCATCCGCAGCTGCGCATAGAACGCATCCTTTCTCACGGCCAACAGACGCCCGCAGGCCAATGGTACGATCAAGCTGAACACGAATGGATTCTCTTGCTGCAAGGCGCAGCACGTATTCAATATGCCGACAACAGTGAAGTGGCATTAACGGTGGGAGATAGTTTGCTACTGCCAGCGGGGTGCCGCCATCGTGTGAGTTGGACCACGCCTGCTGAGATTACCGTGTGGTTAGCGGTATTTTATCCCGCTGATGTCAATACCAAGACTGACAGAAAAGAGACATAAAAAAAGCCGCGTATAACGCGGCTTTTTTAGCGAATCTTGGCTTAGCCTTCGATGGTTTTTACACCTTCGTTAGTGCCCACTAGCGCTACATTGGCACCACGTAATGCAAACAAGCCGTTCGCGACCACACCGGTAATATTATTGATGGTTTTTTCCATCTCAACCGGATGCATAATCTTGAAGTTATAAACATCAAGAATGATATTGCCGTTATCGGTGACCACACCTTCACGGTAGACCGGATCGCCACCCAACTTCACCAACTCGCGCGCAACATAAGAACGCGCCATCGGGATCACTTCAACTGGTAGTGGAAAGTCGCCCAGCACATCAACCAACTTGCTTTCATCGACAATACAGATGAAGTTTTTCGCGACAGCAGCGACGATTTTTTCACGGGTATGCGCCGCACCACCGCCTTTGATCATCTCCATATGCGGATTGATCTCGTCAGCACCATCAACATACACATCAAGTTGATCAACGCTGTTCAAATCCAGTAGCGGAATACCGAGCGCTTTTAAACGTTGGGCAGAAGCTTCAGAGCTTGCCACAGCTCCTTCGATATCGGCTTTAATGCTGCCGAGTGCATCAATGAAATGATTGACAGTAGAACCGGTACCTACGCCCACAATACTGTCTTTTTCAACGTATTTCAGTGCAGCCCAGCCAACAGCTTTCTTCAATTCATCTTGGGTCATTATCTGTTCCAGAGTTGAGAGGATGAGGAGTAACGCGCGCTATTATAGCCACATATTGGCGTTACTGCAGCGATTGCTGATAAAACGCGTTAAATTTTACGGAGTTCGCATGGTGACTGAGGTACTATGTTGCGCTCAAACTGAATTTATCGATTGCATATTTGCGTCGGTGTTGCGCGTGCTCAGGGGATGTTCTCTGCCGCGTTTAGTCGAACTTAATGACAAGGAGTAAACATATGGCAGGGGCGAGTTTGCTGACATTGCTGGATGACATTGCCACCATTCTCGATGACGTAGCGGTAATGAGTAAAGTTGCCGCTAAAAAAACTGCCGGTGTACTCGGCGATGACTTGGCTCTCAACGCGCAGCAAGTGACCGGCTTTCGTGCTGAACGGGAATTGCCTGTGGTGTGGGCTGTGGCCAAAGGCTCGCTGCGGAATAAGGCGATTTTAGTGCCCGCAGCCTTGCTGATTAGCGCTTTTATTTCTTGGTTGATTATGCCGCTGCTGATGCTCGGTGGCTTGTTTCTCTGCTTTGAAGGTTTTGAGAAGGTGTGGCATCAGTTGACCCATAAAACTGAACACAAGAGCGAAGCGGATGCCGCAGAGAGTCTTAAACACGCAGGCGGGCTGGAAGCGTGGGAGCAAAACAAAATCAAAGGCGCTATTCGCACCGATTTTGTGCTGTCAGCGGAAATTATCGTGTTAACCCTCGGCATCGTGGCCGACAGTGAGTTCGTCACTCAGTTAACCACACTTGCCATTATTGCGGTGGTGATGACCGCGGGGGTTTATGGGCTGGTGGCGGCGATTGTCAAATTGGACGATGTTGGCCTGTATATGAGCGAGCGGCAGGGACAGGGCCGAGGCTGGCAATTCATTCGCCGTGTCGGACTGATGTTAGTCAGTGCCGCACCAAAACTGATGAAGCTATTGACGGTTGTGGGTACCGCGGCGATGTTTATGGTGGGTGGCGGCATTATTGCTCACGGGGTGCATAGCATTGGCGAATGGATTGAACACCAAGCGGTGGCGGCATCGGCTATCGAAGGCATGGGGAGTCTGTTGAGTATATTGGTGCCGACGCTGCTCAATGCAGGATTAGGCATTGTTGCAGGTGCCGTGGTGCTAGTGCTGATTAGCGGCCTGAGCAAAATAAAACAGCGAGTGACGGGCTAAGCTCAGGGTTAAACGCCGTGAGAAACCGCATAAAAAACGCAGCTCAATAAAGCTGCGTTTTTTAGGATTAGATTTAGCTTGGGCTGACTTATTCAATCACACCACAGGCCATGCGAGCACCGCCACCACCAAGAGGTTTTGGCTCATCCGAGAAGTTATCACCGCCAGCATGAATCATCAGCGCGTGACCTTTTACATCGGCTACTTTCAATTTTGGCGCTAACACAGGTGTTCCTGCCATGCCATCAGTCGTCACGAACAAGGGGGGCAAGTCACCTTTGTGGGTGCCATCTGTCCATGGGTAACCGTGCTTGCCGGTGCCATCAGGATCAAAGTGACCGCCTGCTGCGCCACCCAGTACCGTTTTGCCATTTTTCTCCGCTGGGCCACAGCTACCATTTTGGTGAATATGGAAACCGTGTACGCCAGGGGTTAAATCTTTCAGATGTGGTGTCAGTACTAAACCGTATGCGGAATCACTCAGCTCTACAGTACCAATAGGTGTGCTGCCTGAGGCGGTTAATAAGGAGACTTCGACTTCAGCATCGGCAGCCATTGCAGCAGAGGATAACAATAACGCCGAGCAACCCAGCGCAATCATAGAACGTTTAAACATAGACAACCTCTCCGTTGGTTATGAATGAACCGTAAGACAACTACGCAGATAGGTAGCAGGCACCCTTACGGCAGTCGCATCAGCTTATACTCATAAAAAACGTGACGCAAATCATATTATTGTTTGGTTAATGATTATTAATTAAGCGGTTCGGGGTGACGATAAGCGGTAATGGAATGTCCCACTCGGCCAGAGGCAGTTGCTCGTGATGTTGGCAGTCATGGGCGTAGCCGACAGCCAGGGCAGATACGTGAGGATTAGCTAGGGTGCGATCATAAAAACCGCCGCCCATTCCCATACGGTTGCCTTGGTTATCAAAGGCGACTAACGGCGTCACAATCATATCCAGCTGGGTGGGCAACACCAGGTGACGGATATCCAACAGCGGCTCGGCAATGCCAAAACGGTTTTGCCGCATGGGGCTGTCAGCGTGGTAGTGTAAGAACAGCAGATGACCGCGATTAAAGGGATGTAACACTGGCAGGCAGGTTTTGATACCGCGCTGCCATAACGCAGCGAACAGTGGTGACGTGTCCAGCTCACCGTCACAACTAAAATAGAGTGCGACCTGCTGTATCTTTGGTTGCGCGTCGATGACCGCCAATAACCGAGCCGCTGCTGCGGTTGAAGCTTGCTGCTGAAATTCGGCAGATAGGGCGCGGCGTTGCTTGCGGATCTGGCTCCTAAGCGCTTTGCAAAGGGCTAATCGTTGATCATGGGGAATCGCGCTGCCAGCCGGAATGGTCACAAAAATGCTCGTTATCAGTTCACCAGTTCTAGCGCTATGATGGCGTCTGCTCTGAGAGAGTGCAAGCGCACCAGATGTCACTCGCAGCGCCACAAAGAAAAAAATCGGCCTAAGCCGATTTTATATATTGGGATGCTCCCCAAAGTGCCGTTAACCGGCGTAAGCCCTTGAACCAGAAGTTCAAGGTCGGGTCACTGATTACATCCTAAGGCTTCTCGGTTCGCGCCGAGCATGCTCAATGTCAGTAAAAACAGTAACCCTAAGGTCAAAGATATCGGCACAGGGACATTGCCAGCTATCGCACACTCCAGGGAGCAAATCTGGGTTCGAGTCTATGACTCATAATCTTATTTTAGACGTCTCTATCGCTACGCTCAACCAGCGCCTGCTCTAGTGTCGACTGCAACAGCAGAATACGTTCATCCATCTGTTGCATATATTCTTGATTCTTCTGTTTTTCTGTCAGCAGTTCGTGGCCAATATTTAATGCAGCCATCACTAATAAATCTTCTCTGCTGAGACTGTTAGTACGCCCTTTCAGCTGCGTTAACTGCTGTTCAATATTGTGCGCTACTAACTTCAGAGCCTTTTCTTGCCCCGCGGGACAAGCAATTGAGTAGCTGCGTCCCATCAACGTGATATCAACGGCGTTAGTACTCATTTTTGACAATCTTCCATTTGCCCGGCTTCTGAGGCGGACTATAAAGGCCTGCGTTTTAAAGTGCAAGTCACCAAAGCTGAACGAAACGCCGATTGCTTCTTGTTTGGTGTTTCACTGAACAGTTCTGCAGATAAAGCGCGTAAAGCTCGGCAGTTTTTGCCCTTTACCTTGGTCAGTTTCGCCAACTCTGATAGCATTGCCAAAGTAATTTACTCATTGAGATTGTGGGATATGGCGACTCCTCCTTCATTGCAGATTGATAAGCTGCGCGAACAGTTAGACAGTGCCGAAATTGGCCAACATCCGGTAGAAGTTCATGGTGCGCTGGTGGGCATTATCAGCGGCGGCGGTGCTGAAACCGATTGGCTACAACCTATGTGCGAACTGATGAATGATGGTAAGGCATTACCCACGTCGCTGAGTAGCCTCATTCAAGAGATGCATCAAGACGTGGTTGCGCGTCTGGCCGACCCAGAATTTGGCTTTACCCTGTTACTGCCGGAAGAGGAAGAGTCACTCTCTTCCCGATTAGAAGCGCTGTCGCTATGGACTCAAAGCTTTTTGACGGGCATTGCCGTGGTGCAGCCTAAACTCAATCAAGCATCGGAAGATGTGCGCGATGTGATTCGCGATCTGGCGGAGATCACCCAAGTCGATCTTAACGTCACTGAAGATGATGAGTGTGAAAGTGCGTTTCAAGAGTTACTCGAATTTGTGCGTATGGCCGCCATTCTCTGTTTTGCCGAATTTGTGCTGCATGCACAAGCCAGCGCTACCGGCGCGCAAGACCAAGGTATTTTGCACTAAGGAGTACAGGCCGCCAGCCGCGGTCTGAAAATCGACATGGATTCAAACGCCAACTTGACTCAAGTAGATGTTGCGATTGTCGGCGGTGCTATGGTGGGCGCAACCACCGCATTAGGATTAGCACAGCAAGCGCAAGCAGCTGGTAAACCGCTGCGCATAGCGCTGATTGAAGCGCACCAGTCTGGCGAACACGCATCTGGATTTGATGCGCGCGCGATTGCGGTAGCGCAAGGTTCTATCTTCGCCCTCACGCAACTCGGTCTCTGGCCAAAACTGGCCAAACTCGGTACGGCTATTCGCGATATTCACGTCTCAGACCGTGGCCATTTCGGCATGACCGAAATTAACGCCGAGCGCTTTCATCTCGATGCTCTGGGGCAAGTGATAGAACTGACGCGCGCCGGACAGATACTGGAAGCTATGCTGCACAAGAGCGACATTGAGTACTATTGTCCGGCAACGCTCGCCACTATCGACAGTGACCAGCAGCAACATCTGTTAACCCTCGATGATGGCCGTCAAATCAGCTGTAAGTTGCTGATTGCCGCCGACGGGCTAAATTCCAAAGTGCGTGAGTTGCAGCAGCAACCGCTCGACGTCAATGAATTTGGGCAAAGCGCCATTATTGCCAATATCACCAGTCGTCAGCCGCACCATCATATGGCGTGGGAACGTTTCACTGAAAATGGCCCGATTGCCTTACTGCCGATGGCCGACAGCGCAGGTCAACCACGCTTGTCATTAGTGTGGGCGATGGCAACGCCGTTGTTGGAGCAGCATCTGGCACTGAGCGATGCCGAATTTTTACAAGCACTACAGCAAGCCTTTGGCAATCGCGCAGGTGACTTGATTAACGTCGGCGAACGCCACAGTTACCCACTGGCACTTTCGTTAATGCCGCGTCCGGCCTATCACCGCACCCTCTATATCGGCAACGCCGCCCAGACCCTGCATCCGATTGCCGGACAAGGTTTTAACCTCGGCATGCGCGATGTAATGGCGTTAATTGATGTGGTGACCGAAGCGCTGACGCAAAATGAAGATGTCGGTGGCGCGAAAGTGATCCATCATTATCTACAGAGCCGCGAAGTGGATCGCCGCGAAACCATAGCCAGTATCGAACTACTGGTGCGCGGATTCTCAAATCAGTATTGGCCGCTGGTGGCAGGGCGTAACCTCGGCTTACGGCTGTTGTCTTGGTTGCCACCACTAAAAACCCCTGTGGCAAAACGCGCCATGGGGTGGCAAGGACGGCAGCAATCCCGTTGTTGGGCAAGGAGCTAAGCATGTTCAAAACGCAGAGTTATGATGTGGCCGTGATTGGTGGCGGCATGGTGGGACTCGCCACCGCATGCGGCCTCGCCAAATCCGGTTTAGATGTAGTGGTCATTGACAGCAAGGCTGCCGCCCCGGTCAGTGGCGAACCACGCTTGCGCGTCAGCGCCATCAATAAAGCCAGTCAGGCATTACTGCAGCATTTGGGGGCGTGGAGCAACATTCCCGCCGACCGTCTGTCGCCATACAGCAAAATGGACGTATGGGAAAAAGACGGCATGGGCGCGATTCAGTTTGATGCGGCGTCTATCAGTGCAACGTCGCTCGGCACTATTATCGAAAACGACGCGATTCACTATGCCTTGGCGCAAGCGGCAGGCGAGTATGACAATCTGCGGTTGCTGGAAAATGAAAAGATCCGCCAGTTAGCCTTTGGCGAACGTGAAGCGTGGATCACCCTAGAACGTGGCGACAGCATCAGTGCCGCGCTGGTGGTTGCGGCCGATGGTGCCAATTCGTGGGTACGGCAGCAATGCCGTATTCCGCTCACCTTCTGGGATTACGATCATCAGGCAATTGTTGCCACCATTAAAACCCAGATGCCGCACAACGCGTGTGCGCGGCAGGCGTTTTCCGCTGAAGGCCCATTAGCATTTCTACCTTTGTACGATGCCAATCTGTGCTCGATTGTGTGGTCAGTACCGCCTGCAAAAGCTGAGCAGCTATTGGCACTGGATGATGACAGCTTTAGTAAAGCGCTGACCGCGGCGTTTGATGGCAAGCTAGGTTTATGCGAAGTGCAGAGCGAACGCCAATCGTTTCCGCTGCGGATGCGCTTTGCGCGCCATTTTGCCCAGCATAGGTTGGTGTTGGCGGGGGACGCCGCGCATACCATTCATCCGCTGGCCGGGCAGGGGGTTAACCTTGGCTTTTTAGATGCGGGCGCCATTGTCGAAGAGATAGCTAAGCTGCACGAGCAAGGCAAAGATATTGGGGCTTACGAACATTTACGCAGTCTTGAGCGCTGGCGTAAAGCGGAAGCGATGGAGATGATTGCGGCGATGGAAGGCTTCCACCGTTTGTTTGCTGGTAACAATCCACTCAAGAAAGCGATCCGCGATATTGGCTTAAACTTAGTCAATAGTGTTTCAGGAATGAAAACACTGTTCATGCAACAGGCCATGGGACATAAATTTAAGTTACCTAGCTTGTGTAAGCCTGATTAAAATCGCTGTTTTAACCTATATTTACAAAATAAAAGCCCAAAATAAATTCATATTTTGGGCTTTTATTTTGCTCACAAACTCACCGCTAGTGTAATGGTATTATGTTATCGGATTAAAAAAACTAATCTAAAATAGATCGGATTAGAAATTTAACCTGTATAACAAAATCGCACGCAGTTTATACTCGGGAAGCATTTTAACCCTGTGTCAGCAGGATAAGAAAACCGCAAGCCCCGACAGAGAAGGGATAACAATGGCTAATAAAACTGTTCTCTACCAAAAGCACTTGGAAGCCAACGCTAAGATGGTCGACTTCCACGGCTGGGATATGCCCCTCAACTACGGTTCCCAAATCGAGGAACATCATGCCGTGCGTCAAGACGCTGGCATGTTCGACGTATCTCATATGACAGTGGTAGATATTGAAGGTGATAACGCGAAAGCTTTCCTGCGTTATCTGTTGGCGAATGACGTCGACAAACTAAAAGTTTCCGGTAAAGCACTCTACAGCGGCATGCTGAATGAGACTGCTGGCGTGATCGATGACTTGATCACCTATTACCTGACTGACACTTACTACCGCGTGGTGGTGAACTCAGCTACCCGTGAAAAAGATTTAGCGTGGATCAACAAGCAAGCCGAAGCCTTTGGCGTTAGCGTGATTGAACGTCCACAACTGGCGATGATTGCCGTCCAAGGCCCGAACGCCAAGGCCAAAGCCGCCACCGTATTCACTGAAGCACAAAACGCCGCCGTTGAAGGCATGAAGCCGTTCTTTGGTGTGCAAGCGGGTACGCTGTTTATTGCGACCACAGGTTACACCGGTGAAGCTGGCTATGAAATCATGGTGCCAGAAGATGATGCCCCCGCACTTTGGCAAGCACTGTTAGAAGCGGGTGTTAAGCCTGCGGGTCTTGGCGCACGCGATACGCTGCGTCTGGAAGCTGGTATGAACCTCTATGGTCAGGATATGGATGAAACCATCAATCCGCTGGCAGCCAACATGGGCTGGACCATTGCATGGGAACCAAGCGACCGTGACTTTATTGGTCGCGCAGCATTGACCGAACTTAAAGCCGCTGGCACTGAAAAGCTGGTGGGCTTAGTGATGGAACAAAAAGGGGTACTGCGCCACGATATGCCAGTGTATTTCACCGATGCAAACGGTGTTGAACATACTGGCGTTATTACCAGTGGTACATTCTCCCCCACATTAGGCTATTCTATTGCGATGGCACGGGTTCCAAACGCAATCGGGGATTCTGCCGAGGTGGAAATGCGCAAGAAGCGCGTCGCTGTTAAAGTGATAGCACCAAGTTTTGTGCGCAACGGAAAACAAGCTTTCTGAATTACGGTAAAGGAAAACAATAATGAGCGATATTCCTAACGAATTACTCTACACCGCTTCTCACGAGTGGGTTCGCAAAGAAGCTGACGGCAGCTACACAGTAGGTATCACCGAGCATGCACAAGAGCTGCTGGGCGATATGGTGTTTGTTGAGCTACCAGAAGTGGGCGACACTCTGAGCGCAGGCGACGACTGTGCAGTGGCTGAATCTGTAAAAGCCGCTTCTGATATCTACGCGCCAATCTCCGGTGAAGTGATCGCCGTAAACGAAGCGTTAGAAGATAGCCCAGAGCTGGTAAACAGCGAGCCATATGCTGACGGTTGGTTCTTCCGTGTTAAGCCAACTGACGACGGCGACTTGGAAAACCTGCTGGACGCTGAAGCCTATCAGGCTGTTATCGACGAAGAATAAGCGTCGATGCCAACGAAGCCCCACATAAGGGGCTTCGTTTGTTTGAACAAGAATAGACCGATACATCGTCTCCCCCTACAGACGCATATCGGCGACAAGTGGAAACAATAGTCAAATGACCAAGCAAACCCTCGCTCAGCTCGAGCAACACGATCTCTTTATTCGCCGCCATATCGGCTCTGATGCAGAACAACAGCATCAGATGCTCAACTATGTTGGCGCGGATTCTCTGGAAGATCTCACCGCACAAATCGTGCCGGGAGCTATTCGTCTTGGCCGTGAACTGGCACTGGATGACTCTTGCACTGAAGCGGCAGGTATTGAATATCTGCGTGAGATTGCCGACAAGAATCAGGTATTCAAAAGTTACATCGGTATGGGTTACTACGGTACTGAAGTACCGAACGTGATCCTGCGTAATGTGCTGGAAAACCCAGGTTGGTACACGGCATACACGCCATATCAGCCAGAGATTGCCCAAGGTCGTTTAGAAGCGATTCTGAACTACCAACAGATGTCGATGGATTTGACTGGTCTGGATCTCGCCTCCGCATCACTACTGGATGAAGCCACCGCTGCCGCTGAAGCAATGGCACTGGCTAAGCGCGTATCTAAAGCTAAAAAAGCTAACATCTTCTTTGTCGCTGATGACGTATTCCCACAAACCATTGACGTGGTCAAAACCCGCGCCGAATGTTTTGGTTTCGACGTCGTGGTTGGCCCGGCTGACACCGCCGCCGACTACGAGCTGTTTGGTGCCCTGTTCCAATACACCAACAAGTTTGGTGCGATTGGCGATTACGCTGAGCTGTTTGCCAAACTGCAAGAGAAGAAAGCCATCATCACAGTAGCGGCTGACATCATGTCACTGGTGCTGTTGCAGTCACCAGCAAGCCTTGGCGTAGATGTGGTGTTTGGTTCTACTCAACGCTTTGGCGTGCCAATGGGCTTTGGTGGCCCACATGCAGCATTCTTCGTCACTAAAGATGCGCACAAGCGTTCTATGCCAGGCCGTATTATCGGCGTATCAAAAGATACTCGCGGTAACAGCGCACTGCGTATGGCAATGCAAACCCGTGAGCAACATATCCGCCGCGAAAAAGCCAACTCTAATATCTGTACTGCACAGGTATTGCTGGCCAACATGGCGTCGTTCTATGCGGTTTATCACGGCCCACAAGGTCTGAAAACCATCGCTGAACGCATTCACCGTTTAACCGATATTCTGGCCGCTGGCTTAACCGCCAAAGGCGTGAGCATCGCTAACAGCACTTGGTTCGACACTCTGACCTTCACCGTCGCTGATGTTGATGCAGTCGTCGCCCGTGCAACCGCTGCGGGGGTTAACCTGCGTATTGATGCTGAAGGCACACTGGGCGTGAGTTTGGCCGAAACCACCACTCGCGCTGATATCGCTCAACTGTTCGATATCATTCTGGGTGCGGGTCATGGCTTGGATGTGGCTGCGCTGGATAGCGATATCGTCGCAAACGGTACTGCCTCTATCCCTGAGCACTTAGTGCGTGAAGATGCGATTCTGACGCACCCAACCTTCAATCAGTATCACAGCGAAACTGAAATGATGCGTTATATCAAACGTCTTGAAGACAAAGACTTAGCGCTGAATCACTCAATGATTTCTCTGGGCTCATGCACCATGAAGCTCAACGCTGCGGTGGAAATGATCCCAGTAAGCTGGCCAGAATTTGCCAACATGCACCCATTCTGCCCACAAGATCAGGCACAAGGTTACACCCAACTGGTGAACGAACTGTCTGATTGGTTGGTGGAAATCACCGGTTACGATGCAGTGTGCATGCAGCCTAACTCAGGCGCACAAGGCGAATACGCCGGTCTGTTGGCGATTAAGAAATACTACGAAGCCAACGGCCAAGCGCACCGCGATGTGTGTTTGATCCCACACTCAGCCCACGGCACTAACCCTGCATCAGCACAGCTGGCAGGCATGAAAGTGGTGGTGGTTGAATGCGACAAGCAAGGTAACGTTGATTTGGCGGATCTGCGCGCGCGCGCTGCAGAAGTGGCTGACAACTTGGCTTGTATCATGATCACTTACCCATCGACTCACGGTGTGTATGAAGAATCTGTGCGCGAAATCTGCGATATCGTGCATCAACATGGCGGTCAGGTTTACCTCGACGGCGCCAACATGAACGCACAGGTGGGCATTACTGCTCCGGGCTTTATCGGCGCTGACGTATCGCACCTCAACCTACATAAGACCTTTGCTATCCCTCATGGAGGCGGCGGTCCAGGTATGGGTCCTATCGGTGTTAAGGCACACTTGGCACCGTTCGTCGCCGGTCACTCAGTGGTAAAACTGGGCAAAGACAGCGACAACAACGGCGCAGTGTCTGCGGCGCAATACGGTAGTGCGGGCATCCTGCCAATCAGCTGGATGTACATCAAGCTGCTGGGGGCGAAAGGCTTACGTCTGTCGACCCAAAACGCCATGCTGAACGCTAACTACTTAGCTAAGAAGCTGTCTGAGCACTACCCCGTGTTGTACCGTGGCCGTAACGACCGCGTGGCGCACGAATGTATTATCGACCTGCGTCCGTTAAAAGAAGCGTCAGGCGTAACCGAAATGGATATCGCTAAGCGTTTGAACGACTACGGTTTCCATGCGCCAACCATGAGCTTCCCAGTAGCGGGTACGCTGATGATTGAGCCAACCGAATCTGAATCAAAAGTGGAATTGGATCGCTTTATTGAAGCGATGGTGTCTATCCGCGGCGAAATCGCCAAAGTGGAAGCCGGTGAGTGGCCAGCGGATAACAACCCGCTGCATAATGCGCCGCACACTATGGCAGATATCATGGACCCAACCTTTGATGAGCGTCCTTACAGCCGTGAACTGGCGGTGTTCCCAAGTGCGGCAGTACGTGCCAATAAGTTTTGGCCGACCGTTAATCGTATTGATGATGTTTACGGCGATCGCAATTTGATGTGTTCTTGTATTCCGGTTTCGGAGTACAAGTAACGGGTCAATCGCTACTTGTGTGACAAGTTAGCTTGAAGCTTGAGAAGGCGAACCGACAGGTTCGCCTTTTTGTTTTTAGCTCCCAGTAGTCAATTGCCTGCCGCAGGCTTATGCACACGCAACCTTGTGGCACGATGCAAGTACGTCCGTGTAATCTCGGCGCCAGCATCCATGCTGGCGACGGCCACAAGTCCGCATGTGCTGTTAAATGTCGGAGTACATCCTCCTGCTCAGCGTTAACTGAATACCGTTTGCTATCGTTTGAGCATATTTTGATGCAATTTCTTAGAACCAAGTATCACTTTTCCTATTGTGTTCAATAAGATGTGAGCATAGATTAGACGACAAGGTTTCATAGAAAACGACATGATGTAAGCGTAAAAAAGCGACATTATGTCGTCTAATATACTGTTAGCGGCCCTTACCGAGCTATAAGGAAGATATATGAGAAAACCGAGAATATTTATAGCCTCAGCGGTAGAGAGCTTAGATGTTGCTGATGCGTTCAATGTAAATTTAGACCACCAGGCTGAAGTGACCGTTTGGAAGCACGGCTTTAATCTTTCTCAGAATACAATTGATTCGTTGGTAAATATGGCAGAATCAGTAGACTTTGCCATTTTCATTTTTACCCCAGATGACATAGCAGAAATCCGAAATCAGCAAAAGCACATCGTACGAGATAATGTAGTGTTCGAGCTTGGGCTCTTTGTAGGGACATTAGGAAAAGAAAGGTGCTTTATAGTAAAGCCCAGAGATACAGACTTACACTTTCCTACTGATCTCTTGGGGCTTACACCTGCCGATTATAACGGCGAGAGGTCAGATGGAAATCTTGAGGCTGCTGTTAATCACCCCTGTGTTTTAATAAAAAAAGAAGTCGCTAATCTAGGGTTGCTTTCTCAAGATCTAAATATCCCAACAAAAGCCCGCAGGAAAGTCGGATACAACTACAAGCTTGGTGATGTTGAGCATCGATTACTGGCTAAAGTACTAGAAAGCTATGCGAGCTCTCCTGATGGTGTTTCGGTATGGAGTACATTCAACGATCTCAAAGGTGTTGAGCAAGGAATACTTAGCCTAGCAGCAATTAAGCTGGAGCGAGTCGGATTTTTAGATAGGAACATCGCAATAGATCACGAGTACAATGACAGTGAGTATTACGCCTTTTCCATAACAGCCGATGGAATTGATTACTTACTAGAAAACGAAGAACTTCTACATAAAGCCAATAAAAGAGTAAATCCACCGGCTCCCAAGTCTTTTGATGATGATATCCCATTCTAAAATCAGCGCTAACAAGGCCAAGCACAATCGCCCGCGAGAAGCCGCGGGCTGGACCTCGCTCCGCTAGGCCCGTGTTGGCGGCGATAGGTGCCTGAGATGTAGCAATATTGTAGAATGTCCATTTTAAGGGGGGGCGCAGTGGGCGCTTCATATGAAGGGTGGTTCGACCCCACCCCCTCCAACCCAAACTTTTTAAGGTTCAGAATGAAGTTAAAGCTAAATTTAGCATGGAAAATAGTGGTTGGGGCGCCTGAAAATGGCGTCAACTATTGTAATGCTATCAAACACTTTAATGTAAAGACTGCAAAGAACTTTATAAATAAAATTGGTGGAATATCATCTTTTGATTTCTATCCAAATACTTTAGAACCTACAAATGTCTTTTATAATGCCATAGAGCCACAAAAATCAGAGAATGGATTTGTTGGCAAAAGAATTCCGTTTGAAGGAACAATTGCTGGTGTAAAAGTACCAGTAAAAATGAAAATTCACCAATTCTCTTCTGAGCTTGTCATTATTTCTATATCGGCCGATGAAATAGACTTTAATGGATGCATTGATGATTTGCAGAAGATAATAAACATTGAAACCCATAAAGAATTATTAACTTTAGTTAGAGCAATCTGCTCAATAATTTGTTCAGGAGGAAAAGAGAGTCGTCCTGTTCAACGTAAGCTTAAGGCTTATCCATATGTTGCGCTAGAAAGTAACAAAAGCGATAACTTAGTCGAGAACGAAGCTGCTGTAGAACTGCTTACTCGACATAAAAATCCAAAGCCCGACATAGTTAAGAGCGTTATTTCTAAAAATGATGATCATCAGGTAGATAAAAATAGCATTCTAATAGATCGGCAAGGCATTTTAGCTAGATACTTTTCAGAAACTAGTGAAGATCAATCCATTAAAAGAAAATTTGAAAGCTCTCACTATTTATTTGAACTGGCCATTTCTCTGGCTTATATATTGGAAAATTATCAATACTCATCATTAAGCGAAGAACGGAGAGTTTCAATTACTAAGCTAGTTAAAAATCCTGAAATTGTATTTACAAAAAGTGTTACAGCCTACAAAACATGGAAGCTTTTGCTGGATGAGTTTAGATTAAGTGATCTTTATCATAATTATGTCGGATATGCTAAAGAAAGTATCCCTAAAGTGCCTACTAATGATAAGAAAGAATGGTCAGAGTCTAAGAAGTGGACAATGGGTGTTCTGAGTACTTTAACGGTTGGGTTGGTAATATGGGGTTGCAGTACTCTTTATCAAGAATTTAATCCCTTCAAAGATAAACCTATAAAACTTTTGCAACCACTCGATGGAGCCCAAGTCAGAAATAATACTTCCGAAATAAATTTTGACTGGGAAGATATTGAAGATGCCGTTAAATATATACTTATTATTGAGAAGTATAACGAAAAGAATAAAAAGTGGTTTCCACTTGAAAGTGAAGGTAGGAAAGTTGAGTTATCGTCCTCAAGTTCTATTTCCATGAAAAATACGGGAAGTTTCAAATGGTACGTTGTAGCGAGAGATAAGGATGAAGAAAAGATAGCTGAGTCAGTGTGGTTTTTCTTTGACATCAAAAATGTAAAAGCGCCTAACAAGGGCGTGCAATCCGACCTCCAGGCAATGTCGGTTGACGCCGGAGTTAATCCATAAATTGTTATCCGAAATTGATTTGATACCTCAGACGTCCTAACGGGCTTTTCTCCAACAGCTGTTTTTTGAGTGGCGTCCGCTCATTATGTGACCTCGCAAACACCGCTGCTGATTCCGAACCTTTAAGATTAGACAAAATTAATACTCGGTTACGAGTAATTACAATGGGGATGAGCAGATGGATTGGGAAGCATTTTTAGCGGCGGGTGCACTTTCAGTATTGCTGGCATTGGTGTTGTTGTCAGTGGGTTCTTGGTTAGGAAGTTGGTTGATTGACCAATTCCGTTTTTCTGCGCTGCATCGTCCATCTAGTCGCCAGTAACTCCCGCTTTTGTAATCAAGCCGAATAGAAAGCTACAAAATATTCTTCGGCACAATTCTGCGTAATTTCACCCCGATGCGCTTGGATAAACTCTCGGTGCTGTCGGGGTTAAAGTCTTTGGTGATCTGCCAAGCGTTGTCGGCGTCCATCTCTTTGAGCATCGAGGCTTTCACGTCTTGAGTGATTGCCGGTGAGTCAATTACCGTGATGCTTTCGGTGTTCAGGTTGGCGCTGCGGGGATCAAAGTTGTAGGTGCCAATCACTGTGATGTGATTATCAATGGTCATGGTTTTAGCATGCAGGCCGAAGATGGGCACGGTTGCCGAGCGTTTGTACATATGCTCAGACATCACCTTTTGCCGGATTTTGGCATCGGGTTTGAATTCATACACTTCTACCCCAGTTGCCAGCAATGCGGCTCTATTCCGTTGATAACCGCTAAACGCTTCTAAGTTGTCGTTCGAAGCCAAGCTGTTGGTGAGGATTTTGATGTTGATCCCTCGCTGCATCAGTTTGCGCAGAAATGCGCGGTCGCTTTTGGTGGTGATCAAGTAGGGCGTTTGAATCACTATGCTGTCGCTGGCGCTTTCTGCCAGTTCCACCAATTTTGCGTTGGTAATACTGCCACCACCGAGAAAATGGCGGCGGTCATTCTTACCCGGTAGGTCAGCAATATATTCCACGTTATCGACGAATAAAAACTTCCCTTCATCGGCAAGCTGTTTAAAGGTGGCGGGTACATCTTCAATCTCGGCGCGAATTTCAGGGCTGAAATTGGCCGGATTGCAGGCGTAGGAATGTAGCCGCGAAAACTCTGGATTGTCAGGGGCGGGCAGCTTATCGAACAGTGTGGCGATGGACACGCTGAGCTTGCTTTGCCAATACTGCTCAAAAGAGCTTTCCACCGCGTGAACGGCTTTGCCGGCTAGAAAAACATCGCGATCTCTGAAATTATATTCGTGGTCGAAGCCAAAATATTCGTCGGCAATATTGCGGCCACCGGTGACGGCAATCTGCTGATCAACCAAAAACACCTTGTTGTGCATCCGCTGGTTGATGCCGTGAAAATCGGTCAGTAGCCCTGTCACTTTTTGGAAAATGTTCTTACCCAAATTAACGTTCGGGTTATAGATCTTAATCTCAATATTTTTGTGGGCGTTGAGCATCAATAGCTCATCGCCGCGCGCTTCCAGCATGATGTCATCCACCAACACCCGCACCTTGACGCCGCGCTCTGCCGCCCGCACTAAATAGTCAGTCGCAATCAAGCCCACGTTATCAATGGAAAAGATGAAGTATTGTACGTCGATAGTTTTCTCTGCTCGTTCCGCCAGCCAAGCGCGCGACATCATCGCCTCCGTGCCTTGCTCCAACACATAAACCCCCGTCTTGTGCTGCATCTCTTTGGCGTAGGGCGCAGTAAATTGAGCGAGCGTCTCGGTGGTGCGGGGTTGCTGCAGCGCACAATAGTCACGGTCGGATAACGGCACACTGTCGGGCGCAGCAGTACAGCCCGCGGCGAACAGCAACAGAGAAGCGAAAACGAGATTGATGCAGGTTTTGTTCGACATAAGTGCAGATAATAAAAAAACGATTTATCGTGGAATTAAGTAACATACTCGTTGGCGTAACTGATGTCACCGTTATGGTGATGCGTTAACAGCGCTAACTGACAATTCAGCAGCAAACAACCAAGCATAACGCTCAGCAATGGGCACGAACGACCGGAGGCAAAGTGAGCAACATCTATCTGTTTGACTGGGGCGATACGCTGATGGTCGATTTTCTTGAGCAGCAGGGAAAAATGTGTGACTGGCCAAGGGTTGAAGCGGTTGATGGTGCGCGAGACGTGCTCAAGCAGCTTTCGCAACACAATCTGATCTACGTGGCGACTAATGCTGCCGATTCAGCTGAAGCGGATATTCGCTTAGCCTTTGAGCGCGTGGGGTTATCACCCTACATTGCCGGATATTTTTGCAAAGCCAACCTCGGTATTGGCAAAGGAACGCCAGCGTTTTTTCACAAAATCCTCGACATACTGGACGTTGAACCTCAGGCGGTGATCATGGTGGGCGACAGCTATGACAACGACATTGAGCCAGCGCTGCATGCGGGTATCAACGCGATTTGGTTTAATCCGAAACAGATCCGCCTTGATGCGCACATCAACGTTAAACAGATAAGTCACTTATCACAGCTTTACTCTTAACTGAATCTTTCAACATTCTGTGACGGTGTAGACACCTGCGCTCTGCTCGATCCTTTAAGATTAGACAAAATTAATACTCGGACACGAGTAATAACAACGGGGATGAACAGATGGATTGGGAAGCATTTTTAGCGGCAGGTGCACTTTCAGTATTGCTGGCATTGGTGTTGTTGTCAGTGGGTTCGTGGTTGGGCAGTTGGTTGCTTAGCGAATTCCGTGTTTCTGCGTTGCATCGTCCATCGCGTCGCCAGTAGTTGGCTTGTGCAGGCAAAGCTTTGCTAAGCCTTGATTCAGCCGCGTTGGTTTGTGACGGCAGCAATCATGTCTGCCGTTTAGCTGTGTGTTGCGAGTGTGCGTATTAACCTCTGGGCCGCTGATTAAAAAGCGGTTCATTGCTTCCATTCAAAGATTTGTGTTCGGGCTATTTAGCCGCTAACGAATGAGGTAGAATCCTCCTTTCCAAGGAAGTGAGGACGACCTCACCGCTCTATCTTACTCGGGGACGACCCCATATATCAGAGGTTTGCATATATGGCGTGGGTTATCCTTGTCTTTGCTGGTTTAAGCGAAATTGCGTGGGCCATTGGCCTGAAATATTCAGCAGGTTTCAGCCAGCCGGTTGCGTCACTTATCACGATTATCTGCTTAGTTCTCAGTTTTGTGCTGTTGGGTGTCTCGCTGAAAAGCTTACCCCTAAGCCTCGCTTATGGCGTTTGGGTGGGGATTGGTACTATCGGTTCGGTGATTGCCGGGGCGCTGTTATTTGGTGAGCAGATGAACGCTGTTAAACTCGTCAGCATACTGTTGATTATGGCCGGAATTGTCGGGATTAAACTGTCCTCGTCTTAGCCAGCTAAACCTAAGTACATTTAGCCGATTTACGCGCATCGTTTAACGGTGTCGCGTGGACTTCGCGGTTAAATTCGTGGGCGAGGATTGGCACTTCGTCGCGAAAACCATCACAATAGCGCCGTCGCGATTGGCTGATAACGTTTAGCCTAATTCGCGACCTGTGCGGTGATATTTGATAATGGATGATGGTTGGGGATTTTGAAAAGAGTAAACATGGCTAAACCTGCGATGAAATCTGTGGTGAAAGGCAATTCAGCCGCCAAAAAGTCAGCCCAACCGCCAGCCTCAACCGCCAAGCCCTCAAACATGAAGGTAGCGATCATCAAAGGGGCAGCCGGGTTGCACCAGCGCAATCGTCATCGCGGCAGTTATGACTTTGCCGCGTTGGTAACAGCGGAGCCTGCGCTCAAGCACTTTGTCACGCAAAATCCACGTGGGCAAGACACCATTCCCTTTGCTAATCCTGAGGCGGTAAAACTGCTCAACAAGGCGCTGCTGGCGCATCATTACGGCGTGCGCCAATGGGATATTCCCGCGGGGTTTTTATGTCCGCCCATTCCCGGTCGTGCTGATTATATTCACCGTATCGCCGAGCTGATATATGCCGATTGTCCGGCGCTGCAACCAACCAATGTGCGCATGCTGGATATCGGCGTGGGCGCGAACTGCATCTATCCAATTATTGCCGCTGTCGAATATGGCTGGCGTGTGGTCGGCAGCGATATTGACCCAGTATCAGTCAAAAATGCACAGCTGATTGCGAGCAGTAATCCGGCGCTCAAAAAGCACATCGAATGCCGTTTGCAACAGCGCCCACAAGCGATCTTTAACGGCATTATTGCCGACGGTGAGCGCTTTACACTGACCAGCTGCAATCCGCCATTTCATAGTTCGCTGGCCGAAGCGCAGCAGGGTACCCAGCGCAAACTCACCAATCTGCAAAAACACCAGCAACAGCGCGGCGCCAAATCAGCTGCTGGTACTGAGCCAATGGCATCAACAACGACTACGCTGAATTTTGGCGGCCAAAAGGCGGAGCTCTGGTGTCCCGGAGGTGAAGCCGCTTTTCTCAAAAATATGGCCTTTGAAAGTGCGCAGTTTGCAACGCAGGTGCTGTGGTTCAGCAGTTTGATCTCGAAAAAAGACAATGTGCGCTGGATGAGAAAGCAGCTGGAAAAAGCCGGCGCAGTTGAGGCCAAGATTGTCGAAATGGCGCAAGGGCAAAAAATCAGCCGCTTTATGATGTGGAGCTTTTTATCCGCCGAGCAGCGCCACAGTTGGCTGTTAGCAAAGGGTTAGCAGCTACACTTTTTAATAATGGTGCAGCATGCAATGCTCCTTTTGCTAATGCCAGTCATTCACCTGTTTAACCAACCAACGACCTCTTCTTTGCGCTTCGACTAATTATCGTTATATAACTGATTACATAAAGGTGGGAGCCACGATAATATTTCACCTTGTGGGGGCGTCCGCGTGTTGTTGGCGAGGCATAAATCAAAGAATTTGCGGTTCTACGGAGAGACACAGCATGACAAAGCAAAAGCGGGTATTGGCGTTAAGCGTTGGGGCGACGCTGATGATGGGAGTGATGCAGAACGTGACGGCGGCAACTGAAAATAATACGGCGATTGAGCTGCGTGCTGCTGGCAGTTTAAAAGCGGCGATGACGGAAATTGTCGGCGATTATCAGGCGGCAACGCAGCAGAAAGTGTCGGCACAGTTTGCACCATCTGGCTTGTTACGTAAGCGCATTGAAGCAGGTGAAAAGGTCGATATTTTTGCTTCAGCCAATATGAAGCATCCACAAGCGTTAGTGGCAGCCAATGCGGGCGAGAAAGTGACCATGTTTGCCCGCAATCAGCTGTGTGCCTTGGCACAGGAAAATGTACCGCTGACCACGGCTAATTTTTTAGAGACGATTTTAGATCCTGATATTACCCTTGGCACCTCAACGCCTAAGTCAGATCCTGCGGGTGACTATGCGTGGACACTGTTTGCCAAAGCTGAAGCGATGAAAGTGGGCGCTCAGGCCGCATTAGAGCAGAAGGCGCATAAACTTACCGGCGGCCCCTCCAGCGCTAAACCGCCTAAAGGCCGTAACCCTTATGGCTGGGTGATGGCCAATAAAAAGGCCGACGTATTTCTGACCTATTGCACCAATGCTAAGTTAGCGCAAAAAGAAGTCCCGGATTTGCAGATAGTGCAGGTGCCACAAGCGCTGGCCGTGGGCGCGAAATATGGCCTTTTGGTACTAAACGGCGCTAGTAAAGACACTGCGCAGTTAGCCGACTTTATTCTGTCTGAGAAAGGGCAGACGATTCTTGCCCGTTATGGTTTTCAACCGCCTGAGCAGTAATCAATAAGCAAATACGGCAAACGAAAAGGCGAACCCGCAGGTTCGCCTTTTTCATACTTAACAAGGGATGTAGACCACGTGTCTAAGGTACTTTGAAGTCCCAACGTGGGTGACAGCTTACACAAGCGTTTTCAGATTTCTGATGCACTTTGTGGCAGCTTAAACAATCAGTTTCAGTACCAAAGTGACGGTTGTTGTGCACGTTGGTTGGTTTCATGTCTTTGGTTTTCTTAGCTAGTTTTTCAGTGTTATGACACTTCACACATTTCATCATAGTCACTGCTTCACGTGGTTGAGCGTCACCATGACAAGAGGCACATTTGATGCCTTTTGAAAAGTGCGTTTGGTCCAGTAAAGTATCGCTTTTTGCCATAGTGCTACCAGCAAATACAGTCAGCGCAGCAGCAAGTATGATGTTGAATAATTTGAAATTCTTCATTTTCTTTTCCATTTATCTTATTCGGTAAAACGCGCCTAAGTTATAGGCCACCCTTTTGCTCACGCTGCTGCTTACAGCTTGGCAACGTATTTGCCTGCTAGGTAACCGAAGGTGTAGCAACGGCCCAGAGACAAACCGAACACAGTCAACGGATAGTCAACGCCGCCGTAGAAACCTGCGGCCATGTTACCGATGATGAACAGACCTGGGATTTCCTTGCCGTCTGCATCCAGTGCTTGGTGATGTTTGTTCACCAGTACACCTGAACACAGGGTAGAAATACGCATGCGGCGATGGATACCGTAGAATGGAGGTTTCAGTACTGGCACCATGCGGCTTGACGTTTTACCGAAGTCTTCATCTTTACCTTTGGCACACAGCTCGTTATAACGCTTAACGCTGGCCACGAAGGTTTTAGGATCGCATTCCAGTTTCTTCGCCAGTTCTTCCAGTGTGTCTGCTTTGTAAGTGTTAGTGATTGAAGGGAATACACCTTTCTTCTCACCTGGCTCTTCAGGCATGTACACTTTGATTTCTTCAGGGTTATACAGATGACCTGGCCAGTCTTTGGCAGTCGTCATGTAATCTGAGTCAAACACCTGAGAGTAGTGACCTTGGTTCACTGCATCTTTCAGATAGTTGTTCATCAATGACATTTCGACGGTTTCGTTAACGAAACGCTCACCTTTGCGGTTTACTGCCAGGAATGGCATGTCGCACATTGATGCTGGACCCGCATCGAAGTCGTGCAGCATTTTGGTGTGACCCACAGGTTCGATAACGCCACCTGCCCAGTAGGCCATGGCAAAACCGTCACCCATACGACCTTGTTGCTTACGTTCGAAGTTTTTCAGATCTGGAATGAAGAAGTCACACATGGCTTTGTTGTTCTGGTAGTCGCCAGAAGACAGGATAACGCCTTTTTTCGCCATATATTTGTGGTACTTACCGTCACGATCTTGTGCGATAACACCGATGATTTTGCCTGATTTTTCTTGGATCAGCTGTTGTGCTGGCATGTTGTAGAAGAACTTAACACCCGCTTTCTCGGCAGTTTTTGCCAGTGCGCGCATACCATCACCAGTGGTGTATGGTTTAGGGCCACAGAAAGAGGTAACAAAGTTCAGTCGGTCGCCTTTGTCAGCAATACCGTGAATGCCATGTTGTGGACCAGTACCTTGGTCAACTACCTGACCACCGCCTTTTTTGATGCGATCAATTGCCCAAGTAACAGCTTCACCTGAGTTATAGGCCCATTCTCTCAACAGTTCTGGATGAGAACGGTGTTGGTTGTCAGCCATCAGGCGGCTAACCAAAGCTTCAACAGCTGATTTGTCACTGTTTTTCAGGTCGATACCTGAACCAGTGTTACCTTGTGAAACTGCCGTGGCTTGTTTTTGCAGACAGGCAACAGAAGCACCTGATTCGCGAGCAGACAGGGCCGCAGGTACACCTGATGCGCCAGCACCAACAACGACTACGTCAAAGGTTTGAGTTGACGCGATTTCTGCATCAGAAATCTCTTTTGGCTTAGGCAGGAAACCGAGTGTAGCGCCACCGATTTCAGCATATTCTTGACCGACTTGCAGTGGTGCTGCAGCGGCAGAGCCCATACCCAAGCCAGCAACCGCTAAACCACCTGTGCCCATTGCGGCACGGGTCAGGAAGCTACGGCGTGAAAGACCATGTTGCAGAACATGAGTGGTGTATTGATCGAGCTGCTTTTGTTTCTCATTACTCATTTTTTTATACTCCTCTACGCATTTTTTTATTCCAAGCGCCCGCATCAATAACGACAAAATTTGGCGTTTATGCTGACAGGCGGTTGGTAATAACCGCATCTGAATTACTGGTTAAAGGCACACTTGAGGCTGCATTGCATCGGTCAAATTCCACACCAGCCATCCTTGATGTGAAATATATGACATATGATGTTTGACCAAAAGAATTGCGCGTAGTGTCTTTGGAGTGCTTCGCAAAACGTGGGCAATATGCGAGCAGGTGTTCAAATTTCTTTGTTATGTTTCATTAATATAAAAAAGTAAAAAACACATCACAGAATTAAACGGGTAGGTGGCGATAGAGCTAAAAAATAATGTGACCTATATTCTGTTATTCACCATTAAGTGGCTGGGAGATATAGGACAAACAGCGAGATAGTTAATTAAATCAGAATATTAAGAATTAAGAAAACAGTGGGAAAATTGGCTTTTGGCGTCGTAAAACGTCGTTTTTGCGCGCTGTTAATGCCGCCGCTAATCGGCATATTTCTATATTTGTGATCCTATTCTCAGCTGCATATTCGGGTGTGATTTGTGTAAGTTTTTAAAATGATGAGACGCATTCTTGGGCAATGAGTCGTAACGTAATTTCGTTAATAAGTGGCGGTAAGCGTATGGGGGGAATTGGGTGGATAGGCAGAATTGCTTGGCGGAAAAGTGCAGGTGTTCGCATCAGACAATAAAAAAAGCATGCCTTGTGGCATGCTTTTTCGGAATTATGAGCGTTGTATATTACAGCGCAACAATGTTTTCCGCTTGAGGGCCTTTCGCGCCTTGAGTTACTACGAACTCAACTTTTTGGCCTTCTTCTAAGGTTTTGAAACCGTCACCAACGATTGCACGGAAGTGTGCAAATACATCTGGACCTGATTCTTGAGAAATGAAACCAAAACCTTTATCAGAGTTAAACCATTTTACAGTACCGATGATTTTATTAGACATAATAATATCCTTTGAATTTAATTAGCTTTTTAGCCTTTTTGGTAAGGCGATGTAGCTTTGGAACTCAAACTTATAAACTGCAGGACGAAGAATTATGACTAATACACCGAATTGTAGGTTTTAAATAAGTGGAATCTTTCAGCTGCGCGCATCATAGGTGGGTTATGGGCATAAGTCCATCGATATCTTGTTATTGGGCAAAAATAAAACCGGCGGCGTACGAATATTGTCGTGAATGGCAGTAAGCTTCTACCGCCGATTGTTTTTATTTTTATCTTAACTATTTGTTAAGTATAAATTTTTAACTTTTTCTGGCATAGGCGCCAGCGTTTATCGCCCAGGCTATGCTGCTTTATTCATTCGCGTTGACTGCCGCTGCGTGGGTCTCGGCGGCGAGAAGTTGCTGGTTGAGTGTGGCCCAATGTTGGCATGCGTCATAACAGGCTTGTGCCAACGCAGGGATGTCTTCATAAGCCAATGGTAAGCGGTCTTCGACCAAGTCATGCAGCTCACCAGCGCGTTCTGCTGCGATTCGTTTGGCGCGGCGTACCTCTTTTTGCAGCTGTTGCAGTTGTTCCATCTGTCACTCCTGAAGGTAGGTGTTGTTCAGTTGGCTGTTTCAAACCTTATACCAAGTATTAACTTGTTTTAAATCAGTTCACTAATAAACATCGAACGCGACCTTTTGTGGCAAAGTGCACATGATTTGGCGAGGTTTCGACAATGTACGTACGCTGTTCAAGCGAGGTGAATGGCGTTGCTCGTCACCACATCAGCGGCTTGGCATTTATAGTCGACAACTTGATATTCAGCATGCGATGCTGCGCCGAATATTTTCGCTGATGGATGAAAGTGGTTGATGAAGAAATTGGGTTACGCATTGTGCTTGCTGCTGGCAGCCACATCGAGCGCTTCGGCGTTAGAACTGGGATTCAGCGGCATGGCGCGCATGACGGGCGACAGTTATTTGGTGGTGCAAGACAAGAAGGTGTTTGAGACGGGCGACCGTGTCGGCATTTTTCAGCTCAGTGCTGATGGACAACAGCATTACACACCGTTGCAGATTGATAACTGGCGTGACCCGGATGGACCAAGTAGTGATCTGGAATCTGTGTGTCAGTTGCCTGGCAGCCAAAATCAGTATTTGCTGGCTGAGTCCGGTTACTGGGATGGCAAATTTGGCCGCATCTTTCGCGTGGAGTTAAACGGAACACAGGCGAATGTGCTGCAGGTCTATCATGTGCCTAAGTTAATCCCCAGCGGCAAAGGTAAACACGGCGATAACTTTGAAGGGATGCTCTGTGCCAAGATGGGCGCTAACACCTTAGTGATCCTCGGCGAGCGTGGCGGCAGCAAAGCTTATCGCCATGGCGTGCTGCGGATTGGGGTACTGCAGCCGACGAGCATCGATTGGCAACACTATGCGGAGCAAGCGGTAAAAGTAAAAGCCCCGAAATCTTGGCGCACAGCGAAGTATCGCTCTATCTCTGATCTTTATCTCGATAACGATGGCATCATTTGGGCGGTTGCGACGCAAGATGCTGGTGATAATGGCCCGTTCCGCTCAGTGGTGTATGCCGCTGCCAGGTTAGCGCAAAATTCTTCTAAAACACCGCTAGAAGCGTTGAAACATGCGGCTGCAGCGTGGCCAATCGATGGCTTTAAAGTGGAGGCGCTAGCGGCACCAAATGTTAATGTGCCGGGCAGTGTGATGAGTATTGGTACCGAAGATGAACACTTCGGTGGCGTCTGGCGGCCACTTTTTCCGAGTCAAAATGGCACTGACGACTAGATAAATATCATGGCGGTCGCGTTATTCTTCATACAAATCATTAATTGCGTCCGCCATTCCACAGTTAATTGCCCAAGAATGCCGCCGAAATGGCGGTTAGATATACCAATCACTAACTTTAGTTACATATCTATCTTTTAGTTTTTAATGATATACCGCTGAGTCGCCCGCCAGTTTAAAGATGCTAGTCTTCGCAGACGTTTAATTAACGACCCGGTAACGGGGGCATACAAATCCCATTAAGGGAAATACTAAAAACTCTGCAAGAGCGAGCAATAATAAATGAATAGCACTTCAATTTCTGCCAAAGACAAGCGCACGATTAACTTCGTGTTCTTACTCTCAGCGGTAATTATAACGCTGGCCACTCTTCAAAATAAGTTACCGTCTGGACTCATTGGGGCTCTGGGGATTATGGCGGTAGTGGGTTACATCCTGAATCTCATCGGCAATAAAACGCCCATCATCAATCAATTTTTTGGTGGCGGAGCGATTGTGGTGATTTTTGGATCATCCTATCTCTTTCATAGCGGCATAGTACCGACAGAAACGGTTGCCACTGTGACTACCTTTATGAAAGGTGGTGGTTTTCTTGCCTTTTTCATTGCCAGTTTGGTGACTGGCTCTGTACTTGGTATGGACTCCGACGTCCTCAAAAAAGCCGCCTTTAAATATATCCCGGTGATCCTCGGTAGTGTGGCCTTTGCATTTCTATTTGCAGGGCTGGTGGGCGAACTACTCGGAGAAGGCTTCTTTGATTCCATTATGCTGATCGCTTTGCCGATTATGGGCGGCGGTATGGGCGCGGGCGCGGTGCCATTGGTGGAGATCATGGCCGGACGTACCGAGATGAGCGCCGATGTTCTGATGTCGAAAATGGTACCCGCGCTAGCGATTGGTAACGCAATTGCCATTGTCACCGCAGGCCTGTTGCACAAGCTGGGGCAATATGTGCCTTCGCTAACTGGTAATGGCCGGCTGATGATCAGTGGTGATGTTAAAGAGGTTGTCGAGGAAGAGCCGCAATCACACAGTGTGCAGCAACTTGGCTTAGGCGCATTACTGGCAATTACTATGTACTTTGTCGGTACGCTGCTCGGCACTGTGATTGAGATGCATCCTTATGCGCTGATGATCATCTTTGTTGCCTTGGTAAAAGTCTCAGGTGTGCTGCCGCGCGAACTGGAACAAGCTGCTCACGGCTGGTGTAAGTTTGTGCTGGATAATCTCACCCCGGCACTGTTGGTGGGCATTGGGGTGGTGTACACAGACCTTGGTCAGATTGTTGCCTCGTTGACACTGTCGAATCTGCTAATGGTATTTTCCACCGTGTTGGGCGCCGTGGTGGGCAGTGCCTTGATTGGCCGTATGATGGGCTTCTATCCGATTGAAGCGGCAATTACCGGTGGTCTTTGCATGGCGAACATGGGCGGTACTGGCGATGTGGCGGTATTGGCGTCGTGTAAACGCATGGAGTTGATGCCATTTGCGCAGATCTCCTCACGTCTTGGCGGTGCCATGATGTTGATCCTTGCCACGCTAATCCTCAGTTTATTCAGCTAATCGCTATATCGATAGCCGTCTGCAATGACGGCTATCGAACGCTGCGCAAACTGAACTTGTGAGCGTGCCACCAGAGAAAACCTCCTCTTAATCCACTGTACTCGCTTGGTTAGATTGGAATTTTAAGCAAGCCAAATCCTTCTCAACGGTTTTCCTTGGCTCACCTAAAATTCTGCTATTCGTCTAGCAGGGGATTTGGGGTAACCACAGTATCGGCTTGCAGCTGCTTATTTCTCTATGTTTATGTGCCTCATAACCATTATGAAATTTGTTTATAAAAAATTGAGTTAAACTAGGCGCACGCCAGAAATGCCGTTGCTATTTACCGCCTGAACGACTTGCCTCGAAAAATTGGGCAATAATGAAAGAGGATCAGGCAGGTACTTATGGTGAGAAATTTTCCATAATGTAATGGTATTTATTATCTGTATTTTTAACTCAAGAGAAATAGGGAATCGATTTTATGAAAACAGTAGGATATGCAGCGCACTCTGCGGATGCAGAATTAGTTCCTTATCACTTTGAGCGCCGCGATTTGCGATCAAATGATGTTGCGATTGAAATTCTATATTGTGGCGTTTGTCACTCAGACTTGCATACAGTCAATGGCGATTGGGGCCCGCAGCCTTATCCATTGGTGCCGGGCCACGAAATCGTCGGCGTGGTGCAATCTGTTGGCCCAGACGTTAAAAACTACAAAGTCGGTGACCGTGTTGCCGTGGGTTGCATGGTAGACAGCTGCCTGGAGTGCGACCAATGTCATCACCACGAAGAGCAGTTCTGCCGTAACGGGATGACGCCAACCTATGGTGCGCCAGATCGTCAAACGGGTGAGATCACGCAAGGTGGTTATTCTAAACATATCGTCGTTCGTGAAGAGTTTGTGCTGAGCATTCCGGACAATATGGATATCAGTAAAGCTGCGCCTATCTTGTGTGCGGGTATCACGACTTTCTCTCCACTGCGTACCTGGAATGTAACCAAAGGCACTCGTGTGGGGGTTATCGGTCTGGGCGGTTTGGGTCACATGGCGGTTAAACTGGCGGTGGCTATGGGCGCTGAAGTGACCGCTATCAGCCGTTCTAAAAACAAAGAGAAAGAAGCGATTGAAATGGGCGCCAAAGGTATTTTGGCCTCAGGTGATGCGGATGCAATGGCCGCTGCTGCCAGCTCGTTTGACGTGATTATCGACACTGTACCTGTGAAACACGATGTGAGCATGTATGCGTCATTGTTGGACATTGACGGTACTATCGTTATCGTTGGTCAAGTAGGCCCATTGGATGAGCTAATGAGCATTCCATTCGTGATGGGGCGTCGCCGCGTTGCAGGTTCTTTGATCGGTGGTATCAAAGAAACGCAGGAAGTCTTGGATTTCTGTGCCGAGCACAATGTTTACCCTGATTGCGAAATGATCAAAATGGACGAAATCAACAGCGCCTTTGAACGTTTGGCACAAGGTGACATGGCGCACCGCTTCGTTATCGACATGTCTTCTTTGGCTGCTGAGTAATGTCTTCAGTCACCCGCTAGATAAAATAAACGGCAGCTTCGGCTGCCGTTTTTTATGTCTGTCGCACGAAAATACAACAAAACTGCTCGACGTCATGTTTATTTGCCGACAATCGCTTATGTTAATGATAACTGAGACAACTAAGGAGCGGTTATGACGCCATTATCGTCTGAGCAACTGCAGGATAAAGCGCGTGGTTGTTTAATTGGTTTAGCGATAGGGGATGCGGTAGGCACCACCCTTGAGTTCCAGCCGCGTGGCAGTTTTACCCCGATTGATGACATGGTCGGTGGTGGTCCGTTTTCACTGAAAAAAGGCTATTGGACCGATGATACTTCGATGGCCTTGTGTCTTGGTCACAGTCTGGTGGAGTCTGATGGCTTTGATGCGCATGATCAAATGATGCGTTACTGCGAGTGGATGGATAACGGTTACATGAGCAGTATCGGTATCTGCTTTGATGTTGGCAGTACCGTTGCCACTGCGCTGCGTCGGTTTCAGAAAACCGGTGAGCCATTTTCAGGCGCTAAAAATCGTTGGAGTTCGGGGAACGGCTGCCTGATGCGCATGGCACCGGTGGCGATTTTCTATCAAGAGGATTCGCAGAAAGCTGAGTTTTATGGCGGTGAAAGTTCCTTGACCACTCATGCTTCAGAGCTGTGTCACGACGCCAGTCGGTACTTTGCCAAGCTGTTGATGCACCTGATAAACGGTGCAGATAAGCAGATTTATCAGCAATTGTCCTATACCCCGCGTACTGCCGAAATTAATGCCATTAAAGCGGGTGAGTTTGTCTCGAAAAGTCGGGATGAGATTAAAGGCAGTGGTTATGTGATCGATAGTCTTGAGGCGGCATTATGGTGTTTTACTCATAGTGAAAGTTACCCAGAATGTGTGCTACTGGCAGCCAATTTAGGTGATGATGCCGATACTACGGCAGCGATTGCTGGCCAACTCGCCGGTGCCTTTTATGGCTACCAGCATATTCGGCCAGACTGGCGTCAAGCGCTTCATCAACATGATGAGATACTGAAACTTGCCGATGCACTGTTCCATGCTTCGCGTCAGCATAGTCTGGGAGTGTGATAGTGACGCTAGCGCAAGCCTATCATTGTAGCGATACAGAAATGGCATTATTGCAGCAGGTGACGATAGCGCTGAATCATTGCAATGTGCCGTCTTGGTTATTGGCGAGTTTGGCTTATCAGCAACGTCCTATTCCGCTGCAGTTGGACAGTGTCGGCACTTGGTATCAGAAGCTATTTACGACGTTGAGACAATTTGAAAACAGTACTGATCGTGTTGCCAGTTTTAACGATTTTATGCAGTTGCGGTTTTGCCTTTCTAAAGAGCTGCTGCAAGCCGCGCAGGAGTTAGACGCACCTAGCCGTCCTAAAGTGAATTATCGGCGCTTACTCTTAGGGTGGTTGTTTGATTCAGATAATGAACAAGGCGCGGCGTGGCGCAGTTGGGTCGAATCACGCTTTGGCTTATTAACCCGCTTTCATCAGGAGGAAGTGCTGGGGCCGGAAAGTGAGGCTTATTTGCGCTTTCGCCACCAGTGTGCGGTGGCGACTTACAACACCAACGAACTGTTTGAGCAACTCGATTTACTCTATCAATTTTGTCAGCTAGAACTCAGTTTACGCTTTCCTGAGTGTGAACATATCACCCTGTATCGAGGTAGCGCCGAGCTAGCGAGTTATCAATTTGATGGCCATTCTGCGACGCTGTTGAATAATCTCAGCTCATTTACGCTCACAGCCGAAGATGCGTTGCATTTTGGCGCGCAAGTCGTCGCGGTAAAAGTACCGCTTAGCAAAATTGTCAGTTTTGATTCGCTGTTGCCCGGCAGTCTGCAAGGTGAACAAGAGTTTATGGTGCTCGGAGGGCTCTATCGCGTCGAACAGGTAAAAGTCTAATTTTTAAATTCCACCTTTATCTAGCGCTCAGCTAATCTTGATTGAGTGACAGTGGGTTATTGCATGAATTGGAGCTTGTACTCTAATTTTTTATACCGTAGTTTATTTACACAATATTCGGCATTTTGGCTGGTTTCTAAGTATAAAACATCTGTTAAGGTAAAGATCTCATACAAGGCAGTTATGAGATTACACTTAACTTACATCTTTGAAGTTGGATTCTTGGCATGGAGGCGATAATGCTGAATCTGCGAAAAGTGATGGGAAGACTTAACTTCTCTATCCAAGTCACCGTTGTCTCCGTGTTTATTTTTGCCACATTACTGACGGCTGTTGTGGCGCTTTCATTGCAATATCATTTCTCATTTTCACTGGCCAAGGACAATGTTGAGCAGAGCTTTCGTCATTTTGGCGCTGAAGTCGGTCGCTCGTTAAAGCAGCTGGATCGTGATGCTTCAAGTACCGTAAAAATTCTGGCTAAACAGGAACAAGCGACTGCACTCGCTGAGGTAGCCCCTAATCGCTTACCGTTATTTGCCGAGTTTATGCGGGCTAACCCGATGTTTTACGCCATCTACATGGGCTTTGATGATGGTGATATGTACGAAGTGATCAATCTCGACAGTTCACCGCAAATCCGCATCATGTATAACGCCGACATGCAGGACCGCTGGATATTGCTGACGGTATCCGACGTTAATGGTCAACGTTTGCGCCAGTTAGCTTTTATGGACGACGAATTTAACGTACGCCATCGCCGTAATGAAGTGTCCAGCTACATGGCCAATAAACGCTTGTGGTATCAACAAGCCAAACAAGGCGCGGTGAGTAAGACCGAACCCTATCTCTTTCAACACTTACAAGCGCCAGGGCAAACATATTCATTAAAGTCGGACAACGGCAAAACGGTGTTTGCGGTGGATATTGCCTTGTCGTCAGTGCTGCAATATTTCTCCGACAAAATGCAGGATAAGGACACCAAAGCCTTTATCTTTCAACCCTCTGGCAATCTGATCGCGGCAGTCAATGGTAATAGTCGCAGTGCGCCAATGCCGAAGATGGCACCGTTAGATTGGACGGTGAGTCAGCGAGAAGTGTTGTCGCGCTACCCTTGGCTAAAAGTCTCCAACGAGCGCAACTGGTCGCCTATCGACTTCACTATTTATGGCGACCCGAAAGGTTACAGTATTGATTTTCTTAAGCTGTTATCTGACGCGACCGGGATTCAGTTTAACTATGTTAATGGTGTGGGCTGGCAATCGTTGCTGAGCTTATTTAATCAGCATGACATCGATATGCTGCAATCGATTAATAAGAGCGATACCAATATTGAGCTGGGTGTTTTTTCCAAGCCGTATCTCGATCTGCCTTATGTGTTAGTCACTAATGAACAGCAACCTGAGCTGTATAACATTGCCTCTCTGTATGGCAAAACCATCGCCATTCCGCGAGGCTGGACCATTATTCATTATCTGCAGCGTGCCTATCCGCAAATCAATATCAAAGAGGTGGACTCCACACAGGGCGTGCTTAAAGCGGTAGTGAACGGCGAAGTTTATGGCGGCATTGATTCCGAAGCGGTGTTGAAATATGAGGCGGCAAACTACTTTATCAGCGGTTTGAAATATCATCCTCAACTCGACTTAAGCCAAATTGGTGTCCCTAGCGAGTTGCATCTTGTACTGCAGAAAGGTGATGAGGAGTTGTTGCCCATTATCAATCAGGCGATTGACGCGGTGAATGAGCGTTACAAAAGCTTGTTAACTGAGCGCTGGTTGTCGGGTCAGTGGCAGCAATCAAGCTCAACCACGGTTCCTTATGCAGGGCTAATAGATCTCGCCGCTGCGCCGGCAAAATTAGATAGTCTGCAGCAACTAACGGAGCAAGGAGAGGATTTCTTTGTTTACGTTACCCCAGTTGACCATAGCGATACCTACACCCATTTTCTGGCGGTGTTACTACCGCGGAACGAGCTGTTGTCGGCAGCGATCCATCGTATTGCGTTATCGCTTGGGATTACCATTGCAGTGCTGTTGATCCTGAGTCCCGCCTCTTGGTTATTTTCGGCGCCTATCGTCTCGCCGATTAAACGCTTGGCGCAGGAAAACGAAAAAATCAAACAACGTCAATATGATAAGCTGGATATTCCGCGCAGTAGCATCACTGAAATTCATAGCTTGGGTCAGTCAATGCTGGAGATGTCTCATTCTATTGAACAACATGAGCAGAGCCAGCAAGAGCTGTTAGATGCCTTTATTCAGTTGATTGCACAGGCGATTGACTATAAGTCTCCCTACACCGCAGGTCACTGCTTACGGGTGCCGGAGTTAGCGTTGATGTTGGTGCGACGTGCCAATGCGACGAACGAGGCGCCATTTGCTGATTTTCATTTTGAATCAGAATCCGAGTGGCGAGAATTTAAAGTCGGTGCCTGGCTGCATGACTGTGGCAAAATCACTACGCCGGAGCATATTGTCGATAAAGGCTCCAAGCTAGAGATGATTTATAACCGTATCCATGAAGTGCGAATGCGCTTTGAGGTGCTGTTGCGTGATGCGGAAATTGACTATCTGCAACAAGTGGCAAAACATCCGCAAAAGCAGGCTGAGTTCGCGCATCAGCGAGAAGTAAAACGGGCGCAGATCATGGAGGATTTTGCCTTTGTCGCCAAAACTAATGTCGGCGGTGAACTGCTGAGTGATGAAGATAAAGCGCGTTTGCGGCAGATTAGTCAACAGCAATGGACACGGTATTTGAGTGATCGTCTAGGATTAGGGCCATTAGAGGAACGCTGCTATGACGAATTATCGGCAGAAGAACAGTTACCGGTGAAAGAACCGTTACTCGCCGATAAGCCGATCCATAAGGTGCCGCGTTATCATAGTGTGGATTATCCTGAGCATCTGGGCATCAAAATGGATGTACCGGCGTTGTTGTACAACCACGGTGAATTACACAATCTGATGATTGAACGGGGCACGCTCACCGCCGAAGATCGCTTTAAGATTAATGAGCATATTGTCAGTACCATTCAAATGCTTGATACCTTGCCATTCCCGGCAGATATGGCCAAAGTGCCCAGATATGCGTCAACGCATCACGAGACCTTGGATGGCCGTGGCTATCCGCGGAGGTTAACCGCAGAATCTTTGTCTATCCCTGAGCGTATTATGGTGCTGGCGGATATTTTTGAAGCCCTCACCGCCAGTGACCGCCCATACAAAAAGGCCAAACCGGTCAGCGTGTCGATTAAGATCCTGTACCAGATGGTTCAGCAGGGGCATGTGGATGCCGATGTGTTCAAGTTATTTTTAAGTTCTGGTATTTACTTGGAATATGCCCGGCGTTATCTGGATGATGCGCAGATTGATGTGGTCGACATTGAGGCTTACATGGATGCCGAATGGCAAAAGCCGGACCAAGCCAATTAGCTAGCAGCGAAAACCCGCAATAACTGCGGGTTAATTATTGTGGGTTTTCGGCATAAGCTAGGGCGATAAGCCAAAGCTAGGAGTTAATGAATGGATGCGCTGTTTCATTACATTCAGGCAATAAATGCGCACGACAGTGGTGCACTGATAAGCGAAAGTCAGGTCAGTCACGAACACAGTGAAGATGAGTGGAGCGCGATGGTGCGCACCACTCAGACGGTACGTTTTGCTAATGGGGCTGTGGTGCAAAAAATTCAGGAAACTGAGCAAGCAGTTTCACCAAATCCTGACGTGGTTTGCGCCGATTGTTGGCTAAGTTATGAGGTGTTGTCCGATCCTGATGAGGGGCAGATTCGCCCGCGACAAAAGCAGTTCTCGAATCTGTGTCAGCAGGCATTCTGGTTGAAGGTCCAAGCGGCGCAGTTTTGTTAGAGACAACTCCGGAGGGCGCTCATGCACGCTTGGGGAATGAGTTCGTTCATTCACTGGCAATACTGATTGAAGCATTTAAATCCGCACAAAACCGCAGTTAGGTTTATCTGCCTCTTTCTGTCTGAACGCTTGGCGGAGTTAGGTAGTTGATGAGTAACGCGATTGTGAGAGGAGCTTTAGCTTTGCTCCCCTCACTGATTCACGCAAGTGTTAGAACTTATACGCGACTGACAACTTAATGTTACGACCTGGCTCATAGTCATCTAACTGCAGAATGCCAAATACTGGGTGGTTAGCTATGCCAGTACGAGATGCATGCGATACATACAGTTTGTCGAACAGATTCTCGATACCAAGGGTCACGTTCAACTTGTAATTAAATGCCGCTGGTTCCCACACCGCCGAAACATTATGCAGTTGATAACCTGCTTTAGTGTCTTCGGCGAAGGTTTTCTGCCAATGCCAACGCAGTTCGAGATCCTGTGAGGTGACAAAGTACTTCAGGGTCACGCTGGCGCTGTCACCAACTTCACGCTCCAGTGGTTCGCCACCAGTAACGCCAGTGTTATGCACTTTTGAATCTGAGCTGGCGTAGGTGACTAAGGTTGAGAATTCATCCAACGCATAAAAGGCACTGGCTTCATAGCCATGTATCTTCACCTTGCCGATGTTTTGATCCCACTCCATACAGTTGCGACCAGTGCAGTCGTCTAATGGATAATCAACCGCTTCTATATAATCATCAATTTGGGTTTCAAAGGCGGTAAATGCCAGTTTGACCTCATCCGCGCCGAGAATATCGGCGGCGTTATAGCGAATTCCCGCTTCGTTGTTGCGGCCGGTTTCTGGATCTAAATCCGGGTTACGGACTTTGCCCGCTTGCTCGTTACTGAAGATTTCTCCCGGTTGTGGTCCTTTGAACAGTTCAGTGGTACTGGCGTGAATGGTCCAGTCGTCATTGATGGCATATTGCGCTGCCAGTGCAGTTTGCCAGTTACTCCAGCTTTGCTCTTCAGGCATTGCTGCAGAGGATTTACTGTAGTGGTTGAAACGCACTCCCGGTGTCAGTGTTAGGCCGTTGCCAAAGTCGATGGTATTTTCAACGAAAAGACCTAAATCATCGGCTTGTTCATGGCCGCGAGTCATGTCATCACCGCTACCAGATTCGCTGTCGTTTTCCGACTTAAGCCATTTCACACCGTAGGTGAATTGATGACTGATGGACGCTGTTTTCAGCGCGCTGTTGGCAATCAAGGTTAAGCCGGTGTTTTCTGAGGTGCCTGAGGTTTCATCACCTTCGTAGTTACGCCATAGATCTGAGGTGTTGCGGTACAGATCTGCACGCAGATTCAGTGCCGCACCGTAATCTAGCTCATAGTGAGCGCTCACAGTGTCGCGGTCATAGTGAGTGTCATACAAGGGCACATCGCCGCCACCAATGGCAGTGTTGGTACGTACTCCCATATCAGGACGGGCGGTATAATCACCGTGGTTACGATAAGTATCGTATTTTACTGCCAGACGTTGGTGGTCGTTGATATCCCAGCCCAATTTGGCCATCGCGTTGCTAATGGTGCCATCGCTGCCCAACACTTTGATGCCATCACCATCTTTGAAGTTATTGCGGTTTTGCGTGGTGCCATAAGCCAGAAGATCTAAGCTGTCAGTGAGTTGTCCATAACCAGTGAATGACAGATATTCACTGTTGTTGCTGTTGTAGCCGACTAAGATTCGGCCACCAAATTGGTTTTGTCCGTCAAGCAGGTCGCGTGCCGATTTCGTGCGAAATTCCAAAGCGCCACCCAAACCTGAGTGCACTACTGAGTTGGAACCTACTTGAATATCTACCGACTCTAAAATATCCGGGTTGATATTCAGGTTGCCCATATGGTGAAACATACTGTTATTTTGTGAGGCACCGTCGATCATAATTTCCAGATCGGTATCATCCAAACCGCGCACGTTAATACGTTGGTTTAGCGAGTGCGTTCCGCCCACATCAACCCCTGGTATTTCTCTTAACAAATCACTCAAATGATCTGCTTGCTTGGAAGCAATGGCTTCATCATCGACATAAACAGAAGAGCTGGTGACTTTGGTGCCCCACACTTGTAGCCGTTCTACATCATCATCGGCCCATGCAGTGTGAGTCAGAGTTGAAGCAATAAGACATGCTAAGTAGCGCTTTTTCAAAGTGTTATCCCCAGAAAATGGCAATGTGCCGAAAAAATAGTCCAGTAACAAAACCGGTAAATGTAAGCATTTGTTAATCAAGTGAGGGCGATTCTATAGTGGCAAAAATGCACTGGCAAATGATAAGTATTATTATTTGCGTTAGATCAAAGTATTTAACATTTGTATGAATTGTTACGTGACTGAATAACCGAAAGTGAGTGGTGAGTCTTGTGGCTAAATGGGGGCTAGACTAACGGTCAGACGCTAGATTCATTAGCAAAGGTTGGTGACTCATATCGAGGATAAAATAGAAATATTTTCTTCAACTAAGTAGATTTAGAGGTTATTTTAATTGCAATCGCCTTATTCAGTGTTTGTTGCGTATGAAGCTAGATAAAATCGATAAAACCCTACTCAGGTTGTTGCAGCAGGATGCCACGATTTCGCTCAATGAGTTGGCCGAACAGGTAAACCTCACTACGACGCCATGCTGGAAACGCTTAAAGCGCATGGAAGATGAGGGAATTATCAGTAAACGGGTGGCGCTGTTAGACCCAGAAAAGCTGGGTTTGGAGCTTACTGCTTTTGTGTTGGTGGTCACCAATAACCACTCCCATGAGTGGTATCAACGCTTTGTGACGAAAGTGAGTGATTTTGCTGAGGTGATGGAATTCTATCGTATGGCTGGCGAGTACGACTATATGATGAAGGTACAAGTAGCTGATATGAAAAGCTTTGATGATTTTTATAAGAAGCTGGTTAACAATGTTGATGGGATTTCTAAGGTCACCTCGACGTTCGCCATGGAGCCGTTAAAGTACTCCACAGCGTTACCGGTCTGAGCGTCGTTACTGCGCCTTTTTTACCATAATATCGAGGATTTGCTGGTCGATATGGGTCATGGCGCCATTGGCCAGCGCCGACAGATTACGGATGGAGCCATCGACATCATCGGCGACAATCCCTTCCTCTCCCGTTACGCAAATATTATCAATCGCCATCAAGCTGGACTTCATTGCGGCGCCAGCTGCCGACGACACTTTCATTGCGCAGGCATTTTTCGCACCGTCGCAGATGACACCTGCTACATCACCAATCATGCTGCTGACCGCAAAGCTGATTTGCTGATAGCTGCCTCCTAGCAAATAGGTGATGCCCGCCGCAGAGCCCATCGCTGCGGTGGTCACTGCACACAATGCAGATAGCTTATGCTGGTGGTGCTTAATATAGATTGCCAAGAGATGCGACAGCATTAAGGCGCGAATAAGTTGCTCATGTGAAGCCTTAAGATATTCTGCCGCTACAACGACTGGCATAGTTGCGGCGATGCCTTGATTGCCTGAACCGGAGTTACTCATAGCGGGCAACATGGCGCCGCCCATGCGAGCGTCGGATGCGGCAGCCGAACGACTAATCACATCGGTTAACAGCCCGCCGGTTAGCAGACCACGATCTACGTGACGCTTCAGGGTTGCACCAACTTGTAAGCCATAATCTGCACTCAATCCCTCTTTTGATAAGGCTTCGTTTAAGATTTTACTCTGTTCGATAAAAGCAATGTCCGCTAATGGCACTTGCGTGGCGAATTGATAGATATCTTCTACGCTGACACTGGCCGGTAATTTACTGCTAGCGGCAATCGGTGTGACATTGGTTGCAGCTTCTGCGAGAAAGGTGGTGATGCCGTTTTCTTCAATCGACACTATCTTGGTATGGTCATCGGCAATTGTGACGCGCACTGAATGCCCTTCGGCAAATAAGGTCACTTGGGCGAGTAACACGCGCTGGGTATCAGCGACGGAGACTTTAACTTTTCCTTGTTCTATTAATGCCTTGGCCTGCAATAGTTGGCGCTCATTCAAACTGTGAAAAACTTCTAAGCCAGCATCCGCATCGCCACCAAAAGCGCCGGCAGCGGCCGCAATCGCCAGACCATTCATCCCTGTTCCCGGCACTTTTACGCCCATACCGTTTTTCATCAGATTGGGTGACACCTGCACTTGTACACTGTGGGGCACGCTTCCCAGTTTTTGCCGCGCTGTTGCCGCCGCAAGCCCAACCGAGACGGGTTCAGTACAACCCAGAGCCGGGATTACTTCAGCTTTTACAGTTGCGATAAAGGTGTTCCATAAAGCGGTGTGCATGATTGTTGTCGCCATCATCCAAATTATTGGTATTTAAGATAGCGCGGAAGAAGGAGAATTAAATTGCCATATTTTCTAATGATACGTGGTTTATAAGTGAATATTTTCTACAGAAATAGATATTTATGATGATTAATTTCTACACTTTGCATGATTGTTTACTGATGCCGGTCATAAACCATGTTGTGGTTAAAAAACGGTCTGATATTTGGCGAGATGCGAAGCTGTTACCTAAACTCCTTTTACAGCAGGGAAAACACGGAATGTTGGGGCTTAGATGCGTATTCACTCAATCAGAATCAAGATGATCCTTCCAATTGCCTTTCTGGCACTGATATTAATCGCGTTGTTCAGCTTTATGGTGATCATGAGTTTAGTGCAGTCCAATGCGATGAAACGGCAGGCTGAAAATTACTTTGAAGCGATTGCGGTTGTATTAAATGCCGATAGAGATATTTACCAAGCGCGTATTGCGCAAGAGCGGCTGATTAACGGCGAGGGCGCTCGTGACGCCAATCAGCAAGACTTTGATGATAATGCTGATCAGGTTTACCAGCGTTTTCATAAGTATCTCGACTACCTCGCGGACGAGCCAGAGGTTACAGCACCTTTTGCCAATTTCAACACGCTTTATCATGAGTGGCTGCAAGCGAGTGCCAAGGTGATGGATAGCGCTCATGTGTCGGTGAAATTGACGCAGGAATTACAGGCAGGGGATGACGAATTCCAGCAAATCCGCAATATGCTCGATAAAGCGGGTGAATCCCTACGTACCCATACCCAGGATGTCGAAAAAGATAAAACAGCGGACATATCGCAATATGTTGAAGCGATGGCCGAGGTATTAAATGCCGATCGCGATATCTATCAGGCGCGCTTAGCTCTGCAAAAGTTAGTGCATCACGTGGGTGATTTTGAGCAAAATCAGACGTTTTTCGATGAGAATGCTAAACAGGTACTGCAGCGTTTTCATAACTATCGCAGTTATCTTATTCGTGAACCGGCGCTGGTGGCGCCCTATGACGGCTTCGACACCTTATATAACCAGTGGTATCAAAAATGTCAGGCGCTGCTTGCTTCTCCTCAAGCAAGAACACAGCAGAGTTTACCGGCGGATTTACATACCATGGAGACCAAGTTCGCGGCGATTCGCGGCGTGTTGGATAAGGCGGGCGAAGCCGCCAGAGAGCATGCGCGGGTGATGAAAGATGAGGTACACAAGAATGTGGCCTACTATCAAAACGTAGCGATGGTGATTATCTGTGTAGCGTTTATTTTGGCACTTATTGTTGGCTATTTAGTACCGCTAAAATTGACTCGTGAGGTAGAACATATCACTCAGCGGATTAAAGAAATCGCGGCTGGTGATGGTGACTTAACCCAACGAATTGGTAGTAAAGGCAAAGACGAGTTGGGTGATTTGGCGCGCGAGTTTGACGGTTTTGTGGAACATTTACGTTGCATTGTCGGCAACATACAACAAAACTCCTCTGCGCTTGGGGGAACCACCTTTGAGCTCAATAAAGTATCGGTGCAGGCGGGGCAGATCATTTCTGGGTTAGTGCAGGCATCGGAAGCGATTGTCAGTGCGGGCAGCGAAATGAATATGTCCAATCAACATATGGCGGAGCTGGCGAAAAGTACTGCTGATGAAACCAATAATTCGAGTCTGTTAACGCAAAACGGGGTCAAAGCCGTGACCACCTCAAATCGCGCCATTGATAGTCTGGTACAAGATATTGAAGTGGCGTTGGAGCGCGCTAACGTGCTGGAACAGAGTTCAGCCGCTATTGCTTCCGTGCTGGAAGTTATTCGTAAAATAGCGGAACAAACCAATCTATTAGCATTAAATGCGGCAATTGAGGCGGCGCGGGCCGGCGAACAGGGCCGAGGTTTTGCAGTGGTCGCCGATGAAGTTCGGGTATTAGCAACGCGGACTCAAAGCAGTACAGATGAAATTGAAACCATGATTGAACGGCTGAAAACAAGTGTGACCGAAGCAGCACAAGCGATTCGAAACAGCAGAAATAACGCTAATACCACCGTGGCCAATTTTGAAGAGGTGATGCGCATCTTTGACTGTCTTAGTGAGTCGTTTGATAAGGTGCAGGAGATGGCCGCACAAACCGCGCAGGCGACTCAGGAGCAATCCACAGTTGCCAACCATATCAATCAAAATCTGGTGGCGCTAAAGGAACAAACAGACGGTGTGAATGAGATGGCCGAACAAGTGCAGCAGCAATCGGTACAGATTTCCGATCTTTATCAGGCCCTTAATCGGCAGGTGGACAGTTTTAAGAGTTAGCGCAATAGGGGGACGTTTGAACGCTCTCTTGTTGGTATTTACACAGGAATGTATCTTGCTCTTTCAGGGGGCGGTGCCTCAATGACTGGTGGAGATGGTGTCGGTACTAGAATCGTTAGATAAAGGCGATGAGTCGCGCGCCAAATCCATTTTATGTAACTCTATCAACACTCGCCTCGTGATTATGGAGGCTGCAGCAGTGCAACTTAGTGAAGCCCAACGCATGGAGCTGGATAGTTTAAAAATGTCAGTATTTGGGGGCGAGAAAAAACAACAACAACTCGCGAACCAAGTTGCGAGCCTATGCCCTAGAGTTGTAGCGCAATAAGCTCTAAGCTTAGTGGAATTAGATGATTGATTGCTGGATCTATTGATGGCGTGTGATGCCTGCTTTAGCGACGTGTTTAAACAGAAAATTGGCCGCTGCAAAACCTGTATGTGGCAACTGACCGTTTTGTCACTGATAGGATGGCCGACGTGGTTTTATCTGTTTGCCGATACGCCTAAATCGGTTAACTCCATTGCCTTATTTTTCTTTTGTTGTGCTTTTTCGGGCTTGTTGCTGTTGCATCTGATTGTCCTGTGCTGGCGTAAGCTAACAGGACGTCAGTAGCCTTATTGCTTAACATGTTATGCGCCAGAGTTTATCCTGATTTACTCATCAAGATATTGATTATTCATTATTTTCACCAAAGTAAACTTTCGCGAAGATCTTGACCTTGTGACCTCATTGCGACAGAGTCAGGCGCTGGCTCTTTTGCTTTCGTCGTCATACAAGGAATCGTGTTTTGTCTCGTAAATGGACGTTATTACTCGCCGCGATGGTGGTTGTTGTCATTGTTTTGCTATTGCTGCTATCCACATCCCATCAGCCAAGTTCTCAGCAGATAACGCCTGTCGCGCCGCAACAGTTTGCTGTAAAAAATGGTGCTGCTACGGCGGCAGGCCGTTCAATCCCAACAGCGTCGCCACCGGACCCGCATAATTTTGCTGATTGTCGACGCCTGACAAAAGACAAAGATAAAGCCGAAAATACCTGGCTGTGGGAAAATTATGAACAGTGGGATCGCTATTTAGCGCAAGGCTATTCACTGGATGAGATTACCCAAGCGATTGATTACCTAGGCAATTCAAATTTTGCAGAAGAATTTCGAATCAAGCAGTTACGCAAACATAGCCAACTTACTCAAGATAATCTCAGCATTCAAAAAACGTTTGAAGACAATGCGCCTGACGATGTTTTGCAAGGTGCAAAAGCGCTGGGATTTAAACTTCAACGTAAGATACCAGTGCCCGATTTAGCGGAATTTATGGCGCTCGATGACGCAGAAAAAGCAAAACGACCTATGCCTCAACAGGTTTCCATTGACGATGTCGCTTACTTCCTTATTGATATAGAAACGAAGGAAGCGGATATTCAGCGGTTGCTGACTCATCTGGAAAATCCCGCCGCCACTGTTGGCTATGACAAAATTGCCACTACGTCGTTGTTGGATTATGCCATCTATGGCAACCGTGCTGGCATTGTTAAACAGTTGCTCGATGCGGGCGTTCAACCGAGTAATGATCGTTATTTAGGTTCATCACAAGAGTGGGCATTGATCAATTTAAGTGACCATATATTCGATGACAAAACTCAGGTTACGGTGGCAGTCGACATTGTTAATATGCTACTGCCCTATGACTTAGGCGCGCGCTTTTCGGCGCAGGATGACAAGAATATTGAGGGCTACATTCCGCGAAATTACTTTCGTTTTGAGCCACCACAAGTGCGTCAGCTAATGCAGGATTATGGCCTTGATTTAATGGAAATTCCTCAGCGAGATGCTATTGCTCTTGATGTTAAGCATCGTCAATCGCCGCTTATTACCGAACTTTCCCGGCAACGAGCTGAGTATCTTAATCAGCAATTCGGTATTGATGATTCGCCGGTGTTTTTCCAGCACTGCCACGATACGTTGGCCGAGGTGCGGCAACGCTGGCAGGTAGCGAGTGCACCAGAGCAACTTAAGCAACTACAGCAGCAATACCCTGATGCACCCGATTTATTAATGCAGCAAGCGGCCAAGATCGATCCGTTATTAGTTGATTGGTATCGCCAGCAAACGATTAATAGTTTTCCGCAGCGCTTTGTACCTGAAAGTGATGCAATTTTTGCCCCGCTAAATCGAGATGATGATATCGATGCTGCTATTAAATTGGCCGAGCAACACCAGCTCAGTGATGTTCAGAAAAATAATCTATTTTTTCAGATGTTAGGCTATGACGGGCGCTATTACCGCAAGTTGGCAAATAGTGCTTTGTATACCGTAGATGTGCCGTATTACATCCTTACCCAACATAATCTGTCTCCGCTTAAGGTGCAGCGCTTAGAGGAAGGTGGGGCAGATTTAGCGAATAAAGACGATCATGGTAAAACCTTAGTTTACTATGCAGCGCTGCAACACAATGTCGCACTGTTGAACTATCTACAGCAGCAGGGTTATCCGTTTGATCTCGACGAGGACAATGGTGAAGACCCACTCCATGCGGTGCTATTTCCTGAGCGATACCAATTTTCTGCAGAACATCTGCTGGAAATGGTCGACATTTTGATGCGCTATCAGCCCACAATTGATGAATTTCATCTCAGACGCATGGCGTTACTTAAGTTGCTGTATCCGTTGCTTTATCAGCAGTTAAGTCATCACTATCCGCAATTAAGCGTGACAGATGATATGGCGTTACCAAGCGTCAAACCTAACTAGTTTTTGCTAACGAATAAGCCCCAAAGCCATCGCCGCTTATGGGGCTGAGTTTATTATCCGAGCAACCTAGTTTATTTGATGGGTAAGTAGATATCGGTTTGTAAGTCGCACTCGTCTACTTCGTGAATAAAGTTGAGCCAGTGAAAGAAACAAGGAAAGTCGCGTAACTCCTCACCACTTTCAGGCAACCAGTCACGGTAAAGCGCGTAGACACTATCACTTAAATTATCGTGACTGCCTAAGTGGCGTAGCACCGCAAAACGGCCGCCGGGAATTTCACCATTTTGTACCCCAAACGTGTTGGCTGGTACTGGAGTGTTAATGGTGCCCGCGATATCCACGCGAAACTCCTCTGCTGGCACGGTATTGGGATCCGCAAACGGAATACCAAAGGTATCGCTACTGGCAATTGGGGATAAGCCAGTAGCCTTACGCCATTCAATAAATTTTCCGGCGGTTTCCAATACTCGTTGTGGATCGCCAAGATGGGTGAGATAGGCAATTTGTTGTGTTGGTTTTTCAACGATTTTGACTTGCATCGAATGAGCTCCTGTCGTGACATTGGGTAATTGAAATACTTGATGCCATTGAGGCCAGTCAGCGTTACTGCGGAACTCCGAAGGCGTTTGTCCAAGGGTTTTCTTAAACGTGCGGGCAAAGGCTTCAGGACTGCTAAAGCCAGCATTCAGTGCAATATCAATAATTTTCAACGGCTCAAATGCGAGCTGATACGAGGCGCGCTTGAGCTTTGCGAGCTGAATATAGCGCGTCATGCTGACGCCAATATAGGCGACAAACAGACGGTGAAAATGAAACCGCGAACAGGCGGCAATATTGCTCAGTTGTACTGGCGTTAATTCATCGTCTAAGTGACGTTGAATAAACTCACAAACTCGGGCAATACGTTGAAATTGAACTGACATTTGCTGACTCCTCAATAGCTGCCAGCAGTTTGGCAGCGTTTGAGATTGAAAGCCTGACTGAAATTGCCATCTTGCTTATCGCCCCTAAAGATGACATTTGTCTGCTTTTATGGGCGATTACTTAACGTCACAGCCAGCGATGACGATAGAAGAACCACAGTTGCACGCCCACAATCAGCATTAGTCCACCGCAAAATGCGGCAAATGCCCAAGGTGTCTCGGCGCCAGGAATCCCCGCAATATTGACCCCGAGTAAACCAGTTAAAAAGCCTAACGGCAGGAAGATAGCGCTAATCAATGACAAGAAATAGAGACGCTGATTGACGGCTTCTGATTGATGGTTTTGCAACTCTTCTTGGGCGACCGTTGCACGTTCGCGCACTGAGTCGAGATCTTCAATTCCGCGTACTAAGGTGTCGTTGATCTCGTTGAAATTGAGCCGTTGATGTTCATCAAACAACCCTGCTGAGTCGGTCAGCAGCTTACTAAATGCTTCGCGCTGTGGCGCTAAGTAGCGTCTTACTACCACGGTTTGGCGTCTGAGTTCGGCAATGTCGGTGCGTAAGTCGCGGCGGTCACCATCCAGCAGCCGTTCTTCTAGCTCATCGAGGCGTTCTTCAAGCTGATCAATAAAAGTGACGTTCCGTTCCGTCAGACGTTCGGTAATCCCCAGCAAGAAACCGCCACTATTGACGGGTCCAGCACCGTTAATAATGTCTTCTACCAAGCTTTTTACTGAGAGAAGATCGCGACTGCTAGTCGTAATGATGCGGTGATTGGAGACATAGATGCGAATTGACACCATGTCTTCAGGATCCGCACCAGGATTGAGATTAATACCACGTAGTGCCAGCAGCAAACCATCACCAGAGCGCAGCACCCGAGGGCGTGTATCTTGCGCCAGCAGAGCTTCTGTTTCCAGCATCGTTAAGCCACTTTCCTGTTCTAGCCATTGTTCAGTAGCAGGATGCTTGTAGTTGAAGTGTAGCCACACCAATCCTTGTGGCGCTGGGCTTAATGCTTCGGCTTTGGACAGTTGTAGTGGGGCGCCTGCGCCATTAAGTTGCAGTGCGCTAACTAATCCGTCTGGCATCTTGTTATCTCCTAAGTTGCAGAGCCCTCACGCTAACCCAATCTGCCATTATTGAGAAGAGAAGATTGTTTCGCTAAGGCATTCTTGTCCGAGCTGGATTAAAATAGAAATAACAGTATAAGACGCGAGAAACTCCATGGAATATGAATTTAGACGGGATATGTTGAGTGGGGCCCCATGGGCGAGTTTCAGCATGGAACACCAGATAATGGGGCAATGGTTTTCCGAAGAGTTGGGTAACGATAATGCGCTGTGTCAGCAAGTCAAAGGTGTGATTGATCAGTTGCAGCAACGTAAGCTAAATGATTGGCAGTTGGTTGGTGGTGATTTGACCTTACAGATGGACACCGAGCAGGTACGTATTTACGCCCATGTGATGGACTTTGATAACGACGCGGAGATTGAAGACAACATGGCGTTGTATGATGCTGAATCTGAAGCTTACTGTGGTCTTGAAGACTTTGAGCAAGTGTTAGATAGCTGGCAGCGCTTTATTGCTGAACGTTAATTGGGGATAAGAACAGCCAAACAGCGGGGCTCTTTGGCTGCGAATAGATGTCATCGCGCAACGTTAAGCGATAACTCGGTTACCACTCAACGATTTAAATATCTTACCGCCATTTCGGTGCGCGACTTGGCTTCCGCTTTACGCAATAAGTTTTTCACGTGTACTTTCACCGTGCCTTCACTGATATGTAGCACGTCTGAAATCATTCTATTACTCAGGCCTTCAGCAAGATGCTGCAAAATCTGCAACTCTCTTGGGGTTAATGCGTCAATCCACTCATTCTCGTCAGTGGTGGTTGCTAGTTCATCGACATATTCCGCGATCTCAGCGCTCACCACAGTGCTACCAGACATTGCTTGTTTAAGCTGACTGAGCAGTAAATCAGGCTCTGTATCCTTGAGCAGATAGCCGTCGGCGCCGGCTTTTAAAAGACGTACTACATCTTGCTTGGCGTCAGATACGGTAAGAATGATGATTTTACAGGTAACATCCTCTTGGCGCAGCGCGTTCAGGGTATCGAGACCGGACATTCCTTTCATATTGAGGTCCAGCAGTACGATATCGGGTTCATCTTCTGCGAGAGCAGATAGCGCATCGATACCACTACCTGCTTCACCAAACAAACTGAAGCTATCGTCAGATTCCAATAGCTGACAGATCCCCCGTCTGAGTAGCGGATGATCATCGACCACCAATACAGAATAAACCTCAGCCATTGTCTTGCTCCTGTTGCGGAGGAAACACCAGCGTTACGGTTGCGCCGCCGGACTCATTCCCTGAAAAACTGACTTCACCAGCTAAGCGACTCGCGCGCTCATGCATAATGCTGATACCGAAGTGTTGTTCGCGTTCTTTAATATGGTCTAAGCCAATACCATCATCGCAAATGCGTATCACGGCCATGTTATCAGCATTTTTTTCACATGACACTTTGATATGTTGCGCCTTTGCGTGCTTGATCGCATTAAGTGTGGCTTCACGAGTAAGTTGAAGAATATGAATATGTTGGTGAGCCGCCAACAGATGAGATGGCAGACGATAATCGAGCGAGATCTCAGCGTCAGTTTGTGGTCGTAACAGCTCTAACATGGCCTCTAAGGCATGGCCTAAGCTGGGCTCTTTGACGGTTAGTCTAAAGGTAGAGAGCAACTCTCGAAGTTGAGCATAGGCGGTGTTAACACCACTGTTGATTTCGCTTAGCTGACGCTCAACCTTGTCGGTGCGGCACTGTTCATCAAGCGCTTTTCCAAGCAGATTGATCTGAATTTTGAGGAAGGAGAGTAACTGGCCAAGTGAGTCATGCAGTTCTCTGGCGATAACCGCACGCTCCTCTAATAACGCAAGTTGCTGCCGTTCTTCAGACGCGTTATGAATGATGATGGAACGGGCTAACATCAATGCAAAATTTTGGAACAGATTACTATTGAGTGTGGCGTCTGAAATGATTTCCAAATAGCCCAAGCGCTGCTGTTCAAAGGTTACCGGATAGCAGGTACTGCTTGCGCCTTCGGGCCAATCATCAGTGGCGGATACCATATCCATCTCTTCGCCATCTTGTTGGATTACTAAGCGCAAATAGTGTAGATGTTCATAATCTTTTAACTGCATCAGTGCCTTACGCAGTAAATCAAAGTTGAGTTGACCTGAGTTGAGCATTATCAGGTTGTCATAGAGAAAGCTCAGCTCCTTGTTTGCCTGTGTTAGCGCCTGCGTTTTCTCTTTGACCTGTGACTCGAGCTTGCCATATAGGCTAGCAAGTTGTGTGACGGTTGAACGTAATGCCCCGGAAAGGGCGCTCAACTCTTCATATTCGGAATTGGGGATCGACACATCAAAACGACCCTGCGCAATAATGTGGGCCGACTCCATCATCTGTCCTAATGGTTGAGCCACTTTGCGGCGCATAAAGCGTACGGTAAAGAAGGCGATGAATAGCATCAGGCTCAAACCTACGGCTTGAGAAATGACTAAAATTCTGAGTTTAAATGCCGCGTGTTGCTCCATCTCCGACACCAGCTTATCAATGGTATCGACAAACCCTTTTACAGCTGCGGCATAGCTGCGTGAATTTTCTGCTTTAGCATAGGATTTCATTGTTTGCCAATTTTTGATCACTAACTGGTACTGCTGTTTTAGTGCTGCTGGTGATGACCAATCCATCGAGTGTTTCAGCGCGTCTGAATATAGCGTGTTCTCGAATTCTTTGATTTTTTCGTCAGTAGCATCACTGCCGCTATTGGCATAGAACAGCAGGCGGTAGCTTTGCATCCTCAATGAACCAGAGGCATTAATTGCGCGGGCATCGCCCAGGCTATAAGACAGGTTCACGATAGAAAAAGTCGCCAAACCGCTGGATAACAAAATTAACAGCATCATCATGCCGAGAATGGTGGCTGTCAGACTTCCTTTTTTCATGGTAAGCGCCTTTGAAGAGTCTCGGTTAGCGGTATCTAGCTGAAGATAATATAAATATTTGCTTCAAGAAGGGAAATAAAATCCCTACACAGAGTGCTGATTAATATTAGTTTCATTAGTGTAAGTTAAAGTTACTTAACATAAATTTAAAACTGTGAGGTACATCGCGCGCGTAATTTGATCTTACGCAAGTTTGGCGGCGGATATTCCCTAAGAGGTATATATCGGCCCTATGTAAAGGACTACTTTTCGTCGTGAAAGTCGTGCTAATGCAACGCAACAACGAAAATAACACGGAGATGAGATGGTGAAAAACTTCAGCAGAAAATCTATCGCCGCTAGCATGCTGATGGCTGCCACAGTGATGGCTGCCAGCGCATTCGCCAGTGACAAAACTGAACCGCGTAGCCAAGTCTACAAAGATAAATTTAAACCTCAATATGCTTCTTGGCACGACACTGCCGAAAGCAAAGACAACACAGATTTGCTCGCAGCCGATCCTAACCTTGTCGTGTTATGGGCAGGATATGGTTTTGCCAAAGACTACAATGCACCTCGTGGTCATATGTATGCAGTAAGTGATGTTCGTGGCACATTGCGTACCGGTGCCCCACGTTCTAATCAAGATGGTCCAATGCCAATGGCTTGCTGGAGCTGTAAGAGTCCGGATGTACCACGTGTGATTGAAGAGCAGGGTGAAGACGGCTACTTCACTGGCAAATGGTATAAAGGTGGTAGCGAAATCACCAATACCATCGGCTGTTCAGACTGCCACGAGCAAGGCAGTTCTAAACTGCGTTTGAGTCGTCCATTTGCAGAGCGCGCCTTTGAAACCATCGGCCAACCGTTTGATAAAGCAACACGTAACCAAAAGCAATCTATGGTGTGCTCACAGTGTCACGTTGAGTATTACTTTGAGAAAGTCGACGGTCGTAAGGGCTTTGTGAAATTCCCTTGGGATAATGGTACCTCGGTTGAGGCCATGGAAAGCTACTACGATAACCTGAACTTTGCTGACTGGACGCATAAAATCTCAAAAACACCAATGCTGAAAGCACAGCATCCTGGCTATGAAACATGGTCAAGTGGTGTACACGGTGCTAACAATGTGTCTTGTGTCGACTGCCATATGCCGAAAGTTACCAATGATAAAGGCCGTAAATACACAGATCATAAAGTGGGTAACCCATTTGACCGCTTTGAGGAGACCTGTGCTCGCTGCCATACCCAAAGCAAAGAGTTTATGGTCGGTCAGTACGAAAAAGGCAAAGCAAAAGTTAAAGAGCTGAAAGCTGCTGCAGAAACCCAGTTAGTACACGCTCACTTTGAAGCTGGGGCTGCGTGGCAAGCTGGTGCTACCGAAGCGGAAATGAAGCCAATTCTGATGGATATCCGTCACGCGCAATGGCGCTGGGATTACTCTATCGCTTCTCACGGCGTATATGCACACAACCCAACTGAAGCGCTGCGCATTTTGGGAACTGCAGTTGATAAAGCAGCTTCTGCTCGTATCAAACTGGCACAGTTGCTGGCGGCTAAAGGTGTTGCACAGCCAGTAGCGATTCCAGACATTTCTACCAAAGCAAAAGCTCAGGCGGTTGTGGGATTGGACATGGATAAACTGAATGCAGATAAAGAAGCATTCAAGAAAGAAGTGTTACCAGTGTGGGATGCTGAAGCGAAAAAACGCGAAGCAACTTACTAATTCCTGAAGTATTGTGAAATCAAAAGCCTTCGTTCGCGAAGGCTTTTTTTATTGGTCGCGATGAGCATCGGCTATTTAATGAGCGTTAATAACTTTTTAAAACGCTCTCCGCTGGCAATGTGCTGCAACTCAAACAGCAATGACTCAGTTTGGGTCAACTGTGCACCTTGAGCTTGCATCATTTTTATGGCGATTTTCTTGTTTTCTAGGTCGCGGCTGTCGATTGCATCAAGAACTACATGTACATCAAAGCCTTGTGCTAAAAAATCAGTACACGTCTGATAAACACAGATATGCGCCTCAATTCCAGCAAGAATCACCTGTTTTCGTCCCCAATCTTGCAGGGTTTGGCGACAGGTTTCATTTTGCCAACCGCTGAAATGCTGCTTGATGATCGGGTGATGCTGCTCGGCCAATACCGTACGTAACTCCTCACTGGTGGCACCGAGTTTATCTGGCAACTGTTCGAGCCATATCAGAGGAATATCAAACAATTGTAAACCTTTTATCAAGGTAAGAAGGCGTTGGTGTAGTCGTTCAGACTCTGACATTAATCGCGCCAATTTTCCCTGAACATCCACCAGAACAAAGACGCAGTCATTACTGTTTATCACGGTGCTCTCCATAAGTGTGACGGACTTCAATACTAGGACATATTTTTTGAGAACGACAACGGTGCAGCTCATGCACAGGAGTTGTGTCAAAATGGTGCAATTTTCTTCACCTTGTTTCCTATTGGTGCAAAAGATTCGCTCCAAAATGGTGTGTTATGCGCTAACTCTTTGTAAAACAAAAAATTAACATTTTGGCCTGATGCTTGAATTAAAAGTTTCAACAACACTACTTACAAAAGGCGATTTGGAGGTCTGGATGAAATTAGTCAGCGCAATCATCAAGCCATTCAAACTGGATGACGTTCGCGAAGCTATCGCGGCAATCGGGATTGAAGGCATGACAGTTACCGAAGTGAAAGGCTTTGGTCGACAAAAAGGGCATACCGAACTGTACCGTGGTGCAGAATACCAAGTGGATTTTCTGCCTAAGGTGAAGTTGGAAATTGCGACAAAAGCAGAAAACTTAGATCACCTGCTGGAAGCGATTACTAATGCTGCCCATACAGGCAAAATCGGTGACGGGAAAATTTTCGTGACAGATCTGGAACAAGTTATCCGTATTCGTACGGGTGAAACTGATTCTGAAGCGCTTTAAGGGGAAAGGGGATAATAACAATGGAAGAATTAACCAAATTGGGGACTACCGTTACAGAGCTTCGCTTTGCGCTGGACACCTTCTACTTCTTGGTGTCAGGGGCTCTGGTTATGTGGATGGCAGCAGGTTTTGCAATGCTTGAAGCCGGCTTGGTTCGTGCTAAAAATACCACTGAAATTCTGACTAAGAACTTCGTTCTATATGCAATTGCATGTGTGACCTTCCTGCTGGTGGGCTACAACATCATGTATGTAGACAACACTGAAGGTGGCTGGTTGCCATCATTTGGTGCCTTAATCGGCTCTCAAGCAGAAGGTGCCGATCATGCATTAGAATCTGACTTCTTCTTCCAAGTAGTGTTTGTAGCAACAGCTATGTCTGTAGTTTCAGGTGCTGTTGCTGAACGTATGAAGTTGTGGGCATTCTTGATCTTCAGCGTAATTTTGACTGCGGTACTTTACCCAATCGAAGGTTACTGGACTTGGGGTTCAGGCTTCCTGTCTGCAGCTGGTTTCTCTGACTTTGCTGGTAGTGGCATCGTACATATGGCGGGTGCTTCAGCAGCATTGGCTGGTGTACTGTTACTTGGCCCACGTAAAGGTAAATATGGTCCTAACGGCGAAATTAACCCAATTCAAGGTTGTAACCTGCCATTGGCAACGCTTGGTACCTTTATCCTGTGGTTCGGTTGGTTCGGCTTTAACGGTGGTTCACAGCTGATGGTATCTGATGCTGAAAACGCATCTGCGGTAGCAAAAGTATTTGTTAACACCAACTCTGCTGCGGCATTCGGTGCAGTGTCAGCGCTGATCGTATGTAAGATGGTATGGGGCAAAGCTGACCTGACTATGGTATTGAACGGTGCTTTGGCTGGTTTGGTGGCTATTACCGCTGACCCTGCAAGTCCATCATTGGTTATGGCGGGTATCGTAGGTTTGGTGGCTGGCGCTCTGGTGGTGTTCTCAATCGTTGCCTTCGACCGTTTGAAAATTGACGACCCAGTAGGTGCATGTTCTGTGCATGGTGTTGCCGGTCTGTTCGGTGTAATGGTGGTACCTGTATCTAACGCTGATGCGACCTTTGGTGCGCAAGCCTTGGGTGCTGTGACTATCTTCGCATGGATGTTCGGTACTTCACTGGTTATCTGGGCAATCCTGAAAGCGACTATGGGTATCCGTGTCTCTGAAGAAGAAGAGTATAACGGTGTAGACGCTTACGATTGTGGTGTTGATGCTTACCCAGAATTCGTTACTGTTAAAAACGCATAATAACAACGCAGTAATGTGAACAAAAACAGGGCTAATTAGCCCTGTTTTTTTATTCATAAACCAGTGAGTTGCAATTAACTTTTGGCTAACTGAGTCTGCAAAATCAGCGATATTGGTGACTTACGTATATTTAATTAAAAAGCCAATATCATTAGTGGATTCATATGTTGAAACTGTGTTTTAATAAACTTTGTTCAATAATTGCAACATATGTGTAAAAAGTATAAATTATAACTTTCGTGTCGTAGAATGTCAGAGGCTCATAGAAATCATGCTGTACCAGAATGATGATTTAAGAATTAACGAAGTAAAAGAACTATTACCCCCGATAGCCATTCTGGAACGATTTCCGGCAACCGCAGCAGCATCAGAAACCGTGTTTAACTCTCGCAAGAGTATCCACAATATACTCAAGGGAGCTGATGACCGTTTGCTCGTGATTATTGGGCCGTGCTCAATTCACGATCCTGAATCTGCTTTGGAATATGGCCGCCGTTTAAGTGTGCTGCGTGAAAAGTATCAGGATCAGCTGGAAGTGGTAATGCGGGTTTATTTCGAAAAACCTCGTACCACCGTCGGATGGAAGGGATTGATTAACGATCCTTACATGGATAAGAGTTTTGATATCAACGATGGCTTGCGTAAAGCGCGCCGTTTATTACTGCAAGTGAATGATGCTGGCATGCCAACTGCGGGTGAGTTTCTTGACATGATCACACCGCAATATTTGGCGGATCTCATGTGCTGGGGGGCTATTGGTGCACGCACGACAGAGTCACAGGTGCACCGTGAACTGGCATCAGGTTTATCGTGTCCTGTGGGCTTTAAAAATGGTACTGATGGCAATATTAAAATCGCGATTGATGCGATTGGGGCTGCCAGTGCATCTCACTACTTCCTGTCGGTAACAAAATTTGGTCATTCGGCAATTGTCTCAACCAAAGGGAATCAAGATTGCCACATCATTTTACGTGGTGGTAAAGCGCCGAATTACAGCGTTGAGCATGTACAAGAAACGAAAGCCAAGTTGAGTAAGTCTGGACTGCGTCCGAATATCATGATTGATTTCAGCCATGCTAACTCTAATAAGGACTACAAGCGTCAGATGGTTGTGGCTGAGGATATTTCTCAGCAAATGGCGGCCGGTGAAAACGCGATTTTTGGTGTCATGGTGGAGAGCCATCTGGTTGAAGGTCGTCAGGATCTTAAGCCTGGACAACCTCTGTGCTACGGTCAGAGTATTACCGATGCCTGTATTGGTTGGGATGATACAGAAACGCTATTGGCAACGCTGAATGATGCGGTGTTAGCGCGTAGACGAGCGACCAAATAAGCGTTCGTCGCAGACAAGTAAAAAGGCACCTTAGGGTGCCTTTGTTGTTTCTAGCTGTTGTTGCACATATTCATTGGCTTTTGCCAAACTGCCAAAACACGCGATGAGATTATTTTTTCCTTTTTCTCGAATTTCTGGCACGTTTGATTCGACCATCATCCACACCCAAGTCTGCACCAATGGCAGTGGTGGATGTTTACTTTTTGAATCCGGCATAAGGGGACCTTTCTTGCTTTAGTTATACAGATCTAGTTAGCTCCTGTCTTAGCTTTGATCAGTCCCTTGTTATCTGCTCAACTTAGATTACCAAAGAAAACTAGCCGACATAACCTCGTGAACGCTGCGAATGCTAAAAAAGTTGCAAAATGATACTGGGCCGTATGCGACATAGTCATTCGTTCCTTTATAAGGTTGATTTTTAGTGCAATATCGTGGTCAAGATTCAGGGAGGATTCAGCAACTGCTGGCTAGTATCTAATGACGCCACACAGAGAGAATCTGGAGAAGATATATGGACAATATTTCGTTGTTAGTCAGCTTGGAAGGCACACAACATCAGGTTACCACCGATTGGCGCAGTTTATCTGCCACCTTAACAAAACGTGGTTTGGATGAACTGCAATTGTCGCAGTTACACACCGAATTGCGCGCAGGACTTATCATTACTACACGAGGTTTGACGTTAGCAATGAAGTCAGAAAAGAAAATGGGTGGGATAAATTATGAAGCGCTTTATGCGTCGATTGATAAAACTGCCGTCGCTCACCATCCGCAATAATGCGGATGGTTAATCTTTTAGTCGTTTGAAGACGGGTCTTTCTCCCAGCCATCACAGAGCAGATTCTTACAGCCATCAACAGGGTTTATAGGCTTTAGACCGGTAATTTTACCGCTGCGATAACACAACATCTCACCTTCAATTTCGATCATGCGGCTGCAGCTCTTGCAGCTAAAGGATGCCTCTTTAACGCAGTCTGTGCCGGGCATCAGGCTCACGTAACTAGTTTTCATCCTTGCTCCTCTCAAATAAGAAAGTCTGTGACTTTGGCATTAAATATTACCATTTGTGTGATGCGGCGCACAATGTAACTTTCTATATTTTTGTAAGAGCACAAGTTTTTTAACGTTCCAGATGACGATAACTGTCGTCCAAAGCTTGACTGAAGCCGGTTTCGGTGACGATACGGATATGTCGTGGAGACAGTTCGCGAGGATCATTAATGCCGCAGGTGTGCGCTAACATTCCTAAATCGTGATGTAAAATTCGATTGTAGTTTGCCACTCTGACCGATTTATCTCGTGGGTCTAAGCCTTGCTGTAACTTTTTGTTGTGCGTGGTTATCCCTGTTGGGCAGGTATCTTTATTGCATTGCAGTGCTTGAATGCAACCAAGCGCGAACATGTTTCCTCTCGCTGAGGCGATAAAGTCAGCCCCCAGCGCCAGTGCCCATGCTACCCGCGACGGTGTGATTAACTTACCTGAGGCAATGACACGGACTCGGTTTTTCAATCCGTTTTGTTTAAGTAGTGCCACGACAATTGGCAAGCTTTCTTTTAGTGGCAGACCGACATAATCCATCAAAGGTTGTGGCGCTGCACCGGTACCACCTTCTGCTCCATCAATTGTAATAAAGTCGGGGGCGGATGCTGCACCGCGCTGGTTGATTTCAGCAAATAGTGCTGCAAGCCAATGTTGCTCACCGAGAACGAATTTGATTCCTGTCGGTTTGCCAGTGATGCGGCGCACCTTGTGGATCATATCGAGAATGTCGCCCACAGTTTGAAACTCAATATGGCCATTGGGGCTAATAGAATCTTGGCCGACAGGAATACCTCGGATTGTAGCAATCTCTTCGGTGACTTTAATGCCGGGCAAGATGCCACCTTTGCCAGGTTTAGCGCCTTGGCTCATCTTTATCTCAAACATCTTAATTTGAGGTTTAGCGGCTAGCTGACGTAGCTTTTTGTGGTCAAGATGACCTTTATCATTACGCACACCGTATTTTGCGGTACCGATTTGAAATACGATGTCGCAGTTCCCTTTTAGGTGATAAGGGCTTAAACCTCCTTCACCAGTATTGAGCCAGCAACCGGCCATCGCCGCACCGTGGGATAGGGCGGTAACGGCTGGTCGAGATAATGCACCGAAGCTCATGGCGGAAATATGGCAAATTCTGTCGGTGATGTAGGGGTGTTCGCAGAGCTCCCCAATGGTAATTGGCGCGGAGGCGACGCTTTCTCCTTCAACGTTGGGAAAGGCGGTATTAAGAAATAAAATAGATCCGTTTGCATCCAGCGGACGTGTCGAACCAAAGGCGATGGTGCGATCAACATTTTTAGCCGCGCGATACACCCAACTACGTTCGGCACGGTTGAACGGTAGCTCCTCGCGATCCATAGCAAAAAAGTACTGTCGAAAGAACTCACCCTGCTTTTCAAAAAAATAGCGAAACCTGCCGATAATTGGATAGTTGTGCCTTACGGCTTGGCGAGTTTGTAATCGGTCAGCGAGGTACATATAAAGCAGCAACAGAACTCCACAGCCAACGATAATTAAGAACAAGCTGGAAAAAAGTTCGAGTCCCCAAATAAACCACTGCGTATCAGTCATAAATTCTCCCTTAATTTTATGACGTTATCTTGCTATTCATCCCATTAGGTTAGTCTACATCATACGCATTTACGGGATATTTATTAAACAGCAACTAAACTTGTATAAATAATGGTCGATAAAATTGATCATATCTTCACAGCGGAGCATGGGTTATGGAAGTGCAAAATCATGGCTATCAGGTGTCGCAAGTTGCTAAAGACAAGACGGCTACCGTAGATGGTAACCACGGTAAAGCCGTTTCTGAAGTTGCCAGTAATAAAAGTATTCGCGCTCAGAGCCGCGACTTGATGAATGCTGCGGTATTGTCGGCGCAGGAAGATGTTGCTTTGAGTGCTGGCGATCAGCCTCTTGCATTGCTTTATCGCACGGCGTTGGAAGCCATTAATGAAGAGTTGAAACCAGCATTGGGTGATAATCCGCTACAAACCATTGCCACAAGCGGTGTGGATTATTCACCAGAAGCGACAGCGGGAAGAATTGTAGATTTTGCAACGCAGTTTTTTTCTGTTTATCAACAGCAAAATCAGCAATCTTCGTTTGAAGATCAGCTAAGCGGATTTATGGACATAATCGGTGGCGCCATCGATAAAGGCTTTGCCGAAGCGCGCGATATTCTCGATAAATTGAATGTGCTCAATGGAGATATTGCGGATGGCGTGGACACCACCTATGACTTCGTGCAGCAAGGGTTGCAGAAATTCCAGCAAGATTTGTTAGGCCCATCTGACGCTACTAGTAGCACTACTGAATAGCCAATTATCCGAACGGATAAAACCCCACTTTGTTGGGGTTTTATTTTTGCGCCAGCGAGTTAAGCTAAAGTGACTATGACGGGAGGAAATCTTATGTGGCAAAGTACCAACGTCATTGAGCGTATCGACTGGAATGAGCGGCTGTTTAGTCTCCGTTTATCGGCATCGCTACAATTTGAGGCCGGGCAGTTTGTTAAGTTGAGTTTGCCCGCTGAAGAGCGCCGTCTGGCGCGGGCTTATTCTTTGATTAACCCTCCTGGGACGAATTACAGCGAAGTTCTCGCCATGGAAGTGCCTGATGGTCAGCTTTCACCGCGATTACATCAACTACAAGCGGGGGATTGGGTCGATATCACCACCAGTGCAACGGGGTTTCTCACCTTATCTGAAATACCCGCTCAAGGGGAGCATCTGTGGATGTTAGCCACCGGAACGGGCGTCGGGCCTTTTTTATCGATATTGCAAGCGCCACAGGTATGGCAGCGCTTTAGCAAAGTCATTTTAATTTACGGTATTAGGCAAGCATCAGATCTCGCCTATCGGGAGTTAATTGGCCAGTTGCAAGTACAACATAAGCAGTTCCATTTTTTGTCGGCCATGACTCAAGAGTTGCATCCCGACAGTTTTGCCGGACGGATCACCACAGGCATAAGTTCTGGTGAGCTAGAGCAGATGCTGGGGATAGCGTTGTCGCCAGACCAGAGCCAGATAATGATGTGCGGCAATCCTGAAATGATTAAAGAATGTAACCTTCTACTTAGTGAACGAGGGTTTTCTAAAAATCTACGGCGCAAACCGGGGCAGATCACTACAGAAAAATATTGGTAACCAAGATCATGAAACTATTGTATTCAGCAGCGTCTCCCTATGCTCGAGCAGTACGCGTCGCATGGCGATATTTAAATCTTGCTGGTGTCAACGAGCAGCTGTGTGACCCGTTCGCTGATGATGCTGAGTTGCTGGAGGCCAATCCTCTGGGGAAAATTCCCTGCCTTATCACTGATGACGGTGCGGCTTTATATGACAGTGAAGTGATTCTGCGTTATCTGGATGCACAACCTCATCAAAATGGATCTCTATTTTTTAAAGCTAATGACTGGGAAGCCGCCACCCAGTTTTCGCTGTTGAAAGGAATCATGGACGCGGCTTTTGGGTTGCGTATGGAAGTACAAAGGTTTGAGCAACATTGTGGTTCGTCAAAATGGCTAATGCGTCACGAACAAGCTGTGTTGCGTTCATTAATGGAAGTTGAGCGCAGCGGTATGACGGCAACATCATTTGATGTGCGGCATATTATGCTTAAATGTGTGGTCGATTATTTAGATTTCCGTTGCCCAGAACTGAATTGGCGCAAAGTCGCGCCATCGATAGATTTATGCCAGAAAGCGCTATCGCAACAGCCATGCTTTGAGCAAACCGCGCCTGTCTGAGTCTCTGATTACGGAATATTGCAGGATTAACGAGCGTTATGATCCGTGGATGACAATCTTATCGCTTACACGTCTACCTCTTGGCTTTTTACGACGATTAACCTCACCAAAGGCACCGTAAAGGTCGTGGGTGATGCCATAATCTAATCGCCGGTCACTACCGGGCACGCGTCTATCTTCAAAATGCAGATAGCGGCAATGGCAAAAATCCTCATTGCAGTGTTTAAGCGGTAACGTCGGCGCATCGGCAGAAAGATAACGTTTACCCTCGATAGCAGCAGCGGCATCACAGCATTTTCCGTCGCTAGTAATACTTACAGCATGATAGGGGTTTCTGGCTTTGCCAGACGCTTTTTGCAATTTGGAACGTGAAGGCGCCAACAAATGCATAAATGCTAAGAACAGTACCAGTAGCACCGTTAGTAAAATCACCAGATTCATACCTTACGTCCCCAAGCTTGCGCGATAACCCATTTAAGTGTAGTGCAGCATTTATATGTTATTGGGCTAAATTAGCCTCGTTTTAGCGCATTTAAGGCTAGTTGCTTCTTTTTGAAATGTTTTATTACAGCAGCGTTGATCAACAAATCTTCACAATTATGCTACTTTTCGATGATTACCTTGTTAAAGCGGCAATCTGATGTTCGTTGTCAGCTTATGAAAGAGCATTCTTTGGGAGAAAACATGCGAGTTTGTTGCTGGGGCCTTAGCTCACTTTTCGTCGGTGCTCTATTTGTTACTACGTCGTTCGCTTATGACCGTGTCACCGGCGCTGCATTTGCCAGTCGCTCTGAGGTTTATGCCTCTCATGGCATGGCAGCTACCAGTCAGCCATTGGCAACCCAAGTCGCCTTGGATGTACTAAAGCAGGGAGGGAGTGCCGTCGATGCTGCGATAGCGGCTGATGCCATGCTTGGACTGGTTGAACCCACAGGAGCAGGTATCGGCGGTGACTTATTCGCAATTGTTTGGAGCGCTAAAGAGCAACAACTATACGGACTAAATGCGTCTGGCCGCAGCCCCAAATCGCTCACATTAGACATGTTGCAGAAGATGGGACTGAAATATTTGCCTCCGTACGGCCCTTTGCCGGTATCTGTGCCCGGAGCGGTAGATGGTTGGTACGAGCTACATAAAAAGTTTGGCAAGCTATCTATGTCGAAAAATCTGGCACCGACTATTGCGTACGCGCGTAATGGTTTTCCGGTATCGGAGTTAATCGCATATTACATGCAACGCAGTGCTAAGCGGTTAGGTAAATTTCCGGGGTTTAAAGAAACCTATATGCCGAATGGTGCAATGCCTAAAACGGGAGAAATTTTTAAAAACCCGGCGTTGGCTAATACACTGGAGAAAATTGCAAAAGGTGGACGTGACGTCTTCTATAAAGGTGATATTGCCAAAAGTATTGCGGCGTATATTAAGGCACAAGGGGGCTATCTTTCATACGAGGATTTAGCTTCACACCATAGTGAATGGGTTAAACCTGTGTCGGCTAATTACCGTGGTTATGATGTGTGGGAATTACCCCCTAACGGGCAGGGAATTGCGGCGTTGCAGATCCTCAAAACCATGGAACCATACGATCTTAAAGCGATGGGGCCGTTAAGTCCTGAATATGTCCACCTGTTTGTTGAAGCGAAAAAGCTCGCTTTTGCAGATCGGGCAAAATTTTATAGTGATCCTGACTTCAACAATATTCCGGTTAAGCAGCTGATATCTGAACAATACAACTATCAGCGAGCACAGCTAATTGATCGCGATAAAGCTGCCAAAAGTGTTGAGCCGGGTAATCCGAATTTACTGCATGGCGACACCGTCTACCTAACGACAGCGGATGCCGATGGCAATATGGTATCGCTGATCCAGAGTAATTACCGTGGTATGGGCTCTGGAATGACCCCGCCAGATTTGGGCTTTGTGTTGCAAGACCGTGGACAGCTGTTTGATCTGACGCCTGGCAAATTTAACAGCTATGCACCTGGAAAGCGGCCTTTCCATACGATTATTCCCGCGTTTGTGACGAAGAATGGTAAGCCTTGGCTGAGTTTTGGCGTGATGGGTGGTGCGACTCAACCACAAATGCATGCACAGATTCTGATCAATATCATTGATTTTGGTATGAATTTACAGGAAGCTGGCGATGCTCCGAGGATTTTACATACTGGCTCTACTCAACCAACGGGTGAGCAGATGGAAGACGGTGGCTACGTCAGCCTGGAAGCGGGCTTTCCGATGGAAACCCGTCGCGAGTTGATGAAAAAAGGACATATTCTGCGTGATTCACTTGGTGCCTTTGGTGGTTATCAAGCGATCGGCGTAGATGTCGATACAGGTGTTTACCGCGGAGCATCTGAAAGCCGCAAAGACGGTCAAGTTTCTGGATATTAAAATAAATTACGGCTTAACATTTGTCTGTGTAAGCGGATAATGTGGCCTAAATTTGATCTGCATTTAAAGGTATCTTGATGGATATTATCGATATGCCACGTGAACAGTTGGGAATTTGTGCAGAGGGTAATCTGCACAGCATCTATTTGATGTTTAACGTCGTTGAGGGTTCTGAGGCACAAATGCGTCCCTGTTTGGCTAGCATAGCTCAGCATATCTATGAGTTATCGGATCAATATGCAGATAGCGCATTTAATGGTTTTATTGCGGTTGGGGCCAATTATTGGGATAACCTCTATCCCGATGGACGACCAGCTTTACTAAGACCTTTCCCTGCGATGGAGGAGGGAAATCGCGATGCGCCCGCAATCGAGTACGATCTGTTTATTCACTTGCGTTGTGATCGGTTGGATATTCTACATCTAGTCGCCAATGACGTTTATGACATGCTAGAGGATTTGGCCGAACTGCAAGAGGAAGAACGTGGCTTCCGTTATATGGATAACCGCGATTTAACTGGTTTTGTTGATGGTACCGAAAACCCTAAGGGGCGTAACCGTCAGAAAGTGGCATTAGTCGGTGATGAAGATATGGCATTCCGCGGTGGAAGCTATATTCACGTGCAGAAATATGCCCACAACATGAAAAAGTGGCAACGTTTACCTCTGAAAAAGCAGGAAGATATTATCGGGCGCACCAAGCAAGATAATATCGAATATGAGTCTGATGAAAAGCCGTTGACCAGTCATATCAAACGGGTAAATCTGAAATATGACAATGGTGAATCAATGGAAATCCTGCGTCAAAGCATGCCCTACGGTGGTTTGAAACAACAAGGTCTAATGTTTATCTCAACTTGCCGAACACCGCTGCATTTTGAAAAAATGCTTGCTAGCATGATCCACGGAGATGGTGGAGGCCACCATGACCATATGTTGCACTTTACCCAAGCCGTGAGTGGGTCATCATTTTTTGCGCCTTCTCTAGACTTTCTCATGCAATATAATGACTAATAGCATCTCTAGAAAATAAAAAAACGCACTTCAAGGTGCGTTTTTTTATCGGCATAACTCAGCTTATTCGCTGTAGTTAAAAAGTGACTTCACTGTTTCTAAGGTGTCATCAATCTGCTTAATGTTAGCCGGACAGATAAAAATCGTATCGTCACCGGCAATGGTGCCCAGTATGCCTTCCGGCTTACCAATGGAATCCAATAACCGCGCGATCAGTTGGGCAGCGCCTGGACTGGTACGAACAACAATCATCGCCTGATTGTGATCGACATCGAGCACCAGATTTTTAAGTGGGCTGCCGGCCGTGGGAACACCTAATTCGGCAGGTAAGCAGTACACCATTTCTTGTTTGGCATTGCGGGTCCGAACCGCCCCGAATTTACTGAGCATACGTGACACTTTTGACTGATTGATGTTGTTGAAGCCTTCAGTCTGTAGTGCACTAACGATTTCCCCTTGAGAACCAAATCGTTCCTCTTTCAATAGTGCTTTGAATGTCTTGATAAGATCATCCTGGCTTTTTGCTGTTTTCATTCTGTTATCTTTTCCAGGTATTCATTTAGACAGCGCCATACTGCATATTTTTCAAAATAGTGTCAACGAATAGTCAGATTGAGTGAATAATAATGCATATTTAGGCTGTAAGCTTTTGTAGACATGTCGATTTGTAACTATTGAATCCCGTTTCAAACTAGTGATCTACCCTATGACTAAGGGATAATTGCGGCTTTTGTGATCATGATTTAAATTCACAACACACTAAAGTTGGATCTACATCACAAAAAAGTCCGATGATTGACGGAGTAATACTATGAAAGTTGCCGTACTTGGTGCCGCCGGTGGTATTGGCCAGGCTCTAGCACTTTTGCTGAAGACCCAATTACCTGCTGGTTCTCAGCTGTCTTTGTATGATATCGCCCCAGTTACTCCTGGTGTTGCGGTAGATTTAAGTCATATTCCCACTGCAGTTGAAATTAAGGGATTTTCTGGAGAGGATCCTTCGCCAGCGCTAGTCGGCGCTGACGTTGTATTGATTTCTGCAGGCGTGGCGCGTAAACCGGGTATGGATCGCTCTGATCTGTTCAACATTAATGCGGGCATTGTGCGTAACTTGATTGAGAAAGTCGCTGCAACTTGTCCCAAAGCATTAATTGGTATTATTACCAATCCTGTGAACACCACTGTAGCCATTGCTGCGGAAGTACTTAAAAAAGCGGGTGTTTACGATAAAAACCGCTTATTTGGTGTGACCACTCTCGATGTCATCCGTTCTGAGACCTTTATTGCTGAACTTAAAGGACTCGATGTAAAGGATGTGAAAGTGAGCGTCATTGGCGGTCATAGCGGCGTCACGATTCTGCCGTTATTGTCTCAAGTAGCAGGTGTCAGCTTCAAGGATGAAGAAGTGGCAGCCCTGACTAAACGTATCCAAAATGCGGGTACTGAAGTGGTTGAAGCCAAAGCCGGCGGAGGCAGTGCTACCTTGTCAATGGGACAAGCAGCTTGTCGATTTGGGCTTTCTCTGGTGCGCGGGCTGCTCGGCGAAGAAAATGTCATCGAATGTGCTTATGTTGATGGTGGTAGTGAGCATGCTCCACTATTTGCACAACCAGTACTTCTGGGTAAGAACGGTATTGAGAAAGTGCTGCCTTATGGTGAGTTGAGTGCTTTTGAAGCGCAAGCGCGTGACAGTATGCTGGACACGCTGAATGCTGATATTCAGTTAGGTGTTGATTTCGTTAAATAAGACTTAGTAAATCAATCGTACCTATTAAAAAGCGGAGCCTATGCTCCGCTTCTTACTTGGACGTAATTGTGGCTAATGTTGTAGCGCCGCAATTAAGCTTAATGAGTTCTGGATACCGCTATCTTAGCCAAACCGATAAGCGCTTGTTTAAAATCACTCTCGGCAATCGGAGCGAGTGCCGCAATTGCCTTTTCTGATTCTTCGATAGCTCGCTGATAGGTGTAGTCTAATGCGCCGCAATCATTTAAGGCTGCCACTATAGTATCGATATGGTCTGTACCATCGCCTTGTTCAATGGCGGTACGGATAATCTGTTGGGCATTCGCATCGCCATTCGAAATAGCATATATAAGCGGCAGTGTCGGTTTACCTTCGGCAAGGTCATCGCCGATATTCTTTCCGAGTTCTTCAGTATCCGCAGTGTAGTCCAGTAAGTCATCAATTAGCTGGAAAGCAGTACCTAGATATTTACCATAGTCAGCCATTGCTTGCTCAACAAGGGGCTCACACCCTGCGACAACCGATGCGAGCTGTGTCGCCGCCTCAAACAGCTTGGCGGTTTTACAGTAGATAACCCGCATGTAGGTTTCTTCTTTGGTGTCAGGGTCATTACAGTTCATTAACTGCAATACTTCACCCTCGGCCAAGATATTGGTGGTGTCGGCAAGTACGCGCAGCACTTTCATTGACTCAAGCTCCGTCATCATCTGAAAGGCTCGGGTATAAAGGAAGTCGCCCACTAATACACTAGCGCTATTGCCAAATAGCGCATTGGCAGTTTCACGTCCACGGCGCAAGGTCGATTCATCCACTACATCATCATGTAATAAAGATGCAGTGTGAATAAATTCGACAATTGCAGCTAACTTAACGTGGTCTCCACCGTTATAATTAACAGCACGGGCAGCAAGCACTGATAGTAATGGACGTAGACGCTTGCCGCCGCCATTAATAATGTAGAATCCCAGTTGGTTGATTAACGCAACGTCTGACTCTAGTTGTTTATAAATCAGTTGGTTGACTGCTTGCATGTCAGCATCGGCTAACTGACGTATTGCGGTTAAATCCATATTAGACCTAGATCTTACGGGAATGTTGCCACCCGTTTTGCTTGTTTTGAGTTACATCTGCCGCAGGATTTTACCTAAAATTGACTGTTAAGACAGTACTTAAGCGAGTGTTGTGTGTAATAAACTGCTCTTTTTTATCTCGCTGCCAATTAGGGCTTGCCAGTGTTGGATTCTTCGCGTAGAATCCGCGCCCATTGTCATTAAAGTTTTTGTGGCGCTCAGCGTTATTACATCCTGAGTGCTAAGAATTTCGGAGTAAAATAGCTATGTACGCTGTTTTTCAAAGTGGTGGTAAGCAACACCGTGTTGCTGAAGGTCACACTGTTCGCTTAGAAAAAATCGAAGTTGCTACCGGTGAAACCGTTGAATTTGATCAGGTTCTGCTGGTTGCAAACGGTGAAGACGTTAAAGTAGGTACCCCTTTAGTCGCTGGCGGCAAAGTGGTTGCTACTGTTGTTAGCCATGGTCGTGGTGAAAAGGTGACTATTCAGAAGTTCAACCGTCGTAAGCATCACGAAAAGAAAACTGGCCACCGTCAGTGGTTCACTGAAGTTAAAATCACTGCTATCAACGCTTAATAGGAGTCTGACTCATGGCACACAAAAAAGCTGGCGGTTCTACTCGTAACGGCCGCGATTCAGAAAGTAAACGTCTTGGTGTAAAGCGCTTCGGCGGTGAATCTGTACTGGCAGGTAACATCATCGTTCGTCAACGTGGTACTAAATTCCACGCAGGTGTAAACGTAGGTATTGGTCGTGACCATACTCTGTTTGCACTGACAGACGGCAAAGTGAAGTTCGAAGTTAAAGGTCCTAACAACCGTAAATTCGTTAGCATCGAAGAATAAGGTTTAGTTCCTGCAGTATATAAGCCCCGCCATTGGTGGGGCTTTTGTTTTGTATGTTGGTTATTTTGGCAGCAATAGAGCGGAAACAGTATACTTTGTCCATCTGTAGCAGCCAGGAGAATGTATGAAGTTTGTTGATGAGGCAGTGATCAGGGTCGAAGCGGGCGATGGCGGTAATGGCTGCGTAAGCTTTCGTCGTGAAAAATATGTTCCTGATGGTGGACCAGACGGTGGTGATGGGGGCGATGGTGGCAGTGTTTATCTGTTAGCCGATGAAAACCTCAATACACTTATCGACTACCGATTTGAGCGTTTCCATGCTGCTGAGCGTGGTGAAAATGGCCGCAGTCGTGATTGTACTGGGCATAGTGGCGGCGATTTAGTGCTGAGGGTGCCGGTGGGGACTCGCGCTGTCGATGAAGACACTGATGAGGTCTTAGGTGATTTGACCACAAATGGCCAAAAGCTATTGGTCGCCAAAGGTGGTTTCCACGGCTTGGGGAATACGCGTTTTAAAAGCAGTACCAACCGTGCACCACGTCAAAAGACCATGGGAACACCGGGTGAAGTCCGCAGCTTGCGTTTGGAGCTGATGTTATTGGCAGATGTTGGTTTGCTGGGCATGCCTAACGCAGGTAAGTCGACCTTTATTCGCGCCGTTTCACGTGCGACTCCTAAAGTGGCTGATTACCCGTTTACAACGCTAGTACCTAATCTTGGGGTTGCCAATCCTCGTCCAGGACAAAGTTTTGTTGTCGCAGATATTCCTGGTTTGATTGAAGGTGCTGCAGAAGGTGCTGGTTTGGGGATCCGTTTCCTTAAGCATCTCGAACGCTGCCGTATTTTATTGCATATTGTGGATATCGAGCCTATTGATGGTTCAAATCCAGCAGATGCCGCGACGGCAATCGTTGCCGAGTTAGAGAAATATTCGCCAAAATTAGCGGCTAAGCCGCGTTGGTTAGTATTTAACAAGGCCGATCTGCTGCTGAAAGAAGAGTTAGACGAAAAGATTGCCAAGGTCGTGAAGGAAATCGGCTGGGAAGGCGATGTCTACACTATGTCTGCTTATACTCGCGAAGGTACAGCAGAGCTTGCCGAGAAGCTGTACGATTTCATCTCTGCCTTGCCAAATGATGAAAGTGAGAAGGACGCCGAAGAAGAAGTTGAATTCAAGTGGGATAATTACCACAAAGAAAGTGTTGACGAGCTCAACCCTGACTATGATGATGAATTTGATGACGACTTCGACGACGATGATTACGATGTTGAGGTTATTTACCAACGCTAGTAACTAAGTGAGAGCCTGACTTCCTGTGTACGCTGATACCCAAAACGATATCACCCGGCAGGTTGTCCGGGCCGCGCAGTTATTATTGGCCTATGGCGCAGAGTCAGATTTGGTTGAAGAGATCAGCCAACGTCTGGGACGTGCGCTAGGCCTCGCCAGCGTCGAACTCTCTATCTCTTCTAATGCCTTGGTGATGACCAGTTTGGTTCATGGCCGCTGCGTCACCACCACAAGGCGTATTCGCGAACACGGCATTAATATGGCCGTGGTTTGCGAATTACAACGTATCTGTTTACTCGCTGAAAAAGGCCTCTATGGCCCCAATGAAGTCCGTAAGAGATTAGCCCGCATCCATCCGCGTTCATATCCCCGTTGGGTTGTTATACCTGTCATTGGACTATCGTGTGCCAGTTTCTGCCATCTTTCTGGTGGCGATGTTATTGCGTGCCTCATTACTTTTCTGGCGTCTGCTTGCGGCATGTACGTGCGGCTGATCCTCGCCGCGCGTCATTTTAACGTGTTAGTTAATTTCGCCATTACAGCATTCATCACTACATTGGTGGCGCAACTCGGCTATTTGAAACCCATTACGGCAACGCCACAGTTGGCTATGGCTGCCGCGGTGCTGATGCTTGTGCCAGGTTTCCCAATGATTAACGCCATCTCCGATATGGTGAAGGGGCACATGAATGTTGGGATTTCCCGCTGGGGCCAGGCAACGCTGATGACAGTGTCATCGGTGATTGGCATTACCATTGCCATGCAGCTTGGAGGATTATTGTAATGTCCTTGCTATTATTGCTGCTCAATGATGCTTTTTTCGCGGCGATTCCAGCCATCGGTTTTGCTATGTTGTTTAATGTGCCGAAACGTTTTCTTATTTTCTGCGCGATTGCGGGCGCGATAGGACATTGCGCCAGAACAGTCATGCTCCGCTATGGTTTACCTATTGAATGGGCAACGTTTGTTGCAGCGGCCCTTATCGGTGTAATAACGATTGCCTTTGCAAAACGGCACTTAGCGCCGCCGCTGTTGTATGCAGTTGCCGCAATTATTCCGATGATCCCCGGTTCTTATGCGTTTAACACTGTCATTGCTATAGTGAAATTAACGGCGAGTCACTCATTGCAGCCGGAATTACTCAATAGTGCCGTAACAAACGGATTAAAAACGATATTTATTTTGGGAGCATTATCGGTAGGGTTGGCAATGCCGGCGCTTGTGTATTACCGTACGCGTCCCATTATTTAATAGGAAAAGATGATGCATATCGCGATGATTGCCGCCATGGCACATAACCGAGTCATAGGTAAAGATAACCAAATGCCATGGCACCTACCGGAAGATTTGCGTCATTTTAAAGCTATGACGCTGGGGAAACCTGTGATTATGGGGCGCCGTACATTTGAGTCGATAGGACGTCCGTTACCAGGCCGTTGCAATATTGTAGTCAGTCGCCAGCAGGATTATCACGCAGACGGAATCACTCTCGTCGCGTCGTTGCAGGAGGCTCTGCTAGCTGCAGGTGACGTTGAAGAGGTTGTTATCATTGGCGGTGGTCAATTGTATCGTGAGGCATTGCCATTAGCGCAAAGACTTTATCTCACTGAAATTCAATTAGATGTGGATGGTGATACCACTTTTCCCGATTGGGATGATGGTAGTTGGCAAATAGAAAGTGAGACAGTTGGTAAAAGTGACAATGGATTGGAATTTCGCTTTATCAGCCTTACGAAAAAATGTTAAATTCGCCTTGCTTAAAATGTAATACCCTGTGTAACAAAGGCCTTGGCCAATAAAATTACAAAAAAGATTAGGAGTGAATAATGCGCTTATTTCCTGTTGCATTAGCGCTGGTAGCTGTTTCAGCGTCAATGGGTGTGGTGACTTCAGCAAAAGCTGACGATTCCATCGCCGCTAACATCTGTGCTGAAGTTCAAGCAAATAACACTATGCGTCTGCGTGATCAGTTAAAAGAACATCGCCTCAAATTACGCAATATCTATACTGACATCGCTTGTAATGGCGAAAGTCTGTTGCGTTTTGCTTATCACTCAAATGCCAATGATACTGGCGAGTACGTAGCTAAGCGCCTGCTAACGGGCCAGCTGCAAGCTGCTGAATCAGATGGTAAGACGATTGCGCAGTGGGCCGATGCGAATGGTTTCTCTGGCAGCCCAATCACCGCTGCAATTAAAGACCGCCTCGGTAACTAATATGTTGTGGGTGAAATAAGAAAGCCGGACTTAGTGCCGGCTTTTTTGTTGTCAGGATTGAGGCTGTCGTTTGCGCTTATGGTTACGCTTAATTCTCGTTCTACGCCGGTCAGCAGCGGCGCGCTTAAATGATAGCGCTCGAGATAGCAGCATACCGATCACGCCGGCTACCAGTAGCATCATTTGTTGCTGTTGCATATTTTGTTGGTGTGCCGCTTTAATTTCGTCAAAAAACAGCCTAGGGTTGAGTCTAACCTCAATAAATCCTAGGTTCTCACCTTGTTGAATAATGGCTTCTACATAAGGCGGATATGGCGCCAGCAGCGTCTCGAGTTCTGGTGCATCAGGGGCAATGTCGTCATCGTTAACATCTTGAGCAAATGATAAACGCATGCCTTCAGCGTTATAGATGGTCGCAGCCATCACTTTGGGATCTTCCACCAATGCTGATGTGAGCCACTGCAGTTGTTCGTCATTCTGGAGCTGCAGCGCTGGTGCGGCTCCATAAGCGGTCTGTTGCACCATTAAGCGTGCCATCTTTTCTGTTTGAGTCTTTAGAAGCTGCTGGCCTTGTAGTAGGCTGGTCTGCCACAATTGCACCAAGCCAATAATCAGCGTTATCGCTAAGGCAATCTGCAGCAAACGAATAATGGTGTGAGTGGCTTTTAGACCTTTGAACAATAACACTTTGTACCTTAGTTAACCGCTGGTGGTTAGTTAATCATAATGGATAATTTGACCACAGCCCAGACGGAGAATTTTTGAGCATGGCCGTAGCGTTTTCCTGTATTCAGCGACAACCACTCCAAGGCAAACAATGTTATGTCAGTGAGCAACAGCAATGGCTCGCGCATGAAGAGGGACAACATACCTCTGGCCCAAGGTTAAGACTCGTTTTTTCTCCAACAGCAGAAGCCGTGGTGATTGGCTACATCGTGAATTTGCCGGTTGTGAGTTTGGCCGAAATTCAACGACAACAATCACTACTTGGACTGGAATTGGTACTGAGCCGAAGCTTGACCGCAGCAGAAACCGAACAGTTAAGTCTGTTAGCAGATACCGAATGGTTGTTGATCGATATTGATGCCAAATTACCCGAGTTAACAACGCCCGGTTTATTGGTGATGGACATGGATTCGACCGCGATTCAGATTGAATGCATTGATGAGTTGGCTGCCGCGGCAGGGGTTGGCCAAGAGGTTGCGGAAGTGACTGAACGCGCAATGCAAGGCGAGCTGGATTTTGAGCAGAGTTTGCGTGCGCGAGTGGCAAAGCTTAAAGGTGCTGATCGAGAGATTATTGATGCCCTTTGCGCCCGTTTGCCGCTTAGTCCAGGTCTGGAAAGCATGATTGCTGAGTTAAAGTCACATCAATGGCGTACGGTGGTCGCTTCAGGTGGGTTTACGCCGTTTGTCGGGCACCTGAAGCAACTATTAGGCTTTGATGCAGCCTATGCTAACGAATTGGTGTTGCAAGATGGTATTTTTACCGGAGAGGTCACGGGCACCATTGTTGATGCGCAATTCAAAGCCGACACAGTAACGCGTTGTGCTGCGCAGTGGCAGCTAACTCACTCTCAAACTATGGCTATCGGCGACGGCGCTAACGATATCCCGATGGTGCAAGCTGCAGCATTCGGCGTTGCTTATCATGCCAAACCTAAGTTGGCGGCGGCCGCTAACGCTGCGATTAGTCAGTTGGGGCTTGAAGTACTGCCTTATTATTTACAGGCGTAAGTGGTTTTTAGTATCGGGCGTTATTCAGCAAGCTGATGCAGCTCTGGGTAACGCCAACGCACTTCCAGACTTACATCGGCGATTTCACCGACTCCAGCGATACGCCACAGCAAGCTCTCCAACTGCTTTTCGCGGTGCATCGCGTGCAGACGAATATATTCTAGTTCCCGCTGTAGATAGGACAGGTCCGGCTTTCCTGTTGCTGCCCGATATATTCTAAACGCAACAAACTCACCGATATCATCCGCTTGTTTAATATAACGGACTTCTTCCAGCGCAGAGGAAAAGCTGTCGATATATTGGCATCGCACCAGCTTACTGTTGTTTTTAGGCCCAACGGACACGGCAAATATTTCGGTAAAATTACTATTCTGCTGCGGCTTCATCTCTTTGATTGGATTGATGATATCCTGCTTTAAGTGGCCATTAGCCAACAACGGCGACAGCTCAAACTGTAGTTTTTGCTCACGATCACAAGCAAATCTGTCGCTGATTGGATCGCGGGTCATACCTATGCCGATGCAGGCAACCCGATATGATTTGCTGGTTTTTTCCAGCATATAGGGCACGGAGCGTAAATGACGCATAAGTTGGTTTTTCAGCGCATCGGCCAGCTCTTTTATCTCGACGTTATGTTCGCTGAGCTGATCCAGTTTGGCGCGATTGTGAATGATCAATCTATTTAAAAACTCAACGCCAGTGTGAACATCGTGGCCAATAACTGCCGAGAGATGCTGTGTCATACCATTTTTACGGCTTTTGACTAAGCGGTAGGGCAGCTCACGTAATTTTGACTTAGGCGACAACTCTTGCAGTTTTGGAAAGCTGAGTACGATTTCTTGTTTAGGATCTAATGTTACGGGCTGGGCGAAGTTAAGTTGCAAACCACGACTTGAGATGTCTTGAGTGACGCCAGTGTACGCAGCACCATTTTGGCTAATCATAACGCTGGTTTTAAACGAATAACGTGGCTCCTGGCGACGCTCACTGAACTGCATCGCGATTGGACGAATCGCCTGATAATCGAGCTTTTTCAGACCAAAACGTTTAAGTTCGTTGGCGGTCGTGGAGTATTGCCAAGCTTGATAGCGGCTTTGTCCAGTTTTGCTGGTGCAGTCATAGAGTTGCACTATATGGGTGTAACGTGAAAGTTGTTGTTCCGTCAGTGCGGCGTAGTTTTGATCATCACCGGGCAGAATCGATGCTTTATAGGATTGACTGTGATCAATGCTATTCACATACAAACGATAGACTCGCCAACTTGCTTTCTGTGCGCCAAAACCTAAAAACAGCGGTAATAGGCTTGGTTGCTGTTGTAGCTCTGCGAGGGTCGCGCAGTAAAAAAATATTCGCCCCTGACTTTGGTAGGTAAAGCTAAACAGTAATGCGTGTGGACTGTCTTCGGGGGCATCAATGAGCGCTGCTAGCCGTTGAGCATCTAGAATTGCCGGAAGCTGATTGATCTCTTTTTCGTCAACAAAATGATGTAACAAGCTTTGGTTATCGCGACTAAGCAGTATAGTGCTGGCGTGGTACTGGCCTTGCTCATTACGCTCAATAAATACGGGCAAATGTGGAAAATGTGGCAGGTAGTGGCGCTCAAACCCCATGCCACTGGCGTTCACCAGCACATCGTTGATGTCGACCTTATAACGAAATTTAAAGCCACGAATAAGATTCGCTAACATCTCAGATAACTGTTCGCTGCCACCTGAACGTTTCAGTCGCAGAACACAGTCATCATCTTTGGTCACCGCATCAGCGACCTGATATTCAACACCTTGCTGCAGATCTGCGAAGTAATATTCGTCACTGAGTTCAATCAGCTTAATCAGCAGAGGTTGGCTGAGATTAAGATTATGGTTAGCTGGCAGCTTTATCCGCGCACCACCTACCGATAAATCGATAGTCGAGCCCGCAACCTCTCGTCTTCCGGGCTGAGATACCAAAATTTTGATGCTGTAATTCATACGCTCTTCGGTGCGGCGAATGTAATTACCTAAAATAATGCCGCGAACCTTGAAGGAGTCCTCTCCCTCATCCAGCTCATTTTGTAGCGAACGTTGGCGCCGTTTTCGCTCATTGTGCATGTTCATTACATGCTCATAGACACCCATAGTGTATTGATTGCGATACAGGGCTAGCGCAGTTTCAAAATCTTGTTTGCCCGCTTCATCGAGAAAATGACGCTGGCCTGCAACGGTGACTTCTGTGCAGGCTTGGTCGCTTTTATCGCGGAGATCTATGATACGCAGGCATGGGGATGCAAGACGGTTGATTTCCATCTTGAGCAAAAAGCGTGTTGAATTTGATTCTTTGGCGGTCAAGCGAGTGAAAATGTCATCGAAATTCGGTTCCATCATCATCGGCTTGAGCTGCTCAATCAAGCTCGCGTGAGCTTCTGGGCTCATCCGTTTCACCCCAAAACAGTGTTACACTGAGATCGCTAATAATTAGTTGTCGGCAAAATACCAAAAAACTAAAGCTATATCCGCCACAATCAGTTAGTTAAGATAAGGTTATATCAGATATTTTTCTTCAGGTTGATCATTTACATTTCTTATGGCGAAAAATAAAACAGCATATGTTTGCAACGAATGCGGACAAGATTTTCCCCGTTGGCAAGGGCAATGCAGCGCTTGTCATGAATGGAACACTATTACCGAAGTTCGCTTAGGGGCAGTCACCGCCGCCAAGGGAAATAAGTTCAGCGGCTATGCTGGCAGTTCTGGCAGTAGCGTGCAGACATTAGATCAAATTGATCTTAATGAGGTACCGAGAATTGCCACCGGTTTTACCGAATTTGATCGTGTACTCGGCGGCGGGATTGTCGCTGGCAGTGCAATTTTGATCGGTGGTCATCCCGGAGCAGGTAAGAGTACCTTGTTGCTGCAGACCTTGTGCTCGTTGGCGCAGACAATGCCTGCTTTGTATGTGACTGGTGAAGAATCACTGCAGCAGGTCGCGATGAGAGCTCATCGCTTGGGGTTACCGACGGATAAACTGAAAATGCTGTCGGAAACCAGCGTTGATGTTATTTGCGAAATCGCATTACGTGAAAAGCCGAAAATTATCGTCATCGACTCGATTCAGGTGATGCATATCAGCGACGTGCAGTCTTCTCCTGGCAGTGTCGCACAGGTACGAGAATCAGCCGCTTTCCTGACTCGCTTTGCCAAGCAAAATGATATCGCCATTATTATGGTTGGTCATGTGACCAAAGACGGCAGTCTCGCCGGTCCTAAAGTACTGGAGCACTGTATTGACTGTTCGGTGATGTTTGAAGGTGATACTGACAGTCGTTATCGCACGCTGAGATCTCATAAAAACCGCTTTGGCGCGATCAACGAGCTTGGTGTCTTCGCCATGACAGAAAAGGGGTTACGTGAAGTCGCAAATCCGTCTGCGATCTTCTTATCGCGCGCAGATGAAGCGGCGCCTGGCTCGGTGGTGATGGTGGTGTGGGAAGGTACACGACCTCTTTTGGTCGAGCTGCAAGTGCTGGTTGACCAATCAATAGTAGGTCATCCAAGACGGATTGCAGTGGGAACTGATGCTAACCGTTTGGCAATGTTACTCGCCGTTATGCATCGCCATGGCGGTCTGCAGATGTCGGATCAGGATGTGTTTGTGAACGTTGTTGGTGGGGTGAAAGTGTCGGAAACCAGTGCTGATTTGACCCTGTTGTTGTCAATGGTATCGAGTTTTCGTTCTATTGTATTGCCGCGCGATCTTGTTGTCTTTGGCGAAGTCGGGTTGTCTGGCGAAATTCGGCCGGTGCCGAATGGTACAGAACGTTTAATTGAGGCCGCTAAGCATGGTTTTACACGTGCGATTGTGCCCAAAGCCAACGTACCAAAAAAAGCACCACCAGGCATGTCTGTGGTCGGAGTGGCCAAGCTTAGCGAAGCGTTGGATGCGCTGGTTTAGATTTTACCTAAGGCGCAGGTTATCACTGCGCCTGATCGTGTTCGGTTATAAACTGTTTGAGCTCGCGGTTTAATAGCGATGAGTCACCAGTATTTAATTCGAGTAGTCGTCTTAGATGGGTGATGCTATCAACATCGATAAAGGCACATTTTAATCCTAAATAACCATCGCGTTGGTAAACCACATCAGCGGTCATTCGTAACTCAATATCCGAACCAGGCAAGGTGAAACCGAGTTCCATTGGTTTATCGGTATGCATGCCAGACGGTTCTTCAACCATAGCACCGTTCAGGCACAAATCATGTAACCGAGTCTGCCACTCACCTTGGTCATTATGTAACTTGGCTTTGGTGTCAAACAGAATGCGTGAAAACTTACGTTTATCTTCCATTATGCTTTATCCGTAACTGCCTAAGAATGTGCCTAAATTGTAGTCATAAAAAATGATTTCAGGTATTTGCTAGATACTTTTTTGACATGTTTTTTATGTAAGATTAGCCAGTTAGCCGCTACAAGACTGATTATCAGCGCCCTCACTAATCAAACCAGATGAACTCACCGATACGCTGCGAGATGCCGTAGTTTCACCATTAGGACAATAAACAAAACTGGCTGAGCCGTTGGCAATACCATCAGCACGGAATACGATTTTGCTACCTTTGACCGAGTCATTGCTATTGAAGCTATCAATCACTTTGAGAACTTGGTTGACCGTGTCGGTGCTGCCAGCGGTTGTGGCATAAACGAGTACGCCATTACTCCAATCACTGCCACAGCTAGTGTTGCTACTATTTGCGCAGACACCAACCGGACGGCCATAGCTAATGGCTTGGTTGCGTGCGAATGCCAATGTTTGCTGAATTTCACTGATGGATGAACTACCACGATAGCCATCGTAAAGCGATTTCAGGGAGGGCACTCCAACTGTCAGCAGAATTGCTGCCACTGCAATAGTGACCATTAATTCCACTAAGGTGAAGGCTGATTGAAACCTTGGCATTGCAGTTCTCCGACGTAACTTACCTTTGTTAATTGTAAGTATAGGGATAGCTGCTCAGCAATGGAATATAAAATGAACAAGCTTATTGACTTAGCAATGAGTTGTGTCGCTAAGCCGAATACGTCCTGCTTGATTGACGACAATACTTCGGTCAGGAACATCGTCGCTATTCGGGCAGTAACTCATGGTACCGTTCATGCCGCTAGCGAGGCCTGTGGGTAAAAAGCGGATTGCGCGCCGATTGAAAAAGATCTCGCTGTCTTCATCAAGTTGTTCGAGTTGATAGAGCACGGTTTCAGTTTCGTCGAGTTGATAGTTGGCGTTCACATCAGCAAACACCGTAATGCCATGCTGCCAGTTTTGTTCGCTGCAACTGCCATTTTCTAAATGGCATAAGGTGACACGTACCCCATAATTGATGGCCTGATTACGCGCTAACCAAATAGTCTGTTTTAGCTGATTGAGTACTGAATCGGTATGGTAATAACGAAGCAAAGTGGTTAACGAAGGTACGCCAATACCTAATAGAATACTAGCAACAGTAATGGTGACCATGAGCTCCACCAAAGTGAAGCCGCGAGTATTATCCCGTTTCATAAACAAATCCTTTTGTTCGTTCGGTTCGCTCCCTGCGCCCGTTTAACAAGTTTAGAAGCTAATTCGCTAATCGTTGCCTGCTATTTAGACGATTATCTAATAACCAAAAACACTGGTTATAGTTAAATTTTGATTATCAAAGACAGTTTTCTGTAACACTGCATGCTAAGCTTGCGGCAAATGTGCATTATTAAGGCATAAAGGAGTACCTGATGAAGAAAGTGGAAGCGATTATCAAGCCGTTTAAGCTGGACGACGTACGTGAGGCTTTAGCGGAAATCGGTATTACTGGCATGACAGTGGTTGAAGTTAAAGGGTTTGGCCGTCAGAAAGGGCATACTGAGTTATATCGTGGCGCTGAATATATGGTGGATTTTCTCCCTAAAGTGAAAATCGAAGTCGTGATTAAAGAAGAACTCGTGGAACAAACCGTTGATGTCATTGTTGATATCGCACGTACTGGCAAGATTGGTGACGGTAAAATCTTTGTAACTGATGTAGAACGTGTAATTCGTATTCGTACTGGTGAAGAGAACGAAGAAGCGGTGTAATTCAGGTACTATGCAATACAAAAGGGCTGGTAGTGACCAGCCCTTCTTTTATTCGGTTGCGACTTGTATGAAGATGCGTTGAGCATCAGTCTTGCCATTTGGTGTCCAGATATTCTGTCTCCATATGTTCGTCAAAGTAGCGACGTTTAGTGTCGCGACGACGTTGCTTAACTTTTTTACTGCGTTGTTTGCCGCGCAGCTGTTCATCATCCCATGATGAATCATCTTCATCAAAATAGTATTCGCGTGACATCTTACTGTTCCAATTAACAGTGCAAATATTGCACGCTCTCTTTTTACCTAAAGCGCTAGGCAAGCTAAAGCGAAAAATTTAGTAACTATCGGCAAGAATTTTTTACCGTTTTCACAGCAGCATGATGGAGCGAAGCTTGCTAAAGACGTCGCATTTTGGCGACAAACATGCCATCGCTGTTGGCTTCAAATGGCCAAATGGTCAAAAATTTTGTTTGATGTCCGCTAAATGGATGTGTCAGCGTCAGCAACTCAAACTCAGGATGAGCTGTCAGAAATTGTTCGACGACTTGGCGGTTTTCAATATCGGTTACCGAGCACGTGGCGTACACCAAGGTGCCATCGGCTTTTACGGCGGCCGCTGCCCGGCTCAGAATGCTCAGTTGCAGTGTGGCACTTTGGTGGACGATGTCGGCATTATCCAGCCAGCGTTGATCTGGATTGCGACGCCAAGTGCCAGTGCAGCTGCAAGGTGCATCCACTAATACGCCATCAAAGCTGGCAGCAGGTACTGGCAAGGTTTCATCCTGCCAACGCTTTAAGCTGATATTACTAAAGCCTGCTCGTTGAGCGCGTTTAGCTAACTCGTTCATCGCTGCAGGACGAATATCAGAGGCGACAATTGTGCTATTGTCCGCGCCAGCCTGTGCCATTAACGAGGCAAGTTGCAGGCTTTTACCTCCAGCACCACAGCATGCATCCCACCAGGTTTGATTCGGCTGCGGCTGACAGATCTGACCTATCACTTGCGATGCCAAATCTTGAATTTCTAATTTGCCGTCACGATAGAGCCCAACTTGCTGAAGGTTGATGCTTTTATTGCCCAAGCTTAATGAGTCAGCAAATGGGCCTGCTTTCGCATCAATGTCTAATTCTCTTAGCTCGCTAATAGCTGCGTCTCGATTGGTGTGTTGTGTCCGAGCCCATATGGGTGGTCGCTGACATAAGGCAGTAATAAATACCTGACGTTGGTTAAAATCCTCAGGTAGTAATGGCCACAACCAATCCGGCACTAATTGTTCTAGGGTAAAATCGAGCGTTGGGAATTGTGCGTTTAACCATGTACAAGCGCTGACAACATCTTCTATGTCTGCCGAGTGAGTTGCTACCTGTGCCAGTTGCGCCCAAGCGTCAGCTATTTCTTGCCATGGATGCTGCTCAAGAGTAGCGGTGATATAAAGCTGTTGCAGACGTAACGGTTGGATATCGTTCGCCATCTTTGGCAGTCGTTGTAACCAGCCCCACCAACGGAACAAACCAAACAAGCTCTCACGAATAATGCGACGATCTTTGGCGCCATGTTTTTTATTGGCCCTGAAATAATCAGCGATGACCCTATCAGCATTCTTTTTCGTCGCCATCACCTCCTCAAACAACGCGATGATGGTTGAGGTATAACTAAAGGCTCGTTTTTCAATAGGTGTCATCAACAGATTCCAAAAAGAGTGCACTTGCTAAAGGGCGCGGAGTATAGCAAAAATTACCTTTTATGGCTTAATAATCCAGTTCTAACGCAAAGCAAAGATAGGCCATGAGCTGCTGCGTCGCTTGGAATTCCTCAGCACAAAACTCAACAAAATCTGTGCTGATGATGCGTTCTCTGCTCAATGGTTTAAGGGCGATAAAGTCTTTACGTTTTAACTCGTCGATTAATGGATGTTGTTTATCAAATCCCTTAGGCGGGCGTTGCAGTTTATCGCCGTCGAGAGTAAATCCAGCGTTTTCTAATTGTTGGACAGCCTTGAGATAGCTGTTGGGATTGTCATCAATGCACTGACGAATTTTATTTAATTCTGGTCCCGCAGGGTGCCAGCAGCCCGCGGCCAGAAAGCATTCATCTTCAGCAATATGCACATACATGCCCGGTGCATGTACATCTCCAGCCTGAAAATGACGAAACTGAATGCCGACATTAAGCTTGTACGGTGCTTTGTTATGACTAAAACGAGTATCGCGTTGTGGCCGCATCAAGCTGCCACCCACCTTCTTAGCGACCGCCGTTAGACGTGGTGATAACGCATGAATATGCGGTTGCATCTGCTCAATGAACTGTAATGCTGGTGTGCGCACATCATCTTCATAGGTTTGCTGATGTTCTTTGAACCAAGCACGTTCGTTGTGCTGTTTTAATGCGTTTAGAAAAACAAAACTTTTCTCAGAAAACATGCGTTCCTCTTTGCCATACTGAGCGTTTCTTAGTTACTGGCGATATCGGCTTCCAATTCAATATCGGTACACCCTTTAGCACAGCGAATTGTGCCGACAACGTCGCCTTTAGCACTGGGCAATTTGGCGCTAAGTGCCTTGCCACAATGTTCGCAGAGTATAGTTTTCCCTGCTAATAAAGCTTTGATCATGCGTTGCTGCTGTTTGAAGGACAGACACGTTCGCTGGTTTAGTTCAGTAAAATTCGGCTCGCTCATAGAGGGTATCGACTTAGTCATGGAGATATGGTCGATTATACGGGGTTAGTTTGGTCAGCATCAAACTTATAAAAAAGGCTCACCAAGCGGCGAGCCTTTGATTACTCAACGCAGTCTATTACATTGCGTTTTGGAAGATTTGGCAGATTTCTTCGTGAGTTGCTTGTTTTGGATTGGTAAATCCACAAGCATCTTTCAGCGCGTTAGTTGCCAGCACTGGAATATCTTCAGCTTTGACACCAATAGTGGTGAGGTTAGCAGGGATATTGATATCTTTTGCCAGCTGCTTGATCGTATCAATTGCAGCTTGTGCACCTTCAGCGTCGCTCATGGCTGACACGTCAACGCCCAATGCTTTAGCAACATCTTTCAAGCGTGGCGCAGCAACTTGCGCATTGTATTCTTGAACGAATGGCAGCAGCAGCGCGTTACAAACACCGTGTGGCAGATCATAGAAGCCACCCAATTGGTGCGCCATTGCATGCACATAACCTAAGCTGGCGTTGTTGAATGCCATACCTGCGAGGAATTGCGCATAAGCCATCTGCTCACGTGCTTCGATGTTACTACCTTCAGCAACTGCGGTGCGCAGATTATCACGAATAATTTCAATTGCTTTGATTGCACAGGCGTCAGTAATTGGCGTCGCTGCGGTAGATACATAAGCTTCAACTGCGTGAGTCAGGGCATCCATACCTGTTGCCGCAGTTAATCCTTTCGGTTTCTTCAACATCAATTCTGGGTCATTAACTGACAGCAGCGGCGTTACGTGCTTATCAACGATGGCCATTTTGATATGACGTTTTTCATCGGTAATGATACAGAAACGGGTCATCTCACTGGCAGTACCGGCGGTGGTGTTGATGGAGATCAGCGGCAATTGAGGTTTAGCTGATTGGTCGACTCCTTCGTAATCACCGATTGCGCCGCCGTTAGCAGCTACAAGTGCGATACCTTTAGCGCAGTCGTGCGGTGAACCGCCACCGAGAGAAATAACGCAGTCACAGCTATTGTCTTTTAACAGTTTTAAACCTGCTTCTACGTTAGACACGGTTGGGTTTGGATGCACGCCATCATAAACTGTCGCAGATAAGCCAACACTTCCCAGTTTTTCGGCAACTTGCCCCACGATGCCGATTTCAACTAAAGGTTTGTCGGTGACAATTAAAGCATGTTTAAAACCGAGAGATTTGATGTCATTGACAGCTTCATCTACTGAGCCTTGACCCAGCACATTCACTGATGGGATGAAGAATTTTGTGGCCATTTTTACACCTCCTAGTGTTCTTGGGCGTTTCTTCGCTCTTGTGCGGCAATCGGTTTATCAGAAGCATTTGCTAAAGTAAATGATATTAATTAATTAAGTCGTGATTTAGGCTTAAAATTAGACCAATGTGTGAGTCACATTCCGTCGTGACTGGCGCCGAACAGGTCGCACAAGAGTTGTTCATCATCATGAACGCTCATTAGTGTAGAGCAGATCGTTTTAAGAAAAAAATAGTTTGTTGATTGCCTGAAGCGGCGAATACATTTTGTTATGCTTGGCATCATTGGATTAGGGGATTACCCGCGACCACCATGAGTAATCTTAATGATGGAAAAACATCAACTTTTGTTGATCTCGCTACGAAAAATTATTCGAGCGATTGACTTACATAGCCGCCAACTCAGCAAACACTCTGGCCTGACAGGGCCACAATTGATGGTGATGCAGCGCATTGCGGCGCTTGGCAATCCTCTGGTGAAGCAGATAGCCGCAGAAATTAACCTCAGCCCTGCAACGGTGACGTCAATTATTGATCGTCTTGAAAGCAAAGGCTTTGTGATTCGTGAACGCTCATCAACGGATAAGCGCAAAGTTCATTTATTGTTAAGCGACACTGGCCGCGCGTTGTTAGATAAAGCGCCCGCGCCTTTGCAAGAGCATTTTATCGACCGTTATCAATCACTCGCAGAATGGGAGCAGAGTCAATTGCTATCTGCGGTTGAACGTATTGCATCGATGATGAATGCCGAAGAACTCGATGCTGCACCAGTGTTGTTAGTTGGTCAAATTTCTGAAGAAAAATAGTCATCTCCTACCTAGTCCCAGACAAAAAATGCCTGTCGCGAAAGTTATTTTCTTTCGCGATGATAGGATTCTGTCGCAAATTGCGCCAATATACTGATGTGAGCTGAATTTTTAGGCAGATATTGGCCGATATCATTCAAAATTTGCACTTGATTGGTGAATTAGTGCACGTTTTTGATTCATTATCTTCGCTGTTTCTTTCAATAATAACGTCACACTTCCATGGGATTATGTGAGTCTGATGTTGTAATTGTCTGATTTATAATGAGTAGCATTCGCTATCTGATATCTGCCAATGGACTCGCACGTGTGGCATTTGCTTCTGGCATGTAACCTGCTCAATAATTGCCTTCTGAAGCAGTCAGGGAGAACTAAGGATGGATCTGGACAAGTTGCTCTACCTGCAAGGTGTCGGTAATAGCTTCGTAGATTGCGATGGCATTTATCACGAGATTTCTATGGAAGATCGTGAGCATCTGCTGCGTACCATGTGTGCAAATCAGCTGGCGCAGTATGAAACATCAGCCAACAGCGATGGTTTTGCTACATGGGTTGAAACGCGGATTGATGAGCTGGATGCTCGTCCTTGGCGAAGCCTGCTGCGGCCTTTTCAGTGGACCAACGCACAACACCCATTGATCACTTTTCAAGTTCTGGCTGAGTTTGGTGGGGAACTGCTGTTGACCTTTGATGATGAGGTTAACGGCCTGAGCTCGTTCAGCTTTAGTGCGCAACGAGCTGAGGTAAGTGGTGATTATTTCACGCAAAATCGTGCCTATGTTGAGCGTCGATACTCGCTGCAGCAACTCTTTACTGATGCAGGTCTCGAATGCCCAGGCGCGGGCTATCATCACCTCAAATTAGCCATTCAAGATGAGCCAGAAAGTACGGTAGAAGGCACTTTGGTTATCGCGCCAGAGCAAGTCTATGGTGCCGATATCACTGCTATTGTTCCTGAACGCCGTCCTTGGGGCATCAGCCTGCAAGTATTTTCGCTTTGGCAACCGTCTGCTGACGGTAAGCTTCCCACCACATTTGGCGACTTTGCCACCTTGAGCACGACCATTAGCCGTTTTGCCGAGCAGGGCGCTGATTTTTTACTGCTTAATCCCTTACATGCTTTACCACTACACAGCCCCGAAGACGCCAGTCCTTACAGTCCCTACGATCGCCGCCGCATTAACCCTTTATATATCGCAGCTCAGATGAGTTCAGAAGGTAAAGATCCAAAGTGGGCAACACACCTGCCTAAGCGCATGCCAAAACTCGATGCTGGTGGTGACTGGATTGACTACCCTGCTGCTGCCAAAGTAAAGGCCGCTGAATTAAAAGCGCTTTATAAAGTCTTCTGTGGCTACGCCAAAACCGCACCGCGACGGATTGCCTTTGATGCGTTTGTCTCTGAACAGGGCGTAGCATTGACGCAATACGCCGAGCAGCAAGCGGTACAAGCACAAGCACCGTGGCTTAAAAATACGGAGTTTTATCTTTATCTGCAGTTTGTCGCAGAGGAACAACTTGCCCATTGCCAACAGCAGGCGTTGCAGCAAGGTATGAAAATTGGATTAGTCCGCGATATGGCCGTTGGCGCCGTTGGTGGCGGGGTTGAAGTTGCACAGGCCGGTGAACAATTTTGTACCCGCGCCAGCATCGGGGCTCCGCCAGACCCATTTGCGCCACAAGGCCAAAATTGGGGGCTAACACCGCTAGACCCTGTCGGTTTAAAACAACACAATTTTGGTCACTTCATCGAGTTACTGCGCAGTAATATGCGCCATTGCGGGGCACTGCGCATCGACCATTTTATGGGACTGTTTCGTATCTGGTGGTGGCCGCTGGCTGCAGCTGGCGAATCTCAGCCCAGTGGTAGTTATATCTACTATCCGTTTGAGGCCATGATGGCCATTTTACGGCTAGAAAGCCATCGTGCACGCTGTATGGTGATTGGTGAGGATTTAGGCATAGTACCGCCTGAAATCAAACAGCCCATGTTTGCCGCAGGCATTTATTCGAACGAACTATTCTATTTCTGTAGTGATGAATATCAGTTCCCCCAATACGCGGGCTACAAGCATCCTAATGATTACAAACAGCATTCGTTGATGATGCTGGCCAACCATGATGTGCCGACCATGGCCGCTTGGTGGCAAGGTAAAGATTTATTGATACGTGAACAGCTACAGTTACTCAAACAAGGCGAACTGGAACAGCTGCAACAGCGGCGTGAGTATCATCGGCAAGGCATTTTACGCTGGTTAGCTGAGATTGCTCATTGTGATGTCAGCGACACCCATTTTACGCATTTATTGCCTAGTTGGGCAGGCGCGGTCGCTGCTGGTCGTTCACAGCTTTACAGCGTTGCCTTAGCAGATTTACTCGCTGAAGAAGATGCCATCAATATTCCCGGCACCAGCAGTGAATATCCTAATTGGCGTCGTCGCTATTCACAGTCAGTCACAGAATTTTCCCAGAACGAATTGCTACATCGCGTGTTGGCAGCAATAAGGTCAGCACGGAGCACACAGATTTAATCAAGTTTTGACAGGAGGATCAGGAGATGAAGCAGGAGATGTCAGAAACAGTCACCGAAATAGCAGTTTCAGCCGCATCTACGCACAATGCTCCAGACAATATCTGTCCGGAATATGGTTGTGCCCGGGCACTTGCCAATGGTAACCATGGTGATCCCTATAGCTGGCTAGGGATGCATTTGGTGGAGGGAGAAAAGAATGCCCTCGTTGTGCGTGTTGTGTTGCCAGGGGCGCTGAAAGTTGATGTGCTGGACGAAAAAACGGGTAAAAAGGTAGCGAGTTTAGCGCCCGTTTCCGGCGCTGAGCCGTTGTTTGTCGGTAAAATGGGGCGCCGTGTTAAACCATTCCCCTATTTGCTTCAGGTTACTTATCCCGCCGCGGAGCACACCTTACGTGATCCATACGCCTATGGCTCACAGTTAAACAATGATGACACTTACCTGTTTAATGAAGGACGGCAGCAGCAGGCATGGCAGTTTCTCGGGGCTAACTGGCACCAGCTTGGCGAACTCAGTGGCGTGCTCTTCTGTGTCTGGGCGCCCAATGCCAAATCTGTGTCACTGATAGCCGACTTTAACCATTGGGATAAGCGGCGCCATAGCATGCGTAAGCATCCTGCTTCGGGCATTTGGGAGATTTTTATTCCCGAACTGCAGGGACATGAACACTATAAGTTCGCCATTCAAACCGCAAGTGGCGACTGGCATGAAAAAGCTGACCCCTATGCTCGCGCGATGGAGCCGCCGCCCTATAACGCATCAATCGTGCCACTGCATGAAGCATGGCAATGGCGTGACAGCCATTGGATGAAGAAGCGAGCTGCTACTGCGTGGCATCAAGCGCCAGTCAGTATTTATGAAGTGCACCTCGGCTCTTGGCGTCGTAAAGGTGACGATGGCCGTGATTACCTCAATTATCAAGATGCAGTCACGCATCTTATTCCTTATGTGAAGGAGATGGGCTTTACTCATGTCGAGTTTATGCCGCTAAGCGAATATCCCTTTGATGGCTCGTGGGGATATCAGCCGGTAGGCATGTATGCACCGACATACCGCTTTGGTGATGCTGCGGGATTAAAAATGTTGGTCGATGCATTTCATCAAGAAGGCATTGGCGTGATTTTAGATTGGGTACCGGCACATTTCCCTAAAGATCCTCATGGCCTGGGCAATTTTGATGGTACCTGTTTATATGAGCATCAGGATCCGCGCCGAGGCAGCCATCCTGATTGGGACACCTTGATCTATAACTATGGTCGTAAAGAGGTACAAAGCTTTCTGCTCAGCAACGCCTGTTATTGGTTACAGGAGTTTCATATCGACGGCTTACGGCTAGATGCTGTTTCTTCAATGCTTTATCTCGACTACAGCCGTAACCCCGGCGAGTGGACGCCGAACCAGTTTGGTGGCCGTGAAAATATTGAAGCCATTGATTTACTAAAAGATCTCAACAGTCGCCTGTATGCCAGTTATCCCGGAATTATGATGATTGCCGAAGAGTCTACGGCGTGGGGCGGTGTCAGTCGTGATGTGAGTAGTGGCGGGCTCGGCTTTGGTTTTAAATGGAACATGGGCTGGATGCACGATACTTTGTGTTACCTCAGTCGTGATCCCATCCACCGCAGTTATCATCACCATGAGATGACCTTTTCCATGGTGTATGCCTACACCGAGCAATTCATTTTATCGCTGAGTCATGATGAAGTCGTGCACGGTAAGCGCGCACTGATCGAAAAAATCCCCGGTGATGATTGGCAAAAGTTCGCCACGTTGCGAGCTTACTACGGCTTTATGTGGGCACATCCTGGCAAGAAGTTGCTGTTCATGGGGAATGAGTTTGGCCAGCGTCGCGAGTGGCAACATGATTTCAGTCTCGACTGGCATTTATTGCACTTTGCGCCGCACAGTCAACTCAAACAGTGGGTAGCTGATCTGAACAAGCTTTATGGCGAGCAAGCGGCGCTGTGGCAACAAGATATGGATGGCAGTGGTTTTGCTTGGTTGGATTGCACCGATGCTGCCAGCAGCATTTTAGCGTTTTGTCGTTTCGACAAGCATGGCAAGCCCATGATTATCGTCAGTAATTTCACTCCAGCCACAAGGCAAGGTTACCGCATTGGTTTGCCGCAGGCGGGGCAATACCGCGAATGTCTCAATAGTGATAGTGAGTTCTATGGTGGTTCAAACGTCGGTAATGGCGGCGAGATCCATAGTGAACCACAGCCCTGGCAGGGAATGTCTCATTCGGCGGTGATCACTTTGCCGCCGTTATCTACAGTCTATTTTTCGTTGCTGGAGAATGACGAATGTTAATGCGTCAGGGTCAACCTTATCCCCTGGGCAGTACCGTTATTCGAGATGCTGGCGGGCAGGTGCGCGGAGTTAACTTTGCGTTGTTTTCAGCGCATGCCACGGAAGTGGAGTTGTGCTGTTTCGTGCAAGAAATCGGCGGTCATTGGCGTGAAATTGCGCGTTATGTGTTGCCCGAGCATCGGCAGCAAATTTGGTGTGGGTTCTTGGAGGGCGCAGAGGTGGGATTGTGTTACGGCTATCGCATCAAAGGGCCGTATCAACCACATCTCGGACACAGATTTAATGCCAACAAGTTGCTATTAGATCCCTATGCCCGCTGGCTGAAAGGCAATTTGCAGCCAGGCCCATGGATGTTGGGGTATGCCCGTGTGGATGAAAGTGGCAAGCCGTTGGATGTTGAGCGGCAACTAGAACAGTCCGATTCAGACCGCGATATCGCCAATCGTCAAAAGGTGGCCGCCGATGGTGATATCGGTGATGACACGCTGATCAACGGTGTGGATAACGCTTGGGCAATGCCGCGTTCGGTGGTGGTCGAAGATAAGCCTTATGCCGGTGAGCGTTTGCCGTCGCGGCCGTTAGTGTCAGAAGTGATACTTGAGCTGCATGTCAAAGGGTTTACACAGCAATTTCCAGCTATAGATGAGCGTTTAAAAGGGACTTATGCCGGACTCGGCAGTCCCGAGGTGATTGAATATCTGCAATCGCTGGGGGTGACCTGCGTAGAACTGCTACCCGTTCATAGTTTTTTTTCTGAGCCGTTCCTGAATGATAAAGGCATGAGCAACTACTGGGGTTACAACAGTGTTGGTTTCTTTTGCCCACATAGAGGCTACTGTGCTACCGATGATGGCATAGGCGAGTTTCAGCAAATGGTGGCCAAGTTTCACCAGGCGGGAATTCGTGTCATTTTGGATGTGGTGTACAACCATACTGCTGAGGGGAACCGCCTCGGGCCTATCTACAATTTTCGCGGCATTGATAACTTAAGTTACTACCGTCTGCATCCCAATGATAAACGCTTTTACATCAACGACACCGGGTGCGGTAACTGTCTTGATATCAGCCATCCTCGGGTGTTGCAGATGGTGATGGACTCGTTGCGTTACTGGGTCTCTGTGATGGGCGTTGATGGCTTCCGTTTTGATTTAGCCAGTTGTTTAGGAAGAGAGCCAAATGGCTTTGCAACTGGTGCCGGATTCTTTGATGCATTGCTGCAAGATCCGGTGCTCAGCGGCGCCATTATGATTGCAGAACCTTGGGATATCGGTCCAGGTGGCTATCAGTTAGGGCAGTTTCCGTTGCCATTCTCTGAATGGAATGACCGTTACCGCGATACCGTCAGACGTTTTTGGCGCGGCGATCTCGGCATGTTGCCTGAACTGGCAAAACGGCTACACGGCTCTGGCGATCTGTTTGAGCATTCTGGTCGTGGTCCATGCAGTTCGGTCAATTTTATTACCAGTCACGATGGTTTTACCTTAGCCGATCTTGTGAGTTACGAGCAGCGCCACAACGAAGCCAATGGTGAAGAAAACCGCGATGGTCACCATGAGAATTTCAGTGCTAACAATGGCATTGAAGGGCCGAGTGATGATGCCGAGATCGTGGCTTTGCGTCAGCGGCAACAGCGCAATATTTTGGCGACTTTGCTGTTATCGCAAGGCGTGCCGATGATGTTAGCGGGCGATGAACAAGGCAACAGCCAGCGCGGTAATAACAACGCCTACTGTCAGGACAGTCCTATTGGTTGGCTTGATTGGAGCTCTGATGCGGCGGCTGATGCTATGCGGCAATTCTGCCAGCGAGTCATTAGCCTGCGACGCCAATCAAGCATCTTTCAATCGCCAGAATTTATTCATTCATCAGATCCGACCGAGCGTCAGGTACTGGGTTGGTATGACCGTCTTGGTGATGCCATGACCTGGAAACACTGGGCGGAAGGCCATTGTCGCAGCTTACAACTATTGCAGAAAATGACCGATGACGAAGGCAACATTGAAATGTTGCTATTGCTATTACATGCCGCAGAAGAACCGCGCGAATTTGTGGTGCCTGAAATTCTCGTCGGTTGCCGTTGGCAGCCGCTGTTGTGCACCACATCAGCAACAGGACAACCACAGCATCCCAATGCACGTTATGCCGCCGGTAAAACGCTGCTACTGGAACCAAGATCATTAAAATTACTGGGCGCCGTGATGCCAGGTGAACAGGGATATGGAAAGAGGAGTAACGCATGACTGACGCGTCAAAGAAAACCTCGACCAGAAGGTCGTCCGCTAGCACCACTGCAAAAACAGCAGCCAAAAAGGCTGTCACTCCTAAGGTGATTAAGGAGACTTGTGAACCCTGTGATTCGTTAAAAGTCGCCTTTGGCCGGCAACTACGTTATGACCTGAGCCGCGATGATCAATCCGAAGCTGGGATGTTCCATGCGTTAGCCATTGCGGTTAAAGAGCAACTCTTGGATAACTGGCGTGATACTCGCAAAGCCGATATCCAGCAGGGGAAAAAGCATGTGGCATATCTGTCGCTAGAGTTCCTGATGGGACGAGCGATGGGCAATGCACTGTTGAATATGAACCTTACCGATGAAAGCCGAGCTGTGCTCAATGACTATGCGGTCTCGCTCGAAGCGTTAGAGCAACAGGAGCACGATGCTGGTTTGGGCAACGGTGGTCTGGGGCGGCTTGCGGCGTGTTTTCTGGACAGTTGCGCTACCCTCGATTTATCTGTTACCGGCTATGGTATTCGTTATGAATATGGCATGTTTCTGCAGAAAATCGTGGATGGTTATCAGGTAGAACAACCCGATCGTTGGTTGCGGGATGGCAATCCGTGGGAAGTCCGAGTGCCGCAACACAACGTGACGGTTAAGTTTTTTGGTCACACGCATAGCTATACCGACGCCAATGGCCGCTGCCATATGTTGTGGAGCGATACGCAAGATGTGGCTGCCGTTGCTTACGATATGCCGGTGCCGGGGTATCGCAACGGGCGCGTTAATACACTGAGATTATGGAAGGCGGAAGCGACGAACGAGTTTGATCTGGCTGAATTTAACCAAGGGGATTATACCGAAGCGGTTGCGGCGAAAAACCTCGCAGAACAGATCACTATGGTGCTCTATCCCAATGACAGCAGTGAAAACGGTAAAGAACTGCGTTTACGTCAGCAGTACTTCTTGTCATCTGCCAGTCTGCAAGATTTGCTGCGTAACTGGGTTGGCCAGCACGGCATGGACTTTTCTGAATTTGCCAAATTAAACGCAATTCAATTGAACGACACCCACCCGGCGATCGCCGTTCCTGAGTTGATGCGGCTATTGGTGGATGTCTACGAAATGGATTGGGACCCAGCATGGGACATAGTAACCCATTGTATGGCCTATACTAATCATACCTTGTTGCCAGAAGCGTTAGAGCGTTGGCCGGTGCGCATGTTCCAGTACATGCTGCCACGCATTATGGAGATCATCTTTGAAATCAACGCGCGTTATCTTGACCAAGTGGCGCATCGTTGGCCGGGCGATACCGCAAAATTGCGCAACATGTCGATTATTGAAGAAGGTCCGGTACCGCATGTTCGCATGGCATATCTGGCGATTGTGGCATCTTATTCAGTCAATGGTGTGGCGGCATTGCACACTGAATTGCTGATGAGCGGTCTGTTCCGCGATTTTTATGAGTTATGGCCAGAGAAATTTAATAACCGTACTAATGGTGTAACTCCACGGCGCTGGATGGCCTACTGCAACCCTAAATTGGCGTCACTGATTAGTAGCAAGTTGGGCGATGCTTGGGTGACCGATCTCGCTAAACTCGAAGGTTTGAAGAAATTTGCCGATAACAGATCCTTTGCCGATGCTTGGTACAAAGTAAAACAGGAAAACAAAGCTGAGCTGGCTAAGTTGGTAGCCGAACGTTGTCACGTCGAGTTTGATACCGCAATGATGTTTGATGTGCAGGTAAAGCGTATTCACGAGTACAAGCGACAGTTGCTGAATATTTTGCATGTCATTCACCTGTATCAACGCATTATCAATGGCGATACCCAAGGCATGCAGCCTCGTTGTGTGTTGATTGGCGGGAAAGCGGCACCGGGCTATGCGATTGCTAAGCTGATTATCAAATTGGCCAATAACGTCGCACATATGATCAATTGCGATCCTAAGGTGAACCCTTGGCTTCGTTTTGCATTTCTGCCGGATTACAACGTCTCCGCTATGGAAACGATCTGCCCAGGAACTGATTTGTCTGAGCAGATTTCCACTGCCGGTAAAGAGGCATCTGGTACCGGCAATATGAAATTTATGATGAATGGCGCGATGACCATCGGCACGCTTGATGGTGCCAACATCGAAATGTTGGAGCAGGTCGGCGATGATAATTTCTTTCTGTTTGGCCTCAACGCAAAACAGGTAGAAGAGTTACGCCGACATTATCGCCCATGGGAATATATTTCCGCGTCAGAAGGGCTTAGCGGGGTTATGTCATTACTCAAGAGTGGCCACTTTAACCTTCAGGAACCGGGAATTTTTGATCCGCTGGTGATGGCAATCGAATCGCCAACAGATCCTTGGATGCTCGCCGCTGATTTTGAAGCATTTCGTATAGCACAACTTGATGCTGCGAATGCCTACCAAGACAGGCAGCGATGGACCGCAATGAGTATTCTTAATACTGCAGCGAGTGGCCGTTTCTCAAGCGACTTCACGATTGCAGGCTATCGGGATCATATCTGGAACGCTAAATAGGTGTTCTACCATTTTTGGTTTTGGGGAGACGGAGCTATATGCCAAATTCCAGTCCGCGTTATATCAGTAATCTGACTCGAGATACTTATGCGTTGATTCTCGCTGGCGGTAGGGGGAGCCGCTTGCATGAATTAACAGACTGGCGTGCCAAGCCAGCACTGTATTTCGGAGGGAAGTTTCGGATTATTGATTTTCCATTGTCTAACTGCATCAACTCAGGCATTCGCCGAGTGGGTGTAGTGACACAATACAAGTCACATTCGCTCATTCGCCATATCATGCGCGGTTGGGGCCATTTTAAGAAAGAACTGGGGGAGTCGGTAGAAATCTTGCCTGCGTCTCAGCGTTTTTCCGATAGTTGGTATCAAGGTACGGCCGATGCGGTATTTCAAAATATCGATATTATTCGGCACGAGTTACCGCGTTATGTGATGGTGTTATCGGGCGACCATGTTTACCGCATGGATTATGCGGGTTTGCTAGCGGCGCACGCAGAATCTGGCGCTGATATGACCTGTTGTTGTATGGAAGTCCCGGTAGAGGAAGCGGCTAATGCATTTGGTGTTATGGAAGTTGACCATAGCAATCGTATTCTCGGCTTTCAGGAAAAACCTGCTCATCCCAAATCCGTTCCCGATAATCCCGAACTTTGCCTCGCATCTATGGGGAACTATGTGTTCAATACTGAGTTCCTGTTTGAACAGTTGCGCAAAGATGCGCAAAACGCGGAATCACGCCGTGATTTTGGTATGGATATTATTCCTTCAATCATTGAACAACATAATGTTTACGCCTATCCGTTCCGCAGCGCCTTCCCTAATGAGCCCGCTTATTGGCGCGATGTGGGAACCTTAGATTCATTCTGGTTAGCCAATATGGAGTTGTTGTATCCGACACCGGCGCTCAACCTTTACGACGCCAAATGGCCCATCTGGACCTACCAAGAGCAATTACCCCCTGCCAAGTTTGTGTTTGATGATGATGGTCGTCGCGGCATGGCGGTGGATTCGGTGGTGTCCAGTGGTTGTATTATTTCCGGGGCAACGGTACGCCACTGTGTATTGTTCAACGAAGTGCGGGTTTGCTCCTACTCACTGGTTGAGGATTCGGTGATCCTGCCCGATGTGGTGGTGTTGCGTAACTGCAGAATTAAAAAGGCAATTATCGATCGCGGTTGTATTATTCCCGAGGGAATGGAGATAGGCTTTAACCATGATCATGACCGAGCTAAAGGCTTTAGAGTCTCCAAAGATGGGGTCGTGCTGGTCACTCGAGATATGCTAGGCCTGCCAGTGGGATATGAATAATGCAGCAATCGCCAAATGCGCGTGAAGTGTTGATGTTAGCGGCAGAGAATGCCGCATTGAAAGGTGGAAAAGTGGGAGGAATGGCTGATGTGATTCGGGATCTTCCCGGCGCATTAGCCAAGCAAGGCGTCACCGCCCATATTGTGATGCCCGATTACGGTTTTCTCGCCAGAGAGCAGCAAGCGGAATATATGTGCGAGTTCCCAGTGCATTTCGATAGCGGTCATTTTTTAATGAAACTTTATCGTATGCCAAACCCGCAGCAACAAGGCGCGCTAATCTATTTGTTAGCGCACCAAATGTTTGTCTCTCCTGGACATGCAATCTATACGCAGGACGCCCCCGGACGTCCATTTGCCACCGATGCAGGAAAGTTCGCGCTCTACTGTACTGCTGTTGCCACCGCCTTGTGTGCTGGCTTTATTCCGATGCCAGCACGTTTTCATTTGCACGATTGGCATTGTGGTTTTTTTGCTATGTTGCGCCACTATGTTGCAGAGTATCACGCGTTGCAGGATGTACCTGTGGTACTGAGTATTCACAATTTGGCGATGCAGGGAATTCGTCCGCTTCGTGGTGATATCTCATCGCTGGAAGCTTGGTTCCCTGAGCTACTGAGGTTACCTCAACATCAATTAAACCCGGTGATTGATCCGCGCTACCCAGATTGTGTCAATCCGTTGCGGGCGGCGATTACCCTAAGTGACGCAGTTCATCTCGTGTCGCCCGGTTACGCAGAAGAGGTGTTGCAACCCTCGCAGCATGAGCAAGGCTTCTTTGGCGGTGAAGGGTTAGAGCTCGATCTGCAATATATTCAACGAAAAGGTAAGCTATACGGCATCCTCAATGGGTGCGAATATCCTGAGCAACCGACCACTGAACAAGAGCGCGAGAAAACCAAACGTAAGTTAGTGTCGCTCGCTAACGAAGCGCTCATGTATAAACTCGGTTTCAGCGAAACTGTTCACCCATCGGAATTGATTGCGCAAATTCGCTTGTTTCAGCAGCGTCGACCTAAAAGCTTTTTGATGACCTCTGTTGGTCGTTTAACGGATCAGAAGATGCTGTTGCTACGCCAACCTTGGCAAGGTTTGATTGTGCTCGATGGGGTGCTTAAGCGACTGAAACAGTGGGACGAAAAAGCACGCTTTTGGCTGCTTGGCAGCGGTGATGATGCGATTGCGCGCCAGTTTAGTGAAGTCGCTGCGCGACATGATAATTTTCTGTTTATCAACGGCTACCATGAAGAGCTTTCCAATGCCCTGTATCAGTGCGGTGACCTGTTCATGATGCCAAGTTCATTTGAACCCTGCGGTATCAGCCAGATGTTGGCGTTGCGAGATTCACAGCCCTGTTTAGTGCACGGTGTCGGCGGATTACGTGACACTGTGGTTGATGGCAAAAATGGCTTTACCTTCAGTGGTGATAATCTGCAAGAGCAGGCGGCAGAGTTGCTCAATACTCTCGACCGTGCTCTCAGTCTCTATGGCTCTCCACCGTGGCAGACTATGGTGAAAAACGCGGGCGGCTGTCGTTTTGACTGGCAAGCCAGCGCTAAGCGTTATGTGGATGAGTTATATGGATTTGCTTGACTGAGTGATAGTTCGGGCGCTGTGCTAAACTTGACTTAATCGCTTCATTTTAAGGGTTATAAGTCGTAAATGGCGCCCAATATTGTGCTGGTCATTGTCCAAAATGCTGCGCTTTTATTAGTCTTGGTCATTGCTTACGAAGCGATTCCGCTTAATAGCAACTCCCGCTATAAATACGCTTGGCAACTGCTGGCCGGTGTCATCATTGGCGGTCTCTGTATCGCTTTAATGCTGACACCTTGGCGGCTAGATTCCGGTATCATTTATGATGGTCGTGCCGTTTTGCTCTGCATGGCCGGGCTATTTTTTGGTGCAGTCCCCGCGCTATTTGCCGCGCTCATTGCCTCTTGGTTTCGCCTCTCTATTGGCGGTATTGGTGCCGAAGCCGGAATGGCCGTTATCTGGGCGTCGGTGCTGGTAGGGCTGATGTGGCGTTATTGGCGCCACTACCGTCACGAAGTGTTGCAAAGCATCAACATCGGCGAGTTGTTGCTGTTTTCAATTGTGGCGCAACTGCCCATATTAACCGCGAATCTGCTATTGCCTGCCGATATCGCCATCGAAGTGATGTTCTCGTTGGCATGGCCTGCTTTCACCATATTCCCTCTATCAAATGCCTTACTAGGTTTCTTGTTGTCGCAGCGACTGCAACATAAGCTGGATCAGAAAATTAAACTGCAAGATGAGTTTCTGTTTCGTTCACAATTTGATGTCGGCAACATCGGCATTTCTATTGCCAATGCTGATATGCATTGGCTCAAGGTTAACCCGGGCTTATGCCGCATGTTGGGTTATAGCGAAGAAGAAATGCTGGCGATGACCTGGGCCGATGTTACGCATCCGCAAGACTTAAAGACCGACCTTACCCAATATCAGCGCATGATGGCTGGCGAAATCGATTCTTATGAATTGGAGAAGCGTTTCATAAAGAAGAACGGAGAGGTGGTCTATTGTCAGATCACCGTTTCGTGTAAAAGACAGGCAGGTGCGGTTGCACTGGTTATTGCGGGTTACATTGACGTCACGGTTGCCAAAGTGGCAGAGCAAAAGTTGTCAGCCAGTTATGATGAATTGGAACTAGTATTGGCGAGCAGTGGTTTAGGTTACTGGAATTGGCATATCCCGACCGATAAATTTGTGGTCGACCAACGCTCTGCGGAAATTATGAGGTGCTCTCTAGAGACGCTGCTGAAGGGTGGCAAACAGTTGTGGTACAGCACGATTGAACCGCGCGATCTCAAATCCCTATTGCATCAGTTAGATTTACACCTTGAAGGCAGAACGCCGCACTTTAGCTGTGAATTCCGTTTTCAGCGCTTTGATGGGCAACAACGTTGGATGCGCGTTAATGGCAAAGTAACCGAACGCAGCGACCAAGGCGCTGCTATCAATATTTGCGGTGTGCATGAAGATATTACTGAGCAAAAGCAACGGGAGCACTCGCTACAGCTTGCGGCCTCTGTTTACAAGCACAGCACTGAAGCAATGACGGTCACCAATAGCAAAGGCCAAGTCCTCAATATTAATCCTGCATTCTCTGCGATAACCGGTTTTCGAGAGCAAGACGTGATAGGACAGCACGTCAGTTTGCTAAAAAGCCAGCACCACAGCGCGGAAGATTATCGACATATTAGACAAGAGCTTAACCGCGAGAAACGTTGGCAAGGTGAGCTCTGGTTAACCTGCAAAGATGGCCACGAAATTATTGTGTGGATATCGATTAATACCTTGACCGATAAAGAGGAACACGATCAACGCTGGGTGGCTTTGTTTTCTGATATCACCGAGAAGAAAAACAGTGAACGTCTGATTTGGCAGCAGGCAAATTATGATCCGTTAACCGGATTGCCGAACCGCCGCATGTTCTTGGAACAGATGAGCAGTGAAATTCGTAAAGCTCATCGCCGTAGTTCAAAACTGGCATTGCTGTTTTTAGATTTGGATTACTTTAAAGAGGTGAACGATACCCTCGGGCACGATATGGGCGACCGTCTGTTACAGCAAGCCGCGAAACGACTGAAAACCTGTGTGCGTGAATCGGATCTCGTCGCACGTTTGGGCGGCGACGAGTTTACGCTGTTGCTGATGGATGCCAATGACAGCAAAGGGATTGAGCGCGTTGCGCAGCAGATCTTACAGCAACTTGCCGAACCGTTTCAGTTAGGTGATGAAAACGCTTATATCAGTGCCAGTATTGGTATCACGTTATTTCCTGACGATGGTGCCAGCGAAGAGATATTACTGAAGCATGCGGATCAGGCGATGTATGCCGCGAAAGAGCAAGGTCGTAACCGCTTCAACTACTTCACTCACTCAATGCAGCAACAGGCGCGCTATCGGATGAAACTTATCCAAGAGTTACGAGAAGCGGTCACAGGCAATCACTTTGAGATCTATTATCAGCCGATTACCGATCTCAATACACAGCAGGTGGTGAAGGTGGAAGCATTAATCCGTTGGCCACATGCGCATCGAGGTCATATTCCTCCCGCTGAATTTATTCCGGTCGCGGAAGACACTGGCTTGATTATTGATATTGGTGATTGGGTGTTCTATCAGGCCGTACAGCAAGTGGTGGCTTGGCGAGAGACATACGGCATAGATATTCAAATCAGCATCAATAAGTCGCCAATTCAGTTTCGCGATGAAGGCGCGCGTTTTGACGCTTGGTTAAACTACCTAACGCAGAATTCGGTTGCTGGTGGCAGTATTTGCATTGAGATCACCGAAGGCTTGTTGCTTGAAGCCAATGACAATGTTTCCACAAAACTGCTGCGTTATCGCGATGCTGGAGTACAAGTGTCGTTAGATGACTTTGGTACTGGCTACTCGTCATTGGCCTATCTAAAACGGTTTGACATCGATTACCTTAAAATTGATCGTTCGTTCACCAATCAACTTGATGTCGACGAAAATAATGTCACCTTGTGCGAGGCCATTATTGTAATGGCACATAAGCTCGGTATTAAGGTGATTGCAGAGGGGGTAGAGAGCCAGCAACAAGCCGATATTCTTAAGGGCATGGGCTGCGATTATGCGCAGGGATATTTCTATTCTCACCCTTTGCCTACCGAGCAGTTTGAACAAGCATACCTTAAACATAATAAGCGCTTACGTGGTTAGTACGCCTAATGGCTTTACGCAGTTTTGTTTGCCGAAAGCACCTTTGCCTAAGTACACTTAGCCCAATTTTAGCGTCTGCTGCAGCCTATGACGTTTTCTGGTCTTATCGCTCGCTAGTGATAGTGCCAATAACGTCATCTCTTTTGGCTATTCCCGATTAATGCTCGGGTCACAGCATCCTTAGCAAGGCACTAGCAGACGAATTTTATTTTCTCCCTATGGATAAGCTCATGATCCTCGCCAATATCCCCACCAATGTGATTACCGGCTTTTTAGGTGCGGGTAAGACCACTTTTATCCAAGCGCTATTAAAAGCAAAACCCGAACATGAAACTTGGGCAATATTGGTTAATGAATTCGGTGAGATAGGTATCGACGCGAGTTTGATGCAAGGTTCTGACTCTGTCGTTATTCGGGAAGTCGCGGGCGGCTGTTTATGCTGTGCTGCTGGCGTGCCACTGCAAGTGGCGGTAACGCAATTACTCGCTAAAGCTAAACCTCAGCGTTTGGTTATTGAGCCAACGGGGCTAGGGCATCCACAGCAGATCATGCAGGTATTGGCGTCGTCGCAATTTCAGCAAGTGTTGACGTTGCAAAGCAGCTGTTGCGTGGTCGACCCGCGTTCGTTACAGGATAAACGTTATCGTGAACATGAAACGTTTTTGGGGCAGTTAGCCAGCAGTGATATCTGTCTGTTGAGTAAGGCGGATTTATGGTCCGATAGCCTTAATGTAGCGGCAGCCTTGGCATTACTTCCTACTGAACTCGTGCCTGCCACTCGTTATCAATGGAGTCGAGAACAAGCGATTGATAACGCTTTACTCGAACGACTGATGCAGCCTAGTGATGTTGTAAAGCGTCAGCAATCTCAGCCGAAAATGCGTCGAAGCGCCAGTTTGATGTCTACAAATGTCACCACAGGTTTAGGCGTGGCAATACCAAGTGATGATGGAGTGGAAACATCATTTGATGAGTTAGGGATCATCTTTAAGCAACAACAGGCGGAAGGACATTTCAGTTACGGTTGGCGTTTTAGTGCCGATTGGGCCTTCGCGTTTCAGGCATTAATGCAGTGGATTGAGTCGCAGCCATGTGAGCGTCTTAAAGCCGTGATGATTACCGATGAAGGCATTATTGCGGTGAATCGCCTACAGCAGGAAATGACGCTTGCAGAAGTGGATGATGCCATGGAGTCACGACTGGAGATCATCAGTCAGTGCTCATTGGATGTTGAAGTGTTGCACCAGAGCTTAATTCAATGTCGCTGGCTGGAGTCTTATCTGTAAATGAGTGCGAACTTTGCAACAACGCCTGAGACGGCAAGCGTGATGGATGCTAGCCAAGATGACATGGCAACACAACCCGTTGCTAAGCTGTTTTGGCGCTACGCGATGCCAACCGTGGTGTCGATGTTGGCCACTGGAATTTATGTCACCGTTGATGGCATGTTTATTGGGCATTTTCTCGGTGAAACAGGCCTTGCGGCAATTACGCTTGCCTATCCGGTTGGAGCAGTGATCTATGCCATTGGGGCATTGGTGGGTATGGGCAGTGCCGCACTTGCTTCACTACAACTAGGCAAAGGCAATATCCTCGCCGCGCGGCAGATCGTTGGTAATAGCGTGCTGGTGTCAGTCATTGCCGGTGTTCTACTCGCGGTTGTCGGCATTAGTTTTAGAGAGCCAATCCTGCAACTGATTGGGGTTACGGGGGAAGTCCTACGTTATTCCAAGTCCTATCTATTCTGGTATTTCCTGCTGAGTGTGTTTCCGGTGTTGTCGATGACCTTCACTGCGATGTTACGTAATGATGGTTTTCCTGGACGTGTCACGCTGATTCAAATCGGCTGCGGTGTACTGAATATCGTGCTTGATTGGCTGTTGATTGTGGTGATTCCGTTGGGGTTTGCCGGTGTCGCCATCGCCACCATGTTGTGTCAGGGCGTGGCGGCATGGCTATGTATGCGTCACTTTTTTGCTGCTGATTGCCGTTTGCGTATTGGTCGCGAGCAGCTACGGCTTAACTGGCAGTGGACGCAACAGATGCTGCGTCTGGGGTTGCCTAGCATGATGATGACGCTGTATCTCTCTGTGGTGCTGACGCTGCATAATCTCGCGTTTCTCTGGCAAGGTTCAGCAATCCATTTAGCAGCTTATGGTGTGGTGAGTTACACCGAAGCGATGTTTTATCTCATCTTTGAAGGTATTGCCCTCGGCACGCAACCTATCCTCAGTTTTAACGTCGGCGCGGGACTATTCCATCGAGTGCGCCAAACCGTCAAATTGGCACTAGGGCTGAGTTTAGTGGTGGCGTTTTTAGGCATGAGTTTGATCTACAGTAGACCGGAATGGTTGGTATATCTGTTTGCTGGTGATAATCCACAGCTAACACCTTATGCCGTTGACGGCATGTATCTCTATTTTTGGGGCTTGCCGATGGAGGGCATGGTGTTAGTTGGCGCCAGCCTATTTCAAGCGATGAATCGCCCTAAAGAGGCCAATCTGCTCACGGGCAGTAAGTTAGTGTTAATCGCCATACTGCTGGCGGTGTTGGGCACACTATTTGGCGTTAGCGGAGTATGGATCTCCTTGTCGTGTTGTAGCACTATGTTGGCGCTGTGGATGCTACGCAAATTTGTGCTGTTACAACAGCGAATGTTGGCAAGTTAAATGTCCAGCCCATCGAATAATGGCAGGATAAAAGTTGCCAGTTTTACGTTCCTAACAGGCCATGCAACTATAAAAGTGTGATATAAATAACATAATTCAATTAAGGTTCATGGGGGATAAAAGTTGTGACCGCTAAACGAATCGTTATTGTCGGAGGTGGCGCCGGTGGCTTAGCGCTGGCCTCAAAACTTGGTCGAAAACTTGGCTTATCAGGCGAAGCTGAAATCTGCCTGATCGATAAGAGCCCGGTGCATATCTGGAAGCCCAAGTTGCACGAAGTCGCTGTTGGTGTGATTGATCAGTCGGTAGAAGGATTGCTGTATCGTGACCACGGTTTGAAGAACGGTTATCGTTTTTTGCGCGGCGAGATCAACGATTGTAACCCCGAGAAAAAATGCGTCTATCTATCCCGCGTATTGAATGACGAAGGTGAAGAGCTGTTAGGTGAGCGTGAAGTCAGCTATGACTACTTAGTGCTGGCTATCGGCAGTATTTCCAACAGTTTTAATACACCTGGCGCTGAAGAACACTGTATCTTTCTTGATAGCCTCGATAGCGCCAACCTATTCCATAAAAAGCTACTCGACGAACTACTCCTGCTGGATGAAACCAGTGAAAAACTCAGTATCGGCATTGTCGGCGCTGGTGCAACCGGGGTTGAGCTGGCTGCAGAGTTGCATCATGTGTTGGAATCGGTAAAAGAATACGGTTACCTCAATATCGACAAATCGCATCTGGAAATCCATTTGGTTGAAGCGGCGCAGAAGATTCTGCCAGCGCTGCCCGATAAAGTCAGTGCTCGAGCACAAACCGTGTTGGATCATATTGGGGTGCGTTTGCATATCGGTGTACAGGTAAAAGAAGTGGTTAAGGAAGGCTTTATCACGCAAGACAACGTGCTGATTAATTCCGGCCTCAAAGTCTGGGCTGCTGGTGTTAAAGGGCCTGATGCACTGAAAAGTTTTACCGATTTGCCGATTAGTAAGCGTAATCAGATTGAGGTGGATGCCTGCATGCGCGTGAAAGGTCATGAGTGCATTTATGCCATTGGCGACTGCGCTATGTTGATCCAAGAAAGTGGCAAACCTGTACCACCGCGTGCTCAAGCTGCGTCCCAAATGGCTGAAACTCTGTTTCAAAACTTGCTCAATCGAATGAAGGGCAAGGCGGAAAAGCCGTTTGAATATCGTGATTATGGATCTTTGGTATCGCTCAGTCGCTTCTCTGCGGTAGGGAATTTGATGGGCAATCTGCGTTCACGTTCGCTGTTCATTGAAGGCTACGTGGCGCGTATGATGTATCTGTCGCTGTATCAACGTCATCTAGCGAGTCTCTATGGTTGGTTCTCGGCTTCGGTATTTAGTTTGGCGCAGCGTTTGCTGAAATGGCAGCGGCCTAAGTTGAAACTGCATTAATCGCATTCGGTGATTCAATAGGGAAGCTGAGGCTTCCCTTTCTGTTTTCTGGGTTGTTTAAAAATCCCGCAGTCGATGCAAAATCCCGCGTTTCATGGCTCCTGAGTCACAGTTTGTTATGGTTTTGTATTTTTATTCGCGAATGAAACAGGGTATAACTACGGGCTAGGGAAAAGCGCTTCCTGATAATTGGAACATAAAATTTAGAGTAATAGAGCCCTCAAGGAGCTTTAAATGACCCAAGCAATTTCACTGTTAGATCCAGCTAAACATGCCGATCTTAAATTTAAAAAACCTTCTTTTGAGCATGTAGCAAATGAGCATTTGATGCCAGTAAGCCTGCACGAAATCATGTACGCAGCTACTGATACCCCAGTTGTATTTGTTAAGGCAAATGCTGAATCTGACGATTTCCAAGCAGTAATGATGCTGGGCTTAAAGCCACAACAAAACCTGCGAGTTAAAGAAGGTGAGTGGGTTGGTACTTATGTACCTAACGTGCTGCGTGACTACCCTCTGGCTGTCGTGCTGGATCCAGAGCAAACTGATCGTGTTTGGTTTGGTATTCGTGAAGAAAGCGAACTGCTGAGCAAAGAAGAAGGCGTAGCACTGTTTGAAAACGGTGAAGAAACTGAAGCGCTGAAAGAACGCCGCGAACTGGTTCTGCGTCATTTCGAGCAAGATCAACAATCGCGTGCGGTACTGAAATTCTTGGCTGAAAAAGAGTTGCTGGTACAACAAACCTTGACTGTTGAAGTGAAAGGTGAAAAACGCAACATCAACGGTATCTATCTGATCGATGAGCGCAAGTTGGCAGAGCTGAGCGACGAAGATTATCTGGATCTGCGTAAGAAAGGTCTGTTGGGCCCTATCTACAGTCACCTGACGTCACTGAACCAAATTCCACGTTTGGTATTGGCAGAGTCTGAGCTGTAATTATTGTTAAGCTTAGCGATCTGAAAGGGCGGTATTTACCGCCTTTTTTATTGGCTGAAAAGCGGCTAGAGCGGAACACGCCAAATTTCAGGTATAAAAAAAGCCACTATAAAGTGGCCTTAAAAATGGTGCCGGCACCAAGAGTCGAACTCGGGACCTACTGATTACAAGTCAGTTGCTCTACCAACTGAGCTATGCCGGCATCAAGTGGTGCCCGAACCCGGAATCGAACCAGGGACACGCGGATTTTCAATCCGCTGCTCTACCAACTGAGCTATTCGGGCAACTGATTTCTTTATCAGTCATTACTTTCGCGGAACACACAACTTCCTGCCCCGCCGAAGTGGTGCGTATCATATAGCAGGACATTTTACTGGCGCAAGTCCTTTTTAATCTTGAATGTTTTATTCGCTTAGTTAATGCACAAATCAGTTGTGGCCGGGCAATAGTTGTACAGAAACGACAAAATTATGCTGCTTTGGTGAGGTCTTATGGGCGGATTGGTGCTGAAAGCTCACCGGTGGCAATGTCACGACTTCCTGATAAACCCAGAAAAGCGCATAATGCGCCTTTTCTTATCGCACGTGTTTCAATTGGTCAATTTCATTTTTATCAGGGATGTATATGCAGACTGAGCCAACGACTCTCTCCTCTAAACTTATCCTGCTGATGGCGATCGCGACCGGGGTTGCTGTCGCCAATAACTATTATGTTCAGCCACTGCTCGATACCATAGCGCAAGCATTTGGCATTTCCCACGCGCTGGCCGGTAGTGTCGTTACTGCCGCACAGCTTAGCTACGGCCTAGGCTTGTTTTTCTTAGTACCGCTCGCAGATTTAGTTGAGCGGCGTCGTATGATTGTGCTGTTAATGCTGTTAGCCACCAGTGGTTTGTTCGTTAATGCGATAGCACCTAGTGTCAGTTGGTTGCTTGTCGGCACAGCCATTACTGGTGGTTGCTCCGTGGTGGCGCAAGTGTTAGTGCCGCTTGCTGCCACTCTGTCTGCACCTGAGCAACGCGGTAAAGCGGTTGGCACCGTGATGGGCGGCTTACTGCTAGGTATCCTGTTAGCGCGTGTTGTGGCAGGGACGATTTCCTCCTTGCTGTCATGGCAAGCGGTGTATTGGGTAGCGGCTGTCGCCATGTTGATTTGCACTGTGTCTCTATGGCGCTCGTTACCTAAATATCAGCCACAAGTTTCGCTCAGCTACCGGCAGTTATTAGGCTCGGTAATTTCGCTCTTTAAAACCGAACCGGTATTGGCGCAGCGCTCGTTTCTTGGTGCGCTCAGTTTTGCTATGTTTACTCTGTTTTGGACGCCACTAGCGTTTGTGTTGGCAAATCCTCCCTATGAATATTCGGATGCGGTTATCGGCCTGTTTGGTATCGCAGGTGTGGCTGGGGTTGTGGCGGCTAAATGGGCGGGGAAACTTGCTGATGGCGGTAAAGGCAATTGGGGCAGTTGGATTGGCTGGATAGCGGGGCTTGTGAGCTGGTTGTTGCTGTTTTTAGCCGATCATTCGCTGCTGAGTATGTTGTTTGGCATTGTGTTATTGGATCTAGCGGTACAGATGGCGCATGTCAGCAATCAGAATGTCATTTATGCACTGCAACCTGAAGCGCGTAACCGTTTAAACGCAGGCTATATGACCAGCTACTTCGCCGGTGGGGCGATTGGTTCCTACATTTCCGTTGTGCTTTATCAATGGCACGGTTGGTTTGCGGTTTGTTGTGGTGGCGTGATGTTGTCACTGGTTGCTATCACCTATTTGGCTGCGACTCAGCGCAAATCTCAGGCGTAATTTTCGCGCATAAAAAAGGCTCCTTCAGGAGCCTTTTTTATTCTAAAAACAAAGATTAATCTTCATCTTTTGGTGGAACGTAACCTTCCACATGGACTTCGCCACCTTCAAACAAGAAGGCCACCATTTGTTCTTCAAGCAACTTGCGATCGTCTGGATTCATCATGTTGAGTTTTTTCTCATTAATCAACATGGTTTGCTTATTCTGCCAGAGCGCCCATGCTTCTTTACTGATGCTATCAAAGATCTTTTTACCCAATTCGCCTGGATAAAGTTGAAAGTCCAGCCCGTCGGCGTCTTTGTCGAAATAAACACAATGAACTGTGCGTGCCATAATTTATTCAAGCTCCTTGATTGAAGCGGTCTGAAGACTAGCAAGAATCCGCTCAGTAGCGGCGGCCAGCCCGACCCTTGATGGTTGCGCTAAGTTATACCAGAGAGTGGCTTTGGGTTCCATGACAGCATCACCAGCTTGCGGTGTTAGCATGGTTTCGTTGAACTCATTTTCATCGCTGCTGACATCAAGTAGCAGTGGTTGAATATCAAAGTGAAAATGACTAAATGTATGCCTAAATGCGGGCAATGGATGCAGTGTTGCATCGGCATTGATCATAGCTGCTGCGGCTTTGATGGCTGCTTCACTGCTAAATTCAGGAAAACACCACAAGCCGCCCCAAATCCCTGCGGGTGGGCGCTGTTGCAGTAATACTTGTTGTTGCTGGCGCACGACCAATAAAAAGCCATCTTTGGCGGGAATCGCTTTTTTCGGCTTTTTCTCAGGGAAGTCTTTTTGTCTGCCTTGGCGTTGTGCTTGGCAATCAAATGCCACTGGACAACGTTCGCACGCTGGCTTGCTGCGGGTACAGAGCGTGGCGCCAATATCCATCATTGCCTGATTATATTGGTCGATATGTTGCGCGGGGGACAATGTATCAGCCAACTGCCATAGCTGTTGTTCAACTTTGGGCAGTCCCGGCCAACCAGTGACTGCGTTATGGCGAGTTAATACACGTTTAACGTTGCCGTCTAAAATAGCGTGATGTTGTCCGCAGGCTAATGACAAAATTGCGCCAGCGGTCGAACGGCCAATACCAGGAAGCGCTACTACATCATCAAAGTTTTCGGGAAACTTGCCATGATACTTGTCGCGAATGATGGTGGCGGCTTTATGCAGATTACGCGCTCGGGCGTAGTAGCCAAGCCCGGTCCAGTGATGCAGCACTTCGTCGATATCAGCATTAGCCAATTCGGTAACACTGCTAAAACGTTGCATAAAGCGTTCAAAGTACGGAATAACAGTGGCAACCTGAGTTTGTTGCAACATTATCTCAGATATCCATACTTTATAAGGGGTTTTATGTTGTTGCCAAGGTAGGGTCGTGCGGCCAAACTGCCGATACCACTCGATTACGCGTTGTGAAAAAGGGGCTGTGTTCATGGGCGCCAGTGTATCTGTGGTGATGATCCCGCACAAGCAGATACTGTGCTAGACCGTGATTAAAAAGGTAGTTGGTGCACTTTTTCTGCGCTAACACTTGCACCGCCAGTTGAAGTTTGCATAATGCCCATTCTTTTCACATGGCTGTCCGTTGACAGGAGCAAAAATGAGCGACGTTACTACTGCTGAATTCAATGAAGAAGGCAAGTACCTGCGTAAAGTCAAAAGCTTTGTATTGCGCGAAGGACGACTGACCAAAGGTCAGGCTCAAGCGCTTGAAGAAAACTGGCCAACCATGGGGTTGGAGTATTCCGCTGAGACCATCGATTTAGCACAAGTATTTGGCCGTGAAGCCGACACTGTACTGGAAATCGGTTTTGGCATGGGCGCGTCTTTGGTGGAAATGGCGAAGGCGGCCCCAGAGTTAAACTTTATCGGTATTGAAGTTCATAAGCCTGGTGTTGGTGCCTGTTTATCAGCAGCGGCTGAAGCTGGTGTCACTAACCTGCGCGTGTATCACCATGATGCAGTTGAAGTTCTGCAACATGCTATCGCTGATGGTTCATTGTCACGAGTGCAGCTGTTCTTCCCTGACCCTTGGCACAAGAAGCGTCATCACAAACGTCGCATTGTGCAGCCAGAATTTGCTGCGCTAGTACATAGTTGCCTCAAAATTGGTGGTGTATTCCATATGGCGACTGATTGGGAAAACTACAGTGAACATATGCTGGAAGTGATGAATCAGGCAACAGGCTATAAAAATCAATCACCTGATGGTACGGTAATGCCTAGACCTGATTATCGTCCACTGACGAAATTCGAAGCTCGTGGTCAACGTCTTGGACATGGCGTGTGGGATTTAATGTTCGAGCGCACTGAATAACCTTATATAAATCGGAGAATTTGCTCATGGCTATTCGCAGTCGTCGTTTACGCAAAAAGTTGCGTGTTGATGAGTTTCAGGAACTTGGTTTTGATGTCGCGTGGCGCTTCCCTGATGATATCGCGGAAGATGAAATTGATGCACAGGTCGATAAGTTTATCGAGCAAGTGATAGAACCTCGTGGTCTTGGTTTTCATGGCGGCGGTCATCACGTATGGGATGGCATTGTTGCTACGCAACGCATTGGCAAATGTACCGATGAAGACCGCCAAGCGGTGGAAGACTTTTGGAAAAGCCAGCAGGTACTCGAAGTTAGCGTAACCGATTTATACGATATTTGGTGGAGCTAAGCCTCAGCGCTTGCCCAATAGACATAAAAAAACAGCGCCTTGTGCGCTGTTTTTTTATGTCTGTTCCAACCAATTGCGTATTGCGCTCGTCATATTCACTAAAAACTGGTGCTTTTAGCTAACAAGCACACACCTTAATACATTTAATGAAATTAAATTATTATAAATCAGTGCGTTAAAAATTGGCACGCCATGTGCTATCACTAAACATCAATACTGAATGACAAGGACTCACAATGAAAACTTTGGTATGTGCATTGGCATTAACTGGTTCACTGCTCGCCGGACAAGCGCAGGCTTCTGTTTATCATTCACACGACAGCTGCAATATCTCGCTCAACTACGATGTCACCCTTAAGCAACAACAGCTGCGGGTTGCTGAGCACGATAAAGAGCTCTATCGCATTGAAGGCGACAAATTATTCGTCGACGGCAAACAAGTGCCACTGAACGCCGAGCAGCAGCAATTGATTGAAGATTACCGCAATGGTGTTTCTGCACAGATACCAAAAGTCATCACTTTGTTAGACAACGCGATGGACATTGCGACCGATGCTGTGGGCACGTCGTTAGCGCCATTATTAGGCGAAGAGGGCAGTGGCAAACTCAACGAAGCAATGGCGAATCTGCATGAACGTATTAGTGACTTGGCCTATCACCAAGGAGATGTCTACTACGTTGGTGCTTCAGATGATTCGCTTGATGAAGCCTTTGGCGATGAGTTCAGCGACGATATTGAAAAAGCCGTGATGAGTTCGCTGGGCAGTATCATGGTTAACATCGGTAAAAGCATGATGGACAGTGATGGCGACAGCTTTAGTGAAAAGATGGAAGCATTTGGCGCCAAAATGGAACGCATGGGTGATGACATTGAGGCGCGTATGGAAGCACGCTCTGACGAGATTGAGCGCAATGCGGATGAGTTGTGTGAAAGCTTTGCCGAACTGCAAAAGTTGGAGTCGAAAGTGCAACAACAGATCCCTGAGCTTGAAGACTATACCCTGATTTCAAATCGTCATTAATCGGACATTACTTGCGAGTTTTTTCTTCTTCCTTGTGACTGGTTCTTTAACGGACCTTCCTTTTCCGCATCTCAATTTATTTGGATGCGGTTTTTTTTAGTTTGTAATCTGCAATTTATCTACTTTGAGCATTAGAGTAGTCACTAAAGAGTTGGTATACTTTTTTATTCTCGATACAATTATTCTCTGAGCTGTACAATCAGCTCGTTCGGGCCGATCACTTTTCCACGTAAAAGACAGTTCAGCGAACCAATTAACAAGAATAAAGCAGCTATAGGCGACATCAATGCTAGAACTATTGGAACCCATCGCTATTTTTACTCATGTCGCTCGCGCCGGAAGTTTTAGCTCCGCCGCCCGTCGCTTGGGAATTTCAAAGTCGAAAGTCAGTACGCAAGTCGCTGATTTGGAACATCGGCTTGGTGTGCAACTTATCCAACGTACGACTCGTAGTTTAAGTCTGACCGAAGCGGGCAACCTGCTTTATGCTCAAGGCGAAGAACTGTTGCGAGGCGCCGATCAAGCGGTCGCCAGTGTGCACAATCTAAATGATGCCACTCGTGGCGTGCTAAAACTGGGGATCTCACAGTCTTTTGGTACTGCCCACATTATTCCGGCGTTGCCTGAGTTTATGGCGCGTCATCCAGAATTAGAACTGCAAGTCAGTCTGTTGGACCATAAGGTCGATGTGGTGAACGAAGGCCTTGATCTGTTACTGACCATGTCGGAGCAACTGCCGCTGGGAATGGTGGCTCGGCCGTTGATGAAGTGTCAGTTTTTACTGCTGGCATCTCCAGATTATATTGCTAAGCATGGCGTGCCTGAGCGCCCAGAGCAGTTAGTCGAGCATAACTGTTTGGTGTATCACGGTGAGTGGCATGAGCACTCTGTTTGGCAGTTTAAGCGGGGTGATGATTACTGTGAAATAGGTGTTTCTGGTAACTTCCGCGTGGATAATGCGCCAGCACTGAAGACCGCCGCGGTTAATGGCCTTGGCGTGGTCTATATGGCCACCTATCTGTTGGAGAATGAGATTGCAGAAGGCAAGTTAGTGCCTATGCTGACAGATTGGCAATTGGTTAACCATCTGCCTTTGCAGGCGGTTTATCCTCGCCGTAAACACCTAGCACCTAAGGTCAGTGCCTTTATCGAATTTATAAAGGAACATATTGGTACTCCGCCTGTGTGGGATGACAAATTTGCAGAAATTTTTGCATTGCGGAAGTAGTACGGAAAAACAAGAAATATAGTGCTAAATCAATCGGTTTTTCTCTGGATAATAAATTTATACTACAAATCAACACCTTGTTTTTAAAAGTGTAAATTAAGGGAAATGTATTTTTTGACCTTGGTTACAAATCAAAGGTAATTAACTTGCATCAACTAAGAGAGTTACTACAATGACAAGGCTTGATTTGGGTGGGATCTAGGGACATATCTGCGTCGAAATGACCCCTTTGACGTAGCGCTATGATTCAGCAGCTTTTGCAATCCGAATCTCTTGCTGTGCATATACTGATGTGATGGCTGTGTTGTTAACACAACCTCAGCGCGGCATTTAAACCGACATCCTGATTTGGTTATACCCCGCTTATCGCGGGGTATTTTTTACGTCAACGGCGCAGATTAGCAGAAGTAAGACAATAGCTCGTTAACGAACATGTGGCCTTTATCTGTCAGTTCCCAGTGTTCGGCATCGACTGTTACCAAGCCGTTACGTTCACCCTGCAGCATTCCTTCATCCAGCACTGACGAATCTACGCCCGTTCTCGCCGCAAACTCTGCTTTAGCAATCGGACCCATTAACCTTAGTCGATTCATCAGGTATTCCAGCGGTCGATCTTCAGGCAACACTTCGTCTACTTGGTAGAGATGCTCACCTGCGAGATAGCCTTTAGGGTGTTTTACTTTGACGCTGCGAAGAATTTGCTGCTCGTCTAACAAAGTCACTTTGCCATGGGCGCCACAGCCTATACCGAGATAGTCACCAAACTCCCAGTAGTTGAGATTATGACGACATTCAAAACCGGGTTTGGCGTAAGCCGAAATCTCATATTGGCGATAACCTAGCGCCTTGAGCCGCTGTTGCCCCTGCTGGTAAATATCCCATAACGCTTCATCGTCTGGCAGTACAGGGGGACGACTATGAAACAGGGTATTGGGTTCAATCGTTAGCTGATACCAAGACAGGTGCGGAGGGTTCAGCGATGCGGCGGTCTCGATATCGTTCAGTGCTTGTGCCAGCGATTGATTCGGCAGGCCATGCATTAAATCTAGGTTGAAGCTGTTGTAGTGCGCTTTTGCCACCGAAGCCGCAGCCTTTTTAGCCTCATCGCCACCGTGAATACGCCCGAGTATGTTCAGCTTATCTGAGGCAAAACTTTGTACGCCCATCGAGATACGGGTGATACCCGCAGCGCGATAGGCGTTGAAATCATCATGTTCTACAGTGCCAGGGTTGGCTTCCATGGTGATCTCAATATCGGCCTCAAATGGAATACGCTCTGCAATGCCATCCAGTAAACGTTTTATTTGCTCCGCATCGAACAGTGAGGGCGTGCCACCACCAATAAAGATACTGTGTAACGGGCGCTGTTGTACCCACTTTAAATCGGTATCCAAATCCTTTAGCAGCTCATCCACATATTGTTGCTGCGGAATTTCACCGTGCTGCGCGTGACTATTGAAATCGCAATAGGGGCACTTACGTACACACCAAGGAATGTGTACGTACAGACTCAGTGGCGGCAGTTGAGTGATCAAGCAATAATCCCCTGTGCTTTAAAAGCATCCAACAGCAGGTTAAGTGCTTTGCCACGATGACTCAGCTCATTCTTCAGTTCACTGCTGAGCTCTGCCGCGGTCTGTTGCATGCCTTGTGGAATGAAGATGGGATCGTAGCCGTGACCATTTTCACCTTTGACGTCAAAACCGATTTCACCTTCCCAAGCTGCTTGGCAAATGATCGGCGTTGGGTCTTTTGCGTGACGCATGTAAACCAAAATGCATTGGAAGCGCGCGGTGCGAGGCGCATTCTTCTCTTTCAGTGCATCCAGCAGCTTAGTGTAATTTGTAACCGCAGTGGCGTTTTCGCCGCTGTAGCGCGCAGAATAGATGCCGGGAGCGCCTTGCAGTGCATCAACTTCTAAACCTGAATCATCAGCAATAGCTGGTAAGCCTGTTACTGCGGCGGCGTGGCGCGCTTTAATAATGGCGTTTTCAACAAAGGTGGTGCCAGTTTCCGGCACTTCCTCAACGGCGAAATCGCTTTGTGGAAGCACTTGGATATCGTATTGGGCAAACATTTCGGCAAATTCTTTCAATTTGCCTTTGTTACCGCTGGCCAGAACAAATTTCTGCATTGTGGAATTCCTTGCGGAGTTGTTGGCAGTGCAAGCTGCCGAAAAAGACTAGTCGTTGAAAAACTGCTGGCTAAAATTCAGCTTAGTATTCAAATCATCTTGATGTTTTATCGCCAGATGAAAATGGATCTCTTCAGTATCTCGGTAGGGGAGTTGTGCCAGATAATAGATTGACTGGCCTTCACGAATTTCCCTGAATTTTAGTTTGAATCGCGCTTCGAGCAGATTGGTGGCGATGCCGCTGATTTCGACCTGAGTGTAGCCATTATTTGGTTTTAACTGATCAATGACGACAATGTTCACTAACGCAAGATAGCGGCTACGTTGAATGCCATAAGTTTGTGCCACAGCTGGGGAGATAAAAGTACTAGGTAGTGCCGTGTAGTGGATATCGTAATGACCGACCTGCAATTTTTGCTCTGCGTAGGCAGGCAATGCTAAGGCGGTTAGCCACAGTAACAGGGCAGTGATACAAGAACGGCTCATGGTAACTCAGTCGATTAAAGGCTCAGCCAAATTATACCCAGCTAGCGCATGAATTCCCATCACAGCAGTGCAGCTATTTCTGCGGGGAGTTGTTGTGGAGTATCGATGCGAATTTGCTTATGCCGGCCTAACTCACCTTTCACAATATGGACTTGGCTTTTGGCAACCTTAAAGGCTTTGGCCAGTAGTTTCACAATATGCTGATTGGCTTTGCCATCCACAGGTGGTGCCGTGATAGCCAATTTAACTTCATCACCATGCAGACCACACCATTGATCGCGGCTGGCTTTGGGCTGCACATAAACACGGAGCAGCAATTGTTGCTGCTCCATGGTGACGGCCGTTTGCCCTTTACTCATCAGGCAACAGCCCAGTATGGAACGTGCTGCGCTAACAGTAAGTTAAGGAAATTCAGTAGAATAAACAGCACCAGCACAGACAAATCTAAACCGCCAATCGGTGGAATGATGCGGCGGATTGGACCCAAAAATGGTTCTGTTAACTGATACAGTACATATTCAAATGGGTTGCTACCTTGGCTTACCCAGCTCAGAATTGCGCGGATAATCAACAGATAGAACAGCAGTACTCCCGCCTGTTTAATGACAGACACTAAGGCAAAAATGAGCGTGGCAAGGATGTTAAATTGAGCACCTGCAATCAAGGTGATAACCAGAATTTTTAGCACAACCACTGCTAACGCCAGCACCACTGACGCAGTGTCGAGATTGCCGATTGACGGCAGTACCCGGCGCAGCGGTTTAATAATCGGGTGGGTGGCTTTTACAATAAATTGGCTGAAGGGATTGTAAAAGTCCGCTCGCACCAATTGCATCCAGATACGCAGGATAACGACCATCAGGTACAGATCGAATATGGTGCTAACTAAAAAAGTAAATGGATCAGTCATTTCGGGTCTCTTAGTGGTTAAAATTGTTTCGCCATTTCTTCTGCACGAGCGATACAGTTTGCCATTGCTTTGGCGGTTAATCCATGCAGATCGCCTTGTTTAAAGGTTTCCACCGCTTCGTGAGTGGTGCCACCTTTTGAGGTGACGTTCTGACGCAGTTGCGCGGCTGTCAGTTGCGGATTCTCAATCAACATTCTGGCAGCTCCGAAGGCCGCTTGTTGCGCAAGCTTGCGCGCCTTATCGCGTTCCATTCCCATGCTAATGCCAGCTTCAATCATGCCTTCGACAAACAGGAAGAAATAGGCCGGAGAGCTCCCCGCGAGTGCAATGACCAGATTCAATCCGTCTTCATCATCAACCCACACTGTATCTCCACCGGTTTTAATAATCGCTTCGGCAATGGCCTTTTGCTCTGCCGAGATATTGTCTGGAGCATATAAGCCCGACATACCCGCACCTAATTGCATTGGAGTGTTAGGCATCACGCGGATGAGCTTAATTGGTTGACCGAAATAATCTTGATAGCGTGTGGCGGGAATACCGGCGGCAATCGTGATGATAAGCTTATTTGACAGGTCTAACGTTGCCAGCGCTTCACACACTTGTTGCATCAGTTGTGGCTTTACTGACAGGATGATGACATCGGCCCGTTGTGCCGCTGCAGCGTTATCGCTACTGGTATTAATGGCAAAATCCGCTTTCAGTGCGTCCAGCTTCGGTGTACTTGGGTTGGTTGCTTCTATCAGCTCAGGTTGATAGCCACTGTTAACGAGTCCACTGATGATACTGCGGCTCATGTTGCCGGCACCGATAAAACAGATTTTGTTAGAAGTCATGCGATCCTCTTTTGTTTGAAAATAACGACTCGCCAACAGACGAGTTGCTTATAGTATTTGGGCGCGATCTGCTAAAAACAAGGGCTAGTTGGCATTCGCGCTGTAGTCTCGCTCACCAAATATGGCACTACCAATGCGCACCATAGTCGAGCCGTGTGCGACAGCAAGTTCTAAATCCTGACTCATGCCCATCGAGAGGGTGTCAACACTTTCATAGCCTAACTGAAGCGTATTGAATAACTGCTGCATAGTGTCCAGTTCTTTAGCCAGTTGCTTGTCATCAGAGTGACTCGGGATTGCCATTAATCCGCGTAATTTAAGCTTGGGTAAGGTGGCAATGTGCGCCGCGAGCGCTAGCATGCTGTCTTTATCAACCACGCCAGATTTACTCGCCTCACCACTGATATTCACCTGTATACAGACGTTCAGCGGTGCTTTATCTGAAGGTCGCTGCGCATTGAGGCGATCGGCGATTTTTGCACGCTCCAGTGTGTGCATCCAGTCAAAATAGTCAGCGACAATGCGGCTCTTATTTGACTGCAACGGGCCAATAAAATGCCATTCAATGTCGGGACACTGTTGCAGCAGTGCTTCTACCTTTTGTTGACCTTCTTGGACGTAGTTTTCACCAAAACGACGTTGTCCTGCTTGGTAGGCGGCGAGAATATCGCTAACGGGCTTGGTTTTACTGACTGCAAGCAGTTGGATCTCATCGGGATTGCGCGCGGAATTTTTAGCGGCGGTGGTTATCCTTTGCTGGGCTAGCTCGAGTCTGTCTGCTATTGTTGTCATGTTGTTATCTTTTGGTTTAACGGATATACCAAGTTATGGAAATCACTGAATTATTGGCTTTTAGTGTAAAACACAAAGCGTCAGATCTACACCTTTCTGCAGGTGTTCCACCTATGATACGTGTCGATGGTGAGGTGAGAAAGCTCAATGTCCCGGCATTGATGCATCAAGACGTACATCGCCTCGTGTACGATATCATGAACGATAAACAACGTAAGGATTACGAGGAACACCTCGAAATCGACTTTTCGTTTGAAGTTCCTAACTTGGCGCGCTTCAGGGTTAACGCCTTTAACCAATCGCGTGGCGCTGCGGCAGTGTTCCGTACCATTCCTACTGATATCTTAACCTTAGAGCAATTAGGCGCGCCTGAAATCTTTAAGAAAATTTCCTCGTATCCGCGTGGGTTGGTGTTGGTCACAGGGCCTACAGGGTCGGGTAAAAGTACCACGCTGGCTGGGATGATCGATTATGTGAATGACAACCGTCACGACCATATTCTGACCATCGAAGACCCCATCGAATTCGTGCATCAGAACAAGCAATGTTTGATCAACCAACGTGAAGTGCACCGCAATACTTGGAGCTTTGAAGCGGCATTGCGTAGCGCCTTGCGTGAAGACCCGGATGTGATTCTGGTGGGGGAAATGCGTGACCTCGAAACCATTCGCTTGGCGCTGACAGCGGCGGAAACAGGTCACTTAGTTTTTGGCACCTTGCACACCACTTCAGCAGCTAAAACCATTGACCGTGTAGTGGACGTATTCCCCGCAGGTGAAAAAGATATGGTACGGACCATGTTGTCGGAATCGCTACAAGCCGTTATCTCGCAAACGTTGATTAAGAAGATTGGCGGCGGCCGCGTGGCAGCACATGAAATTATGATTGGTACGCCTGCAATTCGTAACCTTATTCGTGAAGATAAAGTGGCGCAAATGTATTCGGCTATCCAAACTGGTATGGCGCATGGCATGCAAACGCTGGAGCAGAGTTTGCAGCAATTAGTGAGTCGTGGCGTGATCAGTCGCGAAGATGCGCTGGCCAAGAGTTCTAACAAGCAGGTTAATTTCTAAGGAGTCGCTATGGACGTCAGACCTTTTTTGGAAGCCATGGTTGAACGTAAGGCGTCAGACCTGTTTATTACCGCCGGCTTTCCGCCCAGTGCCAAAGTCGACGGTGCGTTACGCCCATTAGCTGAAAATGCCTTTACTGCGGCGCAGGCACTCGAATTTGTCGAGTCGTTGATGACCCCCGCTAATAAGCAGGAATTCCACGAAAGCAAAGAATGCAACTTTGCGATTGGTTCAAAAGGCCTAGGACGTTTTCGTGTCAGCGCTTTTTGGCAACGTGAAGCCGCAGGTTGCGTGATGCGCCGTATCGAAACCAAAATTCCGACCTTGGAAGATTTGAGTTTGCCACCAGTGTTAAAAGACTTGGTGATGGCCAAGCGTGGCTTGGTGATCATGGTCGGGGCCACCGGTACCGGTAAGTCAACTTCGCTGGCGGCAATGATTGGATATCGTAATGCCAATACCAAAGGCCATATTCTGACCATTGAAGACCCGGTCGAATTTGTGCACCAACACAACAAATGTATCGTCACCCAACGTGAAGTCGGCATCGATACTGAATCATTTGACGCAGCACTGAAAAGCTCATTGCGTCAGGCCCCTGATGTGATTTTGATTGGTGAGATCCGTAGTCAGGAAACCATGGAGTTCGCTCTGTCGTTTGCTGAAACCGGTCACCTGTGTTTGGCGACCTTGCACGCCAACAACGCTAACCAAGCACTTGATCGGATTATGCACTTAGTGCCGGAAAATAAGCATGCGCAATTGCTGTTTGACTTGTCGTTAAATTTACGCGGCATTGTGGCGCAACAGTTGGTGCCAAAAGCGGATGGTACCGGGCGCCGTGCAGCCATTGAAATCTTAATCAATACGCCGCGGGTGGCGAGTGTGATTCAGCGGCATGAATTGCATGTACTGAAAGAAGTTATGGCGAAGTCCAATGAGCAGGGCATGCAGACGTTCGACCAAGCGCTGTTCAAGCTCTATAAAGATGGTGAGATCACCTACGCCGATGCTCTGCACCATGCTGACTCACCGAACGATTTGCGTTTGATGATCAAGTTGGAGAGTGGGAATGCTGGTTCGTCTGGTTCCATGGACAGCATTACATTAGACATGGATTAAGCCGCATTAAATTGGCACAGGAGATCGCGAGCAACTATTGTTATTAGTTCTAAATATTCGATAAATAATTCGAATTCAAACTAATTTTTTGTTAAGGTTCCGCACCAAATTTTGACCGTTGGGAGAATATGATGAAAACTCATGCCATGAGATGGCTCGCTCTTGTGTCTTTATTTGCATCAGGTTACGTGAGTGCAGTACCCGTTACAGATGAACTCGATATCGGTGGCGCAGTGCGCCTTAACTACGGTTGGAAAGACTACGACGATAACGCAAAGTTTGAATTCGAACTTTTTCGCATCGATGTGAACTACAAAAAAGACAAATTACTCGCGTCTGCACAATACCGCTGGTACCAAGATCAAGAAGTGGTCCATCACGCTTGGGCAGGCTACCAATTTACTGATAAGGATGTTGTGAAGCTCGGTATCACTTTAGTGCCGTTTGGATTATTGCCTACTGCGTCGCATTCGTTCTGGTTCGGTGGTACCTATTATCTTGGGTTTGAAGATGATTATGATGCGGGTATCCACTGGCAGCATGATGCTGATGACGGCTGGCGTTACGATTTAGCTTACTTTGCCAATGATGAATATGGTGACGGCAGCAGAGTAAAGCGTTACTCCTTTGATGTGGCAACAACACCCGCACGCCCTTACGAAGAAGCCGGACAGCTCAATGCACGTGTTGAGAAGCAATTAAGCGTTGGTGATGCTGCGCATAAACTGGGCGCTTCATTCCAGTGGAGTGAATTTGATTATGTGCCAAGCGAAAATGCGGTAGCGGGTGAGGACACCGATGGTTATGCCGCAGCGGTTCATTGGCAGATGGACTGGCGTAAATGGCAAACACAACTGCAGTACATTCATTATGATTACGACTTCCCTGATGATCGTATGGCGATGTCTGCATTTGCTTACCCGTTTGAAATCGCCTCAAAAGCCGATGTTTATAGCGCTAACTTAGCCCATAGTATGGATGTTTCATGGGGGCCAATTTCCAACGTAAATTGCTATAACGATTTTACCTACACCGCCGCTTCTGGCGCGGGCTTGGATAACTCCATTCAAAACGTGACGGGCTGTATGCTGACGGCGGGTAAGTTTTACACCTATGTTGACTGGATTGCTGGTAAGAATATGTGGTTCGCTAACGGTCCAGGTATCGGCATTGCTGAAGGCGAAAACGGCTGGCACTCACGATTAAATATCAACATCGGCTTATACTTCTAACCGACGATGATCTGCCACGGCTGAAGCTGCGTATTATTGGGAATCAACACGATAGACACAGGAAGGTCCAATGTTTACTCAATATCTGCACCAGAGTCTTAAACTAGCGGTGGTGGGATTGGGATTATTCGGTAGTGTAAGTTTCGCTGCCGATTGTCCTGATTATCTCAATCGCGATATGCGTAAGCTGCACTCTTCGCAAACGGTTAACTTGTGCGAATTAACACAGGGTAAGCCAGTACTTATCATCAATACTGCCAGCCATTGCGGTTTTACCCCTCAATTTAAGGGGTTAGAGGCACTGCATAAACGTTATGCTGACAAAGGACTTGTGGTCATAGGTTTTCCATCGGACGACTTTTTTCAGGAAGAAGATGATGAAAAGGATACGGCCAAAATTTGCTACATCAATTATGGTGTGACTTTTACCATGTTGGCCACTTCTGCAGTACGCGGTAGTGACGTAAACCCAGTGTTTAAATACTTGGATGATAAGGCGGGCTCACCTAAATGGAATTTCTATAAATATTTAGTCAGTGGTGACGGCAAACAGGTACAGCAGTTTAGCTCGCGAGTGACGCCAGACAGCGAGGAACTTAATCAAGCAATTGATAAGTTACTGGCAACGGCTAATTAGCATGAATCTTGATGTTAAAAAAGCGGCGAGCATAGATGTTATGCTCGCCGCTTTTTTTAGTTATTGTTAACTATTGATACGAGTTTTCAAAATAACTCTCGACGATCAATACTGCCGACACTGAATCGACTTGTCCCTTAGACAGTGCTCGATATCCGCCATATTCAAATAGCCGTGCTTTAGCATCGGTGGTAGTCAGGCGCTCATCTTGTGTTGCGATAGGGACGCCAAAACGGCCATGAATACGATTGGCAAACTTCCGCGCTCGCTGAGTCATCTCTTGCTCGGTCCCATCCATATTCAGTGGCAGGCCTACCACCACCAAATCGGGTTGCCATTCTTTAAGTAATGCCTCTATCAGCGTCCAATCCGGAACACCATCTGTGGCTTTTATCGCTTTTAGTGGCTGGGCACTGCCGGTGATTTCCTGCCCCACTGCAACACCAATACTCTTGGTGCCAAAATCAAAACCTAACACTGTACGAGACATGTAAAACCTTATGCATGGCCGATGTCGGTCGACATCTGCCACAAATCAAACCCTAGCGATTTGGTGGCCTTTTCCCAACGCTCTTCAAATGGTGTATCAAAAAGCAGTTCAGCGGTCGCGGGGATAGTAAGCCACGAATTCTCCGCCAGTTCCTTTTCCAACTGATTACGGCTCCAGCCAGCATAGCCAAGCACGACTAAGAAGTGCTCAGGCGCTTTTTGGGTGCCAATGGAGGTCAAAATATCACGTGATGTGGTCAGCATTAGCTCGTCGTTGATGGCGTTGCTATTAATCCAGTTTTGTTGGCTACTGTGCAGAACAAAGCCTCGTTCCGGATTAACGGGCCCCCCCACTAAGACTTGGTTTTCGAGCGATGGCGCTAAATGACGTTCATCTTGCAGTTCTAGTTGAGCTAATAACTCCTCTACATCAACGCCGATAGGGCGATTGACCATGATACCCATGGCGCCTTTTTCGTCGTGTTCACAGATATAAATCAGCGAACGCTCGAAAAACGAGTCATTTAGCGAGGGCATCGCAATTAAGAAGTGATTCTGCAAACTATCCATAACAGCTCCTGAAATTTGCGCCTTAACCGCCCGCGAGCTTCACTTTATAACCTTGCTTTTCCAGCAATGTTTTGAGTTGCTCACGATTGTCAGTCTGAACTTCGATAGTAAAGTCTTTTACTGTACCACCACAACCACATTGCTTTTTAAGTTTTTGAGCTAGGGCTTTTAGCTCGTCCGCCGCTAAACCGAGTCCGCTGATAACAGATACTCCTTTACCCTTGCGGCCCTTGCTATCACGATGAATACGCACAATGCCATCTCCATGAGGCACAGCAACTGGCGCTTCAGTTTCGGTAATTCGTCCCTTATCTGTGCTGTATACCAGTGACACATTAGGATCTACTCGCATAGCGTTTATCTCATTAATTCTTGTATATAAGACGGATTTTAGCAGATTTGTGTCTAATTCCGCATAGTTACCAAGAAAGTTAGCCAACAAAAAAGCCGCTTCAATAGAAGCGGCTGACTCATCTCAAGGCTGCAGGGAGTAAGATGAAAACAATAAACCGATTAGCCCCAAATAACGCCTAACAGCACAGATAGTAATGAGAGGAAGGCGCAGGGCAGTATTGCAAAGCGCCATTTAGGCACTAGCAGCACAATTGAGGTGGAAACAAAACTTACTGCGGCAAGCGTGAAAAAGGAGAATGGCATTGAAAACGATCTGATTGCTAGCCATGTGAGCATTGCCAACGGCAATATCATTAACAACTTAGGTTGAGTGATCGCGGTCAGTCCTAACATATGACTGTTAGCGCCTTTCGTTACCGCTTGTGGTGTCAGCAGATACACCATACTTGTCACAATAAACGCGCAGATAATCCAAGCCATATGCTATTCCTTTGTTAGCAAATTAATGATAATCATTATCATTTAAAAAATTTAAATTGCAAGTATGAAGTGAAATTATTCGATACTTAATTGCAGTTGTAGATTTGTTGAGCTGGCGGTAAGCTGATGGTGAAAGCAACTGACTTGCAGAGCAACTAGGTGATTTTTATGAAATATCTTATGTTAGCCGCAGTAGCGTTAGTGATGGCCGGCTGCGCCTCCGTGCATCCGGGGTGGGATTATGATCCTGCTACTAATTTCTCCCAATATAAAACTTATGCTTGGGTGGAGACTAAGGCAACCGACGGTGAGTACCAAAAAGATGGGTTACTGGCGCAACGTGTTCATGTTGCGGTCGATCAACAGCTAGCAGCAAAAGGCTTTGTTAAAGTCGATGCTAAAGACGCTGAACTGATGGTCAACTACATGACCAAAGTTAATAAGCGCGCTGACGTCGATACGTTGAATGCTAACTTTGGTTGGGGACCTTATTGGTATCGCGGCTGGTGGGGGGGCCCATCTTATTCTCAGGTTAAAGAGTATGATGTGGGTGATCTGATTTTGGATATGGTGGATGCCAAAAACCATCAACTGATTTGGCGCAGTACTGCTAAAAATATTGTGCGTGACTATAAGACGCCACAGCAGCGGATTGACAAGGTCAATGAAGCGGCAGCCGCTATGTTGGGAAATTTCCCGCCTAAAGCTGACTAATCACTGTTGTTATCCATTACTCGGCTAGTAGTTATTTTGCTAACTACTAGCCGTTTTTATTTGATACCCCTACATTTTTTCGGTATTTAGCGCGGCCAAAGTAGGTTTTAATACGCATTATTTAAAAAAATGGCGTAGTAACGACTTTATGGTGAATTTTTGCCAAGTTAGCGCTAACTTAACACTGTTGTTAAAAGTGAGCTGAAGCCTCGGCATTTCAGCCTGGATGACATCTGCGTTCATTAGGAGCATGTGAATGGAAAATCTACAGAGTTTTATGGAACAACTGCCGGATCTGGTGATGGCCTATGGTATGAAAGTCATCCTAGCCTTGGTGATATTTTTTATTGGTAAGTACTTTGCCGGATTGGCAAAACGTATTACTGCCAACGTATTAAGCCGTAAGACAGAAAAAACAGTCAGTTCTTTCGTGTCTAATATGGCATGGGCAGTGGTATTTACGTTTACTGTGATTGCGACATTAGGGCAGCTTGGTATTCAAACCGCCTCTCTGGTCGCAGTGCTCGGTGCCGCGGGTTTAGCCGTAGGTTTGGCGCTGCAAGGTTCACTGTCTAACTTTGCTTCTGGCGTGTTGTTGGTCATGTTCCGTCCATGTCGGGTGGGGGATTATGTTGAAGCTGGTGGTGTTGCAGGTGTTGTCGATGAAATCACTATCTTTGCTACCCGCTTAAAAACGCCGGATAACAAAGTCATAACCTTACCGAATTCCTCATTAATGAACGGCAGTATTACCAACTATTCAGCCATGAGCACGCGTCGTCTTGATCTCGTGATTGGTGTGTCTTATGACGCGGATATTAAAAAGACCAAACAGCTGTTGATCGACATTTTGGAAAATCACGAAAAAGTATTGAAGGATCCTAGTTACACTGTCGGTTTGCATGCGTTAGCTGATTCTTCGATTAATTTTGTGGTGCGCCCTTGGGTAAACTCCAGTGATTACTGGCCAACACACTTTGATTTGATGGAAAAAATCAAACTGGCGCTGGACGAAAATGGTATCGGCATTCCTTATCCACAAATGGATATTCATGTCAAAGAGCTGCCTAGTACTGCAGCTAAATAATCGCTTAGTGTTTGAGCTTAGGCTGGCGTTGACGCCAGCCTAATTTATTCAGCTGAAGATAGCGTTAGACACTTTGCTAGTAACACTCTCTATCACATCTATCCCAACAAGGAGCAGCATATGAAACACTGGTTTACTGCATCCATTCTCGCGACAAGCCTGCTTGTGTCTGGCTCTTCCATCGCCGCTGAAGTGCTTATGGGCGGCAAACCGGTCACGCTGTCAGGCGAACAACCTGAAATTGGCCAAGTCGTCCCATCATTCAAAGTGGTTGATGATAAGTTCACACCAATTACCTTGTCAGATTTCAAAGGTAAAACAGTGCTCATTAGTGCTGTACCTAGTCTAGACACAGGCGTGTGTGCGTTACAGACCAAACGTTTTAATAAAGAGGTTGCTAACTTCGATAACGATGTGGTGATGCTCACGATCAGTGAAGATCTGCCTTTTGCGCAGAAGCGTTTTTGCAAAGTAGAAAACGTCGATAAAATTAAGGTGCTGTCGGACGCTGTTTGGCGTGACTTTGCTAAGCGTTACGGACTGCTCATCCCGAATATGGGCTTATTGGCACGCGCTATCTTTATTGTCGATGCCGATGGAAAGCTACAGTATAAAGAGTTGGTGGCGGATGTCTCGCATCATCCGGATTATGATAAGGCGCTGACTGCATTACGGCAGATCAGCCAAGCTACCAACTAAACGGAAAAGCGCCAGTATTGGCGCTTTTTTCTTCTGGGTTCACTGGGCCTTGTCGAAATAGTAAAACGTGGGCGCAGACCAACGAAAGCGAATTGCTAGCAGCCGTAAGCTAAAACCCAGCCAAAGACTCACCCCCAAGCTTATCCAAGCACTGGTATCAGCCATTTGCAGTATCACGTAACAGCTGGCTGTTACTATCGAGACAATGCCATAGAGCTCTTTGTGAAAAATGAGCGGGATCTCATTGCAAAGCACATCGCGAATGACCCCACCAAACACGCCAGTAATGACACCCATTACAATGGCTACCGACGGACTAAAGCCTAATGCTAAGGTCTTCTGTGCCCCAATCACCGAAAAAACGGCCAAACCAAGCGCATCAATAGTGAGGAATAGCGTAGTGAGATAACGCATTAACGGCGCAATCAATACCGGGAGTAACGACGCCAGAATGATGGCCAACAGATAATGTGAATGTTCTACCCAAATCAAAGGATAATTGCCAAGCAGGATGTCGCGCAGGGTGCCACCACCAATTGCCGTGGCGCAGCCGACAATCATCACACCAAACAGGTCCATGCGCTTTCTGCCGGCGGCTAACGCTCCGGTCATTGCTTCGGCTAATACGCCAACAAACCAAAGCAACATGACGAATTGACTGTCTTGCATGATGTTTATCCTGTTGTTTCAAAGGCGCGGCATTCTGGCGTATAAATGGCTAGATGAACAATGAAATATTCTTACTTTTGGATTAGAAAAAATAATTAAAAACTTTCATTTTTTTGCCAATTTATCGCGTTTTTAAAGTTTGTGCTTGTTTGTTGTGGGTTAGTTATATTGATGTTTTTGTGGGAGGCAAGAAGAACCTTCACTGTACAGTGAAAATGGCAAGCGTTAGAGTGAGGCTTTCTGCGGTAATTATCTGAATAAAATGATTGATTTAAGAAGTGATACCGTTACCCAGCCGACGGCGGCTATGCGCAAAGCGATGGCAAATGCTGAGGTCGGGGACGATGTATATGGCGACGATCCTACGGTGAATCGCCTACAGCAACGCGCTGCTGAAATGCTAGGTTTTGAAGATGCGTTGTTTACCTCTTCAGGCACTCAGGCCAATTTGTTGGCATTGATGTCTCACTGTGAACGCGGCGACGAGTATATCTGTGGTCAGTTGGCTCACAACTACAAATATGAAGCAGGTGGTGCGGCGATTTTAGGCAGTATTCAGCCTCAGCCTATTGCTAACAATGCCGATGGTAGCCTACCGCTAACCGAGGTGATTGCAGCGATAAAGCCTGATGACATTCATTTTGCCCGCACGAAATTGCTGAGCTTGGAAAACACGATTGGTGGCAAGGTGTTACCGCAAGCCTACTTGGCTGAAGCACAACAACTGGCGTTTTATCATGGTTTGAAAATCCATTTGGATGGCGCCCGCATTGCCAATGCCGCGGTTGCTCAAGGCATTAGGATTGCGGATATTGCCCAGCACTTTGATTCAGTGTCGGTATGTTTATCAAAAGGACTTTGTGCACCAGTGGGTTCGTTGCTGTTGGGAAGCGAACATTTTATTAGCCGGGCTCGCCGTTGGCGCAAAATGCTTGGTGGTGGCATGCGCCAAGCGGGGATTTTGGCTGCTGCGGCGGAAATAGCCTTAACTCAGCAAGTGGAACGTTTAGCTGACGATCACGCCAATGCCGCAGCTTTAGCGGCGGGACTCACTGAAATTGACGAGATTGCCGCAGGCGTGGAAGTTCATACCAATATGGTGTTTGCCACGGTTGCAGAAGAGCTTGTGCCGTTATTGGTGGAAACGCTGGCGGAGCAAGGGATTTTAATTTCGGCGGCGAAGCGTTTGCGGTTGGTGACGCATAAGGATATCAGCGCTGCCGATATCACGCGAGTGGTTGCTGCCTGCAAGGATTTCTTTGCCAAATTACCTTAAGTCATTACGGCGGCACGTCAGCAGATTTGTCGCCGTCCTTGTTAGCGACAGCTAATATCAGTCTTCGTTAATCTCTTCTTTAACTGAATTCACCGCGTCGCGAGATGCATGACCTATTTCACGCGTTACATCGCGAGTAGCATGGCCAATGGCTGTTGTGGCTTTTTTGGTGGCGTGACCGACATCTTGACCAGCGTGCTTGAGCTCCGCACAACCGCTTAATAGGCTTAATGCGAGAAGACTCAACAGGGCAAATGTTTTCATTATTGGGCACTCTCCGTGTTCACACGCACACTAGGGGACTATTGGGGCGTTATAAACGCCCCGTCAGCTTGGCATATTTAATCAACAATTCGTCGTCGGACTCAACCCGCTGTGGGTCTTTGTCGATGCAGTCGATAGGGCAAACCGATACGCAGGTTGGCTTGTCGTAGTGACCAACGCATTCGGTGCAACGCTCCGGGTCAATCTCGTAGATCTCTTCGCCCATGCTGATGGCCTGATTCGGACATTCAGGCTCACACATATCACAATTGATACAACTATCGTCGATTAACAGCGCCATAATGCGTTACTCAACCCGCGACTTGATGCGGATTACGGGTGTCTTGACCGGACGTAAGATTGCGCAGCAAAATCGCGTGGCTAACATCAATTTCTGCCGGTACTGGCAGGTAAACGGTATGGCCGTTACCTGGCCCGCAGTCAATCTGCTCACCTTTACGGTTTTCCAGTGTTTCAATGGTCAGGCTGATGTTGCCTTGAGGCGTCATCAGTTCAACACTATCGCCAACGCCGAACTTATTTTTCACATCAATTTCGGCCATGCCTGCGGCATTGCGTTTACCGGTAAATTCGCCGACAAACTGCTGGCTGTCACTGACAGAGTAACCGTAATCGTAATTCTGGTACTCGTCGTGTACGTGACGACGCAGGAAGCCTTCGGTGTAACCGCGGTGTGCCAAGCCTTCGAGTTGCAGCATCAGATTTGGGTCAAATGCGCGACCTGCAGCAGCGTCATCAATTGCTTTACGATATAGCTGCGCGGTACGCGCTACATAGTAGAAAGACTTGGTGCGGCCTTCAATCTTCAGCGAGTCAACGCCCATTTTCGCCAAACGCTCAACGTGTTGAATCGCACGCAGATCTTTGGAGTTCATGATGTAAGTGCCATGCTCATCTTCAAACGCTGGCATATATTCGCCTGGACGATTACCTTCCTGCAGCAGGAAGATACGGTCAGTGGCAGAGCCTTCGCCTAGCGTAGGTTGAGGTTGCTCAATCTGTACTGGGTTAGCGGCAATAATGTCGCCACTGTCGTTTTCTTTCGCTTCGTGCACGTCATACTTCCAACGGCAAGCGTTGGTGCAAGTGCCTTGGTTCGGGTCACGTTTGTTGATGTAGCCCGACAGCAGGCAACGGCCAGAATAGGCCATACATAGCGCGCCGTGAACGAACACTTCTAGCTCGATGTCTGGGCAGCGTTGACGGATTTCTTCAATTTCATCCAGTGACAGTTCGCGTGACAGAATCACCCGTTTGATGCCCTGAGATTCCCAGAATTTTACTGATGCCCAGTTGATGGCGTTAGCTTGTACAGAAAGGTGTACCACTTGTTCAGGAAACGCTTCACGCACCATCATGATCAAACCAGGATCAGACATGATCAATGCATCTGGCTGCATGGCAACCACAGGTTCCATATCTTTGATATAGGTTTTTAACTTAGCGTTATGTGGCGCGATATTGCTCACCACATACAGTTTTTTGCCGAGTGCATGAGCTTCATTGATGCCGTTGGCAAGGTTTTCCATCTTGAAATCGTTGTTACGTACCCGCAGGCTGTAGCGCGGCTGACCGGCATAGACGGCATCAGCACCGTAAGCGAAGGCATAGCGCATATTTTTTAAGGTCCCGGCAGGGGACAACAGCTCAGGTTTAAACATAACACTCTCTCAATGACGTGAATAAGGCTGCCGCTACTATTGTATAGCAGTGCAGGCGCGGCATTTTACTTAAGATTGGTCAAGTGATGCAAATCAAAAAGTTGATTAAATTACTCTGATTTATAGCCAGTAGTTACTAGCGCAATTAGCTGATGATGGCTAACGATCTCATCCGAGCTCTCTAACTGGCTAAATCTGGTGCTGCGAAAGGCATGCAACAAATGTAGAGTTTGGTCATATCCCGTATATTTGCGGTTGGATTCGCAACCTGATTGCATTATCTTTCCCTTGTTTCGGGTCTTAACTGATATACTTGATAAAATTTTTAAAACAAACTGTTAACAAATTTGAGGCGTGCATGTCTACTGAACACCTGCTACTGGTCGGTCTGCTAAAAAAACTAAAAAGCGATACGCTGGTGCTTCCAACGCTGCCTGAAGTAGCAATTCGTGTACAAGAGGTAGTAGGACAGCCTAATTCGAGCCTGAAACAGGTTGCGGAGGTGATTGGGCAAGATGCGGCAATTTCGGCGCGTTTAATCAAAGTCGCCAATAGTGCGCTCTATAGCCGCGGTATTAAAGCGGAAAACATTAATAATGCGGTTAGTCGCATCGGGCTAACGCAGATTAAGTCTATTGTGACCTCAATTGCGATGGAGCAATTATTTATCTCTACTAATGAGATGGTGTGGGAAGTGATGGACGAAGTCTGGACGACGTCTATTGAAGTGACGTCGGCAGCGTGCTCAATGTTATTAATGTATAAAAAGCAGCACCCACAAACGCCATTGAATTACGATACGCTGACGTTAGCGGGGTTAGTGCATAATATCGGCGCCTTGCCGGTACTGACCGAAGCTGAGTCTCACCCAGAATTATTTAACAGTGTTGGCCAGTTACGCGCATTGGTGCGAAAGCTACAAGGTCCAATTGGGCGCGCTGTGCTCAATAGCTGGGATTTTGCGCCAGAAGTGACCGAAGTGGTTGAGCGCTGGGCTGATCTGCATTACTTGCCTGAAAACGTTACCTATTTGGATTTTATTCGTGCCGCCGCGTTTTATGTCGGTGAGCTGCGTGCTGGGGCGGAGCTGGAGCAGCGACTCGACGTGTTTGCTGAGAAAGGCTTACCTGTTACTCCAGATGATTTGGCCAGTGAAGCGTTTTTAGAACAATTCCATTCGATTAAAGCCAGTTACCATTAAGCGGTAATTTTCGGTATTCTGACGGGAATATATTTTTCCTCGCGCCCAAGGTGGTTTTTGAGGAAATAGTTGGGGCAAACATGAGCTATCTTTTAAGCGTGCTGCTGTTAGTCGCTGTACTCCTGCTGCTGGCTGCAGCGTGGCGTTATATTCACCTCAAACGTTTCGTCAATAAGCTTGCCGCCAATGTGCGTGAGCAAGCGGATCAACGGCAACCGTTGGAATTTACTGAAGTCCCCGAATTAATGATGCCGCTCTATACCGCATTTAAAGCGCTGTTGCGGCAACTTCCTTCAAGTATCGGGCGGGATACACTCACTGGTTTACCTAATCGCGCCATGCTCAAAAAGGCGTTAACGCCGTTAATGCCAATCACGCAGGGCTCGTTAGTCCTAATCAATATTGAAAAATTTCGATTTGTTAATGATCTCTTTGGTTTCAGTACCGGCGATAAAGTGTTGCAGGCTTTTTCTCTGCGCCTGCGGCAGTTGGAGCACCAACCTCGATTTTTAGCACGTATGGATGGTGATGAGTTTTTGCTGTTTTATGAGCAGGAAGTGACGAGTGAAGCTTTGCACGAAATGCAGCAACTGGTGCAACAGCCCTACGTGATTGATAACGCACCCATTGGTGTAAAAACTAAAATTGGCTGTCTGCAGCTAGCGAAGGATCACGCTGATATTTCATTGATGTTGCGTAGAGTAGATTTGGCGTTGAAAAAAGCGGGCAAAAACCACCAGTTGCTGGCGATCTATGAAACCGGCGATGACACGGTTAATTTGCGCGAAATGAAGATCATTAATAGCCTGCCGAAAGCGCTGAATCGTAATCAGCTTTACCTGGTGTATCAGCCGAAGGAAAGCATCGAAACCGGCCAGTGTTTGCAGGTTGAGGCACTAATTCGTTGGGATCACTCAGAGTTAGGCTTTATTTCACCAGCGGAATTTATTCCTTTGGCCGAGTGTGCTGGTATGCAAGGGCTGGTCAGCGATTGGGTAATGGAAAATGCCATGGCGCAAATCAGCCGCTGGCATACGCAAGGAATACATTTGCGGGTGGCGGTCAATCTCAGTAGCAGCGACTTTGAGAAAGATATTGTCGCCATTATTGCCAGCAAGCTGAAAGCGCATAATATTCCCGCGAGTTCGCTCGCGGTAGAGCTTACTGAGGGAACTTTAGTTGCCGATATGCTGGATACTCGGGATAAGCTGCGCCAACTCAGAGAGATGGGCATTGAAGTGGCGATTGATGATTTCGGTACTGGTCATTCTTCGCTGGCCTACCTGAAAGATCTGCCGGTGGATGAAATCAAGATAGATAAAGCATTTTTGCAAGACTTATTGACCGATGTCAGTGCGCTACACATTATGCGTAGTACTATTCAACTTGCCCACCAGTTGGGTTTCCGCGTAACAGTTGAAGGTGTGGAAACTAAAGCGCAGCGTGAAGCCTTGCGTAAACTCGGTGCTGACGTTATTCAAGGACAGTTTTACGCGAACCCCATGCGTGCTGCCGAATTAGAATATCACGGTCTGAATTTACACCTGTTCTCAAATGTGGAAGGTCGAGATCTTACCCATTAGACTTTCCTGCTATTTTCAAAAAATAGCGAAAATTCCATTAATTATTCGGATTAATAACACGTTAACCTCGATTTGTTACTGATGTTTGACCAGTTTTTGCAGTTTCAGCAACAATAAATTGATTTTAGTTCTGTTAAATCTTAATAACACTATACTAACTGTTCTCATATACGTATAATGCCAACCCAAGATGTCGAGACACTAGGATGTGGCCTGGATATCAGTGAATGTTAGTGACGCTGCTAACTCAAGTGTCAGAGTTACAGCTATCTCGCGCTAGCATTCATGTTGGTTTATGGCGTCTGTTACAGATTGACCATAAACAAACCGGCTTTTGACGGGTCGGTTTTTACCCTGAGTGAAAGAAAGGGATGCCCTCTGGGCATCCCTTTTCTTTTGTCGAAACAGTGAGGTTAAGTTCGGCTACCTTTATCGGCTTAGTCTGTCACTTTTACCGCTTCAGCGGGGTTACTCTGACTGGCTAATGCATCATTCAATTGTTGCTCCACCCAACCTGGTGATTTGGTGCCATACGACAGCAGTCGGTACATGGCCGGAATGACGAACAAGGTAATCAAAGTCGCAAATGCCATGCCGAAGAACACCACAGTGCCCACGGAAATCCGACTTTCAGCACCGGCGCCTGTGGAGAATATCAGCGGCACCGCCCCAACCAAGGTGGTAAACGCCGTCATCAGAATCGGGCGCAAACGGCGCGCGGAAGCATCAATAATCGCCTGCTCAAAAGCGAGGCCTCTATCCCGTAATTGGTTGGCAAACTCGACAATCAAAATACCATTTTTAGTCACCATGCCGATTAGCATAATCATGCCAATCTGGCTGTAAATATTGATCCCTTGATGAGTAAACCAGAGCCCGAGGAAACCACCAAATACTCCCATGGGTACAGTGAACATCACTACTAGCGGGTTAATAAAGCTTTCAAACTGCGCCGCCAGAACCAAATAGGCGACTAACAGCGCTAAGCCAAACACGATAAAAATACTGTTTTGGTTTTCTTTATAGTCTTTGGATTCGCCAGAATAACTGACGCTGATATCGCCCGGCAGTTTTTCTACCACCAGATTATCCAGATAGTTCAGCGCTTCTCCCAATGTATGGCCATTGGCAACGTTAGCGCTCAAAGTGATCGATTTCTTCTTATCGGTGTGGGACAGACGCTGAGCTGAGGCTTCTTCCTGTACGTGCGCAACAGAGTCGAGCGTGACGAGTTGCCCTGAGCGGGTACGCACGTAGATTTTGCTCATATCTGTCATGCTGTTGAAGTGATTTTCATCGCCGCGCAGGTAGACGTCATATTCTTCACCACGCTCGACATAGGTGGTTTGACGACGGCCACCGAGCATGACCTCTAACGTATCTGATACATCGGATACGCTAACGCCTAATTCGGCTGCCCGCTGACGATCAACACGTACCATCAGTTCGGGTGTGGTCTCCGCATAGTTTAAATCGGCGCCAGTAATGATACCGCTGGCATTTGCTTCAGACTGCAGCAGTTGCGCCCACTTATACAGCTCTTTGTAGTCAGAGCCGCCAATGACAAATTGCACGGCTTCACTAGAGCGGCCGCGGAAACCTGGCAACATGGGGCGGATCATCACGTCGGGAATATCTTTGAGCGCGTTTGAGATCATTTCTAACGCCTGAGCGGCATTAACGTCACGGTCTTTCCAGTTTTCTAGGCGCATGATGACAAAACCAATCTGATCGCCACTGGCGCCGCCAAACGCAGGTGTTTCTAAACTGAATGACTTCAACACGCCTTTGCCTAACATCGGCATGAGACGCTGCTGAATGATGTCCATGTTGCCAGACATGCGGTTGTAGCTGGTACCTTCTGCACCCCGCACAAAGGCGTACACCACACCACGATCTTCTGCAGGTGCTAACTGGGCCGGCACTTGCTGCATTAGCAGATAACTGCCACCGATACAGGCGAGAATCACAATTGGAGCGGCAAACTTATGTTTAACGCAGTAGCGCACCCCGCGGCGATAGTAACTTTCCAACTTGCTAAAAATACAATCCAGCACACGGTTGAGTGCATTGGGTTGCTGATGCGGTTTGAGTAATTTACTGGCCAGCACTGGTGTCAGCGTTAGCGCAACAATTGATGAAAACACCACTGACACGGCGAGCAGTACCGAGAACTCAGTAAACAGCAGCCCCACCATGCCTTCCATAAAAGAAATCGGCAGAAACACCATCACCAGCACGGCGGTTGTCGCGATAACGGCAAAGCCAACCTCGCGGGTGCCTTTGTAGGCGGCCAGCAACGGTGGTTCTCCGCGCTCGATGTGGTGGAAGATATTCTCTACCACCACAATGGCATCATCGACCACTAGACCGATTGCTAGGATCAGCGCCATCAAGGTCAACAAGTTAATGGAGAAACCAAAAAAGTATGCCGCCATGAACGCCGAGATCAACGATACCGGTACTGTCACTGCAGGGATCAGCGTCGCCCGCGCTTGGCCAATAAATACATACAGCACCAAAATTACTAAGCCGCCAGTGATGTAGAGTGTCGAGTACACTTCATCAATGGCTTGATCGATAAACACGGTGGAGTCGTAGTCGATGGCAAGACTAGTGCCCTTTGGCAGAAACTTCTGCATGGCATCTACTTGCGCCCGTACACCTTTGGCGACTTCCAGCGGATTGGCATCTGATTGCGGCACAACGCCAAGACTGACGTTTGATACCCCGTTACTACGATAGGTGGAGTTTTCGTTCTGTGCTCCAATATACACATCGGCAATATCTTTGAGGTATACAGGGGTGCCGTCACTGGCGGTGCGGATCTGCATATAGTCGAAATCATCCGGCTGCAGATAAAGTCTTGCCGTACGCACTGTCATGGTCGTGGCATCGTTACGGATTTGGCCACCGGGCGACTCTAAGTTTTCATTATTGAGCGCGGTAATGACATCGCTAACCGTAATCTGCCGCCCCGCCATCGCTTCAGGCTTGAGCTTGATATACATCACCTGAGTAAGACCGCCAGAGATGTTAATTGAGCTGACACCGCTGATAAGATTGAATTTATCTTCTAAAACTCGGCGCGAATAGTCGGTTAGCTGAGTGCGATCCATCTCACTGGAGCGCAAGCGGATATAGATTGCCGGGCGACCAGAGCCGTTATCTTTATACACAATCGGATCGTCAGCTTCTTCTGGTAAACGACGCTGTGCTCGCGATACGGCATCACGCACGTCACTCACGCCTTCCATGATATTCCAGCCAATTTTGAAATTGACGGTAATGCGTGATGATCCGTTACGACTGACCGAGGTGATCTGGTCAATACCACTGATCCCCGTCAACTGATCTTCAATGTTTTTAGTGACTTGGCTTTCCATAATAGCGGCTGAGGCGCCACTGTAGGAGGTGCGAATACTGACCACCGGATTTTCCACATCCGGCATCTCACGTACCGAGAGTTTACTGAATGAAACGATTCCGAATACACACAACAATAAGCTAAGTACGATGGCGACAATCGGCCGTTTTACTGACACATCAGACAGCAGCATCAGCGTTCTCCTTGGTTGCTGCTTGACTGGTTTCCGGCACAGCTGAGGTAGGTTTTAACTGTTTTACTTGCATGCCATCGCGAATATTGACGAGACCTTGTACCACAATCTCATCACCGGGATTGAGGCCATCAGTGATGAGCACTTGGTTATCAACTCTGGTGCCTAAATGGACTTCTGTACGGTGGGCAATCTGTTTGTTGTCGACCTTGTAGACGAAACGTTTGGTGCCGGAATACTCCAACGCTTGCACAGGGATCACTGGCAGGTAGGTGGGAGGAAAGCTCATTCTGGTGTTTAGCATCATGCCGGGGCGCAACTTGTTCGCAAGGTTTTGAAAGAGCACTCGCGTGCGTACGTTCAGCGTTGCTTCATTAATGCGAGGATCGATCGCCGTGACTTTTCCGGCAAAATCCTCTGCTGGCCAAGCGGCGCTGTTGGCGCTGACCTCCATGCCGAGTGTGAGTTGCGACAGATGCGCTTCTGGCACTTGTAGATCGAGTCGTAGTAGACTCAAATCATCCAGTGACAGCAGTTCTTCTCCTTGGCTGACCATCTTACCGCGACTAAAACTCACTAAGCCTATCACGCCATCAAACGGGGCTTTGATGTAGTGATAATTTAACTCTGCTTTGGCTGACGCGAGGCGTGCAGCGGCAATATCAACACTGGCATGTTGGGCATCGATTTCGGTTTGGGTAATGGCATCGCTGTGAGCCAGTTTTTCATATTCTTTGAGTTTACGCGTCTCATCAGCCAGATAAGCTTCAGCTTCCATCACGGCTGCTTTGGCCTTGGCATCGTCGATGATGATAAGTGTTTGGCCAGCCTTCACCTGTTCATTAGAACGCACCGCCACTTTGTCGATTTTGCCAGCGACTTGAGAGGCGATAAATACTGAGTGTTCGGCGGCTAACTTGCCAATCAGGCGCAGATCGGCAGCAAGGGCTTCTTTCTTTACCGTGGCTGTCACAACAGGAATTGTTTGAGCATGCGACGTGTGGCTCGCATCGGTATTGGTGGCGGCGCGCATCTTGTAAGCTACAGCACTGCCGATTGCTACGAGGGCAATCGCTATAACGAGTTTTTTCAGCATAATAAAGATGTTCGAGATCTTCCCCAGGATCGATGCTCAGTATTCTAAGGAAGGGCGCTGTAAAAGCTAAGCGATTAACGTGAAAAAAGTGTAAATAAATGCTCGCTGATACACTAATTATGATGTCTGAAAGTGGTCGGCATTATTATTTAAAAATCATAATAATCAACAAGTTATTTTTCGTGTTTGGCGCTTTAGTAAAATTGCATAATTATTGAGGTCAGATCTTTGCCATAGATTGACACATTAACGCATCAAAAAAGGGAGCCTCGGCTCCCTTTTTAATCGAATTTGCCGAAATTTACTTCGACATTCTTTTGTATTTCAAACGGTGAGGTTCAACCACATCGGCACCAAATTGCTCTTTCAACCAGGTTGAGTATTCGGTGTAGTTACCTTCGTAGAAGTTCACTTTACCCTCATCACGATAGTCGAGAATATGGGTACATATACGGTCGAGGAACCAACGGTCGTGCGAGATCACCATGGCGCAACCCGGGAACTCCAGCAGCGCTTCTTCCAGAGCTCGCAACGTTTCTACGTCGAGGTCGTTGGTGGGTTCGTCAAGCAGCAACACGTTGCCACCAGCTTGCAGCAGTTTGGCTAAATGCACCCGGTTACGTTCACCACCAGACAAACTGCCGATGATTTTCTGTTGATCGCCACCACGGAAGTTAAAGCGACCCACGTAAGCGCGGCTCGGGATCTCCATGCCATGAATACGAATGATATCCTGACCGCCAGAGATCTCTTGCCATACGGTGTTTTTATCATTCATTGAGTCACGGAACTGCTCAACTGACGCCAGCTCAACGGTTTCACCGACTTCTACTTCGCCACTGTCGGGTTGTTCAGCGCCGCTGAGCATACGGAACAGTGTTGATTTACCCGCGCCGTTAGGGCCAATAATGCCCACAATGGCGCCTTTCGGGATAGAGAAACTGAGATCATCAATCAACACACGATCGCCATAACTCTTCGTTAGGTTACGTACTTCAATGACCTTGTCACCGAGGCGAGGGCCCGGTGGAATAAACAGTTCATTGGTTTCATTACGGCGTTGGTAATCTTGGGTGTTGAGTTCTTCAAACCGCGCCATACGCGCCTTGCCTTTTGACTGGCGGCCTTTACTTCCTTGACGCACCCATTCCAATTCTTTGGCAATGGTTTTTTGGCGCGCGCTTTCGCTGGCTGCTTCTTGCTGCAACCGTTGATCTTTCTGCTCAAGCCAAGAAGAGTAGTTGCCTTGCCATGGGATACCTTCACCGCGGTCAAGTTCCAGAATCCAGCCCGCGGCGTTATCCAAGAAATAGCGGTCGTGGGTAATCGCGACAACTGTACCTGAGTATTCGTGCAGGAAGTTCTCCAGCCATGCCACTGACTCGGCATCCAAGTGGTTGGTTGGTTCGTCAAGCAGCAGCATTTCTGGCTTTTCCAACAGCAGACGACAGATCGCCACACGGCGACGTTCACCACCCGACAGTACCTCAATCTTGGCATCCCATTCTGGCAGACGCAGTGCATCGGCGGCACGCTCCAGAATATGGTCCAAGTTGTGCGCATCTTGTGACTGAATGATGGCTTCGAGCTTGGCCTGCTCGGCGGCTAACGCATCGAAATCGGCGTCTGGCTCAGCGTAAGCAGCATAGACTTCATCTAAGCGTGTTAGCGCATTTTTGGCTTCGCTAACGGCTTCTTCAATCGCTTCACGCACAGTTTGGCTAGGATCTAACTGTGGTTCCTGCGGCAGATAACCAATCTTCAGTCCCGGCATTGGCCGAGCTTCACCTTCAATTTCGGTGTCCAGACCTGCCATGATGCGCAGCAGGGTGGATTTACCTGAACCGTTTAAGCCCAGTACACCGATCTTGGCGCCGGGGAAAAAGCTCAGCGAAATATCTTTTAAAATTTGCTTTTTAGGCGGGACGATTTTTCCCACCCGCAGCATGCTGTATACAAACTGGGCCATAAACATTCCTACGTTTTTGATGCTGGCGGAAGTTTACTAAATTGCGCCAATGGCTGCCAATGACAATAGTCGATGAGTCATTGACGCATCATTAAAAAATTTTTGTGCTTTAATTGGTTATGAGTGATGTGCATGAAATTTCGCCTGTTTATTACCCTAAGGGATAGCTGGTATGCCTGCATCGGAAAAGTGGTTAGCGCAAAAGCGACTCAAAGTGCTGCTGTTATATTGCGCAGTGCTGTTTACGGTCTTTTTTGTGATGAGTTGGAGCAGTTACCACGTCGCCAGTAAGGTGGTGAGTCAACGTATTGAGCAAAACTCATTGCCATTAACCAGTGATAATGTGTATTCACAAATCCAACGTGACTTAGTCAATCCGATGTTTATCGCGTCCCTTATGGCGCACGACACGTTTGTGCGAGATTGGGCGTTACAAGCCTCGCCTCCAGCAGCGCCTATACAGCGCTATTTGACTGAGATTAATAGTAAGTTCGGTACCTTTCTGAGTTTTTTCATATTGGAAAAAGACGGCCGCTATTTCTTGCCTGATAGAGTGCTGCAACTCGACAACATGCCCGGTAATGGCGACTGGTATCGCCGCCTGCAAGCCTTGCCGCTTGAGCAGCATTACACTGTGGATATTGGCCACGATCCTGATAATCCGGAACGCACAGATATCTATATTGACCATCTGGTTTATGACTATGCGGGCCAGCGTATTGGCGTCACTGGGGTTGGGCTATCGGTTAATAAAGTCAGAAAGTTAATTACTGAATATCAACAGAAATATCAGCGCACAATCTATTTTGTGGATCAGCAAGGTAAGGTGATGCTGCAAAGTAAAAATGGTCAATTGCAGTCACTGAAACAGCGGCAAGGCATCGCCGCTATCTATAACAGGTTATTTACTGGTGAGGAGACCAGCTTTCACTTTGAGGATGAACTGGGCACCGTGTATCTCAATGTGCGTTTGGTGGAAGAATTCAATTGGTATTTGATTGTTGAAGAACGGGATGGTGTCAGTAACTCACCGATGTTTTCCCAATTTCTTATCAATGTGGGTACTGCATTAGCGGTTACTCTGGTGGTGCTGGCGGTGGGTTTTGTCACTCAAGGACGTTTTCATCGCCGCTTGGCGCATGCTGCAACCGTCGATCCGTTAACGGGGGCGAATAACCGTCGTTCAGGTGAGCTGATTTTTAGTGCTATGAGTAAAGATAGTGACTCGTGGCCGATGGCATTGATGATTTTGGATATCGATCATTTTAAACAGATTAACGATACCTATGGGCATGATACCGGCGATCTGGTGTTGAAAAAGTTAGTGGAGCATTGTCGCACGCATGTTCGCCAGTCCGATATTATCTGCCGCTGGGGTGGTGAAGAGTTTGTGATGTTGTTTAGCCATTGCGATGCACAAAAAGCGCAGGATCTGGCTGAACGCATTCGCCTCGGCGTGGAGGCGTTAACCATTATTACGGGCGGTAAGCGTCTTAGTGTCACAATTAGTGCTGGCATGGTTATGATGGAGCCCAGTGGTAGTTTGAGTGATTGGTTGTTACATGCTGATGAAGCGCTATACCAAGCCAAGTCTCAAGGCCGCAATCAAATCGTATGGTGGCCAGCAACACATTAGCGGGATTTGATTGATAATAATGTGAGTCAATTGTTATTCATGGTGTTGCTAAACGATATTACGGATGATGCGAATGAAAAAATATGGAGTAGTGGTTGTCATCGTATTGTTGGTCATCATCGGGTATTGGATGTGGTCGCAATCGAGCGCTTCTGTTGTTTATATTGCAAACACTGAAACATCACGCGAACTCGCACCAGATTCGACATCGCTAAAAAGTTCAGTGGCACCAGTTGCCTCCGAAACTAACTTGGCAACTGTATCTTCTTCCAAACCTATCCTTGATAGTCAGCGATTATCTAAACTGATGGCAAGTTGTGATGGATCAAAAATCGTCCACACGCTAGATGAAGATGAGGCAGCATTTGAAGCCCAGCGAGACAGCTATATTGATAACATGGGAAAGTCTGATGACGCGCTGCAGCAGCTAGCCTATTTTTATCTGCAAAAATACGCTACTGACCAAGATAAAACCCAATCGCTATTAGCATTAAGCGAGCAGTATCCAGACAACGCACTAGTGGCCTACGATGCGTTATCGTACTGCAATAAGTTCACTGACCGTTGTAGCGTGACCGATGTTGAGCGATTGATGAAAGGTCACGAAAACGATGCGGCGTTTTGGATGCAAAAGGCATCGTTTTTGTTGCAACACAAGCAAGAACAGCAAGCTCTCGCAGCAATGGAACATATCATCAGCGAGCCACTTTACTTTAATGCTTGGGCTGAACACCTTGCGGCGTTCCAGCAAGCCTATGTAACTGCTGGGGCTGCAGATGGCGTTGGCACCATGATGAGTGCGTTAGGACTAGCTGCTCGCCCCATTGAAGGTTATCAGCCTGTGTCTAGTTACTGCATGGAGTTAGAGGAAACCAATGCAGCAGGCCTAGATATGTGTTTGCGAGCAGGGCAGAGGATGGCGAATAGCCCATCAACCATGTTTGTGAATAGCAATGGACTTTCATTTCAAAAGCGGGTTTATCAGCTCACTAACGCCGAAGCGGGTTTAGCGCAAGTGGCCGAAAAAAGGGCCGAATTTGACAAAATTCAGCGGGAAGCGTCATTGATGGAGCTGTTGATTTATCTTGACCGCAAACGCTACAGCGATTGGCTCGATAATATTCGTAATGCCGGACAGCTCGAAGGCACGCGGATAACGACACAGCAGATTTTGCTCGAAACTCAGTCGCCGGATTTTGATCCATGTGTTATTGATTGGTAAACGCTTGCCGATGATTTAAATAAAAAACAGCCCGCAGTGCGGGCTGTTTGCTTTGTCATCATATCTAGGCGAACCAACAGAACTTATAGCGGTGTCAGCATCTCAGACAGGTAATCTTTGCTGCCTTCGATACGCACCAGATGCGGATATTTCAGGCCTTGATGATAATCCACTTTGATGGTGCGGTATTGATCGAAATCTTTTACCAGCAATTCAATCGGTGCTTTGCTGTCTTTGGCGTCGGTAATCGCGTCTTTCAAACGTTCAGCTTTGTAGCTTTCGCCGTTAACCGCAATGATAGTCATGCTTGGCGACAAACCGGCGTTGAAGGCTGGGCTATCCCATAACACGTCTCTCAACGTGCCATCTTTGTTGGTGTCAAAACCAAGTGAATAGGTGAAGTTATAACGCTTATAACGGTCTTCCATCGCTTTAACCGCTTTGGATGGTGTGTCGTTATACACTAACTGCCAACCTTGATCTTTCAGCGAATCTGACAGGTTAACATGGCCTTTCAGTCGGGCATTGATGAAGCTGGCCCAATCGTATTGTTGCAGACCATTCAGCGTCGCGACCACGTCATCAAATGTGTAGGTATTGATATCCCACGCGCCAGGATGTACGCCAAAGAAGGCTTTCGCAAAATCGTTTACTGAGGTTTTATTACCGGTCAGGTTACGCAGTTTGGCATCAATGGCGTACCAGATCAGCTGTCCACCTTGATAGTAGTCTTCACTCATTTGATAGTTGCGGAACGCTAAAGGTGACCGCTGGGCAATCGTTGGATCATTGGTGGTATCCAAAATATTGCGCCATTGCATGCCAGGGCGGCCTTTATCATAGGTAGCACCTAACAATGCTAGCATATCCATCGCGTTGTCGTGGCTCCACAAGCCGGAGCGGGCGGCGACAATATAACCCCAGAATTGCGTTTGACCTTCATACACCCACAACCCCATATCACGCTTAGTTTGGTTGTAAGTTGGGGTCCACAGTTCAGCCGGACGACGATATTTACCATCCCATGAATGGTTAAATTCGTGCGCTAATAAATCACGACCTAACCAAGATTTATCCCACTTAGTGAAATAATCTTGTTTGCCGCTGTTCTCGCTGGAGCGGTGATGTTCCAGACCTATACCACCGAGTTTATCGGTTAGCGCCAGTAGAAAGTCATAGTGATTATAGTGATGCGCACCGTACAGTTTATACATCTGCTGTACCAGCTCGCGATGCGCTTTTAAGCCTTCATCACTGATCTCCAAATCCTTAGCTCGGTCGGCAAATACGTTCAGGTGGATTGGCGTTTCTGCACCGGGATTCAAATCAACCCGCTTGTAGTATTTACCAGCAAACATGGGGGAATCGACGAGGTTTTCAAAATCGATAGTCTTAAAGCAGTAGCTGTTGCCTTTGCTGCTTTTGGCTTCCAGCGCCGTGGCGTAATGCCAATCTTGTGGCAGTGTGACACAGGAATCGACTGGGATCTGACGGGTGTAATAACCTGCCGGATATAGCGCAACTGTGTTCCATTGCAGATTGAGCATCTCTGGTGTCATTACTACGCGGCCTTGACCACGGTTTTGTGGAGACAAAAACTGAAAACTGACTTCCACTTTGTCAGCGCCTTGCGGCACGTCGATATGGAAAGCATTAACATTCCCCGCATCGCGTTCCCATGCCAGCACTTTGCCGTTGGCTTTGAATTCAAAGCCCGCCACTTTATCGATAGGGCCGGTTGGTGAATGATGGCCGGGGATCCATGAAGGGTACAACAGCGTGAGTTTGCCCGGTTTGGCGGGGATAACTTCGCTGATATTGAAGATGCGGTGGGAGAGGTCTGTAGCATCCACTTTTAATTGGATATTGCCAGTATAGGGTTTATCAACTGGGGTTGGCACTTCAGCATTGGCAGCAAACTCGATGCCAGTCAGCGCGAGACCTACCGCCAGTGTAATTGCAGCATTTTTCACAGGGGCTCCTAATTCTTGTTATGTATTGGGCGTTCGTGACGCCTTCTATTTGGTTGGTTAGTTACGGCGTGGCGCTGTAAAAGGTGATCTGGGCCACACTCTAAAAGCAAACACACAATAACGCTGAAATCTAGTGAATAAAAGCTGACGCAACGACGGAAGTGTTGCTGTTTGTTACTGTCTGCTCCACCGCTAACTTACGGGCATACCGTGGTAAAAATGTTAGTTGCTTAACATTTCCTCATAAATTGCATTTTCTTGTTTGTAAATAACAATAATTACCATTAACATTCGCTGCAATTAGGATGACGTGTGGTGCTGGTCAGGGAATGTGCTCCTTCGCCGCAAGTCTAAATCTGCTGAGCGCTCGCCACTTGGTCGCCTGTATCGGAACTGGGCTGAATTAAAGTCGTGCTGAGTCTCATATTGGAGTCTCACCCTATGTCCGTAATCGGGGCTTTTCGTCTTACCGCATTAACCGCTGCGGTTGCCGCCGCAATGTCAGCTAACGTCTCCGCCGCTGAAGACAACATTGAACACATCGAAGTAAATCATATTCGTCAGCCATTTCGTGGCGATGTGCCGCTGAACGCGCAACCTCAGTCAGTGGAAGTGTTGTCGCTAGAACGCTTGAATGACGCGGGTATCACCAGTTTTATGGATGCATTGGATATGTCTGCGGCGGTGAGTCGGCAGAACAACTTTGGTGGCGTATGGGACAGCTTTGCTGTGCGCGGCTTTATTGGTGATGAAAATGTCCCGTCTGGTTACTTGGTAAATGGCTATAACGCTGGCCGCGGTTTTGGTGGCACTCGGGATACCTCCAATATTGAAAGTATCGAAGTGATGAAAGGACCTGGCTCGGCACTTTATGGCCGCTCAGAGCCGGGCGGAACTATCAACATTATTACCAAAAAGCCGCAGTTTGCGCCGCAAGGTTACCTGCAGCTTTCTGCTGGGCGTTGGGACAACTATCGAGTGGAAGGGGATGTTACTGGCGCACTTTCTGACTCGGTTGCCGCGCGTATCAATGGCGCGTATGAAGATAAGGGCAGTTTCCGCACCCCAATAGCGTCGAAAAAAACCGTACTTACGCCGTCTCTGCTTTGGCTGCTGAATGAGCAAACCAGAGTCAGCTATGAGCTGGAATATGTGGATCAGGAAGCGCCATTTGATCGTGGCATTGTGGCGATTGATGGCGATCCCGAAGCACTGCCTGTGACCCGCTTTCTGGGCGAAGAAAGTGATGGTGCCAATGAAATAGATGTATTGGGACATCAACTCTCAATTGAACACGATTTTGGTGATTGGAGCTTACTTGGTGGCATTGCTTATCGCGATACCTCGCTAAAAGGTTTTTCTAGCGATCCTGAACTGGTGCATGGTCGCCAACTCTTGTTTACCGATGGTGAGACCTTGAGTCGTCAGCACAGTTATCGTGATTTTTCTGCGACAGATTTATCGGGCCGAGTAGAGCTTTCAGGAAGCTTTGAATTGGCCAGCTTACAACACCATTTGTTGTTAGGTATCGATGGCTATCATTTTGATTTTGATAAGTATTGGTTGCGTTATCGTCCTTCAGCAGGAGACAACAGCTACAGCATCAATGTATTTACACCAGAATATGGTCAGCAAGCACCGGAAATGGCACTGCTAAACGATCAAACTGAGACGCAAGATAGCTATGGCATTTACCTGCAAGATCAATTGGATTTGAGTGAGCAGTGGAAAATGTTGCTCGGCGGCCGTTTTGACAGCTTTGAGCAACAGATTGATAAGCACAACACTCAAACCACGAGTAAGCAAAAGCAAAACGTCTTTAGTCCGCGCGCTGGCTTAGTTTATCAATGGCGTCCACAAGTCAGCTTCTATGGCAGCTATGCTGAGGGCTTCCGCTCTAACACGGGTGCCGATTATCAGGGCGTTGCCTTTGAGCCAGAAGAAAGTAAATCTTATGAAATCGGCACCAAATTTGAGTTTGACGTTATCTCGGGCTCAATTGCGCTATTTAAAGCGGAAAAGAGTAATGTGTTGACCGCCGATCCGGTGAATTCCGGTTATTCGGCTGCGTTGGGTAAAGCGGAAAGCGATGGTGTTGAGGTGGAGCTGACAGCATTCATTAGCGAAGCAACCCAGCTGTGGTTGTCTTACGCCTATACCGATGCGCATACCGCCAACGATGTGATTAATGCTGATTGGGGCGTCAACATTCCCAGCGGCAGTCGTTTGATTAATATTCCCAAGCACAGTGGTAGCCTAACGCTGAAGCATTACACCTCATTGTTTGGTAAAGAAACTAACTTTGGTGGCAGCGTCAAATATGTGGGCGAGCGTTTAGGTGAAACCATTGACCCTGACTATGTGTTGCCGGACTACACCTTAGTGAATCTGTTTGCCAACTATGCGATTAACGCGCAATTGTCATTGCAACTGAACGTGACCAACTTATTTGATGAGACCTACTACCCAAGCTCTTATTCGGCCATCTGGACTATGCCTGGTGAGCCACGCAGCTATAAGGTCAGCGTGAAGTACAGCTTCTAACTGAGATTCAGCCATAAAAAACGCCAGCATATGCTGGCGTTTTTTATGGCTGGGCAGATTAGTCTTTAATCTTACCCGGCAGCATAGATTGCAAGCTCTTATCTTTGTCGATGAAGTAGTGTTTCAAGGCAAAGAATACGTGACCAGCAATCACCACCAATAAGCCGTAGGTCAAAATCTCGTGGATCTCAGCAAAAATGGGTTGCAGATCTGGCGATTTGTCCAGCAAAGGTGGCAGCGTAAATAAGCCTGCAACAGGAATTGGGTAGCCCGCTGCTGAGCTAAATGCCCAACCTGAAATAGGAACGAGTACCATCAGCAGGTACAGCAGATGATGGCCACCGTGCGCTGCTTTTTGCATGAACTGACTCATGCCTACTAGCTCGGGTGGACGGTGGGTGGCACGCCAGATAATACGCAGCACAATCAGAAAGATACTCACAGTTGCAATCTCTTTATGCAGCGTGATCATTTCGCCTTTGGCGGCATCGTGCGCAGCATCAATACCATAGCTCATGAATAATGCAGCATAAGCGCCAATCGCCATTGCGACCAAAATTACCGCCGCCATCGTCCAGTGCAGCAATTTGGCAATACCAGTGTAAGAACGTTGAGTTGTCATGTAGTTAACATCCTGTATCAGAAACTGAGGTCATCATATCCTGCTAATTTGGCAAAGAATATGTGAATTTTTTGAAGCTACAGTTTACATTTTTCGATTATATCAGCGCTGGCATGTTTAGCTTTTTCGCAACATCCTCGTTCAAGCAATACTATAGCGGCTGTTGCATCGTCATGCTGCTCGCGCACAGCGCTAGGATTGCCGCCTGAATTAGGCCACAATAACCGCAAGAAAATGAGTTATGTGTAATTGTTCATGGATCAACTAAACGCTTTATTTGTCTGGTACCCGTTTTTTGGATTGCCCACTGCCATTGTGGGGTTGGTGATTTGGTGGCGTTATCAAAGTCGCGCCCAGCTTTATGTCTGGGATTGGGGCCAACTGTTTATGCCTTTCTTTGTCTGGGCGCTGCTATCCGCAGTGGATATGCGTGGCAAATCCCTGGCGAATTTAGTGGAGCTAGCTTACCTCAGCGGTATTACCATGTTGGTCATGGTGGTGCGGGGACGCATGGAACTCAGCGCTCCATCAAAAGGTAATACGGTGAGTAAAATAGCCTTATTGGTGTCAGCGGTTGCCGGACTGGCAATGTGGGGCCTAGTGCCGCCATTGGCTGAATCTTAGGAGTTAAGATGCAAATTTGGGTCGATGCTGACGCCTGTCCTGTCGTGATTAAAGAGGTGTTGTTTCGCGCTGCCGAGCGCTGCCAAGTGATGGTGACGCTGGTGGCCAATCAGGCGCTGCGAGTGCCTAAGTCAAAGTTCATCAATACCTTACAAGTGGTAAAAGGTTTTGACGTCGCCGATAACGAAATTGTAGCCCGGGTGCAAAGCGGCGATTTAGTCATTACCAGCGATATTCCGTTAGCGGCAGATGTGTTGGCAAAAGGGGCCTTGGCCTTAACGCCGCGTGGCGAGCAATATACCGATGACAACATTAAGTCACGGCTCACCATGCGTGATTTTATGGATACACTGCGTGCTAGTGGTATTGAGTCCGGTGGTCCACCGGCCTTGAGCCAAGCTGACCGTCAAGCCTTTGCCAATAAACTGGATACTATTTTGGCTCGCCATGTGCGGCAAGCCCGTTAATATGATGGCGTCTGATGTTAGCAACTAGCGCAGTCTGGGCTCTGCACTTTCCTTGTTTCTGCGCTCGTCACTTGCTGTTTAAGCTGTCTGCTTATCGTCGTTTCTCTGTATAGGTTGCGCACCTGTCATATTTAGAAACGCTTAAATTTTTGTATAAATTATGCGGTTGTGGAATGGTGTCAGTTATCGAACGAACCATGCGGCATATTGTTGATTTGATGCCAACCAATCATGACAACCTATAACAAGATGAAACTATCAACCTCAGTCCTACTTACCTGCTGTTTTACGGCGTTTTTTGCGCCAATTGCCCACGCCAAAGTCTCTGCTGAGCAGATACAAGCCAGTGTCGATTTACGCAAAAATTGGCAAGGCCTTACCCGTGATATTGCCTTTCCGGCGCGCTGGGTTCCCGATACCCACGAATTTTACTATCGCAAAACTGTCGCGGGTGGCTTTGCTTTTATTAAAGAAAATGCCGACAGCGATACTAAAGCTGCAGCTTTTGACCAAACGCTGGTGGCCAAGGGCATGACCACTGCGCTGGGCGAAACCATTATCGCATTACAACTCCCATTTGATGATTTTTGGTACGAAGGCGATGGCATCAGTTTTTATCTGCATTATGCGCCTTGGCATTGCAGCCTTAGTGCACCTAGTTGCAATGCCGTTGCAGACCCATCAAGGCCGATTGCGGATGGCGAAGTGCGAGATATGCGGGTGCCAGCTGCTAACCCTTTGCGGCCAGCCCCTAACGCTAAATTCAGTGCCCATGTAAAAGACAATAATATTGAGTTACTTGGCAGTGATGGCCGACAACTGCTGCTCAGCCAAGATGGCACTGAAGACAACTTTTACGATGCTGAGTCGATTCAATGGTCGCCAGACTCACGTTTTGTTGTGGCATTGAAAGTCACGCCCGGTTATGCGCGTTACGTCACGCGGGTGCTGTCATCGCCCGATGATCAGTTGCAGCCCAAAGTCATCAAGCAGCTTTATCCCAAGCCCGGCGATGTGATGGATGTCGAGCAGCCGGTGTTGTTTGAGGTGAACAGCGGCAAGCAAGTTGCTATCGATCGCGCTTTGTTTGCTAACGGCTATCTGCTAGAAAATCTGCATTGGCGTCGCGACAGTAAAAGCTTCGCTTTTACTTACACTGAGCGTGGTCACCAGCGCGCCAAGCTAATAGAAGTCAGTGTCGAAACTGCCAAGCCGCGGACTGTTGTTGATGAGCAAACTGATACCTTTATTAATCAATGGGGTGGCAGTTATGCCCATGAAGTACATGGTTTGGGGAATGAAATCATTTGGCTGTCAGAGCGTGATGGCTGGGCGCATTTGTATCTGATGGATGGTGCCAGCGGTCAGGTGAAGCATAAAATTACCGAGGGTGCTTGGCCGGTGCGTAATGTGCTGCATGTGGATGATGACAAGCGGCAAATCTGGTTTGCCGCCAGTGGCGTTAATGCCGGTGAAGATCCCTATTTTGTCCACTACTACCGCATCAACTTTGATGGTTCCGGTTTAACCGCGTTAACCAAGGCGCCAGCCAATCATCATCTGAGTTTTTCTAGTGACATGCAGTATTTTGTCGATAGCTATTCCCGTGTGGACCTGCCTAATGTGATGACGTTAAATCACGCCGATGGTCAGCTAATCCGCACTGTGGCGAAGGGCGATATCAGCTTGCTGACCCTAGCTGGCTTTAAGGCGCCACAGGTGTTTGTTGCTAAAGGCCGTGATGGCAAGAGCGACATTTGGGGATTGATTGTTAAGCCGCAAAATTTTGATCCCAATAAGCGCTATCCGGTGATTGAGAATATCTATGCCGGCCCTCATGACAGCTTTGTGCCAAAGGATTTCTGGCCGTTTGGTTATCATTCTGGCGGCGATAAAGTGATTGGCATGCAAGCACTGGCTGACTTAGGTTTTATCGTCGTGCAGATGGATGGCATGGGGACTAAAAATCGCTCCAAGGCGTTTCACGATGTGGCGTGGAAGAACCTTGGCGATTCCGGCTTTCCCGATCGCATGCTGTGGCATCAAGCCGCTGCGAAAAAATATTCTTGGTATGACATCGACAATGGCGTCGGTATCTATGGCGCATCGGCGGGTGGTCAAAGCACCTTGAGTGCGCTGCTGTTTCACCCCGATTTCTATAAAGTTGGCGTGGCCTATGCGGGCTGTTATGACAACCGTATGGATAAAATGAGTTGGAACGAGCAGTGGATGGGGTGGCCTGTTGATGACAGCTATTTACGCGCTTCGGCGGTGGTGAATGCCGCTAAGCTGCAAGGCCAACTGATGATTATTTATGGTGAGCAAGACAGCAATGTTGACCCATCCTCCTCACTACAATTGGTGAACGCACTGATCAAGGCAAATAAAGACTTTGATTTATTAGCCGTACCCGGCGGTGAGCACAGTGTCGGTCGCTCCACCGGCCCGATTGATTATGTGCAGCGGCGTCAGTTTATGTTCTTTATTGAGCATTTAACGCAAGTGCGGTTGCCCAATTGGAACACGACTCAATAGCCACATAAAAAAACGCCGCGAACAGCGGCGTTTTTTGTTAGTGCGCGGTGCTCAGATTTAATGATGAGCTAATTCCACTCAAGTTTAATTGTATTACTAATGGGTTTTGCTGCACCATAAGTGAATTGGTGGGCAAGGTTGTTCCTGAGGGAGCAAGACACAAGACTATACAAGGAAACATGATGGATATTCGTAGCGTCAGACATCGGCTATGGCAACTGTTCGTTGTCGGGCTTAGTCTCGGTTTAGCGGCCTGTTCTAATCAAACACCGCAAGCAGCAGCACCTTCTGCCAAGGTGACTACTCAGATCCAAATGCTCAGTGGTACCGGCAGCGATGATGCCGTGCAGTGGGATTTTTACTGCACCAAAGGCCGCAACTGTGGCAAATGGAGCAAAATTGCCGTGCCGTCTAATTGGGAGTTGCAAGGCTTCGGTGGCTACGATTATGGCCACGTAGTGGATAAACACGATGAGCAGGGCATCTACCGTCGAGACTTTAGCATTCCGTCCGACTGGCAGAGTAAAACCATCAAGATAGTGTTCGATGGTGTCATGACCGATGCCACCGTATTTGTTAACGGTCAGCAGGTTGGCGCTAAGCATCAAGGCGGCTTTTATCGCTTCAGCTACGATATCACCCCGTTTTTAAAGGCTGGGCAAAGCAATGAGCTGAAAGTGGTCGTGGATAAAATCTCGGCCAATAAGCACATTGAAGCCGCGGAACGCCAAGCGGATTACTGGGTGTTTGGCGGGATTTTCCGTCAAGTCTTCCTGCAGGCATTGCCAAAATCTTATATCGATTGGGTCAGCCTCGATGCCAAAGCCAATGGTCAATTTGCGCTGGACGCTTACGTCGGCGGTGATGCACTACCAGCTAACAGTTATGTTGAAGGGCAAATCCTTGATATGGCGGGCAATCCGGTCGGCAAGCCATTTAGTTCTGGCAGCGTGAGTGAGCATAAAGCGCATTTAACTGCACAAATCGATGCCCCGGCGTTATGGACAGCGGAAACACCTAATCTGTATCAAGTCAGATTGCAGCTCAAAGCTGGGGCTAACACGGTTCATAGCTTGGACAAGACATTCGGTTTTAGAACCTTTGAAGTTCGGCCGCATGATGGTTTGTACTTGAACGGCACCAAGATCACCTTGAAGGGCGTTAACCGTCATAGCTTCCGTCCAGAAACTGGCCGCACGCTCACTAAGCAAATCAGCATTGATGATATCAAGCTGATAAAAAGCATGAACATGAATGCGGTACGTATGTCGCACTATCCGCCAGATGTGCATTTTTTAGAAGCCGCCGATCGCATGGGAATTTATGTGATTGACGAACTGACGACGTGGCAAAAGCCAGTGTTAGATACGCCTACCGCGCAGCGCTTGGTGGGTGAGTTAGTTCGCCGCGATCAAATCCACCCAAGCATTCTAATGTGGGCCAATGGTAATGAAGGTGGTTGGAATAACGAGGTTAATGACGATTACGCCAAGTACGATCTTCAACAGCGGCCGGTGATCCATCCGTGGGAGCTGTTCCGTCATATTGATACCGATCATTACCCAACCTATGCCGAGCTGTTGGCGAAAACAGAGCAGAACGAAATTCTGATGCCAACGGAGTTTTTGCATGGCTTGTACGATGGTGGTCACGGTGCTGGCTTACGCGATTTTTGGAATTACATCAGTAATGCGCCATTTGGTGCTGGCGGATTTTTATGGGTGCTGGCCGATGAAGGCGTAGTGCGCACCGATGAAAATAACCGCATCGACACTGATGGAAATCATGCACCTGATGGCATTGTTGGCCCGCACCATGAATTGGAAGGCAGTTACTTCACTATTAAAGATATCTGGGCGCCGATTAAGGTCGTCAATATCGCCAATGGCAAAACGCTATCGCCACAATTTAATGGTGAGTTAACCATTAAAAACCTCTATGACTTTATCGACTTAAGTGGTGCAACGCTGGAGTGGCGCTTGTATCAGCCAGTGACCCCGTTTGCTGGTAAAGCAAAATTAGTCGCCAGCCATAAGATGGCATTGCCCGCGATTAAACCTAAGCAGCAGGGCAAAGTGCAGTTAGCGCTACCAGATAATTGGCAGCAGCAAGGCCGTTTGGAAGTCGAATTCTATAACGCAAAACATGAGCCAATCTGGACTGACACCTGGCCAATTCAGACCGCAACAGCGGCCGCGCAGCAGGCAGAACAGGATTTTACTAAGCAAGCGCAGTCTGGCAGCAAGCCGCAAATTACCTTGCATACCAGCAAGCAACTGCAAGTGAGCGTCGCTGACACGATCATTAACTTCGATGCGACTACGGGTCTCTTACAGTCCTATCAAAAGCAGGGCCAAGCTGCGCTGACCCATGGACCGGTATTACTGCGTTCCGACGATAGTGCCTTTGATAGTCGCAGAGGTGTGTGGCCGCTACATGATGGCACGCGTGTCGACGACAAGGCGACAGCTAAAGGCACCACAGAGCTCAAAACTACCACCCAAAACGGCGACATAGTGATCACTGTGGTTAATCCGCCTGCGGGGATAAGCAAGCTGATTTGGACGGTACACGCAGCAGGTTATCTGTCGATGGATCTCGACTATCAGCTAGATGGCAAATATGTGCTGCACGGCGTCAGTTTTGACTATCCGAAAGCCGCGATTCAGCATAAACGTTGGCTAGGTGATGGTCCGTATCGCGTGTGGGCTAACCGCTTAGAAGGGGTTAAGTACGGCACTTGGGAGAATGATTATAATGACGGTATTGCCGGCGAAAAATGGCAGTTTCCTGAGTTTAAGGGGTATTTCTCGGACATTCACTGGCTGACTCTGACGGGGAATAACAGCAAGATTAGTTTCTCCACCCCAACCAATAATCTGTTTGTACGGGTGATGCAGCCTGATGATGGCGCACAACCAGCCAATACTTTGTCGTTGCATTATCCAGGTGAGATTAGCTTTTTGCATCGTATCAGCCCGATTGGTACCAAGTTCCATCCGGCCAATGAGATGGGTCCGCAAGGTGAAGCAATGCGTGAGTGGGGGATACGTAATATCAAGTTGGATATTTTCTAAATCGCCGCTTGGGTTAGCGCTTGTCGCTTAATCCGTACCTATGAGTCATGTTGTCAAAATGCCGCCTTGTGCGGCATTTTTTATTCGATGCTTGCCTCAGTTGCTTAAATGTCTTGCATGTCGTCTGTGATTGCCAACAAATGTAAATATCAGTCGTTAAGACGGTCCATCTGTGTAAATGATCACAAATGATAATCAAACTCATTTGTATTTGTTTGGTTCGGCGCTAGAGTAATGACTCGTGAATGTCTTCATGAGTCACTTATGGCTCTTAAAGTCATTGAATTTAAACATATAAGCTTTCTTTTGTTCAGTGTTGCTTCGCCTTCAATGCGGTGGTAAGCACTTAACGGAGGCTGGCTTAGATATGTGCAAAATGATTAGCTTGGAGCTGATGATGTCCCCACTCATATATAAAAAACTCCCTCTTAGTTTGGCCATCACCTCGGCGTTGATGGCGCAGAATGCGCTGGCTGACGATGCTGTTATTGATACGCAGGCGATTGAAAAAATTGTGATTATTGGTGAAAAAGCGCCTAAATCGCTCAAAGACACCAGTTCATCGGTGGCGGTATTGTCGGAAGAGGTGCTCAACAGCACCCAATATAAGTCGATTACCGAAGCGGTATCTGAGATCCCCAATGTGGTGGCGGTAGCGGGTTCATTGCCTGATATTCGTGGTGTCAGTGGTAATGGCTCGGCCGGTGGATTTAACTCGATTTCCGGCGGTGCGAAAGGTCGCGTCTCTATTTTGGTCGATGGTGTGGCGCAACCTTTTGTGGCGGACAACAGTGGCGATATGGGCTTGTGGGATATGGAGCAGATGGAAATCTATCGCGGCCCCCAATCAACCAGCAATGGTCGCAATAGCATGGCAGGGGCCATCTACATTAAGACCAAAGATCCGACCGAAGATTGGCATGGTGCGGCGCGGCTGGGCTATCGTAATCAGGACAGTTATATCGATACCTCGGTAGCGCTTTCCGGCCCGTTGGTGACCGACACGCTATCGTTTCGTATCAGTGCTCAGCAGCTCAATGGCAATACCATTACGGATGACAGTGGCTATGAAGGCAATTCACCGGATTACGATCTGGATAAGGTGAAATCATCTCACGTCCGTACCAAGCTGAAATGGACTCCGACCGATAAGCTATCGATGTTACTCAGCTATTCTGACAGCAACGAAAAGGGCGATGTTGGCCGCGTCTATTACAAAGCAGATGATCTATCCAAATTTAATCGACTCTATTTCCGCGACATTAAAACCCGTGTGAAAACGACCAGTCTCAAAACGGATTATGCGTTTAATGATGATCTGCGTTTGGAAGTGTTAACCGCCTACATGGACTATCACTGGGGCTTTGACAGTTACGATGAAACTGAAGCGGAAAAGCAGGTGCTGGCTTTTGATGAAGACAACTACACGGTGGATGCCAAGCTGTCATTCAATCAGCGCGGCGATGCCATGTTTGGTTTCATTGGCGTCGATTATTTTAAACGTGAGCACGATATCCTCAGCGTTGGTTCGGCGGCATATAACGGCGATGACAGCAGTGACTCGCTGGCGGCTTACGGTGAAATCACCTTTTCCTTAACCGATAAGCTAAGTTTACTGACCGGCGCGCGCTTGGAGCGTGAGTCGCAAACACGTCATTTTATCTATGGCGCCATTGATGCTGGTCTCGATAAAGACACGGATGTTTTCCTGCCTAAACTGGAACTGCAGTACGCCATGACGGATGCCACCACCTTAGCGCTAAGTGCGCGTAAGGGCTACAACGCGGCGGGTGGCGCACTGAATTTTACCGCGCAAGATTATTACTATTATGACGAAGAAAAGGTCATGACCTATGAACTCAGCAGCCGCAGTGCACTGCTTGATGGTGCTGTGTTCCTGACTGCTAACCTGTTTTACAACGACTATGACGGCTTTCAGTCACTCAATACTGAGCGTTACATCATCAACATGGATGACGTCGTGACATATGGTGCTGAGGTGGGCATTAACGCTGATGTGACCGATTCACTGCAGGTAAACGCCGGAGCTGGTTGGCTTCACAGTGATATTAAGGATGCAGGCGCTGATTACCAAAGTGCCAATGGCAATGAGCTGAATAATGCCCCTAAATTTACCGGTAACCTTGGTGTGACTTATTGGTTAACCAATGAGTTAAGTACCAGCGCTTCGGCCAATTATGTGGGCGAATACTATGGTGATTTTGCCAATACCGCTGGCAACAAAGCCGGGGATTATACCTTAGTGCGTTTGCAAGCCAGCTATAAAACCGCGGACTGGCAGATCAATGCATTCGTCAATAACGCCTTTGATAAAATGGCGGTACTCAGCCGCACTGCTGCAGGTGGACGTTATCCTACTGGTTATGCGTCGGTTGCCGATCCGCGCAACGTTGGCGTTTCTGTTACTTATTCTTTCTAATCACCGTTAAGCTGTTGTTTCATGGCGGGTTTGGTTGTGATGTTGGCCGTCAAACCCGCTAATATCAGCTGTTATCTAATTTAACCTGCTAATTTACTTATATTTTTTATATGCCACTTTGGTGTTTTTTTGTCGTTTTTGGGGCTTGAAAGCCAGACAAATATTGATTACTGACTATTATTGGTAGCAATCATAATTTCAGTGTCGAAGGAATGACATGAATAACTCTGGCTCACTCACTATCGATTTACGGCAGATGATTCTGGCGATTGAAACTGCGGTGTCACTGGTTGGAATGAATGATACCAATCATGGCAAGCGGGTTGGCTATATTGCGGCGCAAATCGGCAATGAACTGGGGCTCAGCGATAATTCGCTGCAATACGCCTTTGACTTCGGCCTGCTGCATGATTGTGGAGTGTCCTCTGAACAGATGCATGCCAATCTGGTGAATTTTTTCGACTGGGAAGATTCCCACATTCATTGCGATATCGGGTATCACTTGCTGAATGCCTTTGCGCCACTAAAGAAATTCGCGCTGCCGCTATTACATCACCATACGGCTTGGCAAACGTTGCGAGAAAAGTCGATCAGCGAACATGACAAACGCATGGCGAATCTGATTTTCCTCAGTGATCGGGTCGATGTGTTTGCTGCGGCGCATTACGAACGCGATATTTTGCTGGCGCGGCAACAGATCTGTCAGATGATCGATAGTCATTCCGGCCGCTATTTCGATCCCGAGTTAGTGGCGGCATTTCAGCGGGTGGCAGACTGTGAATCATTCTGGATAGCCTTGGAAGATCGGCACATCACTCGCTACACCTGGGATATGGGCAAAATCGCCAGTCATCAACAGTTATCTTTGGCTGAGGTCAAACAGCTGTCGCTGATCATTTCCTATATTGTTGATCAAAAGAGTCCCTTTACCGCGCAGCATTCGGTCAAAGTCGCCGATGTTGCCAAGTTTATCGCTACTCAATATGGTTTATCACAGCAGCAGTGCGACAAGATAGAGATTGCTGGCTTATTGCACGATATCGGCAAACTGCATACGCCGGACAGCATCTTAGATAAACCTGGGCCGTTAGATGATGCCGAGCGGGCGGTGATGAACCAGCATAGCTATGAAACCTATGAAATTTTGCGCCATATTGATGGCATGCAGGAGATTGCGCGCTGGGCGGCATATCACCACGAAGGCATTAATAATGCGGGCTATCCGTTTCATCCATCGGAGCGTGATTTTAGTACCGAAGCACGCATTATTGCCGTTGCTGACGTGTTTCAGGCATTAGTGCAAGATCGGCCTTATCGCCCGGGAATGGATTTGAGTCGTGTGCTCGACATCGTGAGTGGCTTTGTCGATAAGGGCAAGCTCGATAAACAGATAGTGCAAATTGTGCTGCAACAGCCCGAGCGTTGTTATGAGATTGCCCGCGGCGCTGATCCCAACGCAAATCTGGAATATCTCAACCAATTGATGCCCAGACAAAACTATCAGCAGCATTGGACACCGTTAATGTAACCCGCTTAGGTTTGCTGACTGTCGACATCTGTTGTCATTCGCGGGCTGTTTCCGATAGCTACAACGGTGCGGTTACGGCCACAGCGTTTGGCATGATATAGCCGTTGGTCCGCCTGACGATACAAGGCATCAAAGTCGTCGCCATCTTGCTGCCAGATGGCAATGCCAATACTGACGGTAAATGGCAGCGCTTGCTGATGAAACTGAACGGGTTGACGTTGCACATTTTGCCTTAAGCTTTCTGCCATCGATTGCGCCAGCTCTCGGTCGCAGTCCGGCAGCAAGATACAAAATTCTTCACCACCAACGCGAAAACGCCAGTCGTTCTTCATGCAGATTTGCTTCAATCTGGCGGCTAATTCCCGTAAAACCTGATCGCCAGCGCTGTGACCAAATTGGTCATTAAGACGTTTAAAATAGTCGATATCCAGCAGCAGTAAGGCAAACGACTTTGCGCCCTGTTGATGTTGTTGCACCAATAGAGAGAATACATCTTCGAGGTGCAGTCGGTTGTAGATGCCAGTGAGCGGATCGCGTGAGGCGATGTCACGTAGCTTCCTCACGACTCTTATGCGTCGATATTCACACACATGGCAGATGGCCCAGATAAGCAGATAGCAGACACTTGCATTTACAAATAATGGAATATCTATCGATTGGTCCGGCATGCGCAGTGAATGCCCCATAATGCCGATACCGACCACGCCAAACAGGGCCGATAATATTCCCCCCACCAGCAGGCCATTGAACAGTAAACTCATGGGCGGCAATAACATTAGCCAGTAAAAGCCATCGGCAAACAACGCCTTGGAGTAAATGCCGTAGCTAATGATGGTAAACGCCAGCGTGATGAGCAGTGTGGTCCAGCAACGCAAATGCTGAATTGTTTTTAGACGTGCCAGAAACAGCAAACAATAAAGGCCGATGCCAGCTTCAGCCAGAATAAAGCCCAGGCTTTTATGAGAGGAAAGATTACTGAGGCTCAGGCCGAGCGCAATTGCCGCCATCAGCCACAGCATGATGCGCAATAAAGAGCGTCGATAATGGTTGTTATCGTCCCATAATGCGGGATTACGACTGGCGTCCTGCATCTGTTGGCTAGATGCTCCCTAATATTAGATTTATTTTATAGTCCTTTATTTACGGCTCAGACATTACCGACAATTGCTGCGAAAAACTAGCTTGCAGATCCTAATTTTTTGACATAAACAGCATTAGTGTCAATTAATTATCTTTTTGGTAGTAAAAATCCACCTGCATAGCAGGTGGCT
>NZ_JPEO01000002.1 GCF_000753795.1 Shewanella mangrovi
AGGGTTCAAATCCCTGCTCCTCCGCCATATTCAAAACAAAAGGCTCGCATTATGCGGGCCTTTTGTTTGTCCAGCGTTCGACTTCCCAATCCCCGCGTGCTCGAGACAAATTACATATTCTGCAACGACAATTAAGCGATCTGTTTTTCATCCGATGCAGGGTTTTGCTTCGCTGACATAGTTTGTTATAACCCTGTTACATTAAAAGAAAAATAAAAACAGAGGTTGTAGTGTTTCAGCAGGACGCATGGTCGTTAATGCCTATTTTGGTTACCTTATTGGTATCGCTTTGGACCCGTAAAGTGGTGCTAGGTCTGTTTTCTGGTGTTGTTGTTGGCGTATTGATGCTGCAGCAATCAATTAATCCGTTATCCGTTTTCGGTCAAATGGTGCAGCACTATTTGGTGCCACAAGTTACCGATAGCTATAACGCTGGCGTACTCGTGTTGTTGGTATTCATCGGCGGTTTTGTGGCGCTGATGGAACAATCAGGTGGCGGCCACGCATTTGCAGAACGCGTTACCTCGTGGGTTAAGTCCAAATGGCAAGTACAAATTGCGGCATGGTTTGGCGGCATCGTCATCTTCTTTTCCGATCTAGGGACACCACTGATCATTGGTCCGGTATTTCGGCCGCTGTTCGACAAGCTCAACGTCTCACGACAAAAGCTCGCGTTTATTGTTGATTCAACCGCATCTCCCGTGGCGATTTTAGTGCCATTTATCGGTTGGGGCGTTTATATCATGGGGCTTATTCGCAAAGAGCTGGTCGTGGCAGCGCCTGATATCAGTGAGTGGGATGCGTTTGTTGGCGCAATTCCGTTTCAGTTTTACGCAATATTAGCGGTTGTTATTGTGCCAGTGTTGGCAATGCACAAGATGGACTTCGGGCCAATGGCGCGTGCGGAAAGGGCGGTCAACGAAGGGCTGACACACGGTTATACCGATGTCAGCGTAAAAAGTTTCTCTCATCCTAACGCTAAAGCGGCGTTTGTCTGGGCGCCACTATTGGTTATGGTCAGCGTCATCTTGGTGATGTTAGTTCCGCTAGGTTTTCCTTTTAAACAGATTTCCGGTGCGGTATTCAGAGCGGCATTATCTAGTGGCTATTTCTTTGCTGCCACGACCTTGATCCTTCTAATGGCCGCCAGCCGTGTGCGGAAAATCGGTGAGGGCATTAGTCTCTATCTGCAAGGGATGAACAATATGATGCAGATAGCGATTGTGTTGGTCTTAGCTTGGACATTGAGTGCGCTAGGTAAAGAGTTAGGTACTGCCGCTTATATTGCCCGCATTGCTCAGGCCGGCTTTCCGTCTTGGTTGTTGCCTGCGGCAACCTTCGTTATTGCGGCGGTTATTTCGTTCGCCACCGGTTCGTCTTGGGGCACTTTCGCTATCATGATGCCGTTGGTTTTGCCAACGGCAATCGCCATAGATTCGCCGATGCTGGTCTGTATTGGTGCGGTGTTATCTGGCGGACTGTTTGGCGATCACTGTTCACCGATTTCGGAAACTACAGTATTTGCCTCCACTGGCTCCGGCTGTGATCAGTTTGAACACTTTCGAACCCAACTGCCTTATGCGCTAACCAATGGTGCCTTAGCGCTAACTAGTTTTGTGGTTAGTGGACTTTATCCGTCTCACTATGTGGTATTTGCTGCCTTGGCTATACAGATACTCTTGCTTTGGATCCACTCATTGTTAGGCAAATCCGTTAAACAGTCGCTCGCGAGTAATGATGGCTAACGTTGTTCGTGATCCGATAAAAGAAAAGGCGCCGTAAGTATTGCTGGCGCCTTTTTACTAACGAGTGATCATTGGTGGCGTAATACAGGCCTAATGGTAAAGCTGAATTGATAGTGTTTCGGCGGCAACAGATATTGAGGATGCGCTTTGGCGCCCCAGCTATCATCGCCACCCACACCACTTTGGCGGTAATCAATATTTACCTGCGTTAGATGACGTTCGGGAATATCGATGCTGTGTCGTTGCGCTTTGCTCATACCGGCATCGAAGTCACTATTGAGTTGATGACGTGCGCTAAAATCGAACGTTGCAACGTCGCCATAACCTTTTACGGCCGTAACGCGCACGCCGAGCCCCTCAGCATTATAAAATTCACTCCAACGCACATCACTGCGATTACCATTTTCCTGCGGACGGATATAGGCAAAACCTAGGTCTTTAACTGTGCTGTTATAGATTCCGATAAAGGCGGCAGATTTGCGATCTTGGTAGTTTTCAAAGGGGCCACGGCCATAATAATTAACCCGATTGAGTGAATAGGGCAGTTGCAGTTGCATACCAATGCGCGGTAACTCGCTAAGCGAATCATCACTGTTGAAAGGCAAATCAACTTTGACCAATACCTCGGCAGCACTGTTGATCTGATAGGTTACTGTCGCGATGGCGTTAACCGATTCAAGCGCTATTTGCTGTTGCAGTGTGATGAAATTCGCTTGCTGCTCAATCAGTTTTATCCCGAGGCCTTGTTGTCGCTCGGTTGCCAGTTTCCAAGCTTGTGCGCGTTGTTGAAAACGGCTGCCAAAGTCGTTGTCAGTGGGCGCGCGCCAAAAGTTAAGTTTAAGCGGTTGCAATAGTAGTTGGCTATCAGCTAGTTGTAACTCGGCTAAATAGCCTTCTGCATTAAAACGCAGTGTGGCGCTATCCGTACTTAATTTTGAACCTTCAGGTGTTTGCTTAAAGGTCAGTGGCGCCGCCTTTTCGACAACATGCTCGGCATTAACAGCGTGTTCTAGCGGAATTTGTGCTGTTGCCAGCACGGTTCCTTTCGGTACAAGTTCATCGCCGAATTTTGCTTTAGCATAAAACTCGATAAAACGTTCATGGCCGTTAGCAGGCATTGACGCCAATGCTGGTACATTAAATTCCACGGTTTGCTGCGGTGCAGCGTGTAACTGCAAAGTGCCTTTATTGACCTGCTTACCATTGTCGATGACGCGCCATTCAAATTGGTAGCGACTCAGATCGGTAAAAAAGTTTTCGTTAAACAAAGTGAATTGGTTACCAGAGATATGAGCAAAGTGCAGATCCTGATACACCTTTTTCACTTCAAAGAGTGCCGGATGCGGCGTACGGTCTGGATTTACTAAACCATTGAGACAGAAGTTATCGTCGTTACGTACGCCTTTGGGTTCAAAGTCACCACCATAGCCCCAAAATGTTTTGCCATTTTGCTGCTTGACTAACCCTTGGTCGACCCAATCCCAAATAAAACCTCCTTGAAACTGCGGCTCTCGGCGCACCATTTGCCAATCCTCAACGAGATTGCCGCTACTGTTGCCCATGGCGTGCGCGTATTCAATCCAAATGAAAGGTCTCGGTGGTTTGCTGTCCAGATAAGTTTGTATGGACGGCAAACTGGCGTACATCCAACTGTAGATATCGGTATGCCATTGATGAAAGTCTGTGGCATGACGTTCTGCGCGTTCATATTGTACTAAGCGTGAATCATCGCGCTGCTTAGCCCATTGATAACCTTTGATAAATGCGGGGCCGTCGCCAGCTTCATTGCCGAGAGACCAAAAGATAATTGAGGGATGGTTCTTATCGCGCTCCACCATGCGTTGAATACGATCTAGGTGCATTGCCTCAAATTCAGGTTTATTCGCCAGGGTTTTATCCGAGTCGTAACCAAAGCCATGAGATTCTATGTTGGCCTCATCAATCACGTAGATGCCGTACTTATCGGCCAATTGATATAGATAAGGGTCATTGGGATAATGCGAGGTACGTACAGCATTAATATTGTTTTGTTTAAACATTTTAATGTCGCGCAACATCGACTCATGGCTTACCACATGTGCTTCAAATTGATCATGTTCGTGACGATTTACGCCTTTAAATAATACCGGCTGACCATTGACCAGCACCTGACCGTTTTTAAGCTCTACCTGACGGAAGCCTATCTTACTGCCTACAAATTGCGGGGCGGCATCAGCTTGTTTGATACTCAATACCAAAGAGTAGAGGTGTGGTGTCTCGGCCGACCAGGCCGCGACCTTGTCTATCTTGGTGTTAATTTTTAATTCAGCGGAACTATTAGATGCGACATTAGTGTTTAGTGTCACTTGTTTAACAAGCTGTTGTTTTTCATCAAGCAGTTGTGCCAAAACTGTCACATTCTGTTGCGCTTGATTACTGCTGTTAGCAAGGTTCACATCCAGCGACAGTACGCCATTCTGATAGTTATCGCTTAGCGATGTTTTGGCAAAATAATCACGAATATGTAAGGCATTTTGTTGATACAAATAGACATCGCGCTCGATACCGCTAACGCGCCAAAAGTCCTGATCTTCGAGGTAATTCCCATCGGCAAAGCGTAGTACTTTTAGCGCCAGAGTATTCTGTCCGCGCTTTAGCAGTTTGGTTACATCAAATTCGGCTGGCGTTTTACTGCCTTCGCTATATCCAACAAACTCACCGTTAAGCCAGCAAAAGAAAGCAGATTTAACCGCACCAAAATGCAGTATTTGGCGCATGTTAGGTGGTAATTTCTCAACACTAAATTGATGAACATAGGCACCAGTGGGGTTGTGCGTTGCGGGGACTTTCGGCGGGTCGACTATAAACGCATAACCGTTGTTGACGTAATTTGGATAATCTTCACCATGCATCTGCCAATCAGCAGGTACAGGCATAGTTCGCCACTGGCTAATCTTGTTGTCACTTTGCCAGAAACGTGCTGGTACTGCGGCTGGATTTGGATATAACTTAAACTGCCAATTACCATTAAGTAATTGATAATATGGCGAACTTACGTGGTCATCGACCAACACCTTCGCTAACGAATCATAAGGTATAAACGTCGCCTTAGGTGTTAGGGTGTTGATATGGAAAACGCTGAGATCTTCGTACGGAGGCATTGCAGATTGCTGAGGTTCAGCAAGGCAGGCACAACTGATACTTAGCGCTGCCAATATGGAGAAGAATTTAAACATCTGAAATCATTCCATCTCAAAAAAATGCCTCGGCAATAATGCCGAGACTGGATAACTGATCATTTGGAAAAATCAGGTGTACAGCTTGGGCTGTTCAGTTTTTTCATCAAAGTAGGTGAAGCCCAAGTTTTCCAATCCGGCTTTAACAAACCATAGGTTTCAACTTCGCCTTCTTTGCGGCTATAGCCCATCATTTGCGTAGCGTTCAAAGGCCAGTAAGCCCAACTTGCAGGAGCGTCGCCCGTTAAATTGCATAGATAATCTGCAAATGCGGTGACAAATTGATAGCGGTCTTCGCTGCAGCGTTCACCATTTTTACCTGTTTGAGTGCAACCACCCCATTCACTCAAATAGAGTGGGGCGGTGTAAGGTTTATTTGGCTCTAACACAAACCCCCAGCGCTCAAAGGCATTTTTCGCAAAGGCTTTGGCATCGGTAAGATCACCAGCAGGGTGATTCCATACATAATCGTGGGCTACGTAAACCAGTTTGTTTGGCGTTTTTAAGGTCACTGGACTGGCTTTGATATCGGCTAAATCCGTTTGCCAACGCAATCCGCCAATCATTATCAACAAATTTGGGTTTTGTTGATGGATGCTATTTGCAGCTTTGGTTGCAGCGGCTTTCCAATCAGTCGTTTCATTACCGTCGCCCCAACTCGGTGTTAAATCGAGCTGTTTATCTGGGCGCACTTCATTGCGAAGTTCTGCCGCCACTACAAACGGTCGGCTTTTATAGCGTTTAGCCATAAAGCGCCAATGGTCAAAGTAGCTTGCAGGTGTGTAATCTTTGGAGTACCACAAGCCATCACCGTGCTCAGCATCGCAACACCAGTCGCCTCGACTACGATGATTGTCGAGGATAACCATTAGGCCAGCAGCACCTAGGCTATCAATAATCTCATCGAATATCGTTAATGCCTTCTTACCTTGCAACTGTGGATTGGCCGCCAACAAACGTTGGTCAACCAGCGGATTTTTAGCCACCATTTCATTTGCCCAAGGCAAACGTACTGAATTGAAACCACCTTGTTTAATGCGTGCGATAATGTCGGCCAGCGGTTGCTTATCCAATCCACCAGGGGTTAAAGCGGCAGATTCACCACCGAACCAATTGACACTTTTCAGTATCAACTTACAGCCATTGGCATCCGCAATAAATTGCTGCTGCGTCGATAACGGATAACTGACGGCCTCGCATGAGGCGGCGCTGAAAAAAGGGCACAGTAACGTCGCGAAACCTATCCAAAGTGAATGATATAAACGCCTTAACATCTGATCTCCTTAACTTGTGTTATCAGCAATGATCGCTATCTGCAACGCTGTACTACCGTCGCTTTTTACGCACAACATCGATTAATGACCAATAATTACATAGATTTAACGCTTTGTGGGATCATTTGTATGACTATTTGTTGGAGTTCAAAAAAATACCTTTGCAACATGTGGTGGCGCCAGCAAATATGTGGTGAGGCAAAGCTAAAGTGCTGCAAACGCATGGCAATACTTTTGAATGCTTGACGGGGGCAAAGCTGCTGTTGGTGGACAAAGCTCTAGAAAAAAATTCGGCAATCCTGACGTTTTTTTACGTCCACGTTACTTCAATTGTATGGAGTTTACAGCGCTTAGAGCCCTTAATACTTGGATCCAAATGTCTCTTATATTCTCGTACCAATTAAGAAAGAACAGCCTTCGGGTAAACTACTCGTGTTAAGAGAAACTAATTCCATGTAGTCTATCTCACTTACCTTATCTGCACCTTTAAAGCGTTTTATTTCAAAGTAATAGTCCGCATATGGTGAACCTTTTCTTTGCAATTCCAAATATGGGTATTGCCTGTACTTCCAAATGCCATCTATTGATTCAATTACATTGTCGCCGCTTTTTGATAATGATTCGAGGTTGAATGAACCATTCTTATTAAGCTTCAGCGAAGTCGCTGTACCACAATTTTGTGCTTTATAATCGTTAATTAAATCTTCCTTAAAAAAAGTAATGCCGTTATCTATAATTTTAGGGAACAAAAATAACGCTATTGAGTCCTTTGTATACCAGTGGTTTCCTACAGTAAAAATTTGTTTTTGCTGAATTGAAAATCCAGCAGCGTCAGATAAGCTAGACGCGATATCGATAGATTCAGGCTTCTGTATAAACAATGAGTAGAGGAGAGTGTTTTCTGTTATATCGGTTGGAAAATCAAAATTGTTTACCTCCACGCGATATTTATCCGATTTCGCGAAGGTGTTTATTATAGTCTCTTTTTGGTTGTTATTTAGATACTTTACATAAATATATATAGTGGGCTGACTTGTGCAACCGGATAGCAGTAATGCTATAAAAATCAGTAGGTAGTTTATCTTTCTCATACGTTAGTCATGGCTGCCCGAGTTTCTTTTCGAGTCTAATCAGTGCTCCTTTGTTTAACAACCACAATATTATGTGGATCACAGCCGATAGAGCGGCGGTAGCTAAGTCTGAAATTTCTCCGTCAGCTATGGTAGCGGTCCAAATGATGGCGTAGTGCTTCATGTTGATCACAAGAAAGCCTTGTTCGAAATATCCAAAACTCCAGGAAGACATAAGCAATTTTCAGATTCTTTGTGAAGAACACAACAAGATGAAATCCAATACATCTGAGCTCGATTGGAATTCGTGGTGCTAAGCAAAATCAGTTAGCGCCACAAAATAGTCCAGGGAAAGATATTGTGAAGCACGGGCACGTGTCGATGTGTACCGAGACTTAGCAACTGATGAACAAAGTATCAGGGACTCCTATAAGCCATGTTTATTTGTCATCAACACTCAGACACAAAATTCTCATGCATTTCAGAGTAGAGCATCTAAATCAGAATAGTGAGAACATTCTGATTCTCAGTGAGAATTATCAAACAGAGAATCAATTAGGATGCTACACATACATTTAATTTAACATAATATACATTGTGCGCATTTAGATGTGACGCTGTGTGGCTGCTTGGGGTTTGGGCTGTGTGATGCTAAGTAGTTGATAGTAAAAATCTCTATATAGAGATAATCAGCTTAACGTACACATTATTTTAGCGACTTACTACTACAACAGATATCAGTGAGTTGCTATTCAGTACTTGTGTAGCTACTGCTGATTGAGTTTGTTTGTGTATGGTTGATGATTGCAGCTTCTATCAACCTCAATATTTTTCTGAGCCCAATTTGTTTTGTGTTTAAGCGTCTAGCCGCTTTGTGCCTAGTGAATCACTATAAATGTCAGCTCAAGACACTTGAGTTATGGCGACGTACGACGCTTGGATTCAATCAATGGTCTTCAAGCCATGAATCGTCATAACCTAGAGTCTTGCACATTTGTTTGTATCGATTAGCCAACAACTGTCGCTTCGAGATTAAAATCTGCCGTACCTAGTATTGTCGAATTCAATTTCATGCAATGTAAAGCGCGTGCGTGACCGATGGTTTGTTAGCTTGAGCGCTTTAACGCCCGTTAGTGCTTAATTGAACTAAAAGTGCTATTGCGCAGCAATCTATCAGACGGAATGCCGCGATCTAACTTCGCGAGAACGATATATCAAAATCGGTTCCTAGTTCGAATTAGTCGGTGATTAGCTCAAAGAATTAACTAAATGATGCTGATGCCTCCTGAGCGATCATTCGCTGTAATATTGATCGCCAAGTATGACCATAGGCGACGTTAAACAAGGTTCGCGACAGCTCAAATTGTTCTTGAGAATATCGCAGAAGTTAGTTGGACATTCAGCCTAGTGCTGATATCTAAAAAAAACAATGTGTTAGATGTTTTTGTGACCATCATTTAATGGCGTAAAAACCGACATTTCGCCAACAAAACCCCTTCTACAATCTTTTGCCGATAATCGAGGTTATCAGCAAAAATGTGTTATGCTGTAGCGCACTAATAATGTTTAATATTTCTCTATGACTTTGCTATTGCAACCGCTTTTTGCTGGTGACCACAATACCGATATAGAACTAGCGTTGACGGAATATCATCAGAATGACAATGTGTTTAAGGTGATAGATTCCAGCTTGTTAGAATACCAAGAAGCCTGTCGTTTTTTACGTGGTGTACAAAGTCGCCCCAATACATTTCGCAGCTATCGGCGTGATATTGAGAAGTTGCTGCTATGGTCGTGGATGATAAAACAAGTGTCCGTTACCACGCTTAGGCCAAGTGATCTTCTGGATATGGTGCGCTTTTATAGTCATCCGCCTAAAGATTGGTGCAGCGCCTATCAAGTTAAACGCTTTACTAATGATGAAGCATTCAATCCACAATGGCGCCCCTGTGTAGCTAACCGCCCTGCTCCAACACAAAGCTCGATTAAGGCAATGCTGGCATCCGTCAGTGCGTTTTATCAGTTTTTGGTGGATGACGCTGAAATTGCCATGGGTAATCCGGCCTTATCAGCACGTAAACGCAGTATCGCTAGTGCGGCGCCTACGCAAGAGATCACCACTAAGCTATTTACCGCAACTCAGGTGCAATATCTCACTTTAGCCTCGCGAAAAATGGCGCAGACAAATCCGAGTAAATGGGCCAAGGCGCGTTTTGCCGTCGCCCTACTATTCCATCGCTATTTAAGAATTTCTGAGATATCTCGCCACACGGTACGAGGCTGGCAGACTTACACTCCGACAATGGGTTGTTTTCAACGTGTTGCCGGCGACTGGTTTTTCTATATTCCTGCTGGCACCAGCAAAAACAACAAAAGTGATTTAGTTACCGTGCCACCTGAATTACTTGAAGAACTAAAGCTGTACCGTCGGCAGATAGCAGCCCAAACCGGACTTGAATTACCCGATTTGCCGGCGCCAGAGGAATCTATTCCGCTGCTGCCGAAGATTCTGGTAAGTGGCCAGATCCGTGATGGCTTATCGGTTCGAGCTGTGCGTTATTTAATGCAGGACGTTTTCGAGTTTGCTGCAGAATTACTCCTTAAGGACGCTGAGGAATCACCCGATAAAGAGGAACTGATTGCTGAAGCTCACGGTATGAAAGCTGCGACAGTTCATTGGTTACGCCACAGCGGCATTTCCACTGATTTGGCTGAAGGCCGAAATACGGTACATGTACGCGATGATGCACGCCATGTGGATCTATCGACCACCAATATCTATACCCATACTGATTTACATGACCGTGCCGCATCGGCGAAACAGAAACAGCGAATGGATAAATAAACGTTAGTAAGGGAAAATAGCCAATGAAATTCAATCACTCGTGAAAAATACAAGACAGGAAACGGTACTTAATCATCGTTTCTTAGTTTATTGAAATCTATTAATTTATATGAAATGTCACTCTTGCAAAGGGAATCCCAAGCTTTATACCATATTTTTTTGTCATGCTCATTCATAAACCGCTTTGGTGGTTGTTCCACAGCCGCTAACTTCTTTGCTTCTATATCAGTATGAGTTGTTTCCACTCTGTCTAAAATTCGAATCACGCTTTCTATGGAAGAGGTTTTTATAAGAATTGGTTGAATTTCTTCATTTACAAACGCCGTAAATTCACCAATTTTACCAACAGGATAAACACATATTAAATCATTTTTTGCGCCATATCTTACATTGACGGGGCGATACAGACGCTTTTTGACATTGTTTTTTATGAGGTTATCGGTCAAATTTGTGGTTAAATAACCAACAGAAATGGGTGTTGCTAATATTAATACTAATGGGATAAGTAGTTTACTGTTTTTGAAATTGTTATATTCCTTTATTACTAAGGATTTCATTAGAAAAATAAGTTTTTCGCCTTCCTGTGTTCTTTGCTTAGTTAAGTTTAAAATATCTTCTTTATTGCCTTCAATCTTTGAAATAAAAGTTATAAACATTTTATTTGCACTATAGCCTATCATTAATACTGTTGCGGTAAATATGAAAAATATTAAGGCGGAGTCTAAGTTTTGCAGGAGAAAAAGATATCCCGTTTGAAAATCGGCATATTTAAAGTAATCTATTCCAAATCTTCCATAATATATTGATGCGCATAGATTTCCCAAGCAAAAAGATACAGATGACAATATAACTATCGCTACCGGATAATAGGTTAAATATTTTAAGTATTCTTTACTGTCAGTATTCATCTTTTTTCCATTAATGATGGGTAATCAAACAAAAAAATTGCTAATTTTCCAAATATTGAAATTATCGAAACAGTGTCGCGTGTAACTTGGCAAGCCGTTCCACCGCCTGCTGCAAATTATCTAAGGAATTCGAGGTCGAGAAACGAACAAACCGGTCGGTGTCGGCACTACCAAAATCACGTCCAGGTGTAATTGCTACATGGCTGCGCTGCATAATTTCAAAGGCAAATTCCCAGCTTGAAGGTAACTCCATTGCTTCACTCCAGCTACTGCAATCTGCCCAAGCATAGAAAGCGCCATCTGGCATAACCGGCACCGTTAATCCCAATTCGTTGAATGCAGGAATGACCCAGTCGCGTCGACGTCGATATTCAGCGCGGCGCTGTTCATATTCCGCTAAGCTGTCGGGCGCAAAGCAAGCAATACCTGCATGCTGAGAAATCGTACTCGGACAGATGAAAAAGTTTTGCGCCAGCTTTTCTACTGTCGCGACCAAGCGTTCCGGTACCACCATCCAGCCAAGACGCCAACCTGTCATTGAGAAATACTTCGAAAAACTATTGATGCTGATGATGTCGTCATCCAACGCTAATGCCGATTGTGCGTAGGCTTCATCGTAACTGAGCCCCAAATACAGTTCGTCGACGATGGTAAAGCCTTGCTTGCTTTTCACGTATTGATGAATGGCGTTCAGTTCACTGGCGCTAATGGACGTGCCAGTAGGATTTGATGGAGAAGCAATCAATACGCCTTTGGTGCGAGGCTGCCAATGGTCGGCGACTTTTTGCTTGGACAGTTGAAACCGCTCGGCAGCGGTCGTCGGAATCAACGCCGCCGTCCCGCCCACGCTGGTAACAAAATGGCGATTACACGGGTAACAAGGATCCGGCATCATCACTTCATCGCCGGGTTCAACCAGCGCCATACATATCAGCTGTAACGCGGCAGATGCGCCTGCAGTCACGACGATTCGCTCTACCGGAATTGTTAAGCCAAACCGTGTTTCATACCATTGACTGATCTGTTCTCTTAGCTCAGTTAAGCCAAGCGCAGGCGTATATTGCGTTAAACCCTGTGATATTGCGTTAATTGCCGCCGTTTGCACCAATGGTGGTGCTGTAAAGTCCGGTTCACCTAAGGTGAGATGTATCATCGACGGATCGTTTGGCGTTAATGAACGTTCAATTTCTGCCGCACGTTTAGCGACTTCCATGACATAGAAAGGTTCGATTTGCTGCGTTCGTTGCGCCGGTTTCATTCAACTTCCATCTTCACTGCGTTAGTTGAAGTCATGGTACAACGGACTGTCACTAAGCGTAAGGTTGATACAATGTTATTTATCATACGGTAAAGCATCTGTAATCGTATGCTACAAACTAAGCATTTACTGCAATTGGTTCATCGTATTGTCCGCTTTATATGGATTGCGTTCGCTGACGATTAGTAGCTTTTTGTCACTGGTATTGTGTTCCGGCGCGCAGTAGTATTCGATTGAACTAAAAGTTGGTGTGGTGTAATAAAGGGCGATTTTGCTGATGAGCATGATGTACGTGCTATTGCCGCTGGCAATGTTAGGGATTTTATTAGCGCTTGGCGCCCTATTTTGGCTGTCGCGCGTTAAGGTGGGTAGCAAAAGTAGCACCACGCCGAAGGCAGCAGAATCATTGAAAAAGACGACTGAAGCGACAGCGTCAGACCACCAAGATTAGTCAATTGTTATCCCGGCTTTTTCGCCGTGCAAACAATCTTTCAGCTTCTTCCCTTGCTTATTTAGCAAATTCAACAACAAGTTTCTGACAGAAAATCAAGTGCGATGATACGTTTTGCGGCAACCGACATGTTTTTTTGATCTGGCTCAAGTCTTGGGTAGCGGAGCTGCTGAAACGACGTTAAGATGGCATGAGTAGTTTTAATCAGGAAAAACTATGGCTATCGAAACCAGCAAGCTCCGCCGTCCAGCAACTACAGGTTGTGCAATCCATTGCCACGATTGCAGTATGGGCACCTTATGTATTCCCTTCACGCTAAATAATAACGAGCTAGATCAGCTAGATAATATTATTGAACGAAAAAAACCGATTCAAAAAGGTGAACAACTTTTTAAGTCGGGGGATGCGTTAAAATCGCTGTTTGCCATACGTTCAGGCACGATTAAAAGCTACACCATTACCGAACAAGGCGATGAGCAGATCACTGGTTTTCATTTGGCCGGTGATGTGATTGGCTTTGATGGTATCCATTCATTAAAACACCAGAGTTTTGCGCAAGCGCTCGAAACGTCAATGGTGTGCGAAATCCCCTATAACACGCTCGATGAACTATCAGGTTCAATGCCAAAATTGCGTCAGCAAATCATGCGTATGATGAGCAGCGAAATCATGACCGACCAAGGCATGATCCTGTTGCTGAGTAAAAAGAATGCTGAAGAGCGTCTGGCCGCATTTATTAATAATCTGGCTACCCGCTATGGCGAACGCGGTTTCTCCTCGAAAGAGTTTCGCTTAAGCATGACTCGCGGTGATATCGGCAATTATCTTGGACTTACGGTAGAGACCATTAGTCGTTTACTTGGACGTTTCCAAAAAATGGATCTGATTGAGGTCAAAGGTAAGTACATCACTGTGCTGGATAACGAGGCGCTGCAGACTCTTGCGGGCTCACAGGTTAAAGATTGATTTTTAGCTGAATTTTTTTAGATTTATTTGATCTTTGACGAGACAAATTAGTCCATATGGCACATGATATAAGTACGTCATCCAGCAAACGGAGAACGTCATTATGGACTATAAAAAGATTTTAGTGGTTGTCGATCCTACCTCTGATGTCCAGCCTGCACTGGCACGAGCCGCTGAACTTGCTCACCGCAGTCAGGCATCTATCACCGCCTTCCTGTCTATATTCGATCTCTCCTATGAGATGACATCTATTTTGTCGTCTCAAGAGCGAGAGGCAATGCGTTTAGGTGTTATTAATCAGCGTCAGGCTTGGTTAGCCGATTTGCTTAAGCCCTACCTCGATAAGGGGCTGCCAATCGAACACCAAGTGTTGTGGCATAACCGCCCTTACGAAAGCATTATCAAGTTTACCCAGGAAGGTGGCTTCGACCTTATCGTCAAAAGTACCCATCAGCACGATAAGTTGAAAGCCGTTATTTTTACACCTACAGATTGGCATTTACTGCGTAAATCACCGGTACCGGTACTGTTAGTGAAAGAGAAAGAGTGGCCTGTACAAGGTAATATGCTCTGTGCCGTGAACGTCGCCTGTGAAGATGAGGCGCACCTTACGCTCAATAGCAAGATTATCGAGCATGCGAATGCCCTCGCCCAACGCTTTGACGCCAAAGTGCATCTGGTCAACGGCTATCCAGGTACTCCAGTAAATCTTGCAATTGAACTGCCTGATTTCGATGCGCGTTCCTACAATGAAGCAATTCAGTCGCAACATGTACATCGAGTAAACGAACTGGCGAGTCAGTATCAAATCGAAAGCCAACACTGTCACGTACAGCAAGGCTTGCCTGAAGATGTTATTCCCGAAGTCGCCGAGCAGCTCAACGCCGAATTAGTGGTGTTAGGCACGGTTGGACGCACCGGACTTTCTGCTGCTTTGATTGGTAATACTGCTGAACATGTTATCGATTCGATAAATTGCGATCTGTTGGCGATAAAACCGGACGGTTATAAGTCACCTATCGGCTAACGGTCTTTACCCAAGCTATATTAGCTGGAATAATACGCGCCCTGAACTTATAGGTTATTTCACAGGGCGCTATTTTTATGTCTGACGTTAGTGAACTGGACAGAAAGCAAGTTACCAGACTCAATAAATTGCAAAAGCGGCTGCGCCGCGAAGTTGGCAGTGCAATCGCGGATTACAACATGATTGAAGCTGGCGATCGGGTCATGGTATGTCTGTCTGGTGGTAAAGACAGCTACACTATGCTGGATATATTGGTGAATCTGCAACAACGCGCGCCAGTGGACTTTGAGATCGTTGCGGTCAACCTTGACCAGAAGCAGCCAGGATTTCCTGAAGATATTCTGCCTGCTTATCTCGATAGCCTGAATGTGCCTTATCATATTTTGGAGAAAGACACTTACTCCATCGTGAAGGATAAAATTCCAGAAGGTAAAACGACTTGCTCGCTTTGTTCGCGACTACGTCGCGGTACCTTGTACGGATTTGCTCATCGTATTGGCGCCACCAAAATTGCGCTGGGCCATCATCGTGATGACATCATTGAAACACTGTTCTTAAATATGTTTTACGGTGGCAAGATGAAAGCCATGCCGCCTAAGCTATTGTCTGATGACGGCGCTAACGTGGTCATTCGTCCGCTGGCTTATTGTCGTGAAAAAGATATCGAAGAATACGCAACGTTAAAGGATTTCCCCATTATTCCGTGCAACCTGTGCGGTTCTCAGGAAAACTTAAAACGTGCCGAAGTAAAAGCATTGCTTAAAAGCTGGGATAAGCAGTTCCCAGGTCGTATTGAAACCATCTTTACCGCGATGCAAAATACCGCGCCGTCTCAAGGTGTTGACCGCAATGCATTTGACTTTGTTTCCTTGAAGCAAGATCCGAATGCCACCATGTCGGGTGATGTAGCGGAAGCCGATTTACCCGCGTTTGATTTTATGGATGTGAGTAATAGTGGTCATATCGATCTCGATTCAGCAGCAAAACGCATCGAGGTGGTGGAAGTCTTTCAGCCCTAGTCTGTATCTACCAGCCTGAGGCCGCCACTCAACGAATTAAGATAATAAAAAGCCGCACCATTATGTGCGGCTTTTTAATTGGTTCACTCAGACTTATTTCACTTGGCGATCTTGTGTTACCGCTGAGGAAATCGTGTCATATACAGTTTTCAGCGCTTCTGCATCAATCTTCTGATCTTCAGCATTGTGGAATCGCAGTTCTGTCTTGCTGGTATCGTCAGCTGCGGCTTTAAGGATCAGACGGTAGTTACCATCTTTAATATCCATTTTCTTGCCACCGAAGAATGAATCCCAGAAACCAGTATCATCTTTGAATGACAGATAATACAGGCCTTTAGAAGAATCCATATCGACCACTTCTAAACCTACGTCAGGCAACGCAAGCGCCAAACGATCCCAGGTGCGTTTCAGCGGTGCATCAGCAATCCAATAACCTTCGCCATCTTCGCTGGTTGCTGCGACATAGCTCATTGGAATACCTTTGCTTTCGGCCACTTTGGTCGCTCTGATAATGTTTTCACGCTCAACACTCATAAATGAGATGGTGCGGTTTAACATTTCAGTGGCATAACGGTTTTGTTCGTCAGATTTGAGGAACAAATCTTTCTCTTCGCCGTTATAGTTTTGGTGGCTTTCCAGCACTTTGATTTTTAGGTAACCGGTGCGGCCATGTGGACGAACTTCCACATCAAACTGATAACGCTGGCGGATATCAAAGACTTGGTTTTCAGAGAACCAGTGGCTATCAATCACTTCTGAGCTATCAATCCAATCAGTCTGGATAATGCCTGTATCTTTGTCTTCAGACGCAATCTTGTAGTTGTATTTCGCTAGGAAGCCTTCAACAACAGAAATCATTTCCTGTTTAAGATTGGTTGAGCCTTTAATGCTCTCAACCACAATCTTAATGTCGTCACTGCCTTCTTCTACGTGAGTGCCATCGGCCAGAGGTAAAATCTGCAGCGGTGGACGAATGTCGAGCTGCGGACCATAAATACTCTTATCGACTTTATCGCCAACCTTAGGAATTTCATATTCCTTGCTGTAAGGCGGTGTTTTTAAACCTTCCGGAATGACCAGCTCAGCCTGTTTTTCAGCTTTTACATAGTCAAAGGTGCCGTTAGGCTGTCTTCTTTCAATTGGCGTACTGCAAGCGGTAACAGACAGAACAGCAATAACGACGCTGAGATGTTTTAGTTTTAACATTAAGTTATTGGACCTCTATTCGGGCTTTTTTCATTGCTTGAAGCAACAGACCATGAAACTCACCAGAAAGTTCAGTCAAAGGCAAACGGATTGTGCCATGGTTGATGAGTCCCATTCTGTGAACAGCCCATTTCACAGGGATAGGATTAGACTCACAGAACAAGGTGGTATATAAGTCGCGAATGTCGGCCTCAGCCGCTTGTGCTGCGGCTTTGTCGCCTGCTAACGCTGCAACGCACATCGCTTTAAATTGACGTGGCACTATGTTGTTAGCAACCGAAATAACACCATTACCACCTTGCAATAAAAATTCACAAGATGTGGCGTCATCACCGCTATAAAGTTTGAAATCAGCACCACATAACTCACGCAGTTTCGCAACACGGCTTAAATCACCAGTCGCTTCTTTTACTGCAACGATGTTACTGACGTGACTTAGTTCAGCCACGGTTTCAGGTTTCATATCAACGGCAGTGCGACCTGGCACGTTGTAAAGAATTTGAGGAATATCAGTTGCTGCTGCAATCGCTTTATAGTGAGCGATTAAACCCTTTTGCGTAGGTTTATTGTAATAAGGTGTAACACCGAGCATTCCGACAACATCCAGTCGATTTAATGCTTGCGTGAGCTCAATAGCTTCGTCTGTTGCATTGGCACCATTACCACCGATGACAGGAATGCGGCCAGCTGCAAAGCGCAGTGTTTCAGTGACAACATTGATGTGTTCTTTCATCGGTAGCGTCGCAGACTCGCCAGTAGTACCTACAGATACAATGGCGTCAGTGCCTTCGGTGATATGAAATTCAACCAAACGTTCAAGACTGGCATAGTCAATTGAACCATCTGGATTCATTGGTGTTACTAAGGCAACGATGCTTCCGTCGATCATGAGAGTTCCCCAAAAATAAAGGCTTCGCTATGGTACTTAGGCTGCATTTAGATGACAAGGGCTTGCGAAGCTAACATTTCGAATAAGTTGTGGTAGCATTACCGAAAGCACAAAAATTGTTGCATTACAGCATAGTTATCCCCCTTTGATTGCTTCAAACACATAAGGAATTTTCATGACCAACTATCTGGTCGTCACCGCGATGGGTACAGACCGTCCGGGACTGGTCGCCAGACTTGCCAAGTTGGCAACTGACTGCGACTGCGACATTGTTGATAGCAGAATGGCGGGCTTCGGTAACGAATTCACCATGATTATGATGATGTCAGGCTCTTGGCCCGCAATTACTCAGCTTGAAAGCCAATTACCGCAACTAAGTGTTGAGCTTGAATTGCTTACGGTAATGAAGCGCACTTCAAAACATACGCCACTCAATTACGCGTCTCGATTAGAGGTCACCTTGCACGGACAGGACCAACGCGGTACGTTGCGCAAAATTACCGAGTTCATTGCTGACCGTTCACTCGATTTAGGTGCAGTGCGTTCCTTCGCGACAGACGAAGATGAAAATATTCAGCACTTGTTCCTGGCGATCAATATTCCAGAAAATGTTGATCTAGAAGAACTAGAACAGAGTATTGCTACCGTGGCGGGCAATTTAAATCTCACTTGCAGCATTAAACGTATGCAAGGCGTACAGGTGCCCGACATCGGTTAAGTAACACCACCATAAGGAATTTGATATGACTCCGTTGACTGAGGGACAAGTAGCGCCCGCTTTTGTATTAAAAAATCAGAACGGTGAAGACGTTTCATTAGCTGAGACACTGAAAACCCATCGTGTATTGGTATATTTCTATCCTAAAGCGATGACACCGGGTTGCACGGTACAAGCGTGTGGCTTACGTGATACAGATGCAGAATTAACCGCTCGCGGCGTTAAAGTGTTTGGTATCAGCCCTGATCCTGTTGCCAAACTGAAAAAATTTGAAGAGAAGTATGAGCTTAACTTTGAGTTACTTAGCGACGAAGACCATCAAATCGCAGACGGTTTTGGTGTGTGGGGCGAGAAGAAATTCATGGGAAAAGTGTACGATGGTATTCATCGCTTGAGTTTTCTTATTGGCCAAGATGGCAAGGTGGAGAAATTCTTCGATAAGTTCAAAACCAAAGATCATCACGACGTTGTGCTGGCCTATCTCGACGGCAAGTAAATAGTTATTGAGACATCAACCGGAATAAGAAAAAGCCCGCATTAAGCGGGCTTTTTGCTAGGCCTTGGACGTTACCATTGCTGCTGCCAATCTTTAAACACAGGTTGCATTCCCCGAGCTTTGATCGCTGCAGTTACTTGTGCCACTGTGCGTTCATCATTGATGGCAAACTGATCCAACGCTGTTTGTGGATTTGCATAGCCACCGGGTTCGGTAGAACTCTCTGCACTCATATGCGTAATCCCAAGTCCCATCAAGTTATCGCGCAGTTGAGCAGATTCTCGCGTAGACAGACTCAGTTCGACATTGGGTGAAAATAGTCGAAAAGCACAAAGCATCTGTACCAATTGACTATCGCTCATCATCTCTAGGTCAATGTTGCTTCCCACACAGGGCCGCAATCTCGGCACTGAGATACTAAAGCGACTACGCCAATAGCGCTGTTCCAGATATTGTAGATGATGGCCGAGCAACAAACTTTCAATACGCCAATCCGCGAGTCCGAGTAAGGCGCCGATGCCAATCTTATCTACACCAGCGCTGGCCGCTCTATCTGGACAATCTAAGCGCCAAGCAAAATCACGCTTCTTGCCATGATGATGATGTTGAGCGTAAACAGCAGGTTGATAGCTTTCTTGATAGACCATCACCGCATCTAGGCCGTGAGCAACTAATGTTTGATATTCTTGTATTTCCAGTGGCTGAATTTCTAGCGCCAAATAACTGAATTGTGACGCGCATTGATTGAGTGCTTCGATAAAGTAATCGAGCCCGACTTTGCGCGAATGTTCGCCCGCAACCAGTAAAACTGAATCAAAGCCCCGCCGCTGCAAAATCGCTATTTCAGCCGCCCGCTCCTGCTCAGTTAACACCTTACGCTTTATTTGATTGTGACTACTGAAGCCGCAGTAATCACAATCATTGGCGCAGAGATTTGACACATACAATGGCGCATATAGCTGAATGTTGCCGCCGAAACGCTGACGAGTTAGCTGCGCAGATAACTGCGCCATTGGCTCTATATACGCGGCAGCCGCTGGTGACAATAACGCGGATAACGCTTCAGTATTGCCGATAATCCGCTGTGGATGCTTAAGCCAATCCTCGACGCTGGTTGGTGTATGACTATTGAGCGCCAGTCGGAGTCTATCAACGTTAAGATCCGCGAGTTCCTCTGAAAATCCCGTTGCCATCATGCAGCTCCTTGTGCCCTTAGAAAGCCTGTCAGAGGGCTGGAAGCACTCGCTGAGGTTTGCACTTGCCCTAATCCAGCTTCGAACGCCTGTCGTCCCACGGTTACTGCATCACGGAAACAGGCCGCCATCGCAACGGGGTCTCTTGCTGAGGCAATTGCAGTATTTACCAGTACTGCATCTGCGCCCAACTCTATTGCTTGCATCGCCTGCGCTGGTGAGCCGATGCCCGCATCGATAATCACCGGCACTTGTGCCTGCTCAATAATAATTTTTAGAAAAGGCGCGCTGGCTAAGCCCTGATTAGAGCCGATTGGACTGCCAAGCGGCATTACTGCGGCGCAGCCAATCTCCTGCAATCGGCAACATAGCACCGGGTCAGCGTGTACATATGGCAGCACCTTAAAACCCTGTTTAACTAACTCGGCGCACGCATCGAAGGTTTCCATGGGATCCGGTAGCAGATAACGCGGATCCGGATGGATCTCAACTTTGACCCATTCTGTGGCTAACATTTCCCGTCCCAACTCGGCGGCGAATATCGCCTCTTTGGCCGTACGCGCTCCTGAGGTGTTGGGCAGTAGCTTGCAGCCAGCCTTCACCAGCGGTTTCAAAATGTCATCATTACCCCGGGTAAAATCGATTCGCTTCATGGCGACCGTGACCATTGACGCGTCACTGGCGCTTATGGCATCTAGCATGGTGTCAGCATCGGAAAACTTGCCGGTGCCAGTGAATAACCGGCTGGAAAATTGGGTATCGGCGATGGTAAGCATTATTAACCTCCTGCAACCGCGGAAAATATTTCAATTTCATCATTGGCCTGGCAGATGGTCGTTGACCAACTGCTGCGCGGTGTAATGACGCCGTTCACGACAACAGCCACGCTATTAGCAGCAATATCGCGTTGCTCTAGCAAAGTAGTGATACTGATGTTGAGCAGAACCTCTTCTGCAACGGCATTAATGATGAGTTTCATGAGCACTTCCTTAACGCTGTCGCGCAGTTGTTGCATACCGGGTCGCGGCTACGACGTAGCTTGTTAAATCGCCAATGGGTAAAGTCTATGTGTAGTAGTTGCCCAAAAAGATGATTGGGTTGCCCGCTAAGATGGCGTAGCGCCAACTCCGCCTGCAGCGATGCAACAGTTGCCACAGCAGAGCCCATCACGCCTTGTGATGCACAGCTTTGAGCTGTTTTGGTACCTGTTGGAAATACACAGTGTAAGCAGCCAGCTTCGGCTACATCTTCGGCGACAAACAGCGCCAACCACGCTTGCTCTGCGGAAATCGCGGCACTTAACAGCGCTGTAGTTTGTGCGAATGTCACCCGGCTCAATGCATGACGGCAGGCAAAGTTATCCGAACAATCCAGCACTAAGTCTGCGTCGCGGAGACAGTGGGCCTTGCTCTCATCAAATGCACCAACAATGGTGTTGATAGCAACTTCGTTATAGCGCTGGCGTAATTTGCGGGCAGCAACCAGCACTTTTGCTTGGGCGATGTGGCTATCCCGGTAAAGGGTTTGCCGTGGCAGGTTATCGAGCGCAACTTTATCTGGGTCTATTAGGGTTAACTGACCAACGCCGGCAGCCGCGAGCAACTGGGCGGCTTGCTGTCCCAGTCCGCCTAAACCGACGATAACGACATGGGAGTTGAGCAAATTAAGTTGTCCGCGCTCGCCATAAGCGGGCAACATGATCTGTTTGGAATAGCGTATAAACTGGCGGTCGCTAAGTGCATTTTGCTTAGTTCTCATCACACAATGCCCTCCACATCAGTTTCAGACTGCCATTGTCGCGCCAAGGTTAAATACGCAAGCGCAGGATCGTTGGCATGGATAACAGCGCTCACAATGGCGGCGGCTTGAACTCCACAGTCTTGTATGTCGTTAAGGTTTTGCGCATTGATTCCGCCAATGGCAACGGTGGCAAGTGCGGGAGCAAAGGTGGCACCATAGTGCATTAGCCGCGAAAGTCCTTGTGGCTGCGAAGGCATCACTTTGGTCGTGGTTGGGAAAATATGCCCCAATGCCAAATAATCTGGTTGCTGTTCAAGTGCAATTAACGCTTCGAAATAGCTATGGCTAGAAAGCCCCAGCACGATTCCCGCCGTTTTCAGTGCATCGAGATCGGCACGCAGGAAATCCTCTTGCCCAAGATGCACACCGTACGCCTGATACTTCAAGGCTAGCTGCCAATGGTCATTGATAAATAGCTGTGTCTGATAGCGCTTTGCCAATGCAACGGCCTGCTTGATAGTGGTATCGAGCAATCCTTCATCCGTTGCTTTCATCCGCAGTTGCAAGGTGCGACAACCACATTGAAGGAGCAGCGCGAGTTGCTCCAAGTTGCTAACAATTGGATAGACTTTGCTGGCAAATTGAAATGCAGATAATGAGTTGCGGCAGATAGCTTTCGCTTCTTGCAACGGTAACACGTGCGGAAAATGGGCGACATTTTTAGGAAAGCCTGATTTGGCAATTACACCAGCGCCGTAGCCAATTGGATACCCATTCTGCAGCCCGCTATGTACGTAGGCTTTTGCTATGACGATGGCGTCAGGTATCACCCATTGTTGGGCGATTAACGCCGCGATAGCGCTCGACAGGGTGCAACCGCTGCCATGATTATGCTTGGTCGCAATGCGTAAGCTGCGCAATTTAAAGCCACGATTCAGATGCTGCTCAGCACAAAATGGCGGTTGGCGGAGAAATAGCAGGTCGTCGGCCCATTCAGGCTCGGCAAGATCTCCACCTTTTAACAGCAGGTGCGCTGGTGTCATTTGCTGCAGTGCGGGCAGCGCATCTATAAATTGCGAAAACGTTGAGCAGGCTGTTCCACATAGTTGCCCAACTTCAAAAGCATTTGGGGTAAACACTTGGATAAGTGTTAGTAATGGGCCGAAGTCGAGTTCTGTCCGGTTAAAATCATGCCCTGTGGTGGCGCACAGCACAGGATCTAACACGATCGGCACGCCGGATAGATGTTGCGTCAACCAGCCCGCTAAGCAGTTAAGTTGCGCTTGGTCGGCAATTAATCCAATTTTAATCGCCACGGGCCTCATGTCACTTAACAAGGTGTCAAGTTGAGCAAGGAGTATTGCATTGCTTACCGCTTCAACACTCGTGACCCCTAGCGAATTTTGTGCCGTAACGGCGGTGACAACTGAACATGCGTGGCAGCCTAAATCCTCCACCGTATGAACGTCGGCTTGCATGCCTGCCCCCCCGCCACTGTCACTGGCAGAGATGCACCACACAATTGGGTGTTTTCGCAAATTACATTCTTGTGTCATTGCTCAACCTCCTCAGCGATAAGAGGTTGATATAACTGTGCGCCCTGTTGATTAAAGCTTTGCGCCATTTGTTGCATACCTTGCTGCTGTTGATTAGCGGCATACTCGCGAACTTCTTGGCTAATCTTCATCGAGCAAAACTTAGGACCACACATTGAACAAAAATGCGCCACTTTAGCTGAGGCTTGAGGTAGTGACTCATCGTGGAATTCACGCGCGGTTTCAGGATCGAGGCCTAAATTGAATTGGTCTTGCCAGCGAAAATCGAAGCGTGCTTTAGACATCGCATTATCGCGTAGCTGCGCCGCAGGATGTCCTTTTGCTACGTCAGCGGCATGAGCTGCGATTTTGTAGGCAATCAGCCCCTGCTTAACGTCTTCTTTGTTGGGTAATCCTAAATGTTCTTTGGGCGTGACATAGCACAGCATGGCGCAGCCATACCAAGCGATCATTGCCGCACCTATGCCGGACGTGAAATGATCATAGCCGGGCGCAATATCGGTGATTTGCGGCCCTAAAGTGTAAAACGGTGCGCCATGGCAACAGGCGAGCTGCTTATCCATGTTTTCCTTCACCAACTGCATCGGGACATGTCCGGGGCCTTCGATAATGGTTTGAACATCATATTCCCACGCGATCTTGACCAGTTCACCCAGCGTTTCGAGTTCCGCAAACTGCGCCTCATCATTCGCGTCGCTGATACACCCTGGACGCATCCCATCTCCGAGTGATAGCGATACATCATAAGCCGCGCAAATTTCGCAGATTTCGCGGAAATGTTGATAAAGAAAATTCTCCTGATGATGGCTCAAACACCACTTAGCCATAATCGACCCTCCACGGGAGACAATACCCGTGATGCGATTGGCTGTAAGGGGAACAAAGCGCAGAAGTACGCCAGCATGGATGGTAAAGTAATCTACCCCCTGCTCTGCCTGCTCAATCAAGGTGTCCTTAAACACCTGCCAATTGAGATCTTCTGCGATGCTATTCACTTTCTCTAGCGCTTGATAGATAGGCACAGTCCCAATAGGGACTGGTGAATTACGGATAATCCATTCGCGGATTTCATGGATATTCCGTCCAGTGGACAAATCCATTACAGTGTCAGCGCCCCAACGTGTCGCCCACACCAGCTTTTCAACCTCCTCTTCGACGCCTGACGACACGGAAGAATTGCCGATATTGGCATTCACCTTCACCAAAAAATTACGCCCAATAATCATTGGTTCGGCCTCAGGATGATTGATATTGAGCGGAATAATGGCGCGACCAGCCGCAACCTCCTGTCTGACGAACTCAGGGGTTATGTGAGAAGGAATATTGGCGCCAAATGCCTGTCCAAGCTGGCGTCGATTTAGCTGCTCGTCCCGCATTGAATCGAGCGCCATATTTTCGCGAATCGCGATATATTCCATCTCAGGCGTAATGACACCTTGGCGGGCGTAATGCAGCTGCGTAACTCGTTTACCACTGAGTGCACGACGAATGATCGGCAGTTGGGTGAATAGTCTTTGGGTTAACGGTGGTTGCTCACGACGTTGTTTAGTGTAAGTGGCGGTTACGTCTGCTAGTTGTTCGCTGTCTTGTCGCTCAATAATCCAATGCTCACGGCTTCTCGGCAATCCACGCTGCAAATCTATATGAGCGTTGGCATCACTGTAAGCCCCGGCGGTGTCGTACACCGGAATATCAGGGTTGGGAAGAGTGACAGAATTACCGTCGGTAGTTGCTACAAGGCTTGATGTTTGCTCGATGACACGCATTCCTACCTGCAGGTCATCACGACTACCTTGCAAGTAAATTTTGCGTGAACCAACGGGCTTTTGCGCTGCTAACTCAGCAATAAATGTTTGCGCCTGCTGGCGCTGTTGACGACGTGTTGACATAAGCAATCTCATTTTGTTGAAAGATGAAGTTGCTTGTCAGGAGAGTTGATAAGAAAAGCTCGGTGAAATGAGTAACTCAAGACTCACCAACGTTATTGCTGCTAACACAAAGGTGCCCGCAGCAATAACGTTCAGCTTGTTTCCTTCGCAGGTGCTAACCTGATCAGGTTCAACGGATCCCGAATTAACGGTCTCAGCCCAGTTGGGCACTCCGACAAGTGGTAAAAGTATAATCATATAAATTTTAATCATGCAACAATTTATATGACAATTGCTATTGAATAAAAGACAGATATTTACATCCATTAATATTATGAAAATTATGACTTTTCAATAAGAATTAATTGGAATTTGATTTTTTTGGTGAATTTAATTGATTGGAAAAGTGGTTGATAGATCACGATGATTGGGCAATTGCGAATGCGATTTATCGAGGCGTTAGACGCGGTCAGCCGGATGATGAATGCCATCAACCGTTTTTATCTCACCTAGCTCGTAGGGATTGACGCCTTCAAGGCAACCTACATTGACGCCATATTGATTGGGATTTGAGCGCCGTTGGTGATGGGTGTAGATGCCGCAATTACTGCAAAAGTAGTGCTTAGCGGTGTGAGTATTGAATTGATAACATTTCAGCACGTCAGCACCTTTGACAATTTCAATACCATCAAGCGCTACGGAAGCAACAATCGCCCCTTTACGCTGGCAAATTGAGCAATTACAACGCCGCGGGTTTTCGATGCCGTTAGGTAATGTGAGTCGCAGTTCTACTGCGCCGCAATGGCAGCTTGCCTTATGTTTAGGCTGAATGAGGGTATTACCGACTTGCTTTATGGTCATTTGCCTTCCTAATACGTATAACGCTATTTAACGTGAAAAGCTCAACAAGCGAATGTTGCGGTGAGCTGTTGATACTTGGCAATTTTTACAGTAATAGCTGCTCATCAATTGCCATGAACTTGTCCGCGGCGTTCATCAACGATGCAGCGGTTAATGGCGGCACACCGTACACTTCCACACATTTTTGATGATTCTGCCGTAGGGTTTGTACTAAAGGTTCAAAATCACCATCGCCTGATACCAACACGACAACATCAGCATCAGCCGTTTGCTCGAGCGCGTCAATGGTAATGCCGACATCCCAGTCGCCTTTTGCTGAGCCATCGGCTCGCTGAATAAACGGTTTCAGTTTTACCTCGAATCCAATTGCGCGAAGAATATTTTGAAACTCTCGCTGTTTAATATCACCACGGTCAATTGCATAGGCGAACGCCGCCACAACTCGCCGCCCTTGACTGACGTGTGCCCAGAAGCGGTTATAATCGAAATTACGCCCATATGTCTGCCGGACCGTGTAATAGACATTTTGCACATCAACCAAAATCGCGACATTTTCCATAAATTAGTTATACTCTTGTGCGTAGGACTTCTACGTTAGCAAACTGCCAGTTTGCGCCATAAAAAAGCCGCTAATACAGCGGCTTTTTTATTGTCTGTTAGCAGTAAATGCTTAACCTTTGAGCGCGTTTTTAATCAACGCCTGTGCTTCGGTTAACATCACTTCTAAATGATCTTCACTAATGAAGCTTTCAGCATAAACTTTATATAACGCCTCTGTGCCCGATGGGCGCGCTGCAAACCAACCATTTGCGGTGTTAACCTTAAGGCCGCCAATAGCCGCGCCATTACCTGGTGCATGTGTTAGCACACTTTCAATTGGTTCTCCCGCCAGTTCAGTGGCACCCAATGTTTCTGCATTGAGCTCACCGAACTTAGCTTTCTGTTTAGCACTAATCGGGCTGTCTACACGGCGATAGTAGCTGGTACCATATTCCGAAATCAGCTCTTGATAACGTTGTGCTGGCGTTTTGCCCGTAACCGCGAGAATTTCTGCGGCTAGTAAGCCGAGAATGATGCCATCCTTGTCTGTACACCAAGTAGAACCATCAAAGCGCAGGAAGGCTGCACCCGCGCTTTCTTCACCGCCAAAGGCGAAACTGCCGTCGGCCAAACCATCAACAAACCATTTAAAACCTACCGGTACTTCACATAGGTTGCGCTTGTGGCCAGCAACAATGCGGTCAATTAACGCGCTGGAAACAAGTGTCTTACCGATTTTGAGGTCGTTCGACCACAGTGGACGATGGGTCAGCAGATAATCAATCGCAACCGCCAAATAATGGTTTGGATTCATTAAACCAAAGCCTGGGCAGACAATACCATGACGGTCATAATCAGGGTCATTGCCCAAACACAGATCAAATTCGTCCTGATGCTTTAGCAATCCCGCCATTGCGTAAGGCGATGAGCAGTCCATACGGATCTTGCCGTCTTTGTCGAGCGGCATAAAGCCAAAAGTTGGATCGACTCTATCATTGACAAGCGTGACATCAATACCGAATTCTTCGGCAATAACTTCCCAATAATAAATGCCTGAGCCACCCAGAGGGTCTGCGCCAATTTTAACGCCAGCGTTAGCTATCGCTTTAACGTCGACAACGTTTTTCAGGTCTTTAACATAGGGACGGATAAGGTCGCGTTCAGCGACTAGGCCGACATTTTTCGCCAAGCCGTAATTAAGCTTTTTCACCCCTTCCAGACGGTTCTTCAGGTATTCGTTAGCCCGATCTTCAATCCAGGAGGTAACTTGACCTTCGGCAGGACCGCCATGTGGTGGGTTATATTTAATACCACCGTCCTGTGGCGGATTATGTGACGGCGTGATGATCAAACCATCCGCTAAATCATTAGCGTCGGCCGCTTTGCCTTTGTTCGCGCAAACAATAGCGTGCGACACTACTGGGGTTGGCGTGAAACTCTCATGCAGTTGCACGACGACCTTTACGTCATTAGCAACCAGTACTTCTAACGCTGAAATATAGGCAGCTTGGGACAACGCGTGAGTGTCCATTCCCAGAAACAATTCACCTTTGATGCCAGCTTGATTGCGATAATCTACCGTTGCTTGTGCAATCGCCCAGATGTGATTTTGGTTAAAGCTGGTGGACAACGCCGAACCCCGATGCCCAGAAGTACCGAAGCTGACTTTTTCACCCGCATTTTCGACATTAGGCACCAGACGGTAATAGAGACTCATCAGTTTAGGAATATTAATGAGATCTCGCTGTTCGGCAACTTTGCCTGCTCGTTCATGAATGGCCAAAATAAACCCTCTTTCCTTGAATTGAATCCTATTTAGCTAATCTTACTGAGGTAATGCTTGAGCCGCCAATGCCTGCGCTTGTATATCACTACAGCCCAACGCTTTTACTGCTTCAGTGAGAATCGCCTGTTTTTTGCCAGTATTATTGTTGGTGGTCACCCAAAAGCCGCTGTCGCCAATCTCCTTGGGATTACTGGATTTACTCGCTTCCAGCAACGCCTCTTTAGAGCGAGCAAAATACAAACGATCGCGACCTTGCACCTGCAGCACGGCTTCGAACTTAGACGGCGACTGCTGATAAAGCGCATACAAGGCAAACAGAAATCGTCCGACTGCGCCTTTCTGTTCACTCAACTGCGCATCACTCAGCTGGTAATCGCTTGCTGCACTTATGCTGTCTTCTGCTGGCGGTAAATTGTTAGGTTGATAATCGGCATTGGCACTCGCCGCCGTTTCAACCTCAACACTGTTTTCCAATCCAGGATGGCTGAGCGTCACTGCCTCTTGCTGAGTTTCGGCCGATTCAATTACAGGAAGCGCCAATAAGCGGCGTAAAATATCAGAGGCACTCTCACCAATTTTTTCAGTTTTACTGGCAATGTAACCGTATAGTTCTTCGTCTATTTCAATATATTTCATGCTATTCCCTGACATGCTGAGCGATAAAAGTTCGCAGCAAATAGATTTATTAGTTTGCTTGCAGTATGCCACAAAGCGGTTAAATGGACATGGATCGCCACAGGAAAATATCCGCTTTTCATTCGCGAACTGGGTGATCGTAGAAAATAGCAACAGCATGCACCAAGTGACGTCGCTTGTAATGCAGTGATGCTTGTCACACAATATTCGCCCTTCCTACATTCGATTTAGTTATACAGGCAGTAGTAGTCATGGTGAATTTTGTTGATTCAGGTAGCGGTTTTCCTATCGTGCTGATTCATGGCCTTTTTGGCGATTGTGATAATCTCAAGGGATTGGGGCGTGAGCTAGAAGCGCAGTTTCGCGTCATTCGAATCGACTGTCCTAACCATGGTAAAAGTGCGCCAATTCAGCCAATGAGTTATCCGGCAATGGCGCAAGAAATTAAAGCAACGCTTGAATCTATCGGTGTCAGCCGCTTTATGGTGGTGGGACATTCGATGGGCGGCAAAATCGCCATGACCTTAGCGCTCAACTATCCTGACAGTGTTGCTGCCGTTGTTGCTGCTGATATCGCACCTGTTGCTTACCAACCCCATCATCAAAAAGTATTTGCCGGGCTGAGCTCAATGCCAGCCGATATCAAAGACCGTCGCAGCGCATTAGCCCACCTACTGGCGCATGATATCGACGAAGCAACGGCGCAATTTCTGTTGAAAAGTCTGGTACGCGGTGATGACCATATTAGTTGGAAATTTAATCTTCCCGAACTGATCGAGAGCTACCACTACATTGTTGGCTGGTTTAATACTGATGAGACGCAATTGAAACGTTACCAAGGCCCCATTCTGTTTTTACGCGGTGGTGATTCCAATTACGTTATCGCGGACTATCAGCCACAGATTACGGCCCAGTTTCCCCAAGCATCTGCCAAAACCATTGAAGGCACAGGACACTGGCTGCATGCGCAGAAGCCTGCTGTATTTAATCGCATTGTCAGCGAATTTATCACCAAGTGTGCGGTAAATGCGTAACTGCTTATGGCCGATATGAGGAGGCTGTGATATATTCCCGCTTCTTTTTACACATTGGATTTTGCGCCAAGGCGCTTCCAGAGTGAGCCGGCTTCGGTAACGCGCATTTATAATAAGAAACATGGCAAAAGAATCTGCTGACAGAACCACGATCGATCTGTTTTCTTCAGAAAAACGACGTGGTCGACCAAGAAGTAACCCGCTGTCTCGAGAGCAACAGTTGCGTATCAATAAACGTAACCAGATAAAGCGAGATCGAGAGAAGGGATTAAAACGAATAGAGTTAAAGGTGTCACAAGATTTGTTTGACGCCTTGAATGAGAAAGCTGACGCCAGTAACATCAGCCGCAGCCAGCTAATTGAGATCATTCTTCAGGAAAATCTGGCGCGGTAGTATCGAGCGATCTCAGACTTTTTAAGCATTAAACAGTTAACTAAAGGAAAGACGATGGCAACGGTAGGTCTTTTTTTCGGTAGCGACACAGGTAACACTGAAGCAGTCGCCCAAATGATCCAAAAGAAATTGGGCGAGAAGATGGTCGCGGTGAAAGATATTGCCAAGAGCACCAAAGAGGATATCGCCTCATATGATCTGCTGCTCCTAGGTATCCCAACTTGGTACTATGGTGAAGCACAGTGCGATTGGGATGACTTTTTCCCTGAGCTGGAAAAAATCGATTTCAATGACAAGTTAGTCGCCATTTTTGGTTGTGGTGATCAGGAAGATTACGCTGAGTACTTCCTTGATGCGATGGGCACTATTCGTGACATCGTCGAACCACGTGGTGCCATTATTATCGGTCACTGGCCAACTGCGGGTTACGATTTTGAAGCGTCTAAAGCGTTAGTCGATGACAAGCATTTTGTTGGCTTAGGTATCGACGAAGATCGTCAGCCTGAACTGACCGAAGAACGCGTTGATGGCTGGGTTAAGCAGATTTACGAAGAAATGTGCTTAGCTGAACTGGAAGACTAAAATCGAGTTAGTATCAAAAGGCGGCCTATAGCCGCCTTTTTTGTGAATAAATGATGATGACAAACCATTCCGCTAACGCCCATTGGGATATCTTTTGCACCGTCGTCGACAATTATGGCGATATCGGTGTTACTTGGCGGTTGGCAAAACAACTCGCCGATGAATATCAGTTAGCAATCAACTTGTGGGTGGATGATCTCAACAGCTTTCAATTTATCTTACCGCAGTTGGATATCAACCAACTGCAGCAATGTCACCAAGGCGTTAATATCATCAAGTGGGATAAACCTCTTTCGACCCCGTGGGTGCCCGGCGCCGTGCTGATAGAAGCGTTCGCTTGTGAACTGCCTAACGAAATTATGGCCGCGACCGCTAACATCAAGCCATTCCCGCAATGGGTTAACCTTGAATATCTCAGTGCTGAAGCTTGGATTGATGATTGCCACGGATTACAGTCGCCTGTGAAGAATGGGGTCAAAAAGCACTTTTTCTTCCCAGGCTTTAGCAAAAAAAGCGGCGGCTTAATTTGTGAACATTCGCTGTTTGAGCAGCGACAGCAGTGGCAGTCAGAACCTTGCAACCGTCAGGCCTATTTTGACTCACTCGGCATTAACGACATTGGTCGCGACGATGTTGTTGTCAGCTTATTTAGCTATGAGAGCAACGCCATTAAGGCGCTGTGTCAGCAACTAGCTGAAGGAACAACGTTGACCAATCTGCTCGTCCCGAAAGGCCGTGCCCTATCGTCTGTGGCTGCAGGCTTAGGGATAGAACTTCCCCAGTTTGAGCAGACTCAACAGGTTATCCGTGGCAACTTGCAGGTGCATTTACTGCCAATGCAAAATCAGGAACAGTATGACCGCTTACTGTGGTCTTGTGATTTCAATATTGTGCGCGGCGAGGATTCTTTCCTGCGTGCGCAATGGGCGGCCCGGCCTTTCATTTGGCATATCTATCAGCAAGAAGAAGACGCCCATATTGAAAAATTGGGTGCCTTTATGCAGCGATATTGCCAACAGTTATCCCCTGCACTGGCAAACGCCTGGCAAGCGCTAAATTTGGCATTTAATCAAGCGGATGCTGAGGCATTTAGTCAAGCATGGCAGACGCTTATAGTAGATTGGCCGCAACTGACACAACACGCGAAAGTTTGGCCAAAATATGCAATAAACGACGCAGATCTTGCTAATAGGCTAGTGCAAATGCTGAAAAACGGCTAAGATGCTGCGCTGTAGTGAAAAACCGTGAAATATAGGAATCTAGGTAATGAAAACTGCTCAGGAAATCCGCGCAGGTAACGTGATTATGGTTGACGGTCAGCCGATGGTTGTTCTGAAAACCGAATACAACAAATCTGGCCGTAACGCTGCGGTTTGTAAAATGAAACTGAAGAACCTGTTGCTGGGTTCAGGTACTGAAACTGTGTTCAAAGCGGATGACAAATTAGAAGACATCCAACTGGAACGCCTGGAATGTACTTATTCCTACTTTGCTGATCCAATGTACGTATTCATGGATGCTGAATTCAACCAATATGACGTTGAAGCAGAAAACATGGGCGACGCTATCAACTACATCGTTGATGGTATGGAAGAAGTTTGTCAGGTGACTTTCTACGAAGGTAAAGCTATCTCTGTAGAACTGCCTACTACTATCGTTCGTGAAGTTGGTTACACTGAACCAGCTGCACGCGGTGATACCACTGGTAAAGTGATGAAGCCAGCTAAACTGGTTAATTCTGAACTGACCGTGATGGTTGCTGACTTCGTTAAAGAAGGCGACAAAATCGAAATCGATACCCGTACTGGCGAATTCAAGAAACGCGTTTAATCAGTCACTATCGATACAAAAAAGCCAGCATATCTGCTGGCTTTTTTATTAAGGAAAAGGAGCCACTCGGATGACTCCTCTTATTATCAAACTAAGCAATCATAATAAAACCAACAAAGGCCAGCGCCGCTGCTATCAACGCGTAAGGCAACTGCGTAACAGCGTGGCTGACCAAGTTACAACCTGAACCTTGTGCCGCGAGTACGGTTGAGTCTGAGTAGAAACAGGCTTGGCTACCAAATGATGATGCTGACAACAGCGCCCCAATCACCAATGGAATATCTGCACCAACTGATTGCGCCAATGGCATCACGATGGGAATAGTTACCGCAAAAATTCCCCAGCTAGACCCCGTCGCAAACGCTAACAATGCCATCGCCACAAACACCACCGCAGGTAACATAGTGGCTGTCATATAAGGGCTTAGAGAATCAATAACATATTGTGGCAACAATAGCTGATCGCAGACATCTTTGAAGACAAACGCCGCAATGACGGTACCAATTGCAGGCAACATGCTCTTAAAGCCGTCGATCATCTGATCCATCATTTCTGGCAATGACATCAATCGCTGCACGCCATAGTATGGCAAAGTGATGACCAAAGTGGCTAACAGCCCTTTCCAGACATCGATATCGAAGTACACAGTAAAACCAACCAGCAAGAACATCGGCACTAAGAAGTTATGTAATTGGCCTTGTTTATCTGCCGCCTCAAACTCCTCTTCCATTGCTTTAACGGCGTATTCATCTGAAGTGATCACTTCGTCGAGGTCCACTTGTTCTTTGGCTGGTGTACCTGCTTGCGCTGCAAGTTCTGCTTTTTTCATCGGACCAATAGCCGGCACGATTTTCAACGCAACCAACATCACCATAATCACCGCAAGCCAGGCATATAGCATATAGGGAATCGCCTGCATGTAGACGTGAATCCCCTCGCCTTTAGCGGCGACACCGTTATCAACCAGCAGACCGCCAAAGAATACCGCCCAAGTGGATACCGGCACGATGACGCACACTGGCGCGGCTGTTGAGTCCACAATATAGGCCAGCATCTCACGGGAAATCTTAAAACGGTCTGTTACCCGCTTCATGGTTTCACCGACTGTGAGTGCATTGAGATAGTCATCGATAAAAATGACGATGCCAAGAACAAAGGTCATCATCAATGACGAGCGTGGGCCATTGGCGAATCTCATCGCATTACGGCCAAACGCTAATGCGCCGCCAGTTCGCACCAGCAAGGCAATTAACGCACCAAAACAACCGCACACTAAAATTAACCAGCCAATCGTTTCATCCTGCATCACTTTTAATGATGCATCGGCAAAGTTGTCCAACACACTCGCGGGATCTAACAGAAGTAAACCGGTAACGGCACCGATAATTAACGCCAAAATGGGGCGACGTAACCAAATGGCAAACACTAACACCACAATGGGTGGTATAAGACTTAACGCTGTCGGTTCTGACATGCACTTAGGTCCTCTCACAAGGGCCGAGCGGGCCAACATCATTCTCTGGCAGTCACTACATAAGGTGCAGTTCTGCCGTTATCTGTTTTATTGTCGTGAACGGTGGCAAACTGCCTGTGTTTTCGACGTTTTTTCTAAAACATCGGCCCGAAAATAAAACGCTTTTTTCAGTGAGTCAACTAAATATCTATGCTAACCAGTCTGTTAGCGCGGATGCTCAACAATGGATTGAATTTGTTATTTAAATTCATAGCATTAGCTTTATTGGTTGGAATAGTCTTAATCGCTAGCTATTCACGAAAAACGAATGGCTATTTTTTAATGGTTATTCAATTAATTAGAATTATTCGCAATATATTCATCTTTTTGTTAATGCAGAAACAGATGATTACTCTGTTAAATTTTGTAAACCTCCTAATTCTTTAGACTAATACTCTGGATTAAAACGAATTTTTTGAACAATTCCCTTTTTTAATTTGCCGAAATTCGCTATTGTTTCAGCCCTAGTTAATCAAGCCATCAGCTTCGAGGTTATATGAGGCCCATTATTAAATCCCATAAACTGGACAGTGTTTGTTATGACATTCGCGGACCAGTTCATAAGGAAGCCCGTCGCCTAGAAGATGAAGGTCATCGTATCCTCAAGCTCAATATCGGAAATCCGGCGCCGTTCGGATTTGAAGCGCCCGAAGAAATTGTCCGTGATGTGATCCTGAACCTGCCATCTTCTCAAGGTTATTGTGAATCAAAAGGACTCTTTTCGGCGCGTAAAGCGATCGTGCAGCACTATCAAGCTGAAGGTATCCGTGGCATCGATATTGAAGATGTGTATATCGGTAACGGTGTATCTGAGCTGATTATGATGTCGATGCAAGGGTTATTAAACACTGACGATGAAGTGTTGTTGCCCTCGCCAGATTATCCGCTGTGGACCGCTGCAGTAAACTTAGCTGGCGGTAAAGCACGTCACTATATCTGTGATGAAGAAGCCGATTGGTTTCCGGATATCGACGATATCAAAAGTAAAATCACGCCACGCACTCGCGGTATTGTGATTATCAACCCCAACAATCCTACCGGCGCGGTGTACAGTCGCGAGTTGTTGTTAGAGATTGTGGAACTGTGCCGTCAGCACGACCTGATTTTGTTCTCTGACGAAATCTACGACCGCATTCTTTATGATGGTGTTAAACATACCCATGCGGCCAGCTTGTCGTCCGACATTTTGACTGTCACTTTTAACGGCTTGTCTAAAATCTACCGCGCGGCAGGTTTTCGTATCGGTTGGATGGTACTGAGCGGCAATTTAAAAGGCGCTAAAAGCTATATTGAAGGTTTAGATATGCTGTCTTCGATGCGCTTATGTGCCAACGTGCCAAATCAGCATGCAATCCAAACTGCACTTGGTGGCTATCAAAGTATCAACGAGTTAGTTGCCCCAGAAGGTCGTTTGACGGTTCAGCGTGACACCGTATATGAACTGCTGAATCAAATTCCTGGTGTCAGCGTTAAAAAGCCACTTGGTGCACTATATGCGTTTCCAAAGCTTGATGCCAAACGCTTTAGCTTACGAGATGATGAGCGGTTAGTGCTCGATCTGTTGCGTGAAAAGAAAATTTTGTTGGTGCAAGGTACCGCCTTTAACTGGGCGCAACCCGATCACCTGCGCGTCGTATTTTTGCCTTATAAGGAAGATTTGCAAAAAGCATTGTTCGCATTTGGTGATTTCCTTAGCCATTACCAGCAGTAGTCGTCACAGATGATGTTTTAAAGCCGTCTAAAAGACGGCTTTTTTATGCGTCAACGCCTGACAAAAACACCAAAGTTAGCGTAAAGTGAAGCGGTAAGTTCAGTTGTCAGGGAGTTTTATGAGTCACTTTTTTGCCCACCTCGCCCGCATGAAACTTATTCAGCGCTGGCCACTTATGTACAACGTACGTAAAGAGAACGTACAAGAGCACTCACTGCAGGTTGCCAGCGTTGCCCACATCCTCGCTATTATTAGCAACAAAAAATTTGATGGGGATTTTTCACCGGAAAAGGCCGCTACTATGGCGATTTATCACGATGCTAGCGAGGTCTTGACCGGCGATTTACCTACTCCCGTAAAGTATTTCAATAAAGATATTGAACTTGAATACAAAAAAATAGAAGCCATCGCTGAACAACGTTTACTCAGTCTTTTACCGCCAGAGTTTCAGGATGAATTTCGCGAATTATTGATAAGTGAGGAAGCACCGGCTGATTATAAAGCCTTGGTAAAATCAGCTGACACCCTATGTGCATATCTTAAATGTTTGGAAGAATTGCATGCTGGCAACAGTGAGTTTAAATCTGCCAAGACGCGTTTAGAAGAGAGCTTAGATAACAATCCCGATAAAGCCGTAGCGTATTTTCGCGAACACTTCATTCCAAGCTTTAATCTTAACCTCGACCAAATAAATCAATTGCTCTAAGGAGTCGCCATGGAGTTTTGGCAACAGCGTCAATTGCAAGATCAGTCGGCTCGCCGTCAGGACTTGCGTAGTCCCTATCAACGCGACCGAGCGCGCATCATGCACTCGGCCGCATTTCGACGCTTGCAGGCTAAAACTCAGGTACTGGGTGTGGGAATGAATGATTTTTATCGCACCCGCCTCACTCACTCTTTAGAAGTGGCGCAAATAGGAACTGGCATCGCCAATCAACTACAGCAACACACTAATGCCCACATTGATTTACTCGATTCTATGAGTTTGATCGAAGCGCTATGCTTTGCGCATGATATTGGTCATCCACCATTTGGCCATGGCGGTGAAATCGCCCTAAATTATATGATGCGGGAACATGGTGGTTTTGAAGGCAACGGTCAAACACTGCGCATTTTGGCGAAGCTTGAGCCTTATACAGAACATTTTGGCATGAATCTCACACGTCGGACGCTTCTTGGCATAATCAAGTACCCTGCATTGGCGTCTACGCTTGCTAATTATGGTGAACAACCTGAGCTTGAGAGTTTCAGGCAACTAAAACCCGCACACTGGCCCGCAGTTAAAGGTATCTTCGATGCCGATAAGGAGGTATTCGACTGGGTATTAGAGCCTTTTAGTGATAGTGACAGAGAAAGGTTTACACAAACCACAGTTGCCGCAAATGGTGGTCACCATCGTACCCTACATAAATCATTCGATTGCACCGTGATGGAACTTGCCGACGATATCGCTTATGCCGTCCATGATATGGAGGATGCGATTGTCATGGGGATAGTGTCTCGCACTCACTGGCAACAGTTTGTGGTGCCGCGAATGGCTGGTGTTTCTGACTCGTGGATCGGTGATCAGTTAGCCGAGATTGAGGATAAGCTGTTTTCGCACAAACATTATCTTCGTAAAGATGCTATCGGCACCTTAGTTAATGCCTTTGTAACCGCAGTGACTTGGCAAGAGTTTGCCGAATTCCAATCACCGCTATTGAAGTATCGTGCAGTGATGACCCCTGAATATGGGCAGTTATTAGAGATTTTTAAGCAGTTCGTCTTGCGCTACGTGATTCAAAAACCAGAAGTGCAGATGTTGGAATATAAAGGTCAGCAGATTGTGATGGAATTATTTGATGCCCTAGCATCAGATCCCAAACGGCTGCTGCCGACCAATACCAGAGAGCGTTGGCAACTAGCGAATAGCCAACCGCACCAACATCGCGTTATTGCCGATTATATTGCCGGCATGACCGACGAATTTGCTGCGAGACTACATCAACAGTTATTTAGTGCTCGCAGCATCAGCATGTTGGAATTTGGAGGCCAGTAACCGCCAGCGTTAACCTAGCAAGGTTGGAAACAAGCCTTTGAGTCCAGCCGCCATAACTTCGATGCCGATAGACAGCATAAGTAGGCCCATCAAACGGGTGATGACGTTAATCCCCGTCTTGCCCAGTAGCTTGTTAATCGCTGTCGCCATTTTAAACAAGCCATAGCTGAGCATACCAAACAGCAATACTGTCAATGTCATACCACTGATATTGAGCCAACCGCCATGTTCAGCTGCAAACACAATAACAGAGCTAATCGCGCCAGGCCCAGCCATCAATGGCAACGCAAGCGGTACCACTGCAACGGATTCCATCGCGGACGCTTCGCGGTCCTCTTCTTTATTGCGTTTGACTTCGCTGAGCTTACCTTGCAGCATCGACATCGCAATAATGGCGATCAATGAGCCGCCCGCAATTCTGAATGCTGACAATGAAATGCTGAACAGATCAAGAATATACTGACCTGCCACCATGGTGCACAATAAAATCACTACCACGGAAAGATTGGCAACCTTAGCCGTTTGGTTGCGTTCTGCATCTGTTTGATGGCTTGTCAAACTTACAAAAACTGGCAACAGCCCTACTGGGTTTATAATCGCTAATAACCCAAAAAAGAACTTCACATAAAGCGTTAAATCCACTTACGTCACCCACCAATATCCGCGTATATACGTTGCGCACTCCAATTTTCAGGAGGCGTAATTTACTCCTTTTTTTACGCTTCACAAAATGAGTTTTTTTGCTGTTTTGGCATTAATTATTTTATGAATTCCCTGCTGTTTACGATTCACTACTTTAGTGCATTTTGTAATGCTAAATGTAATTTAATTACACAATTTGGTAAATCTTGCGCTTGATAACAGTTTTATTGCGCTTTAAGTAGTAAAAATATTTCACAAGGAGAGAGGTTAACCAAGACTACCTCGGTAGCTTTGATTAAATTTTCTTACAGGACTAACACTATGAAAGTGACCAATACTCAAGAACTGGATAGTTTGCTTGAGCGGGTGGCTGCTGCTCAACTGAAATTCAGCAGCTATACGCAAGCGCAGGTTGACAGAATCTTCCGTGCGGCCGCGCTAGCGGCGGCAGATGCGCGTATTCCTCTGGCTCAGCAAGCGGCTGCAGAAACGGGCATGGGATTGGTTGAAGATAAAGTAATCAAAAACCACTTTGCTTCAGAGTATATCTACAACAAGTACAAAGATACCAAGACCTGTGACATTCTCGAGGAGGATGAAACCTTTGGTACTATCACCATTGCCGAACCTGTCGGCATCATCTGTGGCATCATTCCCACGACTAACCCAACGTCTACCGCTATTTTTAAGTCGTTAATGGCATTGAAGACTCGTAACGCCATTGTATTTTCGCCACATCCTCGCGCAAAAGCGTCGACGGTTGCGGCCGCTAAATTGGTATTGGATGCTGCAATTGCCGCGGGTGCGCCAAAGGACATTATCGGATGGATTGATGAACCAAGCGTTGAACTGTCCAACCAGCTGATGACGCACGCCAACATTAATCTGATTTTGGCGACTGGTGGCCCGGGTATGGTGAAAGCCGCCTACTCATCAGGTAAACCTGCCATCGGTGTTGGCGCGGGTAACACCCCAATCGTGATTGATGAAACAGCAGACATTAAACGCGCAGTTAGCTCTATCCTGATGTCCAAGACCTTTGACTACGGCGTCGTTTGCGCATCAGAGCAAGCGGTTGTTGTCGTTGACGATATTTATGATCGCGTCAAAGAGCGTTTTGCCAGCCATGGCGCTTACCTACTCAACGCCAAAGAAACTGACGCTGTTCGTGGCGTTATTTTGAAAAACGGCAATCTGAACGCCGCTATCGTTGGTCAAAGTGCAGCGAAAATTGCCGAGATGGCCGGCATTAAAGTCGCGAAATACACCAAAGTATTGATTGGTGAAGTTACCGAGATTAATGACGCTGAAGCATTCGCCCACGAAAAACTGTCTCCCTTGCTCGGCATGTACCGCGCCAAAAACTTTGACGATGCGGTAGATAAAGCAGAAGCACTGGTGCAACTTGGTGGCATTGGCCATACGTCAGGCCTGTACACCGACCAAGACCGCAACACTGATCGCGTGCATCTCTTTGGTGCTCGCATGAAAACCGCACGTATTCTTATCAACACACCAGCATCGCAAGGTGGGATCGGCGACCTCTATAACTTCAAGCTCGCACCTTCACTGACCTTAGGTTGTGGCTCTTGGGGCGGCAACTCCATTTCTGAAAACGTTGGGCCTTCACACCTAATCAATAAGAAAACCGTGGCTAAGAGGGCCGAGAACATGTTGTGGCATAAACTTCCCTCCTCTATCTACTTCCGTCGCGGTAGCTTGCCTGTGGCATTAGAGGAGCTTTCTGATAAAAAACGCGCGCTGATCGTGACCGACAAGTTCCTGTTCAACAACGGCTACGTTGACGAAACCGTGGCGATACTCAAACGTTTAGGACTTGAAACCGAAGTCTTTTACGAAGTAGAAGCAGATCCAACCTTAGGTGTTGTGAAAGCCGGTACTAAGGTGGCAGAAAACTTTCAGCCTGACGTTATCATTGCGCTCGGTGGGGGCTCACCGATGGATGCCGCAAAAATCATTTGGGTGATGTACGAGCATCCTAACGTCGACTTTTCGGATTTGGCGATGCGTTTTATGGATATTCGTAAACGTATTTATAAATTCCCGAAATTGGGCCGCAAAGCGACCATGGTCGCCGTTCCGACGACATCAGGTACTGGTTCAGAAGTAACACCGTTCGCGGTCGTTACCGACGAAGTCACCGGCACTAAATACCCGATTGCTGATTATGAACTCACACCAAACATGGCCATTGTTGACCCTAACTTGGTGATGAACATGCCTAAATCACTGACGGCCTTTGGTGGTGTAGACGCCATCACCCACGCGCTGGAAGCCTACGTCAGTGTCATGGCAAACGAGTTTAGTGATGGTCAAGCGCTGCAAGCATTAGAGTTGCTTTTTAGCTACTTACCTGAGTCTTATGAACTTGGCGCTGATGCACCGGTTGCACGTGAGAAGGTACATAACGGTGCAACTATTGCGGGTGTTGCCTTTGCCAACGCCTTCTTAGGGATTTGTCACTCAATGGCACACAAACTAGGCGCCGAGTTCCATATTCCACACGGTTTAGCAAATGCCCTATTGATCTCCAATGTCATTCGCTTTAATGCCACTGATGTGCCAACAAAACAAGCGGCATTCAGCCAATATGATCGCCCTAAAGCCTTGTGCCGTTATGCGGCGATTGCTGATCACCTAAAACTCACGAAGGGCAAAAACATCAGTGATGAAAAGAAAGTAACACTGCTGATTGATGCATTAGAAAGTGTCAAAGAGCGCTTAGGTATTCCTAAATCGATTCAAGATGCGGGCGTTAATGAAGCAGACTTTCTCGCTAAAGTCGACAAGTTGGCAGTGGATGCTTTTGATGACCAATGTACTGGTGCCAACCCACGCTACCCGTTAATCAGCGAATTGAAAGACCTGTTACTGTGTAGCTTCTACGGAAAAGTTTACAAGGAGTAACATCTGCAATATGCAGATATGTTAACGGCCTCTTCGGAGGCCGTATTTTTTACCACATCAAATCGTCAGGAATGACGTAATCAGCGTATGGATCATCCTCTTCCACTTCTGCCGCTTCTTGGCTTGCATCGGCAGTCCAGAGATATCCACACCATGCAGGCACTAACAAATTAACGCGTTCGGCAAGTTTATGGGGCACTAGATAACTTTTTTCTTCAAGCCGTACTATGCCCAAACGGCCATTCAACAACTGTTGTTGAACTTTGTTATCAATGAATAGCGAGTGGATTTTGTTTTCCAAGGTAAAGTTAAACTTTAACTCGCCATCTTTTGGTAAGCCAATCGCGTGTTTACGGATCTCAGTTACTAAAGAACGTACCAGACCTTTTTCAGTCGCTTCAGCAAAACGCTGTTCGTTTAACGCTTTGTCGCGCTCGGCTTGTTTCGCCTTTTGTTGAGCAATCTGATGTTTGAGCTCTTGACTGCCATCATCGATATTCGCTTTGCGATTGCGCTTTTTTTGCGTTTTTGCGTCGCGAACCTTTTGTTTACTGGTTAACCCAGCTTTGAGTAGCTGTTGTTGCAGTGAGTTAGCCATTTTTATTCTCCTACTAGGATAGAATGGTGAATGGCTTCCAGTGCTGCCAGAGGATCGGCGGCCTGAGTAATTGGGCGACCAATCACTAAATAATCAGCGCCTGCTTGCAACGCTTTGCTCGGCGTCATAATGCGTTTTTGATCGCCAACGTCAGCACCTACAGGACGAATGCCAGGCGTAACCAATTTGAAATCTTCACCCAATTCGGCTTTTAACATGCTTGCTTCCTGGGCAGAACAAACAACACCATCCAATCCTGCTCGCTGAGTAAGCTTAGCCAAACGCAGCACTTGTTCTTGTGCCGTGGCGTTGATACCTAACAACTGCAGCTCTTCACTGCTCATTGAGGTCAGCACAGTCACCGCAATCAATAGTGGTGCATTTTCCCCATAAGGTAGTAAAGCCTTTTTTGCCGCTTCCATCATGGCTAAACCACCACTGGCATGGACGTTTACCATCCAAACGCCGAGTTCAGCTGCTGCTGCTACCGCCTTGGCCACAGTATTCGGAATATCGTGAAATTTCAGATCCAAAAATAGATCAAAGCCGCGATTGTGAATTTCTTTGACTAATTCCGGCCCAAATAAGGTAAACATCTCTTTGCCCACTTTTAAGCGGCAAAGTGCTGGGTCTAGCTTATCTATTAATTGTAAGGCCTTAAATTTGTTATCGAAATCAAGAGCGACAACAATCGATTTTTCGGTCATATGTTCTCCAATAAAAGACGGCTATTCGCCGTCCAGTCCTCTGATATGTTTAATACTGCCCCAGCTTTTACACGAAGGACAATGCCAATATAGTGTATGAGATGGAAAACCACATTCACTACATCGATAAATAGGTCTTGAGCGAATTTGTTGCTCAACTAATTTTTCTAGCATCGCCAAGCTGTCTTTGGCTTGGCCCTCTTCCGCTTGCGACAACTGCATCTTCATCAAAAATTGAAAACCTTTCATGGTCGGATGACGGTAAAGGTTGTCTAGAATAAGAGATTCGGCCGCTTTTATATCGCCATCTTCAACCAACATTTTCGCTAAGGCGATAATCACCGAGGCGCCAGCGCCCTTTTCTACAGCGAGTGCCAAACGACGCTTTAACGCTTCGCGGTCTTGTGTCAGTTTAGATAACTCGTTAGCTGCTGTCAGTGCATCCACAACCAAGGTCGGCGCTTTATCAATCAGTTGGTCAAGTGCGTCCGCTGCTTGCTCATAAAGCCCTTGTTCGATATAGCGTTGCAGTAATTTTAGCAAGGCTCGCCCGCAGCTGCCGTCTTGCTTAATGGCTTGTTTTAGCAGTTGAATTTGCGCTGCGATTTCGGAGCTTTCTTCGGCCAACTGGCAATAAAAATGAGCCAGGACGGGCTTAAGCGATTGCTGTCGTTTACGCGGTAGTTTCTTAATAATATCGATGGCTTTTTGCCATTCTTTGGTCATTTCGTAGATGGAGATAAGCTGACTTTCGGCTTCTTCTGAGTGGTCATCTAACTGTATGAGATTAAGAAAAATTTCTTCTGCGCGGTCGTAAAAGCCAGCGGCGAGAAAATCTTTGCCCAGTTCCATCATGGCTAAATCCCGCTGTTCATTGAGCAGAGATGGTCTGGCAATCAGATTTTGGTGGATGCGGATAGCGCGATCCACTTCACCACGTTTACGGAATAGTGAACCAAGTGAGAGGTGGGTATCAATCGTTTCGTCATCAACATCTAACATGCTAATGAACATATCGACCGCTTTGTCCGATTCATTGGACAACAGAAAATTTAGTCCGGCGAAATAATCGCGACTAAGCTGCTTTTGCTGCGACGACTGTTTTTGCCGAAGATTACGTCGCCCCATGTACCAACCATAGGCAACGGCAACTGGCAACAACAGAAAAAACAGCTCTAACATATTAGCTGTCGCTCTCCTGCTGTGCGGCTTCTAGAGTCATCAATCTGCGCCGTGCGCGTTTCAAAGAAAGTTTCAACCTGAGAATGTAGAAAAATGCGACTAACCAGCAACAGACAAAACCAGCGAAAAAAACTACTGCTAAAACTAGCGGTAAACGATACTCACCTTCAACCACAAAATAGTTGATGGTCACCAGTTGCTCGTTTCTAGCGCCAAAAATTAACGCAATAATAAATAGCAGAGCGACGATTACAGTGACAACAAACGATTTCACTTTCTGCTCCTATATCCATGTTCAATTTGCTGATTATCCAGTAATTTGACGATTGCTACCAGTGCTGACGAGTTCCAGATATAAAAAAAGCCCCCAGTAGGAGGCTTTTTATACGCAAGAAGCTTAGCTAATAGTAGCGTCAACTCTTTCTCGTAATTCTTTACCTGGCTTAAAGTGAGGCACGTATTTACCATCCAGTTCTACAGAAGTACCGGTTTTTGGATTACGGCCAACTCGAGGTGCACGATAATGCAGAGAGAAACTACCGAAACCGCGGATCTCAATACGATCACCAGTTTCTAATGTTTTCGCCATTTGCTCCAACATCTCTTTTACGGCACTTTCAACATCTTTTGCTGATAACAATGACTGCGTCTCAGCAAGCTTTTCGATAAGTTCGGATTTTGTCATCCTAATCACCCCTATTTGTTAAGCCAAACAAATTTAGCCTTTGATATGGGAAGGTACATCATGCACCTTCCCTATGGCAAGCTTACTTACGAGCCGCTTTGAACGCTTCTGCCATTGCGTTACCGATAACAGCTTCTTCCTGTTTGTTCAGGTTAGCCATTACTTCTTTCTCTTCTGCTTCGTCTTTTGCACGAATAGACAGAGAAACGTTACGGTTCTTACGGTCAACGCCCATGAACTTAGCTTCAACAGCATCACCAACGTTGAACTCAGTAGAAGCATCTTCTACGTGTTCGCGGCTGATGTCAGCAACACGGATGTAACCTTCAACAGCGTCGGCCAGTTCAACAGTAACACCTTTAGCGTCAACTGCAGTAACAGTACCTGTTACAATAGAACCTTTCTTCTTGTCTGCCAAGTAAGCGTTGAATGGATCGTCTTCAGTTTGCTTAACGCCCAAGCTGATACGCTCACGTTCTGGATCAACTGACAATACAACTGCAGTGATTTCATCACCTTTCTTGTACTCGCCAACAGCTTCTTCGCCAGCAGCATTCCAAGAAATGTCAGACAAGTGAACCAAACCATCGATGCCGCCGTCCAGACCGATGAAGATACCGAAGTCAGTGATTGACTTGATCTTACCAGTAACTTTGTCGCCTTTAGCGTAACGGTTAGCGAAGTCGTCCCATGGGTTAGTCTTACATTGTTTCAGACCCAGTGAGATACGACGACGTTCTTCGTCGATATCCAGTACCAGAACTTCAACTTCATCGCCCAAGCTAACAACTTTAGATGGGTGGATGTTCTTGTTAGTCCAATCCATTTCAGAAACGTGTACCAGACCTTCAACGCCTTCTTCGATTTCTACGAAGCAACCGTAGTCAGTCAGGTTAGTTACGCGACCAGTCAAACGAGTGTTTTCTGGGTAGCGCTTGCTGATTTCCAACCATGGGTCTTCGCCCAGTTGTTTCAGACCCAGTGATACGCGAGTACGTTCACGGTCATATTTCAGCACTTTAACTTCGATTTCATCACCGACGTTAACGATTTCTGATGGATGCTTAACGCGTTTCCATGCCATGTCAGTGATGTGCAGCAGGCCGTCAACACCGCCCAGATCTACGAATGCACCGTAGTCGGTCAGGTTCTTAACGATACCTTTAACAGATTGACCTTCCTGCAGGTTTTCCAGCAGAGCATCGCGCTCAGCACTGCTTTCAGATTCAATAACAGCGCGGCGAGAAACCACTACGTTGTTACGTTTCTGATCCAGTTTGATAACCTTGAATTCCAGCTCTTTGTTTTCCAGGTGAGCAGTGTCGCGAACTGGGCGAACGTCAACCAGAGAACCAGGTAAGAATGCACGGATACCGTTCAACTCAACAGTGAAACCGCCTTTAACTTTGCCGTTGATAACGCCGATAACAGTTTCGTTATCTTCGTAAGCTTTTTCCAGAACGATCCAAGCTTCGTGACGTTTCGCTTTTTCACGAGACAGTTGAGTCTCACCGAAACCGTCTTCAACGCTATCCAGCGCTACATCAACTTCGTCGCCAACAGCGATTTCTAATTCGCCTTGAGCGTTTTTGAATTGATCAGCAGGGATTGGGCTTTCAGATTTCAGGCCGGCGTCAACCAGCACTACACCGTTTTCAATGGCAACTACAGTACCACGAACGATAGAACCTGGGCGGAATTCCAGTTGTTGAAGGGATTGTTCAAACAGATCAGCAAAAGATTCAGTCATGTGTAATTAACTTAATTTAAAAAGCCATGCTACGTCCTGAACATGGGGTTATGTAAATAATTCATCAATTCCATTTGATGAATACCAAAACTGCAGATGTATTAAACACCTGCAGCAGATAACTTGTCTTCGATATATTTTAGCGCTTGCGCAAATACATCTTCAATAGCGAGACCCGTGGTATCGATGAACAAAGCATCTTCAGCAGGCACAAGTGGTGCAACTGCACGATTCATGTCTCTGAAATCACGGTCTTTAATCTCACCTAAAAGGGTGTCGATGTTAACATCATGCCCCTTCTCTCGCAACTGATTATAGCGCCGTTGCGCGCGTTCTTCCGCAGAAGCGGTTAAAAATAGTTTCGCTGGTGCATTGGGGAAAACGATGGTGCCCATATCACGGCCATCGGCAATCAAACCAGGTTCCATTTTAAAAGCACGTTGACGACGTAAAAGTGCTTCGCGCACTCGCGGAAATACCGCTACGCGAGAAGCTGCATCCGAACACTCCTGTGAACGAATACTATGGGTAACGTCTTCACCTTCCAGCACTATTTTTGATGATTCGTTCTCTGAGGCGGCAAAAAACTGTACATCGAGATGCGATGCCAACAAGGTAATCGCTTCTTCGTTGTCGAGTTCGACATTGTGATGAATTGCTGCCAAAGCCAGTACTCGGTATATCGCACCGCTATCCAGAAACTTCCAACCTAAATGGCTGGCAAGTAGCTGACTAATCGTTCCCTTCCCTGCACCGCTAGGACCATCAATGGTGACGACAGGCGCCCGATCAGACATACATTCCTCCAAGTAATAGTTTTTCGAAAGGGCTTATTGCAACGCCCTCGAAAATGAGCGGACGATATTATATATCAATATCGTCCCCAAAGTCGGCGCTTTTTGACAAACATTTGTTTAAATGCCGAAGCGTTCGGCATTTTTACTTAATGGCAGGCAAGCAACTGAAACTGCGCAAAGTAGTCAGGAAAGGTTTTGGAAGTACAATCTGGGTCGTTAATTGTGACCCCTGCATCACTGAAAGCCACTAATGAGAAACACATCGCCATACGGTGGTCATTGTAGGTATCAATTTCTGCGTGTTGCATTGCAACAGGTGGTGTGATTTTGATGAAGTCTTCGCCTTCAACGACCGTAGCACCCACTTTACGTAGTTCAGTCGCCATTGCGCTGAGCCGATCGGTTTCTTTAATGCGCCAGTTATAGATATTGGTGAGTTGCGTATCTCCTTCGGCAAACAAGGCCGCTGTGGCAATGGTCATCGCCGCATCTGGTATATGGTTCATGTCCATATCGATACCGTGCAACTTACTGCCACGCGCAATGATGAAATCATCTCCCCACTCGATATCGGCGCCCATAGCCGCTAGCGCATCAGCAAACTTAACATCACCTTGAATGCTTAGCTTACCCACACCGGTGACCTTAATTTCACCGCCGGCAATAGCCCCCGCCGCCAAGAAATAGGATGCTGAAGACGCATCACCTTCAACAAGCAAATTACCAGGTGCAATATATTGCTGATTGCCTTTTACATGAAAGCGTTGATATTGCTGGTTGTCGACACTTACACCAAATTTGGCCATCAGGGCTAAGGTGATATCAATATAAGGTTTAGAGACTAATTCGCCGACCACTTCAATATTGACATCACCTTTGGCAAGTGGCGCGACCATCAATAGTGCCGTTAAAAATTGACTTGATAGCGCACCCGAAATCTTCACTGTGCCACCGGACAATCCGGAACCAAGGATATTCACCGGCGGGAAACCATCATTTTTCAGGTACTGGATGTTAGCACCTAGCTGCGCGATCGCGTCGACCAGATCTTTGATCGGGCGTTCTTCCATACGCGGTTCACCTGTGAGTTCAAAATCCCCCGTTCCTAAGGTTAACGCTGCGCACAAAGGGCGCATCGCGGTGCCGGCATTACCGAGGAATAGTGATAACGGACGCGAACTATTAAATGGGCCGCCGTTCCCCGTCACAGTACAGGTACGTTTATCCGCTGACAGTTGGTACTTGATGCCTAACTGGCTCAATGCGGTCAGCATATGCCGAATATCATCGGAATCTAGCAGGTTGGTTAAGGTGGTGGTCCCTTTTGCCAATGCTGCTAACAATAAGGCTCTATTAGAGATGCTTTTTGAACCGGGAATATTCACTTCACCGTTAAAACGATAGACTTTGTTCAGGTGTAACTGCTTCATAATATGTTCTATTTCTTGTGGCTATATAAGTTTTGCGGCTAGCGAGTGAGGTGCTCAGCCATGATGTTGTTGATTAAAGTAAGTTAAGGTGTCTTAAAAACTCTACGATACCTGTCACCTGAATTATGTCTTCGTGCCTTTAAAGTAACCCAATGGCAGGGCAATTCAACGATTTTTTGTAATACTTAAGCATTACAGCACAAATAATCACCAATAATGGGTTTTTCGGTGAACCGTCAACAGAAATGTACAAAGATGAATAATTCCGTTCATTTATCTGTACATGTGATAATTTTTCTTTGAAAATAATGCAGATTAACACGAGCGGCTTTAACCGCTATGCTAACAATTCTGTCACACATAACAATAAACGGAAGCCTCGATGTTCAATGCATTAAACCCCATGCCAGCGGACCCGATTCTGGGACTGATGGCGCAATTTCGTGAAGACCCTCGTACTGACAAAGTTGACCTAGGTGTTGGTGTATATAAAGACCCAGAAGGTCATACTCCAATTTTGGCCTGCGTGAAAACCGCCGAGCGCATTCGTACTGAAACTGAAACAACTAAGGTGTACATCAGTCCAGCAGGCAGTCCTGAGTTTAACCGACTGATTTGTGAGTTGGCTTTTGGTGCAGATCACAGCGCCGTGCTCAGTAATCGTATCCGCAGTGTTTCTACCCCTGGTGGTACTGGCTCTTTGCGCGTTGCGGCCGACTTCATTAAACGTTGTAATCCTGATGCTGTTGTGTGGGTAAGCGATCCTACATGGGCTAACCACCTAAGTATCTTTAAAGCGGCTGGTTTGGAAGTTAATCATTATCCTTACTATGACACCGAAAATAATGCACTGCGCTTCGATGCCATGTTGGATAAGCTCAAAACGCTAGGTAAGAACGATGTCGTGCTGTTGCACGCATGCTGCCATAACCCTACCGGTGAAGATCTGACGCCAGCGCAGTGGGACCAAGTAGTCGCGGTTGCACAGGAGCGTGGTTTTACGCCGCTGCTGGATATGGCTTATCAAGGGTTCGGTGAAAGCCTCGAGCAAGATGCCTACGGCGTACGCAAAATGGCCGCAGCGGTTGATGCCATGTTGCTGTGCGATTCATGCTCAAAGAACTTTGGCCTTTATCGTGAACGTATTGGTGCATGTGCAGTCGTCGCTAAAGACAGCAATGCCGCCACTGTAGCTCAATCTGTGATGTTGCATGTTGTTCGCAGCAACTATTCAATGCCACCTGCACACGGTGCGGCGTTGGTTGAAACCATTTTGGCGTCTCAAGAATTAACTGCACAATGGCACGACGAGTTAAAAGTGATGCGTGACCGTATCAACGGTAACCGTGCCATGTTGGTTGAACGTATTAAAGCACAAGGTGTCACACGCGACTTCAGCTTTATCGCGCGCCAAAAAGGCATGTTCTCTTTCTTAGGCATTTCGCCAGAACAAGTGGCACTGCTGAAAAGTGAGCATGGCGTGTACATGGTGGATTCTAGCCGCATGAGTATTGCGGGGATCACCGAAGCGAATGTGGACTACTTGGCCGCAGCTATCGCTAAAGTGCTATAACGCTTTCGTTGCAGAGCGACTTTCAGTAAACACACAAAAAAGCGGATGAATCATTCATCCGCTTTTCTATATCGAGAATACCGAGCTGAATTAACTATGTTTTGCTGCAAATGCTGTCATAAACTCAACCAGCTTTTGTACGCCTTCGATTGGCATAGCGTTATAAATGCTAGCGCGCATTCCGCCGACAATACGGTGACCCTTTAGCGCCACTAAGCCCTGTTCTTCCGCTTCCTTCAGGAACGTTTTATCCAGCGATTCATCTGTCAATTGGAATGTAACGTTCATACGTGAACGGTTGGCAGCAACCACGCCATTTTTGTAGAACGACAGGTTATCAATGCAGTTATACAGTAGTGCAGCTTTGGCGATGTTGGTTTGCTCCATTGCTGCAACGCCACCATTCGATTTCAGCCATTTAAAGACTTCTGCTGCTAAATACCAAGCAAACGTTGGCGGCGTGTTGAACATCGAGTCTTTCGCTGCTGCGATGCGGTAATCCATGATAGAAGATGGATGCACGACCGGCAACGCAAGCAAGTCTTCACGAACAATGACCAGCGTTAACCCTGAAGGACCGATATTTTTCTGCGCGCCTGCGTAAATTAGACCAAATTTACTGACATCAATCTCGCGTGACATAATGGTAGATGACATATCAGCTACGATTGGCCATGGGCTTTCAAGTGTGTCAAAAATTTCGATACCATCAACCGTTTCGTTCGGACAATAATGAACATAACGATATTTGTCAGCATCCCCAGAGAGAACAGGTAATACTGCCTTGTTCAATCCCTGTTCTTGCTCAACGATGTTAAGCGTGTCAATTGCGCTCTCGCCTACTAAACGCACAGCTTCTTCTGCTGCGGACTTAGACCACTGTCCAGTTAACAGATAAAGTGCTCGGCCGTTGTTCCCAAGAAAGTTATTTACAACAGCAGCAAATTGTCCACGGCCACCGCCGTGCATGAACAACACTTTGTAGTTGTCCGGAATATTCATCAGTGAGCGCAGATCTTTTTCTGATTGCGTTGCCAGCTCAATAAAAGGTGCACCACGGTGACTCACTTCCATCACCGACACGCCTAGCCCCTGCCAATCCAATAATTCCTGCTGCGCTTTTGCCAAAACGGGAGCGGGCAACATCGCTGGCCCGGCACAAAAGTTGTACACCGTACTCACTGATTTTCTCCTTGGAAATTTATAAGGCATAAATAAAACGAGCGTCTCATCGGACGCTCGTTACACTGCTAAGAATGGTTACTCTGCGGCATCATCCTGCGGCTCATCTGGCGTAGCAACTGATGTTTCTTCATCAGTCAGCTCCGAATCGATATCATCGCCGTTAGTTTGGATTTCGTCAATGCGCTGCAGTCCGACCACTCGTTCATCATCGGCAGTACGAATAATCGTTACGCCTTGAGTATTACGACCAATCAAAGACACCCCTGACACTGGCGTACGCACCAGCGTACCTTTATCGCTGATCAGCATGATTTCATCGTTTTCAGCGGCTTGCACTGCGCCAATAACCGCGCCGTTACGCTCAGAAACTTTAATAGAAACCACACCTTTCGTGCCACGGCTCTTAGATGGGTATTCATCGATGGCGGTACGTTTACCATAACCGTTTTCAGTCACGGTCAGAATTGGGTCATCAGACTTAGGTACGATCAGCGATACCACACGTTGCTCGTCTTCCAGTTTGATACCACGAACACCGGTGGCGTTACGGCCCATTGGACGCACACCTTTGAAGGTGATTTGAACTTCACCGTTTTCGTCCAGTACTGGGTTACCGTCTTCATCTACGATGGCTGACTCTTCTGCTTCTTTAAAGCGAACAACTTTACCTGCATCAGAGAACAGCATGATTTCATTGCTACCGTCGGTGATATCGACACCGATCAGTTGGTCACCATCTTTCAGGTTAACCGCAATGATACCGTTGCTACGTGGACGGCTATATTCAGTCAGTGCCGTTTTCTTCACAGTACCGTGGGAGGTTGCCATGATGATGTACTTGCCTTCTTCATACTCGCGTACAGGCAGAATCGCAGTAATGTGCTCACCTTCGGACAGTGGCAGTAAGTTCACAATTGGCTTACCACGCGATTGACGGCTGGCTAACGGCAACTCAAACACACGCATCCAATAAAGCTTACCGAAGTCAGAGAAGCACAGAATGGTGTCGTGGGTATTTGCCACTAACAGCCGTTCTACGAAGTCTTCATCTTTCACTTTAGTAGCCGCCTTCCCTTTACCACCACGGCGCTGTGCCTGGTAGTCGGTCAACGGCTGATACTTGGCATAGCCTAAGTGTGACAAGGTAACAACAACATCTTCTTCGGTGATCAAATCTTCTAAGCTGATATCTGCGCTGGATGCGGTAATTTCAGTACGACGTTCATCACCAAAGTCAGCTAAGACCTGTTCTAGTTCTTCTTTGATCACTTCCATCAAGCGAGCTGGGCTGCGCAGGATGTGCAACAAACCGGCAATGATATCGAGCAGGTCGACATACTCTTGCAGAATTTTTTCATGTTCCAGACCGGTCAGTTTGTTCAGACGCAGATCCAGAATTGCTTGCGCTTGTTGTTCTGTCAGGTAGTAGAGACCGTCACGAATACCGTATTCAGGTTCTAACCACTCTGGACGCGCCGCATCATCACCGGCTTTTTCCAGCATGTCACGAACGTTACCAAGCTCCCAACCTTGTGCCATCAAACCAACTTTGGCTTCAGCTGGGCTTGGAGATGCTTTGATCAGTTCAATGATAGGGTCGATGTTAGACAGCGCAACCGCCAGTGCTTCCAGAATATGAGCACGGTCGCGGGCTTTACGCAATTCGTAAACCGTACGACGAGTCACCACTTCACGGCGGTGTAGAATAAAGGCTTCCAGCATCTCTTTCAGGTTAAACAACTTAGGCTGACCGTTAGCCAATGCCACCATGTTGATACCGAAAGAACATTGCATTTGCGTCTGCGCATATAAGTTGTTCAATACAACTTCGGCTACTTCACCACGCTTAATTTCAATCACAATGCGCATACCGTCTTTGTCAGACTCGTCGCGCAAGCCACTGATGCCTTCAATGCGTTTGTCTTTTACTAGCTCTGCGATTTTTTCGATCAAGCGCGCTTTGTTCACCTGATACGGAATTTCGGTGACAATGATACGTTCACGGCTAGAATGATCGTCGGTTTCGAAAGATGCACGCGCGCGCATGATGACTTTGCCGCGACCGGTGCGATAAGCATCTTCAATACCCTTACGGCCATTGATAATCGCCGCCGTTGGGAAATCTGGACCTGGAATATATTCGATCAGTTGTTCGATAGAGAGCTCTGGCTCTTCAATCAGCGCCAAACAACCGTTGATCACTTCGGTGATGTTGTGTGGCGGAATATTGGTCGCCATACCTACCGCAATACCGGACGAACCGTTCACTAACAAGTTAGGTACGCGGGTTGGCAACACTTCTGGGATCATCTCTGTACCATCATAGTTAGGCACATAATCCACAGTTTCTTTATCTAGGTCGGCCAGCAGTTGATGTGCCAGCTTTTGCATACGGATTTCCGTATAACGCATCGCCGCCGCAGCATCACCATCGATAGAACCAAAGTTACCTTGGCCATCAACGAGGGTGTAACGCAACGAAAATGGTTGCGCCATACGTACGATAGTGTCGTACACAGCGCTATCACCATGTGGGTGATATTTACCGATAACGTCGCCGACGACACGGGCAGACTTCTTATATGGTTTATTCCAGTCGTTTTTCAGCTCGTTCATCGCAAACAACACGCGACGGTGAACTGGTTTGAGACCGTCCCTAACATCCGGCAGGGCCCGTCCAACGATTACGCTCATGGCATAATCGAGGTAGGAATTTTTGAGTTCGTCTTCAATATTTATTGGTGAAATTGATGAAGCCTGGTCAGTCATAAACTGCTCGATCCCCTTGTATTAGCTGACAACTATTATTAAATCCTTGTCATTGCCGAGCCTGAAAAACGTAATTTCGTATTCTATCACAGAACTGCGAACTGGTAAGCTCTGTTTCCTCTCGAGCAATCGAAATATGACAGGTTCGACGAATTAATGAACAATTTGTAATTCAAAATCTTACCTAAGTTCAGCAAATAGTCGCTAACCTTTGCTGAACAGCGACAATGTGCTCGATGAAATTGTGGTTTTAGACTGGCAATTGCGCTGAATATTGAGGTTATAATGGCGCCATATTAGTCGAGAGGAATCGAGTGAGTTACATGTCCCAGAATGCCAATGTTGATCCGCAAGAGATTGCAAAGTTTGAAAGTATGGCGGCCGGATGGTGGGATCCGCAAGGAGAGTTCAAACCACTGCACGAGCTGAATCCATTACGCCTTAACTATATCGATCTTAAATCGGGCGGGATTTTTCACAAGCAGGTATTAGACGTCGGTTGCGGTGGCGGTATTTTATCTGAAAGCATGGCGCGCATCGGTGCTAACGTCACCGGTTTAGATATGGGACATGAACCATTAGAAGTCGCTCGGCTGCATGCGTTAGAAAAAGGCGTCAGTATCGATTATCTGCAACAAACTGCTGAAGCGCACGCTGAAACACATCAAGCGGCGTATGATGTCGTCACTTGCATGGAAATGTTGGAGCATGTCCCTGAACCATTATCTGTGATTCGTGCATGCTGCGATATGGTGAAGCCCGAAGGCTGGGTATTTTTCTCAACCATTAATCGCAATGTGATGTCATGGTTGCAAACCATTGTTGCGGCAGAATATGTGATGAAAATGCTGCCAGTAGGCACACATCAGCACGACAAATTTATTCGCCCTTCAGAGCTCATCGATATGGTAGAGCACACTGATTTGCATTGCCGCGATGCCATTGGCATCAAATACAATCCGCTCACTTCTGTGTTTGCTTACACTAAAAATCTCGAAGTGAACTACATGATTGCCTGTCAAAAACTAGGATAGCACCTATGCCGTTGCCGCCAACCAAAGGGATGTTGTTTGATTTAGACGGCACGTTAGTGGATACCGCGCCTGATTTAATTCAGGCGTTGTATCGCGCGCTTGACCAATACAAGCTGCCCTGCCTCGCTGATGAACATTACCTCACCTCTGTTGCCTCCCATGGCTCGCTAGGATTAGCCAAAGCAGCTCAGCCTGGACTTGCTCCAGAAGAAACTGAAAAGTTGCGGCTGGCACTACTTCACCATTATGAAGATGTGAATGGTGATTGCGCCACACTATTTGATGGCATAGCCGAACTGCTTGATGTTGCAGCGAGCAAGCACATCAAGGTTGGCGTTGTGACCAATAAGCCTGCGCGTTTTACTCGGCCACTACTGACCAAGTTGGGTGTCACCGACATAATGCACAGCATCGTCAGCGCCGATACAACCTTGTATCGCAAGCCTGATATTCAGCCGATGCGACTTGCCGCTAGTCAACTCGCGCTTTCACCGCCGCAAATCCTTTATTTAGGGGATGCCGAACGCGATATTATTGCCGCTCGTAATGCCGAGATGCCGAGCATTGTCGCCTTATGGGGATATTTGTCAGACCATGACGCTCCTTCGAGTTGGGGAGCCGATCTACAACTGGCGCAGCCAACAGATGTGGTGGAAATTCTGCTCAGCTAAATGATCATTTTCGGCGTCAGGATCGGCGTACGATCCTGTCACATTTGCTGCTTATTTTGGCGATCAAAAAGTTTTTGTCTAACCGGGCAATTTTCGACCATCAACCGCAATCCCGCGTATTGACGGGGCTTGGTCAATGTGAGAGGAAAGCAGTGCCAAGATATCCACAAGATATGCGCTTTTTTACCCCTTGCAAATCCCCTTCAACCTCATTATCTTGATGTATATCAAACAAAGACACACCATATATAGTGTGTCGCCGATAAGCACACACACAAGTAGTAGACAAGTGTTGCGCTGGTAGCGAATACAGTAAACAGGCAATTTAAAGGCCTGTTGAAGACGTTTTGTTTTACATCGGAAGTTAGATGGATTCCTCCATCATTATAAGAAAATTGACCAGGGCTAGACTCCATGAATAGCAATATGACAGTGACCAAGCGCAGTGGCGCACGTGAAGCAATCGATCTGGATAAGATCCACCGCGTAATCACTTGGGCGGCTGAAGACCTCTCTAACGTATCAGTTTCTGAAGTTGAACTTCGTTCACATCTGCAGTTTTTCGATGGCATTCCAACAGAAGCTATCCACGAAACCATTATCAAAGCTGCAGCCGATCTTATATCGCCAGAGTCTCCTGATTATCAGTTTTTAGCCGCGCGTCTGGCTATCTTTCATCTGCGTAAAAAAGCCTTTGGTCAATTCGAGCCACCCAAGTTACGTGAGCACGTGACCAAACTGGTTGAGCTGGGTAAATACGACAAACACATACTTGAAGACTACTCTGCCGAAGAGTTGGATATTCTTGACAGCTATATCGATCACTGGCGCGATATGACCTTCTCTTATGCTGCGGTTAAGCAACTGGAAGGTAAATATCTAGTGCAAAACCGTGTGACACATGAAGTCTACGAAAGCGCACAGTTCCTATATATCTTAGTAGCGGCGTGTCTATTTGCTCGCTATCCACAAGAAACCCGTTTGCAATACATTCGTGACTTTTACGATGCGGTATCGACGTTCAAGATCTCACTGCCAACACCGATCATGGCGGGCGTACGCACCCCTACTCGTCAATTCAGCTCTTGCGTATTGATTGAAACGGGTGACAGCTTAGATTCTATCAACGCCACCTCATCTGCAATTGTAAAATATGTAAGCCAACGCGCTGGTATCGGTATCAACGCTGGTCGTATCCGTGCGCTGGGCAGCCCAATCCGCGGCGGTGAAGCATTCCACACCGGTTGTATCCCGTTTTATAAACATTTCCAAACCGCGGTAAAATCATGCTCCCAAGGTGGCGTACGTGGTGGTGCAGCGACCCTGTTCTACCCAATGTGGCACTTGGAAGTTGAATCACTGCTGGTGCTGAAGAACAACCGCGGTGTCGACGACAACCGTATCCGTCACTTGGACTACGGCGTACAAATCAACAAGCTGATGTATCAACGTTTGATCAAAGGCGAAAACATCACCCTGTTTAGCCCATCAGACGTACCCGGTTTGTACGACGCGTTCTTTGCTGATCAAGCTGAATTTGAACGTTTGTACGTGCAATATGAGCAAGACCCTGCGATTCGCAAACGTACACTGCGTGCGGTGGAACTGTTTTCACTGATGATGCAGGAGCGTGCGTCTACCGGTCGTATCTATATTCAAAACGTCGACCATTGTAATACCCACAGTCCGTTCAACCCACAGGTTGCACCTGTTCGCCAGTCAAACCTGTGCTTGGAAATCGCGCTGCCAACTAAGCCGCTCAATGATGTCAACGACCCTAACGGCGAAATTGCATTGTGTACCTTGTCCGCACTGAACTTAGGTGCAATTTCAGACTTGAATGAAATTGAAGGCTTGTCGGACTTAGCCGTACGCGCATTAGACAGTTTGTTGGATTATCAAGATTATCCAATCCCTGCAGCGCAAACAGCGTCGATGAACCGCCGCACACTGGGGATTGGTGTGATTAACTTTGCTAACTATTTAGCGAAGCATGGTGTGAAATATTCTGATGGCAGTGGCAATAACCTGACCCACAAGACGTTTGAAGCTATTCAGTACTATCTACTGAAAGCGTCAATGAAGTTGGCTAAAGAACAAGGCGCTTGTCCACTATTTAACGAGACCACATACGCGCAGGGTATTTTGCCAATCGACACCTACAAACGCGATTTGGACAAAATCTGTTCTGAACCATTGCACATGGATTGGGAGCAACTGCGTAGCGACATTAAAGAATACGGTCTGCGTAACTCTACGCTGTCAGCGTTGATGCCATCTGAGACTTCGTCGCAGATTTCGAACGCAACCAATGGTATTGAACCACCACGTGGTCTTATCAGCGTTAAAGCGTCAAAAGATGGCCAACTGAAACAAGTGGTACCGGATTTTGAACAGCTACGTGAAAACTACGAACTGCTGTGGCAGATGCCAACGAATGACGGCTATCTGCAATTAGTGGGCATTATGCAGAAATTTATCGACCAGTCGATCTCTGCGAACACCAACTATGACCCTTCTAAGCATGAAAGTGGCAAAGTACCGATGCAGCTGTTGCTGAAAGATCTGTTAACTGCCTACAAGCTTGGCGTGAAGACGCTGTATTACCATAACACCCGCGACGGTGCGTCAGACAAACATGATGACTTTGCCGCAGTCGAGAAAGAAGACGACGGCTGTGCCGGCGGTGCATGTAAGATTTAATTAGTAAGTAACTCATCGGGGCCAAATTGGCCCCGACTGTTTGGATGAATGGACTATGGCTTATTCGATTTTCTGTCAAACGCCGAACGATGCTACCCGCGAACCAATGTTTTTTGGTCAGGCGGTTAACGTAGCGCGTTACGACCAACAAAAATATGAAGTGTTTGAAAAGCTGATTGAAAAACAGCTGTCTTTCTTCTGGCGCCCAGAAGAAGTGGATGTTTCCCGCGATAAAATTGACTTTGCATCGTTACCTGAGCACGAAAAGCACATCTTTTTATCGAACCTCAAGTACCAAACACTTTTGGATTCGATTCAAGGTCGCTCACCTAACGTGGCGTTCCTGCCGCTGGTATCGTTGCCGGAGCTGGAAACCTGGATCGAAACCTGGTCGTTCTCAGAAACCATCCACAGTCGCTCATACACGCACATCATTCGCAATATCGTGAATAATCCATCTGAAGTGTTCGACGATATCGTGGTGAATACTGAGATCCTCAAGCGTGCTGGTGATATCGCCAACTACTACGACCGTTTGATTAATATGACGCAGTATTATCACCTGCATGGTGAAGGTACGCTGTCGTTCAACGGCGAAGAGGTCACGGTAACATTGCGTGAACTGAAAAAGGCACTGTACCTGTGCATGATGTCGGTAAACGCGCTGGAAGCAATTCGCTTTTATGTCAGTTTTGCCTGTTCATTTGCCTTTGCCGAACGCAAGCTGATGGAAGGCAACGCGAAAATCATCCGCTTAATTGCCCGCGATGAAGCGCTGCATTTGAATTCAACCCAGCACATTATCAACTTAATGCAAGCTGGCCGTGATGATCCTGAGATGGGCGAAATCACCAAAGAATGCGAGCAAGAAGCTTACGATATTTTCTATCGCGCCGCCGAACAGGAAAAAGCGTGGGCTCAATATCTGTTCAGAGATGGTTCAATGATCGGCTTGAACGAAGCAATTCTGTGCCACTACGTTGAGTACATCACTAATGAACGGATGAAATCGGTCAACTTAGCGGTTCCATATCAAGAGCGCAGTAACCCGTTACCGTGGATGAAGAACTGGCTGGAAAGTGATTCAGTCCAAGTCGCACCACAGGAAGTGGAAGTGTCTTCTTATCTGGTAGGCCAAATTGATTCGGCCGTTGATGAAAATGAGTTCTCCGACTTTGATCTTTAAAAAGCGCCCGATTGTTTATCTGCAAGGTGAACCGCTGCTGCTATGGAATTGGCAGCAGGAGCAACGCACGTTGCTAGAGATCCTTGAAGATAAAAAAGTGCGTATTTTCTCCGAGTGCCGCAGTGGTTTCTGCGGCGCTTGCCGCACCAAAATTCGTAGTGGCTCGGTACGTTATGTTACCGAACCGTTGGCTGCGTTAGCTGCCGACGAATGCTTGCCCTGCTGTTGTGTTCCAAATGAAGATCTCGATCTGGAACTCTCCAGTGACGGCGCAAACATGCCGCCAGTTTACCAACACAGCTACGGTTGATTAGCTCGCACACATCGTCGGTCTAGACGGTCGCTGCGATAACAAGGAATGTTATTTTTGCTCGTTGTATGAAGGATTCAATAACACCGTTTACCAGTTTATACGCGGCATTCGATCGGTTTCCCCTGCCCAAAGGTGCCTCAACTCATATTCAACAAATGGCAACCACCCTGTTTCAATACAGCGGTGATGGCTTGTTATATGTCGCAGGAGATGATGGTGTTGCCCCTTTCGCCCAAGAAGTCCTTGGCGACGTCGTTGTCACCTTGTTACGCAGCAACACCGCAGGACTGCCGCAAAATGTGTTACTCCGCGCCATGGCTTACGCAGATCAATTGCGCGTATTGCTACATCGCTATGGCCACCAGCTCAATATCGCGCATTTCCGCGATCCATGGGCTGGAGTGCCCCTTATCGATTTTAAACAATCGCAGCGCACGTCACTAAAACTGGTTTATGAAGTCAACGCTTTACCGAGTATCGAACTGCCAATCCATCTGTCGCTTTCCGCTAGCACCTTAGCGCGCATAAAACACTGGGAACAACGCTGTTTAGACAGTGCCGATATTATAGTGACGCCATCTCGACTGACCAAAGCACGACTTGAACGTCTCACGAACACTCCGGTGTACTATCTACCAAATGGCGCCACTGTTGCTTCAGCACAAGAGCTCAGTAACCATCCACAAAGCAACATCCCGTCACTCATCTACTTTGGCGGCGCACAACGCTGGCAGGGACTACACACGTTGCTGCAAGCGCTCGTTATTGTTCGACGGCAGCTGCCGATGAAGTTAGTCATGTGCTTGTCGTTAGATAATCGCCATGCAAAGCAACTTAAACAACAAATTAGGGCTTTGCAGCTTGACGATTGTATTGAACTTTACTTTGGATTATCGCAAGCACAACTAAGAAGCAAAATTATTCAAGCAACCGCATCCATAGCGCCACTTGCCGCCTGTGAACGCAACATGCTGCAAGGTTGTTGCCCTTTGAAAATAATTGAATCAATGGCCTGTGGTACAGCGGTAATTGCATCGGACATTCCGGTCGTACATGAATTGCTCCGCCACAATCAACATGGCCTGTTAGTGCCGCCAGCTCGTCCATCGGTTTTAGCACGCGCTTGCATCGAGCTACTGACACAACCTGATTTTGCGGCCCAACTTGGACGAGCGGGCAAACAGCATATCGCGCAGTATTTTCAATGGCACTCCATTAACCAGCAACTACAACAGCTCTATCAACAATTAGCTTCACCTCATTCATCTTTAACAAGGACTCAAAATGAATGCCTCCTCAGTGAACCTGTTTAACGTTGAGGGACGTTACCGCGCCTTAAAAAAGTTACATGCCAGCCTTACAGATGAGGAGCGACGCTTTGTCCGCACTCAACAGCTTGATGCGGGCCATTCGGCCGCCTACTGGCAAAAATTCTTCCAGCGGTTAATTCAGCTCGATGTATTGGGCTCTGAATTGCGGCGCTTTTATCGCAAGCAGCGTACATGGCTGATTGTGCTCAATATCCTCGGAGTATTTTTTCTGGCTGGCCTAGGTTATACGTCGTTAATGTTGCTGTTATTTGTCGCACTACTCTATAGCTGGATACGCCTGAAATACTGTCGCCTTATGGATGTTGATAACAGTGTGCGTACTGGCCTAGTGAAACTATTTCAGGTGTTGGCGCTGGAAACCCGCTTTATTAAGCTAAAGCTCGATCTTCGCCCCACTACTGCGCGTCAGGTAAGCCGCAGACGCCAACCTGACAGTCGTACTACGCTCGAATTTTTTGATATTCCACTGTTACAACTAAGAGCACAATTTAAAGATGGCAATCAGGTATCCATGCGCATCGATGATGTGCTCTGCAAGCGCACCTGCAAGAAGATTAGTCGTAGTGGTCGACGCAAGACCAAGATTAAATACAAAGGCAGACGCAATATTCGTGTCAGCCTGAATTTAAATGATGCTCGATACATTAAACGCAACGGCAAGCTGGCAGCAGATAGCAAATGTGTCACTCAACATGGACAGCAAAAAATCGTGACCCAATTCAAACTGAAATATGACGGCGAGACTAAGTATGTTGACGCAGAAAACCTACTCAAAACTGTCGCTAAAGCTTATCAACAAACCAAAGTTAAGACATTCGGAGCAGCTGCATGAGCCACTGTGAATTGAAGTATGGTTTTTTCACTATGGCTGATTGCCAAAACCCGGCTATTGCCACCTGCTCAGAATGTCAAAAGTCGGTCTGTCGCGAGCATTGGAATGAACAGCAATCAATATGTTTGTCTTGCGCGGCACAACACATTGCTCCCGAAAGCACGAATGCACTTTCCCAAGGTGCGGATAACTACAACGGATTTGGTATGAAACAATTCTATTTTACTCAGGATTGGTATCAAACCCATAGAACCCATGGCAGCTATACCGGTGAGTTCACTGATGCTGATTACGCCGCGTTTGATTTACCTTTAGTCGATGAAGAAGAGATGAGTGCGGAAGACTATCAATACCGGGATATCTATGACAGCTAAACTAAGGTTGCTGTGGCTCACTCAACATTATCCTCCCGCATCGGGAGGCATGGCGCTTTCTTGTGATCGCATCGTGTCACATCTGCGCCATTTAGGAATCAGTATTACGCTGTACCACTTAAAACGTGACGGTCCGAACAAGCAAACTTACTTTAGTCCTGAACGAGGCACCGACCAACGTTTTGCTCTTGGCGACAATGCAGCGCATAGTCTTAACCTGTTGTGGCTACGAGTGCAACCGCAGCAGTTTGATGCAGTAGTGGGCTATGGTTTTCCATGGGCAATGCACGGCGCTTATGTATTTGCGAAATGGTTACAGCGTCCGCTTGTGACCTTAATCCGTGGCAACGACTTCGACATCAATATTCTCGACCCACGTCGCAGTACGATGCTCATGACCGTACTGCAAGCCAGTAACGCCATTTTGACCGTCAGCCAAGATAAAGCGCTTCGAATTAATGCCCTGCTACCAACTGCTTATACACAAAATATCGGCAATGGAATCGATTTACAGCAATGGCGCATATTGCCTTTTGATCAACAGCAAGCTACAAAATGGCGCCGCGACAAAGGATTGCCCCCCTCTTGCCGGGTAATAGGCCTTATTGGCCATCTCAAAGCCAAGAAAGGTATTCCCTTTTTCATTGAAACGTTAGCGAGACAACAACACCTTCAACACCAGGTGCATTTATTATTAGTTGGAGAGTTAGATAACGACACGCAACAGCTACTCGCCACCTTGCCCGCCGGCTGCTGGAGCCATGAAGTAATGCTAGACCGCTATGAATTGCCAGCGCGTTATCTCGCCTGCGATCTGGTGGCGATCACTTCATTTTACGATGGTACGCCCAATGTGCTGCTCGAGGCAGCAAGTCTTGGACGTCCGGTGCTGGGAGCGCATTGTGGTGGAATGGCCGATCTGCTGAACGAGAATACAGGCTGGGTTTTCGATGCCGCGGATAACGCATCATTGACGGCCAATTTACAACACTGGTTAAATAGCAACGAGGAACTCGTTGCAGAGCGAGCGCAACGTCTGCAACAACTCGTCGTCAATGAATATAACGCTGAACAGGAAGCGCAGCGGTACTTAGGCGCTATTGAACAAACCGTATTGCAGTCTCGCAAGGAGCAGCGCTGAATTGACCATTCTTTATTACGCCCCCGGCGGCGGTTTAGGGCATCTTAGCCGCGCACTTAAAGTCATGCGTTATATCGGTGCTTCGGGCATAGTCGTTACCAGTCCCCTCACCTTAACACCGCCATTACCAGACCATATTCAGCACCTGCCAATTGAAGATAACTGCACAGATCTTGGATCTTTGGCCGGCTGGCTGACTAAAGTACTGCGAAACTACGCTGTCAGTAGTCTCATTGTCGACAGTTTTCCCGCTGGCATTATGGGCGAACTGGGACATATTAGCCTACCCGCCAATCGCGTTTATGTATCGAGATTACTTAACTGGCAGGTGTATCAACGAGGTATTAACGCGATACCGAGTTATCGTCAGACTTGGTATTGTGAATGGCCGGCAGAAGATCAGGAATTCGCCCTTGCTCATCTCACCGGCGTACGCTACTGGTTGCCTTTGCTTGGTACACCGCCGGAGGCGAGTACCGCTGTTACTGAGCCGGGGGTGTTGATCATTCATTCAGATATCGGTGAGCTTGCTGAGCTTATGCCAAGCAATACAGATATACCAATCACCTTAATCACGGCGCCGTTGACTGATATTGAACAGCAGCGACTTCAACAGCAATGGCCACAAGTTACGCTGAAACATCAGTTTCCCGCATATGCGATCGGCTGGCAGTATCAACAGCTACGCTGTGCTGGCGGTTTTAACCTTGTCAGTGAATACCTGCAGCATCCCGGCGTAAAATTTACGCCGCTGGCACGGACGCTGGATTTACAACAACTGCGATTAAGCCGAGGCATACGAGGCATGTTGCCACCATCCGGCATGCCATTGTTGGCAGCCGGACAGCAAAGCGAGCATGATAAATAGCGCACCTTATATTTTTGCGGCTAATAAGGCAGCGTCTCTTATCGCGCGTTTGGCATCGAGCTCCGCTGCGACTTTGACACCGCCAATCAGGTGCACAGGCTTGCGGCAATGTTGCAATTCATCGACTAACTGACGGTTCGACTCCTGCCCGGCACAAATCACCACACTATCCACCTCAAGGCATTTGCTTTGTCCATCGTGTTGAATATGGAACCCCGCATCATCAATAGCCTGATACTCGACACCAGAGAACATCTTTACCTGATGCAATTTAAGCATCGCCCGATGGATCCATCCCGTTGTTTTCCCGAGACCTTTTCCGATAGCCGAAGTTTTACGTTGCAACAGATAGAGTGTGCGTTGCTCATCCTCCGCTTCGCATTTTGATTGAGCGTGAGTTAAGCCGCCAGCATACTGGTATTGTTTGTCGATGCCCCAACGAGCATACCACCTATCAGGGGCAAGTGTGGCTGAATGCGTTTCAGCCAGAAAATGCGCAACGTCGATACCTATGCCTCCGGCGCCAACTATCGCTACTTTAGTGCCAGCCTGTTTCTCGCCTCGCAGCAACTGCTGATAACTGATCACTTTCGCATGATCGATACCCGGAATCGACAGTTGCCGCGGCACAACACCCGCAGCAACAACCAGCTCATCAAAACCCTTCACCTCATTGGCATCAAAGCGCGTATTGAGCTTCACATTCACGTTAAGCCGCGCCAGTTGAGCATTAAAGTAGCGCAAGGTCTCATGGAATTCTTCTTTGCCGGGAATGCTTTTCGCGAGGTTAAATTGCCCGCCAATCTCATCGCGTGCTTCAAACAGCGTTACCTGATGCCCCCGCTGCGCTGCGTATACTGCAAATGCTAACCCCGCAGGCCCCGCACCAATTACGGCAAGATGCTTAGGATTTGTTGTTAACGGGAAATTCAATTCTGTTTCATAAGCTGCTCTGGGGTTTACCAGACATGTGGCACGCTGCAGCTTAAATGTATGATCAAGACATGCCTGATTACAGCCAATACAGGTATTAATGAGCTCGCGATGTCCTGCCGCTGCTTTTTGCACAAATTCAGGGTCCGCTAACAACGGCCGCGCCATCGACACCATATCGGCTTGCCCCGTGCGTAAAATCTGCTCTATCACTTCGACAGTATTGATACGGTTCGTAGCTATCAATGGCACACTGACCTCATGGCGAAGTTTCTCCGTTACCCACGTAAAAGCAGCCCGGGGCACACTCGTCGCAATTGTTGGAATACGCGCTTCGTGCCAACCAATCCCCGTATTAATAAGATTCACGTCTTGCTGCTCTAAAGCTTTGGCAAGTTGCACGACTTCATCCCAACTGGAACCATCATCAATCAGATCCAACATCGACAAGCGGAAGATGATAATAAACTCGTCACCGACGGCGGCGCGTATAGCATTCACCACCTCAATGGCAAACCGCATACGGTTTGCAAAACTACCGCCATAGTCATCATCGCGCTGATTAGTGTGTCGACTAATAAATTGGTTGATCAGGTATCCTTCTGATCCCATCACTTCAACTCCGTCATAACCCGCTTTTTGCGCAAGTTTGGCGGAACGGGCAAAATCTTTAATGGTACCTTTCACCTGTCGAACAGACATTGCCTTAGGCGTAAACGGCGTAATGGGCGACTTGAGCGCAGAAGGTGCTAACGAAAACGGATGGTAAGCATAGCGTCCAGCATGCAGCAATTGCATACAAATCTTGCCGCCATCGGCATGAACGGCTTTGGTGACAATCCGATGTTTAGCCACTTGCCATGGAAAGCTTAATTGGGTGGCGCCCGGCGTTAGACGGCCGCGAAAGTTTGGCGAGATACCGCCGGTAACAATTAAGCCAACGCCGCCACGCACCCGTTCTTGATAGAAGACAGCAAGCTTTTCAAAGCCGTGCTTTTCCTCTTCTAAACCAGTATGCATCGACCCCATCACCACGCGATTTTTCAACTGACAAAAGCCCAAATCAAGTGGCTGCAACATTGCTAAATTTGGTGTCATCACTCACCTATTCAAACGATTGTTTGAATCAAGCATAGCGGTAATGCCCTAGCTTCTCAATGCCACCTAAGGTGTAGATTTCATTGATTATGAAAACTTCAATGGCGATAAATTGATTTACAAATCAAATTCCCTCGATAGCCACATTTCAGTTAGCATTAGAGCAATGAAAAATGCTAGGAACTGCTATGTCTGCAAAACCGCTAACAACCAAGAACACCTTGATTCTGATATGGAATGTCATCAATTTCGTTCGTAAGTTAATCCTTAACATCATCTTTTTCCCAATTTTCTTCATTGTGTTGATCGCCGTTATCGTGGCGCTGTCGACCGACAAAGAAGTTCAGGTGGATGATGGTTCAGCGCTGCTGCTTAACCTAGCAGGCAAAATTGTCGAACAGAAAACCGAGATTGATCCGTTTGAAGCCTTAATGAAACAAGGCAATAAGCGCGATGAAAATGGTGAAATCCTGCTGAGCGAGATCCTCGACACTATCGATAGTGCGGCACAAGATAATCGCATCAAAGCCCTCGTGCTGGACGTAGGTGATATGGAATCTGGCGGTTTAACTAAGCTCGAAGCTATCGGGCGCCATATCAATGACTTTAAAAAGAGTGGTAAGCCGGTGTTAGCAATGGCCAACGGCTATACCCAGTACCAATACTTATTGGCGAGTTTTGCTGACACCATCTACCTCAATGAGCAAGGAATGGTGACCATCGATGGTTTGGGTAATTATCGCATGTACTATAAGTCGGCATTGGATAAGCTGAAGATTAACGCCCACGTATTTAGAGTCGGCACCTTTAAGTCTGCAGTTGAACCCTATATTCGCGATGACATGTCCGATGCCGCCAAAGAAGCTAATCGCAAGTGGATGAATGATGTTTGGCAGGTCTATGCCGATACCGTCGCTCAAAACCGCGGATTGTCTGCTGACGATTTTCGAATGAACGGTGCTGACTATCTAACGGCACTAAAAGCTGCCAATGGTGACGCTGCCGCTATGGCGCTCAATCTGAAATGGGTCGATAAGTTGGTGACCGAAGAAGGTTTCCGCAAAGTTATGCTGGAGTTAGTCGGTAAAGCCAGCACAGGCCATAGCTTTAAACATATCGACTATTACGATTATGCGGCGTTGATTGCACCACCACCGACTATTTTGCCTACAGAAGGTGTCGGCATTATTGTCGCCAAAGGCAACATCCTCAACGGCGATCAACCTGCGGGTACCATTGGCGGCCAAAGTACCGCTAACTTGCTGAAGAAAGCCCGTTTTGATGACAAGATCAAAGCAGTTGTGTTACGCGTAGATAGCCCTGGCGGTAGCGCGTTCGCATCGGAACAGATACGTCAGCAAGTACTGGCGCTAAAGGCGGCAGGTAAACCCGTTGTTGTAAGCATGAGTAGCTTAGCGGCCTCTGGTGGTTACTGGATTTCTGCCTCCGCAGATTATATCTATGCGAATCCGGCCACCCTCACTGGCTCGATTGGTATTTTTGGCATGATCACCACGTTTGAAGATTCGCTTGAAGCACTGGGGATTCATACCGATGGTGTCGCGACAAGTGATATGGCAGGTATTTCACTGGTGCGTCCGTTGCCAGAAGATTTCAAAACCGCCATTCAGATGCATATTGAACGTGGTTACCATAATTTCATCTCTATGGTGGCTGAATCACGCCATATGACGCTGGAGCAAGTCGACGAAATCGCTCAAGGGCGCGTTTGGTCGGGTATTGAAGCGAAAAAGCTTGGTTTAGTTGACGAACTTGGTGACATGGATGCAGCCATTAGCAAGGCGGCCGAGTTAGCGTCATTGACCCACTATGACGTGCGCGTAATTGAAAAAAACTTATCACCTGAACAAAAAATGTTGCAGGCGGTACTTGGTTCAGCCTCCGCCTATCTGCCACAGGGCTTAACCAAAGTGAGTGCTACTGATAAATTGCTCCAGCAAGTAAGCCAAGTCGCCGAAGAGTTTGCCTCCTTTGACGATCCGCAAAACATGTATATGTACTGTGGTGCGTGCAGTTATTAAGCAACCTACACTAACAAGCCCGGAACATTCCGGGCTTTTTTATTGGCCTTTGTTATAATCCGTTCAACTAGCAGCAAGTCACAATAACAATGAATAAGAAGTCGATTTATATCGCCTACACTGGCGGTACTATCGGGATGCAGAAAACCGAAAATGGTTTTGTCCCTGTCGCCGGTTACTTGACCGATTGTTTAAACGGTATGCCGGAGTTTTTCCGCGACGAGATGCCGGAATTCGTATTACATGAATATTCGCCGCTGATCGACTCTTCAGATATGAGCCCGTCGCACTGGCAGATGATCGCCGACGATATTGCGGCAAATTATGATAAGTACGATGGCTTTGTGATTCTTCATGGTACTGACACCATGGCGTTTACCGCCTCTGCACTGTCGTTCATGTTGCAAGATCTGTCTAAACCCGTGATCGTCACTGGCTCGCAAATTCCATTGTCAGAACTTCGCTCTGATGGCCAGACCAATCTGCTTAACGCGCTTTATATCGCGGCAAACTATCCAGTTGCAGAAGTATGTTTATTTTTTAATAACAAACTGTTCCGTGGCAATCGTACCTCAAAAGTACATGCAGAAGGCTTTGATGCGTTCGCTTCCCCCAACTATCCGCTGTTGTTGGAAGCCGGAATTCAGATCCGTATGCGAGCAGGCAGTTTAGCGAGCGGCGAGATTAAACCATTGCGCGTCCAGCAACTGGCATCGCAACCGATCGGTGTGGTGACCCTCTACCCAGGCATCTCCAACGAGATCTTTAAAAATATTCTGCAGCAACCGGTAAAAGCACTAATTTTATTGACCTATGGCGTCGGCAATGCGCCGCAGCAGCCGGCACTTCTGCAAACACTGAAACAAGCGCATGATAATGGCATTGTGCTGGTTAATTTAACACAATGTTTGCAAGGGCGAGTGAATATGGGCGGATATGCCACTGGTAATGCATTGGCACATGCAGGCGTGATTAGCGGCTTTGATATGACTACGGAAGCGGCACTAACAAAACTGCATTATCTGCTGTCAATGAACTTATCCGCGGATGAAGTTCGTGAAAAAATGCAGCAGAATTTGTTTGGTGAGCTGACCTCCAATTAAGTAGAAAGCCCCGCAATTGCGGGGCTTAATTTTACAGTTCTTTTTCATCAAATGAGGCAATGGTATCGCCTTTAAACCGTCTTTTTAGTTCAGCTTTAGACAGCTCAATCACACTGCCGTCTTTAGCAATAGTGAAATGCTCATTTTGATCTAAGCGTCTGGCCTGAAACAACATCACTAATTGTAATGTTGATTCCTTTTGCTCTTCTGACAGTTCTGAACCATCTTCCCACTTACCTATCTCGGCAGCAGTACGTAAACGCTCAAACACTTCCATTGGCATATCATCAATGACTTTCAACAGTTCGTCATTCATCAGCTTTTCCTTTTATGCAATACGATGCGTACTCGGGTAATCAGGTAGCCAGCAAAGCCAAATACAAAGCATACGGCGCCAACGAGCGCTTGTTTACCTTCAGCGACTTCACCGCCCCAGAACCAAATCACCACCCCCGCGATAAACAGGGTTAAGGCTAAAAAGCTGTGTGTTTGCAGTTGGGTCGATTTTTGGATGCTATTGATGCGCGCGGCAGACTCGCTTTCTTCGCCCACAGAAATATTACAGCTTGGACAACGCGTCGCTTTACTCGACATACGTTTCTTACATACGGGACATTCAATCAACGCCATATTGCTTACCTCAGAGAATCTACAACGGCTAACATCGCCGTTAGCGATGCTTCACCAAAATGAATGCAACGTTGTGGCGACCAGCCTTCCATAGGATCAGCTAAATTATGATTATCTTTGAATGGCATTTCTAGGGTGTTTGAAAGGCATTTAAAGGTATTAGCAACCCAATTTGATGCAATAGTAAGATTCGCTTTGCCGGGCTCATCTTTGCCGTACCCAAATTCTGTTTGGAAATCAGGGCTAACTAATAACAAGGCTTGTTCAAATGTCGTCTGCAGGCATTGTAAACGTTCATCCCAATGCGGTATGCCTTCACAACCCGCTAGGAATACATAAGGTAACCCTTCATCGCCGTGGACATCATAAAAGAGGTCAACACCAGTGGCCTGCATCTTATTAACCACATAATAGACTTCGGGGCTTTTTTCTAACGACGGTGTTTGCCATTCGCGATTGAGATTTATCCCAACAGCATTGGTGCGCAGATGTCCACGGGCACTGCCATCTGGGTTCATGTTCGGGACAACGTAGAAGTTGGCTTTATCTAACAACTGCTTAGCGACCGGATCGTCAGAGTCCAATAATCGATATAGTAAGCCTTCGACTAACCATTCTGCCATGGTTTCACCGGGATGTTGCCGAGCCGTGATCCAGATATTTTTCTTGTGCTCAGCACCATCACCAATTTTCACCAAGGTCATATCACGGCCGTCAAGCGTAAGACCCAAGTGTTCTAATGAGACTTCTGGATGTACCTGAACAGCACTAAGGAGGTCTAAATGACGTTCATAACTGTATGGCGCGAAATAGGCAATCTGAATCGCATCAGCATCAAGTTCTAAATCAATCACCAGTTGCTGGCCGTCGAAATGGGTAGGCAAACGAAACCAGTGCTGACGATCGTAACTGCCTACCGCTTGATAATCTTGCCAACCTTTGGTGTACGAAGACTCGCCAGCATTGACTATTTTTAGGCAATATTGATTACCAACGTGTCCTTCAAAACGGAAATTAAACCACTGGAAAAATTCGTTACCGACATCAGGACGGATTGCTAGGCGAATATCATCTTTATTCGCAATATCGAGTACGTCGATATTGCCACCATCGAAATTGGCTGTGACTCTCATTCAATATCCTTAACACGCAACAGGCGGAAAATACCTGTGAAAATTTGCGCCCTAGGATAAACCAATTTCAACCTTGGTTAAACGTGATCACGCCGATTCAGCTTGGCAACGTGCCAATAGCTCCTGATTGAAACTATATCCGCGGCCACGTACCGTCAAAATCATGTTGCGCGCTATCCCTGCTTGCTGCAGTTTCTTACGAATATTGGCAATGTGCATATCTAGATTGCGATCAAATTGCCCATAATCACGCTGTAAAACTTGCTGTTGCATCTCTTGCTTGCTTACAGCATTGCCCTCTTGTTGATGAAGAAAGCGAAAAATCTTCAGCTCGGTATCGGTCAGCAAGACTAAACGTTTGCCAATACATACTTGCCCTTTGCGCTGGCTATAGCTGATAAATGGTTTTGCCGTGTATTCATTGAGTACGGGTGCAATATCAGCATCAATCGACGCTGGTGAAGAATAGATAAAAGGCAGCTTTTCAAAGACAGCCAGTTGCTGGTGCTCTGAAGGTTTTGTAAAGCGGCGCGATAGCACTACCACCACATCCGGTGACAGTTGCGGTGGTAACTGGGGGTCATTTAGTGAGTGCAGAGCAAAATTATGCGATGTTGTTTGCTCCTTGGTTGCAATCCAAGAAACTAATGCAAGTTGCCACTGTTCATCATCCGTTACTACTAGAAAATTCATAGCGCAAAAAACTAATATTGCAAATTATTATCATTTGCATAGTTAAATACATTTGTAATACGAATGTCAATACAGAATTTACACTAAGGTGATGATCAACAAAGAAAAGCCTCTTATGAAACTTTTCTTTGCTGAACGAGATGTGACTATTTCAACATCAACTGACGAATGTACATCACAGGTGCACTACCATAACTGAGGAATTGTTCGTGAAATTGCTTGAGGTTGAAGTTATTGCCTTGCTTGGCTTTTAGTTCATCTCGCAGATCGTAGATAGCACGATAACCGGCATAGTAGCTGGTTAACTGCACTTGACTGAGTGTTGCTCGGCGCCACTTCCCTTCGGCTTCTGCGGTTTGTTGGAAAGCCTCTTTGGTCATCAACGCAATCGCTTCATCATGGGTCATACCTTTCACTTGAATGCTGTAATCCAAAATGGTGTTACAGATAGTGCGTAGGTTCCACTTGTAGTACATCAACCATAGCTCTGGCTCGAAATCCCCATAGCCTTCTTCAAGCATCATACGCTCAGAGTAAACTGCCCAACCTTCAATCATGGCGCCATTACCAAACAAACTTTTCACCAAGCTTGGTGACTTGTTGGCGTAGACGAGTTGAGCATAATGGCCCGGGATCGCTTCATGGATATTGAGGATCTGTAACATCCAGTGGTTGTACTCGCGCAAATAGCTTTCTGCAGATACGTCACTCATGCCATCAAGCGGCGTCACGTTGTAATAAGTATTACCGCCGTTATCGTACGGGCCTGGAGCACTAACGGAAGCCCCGGCAAAACCACGCATATATTCCGGCGTCTCGCGCACCACCAAAGGTTTATTAGGGTCAAGTTCTACCAGATCGTGGCTTTTCACAAAGTTAATCAGCTTAGGCAGTAGTTTCTTCACTTCTGGAACAAATTGATCGCGCTGTACATGGTTAAGCGACAACTTATCGATCATCATACGGATGGCAATCTTTTCATCTGCGGGCTTGTCCTCAGTGAAATATTTACGCCATAACTGGTCCGTCAGTTTGGCCATTTCCCCCTGCACTTTTGCCTTATCCGCCAGCGCTTTTTGATACAACTGTTTAGCGGTCATGCCGGATTGAATATCAAATGCAAACTTCTGTTCGTACAACGCTTCGCCAATGCGAAAACTTCGTGCACCTTTTTGTTTAAGTGTGGCTTCTTCGGCTTTAAGAAAATCGATATAACCATTTATGGCCGCTTTGGCGTTCGCCAGTCGACTCCTAAACAGCTGCTTTTCTTGACTGCTTAAACTTGATGCATCGACTTTCGCCAGCAATTCATCATTAAGGACTGAAAACGCCCCCTGATTCTGCAAAATAGCTAATTGGGTATGTTCTAACGTTGGGTTGTCGATATTGGCTTTTGCCGCTTCATAGTAAGCAGGCACATTCGTTAAACGCCCCAAAGCACTGCGCAGGCGTTCAGCTTCAGGCGCATAATTACCATTAACGATTTCAGCAAAACTGCCGGCGACGTTATATGAGGACGGATCCCACTGCCAAGCATTAAAGGTGGTGATATCCCAGCGAATACTGGCCAGAAGGTTTTCCAGCAAACGGTAGTCAATGAGATGACTTGCAGAGAGTGATGCTGGGGTAATGGTCTTTAATCGCGCTTGATACTCAGCCACAAATGCCAGCGTTTTATTGCGGCTCGCGACATTAGGGATTTCAAGTGTGGCATCGTATTTGTGGTAACCACTATACAAAGCATAAGTCGGCATTACCTGCCAAAAAGCTTCAATAAATTGTTCACTAAATTGCGCAAATTGCTGATCGGCCGTTTTAGCGGTAGTAGTTGCGCTGGTGCTTACTGAATCTTGCGGTGTAGAGGTACTTTGGCAGGCAGTCAAACCGCCGCACAAGGCAGCGGTGATAAGCAGTGACAACGGGAGCTTTTTCATTTTGTTGGTTCCATGGTCATTCAAACTTTTATCCAAGTCTGAGTTAACCATTGCCACTCAAAAATGTCAGCAATAAATCCGGTTGTCACATAGCTTGTTACAGTTTTTCGTTATTTGGTAACTGGCTTAAATACCGTTGAAAGATCCAATTTCCAACCGCCCACTTGCTCGGAAGATTTCGGCTGTGGGACGCCAGTAACTAAGGTGCCATCCGCTCTTAGTTGATAAACGAGTGGACGAGGCTGTGTTTTATCATCCCAATATAAAGTCAACAACACGGCTTCAGCACCATCGACGGTTTTCAAATGTTCATCCGATACTTCGGCATAAGCACTGCCGCGATACTCACTGATGGTTTCACCAACGCAATTGAGTCCGTTATATAACTTAGCCACGCTGTGATAAGTGTTCTTGCTAAAACTCATGCTAAAGTTTTTGCTGTTGTCGCCTTCAGCAACGCAACCGGTACTCCATTCGCCGCTGATCGGTAATGTTGGCTTTTCAGAATGGCGGTACCCAAAGTAGCCCAACACCACGATAGCGATGACCAAGAGTACGCCATATACCGCTTTTGACATAATTTCCCCACTCGATGCCAATAATATTATCAGGGGTGACAATACCACAGTTTTGGTTAGACTGACGTCATAGATTGATTCACTTTTGTCTATATATCAGCCAGATAATTCAGGGAGCCGTGTTAGATGAAACCGGATTTTCGCAAGCGTTTTAGCCTCAAACGTCCTTTTAGTCATGCAACCAGTGACGACTGCAACGACGATATTCGCGCTTTGCAACGTGCGTACGAAAGTGATCGCGGCCGTATCATCAATTCGGCAGCTATTCGCCGTTTACAACAAAAGACCCAAGTATTTGCTCTGGAGCGCAACGCTGCCGTTCGCAGTCGGCTTACCCATTCTTTGGAGGTACAACAAACGGGTCGCTTTATTGTGCAACGTATTTATGAATTACTCGGCGACCAAGCGGTAGATTATGGGTTGGCGGCCTTTGAGCGTTGTATGGAGACGTTGGTGGAAATGGCGTGCCTGATGCACGATGTTGGCAATCCACCTTTTGGACACTTCGGCGAGGCCGCTATCAGTGATTGGTTTGAAGAGCATATCCAGACACTAAATCCTGAATTTTGTCTGCAATACGCCCCGCTTCGGAATGACGCTTGTCATTTTGAAGGTAATGCTCAAGCTATCCGGTTAATGCATTCGTTATTGGCACTCAATCTTACCTATAGTCAAATAGCGGGCATATTAAAATACACTCGAGCAGGTGACGTAGCGAAAGCCGACGCGCCTCAACACAAACACTATTTGATGAAAAAGGTGGGTTATTACGCGTCAGAGCGTACCTTTGTGCAGCAACTGTGGCAGCAACTTAATATTGACGCAGGCAATCGTCATCCGGTGAGTTACATTATGGAAGCTGCTGACGATATTTCCTATTGTCTGGCAGACATTGAAGATGCGGTTGAGAAAGGCGTCATTAGCCTGACCGAATTGCAGCAAGCCCTGTGTGATGAATATCAACGACAAGCAATCACCCATACACTGCCGACAAAGCACCTGCAACGTATGCAAGACGCTGTAACCTATGCCCAGACGCAATCATCGCGCATCAATATCAATCATACGAGTCAGTTTTTTACTTTCCTCAGAGTTAAATTGATCCATCCGCTCGTCAGTCACGCAGCGCAAGCTTTTATTGAGAATATTCAAGCGGTATACCGAGGTGACCTTAATCGGGCACTACTGGAAGATGGCAGTTTTTGTCACGCCATCGCTGCGGCGTTAAAACAGGTGGCCATTGACCGGGTGTTCAGTCACCGCGAAGTCGAAAAGCTCGAGCTGCAAGGGTATCGCATTATTACGGCGTTATTGGATAGCTATGCGCCATTATTGGCGCTATCGAGCGAAGATTTTCTGGCCTTGGTTGCTGGCACATCGCGTAAGCCGCTAATCGCTGCTAGGCTGTTGCACCGTCTGCCTCAAAAACATCTCGCCACTTATAAAAACGCCATAAAAAACGGCAACCTAGATGAACTACCTGAGTTCTATCATCGTTGCCGTTTAGTACAAGATTATATTAGCGGTATGACAGACCAGTTCGCACAAGATGAGTACCGCTTAATGCAGGCATTAGATTAACAACGCTTGATACGCACCACTTTCATGGTTTCAAATTCCATACCCGCCACCAACGTGGTTTGCGGATAGTAATCGACATTGACGCGGGAACCTTTGAGGCTGCGGTATTTTTTACTACGTCTGAACCGGAAGGGAGTTTCGTTGTTTTCTAGCATCAGTGTATGTTGAACCCATTCCCCTTCATCACGCTGAGTGTGAGAAAGTACTGTGCAGTGGTCTTGGTGTTGCATGTTGGGATGTTGTTGTTCAATAAAGATGTCAGAAATACTCATTACTCAGTACCTCCTGCAGTTTGGTTCTGACGAATAATCGGTCCAGTTGGGCCTCGTATAGCCTGCCCCTTATCCGATAAATCCGTACCAATTGCTGCCATCGAGTGATGACCATTCCAATGCTAACGCGTAAGGGGAAGACCAAAATGTGGCTGAGTACGCGACTACAACACTAAGGTTGCAGCAGTTCAGCGAAGGTTCATTGTAGCAAAAATAACCAGTACTGGGGGCGAGATTAAGAAATTTTATTGAAAGAATCGATGACAGCAGCCAAATCGACATTTGAGCGGCAAACAATACCGCTCACGTTGATGGTGAATCACTAGTCGTTTGGCAGTAATAAGCTTATCGGTTGATAACGCTATTCAAAATTACCTTGCTGAGTTCGCTGTCCAAACGATTACCAAGGAATAAGATTGCCTTTGAAATCATAAAAGTGGCCACTTTGCTCAGCACTTAGGTTATCGAGTACAGATTTAATGCCCGTTGAAGAGGTTTCAGTATCAATAAGTCCATGGGGCCCGCCCATGTCAGTTCGCACCCAACCTGGATGGATAACGACCGCTTTAATGCCATCAACGGCAAGATCCTGAGCAAGACTTTTGGTGACTGCATTTAGTGCAGCTTTCGACGAACGATAAAAATAGGAACCGCCGCTACAGTTATCCGTCATGCTGCCCATTTTCGAGCTGATATTGGCCACAGTTCCCCGAGCTAGTTTTAAGTGTGGTAAAAACGCTTCAACAACTTTCATAGGCGCAATCGCGTTGATTTCCATCACTTGACGCCACTCTTCGACATCAGTATCGCCTATCGCAATATTGTATGGCCCGTAATAACCGGCATTATTGATCAGCAGTGAGATTGGTCGGTCGGCGAGTTCCTGCGCTAATTCGCGCACCGCATCATAGTCTGTCACATCGAGTTGGTACACTTCTAATCCTGGATTATCACTAATCAGGTAAAGCAAATCGTCCGCTTGCGCTGGATTACGGCAACAAGCAACCACATCCCAGCCGGCCTTAAGATATAGCTTGGTTAACGCGAGTCCAATACCTCGGTTAGCGCCGGTGATAAAAACTTGCGACATAGTTACTCCTTGGTTTTGATGTTGCCGTCATTTCGATGTTGTTGCCAATGTGCTTTTAGCGACACGATAAATTCATCTGTTGCAGATTGATCCGCTGGTAGTCGAAATACCAGATGCGAACCGTCCTGCCGTACAACGGTGATTTCAGTTTTTCTTAGCAACGGCTTTAGCGACTCCACCTGAATGTCAGTCACCTGATTAAAGTCTGCCTGCTGCATTGTTGATTTTCCTTGATCATGACGGTAGCTGAAAATAGTGGAGCGGCTAAAACCCACTCCTTGATCACGAAAATCAAAGTAACTGCTGCTATAAAAGTAATCGGCTGACTCATTGGCTGCAATCAACTGCTGCTGTTGCAGATATTGGTTATAGCTGGGCCATAACTTGTTGCCTGTGACCGGTACATCTTGCGGCAACAACCAAAGGCTTTTTGCCAACATAACGAGATAAAGCGGCACTACCGCCAATGCAAGCAGCCAATGATAGCGCTGCCACTGTGATGCGACGGCAATCCCCTGGCGCCAGTTAATCCGATTTATCAGCAGCACTGCGGGTAACATGACAAGTGCTGGCACACACCACCAAACGCTAATTGAATAGTTGACTAGCTTCACCATGCTAACAATTAGCAGCGCCGCCATTAGTGCAGATACCGCTATAAATAGCCACTTAAGCCAATTTTTCGCAAACACATTAGGGTGACTTCGATAGATGGCGAGCACTAGCGGAAAGTAACTGAAGGGTGCTAAAAGTGACCACCAAATCGGTGATAATTGTGTCTTATCCTGCTGCGCTAGATACTGTCCATTGCGGTAACTCCAATAGAATAAATAACCGCCAAAAGTGAGCAGCGTCAGTAGTACCACTTGGTACCAAGGAACCGCGAAAAACACCGTTTGACGCTGTGGTGTTTTCACTGATTGCCAAAATGCAATAACAAAACCAATTAATACCAGCGCCAATAGTAGGTAGCTGAGAATAATAATCGCGTCCTTGTTGAATCTTTCCTTGAGTGCTTGTTGCCGCTTAGCTTGACTGCTGTAACTGACAATACCGTAACTATCAAAATTCTTTATCCGCTTTAATGCTTGAATATAAGCATTAAAATCCGTCTGTTTCACATAAGGCACTAGTGATTGGTAGCGATAACTCAACATGACCTGCTTGGTATTCACATCAAATTTAACGTCAAACTGGTAGTCAAAAAAAGCATTTTGCTCTCGATGGTGTTCAGACTTTAAATCCCAATGGTGAGTATCAAACAGCTTCAACGTAATGTTACCCGAGACGGTCAATGGATAATTGAGTGCGTACGGTCTGTCATCCAAATTACTCGGGAGCTCGATATATGAACTCACCTGATTTTCATTGGTGAAAAATTGCTGATCTCCATCAGCATCCTGCTGCCACGGATTATGCAGCTGGTAACTTTCGTTAATCGTGACACCTTTAGCCGAATCGTCTATTACTAAGGGTTCCGCGTCCAATTCTCCATATAGTTGAACGAAAAAATCACGATAGGATTTCCCCAATTGCGCCGCGCCTTCAGAGGCTAAACGCTCCCGCATGCGCTCGGCTTCTTGACCAGCATAAAGTGTTGTCACTTTGTACTCTGCTGCTTTGGCATCGCCTTCTGTAAGGTCAAACACTTCGGAGTAGTGAATTTCGGCGCCGCTATGTTGTTGCGGCATACTTTCCAGCCCTTGACTGTCGGACTCAAGCACTAACGCGTAGCCGTAATATGGTTGGGTACGTTCACTAAGAGGACCTTTTTGAAAGCTAATGGTGGGATCCACAAAGTAGCTTTGTTGGCCTAACCAAAGTTTTACGATGGCGTGATTAAAAGCCTTTGCGGACGGCAAACGCTTATTAAGTCCTTCCCCTACTTCGGTATTCACCAATACCGGTGAAGCCCGTAATCCCATCTCTTTCAGTAAGGCAACTAACAGCACCGCCTTATCTTTGCAGTCACCGAATCGATGCAGTAATGTCTGCTGTGGCGTTGCGGGTAAATGACTATTTACCCCCATTTCTAACCCTAGATAGCGAATTTGCTGTTGGACAAAATCGAGAGCCGCCTCCGCCTTTGCAGCCTGATCATCTAATCCCCAACTCAGCTCACGTGCCTGTTGTTTTACATCAGTTGTTAACCTGATTTTAGGCGCAAATAGCTGCCATCCCCATTTGGCTACTGTGGACCAATCATCAAAATCGGAGAAACTGATACCCAATCGAGGGTCGTACCAATCAGGAGTATCAACAGGGACAGTGATCCCGTCTGTATGATGCAAGCTAATTTCATAAATCTTATCTTGCCCAAGTTGCTCCACTGCCACAGACTGCTCTGCCGTAGCATTATTTAAATGCCATTGCAGCGTTGATGCGCGGCGCCACACGACCCTTATATATTGCTGATCGATTGGCACATTCCATTGCAGCGGACGACGATGATAAAAGTGGCCGTCGAATACCGGATTTGTTCCTGTCACTGTGTAGGCATATTCGAGGGTGTCGCCAACGCGAATATCCGACAATATCAACCTTAGGTTCACGCTACTATCGACAATCTGCGATGACCGATTTGCCCGCTCTAAGCTATGGCTGGCGTCCACCAATTTATCAATCTTCTGGCCATTCCGATAAACAGTGACATGGTGCAGCGCTAGCCGCTCATAACTCGGGTCAAACTGCAGATTCAGCTGGGAGTTATCTTCCAGTGCTTTGGTGTTGGTAATTTGCAGGGCAAAGTGGCGATACTGTTGTTCTTGATTATCTTGTTCGGCTAAAAACTGGAAATCAGACAGCAGATAGTAAACCCCATCTTGAATTTGTAGTTGCGGAACATGCGCTAGAGGGTCAAAGCTTTTGGGTACCACCCAGTTTGGTGTCGCCACGAGGCTGACACCAGTTAGCGTGGAAATATTGCTACCCGTCGCTAATGCTTGCCTTTGCAGTGGTAAATACTCAGCAGCCAAAACAACATGGCTGACCAAAGAAGCGAACAACAACATGGCTATTCTAGCTAAACAGCGACGAACAAGGGCTTTCATCTACAGCATTTCCATTGCAAAAAATCGGGTTATAGGTAGGAAGCGAGACATTGAAAGTACTGTTGTAATGCTTTCAAAATCGATTTCCTATGTTCAATATCTGGATACGCCAGCAGGCTACGCTCATCGGTACGCCGCGTACCTTCGACTAAGTAGCGATTGGTGATGTCTTCAGCACTCTCTATCGCCGCCTCAAATGCCCTCGCGCCCATTTCGGTCGGCATCGCAAAATAGTATCGATTAATCTGCTGATCTAACGCCACAGCATTTTTCACGAATGCGGTTGAATCTTCCCCCTCAGCGCTAAGAAATATCACGCTGAGCAATTGGTGTAATTTATGGTTCAGCGGGTGTTGTCGCAAGCAGGAATCGTGTAACCAAAGCTCCGAAGCAAAGCAAATTTTGTTTGCGTGTAGCGCAGAATCAACAAACGCTGTGGTAGCTAAATGATGATCAAGCGCATGCCAAAATTCGTGAGCTAACGCCCCTGCACCTGCATTTTTTGCTAGCGCCAACGTTTTAGTTTGTGGCGCATAGTGGGCCTGTACGCCCTGTTGGCCACCGATACCAAAATCTAAATTGAGTTTTTGTCTTAACCCTAAGGTTTCCGGCGGAACATTGAGGATATACGCCAAATCAGCGAGCGCATCAAATAACAGGTTTGCCGCTTTTTGCGCCTCTTCATCCGTGACCCATTTGCCAATACGTACAGCAGCAAAACCAAAAGTATCGCGAATTTGAACAAAACTGGCAGGTTCATCGAAACGGTAATCAGGGCCGTATCGAAGATAATAAGAATTTGCGAGCAAGCGAAATCAACATTAATCCATTTACAGCCATGATGACATAAAGGTCACACATTAAAAAAGCTCCCGAAGGAGCCTTTTTAAGCAATCAAAAACTTAGCGGCTAAAGCGGCGAACAACCTCCAAGAGATTATTCGCAATCGATTGCAGCGTATCTATCCGCTGTGACGCCTCGCCGGCATTTTGCTGGCTGCTAAATGCAAGGTTGGAAATGTTACTAATTTGACGGTTAATATCTTCAGAAACATGTGCTTGCTCTTCAACAGCTGAGGCCATTTGCGTCGCCATATCGGCAATATTGCCTAATTCATCCGATATACCGACAAGCAGTTGCTCACTTTGTTTGACGCGTTCCATACCGAGCTCAGCACCGCCCTGGCCTTGTTCAGCTACCATTACCGCTTTAGATGCCCGGTCACCTAACTCCTTGATAATCTCGTGGATCTCTTTCGTTGACTCCTGTGTGCGGCTGGCCAAAGAACGTACCTCATCCGCCACGACAGCAAAGCCGCGACCTTGCTCGCCTGCGCGAGCGGCTTCAATCGCCGCGTTTAGCGCGAGCAAATTCGTTTGTTCAGCAATTTGCTGGATCATCTGTGCCACAGTTGCAATTTTATCTGTTTGCTCAGAAACACTTGCTACAGACTGACTAATATCGTCAACAGTTACGCGCAACTGCGAGATAGCATCACTGGTTGAACACGCCACATCCTTCACCTGTGCGGCCAATTCTGTCGATTTATTCACGCGTAACGACGTTTCGCTAACATGACGTGAAACTTCGGTAATGGTCGTCGTCATCTGGTTCATTGCAGTGGCAACTTGCTCTGTCTCCGCATGCTGAGATTCCAACTGAGAATGAGATTGTCTGGTGAGTTCAACTGATGATGTGGTCTCGGTGACCATTGATGATGCAGCGTATTCCATGCGTGTAAGCACAGTGTTCAGGTGCGCTCTTTCACTTAATATGGCAACCTTAATAGCCCCCAGAAGATGACGATCATCAGTAAAGCTTTGGATGGCTAACGGGTCTTTAAAACTTCCATCCAATAGCTGCAGCAAATCGCGATAAACAATACGTTTCGCTTGCGAACTCCAAATGGCGTAAATAACAAATGCAGCAATTAGCAGCACTTCAGATAAGAAATCATGCCCCAACATGAATGTACTAAGCGAAATTAGTAGCCCAATGGCGAGAAAGATGTTTTCTGGGCTAACGAGGCGTGGCTTTTTGAGAGACTTACCACTATTAAGATGGGCATATAATTTTTCACAACGTTCGACATCTTGGCGTTGTGGCAACACGCGTACAGATTGATAGCCAACCACTTTGCCGTTGTCTGTCATTGGCGTCACATAGGCATTGACCCAATAATAGTCCCCATTCTTACAGCGATTTTTGACAATGCCCATCCATGGTTTGCCCGCCTTCAAGTATTCCCACATATTGCGAAAAGCCGCAGGCGGCATATCCGGATGACGAATCAAATTATGTGGCTGCCCGACTAACTCATCCTTGGTAAATCCACTGATGTTGACAAAGGCATCATTACAATCAAGGATTTTCCCTTCGGTATCCGTAACCGAAATCAACTTCTCTTCGGGGCGAAACGTTCTTTCTCTGTCCGTGACGGGTAAGTTCTTTCGCATAATAGTATTGGTCCATGCAAACTCGTTATATTCCCTGCGACATCGGTAACCAAGTTACCGCAGCGGTTTAAGTATTAGTGATCATTGTCAACTTTCAATGTATTACCGAAAAAAACCCTTGCGTTTTTGTTTCAGCACACCTGATTAACACCGGGGCAGAAGGATATAGAAGGCGAAACGGGCTGCATACTACCAAAAGGTATGGCTTTTATTTCATGGGATTATAAACGAGTGAACGCTGTACACCCGCATGGGGGGCATCTTAGGAAAACGCAAAGAAATGCGCTTTTATGAAATTACAGGCATAAAAAAAGAGTTCAGCTTTTATGCTTAACCTCTTGATTTCATTACTCGATGAAATGGTCGAGGCCTGTATTGAATAGATATAGTAACCTCATGTTTTTATTGAAGTGCACAGTCGCTAATAATGAAATATACCCCCAAAAATACCCCCAAATGCTTCATGCTACGTGACACCGTTTAGTTAAAAATAGGGCTGTCTAAGAGGATTTCATAATTACTTGAACATAAATATTTATGGGAGATTAATGTAATAGTAAAGATAGTTACCTGCTACACCAGCGAATACTGCACCAATGAACGATAATAACTTGAGGGTAAATGAGCTTTTCTTCTTAGCTAAATACTTATCCCTACGCACACGATCATTCACAGTAACCACAATGAACGACTTTTGGTTTCGTTCGAAAAATATCACAGTAAAAATAGACAGAGCGAATCCAGCAATGAAAGACATTATACGGAACCATACATCCACATTCTGTATATTGTTATTAGGATCCAACAACTTCAACGCTAGGTTCAGTTTCTCATTCATATCAAGGTCTAATATTGTCATTCCGTCCGGGACGAAACTGGCATAAAGAGCCGTTAACTGCTGTTCCCTAATGAGCTGTTCAATGTATTCAGGTACTAGCAATCCAGCAGCGAAAAAGCCCATCATCAATAAGATAGATGTAATAAATACCAGTTTCAGATACCACGGTTCTTTATCGATCACATTTTCAATTTCATTAGATAAAAGTCCTTGAATATCATCACCCCACGTCCGTTCAGTATGACTAATAACATAGCTGATTATTCCCTTACCAGAGATAGCATTTCTAATTACACTAGATCTACCTACAGTAACTACTTCAGCCAATTCTGTTATAAGTTCCAAAGTGATTTCTTGCTTCTCTGGTGCTGCTTTATTTGGAAAGTTAACTAGGTACGTCCATGTAATTTCGACACTTTTTGTGCAAACCATTTTAGCTTCATTGAAATTAAGAAAACCTCCAATGGTAGTAATTTTACGTTCAGTTCCAGATTCAAATTTAAAGACGGCAGAAAAGTCCACTAACTCAGCATAGTTTTGCTGGTTAATTCTTTGGTCTAGTAGGTGATGAATATGAATGAGCCACTCAAAATTGATTTCGTATGTACCGCTTTTACTATCGCGGATTTTTTCTGGCTGTCCCAAGAGATTTGTAATGAAATCTCCAAAATCCTTCTTTTTAATGGGAACTTGAACGTAAGAATTTCCATCATCATTTCCAGATACAAGTAGACTTAGATCATTATTCATAACTTTCCTTTTTTTATTTTAGCCTCTTCCAATGTGTAGGAGGAACTTTAGTGTGTAACATCATGATTCACAGGACATTTGTGTCACAACTGTAAAAAATACATCTTGGGATTATCTTGGTCTGAATGACAATGGAACTTAAGAACAATTGTTCGCTAACGCGACTTTTCTCGCTTCTGACCTGCTTAATGATGCCCCGAGATCTAACCAATGAATAACGTTGTAATATCGATACTTTTCACCGCTGATGTACTCATAAAGAATTGCCTTTATTCTCTTTGCCGAGAATGCTTTTACTGCCATAAGAGCAGCAGCCTTCCGAACACTGTCCGCTTCATGATTAAACAGGTGTAGCAATGTATCGTTTGATATCTGAGAAAACCTAGATTCCGAGCAGACATCAATTGTCTTTGTTAAAATATGAGGAGGGATATCAAGAGCTAAAAAGTCCGAAATTGATCGTCCCTTCGCAATTGAAGTAATAGCTTTAGCTACCAACGTCCGATACTCATCATCACCACCAGACAGGCCTAATAAGCTATTTCCTGTCGTTGGTTGCTTAGCATTCGCAAGGATTTGAATATCAATCCATTCTCCGAACTTTCCTAGATACAATGCATCGAGATTCGATGCCTCCGTATATCCATCTCTTAGATTTGCTCTAATTCGGTGTAAATCCTCCGCCTTCATAGATGTACACAGAAGGTTCAATCCTTTTCTCGTTAAGCACTTGCGCCAATATTCCTCAAGGTTTCGAGTATCCTTGACAAGATCTTTATGTAAGTTCCCATCACCCAACATGGATTCCACCCTTCGAATACCTTCCCCGAAATACTTGCAAAATCTATCGTCAACATTTCGACGCAATTCACTTGAATGTTTTTTAAAGTACTTCTCGGTTAGAGCAAAATAAGGTGCATCGTCGAAAAGTGTACTGGTTTCTATGACCTTTATTAATTCTGCTTCAGCTAGAGATTTCAACATTTCATATCTGTATTTCTCAAAATATTTTTCCCCTAAAGTATCGGCATCAACGCGACTTGTTGTACCTAAAAGTACGTTATTATTTTTTTCTCGAGGTTTTATAAGTATTCTTTTGACATCATCTTCAGAAAATCTTTTTCCTAGTTTCGAAAGTTCAGACAGAGCCTGTTCTCTAACCAATGCATTACTATCAGTCAGTAAGCGCTCCAATAATCCGACATCCAATAAATTTTTACTAGATAATGATTTAATTGCGGTAAGCCGTACTTGGGGGTTTCTATGTTCTATGCCTAATAGTAGCTCGTCTGCTTCTAAACCTTCAAAACCTGATAATGCAGCATTTAGCAATTCAAAATTTAACGTTTCGAATTGTGATTTCAGGATACGTCGCTGAGTTTCCTTAATTTTTCCATTTCTAAGTAGAATTTCAACCAGACACTCTAATGCTTCACGGGATGTGCCGTAATCACTTTTGTCGTATTCCTTATTTACTACATCAATATCATTCAAATTGCCGCACTTTGCTAAGTATCGAAGGGCGGCAGTGCGCACTCTGCTAGATGATTTTTCAGAGAACCAACTATTGACTAGCTTTTCTCTATTTATTAATTGGTTATCTATAGGTAGTTCAATCTCTAATACTGTTAAAACTGAAATTGCACCGACCTTACAATTGTCATTAACCTCTATATATGCAGATATGATAGCGGGGTTTAATTTCAAACCTGACACTTCAGAATACCAGCGCCATATGGGTACGTTTTCAGTAGCTAAATGTTGAAACCCTAAACGCAATAAAATTTGTATTTCCCGGCGCCCTAGTTCTAATCCTTCTGAACATGCAGTAAATAATATATTGATATCATGAACACCCAAATTAATTTCATCATTCCCCTGCTTAGATAAAGTATTTGCTAGCAATCTAAATCTTGCGATATCACTCGATTGCAATTCGTTTAAGGAATCGTGACTTTCTATTCTTTCTATTAGTTTTTTTAGAAATGCAAACCCCTCGACTGACAATAGAGATGGCTCCCGGTCCTTATTAACATCTCCCTCACCAACAACAGAACAAGTTCCAGGATTTTTTGATTTAAGTTCATCAGGTTCAGACAACTGAACTTCGTCCTTAACGCGAATCACATAGGAGGTTATGCTCTTCCTAGTTAGTTGTTCAATACCCTGCTGATGTAAAAACACCTGATAAAGTATTTTCTTATTGCTAATTATTTTTTCCTTAAAACTAATAACTTTCTTAAGGTCTTCCCCTGGATCTGACATGAATTCATCAGGTATCTCTTTAAAAAAAAGGGAAATTTCTGGGCTACCTGTTCGCTCGCGTCTATCCATAGTACGAGAAAATTCCTCTTCAAAACCGGACGAGAATTTTCCATGAGTGTCTGGTGGTGTACCCCACCTTTTCCAAATCATACCAATAAATAAGTCACATCGATCAAGATCTTGGTTAATGAGCTCCTGAGGTCTACCAAACCCAGCGACAGTTTCTTCCCAGCCTATAAGCTCCACCTGATATCCAAGCGCATCAGCCCACGAATCATTAAATTCATTAACAACCTCTCTAATAGCTTTCCTTTCATCTTGAAGATCACCTGGTGACGCTAAAAATGCTCGGATTATTTTACGTGTACTGGCCATAGCTTGTGATAACTCGCTTAGATATACGGTAACAATTATTGGAATCACCCTTAAAAACCCAATTTTAAGGAATGTCTACAAACCAGCCTGATTAATCCAATGCTCTTCGGTAACAATGGCTAGCGGAATGCCGTCCTCACGGTAAGCCATGGCCTTCTCAATCTTCCGACCAAATGACTCATGTGCCCAGCTATCAGTAACGTAAGAGCCGAGGACAAGGTAATCGAGTGACTTGGTAACGCCACCAGCCAAACGTCCACCTAGCTTTAAAATGGCATCTTCACACTGACGGCGAGTACCAAAGGCACATGTACCGGTAAACAGAAATACATGGTTCTCAAATATCAAATTCGGCTGTGGGGTATTAACTGGTAAGTTGGAGGTCTTAGCGAGTTCTCCTAGCTCTGATGATTCCCCGGTGAGTTGCTTAAGAAGCTGGAATAGTTCAGCAGACTCAGTAGCATCGAGAACACCATCGCTAAGCATTGAGGTAACTTTATCGAGCAGGTTTTTGATGATTGGGTTTTCGTTGAAGCTGTTTTGCACAAGCCAAGCTTGTAGGAATTCAGCCTCTGCTTGAACTAGCACGCCATCGGCCATCAGCCCCTTACACATGCCTATAAGGGTATCCATCTGTCGGTCTTGAACGTTCTTGCTGTTAAACCTTAGGAATAAGTCCATTTAAACACTCCAGTTAACAATGTATCAGTTTGTCTAATTCATCATTAAATGGATGACGGCGTTCTGTCCACCTATGCCGTTCATAAAGTGACCTATACGACAAAATCAAGCCGCTATGGACTTATTTGGTGCGTATTCATCACTTATGTATCTGTAGGTATCAGTGAAATATATCCACCTACCCGTAAAAAGCGGGCTTTTACCCTCCCCACCCTATACCACTTGCTGAAACACTTGGTATGACTGGGCTAGAGGTGGTATTCGGTTATTTTTCTACCTACTACCACCGCCGCGACCCAATACCACGGAACAAAGGTCTCTTAATCAATTCGGCTGACGATACACTAAGGTGTAACCATTTGATTTACCGTAGTGCCTTTGGCATACAATGTTAGCTAAACAATTCATCAGCACTATGGCCGAATATTGCTGCGAACTCTCGGCGCATATCCACCAGCGGCGGGAATTCGTAGAACACTTGCCCGTTGCCACGATCTGTACGTCCAATCTTTTTAACCCCAATGCGGGTTAAGGTCTTACCTAAACTAGAGGCGGCTTGGGGTTTAGATAAGCTGTCCCCGTTGTTATGAGCCCAATCAATAAACACGCCAATTAACAGCTCCGTCTCAATGCGTGGTGCATCAGTGAACGGCTTAGGCTGAGTCAGTTGCTCGAGTACATAGGTATTCGCCAACGAGAGATTAGCTAGCTTCTCTTCTATGAGTGCTTTAGTCACTGGTGCGCGCCGCGGGTCAAACTCACTGATATCTAACTGCTGCAGATAATCCAGTAACGCCTCAGCACCACCATTGTCAGCCCAATCGTGTAACGCATCAAAATAGGCTTTGTTTTGTGCCTTTTCGCTACTTGGTTCGAGTAACAGATAACGCCGCTCGCGAACGCCGGCTAAAATGATGTGCTCGCCATTGCCAGCGAAGATAAAACGCGCGTAATTTGGTACCTGCTGTGCATCTATGCCCTTAAACTCGACCGTCACCGATGTTTCCGATATGAGACCTTTTAGCCGGTTAGCACTTCGTTTATCGGTAAGCTCCACTTCATCACCAAACACCAACAGCTTGTTGGCCACCAGCGAATTAAACTTACCGGTGATCTGTTCGGCGCCATTCACTTGAACAGCCATACCACCCAGAATGGTCTTTAACGGTTTAAATAACGTACCCTTTCCGGTTCCCTCTACTGATTTCAGTACGACAGCTACAGAAGGTTTTTCCTCAGGCCGTTGGATGATATGAGCCAACCACTGGACCAGATAGCTAAATACTTTTTCATCTCCTCGGCAAAGCACAACGCGTAAGTGCTCCAGAAACAACGCACAGTCGCCCTGCTTTGGTTCAATAGCGAAACCTTGGTACAGATTGAACACAGACTCTGGGCAATCGCTTTGGTTGGGGTATACACCAATACCACCTTGCTTAAAGTTCTTGCCCGGCCAATCGAACCACGCGGCACCAGGTCTTTTATTACCGATCTTTGTCTTATTGGTGAACTGCTGCCGAAACTCCTCTGGCATTTCAAATACGAAGGTCTTGCCATTAATTGGGCAAGGCTTTTCAGAAACAATACGGTTTTTGCCACTGGCCACCACATGGGTGTAACGCTGATTCATTTCGCGCAGTCGTTTAAGGTCTGCTTCGCTGTATGGGTTGTTATCAGCGTCTACACCATCCCAATCAGGCTGCCTAGCGTGGTAACTGACCACATTGTCAGGCTGTGCACTCATGCTGCCCCCTGCTTACTGTTTAACTTCTTACAAATCCACGCTTCACCAGCTGTGGAAAATAGTGCCTGAGAGTATCCCAGTTCTGTTTGCCGCAACTTGCCCAGCCCGCGCTCAACAAACCATGTACTAAACTGGCGCCCGCGCTTTACCGACTTGTTGTAGACACCTAAGTCATCAAGAAGCTTATTAAGGCGATAAGCCGACATACCATGCTTCTGTGCGACCTGTCCGGCATTCATCAACGTATCGCGATCAACCAACTTGTCGAAGAACTCCACCTTTGGCGCCTGTTCTTCCAACAATTTGGCCTGATTAGCTGCCAGTTGTAATGCTTCCGCGAATGACTGAGGAATCTGAGGGTAAGGCCGTTTCGCTTGCAGAGTCTCAAGCTCTTGCCAGCGGTCCACTAAACGGGCGGTAAACTCCGGGGACAACTGAGCGACAACGACAATGCTGTCACGCTTACCTTGCTCCCCCGAAAACAGGTATTCGACAGATGGACGGCCTGCTGTGGGCTTTTCCTCAATTTGAGGAGAAGTAATAACCCCCGATTCAATCAGCTTATCAATCGTGCGTTTAACGTTGTCGTGACGCTTCGCGGTAAGCTCAGCTATTTCACGGCTGCTCATTGTGGGTTCAATCTGTGCAATAGCGTTCATGCTGCCCCCTCTTGCGAGTTCTGGTAGTCGTTCCAATCAGTTAAACCGGCTTCGCGTTGCGCGGCGGTAAATGGTGGAGTAGAAACTTTGCCGCCAACCATTCGAGCCGCCTGCAGTGCTTTTTCTTGTCCCGGGTTAATGCCCTTATCTAACTCAGTGAGGTAGTCATCATCTGCCGCGATCACTATCTCAACCTGTGGCCAAAGCTGTTTAGCAAGTTGCGCTACGTGGGTAAGGTTATTCGCATTCATTGCCGCGAGCGTTGGTCGTAAGGTTAGCTGACTAACCGTTACGGCCGTTGCCACGCCTTCGGCAATGTAAACCTCGCCGGCACCATTGAAGCCGCTTAAACCAATCGGGAAGCAAGTACCCTGAACTCTGCCACCGGCTATAAAGCGCTTTTGCCCATTGGCGGCAATCTGCTGGATATTTACTAGCGCGTCATTACCTACGCTTAAGTCGTATAGTGGCACTAGCAACAACCCACTATGGCTACGTAATCCATTTACCTGGCTTATCCGCTTATCAATTAGATAGGGATGACTAATCACATCCATGGCGCCGCTATAAATACGATTGGCTTGCTCAGTAGCTGCGCTTTGACGCTTCCGTCTTAGTTGCGTAATTTGAGTGGTAATTTGCCGTTGCTGCTCAATACTTTCGGAAGTCACAGAGCCATTACCCTTGAAGATATCTTGCTGACCAGTTTGCCAGTCGCCAACCATCAGAAACGGCGGCTGCTCAAAACCAAGATACCAACCGTTGCGGCTTCTTGGTTTCGAGGTAGTCCCCGTTCTGTGGATCACACCATCAAGAATAAGTTGCTCAGTTAACAGACCAAAAGCACGGGCAAATGCCAGTTGCTCTTGGTATGTCATGCTATGCCTGCCTTACTGGAACGTTTAACACTGCTTCCAATGCTACTGACTGTAGAAACTGATCATGTGATAGCGTGCTTAGCGTCCGGCTTAAGTAACTCGACTGCTTATTATCAAGTTCGGTGGTGAGCACCAATCCAATCTCTTGGCAAGTTCCGAGCGTTAGGTTAATTAAATCAATCGGGACAGCACCAAAACTTACGTCAACATGCTTAAGCAACTGTATTAACAGCGCTGGCAGTGAGTCCTCTGGGTTCTCAATGTGGATTTTAGGCTTGTTCTGTTGGGCGATATTGCCGCTATTGACGATCGATAGGCTCATAATTCACCCCCAAGCTGTTCAAGCTCGCGAGCTTTGTTCATATGGCGGTTATAGCGGTTCAAACGAACACTGAGACTTGAATCGGCGTTTAGGGCGGCCAAGGCCATAGCCTTGTGTGCAGATATACGCTTACGTAACGTAAACGCTAGAGGTGAAGGTAACTTCATAGATGTAGCTCCTTTGTGATGTTCAGAGCTACCGCAATTCGCTGCTAATCGAATGGTGGTAGCTGTACGCGGGTTAGCAGACCGGACACAAAGGAACCCGGCACACCCGAAGGTGTCCCGCGCACAGCTGCCATAGATACAACAGCCAGGCACAAAAAAAGCGCCTGCTATCTGATTGGCGCCTATGCGCCTTTGTGTGTTCGACCTGCTAAAGTCGGTTACCGATTTTGCGGCAACAACGAAAGAATACAGATTGCTGGTGGACGTTGCAACAGAATGCATAAACATTACGCCACCTCCCTTAGGTTGAAGTAGCTAGCCAAAGGTAAGAGCGTTAATTGTGACCAATAGATAGGGTCAGCACCGCGTTTCGAGCGCCAATGGTCGATAAGCAACTTGGCTTTATCTAGCTGATCCTCAGCCAAACGATAGCGGTTTAACGTACACACTTGCTTGGCGTACCCTCTAACCTTTTCAGGCTGCCTGAGAACTGTTAGCGTCATTCGATTACTCAACTCACTAACAACACTATTAAGGTGACGAGCATAAATGGGCGCCCTTTCGGCTTCTTGAGCCGTGATGCTGCCGGTGTACATCATGGCTAATAACACACGCTCTTGTTGGTAAGCTGGCTTTGGCGGTTGCCCATCGTTAGCGGCTGGCGTATGCTTCATTTGGTCTTTGAGGTCGCCTTTCGGGGCGGCTTTTTTCATATCCATAGCGTTAATCCTCGATGGTCCCGAATTTGTCTCTATTGCCAAATGCCGTTGCATTAGACGTAGCGCGTTGATCTTCGGTATAAATGCCTGCGCTAATAATCGCACCACCGACTTTACGCTTGCCGTAGCCAACTGGGACTGGGTTACCTGCGGCAGAAGTGTTTACCGCGCCGCCAAAGGCGTAGCTGGTACCGGAATCTTCGGAATCTGACATGGAAAGGTTTTGTGGTGACAGCATCTGAACAACACCGCCAGCCATCATTGATACGCCAGCAGCGATAACCGAACCGCTGTAATCGCCAAATATCGTAGTAAAAACGCCTACAACAACTAACACCGCACCAATAATGGTCTGCAGCACTCCGGCGCGCTTACTTCCTTGAATTACCGGTACAATGCGAAGTTCTTGGGTACCAGCTAAAGCGAATTCATCTTCGCCAACGTTCTTGCCGTTACGGAATATCGCATAGCGCATTCCATACTTAGCCTGCTCGATGATGAATTGCTCGAAGCCTTTCAGTGTGTGTTTTAAAGCGCTAAAAGCCTCTCGAGTACTTCCACTGTCGAGGTAACGCACATGTGTTCTGCCGAATTTAGCTGCGAGAGATCCAGACAACTTGATGACTGTTCGTTGTGCTTCCATTACTCCCCCTTATGCAGCTTCATGGCCAGCAGCTGACAGCCGCGACTCAATCCATTGATCAATATCTGACTCAAGCCATGCTACACGGCCGCCGCCGATGCTAACGGGCTTAGGGAAGTCTCCGGAGTTAATGCGGTTGTAAACACTCGCCTTACACAGGCCAATGCGTTGGGTAACCTCATTCATGCGAATAAGGCGTGGTTTTGCTGGTGGGTTCGTATAGTCCATCATTACCTCGTTTTGTCTGCTTTCGACTACGTGGTAATGATGTGATGACTAAAAAATTAGCTCACGAAATTAACGGGATATTTTTAAAATAGTTAATATTCAGTTAGTTATGTATCTTAGAAAATAAGAGACTACGTCTTAATTTCTTACTTGGTACCTATCACTTAAGCCAGTTGCTAATTGTTTTTTCGGAAAATGGATCATCAGCCATATCTGGAAAATCTTTCAATTCATTATCAATTATCTGCTTTACCTTTTTAGCATCAGTTAAGTCACGTTCGTCAAGACCAAACTTGGCTCTAAGAGCCAAGCGGATAAATAGAGCATGCCTAGAACTAACCCTTTCGGTTGGACGGTTTTTGATCCTTTCTACTGCAGCAGCTCTCAACAGTGCGTTGTTATACCGGTTAGGTAGTGGTTCACCATTTTTAGTTGAATCAAATATATTCTTTAGATCTGCGCGCAAGATTATTAGCTTTGTAGCTAAGGTATCATCTAGATCTAGCGACAAACGTATCAAAATTGTTTTTGTTAATTTGCAGTCAGTGCCACTTTCAACTGATGTTTCTAACAATACGTTTTGCTTATCAATAAGGCTTAGTGAATCGCTGTTATCTATGTCGTAGTCCTGACTCAATGCCCAAATGCCGTCAACAAAATACGCCGGAGATCTAACATCTGCCTCCCCATTTTGTACTACGGTAACATTTTCGGTAGTTCTAAAAATTTCTGCATATCTATTTGGAAATGCTTGTTCAAATAGTCCATTGAATTGGTGCCATTGAAGTGAATTGTCTGAGAATTCAATAGCTTTTATTGGAATCATGCCTTCCAACTTTACGCAGAATTGAATAGCACCAATTTCACGCATGTGCCATAGATCTTCTTCTTCACACTCAAAAAACTTCGCAGCTCTTTGAATTGAAAAATATTCCACAGGTAGCGAAAAATGATGTGGTTTCTGATGTGACTTGTCAGCCATAACACGCCCTCGTGTCGTTCACGCGCTAGGCACACGACCGCCACGCGTCAACACGCCCCCACTGTGTTGGGCGCCAAGGCGGGGTGTAGAGGGCTACACACCCTTTTCGGTAGCGATCCTAGCCTTGGCAATGCTGCTCAGCGTAAATCTGAACAGATCACTAGCATAACGCTAAACACGCTTTCTATGTCACTGTTTAACCACATTTAAACCCTATACCAGTTGAAAACCAGATAACAAAAGGCCTTTTTCTCTACTGGTATTAGGTGGTAGTTGGTAGGTAAAGGGTAATAAAAAACCTATTACCGCTTTAAACCCAGCTATATCAAGGGTTCTGGCTGGTGGTAGTAGGTGGTAATAGGTCTAAACGCAATTTCTCAAAGGTGGCAATTTGCGCTAAGTAAATTTTTAATTTCGCGGCGATAAAAATCCACCTAAGCGCACGGTGTCCGGCATAAGGGGCTGTAGGGATTTTACCCGCCCCTCCCCAGTGGTGGTAAATGACTTGGTTTTAGCCCCTAGCGAAGTTGGCGCTGATGACGTTACCCACTTCTGCCTGGGCCTTGAGCTCTTCCAAGTAATCAGCCCAACGTTGCATCATTTCGAAGCGCTGCGCCAAATGCTTGGTGCGGTTATAAGCTCGGCCATTGGCATCTTTAACCGCGTGCGCCAGCTGCTGCTCAATCCATTCAATGCGGTAACCCAACACTTCATCCAGTAACGTCCGTGCCATTGCTCTAAAACCATGAGGGGTCATATCTTCATTGGCATAGCCCATGGTCCTTAGTGCAGTCCTGACAGCATTCTCAGACATTGGACGGCTAGCGCCTCGAGCGCTGGGAAAGACGTACTTAGAGCGGCTATTAATGGCATACAACTCCTGCAGTAGCTCAACAGCTTGATCACATAGCGGGATCATGTGGGATTCACGCATCTTCATCTTTTCAGCAGGGATTTCGATTACCTTCTCTTTCCAATTCACTTCTGACCATTCCAATTGGCGTAATTCACCTGGTCTGCAGAAGAACAATGCCGAAAGCTTAAGGGCATGCTTAACGGTTGTGGTACCGTCGAATGAATCAATACGTACCATCAAGCGGCCGGCATCGGCTGGAGTAATAATCGCTGCGCGGTGGTTCACTTGTCTTGTGGTTAATGCACCTCTGAGGTCAGATGCCGGGTCCCGTTCTGCCAAGCCACAGGCGATCGCATAACGAAATATCAGGCTGATGTAGTTTTTAAGCTTATGAGCTGTTTCGAGCGCGCCGCGTTTTTCAACCAAGCGCAATACAGCAAGTAGTTTGGGGGCGTTAATCTCAGCGATGGGCAGTTTGCCAAGTGTGGGGAATACGTCGAGTTCAAGCGCTCTTTGTACTCTTGTTTGATAGCTAGCCGACTTATCTGCAGATCTAACCTTCAGCCAATCAAGCGCGACAGCTTCAAGCGAGTTGGCGGCCGACATCATTGCTTGTTGCTTTGCCTGCTGCTTTGATTCGTTTGGGTCGATATCTTGGCCAAGTAGCTTGCGTGCTTCATCGCGCGAGGCTCTCGCATCCTTTAAAGACACATCAGGGTATACACCTATCGCCAAGATTTTCTCTTTCCCCAAATACCGGTACTTCATACGCCAGTATTTACGGCCAGTCTTTTTGACTAGCAGATAAAGTCCTTTTTCATCGGATAGTTTGTAGTCTTTGTCTTTAGGCTGAGCGGTTGCCGCCTCTTTAGCTGTCATTGCTGCCATGCTGTTACTCCACCAATTTGGGGGTACCGATTTTGGGGGTATCTCGATGTACCCCCAGAAGTACCCCCAGAGATGGGGGTATTTGCCTAGACAGTTATAGACTATTTTGGAAAGGCAGAAAACAAAAAACCCGCTTAATATGCGGGTTCTGTGGAAGGTCTTAGACCGTATTACTCGATGAAATGGTACCCGAGGCCGGACTTGAACCGGCACGCTGTAACCAGCGAGGGATTTTAAATCCCTTGTGTCTACCAATTCCACCACTCGGGCATCGAGTAATGGAGGCGCGACCCGGAGTCGAACCGAGATCGACGGATTTGCAATCCGCAGCATAGCCATTCTGCCATCGCGCCATCTTTGGAGCGACATATCGGGTTCGAACCGATGACCTATACCTTGGCAAGGTATCGCTCTACCAACTGAGCTAATGTCGCGTTGCAGTTAAGAAAGTTCTCGTTGACTGCGGGATGGAATTCTACTGATTTGGATGGTGGAGTCAATCAATGATTTAGGAAAATATGCCAATTTCGTGCTGTATGCTGTCTATTTGCACAATCTTCAAAAAATCATCCATTATTTGAGCAATTTCAGCAGGTTGATGAGGTTGTAGTGGATAAAACTCAGCCACTACAACCTTAATCAAATTATTCAGATAGCGGCAGGCTCATAAAGTTAAGCCCCAACATTTTTTGCATGACACCAACAACCTGGCAGCTATAGCCGTATTCATTGTCATACCACACATAAATATTGGCACGATTATCTTCAGCAATTGTGGCTTGTGAGTCCACAACACCGGCATATCTTGAGCCAACCAAGTCGCTCGACACTATCTCGGTCGAATCGGTGTAGTCGATTTGATTCTGCAACTCCGAATGCAATGCGACATCTTTGAGGAAATCATTAATGTCATCTTTGCTGGTGGTTTTGTTCAGATTCAAGCTCAAAATCGCCAAAGAAACGTTCGGTGTAGGTACACGAATCGCGTTACCAGTCAGTTTACCCGCTAATACAGGCAACGCCTTTGCGACAGCTTTTGCTGCACCCGTTTCGGTAATCACCATATTTAAGGGTGCACTGCGTCCACGACGATCAGCTTTATGATAGTTATCAATCAAGTTTTGATCGTTGGTATATGAGTGGATAGTTTCCACGTGACCGCTGCTGATACCATAACCGTCATTGATCGCCTTAAGCACCGGCGTAATCGCGTTAGTGGTACAGCTTGCAGCAGAAACAATAATATCTTCTTCTGTAATGTCGCTATCGTTAACACCGTATACGATGTTTTTAATGGCGCCCTTAGCAGGAGCGGTTAACAATACTTTTGCAGCACCTGGACATTGCAGATGTTGACCTAACCCAGCCTCATCCTTCCAGATACCTGTGTTATCAACGACTAAAGCGTTTTCGATACCGTATTTAGTGTAATCCACTTCACTCGGCGAATTTGCATAGATTACTTGGATATAAGTACCGTTGGCGATAATGGCATTATTTTCGACATCGACTTCAACTGAACCGTTGAAAGGACCATGCACTGAATCGCGACGTAACAAACTCGCACGTTTTTCCAAATCGCCATCGCGTCCGCCACGCAAAACAATTGCTTTCAAACAAAGCTTGTTGCTTTGCCCAGTCTTCGCAATCAGTAAACGCGCTAACAAGCGACCAATACGGCCAAATCCATAGAGCACAACGTCTCGAGGTTGTACTTCATCTTTACAAGCAATCGCTGCCGCTAACTCTTGCTGCATATAAGCTTCGATAGCGTCTGTATTGGTATGCTCTTTCCAGTACTTGACCGCCAACTTGCCGATATCAACTTTGCATTGACGTACAGGCAACTTACTCAGCGCCTCAAGGAAAGGGAAACTCTCTCTTAATCGCAGCTTGTCTCCCACAAAACGACGTACCAAACGGTGTGCTTTGATAATGTCGATAGTGGATGCATTAAGCAGTGGTCGACCATATACCACAACTTCAACGCCTTGATTTCGATAGAGCTTACCAAGAATTGGCTGCATTACTTCAGCCAGTTCAAAACGTTCTTGCCAACTTTTCAGGTGTTTGTCCGCGCTCATTAACTGATCCTTTACGCTCATTTCCGAATATTTGATCGGAATTGATTGAGTAAACAGAAGAAACAACCAATAATCGATGGGTACTCTAACGGTATTAACGATTACGGTTGGCGACATTTTAATGAAAGACGCCAATAGTGACCAGTAATTAATTTTTCGTAACCATGTAATTTTATTGCACTTTTTTCTTTATCGGAGGCGTTTTGAGACGGTTTTTCGTAATAATTACGTCATTTTGTTTCATATCACTCCTCCAAGGCTGTGATCGGCTCACTCCAACCGAGCGGATCTGTAAAAATAATCCTGAAATTTGTGAAGATTTGCATACTGATGGTTGGTGCAGAACCGAACGGGCGATATTGGTTGATAATCGACTGACCGTAAAAGAGTCCGACGAAAAGCCGTCTGATAAACAGCTCTACGATTTATTGATTAGTTTAGAGCAGTATAATAAATGTATGTGGCGCGCTTCAGGCGTGCAGCATATTAACAATCCAGAACGCACCAATGTTCGAGCTCGTGCTTACGCGTTAAGCGCTCAATCGCTCGCTGAGCTGCAAGACTCAATAAAGAGTGCGAACACCCCTTACCTCTCCTATTACCAATGGACGCATTTAGGTGATGAAAATGCGCTTTATAAACTCATTGAAGCGGAGAAAAAACATCCAATAGAGGACCCTACCATTCTTACTGCGCTTGCTGGCCACTATCTTAAGTTTGATGCGCCAAGAGCACTTTCACTTTATTTAGCAGCTATTCACTATGCGGATGAGTCAGAGTTCAAACCTGATTGGTTACTTGGCATGGCGCGCGCTTATGAAATTTTGGATCTCCCTGAAGAACACTATCTGTTAGAAAAAACAAACCTCTTACTAACGCAACGCAACGTCAACGCCCAACAGTTAGAAGCAATCATAGGTGCTAAACCTGCCTTGCTTAAGCAATTGAATAACGAAGCAGAAGACTTAGCTGATGCGTTGGAGTCTGGAGACTTTAACGACTCTAACTGGCCTAAACGACTGGCTTATTCAAAGTAGCAATCTGAAAAAACCATCACTATTGAGCCCTAAATGCTGGCATTTTGTTCATAAAACCACCACATTTAAATGCCATAGTTTATTTGACTACAGGCTCATTTTGTCATACAAATAACCTGCCAACATTGTTATGGTTTCTTAATTATTTTTCAGCTTTGGGAAGAAAGCAAAATAATAGCACTTAGGTTGGCCAGATTTCCGGATTTAAAGTCAATTCAGCTTGACTAAATCATGCATTTTTGTAATTTTATTACCAGTTTATATTAAGTATATCTGAGGGATATGAAATGACTATCCGCGTAGCAATTAACGGCTATGGCCGTATCGGACGCAATGTTTTGCGAGCGCTTTATGAAAGCGAAAAGAACTACCCAATTCAAATCGTTGCGATCAATGATTTGGGTGATGCCACCACAAATGCTCATCTAACTAAGTATGATTCTGTTCATGGTCGCTTTAATGCATCTGTTGAACACGATGATGAAGCTATCTATGTTAATGGCGACAAAATCCTTACCTATTCTGAACGTGATCCATCTAAGTTGCCTTGGGGTGAACTTAAGGTTGACGTAGTATTTGAATGTACTGGTATCTTCACTTCTAAAGAAACTGCTCAACCTCACCTAGATGCTGGCGCGAAGAAAGTTATTATCTCTGCACCTGGTAAGAATGTTGATGCAACAGTTGTTTACGGTGTAAACAACAATGTATTGACCTCTGATATGACGGTTATCTCAAATGCTTCTTGCACCACCAACTGTCTAGCACCTATCGCTAAGCCGCTAAACGAAGAGCTGGGTATCGAATCTGGTTTGATGACCACGATTCACGCATACACCAACGACCAAGTGCTGTCTGACGTTTATCACAAAGACTTACGTCGTGCGCGTGCTGCAGCCTTGTCGATGATCCCAACCAAAACTGGCGCGGCTGCAGCTGTAGGTTTGGTTGTTCCAGAATTGCAAGGTAAGTTCGATGGTTTGGCTGTTCGCGTGCCAACCGCTAACGTATCTCTGGTTGATCTGTCATTTATCGCTTCTCGTGACACCACTGTTGAAGAAGTCAATGCAATCATCACTAAAGCAGCGCAATCTGCACCGATGAGTGAAGTATTGGGCATCAACGAAGAGCCTTTAGTTTCTATCGACTTCAACCACAATGCCTTCTCGTCAAACTTTGATGCGACCCAAACCCGTGTTAACGGTCGTTTGGTAAAAGTGATGTCTTGGTATGATAACGAATGGGGTTTCAGTAACCGTATGTTGGATAACGCGGTTGCATTAATGAACGCTAAGTAATTCATCGTTATCGAGAAAAAAGCGCTCTTATGAGCGCTTTTTTATTGCCCTAAATTTAGCCCTATAAAGGTTAAAGTCGCATCTAAACGTTTACGACTTACTCCTTTGCAAAGGCATCAGTAAACTACGCTCAAAAATATCCAAACAAAACGATACAAAGAAATTTAAGCAATAAAAAAGGGACCCTAAGGTCCCCTTCTTACAACTCTTGGCACTAATAAATTAGTTAGCCAGAGCTTCTTTTGCTTTTTCAACCAAAGTTGCAAAAACAACTTTGTCGAATACTGCGATATCAGCCAGGATCTTACGATCGATCTCGATAGAGGCTTTCTTCAGACCGTTTATGAAACGGCTATAAGACAGACCATTTTGACGAGATGCCGCATTGATACGTGCAATCCACAGTTGACGGAATTGACGTTTTTTCTGACGACGGTCACGGTAAGCATACTGACCAGCTTTGATTACTGCTTGTACCGCTACACGATAAGTACGTGAACGAGCACCGTAATAACCTTTGGCAAGCTTAAGAACTTTCTTGTGACGAGCACGTGCAGTTACACCACGCTTAACTCTTGGCATTTTTCAATCTCCTATTAAGCGTATGGTAGTTGGCGTGCAATCATAGGCACGTCAGCTTTGGCAACTAGACACTTAGCACGCAGATGACGCTTACGCTTAGTGCTTTTCTTGGTCAGGATGTGACGCAGGTGAGCTTGCTTACGTTTGAAACCATTAGCGGTTTTCTTAAAACGCTTAGCTACACCGCGGTCAGTTTTCATTTTTGGCATTACAAAAACTCCGCATTGGGATAATTAATAAAACGCAAGGCGAGAAGCAGATAACTGATGTCATCTGCTAGCTACTTTTGGTGCCTTACTATTTTTTCTTGGGGGCTAGCACCATCACAGCTTGGCGGCCTTCCATTTTTGGAAATGACTCAACCACTGCAACTTCGTCCAAATCGGCTTTGATACGGTTCAATAGATCCATACCTAACCCTTGGTGCGCTAGCTCGCGCCCACGGAAACGCAGCGTAACTTTCGCTTTGTCCCCATCTTCTAGAAAACGAATCAGGTTGCGTAGTTTTACCTGATAGTCGTTTTCATCAGTACCAGGGCGGAATTTAACTTCCTTCACCTGGACCTGTTTCTGCTTCTTCTTCTGTTCTTTTTGGGCCTTAGCCTTATCGAACAAAAATTTACCGTAGTCCATGATACGGCATACAGGCGGCTCAGCATTTGGACTAATTTCAACTAAGTCCAAACCCTGTTCATCTGCCTGTTGTTGGGCATCTCTAATGCCAACAACACCAACAGGTTCACCGTCGGCACCGACTAAACGTACTTGTGATAAGCCGGTGATTTCTTCGTTAATTCTGTTTGCGGCCGCCTGACGGCCCGATGTCTTCTTGATCTTTATGACCTAATCCTCCATCAACTCTAGACTACGGAGCGAAATTCTTTCAGTTACTAATGCAGTGAAATCCTCAACAGGCATTTTGCCCAAATCCACTCCGTCCCTGGTTCGTACCGCTACTTCACGGTTTTCAACTTCTTGATCACCTACGACCAGAAGGAAAGGAACTCGCTTCAGCGTGTGCTCGCGTATTTTAAAGCCTATTTTTTCATTCCTCAAGTCCGTACAGGCTCTAATTCCCTGTTGTTGGAATGAATTCACTATCTCTTCAGCATAAGATTGCTGTTTATCGGTAATATTCATCACTACCACTTGTGTTGGCGACAACCAAGCGGGGAATTTACCAGCATACTCTTCGATCAAAATACCGATGAAGCGTTCCAGTGAACCGAGGATTGCACGGTGGATCATCACCGGTACTTGGCGACTATTGTCTTCGGCAACATAAGCGGCGCCTAAACGGCCAGGCAATGCATAATCTAACTGCACTGTGCCACACTGCCAGGCGCGGTCTAAGCAATCGTGCAAAGTGAATTCGATCTTCGGACCGTAGAAGGCGCCTTCACCCGGCAGAATTTCATATTCAATGCCGTTATTGGTCAGCGCTTCTTTCAGTGCACCTTCTGCACGATCCCACATTGCATCGTCACCGATACGTTTTTCAGGGCGAGTCGACAGTTTTACTACGATATTTTTAAAGCCGAATGTTTCGTAGGTGTCGTATACCATTTTGATACAGCTACTAACTTCAGCCTGCACTTGTTCTTCAGTACAGAAGATATGCGCATCGTCTTGAGTAAAGCCACGCACACGCATCAAACCATGTAATGCGCCTGACGGTTCATTACGGTGGCAGCTACCAAATTCTGCCATGCGCAATGGCAGATCACGGTATGACTTTAAGCCTTGGTTGAAGATCTGCACATGGCCTGGGCAGTTCATTGGCTTGATGGCATATTCACGGTTTTCGCTACTGGTGGTAAACATGGCATCGGCATATTTATCCCAGTGACCAGAACGTTCCCACAGCACGCGGTCCATCATGAATGGACCTTTCACTTCCTGATAATCGTACTCTTTCAGCTTACCACGAATGAAGCGTTCCAACTCGAGGAAGATGCTCCAACCGTCGTTATGCCAGAACACCATACCCGGTGCTTCTTCTTGCATGTGGTACAAATCGAGTTGCTTACCAATTTTACGATGGTCACGCTTAGCAGCTTCTTCCAAGCGAACCAAGTGCGCTTTAAGGGCTTTCTTATCGCCCCAAGCAGTACCGTAGATACGTTGCAGCATTTTGTTGTCTGAATTACCACGCCAGTAAGCTCCAGCAACATTCATCAGTTTAAAAAACTGACAGAAACGCATATTAGGTACATGAGGACCACGACACATGTCGGTGTACTCTTCGTGGTGATACAGCGCTGGATGATCATCTTTGCTGATATTTTCATCCAAAATTGCCATTTTGTATGGCTCACCACGCTGTTCAAACGTGTCACGTGCTTCTTGCCAGGTCACGACTTTTTTGACAACGTCGTAATTGGTTTTGGCCAATTCCATCATGCGCGCTTCGAGTTTGGCGATGTCTTCTTCGGTCAGTTTATGTTCCAGATCAACGTCATAATAGAAGCCGTTATCAATTACTGGACCGATCGCCATTTTGGTTTCAGGCCAAAGTTGCTTAATGGCATGACCGAGCAAGTGAGCGCATGAGTGACGCGCAATTTCCAGACCTTCTTGATCTTTAATGGTGATGATTGCCAGTTCTGCATCATCAGCGATCAGATCACAGGCATCCTTCAATTCACCGTTAACACGGCCAGCGATACAGGCTTTCGCCAGACCTGGACCGATATCAGCAGCAACATCAAGAGTAGAAACTGGTTGAGCAAATTCACGTTTGCTCCCGTCAGGGAGAGTTATAACAGGCATGAGTAATCCTTAATCCAGTGGTGACCCACACGTAGGGCCACTTGGTCATCATGTTAAAATTAGAGTCGTTACGCGCTGCGACATCACCATACAGTGGCGATGTAACCCGCACGCGAAGGGCGAATTTTACGGTAGGAGCTCATGCTGAAGCAAGCCTAAATGACGGTTTTTACTTAGGTTAGGCCGATATCTAAAAATGAGGGCAAATATTTGTTGAAATTCATGCCTCACAATCCACTTCAAGCCATCAAAACAGCTTCTATACTGATTTAAGAGAAGGTGAATTAGGAGACGTCAACATGAAACGCCAGACTATCTGTTGCCCCCATTGTGGTCATCACCAAGCTGTGGAAATTGACACAACTCAAGGCGATCAAGACTTCTACAATGACTGCCATATTTGCTGCAATCCGATCCACGTGAGAATGCATATCGATCATCAGCATCAAACAATTAAACTTCACGTAGATGCCGATGATGAACAGTATTACTAGATGAAAACGGCTAGATGCCGTTTTCTGCGCGTTGTGCCATCACCCGTTCGACAGTATCGACGATGGTTTGCGTTTGGCTGTCTATTTCTAGGTTCAACTTCATCCCGACGTTATAATCCGCCAAATTGGTCAGACGTAGCGTTTCAGGAATAAGGTGCAGCCAGAAACGCCCTTCTGCAACTTCCCCCACGGTTAAACTACAACCGTTAACGCCGATAAACCCCTTATAAAAGATATATTTTTGCCAAGCCGGATCAAAAGACAGTTGTAAGTTATAGTGACTTTCCGTCAAATCAACCTGCGCCACTGTTGCTTGTGTGTGAACATGTCCCGAGAGAATATGGCCGCCGATCTCTTTGCCAAATGTCAATGAACGTTCAATATTCACCTGCGTGCCAATTTGAACTTCGGCAAGATTGGTGAGTGCTAATGTTTCTTCCATCACATCGAAAAACACCCTATCATCCGCCACAGCTGTCACGGTTAGACAAACGCCGTTATTCGCAACACTCGCACCTATTTGCAGATCTGACCGTAACGCTTGGGGAATAGCGACACCAAGCGTATGAAGTCCCACTTTTTTATCAATACTTCGGACTTCACATTTTGCCTGCACAATACCTGTAAACATAGTTAACTCGCTTTTGGATACATCATGGAACACGCTGGTTTTCACGCCAAACGGATCTTACAACTTGCCTTTCCCGTGCTGATTGCGCAAGTCACACAAACCCTGATGGGATTTATCGACACAGTAATGGCTGGACGTGTGAGCGCTGCCGATATGGCAGCTGTCGCGGTTGGCACCAGCATCTGGTTACCGGCGATACTGTTTTTTCAAGGCATGCTCATGGCGATTACGCCACTGATGTCACATCATCACGGTGCCAGTGAGTCCAACAAAATCGGCCCGTTGGCAATTCAGGCCACGTATATTGCCATAGTCGGCGGCTTGGTGGTGATGTTAATCCTACATTTTTCTAATCTGCTGATTAGCCAGATGCAGTTAGAGCCCGCACTAGAAGATATTTCAACCCGCTATATCAGCGCCATTTTATGGGGTGCTCCCGGGATGTTGTTGTATCAGGTTGTAAGAAGCTGTGGTGAGGGAATTTCCTACACTAAACCGGCGATGTTTATCGGTTTTATTGGCCTTGCCATTAATATTCCTGCCAATTTCATTTTTATTCATGGCTACTTTGGACTGCCGGCCATGGGCGGAGCAGGCTGTGGCGTCGCAACTGCTATTGTTTTCTGGGCCATGTTCCTTTCGATGTTGCTTTACATCTACCTCAGCCGCAAATTCGACGAAATAAGTTTGTTTCAGCATTGGGCCAAACCGGATTGGCAAACTATCACTGGTTTAGTTCGTTTGGGATTTCCGGTCGCCCTTGCACTCTTTTTTGAAGTAAGCATCTTTGCGGTAATCGCGCTGCTGTTGGCGCCATTGGGCGCAGATGTTGTCGCAAGCCACCAAATCGCGCTTAATTTCTCGTCCATTGTGTTTATGGTGCCTCTGTCTATTGGTGTCGCAGTTTCGATTCGCGTGGGCTATTACCTAGGTCGCCATCAAACAACACAAAGTGCTTTAGTCGCAAAAACAGGGATTCAACTCGGGTTAGCGTTAGCCAGCATAACCGCAGTCATTACCGTGGTGTTTAGGGCGAATATCGCCGCGCTTTATAACGACTCGCCCGACGTTATCGAACTGGCTTCGGGCCTTATGTTGATGGCAGCGGTTTACCAACTATCAGATTCGGTGCAGGTCATTTCATCCGGCGCCCTGCGCGGATTTAAAGATACCAAAAGCGCATTCTATATTACCTTTATCGCCTACTGGCTGATTGGAATGCCGCTAGGATATACCTTAGCCCGCACCGATATTATCGTACCGCATATAGGCGCTTACGGATTTTGGACAGGCCTAATCGCAGGATTGTCATCAGCAGCATTGATGTTTTCTCTTCGACTAAGGATCATTAAACGACGGGCTATTGGTTACGAATTGGCTTAATAAGGCGATGTAAGCGACTAAATATCAGCGAGTTGACCAGCAAATCACCATTTAGTCATTTTTTTGATATTTTCGCTTGCCAGTGTAACTCGGTCGACTTTAATATAGCGTCCGTTCCCGCTAGTAACTATTACTAGCAACGATACACCCGTAGCTCAGCTGGTTAGAGCACTACCTTGACATGGTAGGGGTCGGTGGTTCGAGTCCACTCGGGTGTACCAAATTGAACAACTCTTCTTTACACCCGTAGCTCAGCTGGTTAGAGCACTACCTTGACATGGTAGGGGTCGGTGGTTCGAGTCCACTCGGGTGTACCAAACATCATAAAATCAACGCGTTAAGGTTTTAAAAATCCTACCAAAACGCGATATTCTGACCATTGTCATATATTTTTCTTAAATTTTTATAATTGTTTATTCTTTAATCAAAAATAAAGCGACTCATATCACGATGGCCACAATCGGTCACGAATGTGACCACTGTGTGACCACCACTCGGTGATCACATTCAAAGTGATTCTCAACTAGAAAGCTTTTGGACATAAACGAGATAGACACTTTGCTCTAATTAGTCTCTTTCGGATTAAAATTTCTATGGATTAACGCTCAATTAAGGGGCCGAAATAGCGAAGCTATTAAGGTCCCAGCCCGCTTGCGGGCGAACCTTAATTTTTTGTTAGGCGCTTCAATAAGTTACGCCCCAACTCCGAATCAACTGTTTCACCGTCCCTAAATATAGAGCCTATTACTTCTATCCAGTGTTCTTTTTCGGAAACATCATAGTGGCTTGCACCATAAAATGAGGCCTCTTTAGCTTGACCTATGATGAATTTCTCCCGAGCCATTTCAGCAAATACTGACGCCAAGTTATCCTTTGTGCATTGAACATGTAGAGACTCAGGAAGACCTTCCACAGAGCAATACAGACGTAGGCAAAGCTGAACCGCGTTGTTATATGACAACCCTTCTGGAAATGAGCCTTCTAGATAACTTTTCAAAACCATTTTTCGCCTAACGACCAAAGCAGCGGCGCGTGTTAGCGCGTCCAGCCCAAAGGGCGATGCTGCCTTTGCTTGTTATATGTTTTGCACTCATATCTTTGCTACGGAATCGATTGTTATAGTGCAGTCAAAGTAGTCAGTCACGTATGCAGCCAGACAATCGCCGAATTCATCTAATGTTGCTTTGCCATCATCGTCAAAGTCATTCTCGACTGTAAGAATCAGTTTTTCACCGTCCCATGTGAATATCGGGTTCTTGTGCCAATCCCTATGCTCCCTAAATTCTTGAGCTATATCGTCTGAGGCTTCTTTACCTTCATTTGACGATAAGCCTTCGCAAATTATCGTGACTCTATACATACATATAACATTTTATTAGTGCGCATGCGCGTTTACCTCGTTGGACGAGAAAAACGCACACAGCTAACTATCGGTATGGGAAGTGACGTTTTGCCTCTTCCCCTGTGTAGGAGGAAACATAGCGCGTAACCACCTGAACAACAATCCATTTTCGTCACATCCCCAAAACACGATCTTGGGATTATCTTGATCTCAGGTAGTTTCCTTTGAAGTTCTTCTCTAGAGAAGAACGGTGTTATTACAGATCTAATAAAAACGGCCTTCAAGTTTCTGAAGACCGTTTTTGTGTCCACAACATTGTGTAATCAATATGGGAAATTATTCACTATCGCAGTGGTTGTCTTCATTGAATGCTGTCACTGCCTCAACCAACTTAGAATACATGGCTCTGTCAGCTTTACTTACAGGGTCATCGAAGCCTTTTCCATCTAAAAAGGCTTCAGCCGTATTGAGTAAATCTACTGTATAGGAGTTACTGGTATTGAGTTTGGCTGCAATTAATTGGGCATAGAGCATGCTGTATGTCTTTCCTTTTGCACGCCAAAGCATCCCATCATAAGGCTTATCTCCTTCGGCCTTAGTCCCAAAACGCCCAATTACTTCAGTAATAGCGAATTCATCACTCATGTCATTTATAGTGACGCTAGCTCCCAGCCAGGAATGGTTTTTCCAGTATCCAATAGTTTTGCTACACATCACTAACGGACCAGTAGTCATATCCCCACCTAGGTTGTGCTCAAAAAGTCCGCCATTTAGATACATAGGATATGAAACGATGAGTGAACCATCTACCACACTGAGTTCATTGAAGGAATTGTTTCCCTTATTGGAGCCAATTAGATTACCCACTCCACCTACGCGAAACGCCAAACCTGTATAGCCTTCGTCAACCCCACCAATTTCAACGGCATTAACAGGAGCTGGCGGAGAACCTGGTAACGTCAAATCGTACAGAGATGTTTGGTTCAATAAATAAAGAGAACCAAACTGATCAAAAGCAATATCCCCACCATTTGTTAGAGCTCCATTTACATCTCCAACCAATGTGGCCTTGGCGTTTGAAGTATCAATGGTATATAGATGGTGTACAACTTTTTTGGTGACATAAAGTGTACCATCCGGAGCTACCGTGGCCTGATCGATATCGCCTTTTTCATCTGCTATTGGCCATTCTATAACTCCCACTGACATCAAGGTTGCACTGTCAACTTCATATTTAATCAGCTCGCTCACAACATCTTCGCGCGAGTTAATTAACCAAAGAATTTTGCCATCGGGAGACGCGGCTAGCGCATCGATGTGATCATATGGAACAATCCCATCAGCTGGTACTAAATCGGTGGGCAGAGGTATTAGGTTTGCGTGACTACTAATAGGATCAATTTCCACTCTATAAATTGCAGAAATTAAATCATTCTTTTGCAACGTATCAGAAAAATATGTTACATCATCAACAGCAAATGCTGATACAGAACTAAACATTAACATCGCAGCGGTTAGCTTACGAATATTACACATATAAACCTCCATGTTTTCCGTTTTTAGAAGGTTTAATAAATCCTGGACAAACAAAAAGCCAGGTGTCGTTTTAAATATCATTCGACAACCCGGCTATCTTGAAGAAGACCCGTGGCTTTGCGTCCCTGCATTTCTACAAGTTTGCCTTTTCGTCAAGAAGGTATAGCACTTAATGGTTAAAAAGCAACTTCTTAACATCCACTAGCAGATGAATTAATTGGAAGGTAATTGGTAATATATTGAAGATTTATAGTTCTATTAAAAATAGCCATTACAAAATAATTATGCGCAGGTGAAAATCATATTCCCTTTAATTAGTATCGATTAATATTTAGTTTTAAGTTGCGAGAGTTGCGAGAATACAATACCGGTTCAAGATCATCGGGGACCGAGTTAAACCAGAAGTCCACATCGTTTGGGCTTACTAGCAAAGGCATTCTGGAATGGTATTGGCGGCTTGTTCGGTTGCGGCTGAAGTTAACGTGACTAGCTGATGGCCGCGTTCTGATGGAAACAAGATACCAGCCATCAATGCTGGTTCGCCGTCGGGTAATCCAAAAGCGTAGTTCTGCTTGCGCGCTTCTTCTTGGCACCATTCATACCAACTCGATCAAGGCACGAGAACACGGTGATGTTTGAAGACCGAAGCAAAGGTTTTCTTCTCCCGGACGGTTTCTGCTTTAGCGTTGATAAGCAACTAATTAGACCATTCGGGTTTAATCCCCCAAAACATTCTATGACATTTATTCCCTCGCACATTTTGTGGCTAACTCAACATCATCACATTGTTTGAACGCGTGAATTGGCTATGTCCCTTATTGTTATTAGGCATCATGGGGTCAATTAAATACGAGCCATTCCAAAGTATAAGGCAGGTGCAACTCAGTCATGTTTCAAACGTGTTGCAACTGCCTCAATAAAATGTCGATAAATTATTTGCGGAAATGTCGGGAAGCATTTTTAGTAAATAATTTGTTCAATTACTTTACGTGTTTTTCAGCGTGGCAGTACCTCCTCTGAACGCAATGAACCTATTAGTCTCATTCATCAATAAACCTCAGAGATGAATCAGCCTACAAACTGTAGGCTGATCCTAGGGGGTGTCGGTTAGACTAGCGGAGGCTTTTCACCGTGAAAGTGCAGCGGCTTATTACCTGTGAGTTTACGCAACACCACGTAAAACACTGGAGTAAGAAAGAGTCCGAAGAAGGTCACGCCTAGCATGCCACTAAACACTGCAATGCCCATCGCTTGACGCATTTCTGCGCCCGCACCAGATGACAGCACCAGCGGTACTACGCCCATAATGAAGGCAATTGACGTCATCAGAATTGGCCGTAAACGTAACTTACAGGCTTCGATTGCCGCTTGCACTGGCGTCTTACCGCTAAATTCCAACTCGCGAGCGAACTCGACAATCAGAATAGCGTTTTTCGCCGAGAGCCCCACCAACACCATCAAACCAATTTGGGTAAAGATGTTATTGTCGCCATTCGTCAGCCAGATACCGACCATCGCAGCCAATACACTCATGGGCACAATCAATACAATCGCCAGCGGTAGCATTAAGCTTTCGTATTGTGCGGCCAGTACCAAGAACACCAACAGAATAGTCAACGGGAACAACCACACTGCTGAGTTACCGGCCAAAATCTGCTGATAGGTCAGCTCAGTCCATTCAAACTCCATTCCTTGCGGTAGTGTTTCTGCCGCAATACGTTCAATTGCAGCCTGTGCTTGACCAGAGGAATATCCAGCGGCAGGTGCACCATTAATATCAGCAGTTAAAAAGCCGTTATACCGCATCACCCGCTCAGGGCCATAGCTGTAATCGACCTTCATTACCGATGCCAGCGGCACCATGTCGCCGTTGTTGGAACGTACTTTGAGCTTGCCGATGTCTTCAGGATGGGCGCGATATTTTGCATCCGCTTGCACCCGTACCGTGTAAGTGCGACCAAAGGCATTAAAATCATTAACGTATACCGAGCCAAGATAGATCGATAGTGTGTTAAAGATATCGGTCAGTGGAACGCCCAACTGTTGCGCTTTGGTACGATCAACATCGGCAAATAATTGCGGTACATTAAGCTTCCAATTGCTGTAGACGCCTTGTAACTCAGGCGCCTGTGATGCTTTTGCCACAAAATCATTTACGGCTTTATCCATCGCATCAAAACCAAGCGACGCACGATCTTCCAGCTGCAATTTAAATCCACCAGTCGTGCCTAAACCTTGCACTGGTGGAGGCGGAAACATTGCAATAAATGCGTCCTGAATGCCACCAAATGCTTGATTCAACTGCCCTGCTACTGCAGCCCCAGATTGATCAGCACGCTGACGCTCTTCAAACGGTTTCAACACCACAAAAATAATGCCGGAGTTGGGGCTATTGGTAAAACCACTGATAGACAAGCCCGGGAATGCCAACGTGTCTTGCACGTTAGGATTAGTAGCCGCGATTTCACCCATACGGCGGATCACTTCTTCAGTGCGATCTAAGGTTGCGCCATCTGGCAGTTGCGCAAAGCCCACGAGATACTGTTTATCCTGCGCAGGTACATAGCCTGTAGGCACTGTTTTCAACAGCCCGCCGGTGACTGCGCCTAAGCCGACAAAAAGCACTAACATTAACCCTTTGTGCGACAGCACGCGGTTTACGCCACCTTGGTAACGTTCGCTACCACGATGGAACACACGGTTAAACTGCTTGAAGAAACGCCCGAACAGTTTGTCCATCAAGCGGGTTAAGCCATCTTTGGGAGCGTCATGGCCGCGCAATAAAATCGCCGATAATGCCGGAGATAAGGTCAAAGAGTTGAACGCTGAAATCACCGTCGAAATCGCAATCGTGACCGCAAACTGACGATAGAATTGACCAGTCAATCCGCTGAAGAATGCCAACGGAACAAATACCGCCACCAGCACTAAGGCAATGGCAATAATCGGCCCCGAGACTTCACGCATCGCTTTGTAAGTTGCTTCGCGAGCCGACAAGCCTGACTCGATATTCCGCTCAACGTTTTCCACCACCACAATGGCATCATCCACCACAATACCAATGGCAAGAACCAAGCCGAATAAACTTAGCGCGTTAATTGAAAGGCCCATCAAGTTAAGTACCGCAAAGGTGCCGACAATCGAAATGGGGACAGCCAACAATGGAATAATCGACGCCCGCCAAGTTTGCAAGAACAACACCACCACTAGGACTACCAGCATAATCGCTTCAAGTAGGGTGTGGATTACCGACTCAATCGAAGCCCGCACAAACTGCGTTGGATCATAAGCAATGCGATAGCCAACACCTTCTGGCATCTGCTTTTCAGCCTGCGCCATTACCGCTCGCACTTGCTCAGAGATCTCCAGCGCGTTGGAACCTGGCGCCTGATGAATACCAATACCGACCGCAGGATTATTGTTGAGCAACGAACGCAATGAGTAATCTGCTGCGCCCAGTTCAATACGTGCCAGATCTTTCAGGCGAGTGACAGCGCCTGTATCTGAAGTTTGAACTATGATGTCGCCAAACTCTTCAGGGGTAGACAGTCGCCCTTTAGCATTGACTGATAGTTGTAGCTGCACGCCTGGTAGATTGGGGCTGGCACCTACCGTACCCGCCGCCGCTTGAATGTTTTGCGCGTTGATCGCTGCGACGACATCACTGGCGGAGATATGTTGTTGCGCCAATTTTTCTGGATCGAGCCATACCCGCATCGCGTATTCGCCACCACCAAAAATCGCCACATCGCCTACCCCCTTAATGCGGGCCAGATTGTCACGCAGGTGCAATAACGCATAGTTACGCAGATAATCCATGCCATACCGATTATTAGGTGATTGCAGATGCACCACCATGGTCAAATCCGGCGATGCCTTGGTAGTTGACACGCCTAAACGCTGAACTTCTTCAGGCAAGCGAGCTTCAGCTTGAGCCACACGGTTTTGCACTAACTGCTGCGCTTTATCGGGATCGGTGCCAAGAGCAAAAATCACATTGAGCGTCATCGCACCATCGGTAGTGGCTTGGCTGTTCATATACAGCATGCCTTCAACGCCGTTGATCTGTTCCTCTAATGGCGCAGCCACAGTTTCAGCAATGACTTCTGGGTTAGCACCTGGGTAGCTGGCTTTGACCACAACAGTTGGAGGTACAACTTCGGGATACTCAGAAATTGGCAGCTGCGGCAATGACACCACACCCGCCAAAAATATCAGCACCGACAGTACCCCTGCAAAAATGGGGCGGTCGATAAAAAAGCGTGAAATATTCATAGATTAAGCGCCCTCTTTTACGGTCGCAGCAGTATTGTCTTGGGCAATAGTCACCGCCACCGTGACACCGGGCCTTACTCGTTGCAGGCCGCTGACAATCACTCGATCGCCATCATTCAAACCTGAGGTGATAACTCGCTTTCCCGCTACAATGCTGCCTAATGTAACGTTACGATATTCCACCTGATTTTGTGGGTTCACAACGAAGACATATTTCTTGTCCTGATCCGTGCCGATTGCGCTTTCGGTGAGCAATACACCTTTGCTAGGCTGAGCCTGACCGAGACTGACACGCACAAACTGTCCTGGCAGTAACTGGCCATTACTGTTGTCGAACACGGCACGCATATTCAGCGTGCCGCTACCAGCATCAACCATGTTGTTCACTAATTTAAGTGTGCCTTTCGAAGCGGAATTAGCGCCATTGCTGACTGCTTTTACTGGTACCTGATTTAAGCGCATCAACTGTTCACGTCCATTGCCCAATTGCGCTAAAACATCAGTAGCGATTGAACTTTCAACGTCAAAGTTGACATAAATTGGTGACATAGAAACAATGCTGGTAATGGGCGCTGCGCCGTTGCCAGCAGCAACTAAGTTGCCCGGTGTAAACGCCAATTTGCCAATGCGGCCCGACACCGGCGCTTTGACTTGGGTATAAGACAGGTTTAACCGTGCCAGCGCCAAATCAGCCTGAGCGGCTTGCAGATTGGCTTTAGCGGCATTGGCGGTGTTTTGCAGTTGTTCCATGTCATTTTCGGCAATTAATTTCTTCTCCCACAAACGCTTAGCACGCTGATATTCCAGATGTGCCTGTGCACTTTGTGCAGCTGCAGCAGCGACAGTTGCTGCTGCTTTTTGCTCTTCTGCGCGGTACGGCGCAGGGTCAATGGTCAACAATAGCTGGCCTTTTTCGACATAAGAGCCTTCCTCAAAGTGAACACTTTGCAGCATGCCCGCAACTCGAGCACGAACATTCACCTGGTCAATTGCTTCAACGCTGCCAGAGTATTCATGCCAAGGCATAAAGCTTTGTTGATGAACATTCACTGCTGTGACTTGCACCGCTGCTGGTAGCGCCTGAGTATCCGCCATTGCTTGTTCGCTTTTGAGTGGCAAGGTGGCGATGACACCGTATCCAAACAAAGCCGCTGTCGCTACAGCAAGAAAACGATGGCGTTTAACAAATATTGTCGCGTTCATCTGTTTGATTCTCCTGAGATGAAGACAAAAAATCCCCCCTGCTGTTGGCTAACAGCAGTGACGTTAATCTTAAATTTGGTGGTGAGTTAGCGCTGGTGTACGCCTAAACTTTCGCGGATATGGACATTGTTCAATGCGGATTTCACGATTAAATCAGCGACACTCTTTCTCGAAACTGTCGCATCAGCATTAACAAAATCTTCACCTTTTTGCGTTATGCCGTAGCTAATTTCATTGCGGTTGTTGAGCCACGCTGGACGTAAAATGGTGTAATCCAAATTCGATGCTTCGACAATACGAGTCGCATCGCGATATGGCTGCAAAATACTGCCAAAACTCTCGCCCAGTACTTCGTCATACACCCCCATGGAGGTGACAAAGATCAGCCGTTTGACTTCGGCTTCCGTCATCGCGCGCACGACTTTTTGGGCATGCGCTGCCATATCACCGGCAAGGTTGGCGTATACGGTATCTTGCTTGTCCATCAAAGCAGCCAGCAGTTGCTGGTCTCGAATATCAGCTTCAATGAGCTGTACTCGTGGATGCCCGCCTAAATGAGCTAAGCGCTGCGCGTTGCGCAAAACCAACGTTAATTTCACATCTAACGCTTCTAAAAAGAGATGCACAGCTTGTTGAGCAATCTGTCCTGCCGCACCCAAAATTAAAATATGTCGCATCCATTTACTCTCGCGGTAATCGTCTTGAATAAAAATCCGACGTGTTGAATCGATGAACAATAGTTTACTCATTTGGCATTTTTTGATTAGATGGATAAATCTTAATAGACCTATAAGTTGGACTTATTAATAATGAGCCAAGAAAACTTCAATGATTTGTACGCCTTTGTTTGTGTGGCGCAGGAAGGCAGCTTTACAAAAGCGGCGGCACGTTTGAACGTATCACAGTCGGCACTTAGCCAAACGGTACGTAACTTAGAACAGCGCATGGGCATTCGCTTACTATCACGCACCACCCGCAGTGTTGCGACAACCCATGCGGGTGAACGTTTGTTTGTAAAGCTGGCGCCACTCTTTGAAGACGTTACCCAAGAGTTACAAGACATCAGTGAACTGCGTGACTGCCCAACGGGCATCATTCGTATCACCACACCTGAACATGCAATCGATCATGTGTTATGGCCCGTGGTAAAACGCTTTATGGAGAAATACCCTGATGTCACTGTTGAACTCAATGCTGACAATCGATTGGTGGACATTGTGGGCGATCGCTTTGATGCGGGTGTACGACTTGGTGAAATGCTTGCCAAAGATATGGTCGCGATGCCTATCACCCCCGAATTGCGCGTCGCTGTCGCAGCTTCACCGGAGTACTTTGCCAAGCATGGGACGCCTACCCATCCAAAAGACCTGATGCAGCACCGCTGTATTAACTGGCGATTACCAACCGCTGGCGGACTATTGCCGTGGGAATTTGAACGTGACGGCGAAAAGATCAATATTCGCCCCAACAATAGTTTAATTCTCAATACATCTAATGCCGGCATTCAAGCTGTATTAGATGGCGTCGGAATTTTCTATACCATGGAAGAGAAAGTCGCACCCTATGTCAAAAATGGTCGCTTGGTGCGCGTGCTCGAAGAGTGGTGTCCGCCCTTTCCCGGCTTTTATCTCTATTACCCGAGTCGCCACCACAGATCGCAGGCGTTTTCACTATTTTTGGAAGAATTGCGTTATTCCAAGTAACCCGGTTTGCTCTCGCAACATTGCGCCCAGCTCCACGAGTGATTTAATTAAAACTCAAATTAAATCACTTATTGTCACTGACATGGAAATCCCGTTCAATTACCACCACTCACTTCCACCGAGCCCAATAACCGCTATCATCCGAGCCTTAACGTTACCCAAAGTCAGAACGAGACATGGTGGAGTGGACTTACCTGTAAATCAGTCGTTAAATACTCACCGTATTACATCATTTAACTTTGGGTATTGAGCGCAATGAATGTGGGAATCTCACTATCCTCAATCTCACTTGCTTTGCGGGTTCTTAATTCTCGAATCGCCCACGTTACATGCCCTATCCTTAAGCAGCCATCGGTACACTTAGATTCTATTCGCGATATCAACATAAGCAGTTCATTACCTCTACCGATGCTGAAAAATGCAGCAACAAAGTCATTACGCTCCTCTTTCGAGAGTTTTTCAAATTGCCGAAAAATGTCTTTTTCCGCGATTTTGAACTGAACATATCGTTCTCTGATAATGTAGAAGAAATACAGAAATATTAAGGCGACAGTGAGCAATAACCACCAAAGCATTTTATCTAAGACAATTTCCATAATTTAACCCTCATTAATCAGGTAATGACTAAATTCAGCTAATATTCAATTGCATACATTCAATTACTTCTAACAGCGCAACAACAACCATCTTGGCTTGGTTCGCAGCCCAAGCGGCAATGTGCAGGTCTCTCAAAAACTGAGTAAACCGGATCTTTATCACACACACCTAATTTAGATAATGGCCAACGAAAAACATTGAGGCATATCAAAACAAGGTTACATTTTTGTTAGATAGATGGTTTGCCACTACTAAGAGGAATCACTCTACGTAAATAACCAAATAACCACTGATACATCTCACTTCAGCCGAGGAAATTTGCTCAATTTAAAGTGGTAAAAGTCTTGACCTGAGAATTTAAGCGATTAATCATTCATCGGGTTTTCGTGTGATAAGCGTTAACGCTGGATTCCGGTAAAGTAAGAACTGGGCCCTAATGGGAAAGGCTACAGAAAGCCTTGCCGCAACAATTTAGTGCGTTTGAGATAGTATTAATGGCAGCTAGCCGCGCTGAAAATTGATGTGTGAGCATTAACCTGATTGGGCATATTTACTACTTTTAACCAACTAACACCTTCACATTGCTTATAAAATTCATGGTGTAGGCCAAGTTAAATTGACGTGAGAAACATGGAACTTCGAGCATTTGAAAAGGCAGATTACCAGCTACTTATTCGTTGGATTAAATCAGAGGAGCTAACCTATCTGTGGGGAGGCCCACGTTATACATTTCCGCTAGATGAAGCGCAAATAACCGAACACTGTTCGCAACCTGACGTATTTCCATTTGTTTTTGTTGCTGCGGGGCAAAACGCTGGCTATGTGGAATTGGTAAGAATATCAGAATCCCATTTCCGTATTTGTCGTGTGTTCATATCGGACAGCTTTCGCGGTCAGGGGCTTTCGAAAATCATGTTGGGTCAGTTAATAGCATTAGCAAAAGCGCGACATAATGCCAATATGCTTTCCCTCGGTGTGTTCGAACAAAACGAGGTCGCCAAAGCCTGTTACCAATCACTCGGCTTTGTGGTTACATCCCGAGAGACTGGCAACAAATCATTTGCAGGTGACGTGTGGACACTTCTGCGGATGGAAAAGCGCCTATAAAATCAGTCATGCGACGCTCAGCACTTTTTCTTCAAACACTTTGCCACGGAGTTAGCAGTTATCGCCTCCGTGGTCTGCCGCTCTTTGCTTTGTGATTGCCCACTTGCCCAAGCGCTTTAGCACGTAGCGTTTTCTTAGATGGTTTACGCTTGGTGTTGTTTGCCTCTTCTTGAGCCATCAGACTTGGCTCGAACCCTTCCATCCATTGCAGCAGAAACTGTTCGCCAGTGAGTTTTTGGATATCTTCAACGAGGTACTTCTCTTTATTCGACACTAACGACACCGCCAAACCCGCCTGCCCAGCGCGACCAGTACGTCCAACACGGTGAATATAGTCTTCGGCGTTGTAGGGTAGCTCGTAATTGATGACGTATTGCAGTTGCTCAATGTCCAAACCTCGTGCGGCAACATCAGTCGCTACCAGCACACGCACTTGCCCGGTTTTAAACTGTGCCAACCCACGATCTCGGGCGCCTTGCGATTTATCGCCGTGTACTGGCGCTGCACTAATGCCATCTTTTTCAAGTTCTTTTGCAAGTTCATCCACCGCTTGTTTGGTACGGGTGAAGATCAGCACCTGTTGCCAGTTTTTTGAACCAATCAAGTATGCCACTAGCGCTGCTTTGCGTTGATTGTCGACCTCATAAAAGCGTTGTTCGATTTTTGCCGCGGTGGCATTACGTTCTGCAACTTCGAGAAGTTTTGGCTGCTTTAACATGGTCTTACTCAGCGCAAAAACATCATCATTAAAGGTCGCTGAGAAGAACAAGGTTTGCCGCGTATTTGGCAAGCGTTTAAGAATGCGGTTGATATCGATAATAAAGCCCATATCCAGCATACGATCTGCTTCATCAAGCACCAATGTTTCCAGTGTGCTTAAGTCGATAAGTTCTTTGATAGCGAGTTCTAACAGACGCCCCGGCGTTGCCACCAATACATCACAGCCTTGGTTTAGCGCCTCAAGCTGAGGATTAATGCTCGCGCCACCGTATGCCACAACGGCTTTAATCGCCAAGCCTTCACTATATTTCACAAAGCTTTGGTGTACTTGTTGTGCCAGCTCCCGTGTTGGCGTCAGCACTAACACGCGAATCGCGTTTTCAGCTACAACGCGAACGAGCTGACGTTGGATCAATGGCAGCGCAAATGCAGCGGTTTTCCCTGTGCCTGTTTGCGCACCAGCCATCACATCGTGCCCCGCGAGCACTTCAGGGATGGCGGCTCGTTGAATAGGCGTTGGCGCTTGATACCCCACCTTATCGAGGATAGCCAATAAATCCGGATGAAGACCAAGGGAGGAGAAACTCATAAACAAGCACCGCTGACTGTAAATTTAGACGGCGCGATTGTAGCACCGAAACTATCAAAGGCGGAGCTAAGAACATGAGTTCACGAGTTTGATCGTTGCTTAATATCGTCATTGCCAAAATGATTTCTCTGGGCGCAGGTCGAAATCTATTTCAAGCAAATGATTAGCGAAACTTTGGACAACTGCACTGGCTTGTCGCATTTCAACGTTTTTGCTAGCTTTTACTATTGGTCGCACGGATGTCGATTATGGCAACCGCCCATGACTAACCATCGCATTATGAATCAGGTATCAAACGGTAATAGGTGCGCCGAGTATCAATGCTATTCATAGGTACGTGGTGAATTTATACGATTCCGACAAGATTACTAACTCATTTGATCTAACTGTGTTGCTAATAAAAGGGACTGACTCATGTGGTTACGCCGTATTGCTGAACATGTTAGAGAGCAGAATTGGACCGCCATCGTTATCGATTTTGCTATTGTGGTAATGGGGGTTTTTATAGGTATACAGGTGTCCAACTGGAATCAGCAACAGAACAATGTTGCACGACAAAATGTGTTGCTGTTTCAATTGGTTGAAGACTTACACGCTGATTTAGGAGAACTCGAGTTCGTCATTTGGATTTCAACATTGCGCTTCAACGCTGCTGAAACCATTGTAAACCGAGCTTCTGGTTGGGAGCTACCCGATACTTACCCTAATGATTATGGGAAACTGACCCAACTTGCACTGCCGCAAAGAACTAGGCCTGATAGCGCATCCGATGCACTCTATTTCTCACAACGCTTTACCGTTTTTGATATGGAGTTAAGGACATACTCCATCTTGATTGCCGGTGGCGATCTTTCTTTTGCAAAAAGGCCGGCATTAGCAAACCAACTTCGCGAACACTACAACTTCGCCGAGCAGTGGATTAGAACAGAAAAGACCAGACACCAATCAACCAATACTGAATTGTTGACAGCGTTTAATCGTCACGGCATAAATATTAACGACAAAATCGACTGGTTAACGTTAAATAAGCTCGTAAAGGAAGATCTAGAGCTTCAAGGGTTACTGAAAAGGACTGTGTGGCTAGCGTACAACCAAATCTACTTTCTAAAGCATATTTCGACTCAAACTGAGCAGTTAATTAAGCAAATTGAATCCACCAACCAGTGACTTAAGATATTTATCTCAAACCTACACTGTAGACAGTTTTGAACGCTCACAACTGCCGCTCCTAATTTATTCATTAACCGACGGAAGACCGCTTAAATGCTCCCCTTCCGCTGTAATTCGGTTGGAACACATGCAATAGCTAACGTTAAATAACGAGCTAAACACCGACTCAGAGACCATCCATCTAGTTTCATTCAGTCTAATATTTGTACAACATCGCAAATACAGTAGTCTTTTGAAAAGTACTAAACTGATTTTCATCCAAATTTAGTCCGTTAGGCTTAGTTACGAAAAATAGCGTTATTTAGTGCGACGCAATACCTTTTTAAATTTCAATTATTTAAGGGAGAGTTACGGTGTTACAGGGAAATCGCATTTTTCACATAAGAGTAAGTCGGACACTGGTTAATTGGTTTATGGACCTAATTGTCGTGGTCGTCGGTGTGTTGCTGGCACTATGGACGTCAGAGTGGGCGCAAGGTCGGCATACGGCAGAGAGGCTTGCTGACGTTAAAGCTGCCCTGCACCGCGAGATGATACATAATTACGAGATTGCGGTTGAGCAGGAAGCAATTATTCCTTGCTACGCTAATTTCTCTCACCAACTTCAGGCTCAACTACTTCAGAGCACGAACATGTGGGCTGGGTTTGATTCTCAATTTAGTCGGCCTGACTTGAATGCCACGGGTCTAACCTACGGTATTATAGGCGTTATGCCGCAGCGGCTGGAAACTGAAATGTGGCAATCGGTTAAGAACAACGATGTCCTTTCTTCTATGCCTATCAAAGAGTTACAGAAATATCAGCAATACTACATGGTAACGGCATTTCTCAATACGGGCATTGCCCGAGTCGAGGCGATGCGCGATAGCCTTTCTGGACTAGTGTTCCCCGGCCCTTTAGCCCCACAAACGAGAACAAATGCTCTACGGGACATTGCTAATTTTAACAATGGCATTCAGCGTTTGGATGCACGTGAATTACTCAATAGCATGTTTATCGATTTAGGCCTGAAACTACCAGCAAATACTAAAAGTATGCTGGCGGATTCTGAGCAGGAAGCGAAGGATTCCGGCCTGTCTTGTTATAAGATTCAATCCATTGATGTGCCATTTGCAAACTCAGTACCTTAGCCGAAACATTAGTGCCGTACTAATCTAATAGTGAACACGTAAACATCAAAAACCAAACAAAACGGGGTTCAGTTTACACTGAACCCCGTTTCTAAATTCTGGCGGTGAGGGAGGGAGTCGAACCCTCGATACGTTTCCGTATACACACTTTCCAGGCGTGCTCCTTCGGCCACTCGGACACCTCACCATATTGTTGTTAGCTGCTTGACGGCAGTTAACGGAGCGGTACTTTACGCAAAAGCCTGTAGAGGGTCAAGCAAAAACGTAGCAACTAAATTTGAGTGGCCGTTTGCTGAGCAAGTCTCTGATTTTAATTGTCTGTTGTCTTAAATTTAAGTACTTGCTGCTTTAAGCTTTCTGCCTCAGAGAGCAGCGAGTTATTAAGCACTCTAAACTCCTCCGCGATACTCTTGGTACTATTGTACGTCTCACTAATTTTGAGTGCGTTTTGGTTCACTTCTTCTGAGACTACCGATTGCTCATGTGTGGCAGCGGCGATCTGTTCATTCATACTTTCAATCAATTCCACTTGCGATACGATGCGATAAAGCTCTTCCCCAGCGCGGTTTGCTTCAGTCACGCTGGAATCTGCGCGTTGACGCCCTTTGGCAATTGCCGTCACCGCTTGTTGAGCTCCTTGCTTCAACCTGTCGGTCATTTTGCGGATGTCTTCTGTAGAGCTTTGCGAGCGCTGAGCTAGATTCCGTACTTCATCAGCAACAACAGCAAAGCCTCGGCCCATTTCCCCTGCCCGAGCGGCCTCAATGGCAGCGTTCAAGGCAAGTAAATTGGTTTGTTCGGCAATGCCGTTGATCTCTTCGAGCAAGCCCACAATGCTATGGATATCGCTATCGAGTTGCTGAATTGAGTCAGAAGCAGTTTCGATCTCGACTGCCAGTTCACTAATGGCATCAGCCGTTTTACACACTTCCAGATTCCCTTCTTTAGCCTCCTGACTGGCGACCTTCGTTGCATCAGTCACTTTGATGGCACTAGCGGCAATCTCTTGTACGGTCGAACTCATTTCCGTCATCGCTGAAGCCACTTGTTCCGCTTCGCTATAACCCACAGCAACGTTTTTCGTTAGCTGTTGAGAAAAGCTGTTCATCTGCCCAACCGCCAAATTCAGACTATGCGCGTTGTTTCTGACGGTCGAAATCACTTTATCAAAGTCACCCAACATACTATTGATTGCCGCCGCAATATGACCTAACTCGTCGTCACCTTGTAGCTTGAGCCGCGTGGTCATATCAAACTCGGTTTTGGTATGCATAATACCGTTATGCAACAATTTAAGACGGCTTAACATGTTGTAAATAATGAGATAACTAATGATCACGATAGCAAGAAGACTCAACACAATCGCACAACCTTCAATCCAAGCTCGACTGAGCAGTTGTTGGTAATAGTGCTGTGTGTTGTCGATAAGATTTTGCTGCAATACCATCTCAAATTTACGCAGCAGTTCAATCCTTGCTGTTGACGCTGCAAACCATTTTTCTGCGGACTGGGCTGCAATTTCGTCAGCGTTTTGCGTCTTGGCAATTTCACGGAAGTTTTCGACTGCCGCAATTTTCGGATCCTGCAGCAATTGTTGGTATTGCGATAATTCAGATGCTGGCGCTAGCGCTAGGAATCGGCTCTGGAAACTATTTTGCTCCGAAACCAAGGTAATGAAACGGGTAAACATTCCTGTCTTAAACCCAGCCTGTCCAAAGGTGGAACTTAAAACCGCGCGTTCAATACCGGCGCGTTCTTTCATTTGTAAAAAGGCAGAAAATGCTGCTGATTCAACTGCTATGCCTTTGTTTTCCCCCGTTTTCACCACTAAGTCCACAACCGACAACAGCTCACTGTTAAGATTGGTGTAATAAGCGACCTCTTCTGGCACAGAGATCTGCAACGCAGACACCTGCTGGCGTATGTTACTTAATTTACTGAGTTCATTTCTAATATCGCTAATGCGCGAATTAATTTCAGGCGGGAAATCATGCTCAGCAATGTAGCGGCTGAAATCATCAGCCTGCGTATCGGTCAGTTTTCGTTGGCCCGGAATCGCAGTTGCGAATGACGTTCCTTTTGAGCCTAGAAAGCCCGCGCTCATTCCACGTTCTTTCTGTAATTCGTGGACTAGATTACTGTTCACTTTTACCAAATTAGATAATGCTATTACCCGTTTAGTGGTCAGCGCATTAGTGACATTGCGGTTAATGTCTAAACCACCGAAAAGTGTGGCAAGGATTAATGGCGGCAGAATAACGAGGAGAAATTTTAATTTGATTGACAGATTACCAATCCATTGGACATTCATACCGTATCTCCGTGAAATCACTATGGTGAATTGCGCACTAACGTGAGGGAAATTTGAGTATAGTTGATTGATTCGCTTAAGCTAAAAAATAAAGCGCGATATCTTATTCGATAATCGCGCTTTATTTTTCAGTTAGATAGTGTCACCCAATCAGGCGTTGCCTTTGACCTGCATTTTTAATTCCGCTGCAAAGTTCAACATACGCATTAATGGCACCAAAGCGCCCTGACGTTCAGCTTCGTCAACGTGGATTTCATGCTGCTCTGGTTGTTCAGAGGCTAGAGCGGTGTATATGGCCTTAAGTCCGTTCATCGCCATCCACGGGCAATGGGCACAGCTGCGACAAGCAGCCCCATTGCCACCAGTCGGCGCCTCAATTAAGGTCTTACCGGGAGCAGCCTGCTGCATTTTATAAAAAATGCCTTTATCGGTTGCCACAATAAACGTGTCGTTTGGCAGAGTTTGCGCCGCTTTAATCAATTGGCTTGTTGAGCCTACGGCATCGGCCATTTCCACCACACTTGCCGGAGATTCAGGGTGAACCAACACTGCTGCATCGGGATATTGCAGTTTAAGTTCCCGCAATGCCTTCGCTTTAAACTCATCGTGAACGATACATTCACCCTGCCACAACAGCATCTCAGCTCCCGTCTGTTTGGCAATATAACTGCCTAAGTGACGGTCTGGCCCCCAGATAATCTGCTTACCTTCGGCATCGAGATGTTCGACAATTTCAAGTGCAATGCTAGACGTGACCACCCAATCAGCACGCGCTTTCACAGCGGCTGAGGTATTGGCATAAACCACTACTGTATGATCTGGGTGAGCATCGCAAAAGGCACTAAAGTCACTAATAGGACAACCAACGTCCAATGAGCATGTCGCATCTAATGTAGGCATCAACACGTTTTTCTCGGGCGAAAGAATTTTGGCAGTTTCGCCCATAAATTTAACGCCAGCTACAATGAGTGTTGAGGCGGGATGCTCTTTACCAAAACGCGCCATTTCAAGCGAATCGGATACACAGCCACCGGTTTCTTCCGCCAGCGCTTGGATCTCCGGGTCGGTATAGTAGTGAGCCACCAATACCGCATCTTTTTGCTTCAACAGCGCTTTAATTTGTTCTTTGTAAAACGCTTTGTCGTTATCAGAAAGCGGCACTGGCTTTGGCGGAAAAGGATAATGTGTAGTTGAGGAATACAGCACTTCTTGCGACATAACAAAAAACGACAATTAACAAGGGTTCGCAAATTATACGGAAACTGTCACCAAAGCGTAACTTGTTTATCAAAATGCAGTGTTTTGCCAATAAAAAAGCCCCGATTAAGGGGCTTTCATCATGTATTAAAGCGCCACTATCATCTCTTCTGGCGACTCAAGATACTGCTTCCACAAGTTACAGAAACGCGCCATCGTACCGCCATCAATTACGCGGTGGTCGCCTGACCAGCTGATCTGCATAATATCGCGTGCGACCACATTGCCGTCAGCATCAAACCGGGGCAGACGTTGAATTTTACCCAAGGCCACAATCGCGACTTCTGGTTTGTTGATGATTGGCGTGGCTACCGTACCACCAATCACCCCGATGTTAGAGATAGTGATAGTGCCATCTTTCATATCGTCAGGTGCGAGACGGCCAGCGCGTGCGGCACTAGTGAGGCGTGTAATATCGCTAGCCAGTGCCAGCACGGATTTCTGCTGTACGTCTTTGATGTTGGGTACCAACAGGCCCACTTTTGAATCCACGGCCATACCGATATTATGCCGTGCCTTTAACGTCAACTCAGTGCAACTGGCATTTACTTGGCTGTTCAGCAAGGGATATTCGTTCAGGGCCAGCGACAATGCCTTCACAATAAATGGCATCAGCGTAAGCTTTCGCTCGTCGTTGCTGTACTTAGTTTTCAAACGCTCACGTAACTGCACCAACGCCGTCATATCGATCTCTTCACAATAAGTGAAGTGAGGAATGGTGGCAGCTGATTCGCTCATCTGGCGCGCCATCGCGGCCTGAACGCCTTTAATTGGTTGCACCTTGTCATTCGACGAGGCAATCGCAACGGGCAGGCTCTTGGCTGACGTTTGAGGCTGAGCACTAACACTCGCGGCTGCAGTGACACCGGATTCGAGATAACGCGCAATATCTTCCTTATAAACGCGTCCGTGTTTACCCGTACCTTCAACCAAGGCTAGATCGATATCATGGCTACGCGCCATTCTTCTGACTGCAGGACTTGCAACCGCTTTACCAGAACGCTTGCTGTCGGCAACTACATTCGTCGCATCTGTTCTCACGTTGTTTGCTGGCGCTTGCTGAGTTTGAGCAGCCGAATGCTGCTCGTTAGTGCCTTCGATTTGGATTTGAAACAACGGCGCATGAACTTTGGCAATGTCACCTTTTTGCCAATAAAGCTTACTGACGACTCCCGCATTCACTGCTGGGATCTGCACTAAGGCTTTATCGGTCATGACGTCGCACACAGGTTGATCTTCAGCGATGCTATCGCCTTCTTTTACCAACCATTCGACCAGTTCACACTCAACAATTCCCTCGCCGATGTCAGGTAACAGAAAATCCTCAAAGTGAGCCGCATTCGTCGTAGCTGCAACATTATTTGATGCCGCTGCGACTGAAGATGATGTTTCTGCCGCTACTTCCGCAGTTTCACCCTCCGTTAACTCAACAGAAAACAGCGGTGCATGCACTTGCGCAATTTCGCCTTGGGCATAGCAAAGTTTTTTCACCACACCAGCAAATGGCGCCGGGATCTGCACCAACGCCTTATCGGTCATCACTTCACAAACAGGTTGGTCTTCAGCAATAGTATCGCCTTCGGCAATAAGCCATTCAATGATCTCGCATTCGACCACACCTTCGCCGATATCAGGAAGAATAAAATCCTTAATCATCAACAACTCCTAATAATTTACCGACGCTTTAATGGTTTCAAAGGTCTTGAATGCATCTGGCATATATTCTTTTTCGTGTACCAGCGGATACGGGGTATCGAGGCCGCACACGCGCATAATCGGTGATTCCAAATACAGGAAACACTCCTGCTGAATGGTGGCTGCAATTTCACCAGCAAATCCACCGGTTAATGGCGCTTCGTGGTTAATCACCAAACGGCCAGTTTTCAGGACTGATTTTGCCACCGTTTCGATATCCCACGGCGCTAAGGTTCTCAGGTCAATCAGTTCACAACTAATGCCTTCGTCCTTTGCCATTTGCGCTGCCTTTTCAATTACTTCAACTTGGGCGCCCCACGCCAACACAGTGACGTCAGTACCCTCTTGAATAATCTCAGCTTGCCCCAGCGGCAGTACATAATCTTCTTCCGGCACATCATTGACGGACGCGCGATAGAGTCTTTTCGGTTCAAAAAACACCACGGGGTTATCGTCGCGAATACTTGCCAGCAACAAGCCTTTTGCCTGATAAGCGTTACGCGGTACAACCACTTTAAGCCCTGCCACTTGCGTAAAATACGCTTCAGGTGATTGCGAATGGTAGTGTCCGCCAGCGATGCCACCGCCATATGGTGTACGAATCGTTAAACCGCCAACGTTAAATTGGTTACCAGAGCGGAAACGGAATTTCGCCGCTTCATTCACAATCTGGTCAAACGCGGGGAAGATATAGTCAGCAAACTGTATTTCAGCAACTGGTGTCATGCCATTAGAAGCTAAGCCATTTGCAAAGCCTGCAATGCCTTGTTCAGTCAATGGTGTATTGAAGCAACGCTCTTTGCCAAATTTATCCTGCAGGCCTGAAGTTGCACGAAACACGCCGCCAAAGTGGCCAACATCCTCACCAAATACCAGCATGCGCTCATTGCGTTCCATCTCCAGCGTCAGCGCTTGGTTAATCGCCTGTAACATGTTCATCTTCGTCATGGTTACAGTCTCCCTGCGGTTTTTGGATAGGCTTTCGGATATTTGGCAATATGTTGTTTGAGTTCCTCCAACTGACGTTTTAGTCTTGGTGTTGGTTGGTCATAAACATCTTCAATTAACAGGTCAATTGCTGGCGCAGCCACTTTTTCAGCTACTTTTACCGCAGCTAACACTTCATCACGATATTGGCTGTAAAGCGCTTGCTCCTGCTCTTCTGTCAGCCAACCCTGATTGACTAACCAAAGTTTGAAACGTTTCACCGGATCATGTTGCTGCCATTTGGCTTCTTCATCTTTAGAGCGATAGCCTGAAGGATCATCTGACGACGAATGAGCACCTAAGCGATAGGTCATGGCTTCAATTAATACCGGCGCCGAGTTTTTCACTGCATACGCTCGCGCTTGTTGCGTCGCAGCCAACACCGCCAACATGTCGTTACCATCCACGCGAATGGTGTGCATGCCATAGCCTAAACCGCGGCTGGCGATACCATTGCCGGCATACTGCTCTTCGGTAGGTGTTGAAATGGCATAACCATTATTCCGACAAAAGAAAATAACTGGCACTTTGTGGACCGACGCCATATTCAAACCAGCATGAAAATCACCTTCAGAAGCCGCACCCTCGCCAAAATAACAGATGGCTACGTTAGGCTTGCCCTGCATTTTTAGTGAGTAACCGACGCCAGATGCTTGGGGAATTTGCGTTGCGAGTGGTGAGGAAATGGTTTGAAAATTAAGTTCGTGAATACCGTAATGGATCGGCATTTGGCGACCCTTGCCGAGATCTTGCTCATTACTGAACAATTGATCCATAAACTGTTGTGTGGTGAAGCCACGATAACGCAACGAAGCGTGCTCACGATACTGCGCTAGAATCACATCGCCGTCATCCAATGCCGCGGCACTGCCTATCACAGCAGCTTCTTCGCCGGTACAGGTCATGTAGAAACTGATCCGCCCCTGACGTTGCGCAGCTAACATGCGCTCATCGAGCACTCGCGTAAACGCGCAGGCATCAAAAATACGTTGCGATAAGGCTTCATCGACCTGCGGCAGAACCGCTTTATCGTAGGTGGTACCATCAGCCTGTAAAATTTTCAGAATCGGGATATTGAGGGAATCACGGTCGAGAAATGCGGCCCGATGTACCACTGACTGAGAAAAGTTGGTTTGACTCATAGAGTGCTCTTATTCATTCCACTGGGCGCTAGCCCTTGGTTTTTAATTCCACTGCACACTAAGGGAAGTTTACGCAAACGGCAACTTTCCTTAATCGCATGTTTTAATATTAGCGCAATCCCTGCGTATAAAATCCTTTACATACAAACCTGTTCAATGGAAACAGGAACAACGCAGAGAGCCGCCCGTTGGCCAACAGGTACCTTAGCATTTGGAAACACAATGGCTTCTGTCACTGCATCACAAAAAACCGAATTCGTTGAACTTTTGGCAATTAATTCACCTTGGCTAAAGCGGGTGAAATTCGCCGTAGCTTCAGCAAAACTGAAATCAAAACTGTCGTGATCTTTAGTAATCACTCGGCTTACCTGATAAAACGTCACATCCTTTAGGACGTCAGCGTCAGGCGTGAGTTCCTCTCCCGCGATGAGTCGACTTAACACAACATCGAGTTTTTCCAGTCTACTCAGGTCATTAGCACCAAAAGCTGCCACTTTACCTAACTCTATGGTAAATGCATCCGCATTAAACAATTTTGAGCTGTGATAGCTGAATGTATAAGCGGGCGCATGATTGAAGAGAAACGCTTCAATACCCGCGTCTGCTAATAGCGCAAGCACACTGCGGCGATAACCGCGCTCCGGTTGATAAGGACAAACCGCAAATTTCTCATGGGCAGAGGCGCGAATGGCGGTGTGCAGATCCCAATGCAGGCGAGCTCTAGAAGCGTCAACGTAGAAGGCTGCAACCGCGGCCTCAATTTCTGCGGCACGTTTTCGTTCTAAATTCTGCTCACCTTGTGAGTGGCTACCACAAAACAAGCGATTTAAGTTTTCATCCACAAAGCGGGTTTGCTGCAACATTGCAGCGGGATTGCCAAAAATAACCAAGAGCCGCTGCTTTACTGCGAGTTCACCGCGGGCAATTCGCTGCAGCAAACGATTACAGATTTCGATGGGGGCCGTTTCGTTGCCATGAATGCCACAGGAGATGACGATATCGCGTGACGTACGCTGATTGGGATCTATTTGCACGATACCGCGGGCAACAAACCGTGCCGTAAAATCTGCCTGCTCAATTGTGTTTGGCAGAGTTTCATCAGCGAGCGTCGCAGCAAGAAAATCGAGTAAAGGGCTTGATTTGACAGTCATAAACATCCTTTTTCAAGCGGGATTAATTACGCTGAGCGCTATGTTAGCAGCAAAAGGTTTAAGGATCATGGCAGCAACTGCACATCATTTTAGCGCTAGCCACTTGCTTAGCTGCGATGGCTTTGTCAAAATTATAGCCATCTAGACTTCTAAAGTGAGTTTTACTATGGCATTGGCCACATTTGGTGCAGGTTGTTTTTGGGGTGTTGAGTACTTTTTCCGTCAGGTTCCCGGCGTGCTAAACGCCACAAGTGGTTATATGGGCGGCGATAACAAGGCAACGACCTACAAAGAGGTAAAGACAGGGGCTACGGGCCATGCTGAGGTTGTGCAAGTTGAATATGATGAGACAAAGGTAAGCTACGACGACTTACTTGAGGTATTTTGGAAGAATCACAACCCTACCAGCCTTAATAAGCAAGGGGCAGATATGGGCACGCAATATCGCAGCGTCGTGTTTTTTCACGACAAGACACAAAAAGCACAAGCCGAAGCGTCTAAATTAGCCTTGATGCGCAGTGGTAAGTGGGGCCAACGTCAGATTGTTACCGAAATCGTGCCAGCTCAAGCGTTTCACCGTGCTGAGGAATATCATCAGGACTACATCCAAAAGAACAACTTACCGAGTTGTCATATCGAATACTAATTCATCCAACAGATGAAACAGAAAAGGCTCCTTGAAGGAGCCTTTTGTTTAGCCTATTCGTTTTTTGATAACGCCTGATGATGTTGGTACTCATTGGGCCATACATTGACCACAGCTTTGACCAATGACGCCAACGGGATGGCAAAAAATACCCCCCAAACGCCCCACAAACCACCAAAAATAAGCACAGCGGCAATGATAAACACTGGGTGTAAATCAACCGCGTCAGAGAACAACAGCGGCACCAACAGGTTGCCATCCAACGCTTGAATAATGCCATAACCTATCATCAGGTAGCCAAATTCAGCACTTGCGCCCCATTGGAAGAATGCTACGGCCGCAATAGGTAAGGTCACCAATGTTGCTCCAACATAAGGGATCAATACCGATACCCCGACGGACACCCCCAGCAACACCGCATAATTCAGCCCCATTAAGGCGAAAAAGATGTAACTGGCAATACCGACGATCACTAACTCGATAATTTTGCCGCGAATGTAGTTGAATATTTGCTGGTCCATCTCCAACCAAACTTTTTTTACCAACTCACGATCACGCGGTAAAAAACGTCTTGAACCACTAATCAATTCATCTTTGTCTTTTAGGAAAAAGAACACCAATAACGGAACTAAAATGGCGTACACCATCAGTACCAACAAGGACGCTGAGTAGCCAAGTAACTGCTTGATGATATTGAGCACGTGCTCAGAGTCCATCAGCTTTTTCACCTCGGCCAGCATAGTGTCAATCTGATCGCTACTAACAAACTGTGGATATTCGTTGGCCAGGTGTTGCAACATCACCACCCCACGGTCGATCATTTTGGGCAGTTCGCCAAGAAAGGCGGTAGCTTGACGCCAAACACTAGGAATGACCCCAAACGTAATAAGCAACATAACGGTGACAAACACTAACAACACCAAGGACGCGGCCATGGTGCGATTAATTCCAATCTTCGCCATTTTGGCGACAGGCCATTCCAACAGATATGCCAACACCAATGCCAATAACAGCGGCATTAACAGATTGCCCGCATAGAGGATAACAACCCCAAGCAGCACCAAAATAAACATCAGCGTCAGTGCTTGCGGATCACTAAAGCGAGCCTGATACCAACGACGTATATATTCAAACATGCAGGATATCCTGTAAATTACAGCCTAGATTGGTTAATAAAACCTGAGTTTCTAGCACCGATGTAAAGCAGCATCAAAATATGCCATTTTTTTGCAAAGGCGGGAACATCAGTGGTGATTTTTAGTCTGATTCTGACAGAGAATGCAACATTTTACCGAGTTACATATAAAATTATGTAATGTTAGAAACAATTGATTGTAAAAAAGAATGTGAATAGATGACAGACTTGCATTTTTACCACGTCGGTCATTATGCTTATCGCCATCAATTGCTTCCCCACGCACGCCATAGGTTAAGTTTGAAAACGCATCTACGCAGTTTAATTAAAAGATCGCTCCTATCGGTTGCCGTAGCATTATCCCTTAGCGCTACGTCACAAAGTTTTGCCGCACGCAATGATTTGCCTGATTTAGGTACTGCCGCAGTCAACACTCTCAGCATGGACCGAGAGATGCAGTACGGTGACATCTACATGCGGGTTATTCGCGGCCAGGCACCGGTGCTGTATGACCCATTATTGGCGCAATACATTTCCGAACTTGGTAATAATTTGGTGGCGCATGCCAGTGACGTACACACACCATTTTATTTTTTCATGCTGCAAAATGACGAAATTAACGCGTTCGCGTTTTTCGGTGGTCACGTAGCCGTGCACACAGGGCTATTTTTGTATGCCGACAGTGAGAGTGAAATGGCCTCGGTGCTGGCGCACGAGATCAGTCACGTTACACAACGCCACTTAGCGCGCTCAATGGAGGCCCAGAGTCGTTCTGCACCGCTTACACTAGCGGGGGTACTGGGCGCCATTTTGTTAACAGTGGCAGCGCCGCAAGCAGGTATGGCGGCACTGATGGGGACACAAGCATTAAGTACCCAATCACGGATTAACTTTACCCGCCAGAACGAACAAGAAGCAGACCGGATTGGCATGCGGGTAATGGTAGCGTCAGGCTATGATCCTGAAGCCGCAGCATCCTTTTTTGGTAAACTGGCCGCGAAATATCGCTACGCCACCAAGATGCCACCTATGCTGCTGACCCACCCTATTCCTGAATCGCGGGTGTCAGAAGCGCGCGATCGTGCTAACCAATACCCACACATGCACATTGCGCCGAACCTGAATTTCCAGCTCGCAAAAGCGCGTATTCAAGTTCGTTTTTCGAGCTATTCAGCACAAACTGCGCTGGCAATGTTTGAAGACCAGTTAAAAAACAACAGCTATGCCATCAAAGAGGCTGCTTTGTATGGCCAAGCGTTAGCCCTGTTCCAACTGAACAAGCATGACAAAGCTGAAAAAATCATTGATGAGTTACGGAAAAAAGATCCCGACAATCTGTTCTATCTCGATACCAAAACAGACTTATTGACGGCCAAGAAAGACTACCAACAAGCAATAGACTTATTATCTTCGCAACGAAAATATCGACCGACCTCGTTAGTCATCAATACCAACCTTGCCAACGTCTATTTGGAAAACAAACAAGCGGACAAAGCGATTCCGATACTTGAGCAAATGATGTACGACGATAAGAATAATCTGTTACCAATCCAGATGTTAAATGATGCTTACAAGCAATTAGGTGACAAAGCCCAGCAGTTTTACACCAATGCTCAGCTACACGCACTGCGTGCTGACTACCGTGGCGCTATCGATCAACTCAACTTCTCCTATCGAGAAGCGACTGGCAGACCACTATTGATTGCCCGTATCGAAGCGCAACTGCGACAATTCCGCGATGCTGAAGAGCAGATGAAACGCTTCCAAAACTAAGTTAGTATGCGCCGCGAATTTTGTAATGATAACAATGAAGTGACAAAGGAGATTCTACATGGCGAATGTAACGCTATTTCATAATCCACGCTGTTCAAAAAGCCGCCAAGCATTAGCCTTATTGGAAGAAAACGGCGTAACTGTCACTGTTGTTGAATACCTGAAGCAGCCACCTAGCGAAGCACAAGTGCAGTGGTTGCTAGAGCGCCTACAATGTTCGGCTCGTGAGTTGATGCGCACCAAAGAAGCTGAGTATAAGGAGCAAGGATTAGATGATGTCCAATTAACAGAAGCGCAGTTGATAGCAGCCATGGTGGCAACGCCTAAGTTGATTGAACGTCCGATCGCGATCAATGGAGACAAAGTCGTCGTCGGTCGCCCGCCTGAAAATGTGCTCGATATTCTCTAAGCCAATTCAATCCAACATTAATCCATCGTACAACGTTGGCGTTTTCAAACAGCATGAATATATTGATGATATTCATGCTGAGCAACTCATTTAATCGCTTATCTCGAACGACATCGATAACCAAATAGTAATAATTATCAAAACGTTATCGACCAACATCTAAATGTAATTAGCCAATATTCAACTACACTTGAATAAGTCGTATGAATAAGAGGTTATTACCATGTTTAAATCCCTTCGTTCACGTTTTACTGTGTTGTTTTCAGCACTAGCAATAGCGCTTCTAACACTCGCAGTACTTGATGAGATACGAAGTGGCCAAGCAGCGGACGCAGCAGAAAAACTAGGGCAAGAATTCAATGTGGCCATCTCCGCAATCCTAAATGCCGACCGAGATCTGTATCAGGCAAAAGTTGCCGAACTGCAACTTATCGCAACCGCAACAAACCAGCAGCAACAGCAAAAAGAGATAGAGGCAATCAACGAAAATCTGCAGCAAGCCAATGACCGAATGCAAAAGTTTCGTGAAATGATGCAGTCCTTTCCTGAGGTTGTTCAATCGACCAATGGCTTTGAAGCCGCATTTTCTCGTTGGCAACAGCAGGTCAGACAAACCATCAATGCTGCCAGTAATGGTAATCGCGAGGACGCGTTTGCTAACTACAACGGTGATTCAAAAGCAGGCTTTAATCAGCTGCGCAGTATCTACAACGCTGCCGGCGAAGCGGCAGATAAACAAGCTCACGCCATTAGTGATGGCGCAATTAAGGAGTCACAACGCTTAGGATTTATTATTGGCATTGTGACCCTAGTCATGATTGTTTTTGCGTTGTTATCAGCCTATCTCGGTCCTAAAGCCGTCGCGCGGGTACTCGAAGATATCACGCTAAAAATTAGAGAATTAAGTAAAGGCGACGGCGATCTTACTCGGCGTCTCAACACATCTAATCTCGCCGAGATCAATCACTTAATTGTGGCAGTAAATGAGTTTATTGCGCAGCTACAACAGATGTTTGCCAGTGTGGTCAACAACGCTAATTCGCTAGGCAGCCAAGTAGAACAGTTAGAAACCCAGTCTGAACTTACCGTGTCACTCAGTCACCAGCAGGGCCAATCTATCGAAATGATTGTCACCGCGGTGAACGAGATGGCGGCATCGGTAAAAGAAGTGGCTAATCTTGCTACCGATACCTCGCAAGAGATTGGCGATGTTAATGGCATGACAGTACAAGGCTCACATGTACTCGAAAATGCAGTGACCAAAATCAATCAACTGTCGGAATCGATTACCCATGCTGTACATATTATTCAGCAGTTGGAATCTACTTCAACGGATATTGGACAAGTGCTGCATGTGATCAGTGATATTGCCGAGCAAACTAACTTATTAGCCCTTAATGCAGCGATTGAAGCGGCCCGCGCGGGCGAGCAAGGCCGCGGTTTTGCAGTTGTTGCTGATGAGGTTCGAACGCTGGCTGGGCGTACTGAAAAGTCGACCCAAGATATTCAAAAGATGATTGAAGCCTTGCAAAGTGGCGTAAACGACGCCGTGTCATCGATTCAAAATGGTGCCAACTTAGTTGCAGAAAGTGTCGCGCTTGGCGAAGAGACCCAATCTGCGCTGCAGCAGATTTTGCATTCTACCGAACGGGTTAATGATATGGCGGTACAAACGGCATCGGCGACTGATCAACAAGCGAATGTCACCGAAGATATCAGCCGTAATCTGGTCGATTTGGCCGATAAGAGTCAGCAAACCATTGCAACCGTTGATACCAGTCGACAATCCATTAGCGCGGCCGCTAACCTAGGCCATGAACTAAAACTGGTGGTGTCTAAATTCAAAGTCTAAACTGCTATTGCATCAACATCGACGTTAAATAACGTTTTGACTTTTTGAGTATTGTTCATTCATTCGGCCTGTGAAATGATGTTTCACAGGTCATTTTTCTTTCGGAAAATCGCCCATGAGCCAGCGAAGCATTCGAAACCTATTTACGCCTAAATCTATCACTGTTATCGGCGCCTCCAATTCACCTACCCGCGCCGGTTCGGTCATGATGAAAAATTTAATGGCCAGTGGCTTTGACGGTCCAATCATGCCCGTCAATCCTCATGCCACGGCGGTGATGGGCGTACTTGCCTATCCCAATATTGAATCACTGCCGATCAAACCTGATCTCGCCATTGTCTGTACTCGTGGCGAACGCGTCCCCGCGATTATCGAAACCCTCGCCCAATTTGGGTGTAAGACTGCAATCGTCATCGCATCAGGGATGAATCAGCTCAGTGAAGAACCCTCAACGCTGATGGAACAGATGTTGGAACATGCCAAACGCTATGGCATGCGCATTCTCGGACCCAATAGTTTGGGATTGATGCTGCCCAACCTCAATCTCAACGCCACGGTCGCGCACACGGGGGCGCTAACCGGGAAAATCGCCTTTGTTTCTCAGTCCGCTGCAGTGTGTACCACGGTATTGGATTGGGCCAATAACAAAGGCATTGGCTTTTCGGCGTTTATCTCTCTTGGTGATGCCAGCGATATCGACTTTGACGAGTTACTGGACTATCTCGGGCGCGACTCACGCACGTCAGCGATTATGCTTTATGTTGACTCCGTCAGCGATAAACTGCGTTTTCTCTCTTCTGCGCGCGCCGCGTCGAGACACAAACCGATTCTGGTGATTAAATCTGGACGCAGTCCCGAAGGCGGTATGGCGGCCAAACACCATACCGGGGCACATAACGGCAACGATGCGGTTTATGAAGCTGCATTTCGTCGCGCTGGGATGTTGCGGGTAACCGATCTTGTCGAACTGTTTGCCGCGCTGGAAAGTCTTGCCCATCTAAACCCGCTGCATGGCGAGCGTTTGTGCATATTAAGTAATGGTGGCGGCCCGGCCGTACTTGCGGTCGACGAGCTGATGATCAAAGGCGGCAAGATTGCCGAACTCAGCCTGGATACACGAGAAAAGCTCGATGCAGTGTTGCCATCAACGTGGTCTAAACAAAACCCGGTCGATATCATTGGCGATGCAGACCCTCAGCGTTACTCTGCTGCGCTAAAAATATTGATGGATAGCGAAGAACTCGATGCAGTATTGATTTTGCACTCACCATCCGCGTTAGGCGATGGTAACGCCATTGCTGATGCCATCATCAACACGGTGAAACAACATCCACGTAAGCACAGAATCAATATACTCACGAACTGGAGCGGCGAAGATTCTGCATATCAGGCGCGTAAACGCTTTTCGTCGGCAGGGATCCCCACCTATCGCACACCTGAAGGCGCCGTTCGGGCCTTTATGCATATGGTCGAATTCCGCCGTAACCAAAAACTGCTGCAAGAAGTGCCACAAACCTTTACTGCATCGTCTGATAACGCAACCGCCCATCGTTTATTGCAACAAGCATTGGCGGATGGCAAACGAGTATTAGAAACCCATGATGCGCGCGAAATTCTCAAAGCCTATGGCCTAAAAACCATTGATACTTGGTTTGCAAAAGATGCTGATGAAGCCATCAATATTGCGGAGCAACATGGTTATCCGGTGGCATTAAAAATTCAATCGCCCGATATTCTGCATAAATCCGATGTGCACGGCGTCACCCTCAATCTCACTAATGCGGAAGAGGTGCGCCAAGCTGCAGATGCTATTACCAGCCGAGTAAAAGCAGCTAATCCGTCAGCACGAATTGAAGGCATGATAGTACAACGCATGGCACTGACGGCGGGCGCACAAGAACTTAGAGTGGCCATGCTCAATGACCCAGTATTTGGTCCCGCAATTATGCTGGGTGAAGGTGGTTCTGAATGGGAACCGACCCGAGATGCTGCAGTAGCCCTGCCGCCACTCAACTTGGCACTGGCACGCTACATGGTGATCCAAGCCTTGAAAACGGGCAAAGTACACGACCGCCATCTGCCCAATGGCCTCGATATGTGGGCTATCTGCCGCATGTTGACACAGATTTCCAATCTGATTATTGATTGCCCAGAGATTGACCGCCTCGATCTCAATCCGGTATTAGCCGCCGGCGAAAACATCACACTGCTGGACGTTAATATTCGCCTCACAGATTGTGTCAAAGATAATGCGGCGCGGTTGGCCATTCTGCCCTACCCCAAACAACTTGAGGAATACGCCACGCTGCGCAATGGTCTCAAAGTGATGTTGCGGCCAATTCTGCCGGAAGATGAACCGAAACATCTCGCCTTTGATAATTCACTATCGGATGAAGACCGCTATAAGCGCTATTTTGGTGTGCGTTCGCAGATGACCCACGAAGAGATGGCGGTACTGACTCAAATCGACTATGCCCGAGAAATGGCCTTTATTGCCTCTGCTAAAGATGAGCATGGTGAGGAAATTACCTTAGGCGCGGTGCGGGCTTCAATAGATCCGGACAACACCGAAGCAGAGTTTGCCATGGCGGTTCGAGGCTCCCATCAAGGCATAGGTATCGGCAAACTGCTGCTCGAAAAAATGATCCGCTATTTCAAAGCCAGTGGTACACCGGTATTAACCGGCTTTACCATGTTTGAAAACCGGAATATGGCCAACTTGGCCAAAAGCCTCGGCTTTACCGTGACATTTGATATGGAAGAGCGGCTGATCCACATGCATTTAGATCTCAACGAATAAACTCGCCGTCATAAGAAAGCCGCCATAAGGCGGCTTTCTTTATTGAGATAAAGTGCCTAACTGCGACGACAGCTTGCAAAGACATCTTTGTCAGCCTCGTAGACTGTCGTGTGTACATTAAACAGCCCAAGTAGCGTATCAAACAAGTTATCTTGGCTAATATCCGCCTTATTCTCTAAACCGCTAACACAGTCAGATACCATGCCATTAGCGCTGGCAAATGCCTCCGGCATCCATACTAACCAAGGTACAGTTGTTTGCTCCTTAGGCGCAAAACTGTATGGCGTACCGTGCAGGTATAAGCCCTTTTCACCCAATGATTCGCCGTGATCCGACAGATACATCATCGCTGGCTCATAAGTGGTTTGCTGCTGCAAGGTCGCCACGATTTGCGCCAGAATGTAATCCGTGTACAAAATCGTATTGTCATAGGTATTTACCAGCTCTTCACGAGAGCAGTTTTGAATGTCACTGCGCGGACAGTCAGGGGTAAATTTCCGCTGTTCATCTGGATAGCGCAGATAATAGGTCGGGCCATGACTGCCGATAATGTGCAATACAATTAGGCGATTGTTAGTGCCGTCTGTTGGCTCTGCCAACACCTTTTTCAACTTATCGACGAGGACTTGGTCTTTACAAAACTGACCATCGCAATAAGGTGAATCCATGTGAATATCGATAATGGAATTGGTGACACGATCGCACACACCTTTACATCCGCTATCGTTGTCATACCAAGCGACATTAATGCCGGCATGATCAAGCACGTCCATCACCGAATCCTGCGCCTTAGCGCGACGTCCATCATAATCTTTGCGATCCATGCGCGAAAACATACATGGCAATGACACCGCCGTTGCCGTGCCACAAGACTGCACATCATTGAGGGCAACCATTGAATATTTAGCGGTATATGGATTGGTCTCACGCTTGTAACCGTAATATTGATAGTTCATCGCGCGTGCGGTCTCACCTACGACCATCACTACCAGTTGCGGTTTAGCTTGTGGTGCTGGCAGTTCAACTTTCGCATCCAGCCCCTGTTGGCGATATTTCAGCGGTGCCTGCAAATAATGTTGGTTAATGTATTTAGCAGCAGAGCCAATGAAATATGTAGGAATGATATAACGCTTTGCTTCAACATTGTTACGCAGGAACGAGGCGTAATTTTGCATAAACATGAAGGCAATCGCGGCAACCACTAATAAGTTGCCACCAATAAACATCAACTTACGCAACAACTCTTTGCCAATCGGGCGATAATCGATTTTCACCTTGTATAACAATAGCGACGGCAAAATACCCGTGAGTACAAAGTTCAGTACTGATGCCCAGTTAAGATAAGTCAGCGCTTCGGCAGAGTTTGTTTCAAAGGTGTTTTCAATCATGCCTGTGTCAAATACCACGCCGTACTTAAACGCAGCAAAGAACACACTGGATGACATCAGTATTAACAAGATGAAAAATGGTTTGAGTAAATACCGAAAACTAAAAAGCGAAAACAACACCGAAAACAGCGCCACCAAAAACACGGGTATGGTTGCGACAAATACCGGGTCAATATGGGATTGATGCTCTAAACCACGCTTAACTACCGAGAAAAACGGTAGATTAAATACCATGACGAAGAACAGTGCTAAAAGGAAGGTAACACGATTTACTGACAGAGATTTAAACACCACAGATCCCAACTCTAGAATGCTACAGATAAACTATAGATAAACGCCCAAGTTAACAAGTTGTTATTAGTACCGTTTTGGGCTTAAGGTTTGCTTAAGCCCGATGCTACACCGCTATATTTTGTTAACGAATCTACCAACACCGCACATTCTGTCAAAATGCGGCGTTGATTTTTTTAAGGAACTGCAAAAACTGCTGACATTCGTCGTCATCAAGCGTCACCAGCATCTCTTTGGTCAGTTGCAGATGCAGTTGGTCATGCTCTTCGAACATCTTCCGCCCCGCGTCGGTCAACATCACTTCAATTGCGCGCCTATCTCCCTCAGCGGCTTGACGGCTTACCAATCCATTATTGACTAATCGATCAATCAACACTGTGAGCGTGCCCGTGGTCACACCTAGCTTTTCAGCAAGGCTTTTCATTCTAAGTGCACCATGAGCCCCTAAAATTTCGACAGCATGGATCTGCGCTAACGACACACCTTGATCTCGTACGACACTTTGCTCCCACGACGACAAGCGTTCATAGAATTCAATAATGGCGTGATTAATCTCTTGCTGAATCGTGTTGTCGGCCATGCTGTCTCCTTACAACTTAATGGTGATGATGGTGCCCATGGTCATGGTCATGGTCATGGTCATGGTCATGGTCATGGTCATGGTCATGCGAGTGTTGATGATGTGCGACGCCAGCGCAACTGTGGCGAGGCTCTTTGGCTTCATCGCAATCATGACAGCAGTTAACTTCAACGGTGAGATGATCAATCTGGCTGAACTCGGCCAATAACCCATGATAATAATCGGCTGATTTAGGGGTATGGCTCACCAACGACACCATGGCTGCATGATTATCGGCGCTGACTGGCCAAATGTGAATATCAATCACCTTATGATCGGGCTCAGCCTCAATTTTCGCTGTAACCTGCTGACTCAATCGCGGCGCTACAGAGGCATCCAACAGAATCGGACTGGTCTGTTTTACCAAGCCCCATGCCCAGCGACTGATGATGATCGAACCGACAACCCCCATTAACGGATCTAACCAGGTAAACCCAAAATATTTACCCGCTAACAAGGCCGCAATCGCCAGCAGCGAGGTTAATGCATCCGCCAACACATGAAAATATGCAGCTTTCAAATTGTGATCATCATGATGATGGTGGTGACCGTGACTATGGCCGTGATCATGATGGTGATGATCGTCTTTTAACAGAAATACGCTCGCGACGTTCACCAATAAGCCAATCACCGCGACCAAAATTGCATGGTTAAATTGAATATTTTCGGGATGAATCAACCGCATTACCGATTCAAGTAGCATCAATAACGCGACTAAACCAAGCGCGATAGCGCTAGTGAATCCGCCCAATACACTGACCTTACCGGTACCAAAAGCAAAACGGGGATTATTGGCATGTTTACGGGTGTAAGCATAGGCAAACAAGGTCAACATAAATGCAGCGGCGTGCGTTCCCATATGCCAACCATCGGCAAGCAACGCCATGGAGCCAAAAATGGTGCCGGCAGAGATCTCTGCCACCATCGTCACCAAGGTCAATCCCAGTACAATTTTGGTACTGCGCTCACCACCTTCATTAACATGACTAAAATTATGCGGCTGCTGCCAACGATCAGTCGCATGAAATTGACTCGCCATAAATCCACCCAAATTAGTTTGAAAACCATTTAATTTGAATATCAAACTATCTAATTGTCAAAACAAATGCAAACTTAGCTAAGCCAGTGGTGAAAAATATGTGAGCGTTGGCGACAATTCCTACAGCCTAAATCAGCTTGAGTCGGCCAACTGCGGGTTATTCCTTCAGCGTTAGTGTCCGTTGCCATGTCATCCAGTCGCTATCATTCGTATAATGCTCGACTAGACGATTTCAAGGACCCATTTCTCATGCCTATCAGCTTTATTTTGGTTCAACCTTCACGCGCAGCGAATGTTGGCGCCGCCGCACGAGCGCTAAAGACTCAAGGTTTTGCCGAATTGATTGTGGTGGATTCAGAAGCTCATCAGCAGGAAGAAGCCAGTTGGGTTGCCTGTGGCGCTGAAGACGTATTGCAAGGTATTCGTTCTGTGCCATCACTAAGCTCACTCCGCGCAGAATTTGATTTACTCGTAGGCACAACCGCGCGCGAGCGCAGTAATCCGCGCAGCTATCATTCACCCGAACAGCTTTATCAGATCCTACAAGCGCAACCTAACACGGCCAAAGTAGCGGTAGTATTTGGCTGTGAATCGAGTGGACTAAGCAACACGGATTTGGCCATGTGCGATCTGCTGAGTTATATACCGCTTGCCGTTGAATACCCTTCTCTCAATTTGGCACAAGCGGTAATGGTTTATGCCTATGAATTGGGTGCAAAGCGTGATGAGCAGCTATCACAACCTATAGGGCTGGTTGCTATGGACGCTGACGCGCAACAAACCCAAGCGCTGAAGCAAAAAGCATTGTTGATGATGAAGCAACTTGGCAATGCTGGTGATGAAAAGCTGCAGCAGTGGCTTATGGATGGCATTGCATCGCTTAGTGAACGAGATATGAAACTCGCGCATCAATTGATTGGTGACGTACTTAAGAAGTTTGATGCTTAACGACTAACGTTGGGCAACACGCTGGCGCAGTTCGTCAATTCGCTCAAGTGACGCCCACTTATTCTGACTGCGACTCCACAGAGTACATTCAACAAACAGGTCAAACCATGCGGCTAAGGCTTCGGCGTTGGCCGTTTCTCCGAACGCCTGTAGCACGAGACTGGCGACCTCAGCAGTCCCTAACTGGAAATCACGTTTGCCTTTACGCAGCCGATAATTTGCCAACATATCACTTTGGAAAGACAGCATTGGCAAATGTTGCAGATAAGGGCTTTTACGGAACATCTTTACCGCTTCACGCCAACAGCCATCGAGCAACACAAACAGGGGCGTTTTGTGATTGCGATGCAGTAATGGCACTTCATCGGTGAAATCGTTGATCACCCGTTGTTGTTGCGCGTACTCTCCTGGAAACACTAAATAGGGCTGATAGCGATCATCAGACAACAGTGCAATAAGTTGCTGATCAGGCTGTGTTCTTGACCATAAAAAGGCATGTGTGTCTGGAATAAGATCAGCAATTAAGCGGCCGCTATTACTTGGTTTGAGCACTTCTGCATCATACATCACCAATGCGAATGCCGCCTGCGACTGACACGGCTTGCGCCAAGCACAGGTACACACTTTTTCGGGGAGCAAACAACGACGACAGCGAGACACTTTCATGCCGCGGGATGCGTAAGGCTTAGTCGCCAGAGACTGACGATAATCAAATAAGCGATGTACCGCATGCAGTTCAGTCTGCGCATGCGGCATCACTTTAAATGCCACTTCTACCGACAATTTGTTTACTCACCTGACAGAGGGAAATACGCCGATTACAAAATTCGGCGCAGCAGTATATCAGCTTTTAGTCGACGAATACGATTAAGGATCTTGCGCACTGGCGCAGGATATTGCTGCAATGTTTCCAACTGACGATAGTGGGTCATTCGCTCACTGTGTTCTAGCAGTTGCTGCTGCTCTTGAGTGAATTTGTCTTTGAGTTGTAGCTGTTCATCGTGCACCAGCAAACCATTTTCCAGATCCAGTGCCCATGCACGCGGATTGAGGTTGCTGCCCGTAAGCAGATGGTGCTGGTTATCAACACTGATGCCCTTTAAGTGAAAGCTGTTATTGTCGTGCTGCCATAGATGCACATTTAACAACCCCTGCTCTACAGCCCACTGTTGACGTTTAACAAACTTCCGCAGTGACTGTTCGTACAGGTAAGGCAAGGCACCGATGGTCGAAAAAGGCTTTTCAGGCGGAATATAGAAATCGTTGGCGGTTTTATCGCCCACAATAATGTCAATTTTAACGCCTTTACGCAGTTGACGGCTAATTGCCCGAGTCAACGAATAAGGCGGGTTAAAATACGGTGTGCAGATAAACATCTCTCGTTCAGCCGACTTCACCAAGGCTAAGATAGTACGATTTAACTGATTAGACTTGCGCCCAAGACCAACAAGCGGTGTCACTCGTAAACCATGATTGACTGAGCGGAAACGATAACTGGCACGCGCTAAACGTTGCTTAAAGGCACGTAACTGGTTTTTGTCGGGACGAATATCGGCCATGTCGGTGAGTTTAACCACCGCGTCGTCTTCCAAAATATCCTGATCGATCATGTCGATCATAGACGTTGCGAGTTCAGCCGACTCAATCAAATGATAACGGTCAAGACGATACCGCGCTAACTTTTGCAGGTAGACATTATTCAGACTGGCACCACTGAAAATGACGGCATCATCAATGATAAAACCCTTCAAATGCAGCACGCCTAACAACTCACGAGACTTGACTGGCACACCATAAATATCAAACGGTGCTGACGCTTGTTGCATTAACTGACGATAAAGCTGGTAGTTTCCGCTGTCGTCTTTTTGCCCGATGAGGCCACGACGCGCGCGGTGGTAGTCAACAAGAACTTTGATATCAAGTTTAGGATTCGCGGCTTTTGCAGACAGCAAGGCTTGTAGAATCTCGCGCCCCGCTTCGTCATCTTCCAGATAAAGCGCGGCAATGTAGATAACTTTCTGCGCTTGATTGATCCGCTCAAGCAAGGTTTCCCTAAAATTAGTTGGCGTATGCAACCACTTAATTGCCTCTGGGGCAATGGCAATGCCGTCCAAATGGTCCAGCAAGATATCCTCCTGTTTAGTTTCCCTGCGCAGGGAAACCTGCAAACCTTAATTTGCAAAACTGCCCGTCAAAATAAGGAAATAGAACTTACCGACTTGTGACCACATCGGCAACAATTTTCTCCCTACGCAGCTCGTTAAATGCGTCATTTTGCGGCAGAAATCGTCAAAAACGGCGATTCGAAGGAATTAATCGTGCAAGGTCACTGGCATCAACGCCACAACTACAGGCAAAATAACGAGGATAAATCTGACACTATGTAGGCTAATTGATGAAAAAACAGATGTGGTTCACCTTAATCGCAACGCTAGCAGCCGCTTGGGGACTGTTTCATTTTAAAGACTGGCTTGGTCCTTTGGTGTTTCCGCTATATATCGCCCTCGTTGTTTTTGTGACGCTAAAAATCTATCGATTAATGGAGTCAGATGATTAAATTAATGCGGAGGTCTGCCCTGCTATTGTTTAGCCTTTGGTGTAGCAACAACGCGATAGCAGCAAGCGATATTCAGCTGCAGCATTGGCAACGACTGTTACCTAGTGACGCACAGGTATCTCTGATTTTGGCAGCGCCTGACGGCCAGCGCATCGTTGAACGCAACAGTCATAGGTTGCTCCTGCCGGCCAGCACTCAAAAACTGTTAACCGCGGTAGTCGCCAGCAAGGTGCTCGGCGACGAGTTTCAGTTTCGTACTTCATTGCTATATCGCGGTGAAATTAAGCAGCACGAATTATTTGGCGATGTGATTTTACGGTTAGACGGCGATCCACGTTTGACGACCGAAGAACTCGCTAATCTTGTTGCAGAGCTTGCTAAAGCGGGAATCCAGCGCGTCAGGGGTGACGTTATTATTGCAGCCGACACACCAGCGCCTAAATGGGCACCCGGTTGGTTGTGGGATGATTTAGGCGTATGTTTCGCCGCGCCAGTGGGCAAGCTAATCCTAGATCAAAACTGCGTTAAAGGTGCGCTGAGCGCAAATCCCGGCCAAAGTAGCCGTGTGCATCTTCGCTACCCGTTAACCATCGAAAACTCCGCCAGCTATGAACCTAGCACACCTGACGCTTTGTGCCGCCTGCACTTAGGCCACAGTCAGGGCAATCACTACCAATTGTCGGGTTGTTATCAGGTAAAAAATCCATTGCCGCTTGAAATTGCCATTGTCGATCCGGCCGCCTATATCAGTGAGCAACTCAAGCGTCTGTGGCCACGTTCAGTAGTGCTCACAGGCAAAATTAAAGTGGCCAGCATCGATCTCACATCGTCAAAACCATTAGTGAGTCATCCGTCAATGCCGTTGCGCCCAATGATTATCGAGATGCTCAAAAAGTCGGATAATCTCATTGCCGATTCACTGTTAAAGCGCGTTGGCGAAGTCACTTACGGGAAATATGGATTTGAATACGGCGCCGAAGCCGTTAAGCAAACTCTAGCGTCACTCGGGATTGGCATAAAGACTGCAAATATTGTCGATGGTTCTGGATTATCCCGCTATAACCAACTTACCGCAGAGCAACTGTTCCAACTGTTACTGTTGATTCAACGTGACTCATCACTCCAGTGGCTTATCAAGGCGCTGCCCGTTGCGGGGTTAAGTGGCACGCTGAGGTACAAGCGTGGTTATGTTAACCCGCAACTTCAAGGCATCATTTGGGCAAAAACTGGCAGTATGACGGGGGTTGATAATCTTGCAGGCTTTATTCGCATCGGAGAGGACGACAGTCAGTTATATCCTTTCGTGATCATGGAAAATGGTATATCGGCAAGCAGCTACCATCCGAAGAAATTTGCACCGCCATTCTTAAAATTAGCGCGCAAACAATTGGAAGCGGCCCACACGGCGCAAATCGCGAAGCTAAAACAAAAGGCAGCCGATGACGCTAAAAAAAATTTAAATGCGGTAACAGCGGAGAGCAACAAAGCGGGGACTGCCATCGATACTGCCACTGGTAACCGACCCAAATAGTCCTAAATAGCCAAAAAATAAGGGATAGTTTTTACTGTATACTCATTAATTATCCCTTATGTCATATCCAAGAGCTTAAAACAGCGATTCGTCCATCTGCATGGTGGATGTAGCGCCACAAGTCACCGCCGCCAGATGGGCATCAAAGCGTCCGACTAAACGGCTGAAGTAGTAATCACATAACTGCTGTTTGCTCTGCACCAATGCAGCAGCCAATTCGCTTTGATGATGTTGAGCACTATCACTCATGCTTAACCAAAAGAAACCGCACATCATATAACCGAACGCATTCAAAGCATCTACGGCAACCGCATTGATAAGATCAGGGCTTTGCGACTTCTGCTCAATAATTGCTGCGATAGCGTCACTAAACTGAGCTTGAATACTGCGTTGCCGCTCAATATAAACTTGGGGCACGCGGCTAAATTGAGTCAGTTGTTGCGTCAACTCAGCGAGCAAAGCCTGCAAAGTTTCGCCGCAGTCCGCGACCAACTTACGCCCAAGGAAATCTATCGCCTGAATCCCGTTTGTGCCTTCGTAGATTTGCGCTATACGTGTATCACGCAGCCACTGCTCTACCCCTGTTTCGCGAATGTATCCATGGCCACCGAACACCTGTTGCGCGTCGATGGTGCAGTCTAGCCCTCTGTCGGTCAGAAAGGCTTTAGTGACGGGCGTTAATAATGCGGCCAGCTTAGTCGACTTAGCGCGTTGCTGTTCATCTTCAGCATACTTAGCCAAATCAAGCTGCAAGCCAGTCATCATCGCCAACGCTCTACCTGCTTCGGTCAGGCAGCGAATATTGAGCAGCATACGCCGAACATCCCCGTGCACTATGATTGGTGCAACCTCTGCCCCAGCGCCTGGCGTAGAACCTTGTTTGCGCTCTTTGGCGTAATCAGCCGCCATACGATAACAAGCGTGTGCGCTGCCAAGGCCTTGAATACCAATGGATAACCGTTCGTAGTTCATCATGGTGAACATGCACACTAATCCGCGGTTAGCACGTCCCACCAAATATCCTTGTGCATTATCGTAATGCATGACACAAGTGGCAGACGCTTTAAGCCCCATTTTGTGCTCGATCGCCCCAGCAGTAACTCCATTGGCAGAACCGCTATTTCCCTGTTCATCCACCTTTAACTTAGGTACCACAAACAGCGATATACCGTCGCTGCCTTCAATTTTGGCAAGCACTAAGTGAATAATGTTTTCCGTGAGATCATGATCGCCGCCAGTAATAAAAATCTTACTGCCATTGATGCGATAACTGCCATCGGCCTGGGGTGTCGCCTTGGTCAGAATGTGGCGGAGATCAGACCCAGCCTGCGGCTCAGTCATGTCCATGGCGCCTGCCCATTCGCCAGAATATAGCTTAGGCAAAAAGCGTTGTTTTAACGCATCGGTTCCATGCGCATGAATACAAAGCGCTGCCCCTGCCGTCAGTGATGCATAGAGATTAAAAGCGTTGCTGGCGCTATAACCCAATTCATCAACTAACACACCCAGCATTTTGGGCATGCCCATGCCGCCAAAATCGGGTTCACCACAGAGTCCAACCCAACCCGCAGCCGCATATTGTTGGTATGCTTTAGCATAACCGTCAGGCGTGCTGACCCGCCCGCCGGCAAACTGCACCCCTTGTTCATCACCAGCACGATTTAACGGCGCAACTTCTTCAGCATTGAACTTTGCCGCTTCCGCCAAAATAGCCGCTGCCGTATCACTATCAATGGTGTCGGCAAGCGCTGGCATGGATTGCCACACGGCGTCAGCATTAAACAACTGCTGCAGTAAAAATTGCATATCTTGCAACGGCGCTTGATATGAACTCATGCTAGGCCTCTTTAGAATTCAAACGAGTGTTTAATTTATCGGTTAGCTAACAGTTTGGCAAACACTCAATGAAAAACAGCCGCATCGATCACTAATTAACGCATTGGCCTCATAACAAAAAAGCCGGTGCTTAATTTGCGACCGGCTTTTCATCGACAGGCAGTAATCAACAAATGCTGATCACGTCATCATCACTGTGTTCTTTTGGTAATCGCTGCATCACTTCAAGCAGCAATGGATTGCCCAACACATAACTGCGCTCTTTATTATCCAACACGCTTAGCAATGAGTTTTGACTTTGGGCTTCCTGCACTTTCACTCGCGCGATGGCATCTAAGGCTTCAATCTGACCACCGGGGATATGGGTAGGTAATTTGTCCATAATCGCCATATGCAGTTGCATTAACGCCGGTTGTTTAAGTAAGTCAGGTAACGCCCAAATTTGTTGCAATGAATGCTCATAGGCTTTTCGTGCTTCTGCTGCCGCGAGAATCAATTCTGGTGGTTCAATCTCTTCAGGCGTAGCTAACAGTTTTTTCGATTTCACCCATTTGCCAAACGTCTGCGAAGCGGTGAGCATCGATAACGGCACCGCAATCCAGAGACCAAGCAATGCGGGTGATAGCCAAGCAAGCAAGGTCCAAGAATCGAGATAGGCAAAATAGGTCATTAACACGCCAAGCACCATATGCCAACGATGTCGGTAGAGCACATCTTTCCACGGCAAACTGCCATCATCACGGCGTTGTGGTGCCCAACCACTGTCCTTACCCGACAGAATAGAAAACACTGCGCCACAATGGATGAACATCATGATCGGCGCTATCAGCGCGGAAACAATGATTTCCAGCACAATACTGCCCATGACCCGAATACGTCCACCGAGAATACGGCAATAATTTTTATCCGTTAGCAGTAACAGCGAACCGAAGATTTTTGGCGCAAACAAAATCCCCATAGTGATGTAGAACAGCCTTAACGCGCGCTCGGAGTCCATCACCGGCCATTTAGGAAACAGCGAAAACTGATCGGTAAAATATTCGGGGCGAATATAGTGCGCCTGCAATGCCAGTAACAAACCAGACAGAATAAGCATCAACCAAAACGGTGATGAGAGGTAAGACATAATCCCAGTGACCAGATGCAAACGGCTGATCCAGTGCAGTCCTTTGGTCGGTAAAATACGGGTATGTTGCAGATTCCCTTGACACCAGCGCCGGTCACGAATCGCCATATCGATAATCGACGGTGGGCATTCTTCAAATGACCCTGGCAAATCAGCGGCGATTTTAACGCTCCAACCAGCACGGCGGATTAGCGCAGCTTCAACAAAGTCGTGACTCAGAATATGACCACCGAACGGCGGTTTCCCTTTAAGTGTGGGCAAGCCAGCACATTCAACAAACGCCTTAACGCGAATAATGGCATTGTGCCCCCAGAAGTTACCCTCTTTTTGCACCCACCACGCCAAACCTGTGCCAATTACCGGACCATAAAATCGTGCCGCAAACTGTTGTAAACGCGCCAGAACCGTGGTGCCACTCACCAAGTAAGGAATGGTCTGAATGAGTCCAGCATCCGGATCAGCTTGCATACGCCGCGCAAGTTCCAAAATACAATGACTCTGCATCAGGCTATCGGCATCGAGCACCAACATACTTTCGTAATGGGCGGCCCAGCGGGTGCAGAAATCTGCGACGTTACCCGATTTCCTTGCGGTATTTTTACGACGGCGACGGTAATACACCTGCGCCTTACCAGCCACCCGCTTGCGCAATAGCCAAAATGCCTGTTCTTCCGCGAGCGCGATATCGGGATCAGTGGTATCCGACAGAATGAACCAGGAAAACTGCTTGTGCTCTTCGGTGTCACGGGTGTACTGCACTAAACGCATCGCCATGGTTTCAACCGCAGAGAACACTCGGTCAGGCGATTCATTATAGGTTGGCATCAACACTGCGACCTTATCGGTCAAGGTGATTGCCGTCGAGTTATCATGTTTGCCAAAACGCCGCGCGAACAGGGTAATAACACCGGCAACACCGCCGCTAAATGCCAAGGCAATCCAACAGAAGTTAATGGCAAACAGCAGCAATACCAGATATTCCAACGGTGTGACGGCGGCAACGCTGAATACCTGCAACATTTCATAGATTGCAAACAACGATAACGCCGACGCAGAACCCACCACTAATACTCGGCGGCTGGCTTTGGATTTTACGCCGCGAATACGAATGCTCTCGCGCGGAAATCCTTTGCTAAGCTTTTTTAAATCTTGTGGCGGCATCGCTTGATGGCGCTCCGGCGGCATTGCCGGGCCACCGATTAACTCTGGTTGCGGCTCGTTGATCAAACTGCCGTTAACATGAGCTTCCATACTGTCCCCTGTTATTTCGACCAACGGTACAACCAAGTTTCCACTTTACCCGGTGCGGCAGCATTAGGGTTCTGCCCGTCAAACTGCAACTCCGCACGTAATTCCGCCACATTGGCTTCAGCGGGGTCAAATTCGAATGACAAGCGATAACCGCCGTTGTGAGTATTTTCACGCACAACGATATTGCTAATAACACCCACGTTACTTTCCACTTTGGCAGCGGGTAACACTGGCGGACGTTTGCCACCATTTAGCTGGTAATCAATCACAAATAAACGTCGTGATGTAGGTTTAGAAATATCGGCGCGGCCGCTGGCGGTACGCTGCACAGTTACCGTCCCCGGCTTAATTTGCGGCTCATTTCCCCAAGAAAGACGATATGCAAAGCGATATTCACCCCCAGCTTTCAGCGCATCCTTAGGGCGCCAGAACATCACGATATTGTCATGGATCTCGGCCTGAGACGGGATTTCCGTCAACACTACCGCGCCCTGCCCCCAATTTCCCAGCGGCTCTACCCATAAACTCGGACGTTTTTCAAAATTCGCATCTAAGTCTTGATAAGCGTCAAAATCACGTTGACGTTGAACTAAACCGAATCCTTGCGGCGCGTTGTCCATAAAGGCTGAAACCTGCAAATTAGTCGGATTCGCTAATGGCCGCCATAGGCGTTCACTGCGCCCATTAAGCATTAGCAAACCATCTGAGTTATGGACTTCTGGGCGAAAATCATCAATGCCCTGACGGCCATTGAGTGAATGCTTAAACATACTGGTTTCAGGTGCCAAGCCGACTTTTTGCAGATCGACCCGCGGATACAACACAGCTTCAACATCCATCTGGGTACTGTCACCCGGACGTACTGAAAAACGGTAAGCACCACTAACACTTGGGCTATCGAGCAAGGCGTAAATCACCATCAGATTGGAGTCCGCTTGCGGCTCTTCAATCCAAAACGCCTTAAATACTGGGATCTCTTCACCTTCAGGATCCGCTGTACGCAACGCTAAACCGCGCGCAGATAAGCCATAACTATCGTTTTTACCCAGCGCACGAAAATAGGTCGCGCCTTGAAACACTAACAACTCATCATAGTAGTCAGCGCGATTTAATGGGTAATGCAGCCGAAAACCACTGTAACCAATATCGCCCTTAGGTAATGGCTTAGTAAAAACACTACCAGTGCGGAAATATTCAGGATTGTAAGCAAGATGAGTCGCGAGGTTGCCATTAACTAATGCCAACTCCACTTTGTTTTTGTAATAAAAGCCGCGATGAAACATCTGCATCTGATAAGGCAACTTTGCCTCTTGCCAAATCGCTTCATCGGGACGAAAACGGATATCATTGTATTGGTTGTAATCCAGATTTTTTAAGGCATCTGGCAAAGATTCATCAGGAGCTTGATAAGGCTTTAACGCGAGTTGCTTTGCTAAGTCCATCACAGTCGTTGGGCTAAAGATGCCACTTTTTGCAAATTGTGCCTTCACCGCATTGTCAGGTTTAGCTGCTTCGGTAGTCGCAGGTTTAGGAGCCAATACCGATTCAATCTTGTTTTCCTGAATCAACGGCGTTGTCGGGCTGGCGCTGGCAAATACAGTGCCAGACAGACCTAAACACACCAGTAGGCTCAGAGTCTTGATTTTTCTGGTTCGACTTAACATCTATTTACTAACCTTCACAGTGAAAAAAGAGAGTTTTGAATCTTGTGCAGCCGCGCCGGGCCTAATAATTATGAATGGTGTCAATCGACTACAATAAGCTACTACTAAACTTAGGTTAAAGAAAGCTTTGTTAACTTAGGACTTTGTTTTCCATCATCTTTCGCTCATTTTTTAAAAAATAGATTAACAACGTGAAAACTATCTGAAAAATTTCTGCGCTGACTATGTATATTTTTTAAAAACTTATCGCATTAGGTGTTGTGAATGTTAACTGCCAAATTAACATTTTTGTAAAATAAATCCTTACTTAACAAAGAGTTCAAATGCATACCGACAAAGCCATTCAACCATTGTCACTGTAGATGTTCGCAGCTTAACGACAGGTTAATGAGAGCATAGTTAGTGAATGCACTATTGCGCAATTATCGCGCCGATATATTGCGCTTAATCATAAAAAAAGCCAGTCGTTTGACTGGCTTTTTTACGCGAAAAAATAGCCCCGTTACTGGCTATTTTTACCCGTCCAACGATCCATCCAACCAAGTACTTTGGCGTACCATTGTTCGAGGTTATTTGGGTTTAATATCCAGTGATTTTCATCAGGGAACACTAATAACTCGGAAGGAATGTCATTACGCTGCATATAAGAAAATGCCGCTAGGCCCTGATCATATGGCACGCGGAAATCTTTCTCACCGTGGATGACGAGCATTGGTGTTTTCCAATTTTGCACGTAATTCGCTGGATTAAATTTCTCGTACAGATCTTTGGCTTGCTCGTAGGTGCCACCAAACTCATGCTCAGGGAACCATAGCTCTTCAGTAACATGGTACATAGAACGCATGTCGAACAGACCTGCGTGGTCAACCAAACACTTAAAGCCATCATTCCAGTTACCCTGAATCCAGTTCATCATGTAACCACCATATGAACCACCCAAGGCACACGCATTGCTGGCATCAATCCAGTCTTGTTGTTTTGCTACCGCAGCCAGACCTTTTTGTAAGTCTTCCAAAGGCTTGCCACCCCAATCTAAACTGATTGAGTCAGTAAACGCCTGGCCGTAACCAGTAGAGCCGTGGAAGTCGACCATCACCACTGCATAACCAGCACCCGCCCATAATTCAGGGTTCCAGCGTGAGCTAAAGCTGTTACCGAATGACCCCTGTGGGCCACCGTGTACCAAAAATGCAGTTGGGTATTTTTTACCCGGCTCAAAGTTAGCCGGCTTCAACCAATAGCCATAAACTTCTTCGTTGTTCCAGCCTTTAAAGCTGAACTGACCAAAATCACCGAACTTGATTTTATCAAGCTTAGTACGGTTTACGTCGGTTAAACGCTGTAGATCTTGGCCGTCCATGTTCATCGACCATAAATCGCCAGGTTCGACCAAAGATGCGTGACGGATAACTAAGCGGTCACCTGCAATCCCGATAAGGCTATTCGAGCCGTCGTTATACAGTGGACGCACATCACCAAACTGGGTGTTAATGGCAAATACCGATACCTGACCAATATCTTGCGCTGTAACATACAGAGTGTTGTTGTCTTTGCCGAAGCTGATAGAGGATGGGCTGCGATCCCACAAAGGCGCGACTTCTTTCGTCTGCCCGGTCACCATATCACGCAACATGATGCCATAGCGGTCAGCTTCAAAACCCGGCTTTTTCATCGCCAGATATGCCATGTAACGGCCATCTGCAGAAAATACCGGTTGGGCATCCCACGCTTTGTTTTCTTCGGTTAGATTAACGGTATCGCCACCCGTGACAGGCACTTGCCATAAGTCGTAATTGGTAGTCCACGCTTGATCTTTGGCTGGCGCCTTAGCGCTGTAAACCACATACTTGCCATCTGGTGTAAACGTCACCTCTTCCATTCCTGAAAACGGCTTAGGCGGTGTTTCAGTATCGCGCCCCTGAGTGACATCCACCGTCGCCCCCAGTTTGCCGTCAACAATTGGCGCGACCACTAGGTGATTACGGGCATGATCAAACCAAGTATCCCAATGACGCACCATCAATTGGCTATATTCGCGACCGGTAGACTTACGCTCAGATTCGGCTTTGAATTTATCGGCAGAACATTGCAGCGTGTCACATTCCGGGAATACTCGAATGCTCATTACCACTTGCTTGCCATCGTCAGATAATTTGTAGCCATCAATGTCTAACGGCAGTTCTGACACCTGACGTGCTTCACCGCCATTGAGCGGCAATTGATACAACTGACTACTACCATTGCGAGCAGCAACAAAGTAGATACTGTTGTCATCGCTGCTAAACGCAACATCATGCTCAGTGCCTTTAGCACTGGTCAAACGATAAGGTTTAGCGTCTTTATTGGCTAAATCGAGTAGATACAGATCTGAATCGGCTTTGCCCGCTTCACTCACAGTCTTAAGGCCGTAAACCAATTTGGTACCATCATGTGACACGGCGGCAGAGTGAAGTTTATTTAGCTTAACCAGATCTTGAACGGTAAATGGGGTTTTATCAGCAGCTACGGCCGCAACGGAAACACCCGCAGCCAACAATGCCAACCCAAGTTTGTTGATTTTCATCTAAAGCTCTTCTTATGGAGTTTGATTTATAAAAGCAAAAAGGGGCCTATATGGCCCCTTCGAGGAAACATCACGCTTTGGCTTCTTGGATTTTTACTTTCCAGAGAGCAGGTCCAGTATCGTGAGCGTTAACCCCGTTGGAGTCAACCGCTACAGTAACAGGCATATCTTGAACTTCAAACTCATAAATCGCTTCCATTCCAAGATCTTCGAATGCGATCACTCGTGCTTTCTTAATTGCCTTTGATACCAGATAAGCCGCGCCACCGACTGCCATCAAATAAACTGCTTTATGATTTTTAATCGATTCAACCGTCGCAGGGCCACGTTCAGCTTTACCAATCATGCCCATCAAACCGGTTTTAGCGAGCATCATCTCGGTAAACTTATCCATGCGAGTACTGGTGGTTGGGCCTGCTGGACCAACGACTTCATTACCGACTGGATCGACTGGGCCCACGTAGTAAATAAATTTACCGGTGAAATCGACGCCTTCTGGCAAACCTTCACCACTTTCCAGCAAACTCTGAATACGTTTATGCGCGGCATCGCGGCCAGTAAGCATTTTGCCTGACAGCAAAATGGTATCGCCGCTATTCCAGCTTTCAATCTCTTCCTGAGTAACAGTGTCCAGATTGACGCGGCGAGTATTTTCACCAGCATCACGGGTAATTTCAGGCCAGTCGGCTAAAGAAGGAATGGGTAACTCGGCTGGACCACTACCATCCAAGTGGAAATGCACGTGACGGGTTGCGGCGCAGTTAGGGATCATTACCACAGGCTTAGACGCTGCATGGGTTGGTGCGGTTTTGATTTTTACATCAAGCACGGTTGTTAAACCACCCAAGCCTTGGGCACCAATACCGAGGTTGTTAGCACGTTCGAAAATATCTAACCGCAGTTTCTCTTCGGTGGTTTCGGCACCGCGCGCTTTGAGTTCGTGAATATCAACACTTTCCATCAAGGCTTCTTTGGCCATGACCGCCGCTTTTTCCGCCGTACCGCCGATACCGATCCCAAGCATCCCCGGTGGGCACCAACCTGCGCCCATGGTTGGCAGTGTTTTCTCAACCCATGCAGCGATATCATCAGACGGGTTAAGCATTACCATCTTGGATTTGTTTTCTGAGCCGCCGCCTTTGGCAGCGATGGCCACATCAACTTGATCGCCGGGAACTGACACAATATGTACCACAGCCGGGCTGTTATCACGGGTGTTCTTACGGCTGCCGGCGGGATCGGCCACAATCGACGCACGCAAGGTATTGTCACTATTGGTATAAGCGCGACGAGTGCCTTCATCAACCATCTGTTGAATGGTCATGTCGGTTTTATCCCACTGCACGCCCATTCCGACATATACGAAACAGGTCACAATGCCGGTGTCTTGACACAGCGGACGGTGGCCTTCTGCTGACATCCGAGAGTTAATCAGGATCTGCGCAATGGCATCTTTTGCAGCTGGACTTTGCTCACGCTCATAGGCTTCTGCCATGGCGTCGATAAAATCTTTAGGGTGGTAATAAGAGATATACTGCAGGGCATCGGCAATACTGTCGATGAAATCGGCTTGCTTTATAACAGACATGTTGGCGCTCCGTTGGCTATCTGTCGCTTCCTTCACTTTACAGGTTGTTTGGCCATACTCCCCATCAGTGACACAAACAGCTAATTAAGCGTAATACTCACACTAAGTATTAAGTAAACTCGTTTTAGGTGACCAGTTTACGGAAGGCAGATTGGTTCTCTTGGTATAGGTTGCCAAGTATAATACCCTCTCACCACAATTTGGGCTACATCACATTTTAGGTTAGATAAAGGATGTCCAACATCTCAAATTCCCAAGCTATTCACCACATTACCTTTGATTGGCACTACACAACGCCACAGGTTTTTGCCGCGGTTAACACCTTAGCTTATGCCGTACTATTAGATTCAGCCGATGCAGCACATGCCGATGCTCGCTACGATATTATTGCAGCAGAACCTTTGTGTCGTTTAAAAAGCGAGCCTAGACACACCCAGCTCATAAATGCCAATAATCAAATAGAAGCCGAATTTGCTAGCGCCGAGAACGACCCGCTCGCAGTATTACAATCACAACTTAAACGCTATTTCCCTCAAGCTGCGCCATCCCCCCTGCCTTTCAGCGGCGGTGCGTTAATGGCGCTTAGCTATGACTTAGGTCGCGAGTTTGAACGACTACCACAAAACGCCACGGATGATTTGCAGTTTCCGCAGTTATTGGCTGGCATTTATGCATGGGCATTAGTAAGAGATAGCAAACAAGTCGCTGGAGAGCAGTGGCAGTTGGTGTGTTCAGTCAAGGATATCGACATTGAAGCACTGGCAAACCGACTGCAAGGGTTAGTGAAAGCCTATATCAGTGAAGATACGGATCTAGATGCCACGAATTCGTTTCGCCTCATGTCGCCGTGGCAAACTCAGCTCAGCAAAGTCGACTATTTGCAAAAGTTTGATCGTATTCAGCACTATCTACACAGCGGTGATTGTTACCAAATTAACCTTACCCAGCGCTTCAGCGCTCAATATCAAGGTGATGAATGGCAGGCTTATTTAAAGCTCAGAACTCAAAATAGTGCCCCATTTTCAGCATTCTGGCGCTGGGATGATTTGACCATTCTGTCGATTTCTCCAGAGCGCTTTTTAAAGCTAAACGAATGCGCCGTCATCGAGACTAAGCCAATAAAAGGGACTGCAGCGCGGGGCCCCGAGCCAGAACTCGACCAACAAGCCGCAATTGAGCTGCAACAGTCGGAAAAAAATCGTGCTGAAAACCTAATGATCGTCGATCTGCTGCGTAATGATATCGGTAAAGTCGCACAAGCAGGCAGCGTTGAGGTTCCTGCTTTATTTGCCATCGAAAGTTTCCCAGCAGTGCATCATTTAGTCAGCACTGTGCGGGCTACACTGAGCCCGCAATATCAGGCAACAGATTTGCTGCGCGCAGCCTTTCCCGGTGGTTCTATTACCGGCGCGCCTAAAGTGCGAGCCATGCAGATCATTGACGAGCTAGAGCCTTCCCGTCGGAGTATCTATTGCGGTTCAATTGGTTATATTAGTCAGGACGGCAAGATGGACAGCAGCATTACAATTCGCACCTTGCTGGCGCAGCAACAGCAGCTGTATTGTTGGGCTGGCGGTGGCATTGTTGCCGATTCCGATGGTGAGGCTGAATATCAAGAAAGCTTTGATAAGGTAATTAAAATCCTTCCGGTGTTGCGCGATGAAGCGGCCAAATAACTATGTTTAAACATCACCACAGTGATTAACAAGGACAGAGTGTGGACACCCTAGCCGAACTCAGAACCCAGTTTATGTTGGCCAATGCGCCACTGCAGCGCGTCGTCAATACCGACGGGATTCGCTTACGTTCGGCAGCGGTGTTAATGGCATTTCAGCAAACGGATGTAGGCGTCGAATTATTGCTCACCCAGCGGCCACAGCATCTCAAAGCTCATCCCGGACAGATCGCGTTTCCTGGTGGCAAACCTGAACCACAAGATGACTCTATTGTGGATACGGCACTGCGCGAGGCATGGGAAGAAGTGGCATTAGCGCCGTCGCAGGTAGATGTGTTAGGCGTACTGCCGCAGCACAATACCCTGACGGGATTTAGCATCACCCCTATAGTCGGGATTATCGATTCACCCTTTACGCCCATCCTTGATGCGCAAGAGGTGTCAGACAGTTTTACTGTGCCGTTATCTTTTTTGATGGCTGATCAGCACCGACATACGCTGTGGTTAACTCGGCGCAATACGCCAGTGCCAGTGACATTTATCCCCTATCAGCAGCGATTAATTTGGGGCGCAACAGCCGCCATTATCGATACATTTTGTCGGCAGCTAACAAAAATTTAGATAAGAAACTTCAGGTACAATCCTGAGGTAACGGAAATCAGCAGCAGTAACGGAATATTAAACCAATAGCCCATGCGACTATGGCTGGCACAGTACCAATTGACCAATAAGCTCATAAAGCTGATAGCGGCACAGGTCCAGATAATCTGCTCTAGGTGGGCGGTAGCCACAGGATCCCAGCGTAAGCGCACCGATACTCCACGACTGAGAAAGTAACCCACTTGGCGGTCAGGACGGGCGTCATCAAAAATCAGTAAGGCGTAAACCGCGAGGCTCCAGCCCACTATTGATAAGATAGCGAGTAACAATTGCAATATGCGCAATTTGCTCATATCAAACTCCTGCCGCTTAAAATCCTTGATGAATATGAAGAATACCTTTTTCAGCTTGAGAAAAGCCACCAGCAAGGTAATATAAACGTCCAAATTTTTTCCTGTGTGATCAATATCGTTGCTTATCGCGGCAAATGCCAAGAAAACAACGACAAAGCAGGCAGTTATTATTTTAGTGGAGTTCAAAGCAATAATGAGCGTTGCATCTGTCGCATCTGTATTTAAAGGTGAGCATCCGGTGGGAAGCGAAGTCACGGTTCGTGGCTGGGTTCGCACTCGCCGTGATTCAAAAGCTGGGATTTCATTTCTGGCGGTTTATGATGGTTCTTGTTTCGATCCGATCCAAGGCGTAGTACCCAATAGCTTGCCCAATTACAATGACGACGTGCTGCATTTAACTGCTGGCTGCTCTGTTGTAATGACCGGTGAAGTAGTGGAAAGTCCAGGCGCAGGCCAAGACTTTGAACTGCAAGTCACCAAGGTTGAAGTGACTGGTTGGGTGGAAGATCCTGATACCTACCCAATGGCAGCGAAACGTCACAGTGTGGAACACTTGCGCGAATTAGCGCATCTGCGTCCACGTACCAACCTGATTGGTGCCGTGATGCGCGTGCGTAACTGTCTGTCACAGGCGATTCACCGTTTTTACCACGAAAACGGCTATATCTGGGTCGCAACCCCACTAATCACCGCTTCAGACTGTGAAGGCGCGGGTGAAATGTTCCGTGTCTCAACGCTGGATATGGAAAACCTGCCACGCACCGACGCGGGTAAAGTGGATTACGACCAAGACTTCTTCGGTAAGGAAGCCTTCTTGACCGTATCAGGTCAGTTGAACGGCGAAACCTACGCCTGTGCACTGTCAAAAATTTATACCTTCGGCCCAACCTTCCGCGCTGAAAATTCAAACACCAGCCGTCACTTGGCGGAGTTCTGGATGGTTGAACCAGAAGTCGCATTTGCTGAACTAGACGACGTTGCCGCACTCGCTGAAGATATGCTGAAGTATTGCTTTAACGCGGTTCTGCAAGAACGTATGGATGATCTGCAGTTCTTCGCTCAACGCGTTGATAAAACGGTTATCGACCGTCTGCAAAACTTTGTAGAGAGTGACTTTGCTCAAGTGGATTACACCGATGCGGTAGAAATCCTGCAAAACTGCGACAAGCAATTCGAATACCCTGTTGAATGGGGTATCGATCTGCAATCAGAGCACGAACGCTATCTGGCGGAAGAACACTTCAAGGCCCCTGTGGTAGTGAAGAACTATCCAAAGGATATCAAAGCTTTCTACATGCGCCTCAATGAAGATGGCAAAACAGTGGCGGCAATGGACGTATTAGCGCCGGGCATCGGTGAAATCATCGGTGGTTCACAACGTGAAGAACGTTTGGACGTGCTGGATGCCCGTATGGCTGAAATGGATCTGAACCCAGAAGATTACTGGTGGTATCGCGATCTACGTCGTTACGGCACAGTGCCACACTCAGGTTTCGGTCTGGGCTTTGAGCGTCTGGTGTCTTACGTGACGGGAGTGAACAACATCCGTGATGTGATTCCTTTCCCTCGCGCACCGCGCACCGCGAACTTCTAAAGTTGACAAAACGCGCCGCAAGGCGCGTTTTTCATATTGCGCGGACACGAGCTGTCTCACAGTTGCATGGTGCGCAAATCAGTAAGGTATTAGCCTCAGTTATTGGTGGAGACATACACAGTGGCAAACGACGAAATTCAACGGTTTACCGTTTCCCTGCCGCAATCACTGTTTGAAGAAATAGAAACCGATATCGCGTCTCGCGGTTATCAATCTCGTTCGGAATATATTCGTGATCTCTTTCGGGACCGGATTGTCGACAAACAATGGAACGACAGCGTCGAAGATGTGGTTGGCGTGCTAACGCTCATTTTTGACCATCACCAGCGCGGTTTATCCGAAAAGCTGATTGAGATCCAACACAACCACTTAGTGCACATCCTTTGTAGTACGCATGTGCACATCGATCATCACCGCTGCTTAGAAACCATCATTTTGAAAGGTCAGGCAAAAGAGGTGAATCATCTTGTGAATCAAATCGCTGCACTTAAAGGCGTCAATGTTGCACGTCTGAGCCGAGCGGGCGTGGTATAACGCACGGCATTTTCAGGGCTCAGGTTTGAGTTGGTGTTCAGGCCAACGGCAAACGAATCCGCACATCCAAGCCTTTAGGCTGGCCAGGGGTAATATCCAATTGCCCCTTGTGTAACTCCACAATTTGCGCACAAATCGACAATCCCAATCCCGACCCGGAAATTTGCTCTCCGGCGGCACGGAAGAAACGCTCTTTGATTTGTTCACAGGCTGCTTCATCTAGCCCTGGGCCTGAATCCAGCACTTGTACGACTGCCATGCCATTGTCTGGCTCGGCCCAAGTTTTAATGGTAATCGGCCCTTCCTGATTGGAATACTTGCAGGCATTCTCAATGATATTTTTAAACACCAACTTGAGATAAAAACCGTCACCTTGTAGCTTTAAACCCTGTTCAAACTGCAATTGCCAGTCATAAGATTCAATTAACGGCAGCATATCGTTAAGCACTTCGTTGATTAATAGCTCTGGTGCCAGAGGCTCAGCGTTTAACGCAGCTAACGAATCCACGCGAGACAACAACAATAGCTGCTCAATGGTATGACTGATTTGCACAATCCCTTTATCGATTGCGGCGTGATGCAGTTGCCGCTCCTCTGCAGAAGTTGACTGCTCAATACCTTGATGGTGGAGTTTGATAATTGCCAGTGGCGTTTTCAATTCATGCGCAGCGTCACCACTGAATTTCCGCTCTCGTACCATAGCGTCGCCAATACGTTCAATGTAGCCATTCATCGCATCGCAGACTGGGACTAACTCACTGGGCAGTTTCATTTGAATAGGCGTCAAATCAGCCGTTGAGCGCTGTTTTAACTTTCGCGCTAACGCTTGCACAGGCTCAAACAACCAGTAAGAAAGGAAAATCATCAGTAACGCCACCAGCGGAAAGATAATCGCAGGTCCGACAATGCTGTTCCCCATGATCTGTTCTACCAGCTCATCGCGCACGTCGTTACGTTGGCCGGTGATAATCCATACGTCACTGGCTTTAGAATAGTAGGTATACACATGCCACAACCGATGATTCATCGTCAGCTCACGATACCCGACGTCAAATTCAGTCATGGGTGTGGTGAGGCTGTTGACCGAGCGCATTAACAGATCGCCCTGAGGATTCCAAATCTGAAATGCCAGCTTCTGCTCATAAGCGAGCTCTTCGGCGTTAGCATCTTCCTGAAAGGTTTCTACCTTAGCTGGTTTGATATCTAACAACAACGGATGGCCAATCAGGTTGCGACGATGTTCGGGTGGTTGAGCGCTGTAAAACAACTCCAGCATTTTGGCGCTTTGCAGCATTTGTGCATCAAACAACTCTTCAATTTGCCGTTCAGAGTCGTGCGTACTCAACCACGTTGAGATACCGATAGAGAGTGAGATCCCCAACAGCATCACACCGATCATGGTCAACCTAAGTGACATAGTTACTCCACTTCCGCGAGCGTATAACCTATGCCACGGATTGTTTTGATTAATTCAGTACAGGTTTTTTTGCGTAGGTGATGAATATGCACCTCAATCGAGTTGCTCCCCACTTCATCCCAGCCATAGGTCAGTTGCTCCAACTGCCCTCGAGTAAGCACGCGACCGCTCGACTGCGCAAGTTCGAGCAGTAACTGATATTCACGTCGCGACAGTTGTATCGCTTCACCACGAAATGAGACCTCGTGGGTATTGAGGTCCATCGACAGCGCGCCCACTTCCAATTTGTTTTCAAACATACCGTGACGGCGACGCACGATAGCTTTCACCCGAGCAACGAGTTCTCGCACATCAAAAGGTTTCGCGAGGTAATCATCGGCACCAATATCTAAGCAAGCGAGCTTAGTGTCAAAGTCAGTATTGGCCGTTAGCACAATGGTCGGAATGTCGATACCTCGGCGGCGCCATTGCTGTAACAGGGTTCGACCATTACCGTCAGGTAGACCGAGATCCAATACAATGGCACTCAGTGCTTCATTATGGACGGCGACTTCGGCTTGTTTGACCGTGGTGACGTGGTCGACTTGAATATCGAGTTTCTCAAGGCTCAGTGTCAGCCCTTGAGCCAGCAAATCATTATCTTCGATTAACAGTATGCGCATATCGTCTGCTTATAAAATTGGCTAGAACGTCGCGGTATGCATATTACCACAGATCCGCTAGCACTATGATATCTCTGCTTATTGAGTGCAGATCTGCCGACAAGTTCCCTACTGGATATTTTTTACACCGACAAGCCTTTTTATTGATCCACATCAATATTGATTTACTTACGTTACTTACATTGTCTTAAAAAGGCGCGAAATATGATCAGCGTCAAGATTCAGTTCTTAGCAGCGAACTCTCGCGAAGAAATGATAAAAGTCAGCAACGACTTTTGTGTGAAGCAAAATAAAAATTAAGGTTAATCCATGGAAACACATGCAGCGCTCTTTGAGCAAGGCAGAAAACGGCTGGAAGCACTCAGGCAGATGCCACCTCGTCAGCAAGAATCTCTAAAAGATAAACTGTTAGAACACGGCATTAGTCGTCGTGACTTTATGAAATGGAGTGCATCTGTTACTGCGCTGCTCGCCCTACCATTACCTTTCAGTAACCTAGTTGCTGAAGCTGCCGAGCTGGCAGATCGCGTACCTCTAGTCTGGCTGCATATGGCCGAATGTACGGGTTGCTCTGAATCCTTGACCCGCGCTGACACGCCTGATCTCGACACCTTGATTTTTGACCATATTTCGCTCGAATATCATGAAACGCTGATGGCCGCTGCTGGCTGGCAAGCTGAAGAAAACCTCGAACACGCCATGGAAAATTACCGTGGTAACTACCTGCTGGCAGTCGAAGGTGCGGTACCGACCAAGAATGGCGGTACCTTCCTGAAAGTCGGCGCCAAAGGTAAAACCGGGCTTGAGTTGGTCAAAGAAGCGGCCGAAGGTGCCGCGGCGATTATCTCGGTCGGTACCTGTTCATCATTTGGCGGTGTTCAAGCGGCGGCGCCTAACCCAACCGGCGCCAAAGGCGTACATGAAGTCATCGACCGCACTGTGATCAACTTAGGTGGCTGCCCACCAAGTGAGAAAAACATTGTGGGTACACTGATGTACTTCGTGATGTTTGGCCGTCTGCCAGCGCTGGATATGTTCAACCGTCCCAAATGGGCTTATGGCGCACGTGTCCACGACAACTGTGAACGTCGCGGTCACTTTGACTCAGGTGAATTCGTTGAACAATTCAGCGATGACAACGCCAAAGACGGTTACTGCTTATATAAAGTCGGTTGTAAGGGACCTTACACTTACAATAACTGCCCGACTGAACGCTTTAACGCTCATGTGAGCTGGCCAGTATTGGCAGGTCACGGTTGTATCGGGTGCTCAGAGCCTAACTTCTGGGACGATATGGCGGATTTTGAAAAACCTCTTGGACGGCAATTACTGCACGGTATTGATGCCAGTGCCGACACGGTCGGCGCAGTAATTATCGGCGCAGCCGTGGTGGGTATTGGTGCTCATGCTGTCGCTAGTTTGTTTGCGAATTCCAAAGAGGATTAATAGATGAATCAACGTGTTGTTATTGACCCTATCACCCGAATTGAGGGCCACCTGCGCATTGAAGTTGAAGTCGATGAGCAAAATGTGATTCAAAAAGCCTGGGCCTCATCGACGTTGTGGCGCGGTATAGAAGTAATTTTGAAAGGCCGTACCCCAATGGATGTTGGTCTATTGGTACAACGTATCTGTGGCGTGTGTACTTTCTCGCACTACCGCTGCGGTACTGAAGCGGTTGAAAACGCGCTTGGCTTGGAAATTCCGGTCAATGCTAAATATCTGCGTTCATTGATGATGAGTGCCCTGCACTACCATGATCATCTCGTGCACTTCTATCACCTGCATGCTCTGGATTGGGTTGATGTGGTGTCGGCCCTGAGTGCAGATCCGGCGAAAGCTGCACAAGTTGCCCTAAAATACACAGATGAACCTATTGCAGCCGGTGAAGGCGATCTGCGTGCAGTTCAAAAACGCGTACAAGGCTTCGTCGATAAAGGTCGTTTAGGCCCATTTGCGAATGCTTACTGGGGAAACAAAACCTATCGTTTTAGCCCAGAGCAAAATCTGATTGCGTTATCACATTATCTCAAAGGCTTGGAAATCCAGCGTGTTGCCGCCGAAATGATGGCGATCTTTGGTGGTAAGCAACCGCACCCACAATCTGTGGTCGTCGGCGGTATGACCTCAATTCGGGATCTGCTGAGCCCTGCACGTTTACAAGAATGGAAAGCCAAGCACGACATCGTGCGCGACTTTATCAAACGCGCCTACCACGCCGATATCGTCATGGCGGCCGACGCCTTTGGCGCTGAAGCCTCAGTGCTAGGTGGCGTAAACGTCCATAATTTTATCTGTACTAACGAATTCTATGGCGCTGACGGTAAACACTTGTATCACCAAGGTGTTATCCATGATGGCGACCTCAGTAAGGTGGAAGACGTCAACCCAGATTTGGTGGCGGAAGATGTCACTCACTCTTGGTACAGCGCCGATAAACCACAACACCCATATGAAGGTACCACCATTCCGGAATACACCGACTACGTTGAGCGCGATACTGTGTACGGCAAACTACCGACCCTCGACAACGAAGGTAAATACAGCTGGGTAAAATCACCGCGTTATAACGGCAAGCCAATGGAAGTCGGCCCACTGGCATGTTTGCTAGTGAACTTCGCTCGTGGCAACCAAAAAGTGGTTGATGCGATTAACGCCTTTTTGCAAGAAACCGGACTACCGCTGGAAGCGCTATATACTACCTTGGGTCGTACTGCTGCGCGGATGATCGAAACTGAAATTTTGGCCGACGAATGTGACAAGATCTTCGACGCATTGGTGACTAACCTTGGCAGCGACGACACCCTGTACATCAAACCTAATATCGATCCAAACAAAGAATATATCGGCCACTCATTCATTGAAGCGCCGCGCGGCATGCTAAGTCACTGGGTTCGGATTAAAAACGGCGTAGTGGAAAACTACCAAGCTGTAGTACCCACGACGTGGAACGCCGGTCCGAAAGATGCCAACGGCAACATTGGCCCGTACGAAGCGTCACTCCTGGGTTTGAAATTGGAAGATCCGAAAAAACCACTGGAAGTGCTGCGTATTATCCACTCATTTGACCCATGCATGGCATGTTCGGTCCACATGATGGATTACAAAGGCCAGTCACTCGGCGAATTCCGTGTCGGTCCCAATGCCGCCTAAGGAGGAAATTATGGCAACGACTACGCCTGATTATGAACGGGTAAAAGTGTTCAGTGCCGCCATCAGGATATTTCACTGGTTGCGGGCACTTTCTATTGTCATTTTAGTGGCGACAGGATTTTACATCTCCTGGCCGTATCTGGTCGGCGCCGATACAACCGACGTTTTAGTACAAGGTTGGATCCGCTACGCCCATTTGATCTGTGGCTTTATTTTGTGTGCCGTTACGCTTGTGCGTGCCTATCTGTTCTTTTTCAGTAAAAGCGATATTGAACGTCGTTCATTTGAAGACGTAAAAAACTATCGCAGCTGGATTATTCAACTTAAATCCTATTTTTGGATTGGCGGACTCGACCATAAAGGCGTCTATGGCCCACTGCAGTTTGTGACCTACTTAGGCGTTAGCATAATGGCGGCCTTTATGTGCCTAACCGGCTTAGTGCTGTACGCTAACGTCTATCACCAAGGTTTGGGTGGCGCACTGTGGAGCAGCGCCGCTTGGTTAACCCAAGTATTTGGTGGCTTAGCGTGGGTAAGGATTCTGCACCACTATGTCACCTGGGTATTCATCATCTTTTTGGTCATTCACATCTATATGGCTGTGTGGATGGGAATTCGCTTTAAACACAATGCGGTCGATGCGATCGTGTCCGGGTATGACTATCATCCAAAGCATTGAGATTAAGCTGAATTTTTAAGCCAATTTTGCGTGTGATCTGCATCAACATTAACCTTGCTGCAGTCACACGCAGCGCACACTTTGATAAACAACTTCACCACAGAACGCTTACCGTAATAACCCCATAGAATCCGATTAAGGGAGTTGTTATCAACTTATTTCACAGAGTGATTTTCAAACAGCAGATACAAAACTTTAGACTTTTGTCTAATTTGTCAGCAAAAATGACGTAAAATGCGTCATATTCCAGACAATTAAACTTTCAAAAGATAATTAGACAAAATGTCCCAATTTGGCCATTTATAATTGATCTTTCTCATATTCTAAAAATCTAATCTTTTTTCAAATCCCAATTTAGAGCAAATATTGATATATCTCAAACATCTGCCTTGGTGCGACCTCTAAGATCGCTGCTATTAGCCGTGTGAGCTATAACGCAAAAAAGCCCGTTCAAAAACATAAAAAGGTCAAACCATGGACACACATTCAGCCCTTTTTGAACAAGGTCGGAAGCGACTCCAAGCGTTACGCCAACTTCCACCTCGTCAAGAAACGTCTTTGCAGGAACGCATGCTCAAGCATGGGATCACTCGCCGTGATTTCATGAAATGGAGCGCCTCGGTTACCGCGCTGTTAGCACTGCCGCTACCCTTCAGTAATTTGGTTGCCGAAGCCGCAGAACTGGCTGACCGCGTACCGCTTATCTGGTTACATTTAGCCGAATGTACCGGTTGCTCTGAATCGCTGGTACGCGCAGATACTCCGAATCTCGACACCCTGATTTTCGACCATATCTCGCTCGAATATCACGAAACACTGATGGCCGCCGCTGGCTGGCAAGCTGAAGAAAACCTTGAACATGCCTTAGAAGCCTACAAAGGCAATTACCTATTAGCGGTTGAAGGTGCTGTGCCTACGGCGAACAACGGCACCTTCCTGACCGTTGGCTGTAAAGGCCACACTGGTATGGAAATCATCAAGGAAGCTGCTGAAGGTGCGGCTGCGATTGTTTCAGTCGGAACCTGTGCCTCATTCGGTGGTGTACAGGCCGCTGCGCCAAACCCAACTGGCGCTAAAGGCGTTTATGAAGTGGTCAACAAATCAGTCGTTAACTTAGGTGGTTGCCCTCCAAGTGAGAAAAACATCGTCGGTACGCTGATGTACTTCGTGATGTTTGGCCGTCTGCCAGCACTGGATATGTTTAACCGTCCAAAATGGGCTTATGGCGCACGCGTGCACGATAACTGCGAACGTCGCGGTCGTTTTGATGCCGGTGAATTCGTTGAAAAATTCGGTGATGAAGGCGCAAAACAAGGCTACTGCCTCTACAAAGTCGGTTGTAAAGGTCCTTACACCTACAACAACTGTCCGACAGAACGCTTTAACCACCATGTTAGCTGGCCAGTATTGGCTGGTCACGGATGTATGGGTTGCTCTGAACCTAACTTCTGGGATGACATGGCAGACTTTGAAAAACCTCTTGGCCGTCAATTGTTACATGGTCTTGATGCAACCGCTGATACCATTGGTGGTGTCATTCTTGCCGCGACCGTTGTTGGTATCGGCGCTCACGCTGTTGCTAGTGTATTTGCCGGTTCCAAGGAGGACTAATTAAATGAATCAACGTGTCGTTATTGATCCTATCACTCGTATCGAGGGCCACCTGCGTATTGAGGTGGAAGTGGATGAGAACAATGTCGTCCAGAAAGCCTGGTCTTCTTCAACCTTATGGCGTGGTCTGGAAGTTATTCTGAAAGGCCGTACACCAATGGACGTGGGTCTGTTAGTACAACGTATATGCGGTGTATGTACCTATTCGCATTATCGTGCAGGTACCGAAGCGGTTGAAAACGCGCTGGGGCTGAAAATCCCATTGAATGCGCGTTATCTGCGTTCACTGATGCTGACATCACTGTTTATGCATGACCATATCGTGCATTTCTATCACCTGCACGGTCTGGACTGGGTAGACGTCGTATCAGCACTGAGTGCCGATCCTGTCAAAGCGTCGCAATTGGCGCATGAATATGTGCACAATCCAATTGCCACCAGCGACGGTGAACTGCGTGCAGTGCAAGAACGTGTCAAAGGTTTTGTGGAAACCGGTAAGTTAGGCCCATTCGCTAACGCCTACTGGGGTAACAAAACTTATAAGTTCTCACCAGAGCAAAACCTGATTGCGCTGTCGCACTATCTGAAAGCATTGGAAGTGCAACGTGTCGCAGCAGAGATGCTGGCGATCTTCGGTGGTAAACAACCTCACCCTCAATCTCTGGTCGTTGGTGGTGTAACCTCTGTGCGCGATATGCTGAGCCCTGCTCGTCTGCAAGAGTGGAAACAAAAACACGCCATCGTACAAGACTTTATCGAACGTGCTTACCGCGCAGATATCGTCATGGCAGCATCGGCATTTGGTGGTGAATCATCAGTGTTGGGCGGCGTAAACGTTAAGAACTTCCTCTGTACTAATGACTTTGCTACCGCTGATGGTGAGTACATCTTCCAACAAGGTGTGATCATGAATGGCGATCTGGGCAATGTCACTGACATCGACCCAACCAAGATTGCAGAAGACGTGACGCACGCTTGGTACAGTGCTGATAAAGCTCAGCATCCATACGATGGCACGACTGTGCCTAACTACACGGGTTTGGTTGAGCGTGACACTGTATACGGCAAACTGCCAACACTGGATGGCGACAACAAGTACAGCTGGGTTAAATCACCACGTTACAACGGCGAACCTGTTGAAGTGGGTCCGTTAGCCTGTTTGCTGGTTAACTATGCCAAAGGCAATAAAGTAGTTGTTGACGCAGTAACTGGCTTATTGAATGCCACCGGTCTGCCGGTAGAAGCACTGTTTACGACCTTAGGCCGTACTGCTGCCCGTATGCTGCAAACCAGTATCGTTGCTGCTGAAGGCTTGAAAACCTTTGATGCGCTGCTGAAAAACATTCTGGCTGACGAATCGACTTACGTTGAACCACAAATCGACCCAAGCAAAGAGTATGTTGGTCACGCAATGATTGAAGCGCCACGCGGCATGCTGAGCCACTGGATCCGCATTAAAGGCGGCTTGGTAGAAAATTATCAAGCGGTAGTACCGACCACATGGAACGCCGGTCCTAAAGACGCCAACGGTAACATCGGTCCATACGAAGCCTCATTAGTCGGTTTGAAATTGGAAGATCCAACTAAGCCGTTAGAAGTGATCCGTATCATTCACTCTTTCGACCCATGTATGGCATGTGCAGTGCACGTGATGGATTACAAAGGTCAATCGCTGGGCGAGTTCCGTATTGACCCAAGCGCCTGATAAGGAGGTGTAACATGGCAACAGCAGAAGTTTCCTATAAACAGGAAAAAATCTTCAGTGCCGCGATACGTATTTTCCACTGGCTCAGGGCGTTGGCAATTACTGCACTGGTAGCAACTGGCTTTTATATCTCTTGGCCGTTTGTTGTTGGAGCAGAATCTACTGACATTTTGGTTCAGGGCTGGATCCGTTTCGCCCACCTGATTTTCGGATTTATTTTGTGTGCGATCACCCTTGCGCGCGCTTATCTGTACTTTTTCAGCAAGAGCGACATTGAACGTCGCTCGATGAAAGATGTCATGAGCGTCAACAGCTGGATCACGCAACTTAAATCCTATTTATGGATGGGTAAGCTCAACAAAGCTGGTGTATATGGCCCACTGCAATATGTGACCTATCTCATGGTTTCAGTGATGGCGTTCCTGATCTGTATTTCAGGTCTGATACTTTACGCCAACGTTTATCACGAAGCCTTTGGTGGTGCACTTTGGAGCATCGCGAGCTGGTGTACCGCACAATTAGGTGGTTTAGCGTGGGTGCGTATCTGGCACCACTACATTACCTGGGTGTTCGTGATCTTTGTGGTGATCCACGTATACATGGCAGTCTGGACTGGCATCCGCTTCAAACATAACTCTGTTGATGCGATTGTCTCGGGTTACGACTACCATCCAGACAAGCACTAGGAGCCCAATGAATACATTGCTGTTGGGAATTGGCAATGTGCTGTACGCCGATGAAGGTATCGGCGTACATTTTGTCAATTATATTCACGAAAACTACCAAATCACTCACCCGGAACATGAACTGGTGATGCTTGACGGTGGTACGCTGGCGCAAGGGTTAACCCCTATCATCGCGCAGTACCAAGCCCTTATTGTGGTGGACACCGTTAATGCTGCTGGTTGTGAACCGGGTGAAGTCTATTTTTTCGATTTTGATAACGCGCCACCTGAAATTGACTGGCAAGGCAGCGCACACGAAGTAGAAATGCTGCAAACGCTAACCATGATGGAAATGATGGGCGACCGTCCACATACCATGGTGCTCGGCGTTACTCCTACTGTAATTGAGCCGATGACTCTGGGACTGACTGAACGTATTTCAGCGGCTGTGCCGGTCATGGAAAAAGCGCTCATCAACTACCTTACTAAGCTGGGCTGGCAATGCACTAAAGTCGCGAATACCGACATTGCTGAGCTGATCCCGCAATCCTATATTCCGCGCCTGTCGATGGGCGATCGGGACAGTGGTCACAAGCCACAGGTGAAGGAACCGCAGGATACTGAATAATATGAAATTAATAAGATTTGAGTTTGACTGTTCCAGTCAAGTGCCTTGGTATAACCACTTATGCAATCAATACCTTAATTACTCTTCACTAACATTAACTGTTGGGCTTGTGGCAATTAAGGCACAAGCAGAATCGTTGCAGAGTCTACCTATAACGTGGCGCTACATGATTGAAGCAGAGGGCGAACAGGCACCGCTTGAAGCGCTCGCGAACGAACTCGCGCAAGACTTTCTGCTAAGCACTTATCTACTCGAATCTCGCATTGTGCCAGCCGCCGAACGTTTAGGCAGTAACAAACCGCTTAAGGAAACTGACGCACAACTGCCCTTTTGCCAACATTGTCAGCCGCAATTTGGCGATAATCAGCACGCCAATTTTGCTCAGTTAGTGCTACCGTGTTCGCATTGCCATGGCGAACGTGTTATCGAGGACAATGCTGACCTAGCCGCGCTACAAGTGGCAGATTTAGTCAATTTGGCAACGCAACTTCTGTCTGGCGAAACGATCACGCTGACTGATGTAATTGGCAGCATTCAACTAGGACGCCAACCTTTCAATGACGGCGATAGTGCAGTATTGGTGTGTAATCCCAATACATTAAGCGAGCATTTCGTACTGGAAAATCGCCAAGTATTGTCGCTGTCCTCCATCGAAAAGCCATTGCTGCTACTTAAGCCACAACCAACCAGTGGTATCAGCCAATCGCTGATACCGGTGGGGTTTGCCGCTAGCCGCTTGCAACAAGTGTTATGTGAACTGTTGCGGGTTAAAGGAGTAGATTGGCTCTATATCAAGGGCGCAAAACGCTCTGTGTTTGCCAATGTGTTGGGTGTTGACCTGCCAGTACAGAGTCAAGCTTGTCAGTTAACACAGGCAGGTACTGGATTTACGCTCGCCGAGCCACTGCATGAAAGTGTCCGATTTGGCAATTATGTCGCGGTAGCGAGTGGCAATCGTAAACAACCGCAGATCATCAGTAGCTTAAGCACGGAGCAAAACGTCTGGGATAGCACCGACACACGCAAAGCGGCGGAATGCGCGGCTTTAGCGCTTGGCGCAGAATTTGGCCAATCAAGTCACTACGCGCTGATTTACTTTAGCGAACAATATGATAGCCAAATCCTCGTGCGCGATGATAAAGGTTCGCTGACCTCATTTTTAACCCTGCCTAAGCTGCCAGCGAATGGTTCCGCAATTCATGCGGCAATGCAAATTAGCGAACACGCTGGTGTATGGCAAAAATTTGTCGGACAGCAGCCAGCTATTTTAGAACGCTTACTTGCACTAGATCTCAACGACTACAGTGCCGCCACCTTAAATAGCCTGTGGGCGGTTGCTGCAGTGTTGATTGGCCTGAATGGCGAATCAGCCAAAAGCTTAGCCACTAGCTTTGTGTCCAGCGCGATGGCCAATTGCAGCGCTAACTCGCCGCGCATCGATTTTCCACTGGTTAAGCGGGAAGACGGTAGCAGCACTATTGACTGGACGAAAGCCATTGGCACCTTAGTCAGTTTCCGTCTTGCAGGCGACAATGATGAAGCCAAACTCGCATTCGCCATGCATGATTCGTTAGCCGACTTTATCGCAAATTGGATTGAGCGGTTGGATCTTAACTCAGGCATTGAACGCGTTTACTTGGCAGGCAGTGATATCGCTAATCCCGTGATTGTTAAGCGGTTAGGTTTACGCTTAGGCAAAAACTTCCCGATGGCTTCTAGCCAACAGCAAGATCTCGATGGCGCATTGTTGGCGACAGGCGCACTTTATTTGCGTCAACGCCGAGGCTAACTGATGACTATCGCCACACCTTGCCCCTTGCCGCAGTTGCTAGCGCGTCGCTATCGCATGCACGGCATTGTCCAAGGTGTGGGATTTCGTCCTTGGATTTATCAGCTTGCGCTGCGCTGTCAACTCACTGGCTATGTGTTGAATAACTGTGAAGGTGTCACCGTTGTCGTGCAAGGTTCAGCGCATGCGATCAATCAATTTGATAGCTTACTTTATGTCGACAGACCACCACTGGCGCGACTTGATGACATACTGAAGCAAGCCATCGACGTAGACAGCCAGTTATTGCAATTTAGCATCAAAAAAAGTGACAGCAGCGATAGTGCCTTAACTGTAGTGAGCAGTGATAAAAGTAGCTGTCCTGAGTGTTTGGCGGAGATGCGCGATCCAAACAACCGTCACTACCATTATCCTTTTGTTAACTGTACCCACTGCGGCCCGCGTTACACCATCATAAATCGCCTGCCATACGATCGTAAAAACACCTCAATGGCCTCGTTTGAGATGTGCCGTGACTGCCGTAGTGCGTATGAAAACCCGCTCGACCGCCGCTATCACGCCCAACCTGTGAGCTGCCCTAATTGCGGGCCTCAATTGCGCTATTTGGATGCTCACGGCGTTAGCTTGGCCGACCGCGATGCAGCATTAACTCGTGCAATCGCCGCACTAAAACGCGGTGAGATTCTCGCGATTAAAGGATTGGGTGGTTTTCATCTGGTCTGTGATGCCACATCTGATGAGGCCGTTCAAACGTTACGCCGTCGTAAGCAGCGTCCCGCCAAACCGTTAGCAGTGATGGTGGCTGATCTTACGATGGCCAAACAATATGCCAAAGGCTCTGAAAAAGAGTGGCAGCTGCTCGCCAGCCAAGAACGGCCGATTGTCCTGCTTGCCAAAAATGAACCAGCAGGCGCAACCTTAAAACTCAGTGATGCCGTCGCACCAGAGATTGATCGTCTTGGGCTATTTCTGCCTTACACGCCGTTGCACACATTGCTACTTGATGCGCTGCAATTGCCCATAGTGGCCACCAGTGCCAACCTTTCTGGCGAACCGATTATTACCGACAGCCAAGACATTATCGCCCAGTTGGCAACTGGGCCTTTTGCAGTGGTCGATGGCGTACTCGACCATAACCGCCCTATTCTTAACGGCTGCGATGATTCGGTCGTGCAAATTGTCGGTGACGATATTCAGGTAATGCGATTGGCGCGCGGCTACGCACCGCTGATGTTACCGAGCAAATCAGCGCCTGCTGCCACTGAACACGCCGTGTTAGCGGTTGGCCCACAGCAAAAAAATACCCTCGCGCTGAATATTGGCAACAACCTATGTTTAAGCCCACACATAGGCGATCTGTTTTCGCTGGGTGCTGAAGGTTACTTTCAACGTACCCTAGGCAGTTTTCAGCGCATGTATCAGTTTCAAGCGCGGCATATTGTGCGCGATTTACACCCGCAATATGCTTCCAGTATCTGGGCTGAGAATCAAACTGCGCCCAAAATTGCCGTACAACATCATTATGGCCATGTGTTAGCCACGTTGGCCGCCAATGATTACCAAGGCCAAGTGTTAGGTTTTAGTTTTGATGGCACCGGGCTTGGCGATAATGGTGAGCTGTGGGGCGGCGAGCTGTTGTTAGCTGACAATCACCACTATCAGCGCCTCATTACCCTCAAACCCTTTGCGCTCATCGGCAATGAATTAGCCATCAAACAACCTTGGCGGATTGTATTTGCTCTATTGGCTGAGCAGTTTGAGCAGCAGACGCTCAGCCAATTGCCCTGCTTTGCTGGCCTGTCCTTAAGCCAACTCAATAACCTTAGACGCGTGATGGACAGTGGTAAAATGCCGCAGACCCATTCCATTGGTCGTTTATTCGATGCTCTTGCGGTGTTATTGGGATTAATGCACGAGACGCAATTTGAAGGTCAAGCAGGAATTTTGCTTGAAACTGCGGCAAGGCGCGCATTAGCAAATCATGTTATGCCATATCCTTTGACACTTAAGTGCGAAGCTCACGCCGGAGCTCAGCTGGGTTGCTGGAACGCTCACGCGCTATTTGCCGAGGTAATGCATGCCATGTTAGCCGGGGCAGATACAGACGCATTAGCGCTTGGTTTTATTCAAGCGCTTGCTCAGGCCGTAGTCGACGCAACTCAGGCGGCACAACAATTTATACAACAACCGCTGCCAGTAGTAATGACAGGCGGCGTATTTCAGAATCGGTGTTTAACCGAATTCTGCCAACAAGCATTTGATGTTCTGGGCATCTCTTGGTTACCGCAGGGACTGGTTCCGGTCAATGATGGCGGTATCGCACTAGGACAACTTTGGTACGGTTTGCACCATCTTCAGCAAACCGACATGGAATTACCGAAGCCGACAGCAACGGCTTCACAGGAAATATCGGAGTAGATATGTGTAAAGATTGCGGATGTTCACTGGCGGGTGAAGGTCATTCCCATCATCACGCGCACGATCATGGCCATGATCAACTGATGACCAACCCTCAGCTCAATGACAAGAAGACCTTGTCGGTTATTCACAAGATCCTCGATAAAAACGATATTGAAGCCGCCCACAACCGCGAGCATTTTGAGGCCCACGGCGTAATGGCGTTTAACCTGATGAGTAGCCCAGGCAGTGGCAAAACCACCCTGCTGGAGCATTTGGCCGAATACACTAGCAAACAATACTGCGTGATTGAAGGCGACTTAGAAACCTCACGTGATGCGGATCGTTTGAAAGCCAAAGGTATCAGTGCTATTCAAATCCAAACCGGTAGCGCCTGCCACTTAGATGCCTTTATGGTGCACGGTGCACTGCATCAACAGCCACTAGATACCATGGATATATGCTTTGTCGAGAACGTCGGAAATCTCGTGTGTCCGGCCAGTTATGATGTTGGCACTCACAAAAACGTAGTGCTGGTTTCAGTACCCGAAGGCGAAGACAAAATCGAAAAATATCCGGTGATGTTCCGTAAAGCGGATGTGGTATTTATCACCAAGTGCGACTTATTGCCTTACTTCGACTTCAATCCTGACGTTGCCAAAGCAGCGGTGCTAAAACTCAATCCAAATGCGCAAGTGTTTAACGTATCCGTCAAAGACGCTGACAGCATGAAGGCGGTGGCCGACTGGTTTGAAACCGAGTTAGCCGGATTCGCCAACACTGCCAGTAACACAGAGGAGTCAGCCTAATGTGTTTGTCTATTCCGTCTCAAGTGGTTGAACTGCACGATGATGGCAATGTTACGGTTGATACCATGGGAGTGAAGCGCACGGTTAGCTGTCACCTTCTCGATGAAGCGTTGGAAATTGGCGATTACGTGCTGATCCATATCGGCTTTGTGATGAACAAAATCGATAAAGCTGCAGCGCTCGAAAGTCTGGAGCTCTATAAAGAGATTGTTGAAAAGCTGGAGGCTGAGGAGAATGCCTGAGCTGCAACTTAAACAGCTCTATGATGGCTTTCGCGATCCAGACACCATCAATGAGCTGGCACGGCAGATTAAACATCTTGCCAGCCAACTGACCGAGCCAGTGTACATGATGGAAGTTTGTGGTGGTCACACCCACACCATCATGAAATACGGATTACCGCAGTTATTGCCGGATAACATCCATTTTATTCACGGCCCAGGTTGCCCTGTGTGCATCATGCCCAAAGAGCGTATTGACCAAGCAGCAGCGCTCGCCAGCATTGATGATGTTATTTTAGTCACGCTAGGTGACATGATCCGAGTACCAGGTTCGCAAGGTTCGCTGGCACAGTTTCGCGCCAAAGGCTGCGATATTCGCCCGGTCTATCAACCGCTTGATGCGCTTAAAATTGCCCAAGAAAATCCGGCAAAAACCGTGGTGTTCTTTGCCATAGGCTTTGAAACTTCAACACCGATGACCGCGGTGTTGCTAGAGCAGGCCGAAAAGCTCGGGCTGGATAACCTGCTGTTCCATATCAACCACGTATTAGTGCCACCTGCAATTGACGCGGTAATGGCCGATCCTGACACTAAAGTGAATGCTTTTATTGGCCCCTCGCATGTTAGCGTCATCACTGGCAGCAAAATCTATCAGCCAACCGTCGATAAGTACGCCACACCGGTGGTAATTTCCGGCTTTGAGCCTGTGGATGTGATGCAGTCAATACTGGCGATCGTGAAACAAAAAGTTGCAGGCCGCAGCGAGCTGGAAAACCAATACCAACGGGCAGTATCTGAGCAAGGTAATCTGGTCGCTCAGCAAAAAGTCGACCATTTCTTTGAAGTACGCGACAGCTTTCGCTGGCGTGGTTTAGGGCCGATTCCGCAGTCGTCACTCAAATTACGTGCGCAATACGCTCATCGCGATGCTGAAATTCGCTTTGCCGAGCGCCTGCCTGTTAAAGAGATCGACGATCATAAGGCTTGCCAGTGTGGCGATATTTTACGCGGTAAAGCAAACCCTAAAGATTGTAAGGTGTTTGGTCGCGGTTGTACGCCGCAAACACCGTTGGGAAGCTGTATGGTTAGTTCCGAAGGCGCCTGTAACGCCTACTATCGCTATGCCGGAGTGGAGTAAATCATGGCGAAACCTACCCAAATTCAATTAAGTCATGGCGGCGGTGGCCGCGAAATGGCAGAACTCATCGGCAAGTTGTTTTTTGACGCTTTCGATAACCCGATTTTACGCAAAGAAGAAGATGCCGCTGCGCTTAACCTTAATGGTGCAACAGCTTTTACCACTGACTCGTTCACGGTTGCGCCGTTATTTTTCCAAGGTGGCAATATCGGCAAGTTAGCCATTGCGGGTACCGTCAACGATTTAGCCATGATGGGAGCTGAACCACAGTACTTAAGCTGTGGTTTTATCATCGAAGAAGGCTTTGAGCTGGAACAACTTAAAACCATCGTTAACAGCATGGCGGCAGAGTTACAAAAGTCCGGTGCCAAAATCGTTTGCGGCGATACCAAAGTGGTGCCAAAGGGGTGTGCTGACGGACTATTTATCAATACCACCGGCGTTGGCCGCATTGTGAAGCCGGGGATTTCGGTATCGGCGATTCAACCCGGTGATGCTGTGATTCTGTCCCGCGATATTGGTCGTCACGGCGCCGCTATCCTCACCGCCCGAGAAGGCTTAGAGCTGGATTCAGAACTCACCTCAGATTGTGCAACCCTGTGGCCAGTGGTTGAGCGATTGATTGCAGCCAACCTTGATATTCATGCCATGCGCGATGCCACTCGCGGAGGGATCGCAGCGGTTCTGAACGAATGGAGTAAGGCCGCCAACGTCGGCATCGACATTGAGGAAAAGAATATTCCGGTATGTGACGAAGTCCGTGGCGTGTGTGAACTCTATGGTTTTGAACCCTGGGATCTCGCCAACGAAGGCACCTTTGTTATCGCCTTGCCGCAGCAGGCCGCAGAAGCCGCCGTTGAGATTATGCTGCGCTTCTGTGGTTGTCAGGACGCAACCATTATCGGCACAGTGAGTGATGCGCACGCCGGGAAAGTGGTGTTGCAATCCCCTTGGGGCAGCAAACGCTATCTCGAACTGCCACAAGGTGAGTTACTGCCGAGGATTTGCTGATGCACGAGTTTTCTATTGTCAGCGCGCTGATCAATCAATGTGAGGAACTCGCAGCACAACACCAAGCGAAAGGGATTGCCCGTGTTGCGGTGAAAATTGGCGCATTAAGTGGTGTTGAACCGCAACTGGTCAAGACTGCATTTGATACCTTCCGTGAAGACGGCATTTGTCGCGGTGCGGAACTGGAGATGGAGATTGCGCCGTTAACGTTAGATTGCCAAGCCTGCGGCGCACACTCAGTACCAGATGAAATCGCCTACTTATGTCCGGCCTGCCAAAGCCGCGATATCAAAGTCAGTGGTGGCGAAGAGATGCTGCTGATGCAGCTCGAATTGATTTTCGACTAACCAGCGGGCTGACAGGTACTCACCTCACTTGTCAGCCTGTTTTCCTACGCTATGCTCCTAACCTAATTCTCTAGATAAATCTGCTAATTAAGCCGCCAAACTGACGGACACTTGACTATATTGTTAACAAGGTCGCGTATTGCCAAATACGTCAATGCATCGGTCAGCTCACGAGGTTAGCCCATGTTAGCAAAGAGACTTTCCCAACTAAGTCAACTTCCACCCGCCGCTGGCGCACTGATTGCGGCCATTCCAGTTATCCCCGTCACGCTTTATCTGGTAGTGCAACGACAATGGTTGCTACTGCTGTTATTGCTCGGCTACTACCTTGTCACAACCCTACTTTTGATGTCCTATAAACGGATCTTAATTAATGCCCGCCGCGCAGCATTGGAGTTGGCCCAAGGCGATCTGCGCGCGCGTGTCGAGCAGCAAAGTGAACTGGGTGGTGCGCTTTTTCGAGCGATTAATCGGGTCGGAGAAGATGTGTCGCGAACGGTACATTTTTTAGGTAAAACCAGCCGTCATATGCTCAAAGTGGCAAATACCGTACAACAAGATTCAGAAGCTTCCAAAAGTGGCGCCATCAAACAGAAGCAAGATGTCAGCCATTCACAAGCATTGGTGGGACAACTGCTCGACATTACCGCACAAGTCTCTTCTCACTGTGATGAATCTTACCAACAAGCGACTAAAGCCAGTGACCAAGCCAGCAGCGGTATTGCGGTCATGCATACGCTAGAGGAAACCTTAGATTCAGTGAAAAACCAATATGCCCGTTCCAGCGAACACTTTGCCGAGCTTGACCGGGAAAGCACGCAAATTGGACAAGTGATTGAAACCATTACCAGCATTGCTGAACAAACCAATCTATTAGCACTCAATGCCGCCATAGAATCGGCGCGCGCGGGGGAACATGGCCGCGGGTTTGCAGTGGTGGCCGATGAAGTGCGCAAACTTGCGACCAAGACCCAAGATGCGACCAAAGATATCGACAGCAAAATTTCTAATTTGCAGACTCAAATTAACGCAGTGGTTGCCGCAATGGAGCGCAATAGAGGCCGTATCGAGCAGGCCTATAGTGCCGCGAACGAAGCCGAATCGAGTTTTTCTCAACTCAATCAACAAATCAATGAGTTGGACCAGCTGACGAAAAATATCGCCAACCTCTCATCCCAGCAACTGTCAGAAACCAATAAGCTCAATAACTATTTGGCAGAGATTGAGCAAGAGTCGAACAACAACGTCACGGCAACTGAAGATACCTTGCTTGCCAGCATTACGGTACGCAATATGGCCGGCGAAATCGAATCATTGCTGCACCGCTTTAAAATCGATACACAGCAAATTGAGCAAGAAGATAAACACCGGGAGAAGCTGCTCGAATGGAACCCTGGATTAGATCTGGGATTATTGGAGATCAATCGCCAGCATCAAACCTTGGTTAACCTAATTAATGAGCTGTACTACCTGTTGCGGCATAACTATGGCGCGGCATCAATAAAACGGGTGGTACAAGGACTTATCGATTACACCGCCAATCACTTTAAATACGAAGAGACGCTGTTTGAGCTATTTGACTATCGTCAGCAGCAGGAACACAGCAACATCCACCAACGTTTAGTCAATCAAGTACTCGATTTTCAAAAACGAGTCGAAGCCAATGAAGACATAGGTGACGAGCTGATGAACTTCTTAAAGCGTTGGCTCACCAATCATATTCAAAAAGAAGATCGTGCTTATTGTGACCATTTCAAAGCCAGAGGAATGGAATAATTAATCATTTGATGTGGTTTCGTGCCACTGCACGTAGCAAACACTTGCGGGATAAAACTGCTGTAAAAAGCTAAGCCAGTAACCCTGATGATCGGCCAAGCTATCACCGGGGCCTTTTACTTCAACAAATTGAACGGCGCCCTGTGCATCAAACGTCACCAAATCCGGCTGACCGCTGCGGTAATGCGCAGGATCTTTTAGAATTCGCTGACAAACAGCAACAATGAATGCAGCACTAAAATGTTGTAACGCTAACCCAAGCAGTGAATCAGTTAATAGCGGCCAATTGACCCAATCATTGCTTATGCCCTGCTTGGTCGCAAAATGCTGTTCAATGGCCTGATAATTCCCCGCTTTCAACTCCACCATACGCAGGTCAATCAGGTCTCGTCGCTCATCAACAAAGCTAGAATGGTACATATCTCGCGGAGCCCGTTGATAAGGGTTATCGAAGGCGCCGACGATTGGTGCAAAGATAATGTCCCAAAATGCCAGTCCAAATAGCCCACACAACAAACTATTTTCACAGAAAAACGCACTTACTCCTTGTGCGCGAAAATGTTCAACCACCCGTTGTTCAACCGATAATTCAGCGTTCTTGCTGAGGGTTAACATTTGGCTCGTCGGTGCAGCATAGCTTGCATTGTCATTGAGCAGTGTCAACAACGCAGCCCACTGCGGCATATTTACCACACCTTTTTGAACCCGCTTGGCAATGCGCTGCAATGAAAGTTGCAATGGTTCATTGGACGCTTGTTGCCAAAGGACCGGCAGCAAGTTAGCAGCCGCAACAATGTCGGTCTTCTCGTACACACGACAAAGACGCTCCTGCGCCAGCCAGCTATTACATTGCAGGTAGCACTGCTGCGCTAACCCAAGTTGTTGATAACGCTCAGCTTTTCACCCAATGTGGAACAATAAACGCTGACGGCGACGCTCCAGTATCTTATTCGTTTGCTTGCCGGGCAGTAGCGCGAGATAGTCTTCTAAATCAATAGGTTGTTTTCGTTCGACTTGCTCATACCAACGTGTGGTCAATGCAGCCAGTTGTAATGCACTTTGCAGCTCCGCAGTATCATGGTACGGACGATCTGAAAGACGGATCTCATAGCGTTCAAACTGCTGCCTGCCGATGTCGGCCAACACAAATTGGCTTAAATCCTGATGGCTGTTACCAAAATACAGTAGCAATAACAGCGCTAACAATGGTTAGCACTTCAATGATAACCATTGCTCGGCTATTACGGCGTTCATCCTTGGCACGAGCGCTACAACATCATTACGGCGTAACAACAGCTCAAGCAGTGCAGCTTTATTCAACGTGGCAACATTGGCCAGATAGGCGTCAGCCAACGGTCTTAGTTCTGCTAACGTGACAAGTTTGAAAAACTGCTGCGGGTCGGGTAATTCATCGGCAACCAAATCGCTTGCCAGCAATTCCGTTACTGCGCCATCAAACGCATCGATTTCTGCGTAGCACAGCTTTTGACGCCGAAAATAGTTGCCTTTCCGCGACAGCAGCCGCACCAGTAACATCCGCGCAGATTTAGACAGCTGCTGGTATTGCCGCAAAGCGTTGGCTTCCGCCGTTGGCAGAATATCAAGGTAACGCTCGGCCGCCTCAAATAACCTCTCAAAATTATGTAGGTAATAATCGACGGGCAGCTCAACGTTGCTGGAGATAGGCATCAACTACGATAAAGGGTTTGAATAAGATGGAAGCCAAAACGCGTTTTAATCGGCCCGTGGACTTCTAATACCGGCTTTTTAAACACCACATCATCAAATGCCTTCACCATCTGGCCGGGACCAAATTCACCGAGATCACCGCCGCGCTTCTTCGATGGACATTGAGAATAACGTTTGGCAAGTAACCCAAAATCTTCCCCCTTGGCAATACGTTGCTTGAGCTTTTCCGCCTCTTCCCGCGTTTTCACCAAAATATGACGGGCACTAGCACGAGCCATAAAAACCTCTTAATAATTAACCTGAATAGCGATGATTTTCTGCGAGATTTTAACACAGCAATGAAGAAGCGTAGCGTCCTGATTGAGATCAGATGTAAATCACTTTTATAATCAATGAATTCTATTGAGGGGAAAGTGTATGTGGCAGCAACAGCTTATTCAATTACGGGCGCGTCCGCGTGGTTTTCATCTGATTACCGATGAAATAGAAAACGCCGTCATCCAATTCGACGCAGTGACGATTGGGCTGGTGCACCTGCAATTGCAACATACCTCTGCTTCTCTCACGTTAAATGAAAATGCCGATCCAACCGTGCGGCAAGATTTTGAAGCTTGGTTTAATCATGCGATCAGCGAAGATACCCGTTATTTTCGCCATACCTATGAAGGCCCGGACGACATGCCAGCCCATCTCAAATCCAGTTTGCTGGGTACCAGCTTAATGTTGCCGATTCGCTCCGGAAATCTTGCGTTAGGCACGTGGCAAGGCATCTATCTTGGCGAACATCGCGACCACGGCGGCAGTCGCAAAGTGCTGCTAACACTGCAAGGCGAGTAAGGTGTTAGTGATTGCCGTATTTCATCGGCAGCCCAAAAGTCAAAAATGCGTAACAAGCTCCCTAATAATGTAATACTGGATGGAGTACTCAGGGCTTCGTTTAATGTCTTTTCCCCACGTATAGCAGCCGTATTGTGTTGGCCGCTATACCATCAGTCGCTGATAGCCCTGAAGCAAAAGCAATAATGAGAACACTAACAATATCACGCCACTAAATTTCAAAATTAACCACTGGTTTTGTTGTAGTTGTTGTCGAAACTTACCGATATTGAGTGCCCATCCCAAAAAGCCAAACCAAGCTAACGCCAGCAAAAAAAACAATCCAACCAGCGCAACTTTAAAGGCGAGCGGACTGTCATGCGGCAGCATGCCAGCAATCACACTGAAAAAGTACACATAGGCTTTAGGGTTCAGCGCATTAGTCGCAAAACCTGTCCACCAACCATTTTTCAACTTGGTGCGGTCAGTCACAACCGGCTCGGTAGTCGTAGCACCAACTTGGGCTCGCAAACAGCCAATCCCCAAATAGCCTAACCAGATCGCCGCTATCCAAGGCAGTACCAACATCAACCCCGGCAAATATTGCTGCAGCAGATCAGCGGCAAAGGTCACCGTGACAGTATGTAACATAATCGCGGTGGACAACCCCATAGCCAGCGCATAGGCATATTTTCGCCCGCCACTCACCGATGCTCTCAACATCAAAGCAAAATCAGGACCGGGGGCCACCAAGGCGGCAATGTGCACCATGGCAAACGTTATCAGTAGAGAAATCCAAGACATATTAGTGAGTCAATTCCACATTCATCGATGAGCTCAGCTTACGAGTTCCATTAATCGCCGTATTGTAAAAAACTGCGCATTGCTGCAATTGTTGTCGATAGCGCGCTGGTGTGATGTTGTAACGGCGCTTAAATGCGTGAGTGAGGTGGCTCTGATCATAAAAACCCGCCTGAGTCGCCACCATAGATAACGGTTGGTTAGTCCTCAGCAGTTGGCGCGCATAGTCTACCCGCAGCGCTAATAAATACGCATGCGGCGTAATGCCCAATGTTTGACGAAAACGGCGTAAGAACTGGTGTTCGCTTAACGCAAACAGTGCTGCCAATTCTGTTAATCGGTAACTACGCGAAAGATCTGTCAACAGATAGTCTTTTAGCTGAGCTAACATTCGCGGACTAAAGCGGGCACTTCCCACTATATCACCAGCATGTTCACCATAACGTTTGAGCAGATGTGAAAGAATATCGACTAAGAGACTGTCCAGTGCTAATGGTGTCCCCTGCTGCGCCGCTGCGTAATGCAGGGTCAGCAATTGTTGGTACAGTTCGGCATCTTCAATCTCTGGACCACGCAAAAAAAATTCTTGTGGTTGATAGCCCATTGACTGCGCAAAAAGCGCCAAGCTAGTGGTTGAAATACGCAGTAGTTGTACCTGATAGTCACTATCGTTGGCCGCCTGACCATCGTGCACTTCATCAGGATTGATAATTGATAGCCGTTTTGGCGCCAACAGATAACGCTGACCTTTGTGCATAAATTGCTGCGCGCCAACATCGACGACGCCTATGTGTAGATCATCGTGAACGTGCTTATCAAAGGAGAACTGCTGATACCTCGCCTGCACCAATTCAACGCCCGGCAAGGTATCAAGTAAACGATGTTGAATTTGGCAGGCAGGATTAGACAAGGTACGCACTCAAGCTTTCTGATAAAAAAATCAGTATAACCAGAACCGTATCAGCTTGGCTTGTAAAAAATTGCGCGGTGCTAACTACTCAGCAACACGCTTAATTTTGGCCCAATAAAAACCATCGAACCCTGTCTCTGACGGCCAGATGGTCTGCTCATCAAGCAACTCAAACTGCGGCTTTTCAGCTAAAAAACGCTGCACTTGCAGGTGGTTTTCATTAGGCATAATAGAACAGGTTGAATAAACGAGGATGCCATCTACCTTCAACATACGGCTATAACTGGTCAAAATATGTTGTTGTAGCTCCGCCAATACTGGTAAACGTGATTCGGTGTCGCCCCATTTGGTGTCCGGATGGCGTTTTAGCACCCCAAGCCCGGAACATGGCACATCCAATAACACGCGGTCAGCAGTTAGCGCGATGCGTTTGATGGTTTTGCTCGAGGTAATCAAGCGTGTTTCAATATTATGGGCCTGTGCACGCTTGGCGCGTTTCTTCAGATTATCGAGTTTCCATTGTTCAACATCCATCGCCAGTAAGCGCCCTTTGCCCTGCATCATCGCGGCGAGCGCCAAGGTTTTTCCGCCGTTGCCAGCACAGGCATCAACCACCCGCATGCCGGGTTTGACGTCTAACGCTTCTGCCACTATCTGTGAACCAGCATCTTGTTGTTCAAACCAGCCATCATTATAGGTTTCGGTACGAAACAACGACGCCGTATTGAGCACTTCTAGCGCTGTTGGCGCACCTGCAACCGCTTTCGTGCTTACGCCTTCTTTTGCTAAACGTTTTGCTAATTTCTCAACGTTCGTTTTTAAAAGGTTGGCGCGAATAAAACGCGTCGGCTCGCAAGCGAGTGCCGCACGCTCAGCAGGCCAGCGTTCACCAAGTTGACGTTGCCCGAGCTCGTCGAGCCATGCAGGACAGCCATCAACGAGTGCCAAGTCAGTTGAGACTTGTTCTAGGCGTTTGGCAAAATCAGCAGGCGCTAACAGACTTTTTACCGCAGGGGAATGCAGCGCCTGATGTTGAAAATACACCGCCAGCAGTGGCTTGATATCTTGCGGCGTTAATGGCAGTTGTCGTCCGGCGAGCGCCGTATAGAAATTGAGTTTGCGCAACAACCCACCAGCGTGTGTTGTGATCACGGCCTGGTCACTCGCCGCTAAACGTTTGCCTGCAAAAGCTTTGGCATAGACTCGGTCCAATGTCGCGCCAGCAATCGCATGTTCGATGACGGCATTAATTAACTCAGTTTGTTCTACAGACAGCATGGCGCTCGACATAATTCAACCCTTTCGAAAAATCGCAGGCATCATAGGGATTTGCTTGATGCATAGCAACTGCTGGCACATCCTTAATGAATAAGCCTATGGTTAACTTCAGCTCAGCTAGACAATAAAAAAGGCGACGCATGGGTCACCTTTTCTGTTTGATGATGAAGTTGTAAACAGAGCTTATATTCCAAGCTCGTCAAACAGGCTGTCATCCACATCATTGGCGGACTTAACTGCTGGTGCTGGCGCAGACTTTCTGTGTGCGGCAATCAATGTATCTGGGTCGATATCTTCTTCAGCTTCAAATGATGCCAAACCAATAAATTGGGTATTATCCATGGCAAACTCGAGGTAAAAAATATTGTTGGCCTCGGTACGGAATGACACACGGCGAGCCACCGGTTCATCGAGGTTAGCATCAATCGACAAGCGCAATTCTTTATTAATCGTCAACATTTTAGGCTGACTCTGATTAATTGATGTCTGTAAATCTTTAGAAATGCGGGTAATAAAGTCGCCCAAAATTTGGTTCATCAACTCGCCCATGACATTGCCGACTTCATCCGACGTATGCGAGAACGCTAATTCCTCTTCAGGCATGCCCATCTGCAACATATAACGGCGATAGATTTCAATGGCCGCAGCAGCCGAGAAGTTGATTACGACTAGTCCAGAAAAACCACCGTCAAAAATTGAAAAGCAACCGAGGTCTGGACGCAGGTGCGTTTGAGTAATGCGCTGCACCATACCTGCGTGGCCCACATTGCTAGAGGTCGTGCTCGATAGCACTCGAGAAACAGAATTGCACAGTTTCAGCAAAATATCGTCAGAGGTAATGATATTAGAAGTCATCTGGTCAGGTTGATTCATGTGAAGGCCGTTGCTTAATAATTGTCGTGTAATGCAAAAGTTGCAATGTTTATTGGCCCATGATGCAACCATCTGCAAATTTCTGCCAAGACGATATTGAAGTTTATGCGTGCGAACGCTAAAAAAATCACCAATTTAGGTGAGGTATTTCCCAAAAACCTACAATTAGCGAGCATATTTCGGCACAACATGAAATACTAGCGCCAGTTGGTTTCAGTAAGTCTAAATAGTCAGGGACATATAATATGGCATTGCTGCGACAAATCACCATTCTTCAACGTCTTATCTTGATGTTAGTAATGGCTGCAGTGGGCACATTTTGTTTTGCCGGATTTTCGATCAAAGAGCAGTACAACAACTTGGTCGAGCAAAAAGCAGCGCAAAATCACGCCCTGATCCAAACAGTTTTATCCTTCAGCGCGAACCAAGCAAAGTTAATTCAGTCTTTATCCTTGTCAAAAGCTCAGCAACGACAACTGATCATTGCTGGCATTAACGGCATGCAATATGGCAACGCTGAGCACTTTATGGTGGTTGATGCCGACGGCACGATTCTAGGAAATGGTAACAACAGTAATACTGTTGGTAAGAACGTTTCCTCACTATCAAATAGCGAAGGTAAAACACCGTTTCAATCGCTGTTAAACCAAGCCCGTAACAGCAAAGAAGCCACAGCCGAATTCACTTGGCATCACCCGTCACGCAATCAAGATGAAGACATGCAAGCGCTGGCAATGCGAGACAGTAATATGGGCTGGGTTGTGATAACCGGCGCCTATGCCAGTGACATCAACGAAACCATGAAAACCGTGATATGGCATTACGTGATCATTATGATAATGATTGCCCTGCCCATATTCGTGTTCTTCTTGTTGCTGAATCAATCGATTAATGCACCGTTGAAAGCGGCTATTGATGCAATGAATAACATTGCCAATGGTGATGGCGATCTGCGTAAACGGTTGGACACTTACGGTAAAGATGAAGTGTCAGCGCTGGCCACCGCCTTCAATCAGTTTGTTGCCAAAATTGCCGCGGCACTTGAGCAAATGAAGCCTCTCGGCAAAAGCCTGAGCCAAGACTCCAAACAACTGCTGAACGCTGTTAACGAATCAAATCGCAGCGCCGAACACGTTCATCGTGAAACGGCCAGCGTGGCGACCGCTGTTAATCAAATGCTGGCCACTACGCGCGAAATGGCGGATAACACCCAACAAGCAGCCGACACTGCAACCAGTGTGAAAGAACAAGCGCTGTCGGGAAAACAAACGGTCGAACAAACACTTTCGCGCTGCGAAACGCTCGCGGAAGAGTTGCAATCTTCGGCGCAGCAAACACAAGCACTGGGGCATTCATCAGAGCAGATCGGCGGTATTTTGGATGTTATCCGTACCATCGCCGAACAAACTAACCTGCTGGCGCTTAACGCTGCTATTGAGGCTGCTCGCGCTGGTGAACATGGCCGCGGCTTTGCCGTCGTCGCTGATGAAGTGAGAGCACTCGCGACCAGAACGCAGCAATCGACTAATGAGATCCAGCAGATTGTGAGTGATATTCAGACTGGTGTTGCCGAAGTGATGCGCAGTAACCAAGTCACCCAAAAAGAGTCTGAAGAGCTGCAACAGCAAGCCACGCTCGCCAATGAGGCAATGCAACAGATCTTGCGCTTCATCGCCAACATTAGCGATATGAACCATCAACTCGCAAGTGCCACAGAAGAGCAAAGCTTAGTGACAGAAGAGATTAACCGTAACGTTACCAATATTTCTGAACTTACCGAAGTGTCGGTCAAAGCGAATGAAAGTACCGGAAATGCGGCGGGCGATCTCGACAGCATCAGCAAACAGATGTCGGATGCGTTGACGCAATTCAAAACTTAAGCATAAATTTCTTTGGTGACAAAAGCAGGCAAATGGCCTGCTTTTTTGTTAGTAGTCACCACGCTTTTACCGCCATTCCCCTACTTTCACCGCGTTAACTAACGCTCAACATTGAATCTGATGCGCTTCTGATGCATGCTACCCCGGTTGTCGACCGTTTAGTGAGTCGGATTGATAGCCGGAGTTGTCCAGTTTATGTATGAAAAAACCGTCACCATTGTTGCACAGCATGGGATACATACCCGCCCGGCAGCTGTATTGGTGAAAGAAGCAAAGCAGTTTGATTGTGATGTGATGGTCGAGTGCCAAGGAAAACAGGCCAGTGCCAAAAGCTTATTTAAGTTACAGACGTTGGGCTTGTATAAGGGTGTTACCGTACGCGTTTTTGCTGAGGGCGCGAGTGCCGAACTCGCGGTAAATAAAATCGCAGAGCTATTGGAAACCCTTAGCTGAGGAGTAGTAATGGAGCTAAAAGGAATTGCCGTATCAACGGGGATAGCACAAGGGACATCCGTTCTTTTTGAACCCTTTGATAACAGCCTAGATTACCGGCTCCTACCGCTCTATCTGGTGCCTGGTGAACAACGCAAAGCCTTTGACGCCATTCGCCAACTCTGTACACAACTAGAAGATAGTCTCGCGCAGCAAACTGAAGGTAGTGATACCTACGCGCTTATCGAAGCTGACTTATTGTTGTTGCAAGATACTGAGTTGCAGCAACAAATCCACAGTTCCATTCGTGATTTACAGCTCTCCGCTACCGCCGCAGTTGATCGGGTGTTTTTGCACCAAGCCAGTGAACTTGCTGCACTTGATGATCCATTAATGGCGCAGCGCTCCAACGATGTTGTGAGTTTGGGACGCCGAATCATCAATGTCATTAATGGCGCTGGCGGAAAACTCCTTAACAATCTTCCTGACGATTCAATATTGTTAGCGGAAGATCTAACCCCTTCAGAGTTTGCGCAACTGCCATTAGACCGCATCAAAGGGATTGTGTTAAAGACGGGAGGCTTAACCAGTCATACCGCAATTCTTGCCCGTGCTGCAGGCATTCCTGCACTGCTTTCATGCGGATTTGAATTCGCTGAAATCTCCAATGGTATGCCGGTTATCATCGACGCGTATGCTGGCCGCCTACATATCAATCCAGATGCAACAACCACAGCAGATTTAACGACTAAACAGCTGCATAACGAACAACGTCGGCAGGCACTGTCAAAGTATCGCGACATTGAATGCAGCACTCAAGACCACCACCGCATTCAGCTCATGGCAAACATCACCTCGTTAAATGATGTTGCCCGTTTGGCGCAATTTGGGATTGATGGCATTGGACTCTTCCGCACCGAATTTTTGTTAATGGATGCGACACGTGTGCCTGATGAAAAGGCACAGTTCACCCAATACTACAATGCGATTCATTTGCTGGCTGGCAAAACCATTACTATTCGCACCTTGGATATCGGTGCCGACAAGGAATTTGCTTGTCTGCCCAACAAACAGCAGGAAGATAATCCGGCGCTGGGGATCCGCGGTATCCGTTATTCACTCAAACACAAAGCGCTGCTGCGTTCGCAACTGAGAGCTGTGTTGAGAGTCGCAGAATTTGGTAGTGTGCGCTTGATGTTCCCTATGGTGACACAAGCAGAAGAACTGGATGAACTGTTAGCCGAAGTGGCTATTTGCCAGCAGCAGTTACAACAGGAAGGCAAAAAATTTGGTGAACTTCAGCTAGGGATTGTCGTCGAAACGCCTGCAGCAGTGCTAAATTTAGCAAGTATGCTGCCCAAGCTTGATTTTATTAGTATTGGCAGTAATGACTTGGCGCAATATACCTTGGCGGCAGATCGCACCAATTTGGCATTGGCAGCTGATTATCCCGCCTTTTGCCCGGCAGTATTGCAACTTATCAATATGACGGTACAAACGGCCAAACAAGCTGGAGTAAGTTGTTCACTTTGCGGTGAAATGGCCAGTGATAGTCGCATCGCGCCTATTCTTGTTGGAATGGGGCTGGAAGAATTAAGTATCAACCCGGCGGCAATTCCAGAGGTGAAAGCTCTGCTTTGCGAAGGTAACTATCAGCAATTTTGTGATCTGGCTAGACAAGCGCTAGCTTGCAAACGAATTAGTGAGCTGGAATCCCTGCTTGTCAGTTGTAAGTTGCCAAGTTAATTCAGTATGCTAGCGTTTAATTAATACAAATAAGTCGCATCACGCCGTACGACAAATTTATTTACACAAGGACATTATTTCAATGGGACTTCTTAGCCGAATCCGGCGCCTGGTTTCAGGTCAACCCAATATTGAAGGCGGCATTAAAGTTTATGCGCCGATTTCTGGTGAAATCGTGCCGATCGAAAAAGTACCCGATGTCGTTTTTGCAGAAAAAATTGTCGGTGATGGTATCGCTATCAATCCCAAAGGCTGCTACATGTTAGCGCCAATCGACGGTACTATTGGTAAAATTTTCGAAACCAATCATGCATTCAGTATCGAGTCGCCTCACGGTCTTGAGCTGTTTGTGCATTTTGGTGTCGGCACTATCGAACTGCGTGGCAAAGGTTTTAAACGCTTAGCTCAGGAAGGCCAACAAGTAAAAGCTGGCGATCATATTCTGGAATTTGATTTAGAGTTTTTACAAAACCAAGTTAGCAGCCTGCTAACGCCTGTCGTTTTAGCCAATATGGAAGACGTTCGCAGTTTGGACAAATGTCAGGGCACTGTTGAAGCGGGTAAAGACGTGATTTTTGTTGTGGACGTTTAGGCGGCCGCATTGGTGAACTAGATCACCTTTGTTATACTGCTGTTATCTTACAGAAAGTAGCAGAATATCCATGTCTTCAATGCTCTACGGGCTGTCACCCAAAGTGTGTGATACCGTTAAAAAAGCCGTCACTTGGCTGGACAAGCAACAGCTTCCTTATCAATTCTATGATTACCGCGCACAAGGGTTATCTGCTGAATTGCTTGATTCATGGCTAGCTCTCGCTAGCTGGGAAGAAATTTTCAATAAACGTTCCACCAGTTACCGCGCACTGAGTGATGAGCAAAAAGCTGGTCTCAATGCCGCCAGTGCCCGCCAGCTAATGCTCGACAACCCGACTTTAATCAAACGCCCAGTGCTGACCGATGGTGAGCGAATTCTTGTTGGCTTTAAAGAAGCCGCTTATAAGGAGTGGTTTGCTCAATGACCAATGAAGTATTAGCGTTAGCAGTTGATCTTATCAGCCGCCCTTCAGTGACCCCTTTGGATGAAGGTTGCCAGCAGCTAATGGCTGAGCGGCTAGAAAAATTGGGCTTCAATTGCGAATCAATGGTGTTTGAAGACACGACCAATTTGTGGGCACGCAGAGGCACGGAAGCGCCAGTCTTCTGTTTCGCAGGGCATACCGATGTAGTGCCGACTGGTGATCTCAACCGCTGGCATACACCACCGTTTACCCCGACCGTCATTGATGGCTATCTGCATGGTCGTGGTGCGGCCGATATGAAAGGTTCGCTAGCGGCAATGGTGATCGCGACTGAACGTTTTGTTGCCGAACATCCTGATCACAAAGGTTCTATTGCATTTCTGATCACCAGCGATGAAGAGGGCCCGTTCATCAATGGCACGACCCGTGTAATAGACACCCTAGAAGCTCGCAATGAGAAAATGACTTGGGCATTAGTAGGCGAACCATCAAGTACCCACAAACTTGGCGATATCGTCAAAAATGGTCGCCGCGGCAGCTTAACTGGCAATCTGACGGTCAAGGGGATTCAGGGCCATGTCGCCTACCCTCACTTAGCCGATAACCCAGTACACAAAGCCGCTCCAGCGTTGGCAGAATTAGCTGCGACCACTTGGGATAACGGCAACGCCTTCTTCCCGCCGACCAGCTTTCAAATTGCCAATATCAATGGCGGTACAGGCGCATCGAATGTGATCCCGGGCGAACTGGAAGTCATGTTTAACTTTCGCTACTCCACAGAAGTCACCGCTGAGGTGCTGATCAGCAAAGTCGAACACATTCTGGATACTCACGGCTTGGATTACGACATCAACTGGATTTTTAATGGCTTGCCGTTTTTGACCGGTGACGGTCCGCTACTCGACGCTACTCGCGACGCGATTTTTGAAACGACAGGTATCACCACGGATGCACAAACCTCCGGCGGCACCTCTGACGGACGTTTCATCGCACCGACGGGCGCACAAGTTATTGAGTTAGGCCCAGTAAATGCGACCATCCATAAAGTGAATGAATGCGTATCGGTAACCGATCTAGAACTGCTTGCCCAGTGCTATCAGCGTATTCTGGAAAAACTGCTGTGCTGAGCCTTAGCCCAGAGCAAATGTTTGGATTCGATGAGGCCACGATGGTGGCCTTTATCGACGACGATAACAAACAACTATTGCTTGACGCCGAAACGTTAACAGCATTTTCGCGTATGAAACAAGCCGCAGCAGCGGACGGTATTCAGCTCAATATCTGCTCTGGTTTTCGGCATTTTGAACATCAATGCCGCATCTGGAACAGCAAAGCGGTCGGCAGGCGTAAGGTACTGGATGCTGACGCTAAAACGGTCGATATCAATACCCTTTCACCCGCTCAACTGCTGCAAACTATGCTGATATGGTCAGCCATTCCCGGAATGTCACGTCATCATTGGGGAACAGATTTGGATCTCTTTGATGCCAGCGCGCTACAGAGAGAACAACTGCGCTTAGTCAACAATGAATATATTGCCGGTGGACCCTGCCATAAGATGTTCTGTTGGCTGGAAACGCACGCCCATCGATTTGGGTTTTATCGACCCTTTCAAAAAGGCATCAGTGGCACAAGTGAAGAGTTGTGGCATTACAGCTATTACCCGCGCGCTCAACTGTTTCTAACGCAATATTCAACCGAATCTTTGCAGCAACTCATTGCTAATCAAGATGTTCAATTAAAAACGCTGATTTTGGCGCAATTAAACGAATTGGTGCAGCGTTTTGTCAGAACGGTAGCCTTGCCACCTGTGCAATAAAACCTGAATTCTATTGCTTATAGCTCAGAAGATCACAGTCATGGCTAAAGGTTCTACCAGACGCAGAACGGCGTCTGGTATTATCATCTGCACCATGGGCATTTGCGCCCTGTAGTAAAGGCTTAAGGGACATGAGACTTCTAAAACAGCTGTTTGATAACAATCGTCGTTGGGCCGAACGGATCCGCAGTGAGAACCCTGAATTTTTTGGCGCACTGGCAAAGCAACAAAATCCGGAATATCTTTGGATTGGCTGTTCAGACAGTCGCGTTCCTTCCAATCAAATTATCGATCTGATGCCGGGCGAAGTCTTCGTTCATCGCAACATCGCTAACCTCGTTATTCATACTGATCTTAACTGCTTGTCGGTACTGCAATACGCCGTTGATGTGTTAAAGGTGAAGCACATTATGGTGGTAGGCCATTACGGCTGTGGTGGCATTAAAGCCGCATTATCGAATGGACGTCACGGTTTAATTGATAACTGGTTAGGTCATTTACGCGATATCTATCGTATTCATAGTGCCGAATTAGACAAGCTCGACGAAAAGGCTCGCCTTGATCGCATGTGTGAGCTAAACGTCATTGAACAGGTTTCCAATGTCGTCAGCACCACCATTGTTCAGGATGCTTGGGATCGAGGTCAGGAATTGGCTATCCACGGTTGGCTATATAGTATTGATAACGGCCTGCTCACCGATTTAGATGTCGCTATTGATGGCGAAGTCTGGCGCAAAGAACAATTAGCTAAGTAATTCATCTCTCAAATTCAGGTTGGTTCAAACCAGCCTGAATTGTTTTTATTCTCCTCTTTCATCTGACGCCGGGCCATAATTATTAATGACTGCGATAAGTGTTTTATAGCGCACGCATGTTAAGATACGGCGGTAACATATTCTTGGTTTTAGTAGGAAAACACAATGAAAGTCATCTTGATCATCCCTGCCCGTTATGGTTCCTCACGCTTTCCAGGTAAACCGCTGGCAATGATCAAAGGCAAGCCAATGATCCAACGTGTTTATGAACGCGCTTTGTTGGCAAAAGGCATCGATGAAGTCTATGTCGCAACTGATGATGAACGCATTGCCAGCGCAGTGCATGGCTTTAACGGTAAAGTGGTGATGACCACGGCTGAACTTGCCTCTGGCACCGATAGAATTAATCAGGCTATCACCCATCTAGGTTTACAAGACGAAGATTTAGTTATCAATTTGCAAGGTGACCAGCCGCTAGCAGATCCAGAATCCCTTGAACAACTGGCGTCCCTGTTCAAAGAGGCACCGAATCAATTTGAAATGGCAACACTAGCCTATCAATTTGGCGAGAATGATAATCCGCAGGATCCTAATCAAGTAAAAGTCGTGTTCGATAACGACATGTTCGCCCTGTACTTTTCTCGTTCACCTATCCCTTATGGGCGCGATTGCGCTGAGTATCCGATGTACAAACATCTGGGGGTTTACGCTTACACTTGCCAATTCCTCAAAACCTTTGCGGCATTGCCAATGGGGCGTCTTGAGCAATTAGAAAAACTTGAGCAACTGCGTGCATTAGAACACGGCCATCGCATCAAGCTCGCCTTTAGCAAATTCAACTCAACCGAAGTAGACACACCTGAAGATGTTGCACGCTGTGAGCGCCTGATCAGTGAAGATTAAGGAAAGGCTATGTCTAACATTGAAGCTATTCTGATTATTGTACTGGTGATTGGCGTAGTGTTTAGTAACCTCGCGGTACTAAAATACAGCGCCAAGTTTAAGATGCCGCAATTTGGTGACAAACGTAAGCCAGAAGACAAAGATAAGGACAGCAAATCATCTTCTGCACCAAAGCCAAACTCTTCCGCAGAAGATGATGATGACGAGCCGAGAGGCTTTTAGCCGACACATTGCGAGACGTAAAAAAACGCCGCTGAATTCAGCGGCGTTTTTTTTGCTTAATACAATTACTCAACGTTTTTCGACATTCGGATAACCACCCGACGGTTAATATCGCGCTCGCCAGAGGTTGAATTAGAAGCAACATGTCGCTCTTCACCATGCCCTGTCGTTTGGATTTTGTCCGCGGGAATTCCCTGCTGCACCAGAATGTCTTTTAGCTGCTCCGCGCGTTTCACTGACATTTTTTGGTTAACACTGCGAGCCCCATAGCTATCGGTGTAACCGTCAACCAACACCAGTTCAATGTTCTTGTCGTATTGTAAATAGGCTTCTACGCGCTTGAGTTGCATCTTTGAATACTTAGTGAGTTCAGTCGAACCCTCTTTAAAGTTCAATACCGTAAACGCAATGTCATCGAAGCCGTAAGGCAGCAATCCGGCAATACATTGACGAAACTGCGCATATTCCGGTTGAAAGTTAACCGCTGACAATCCTACGGCAACTTTACTGTCGCTATCATTCCAATCAGTGTAATAGAAGGTAGGCTCCATACCGCGCTCAAGCTCATTAAGCATCGCCCAAGCCGCCTTTTTAGGCACTTCACCGTTAAAGTACTTTTTATAGTGTAAATTGAGCAAGGTTCGCGACATGACACCGGGCCGCCACTGTGGCGCTTTACTCAGTAATTTGGCATCCGTCACTGCATCGGGTTTTTGCCACATATCCAAGATGAAATGCAGATTCATCGCTTTACCAGATGTGCTGGTAAATACGGCTTTACCATAAGCGGGGATATCATGTTCTAGCGTGCATTCCAACGGTGAGCTAACGCTAATTCGCCACTGAGACTGATCAAGTGATGCGACATAGTGCCTTAACTCAGCATTAGCATGCCAAGATAACACTAGCGAAAACAGCAGTATCACTTTACGCCACATTCGGAAAACTCCGTTTGAATTCTACACTTGAGCTTTTATCGGCCCAATTTGTTGTTTCTTTAGCTGAAAAAACACGCAATCAAACATGACACTCTTGATTTGATTTAGCATAATAGCCGCCTTCAAAAAGTCCAGAGGTCATGCATGAATCCACCTGAAAGCAATCAATTAAAGTACCGTTTTCGCGGTTACTACCCAGTAGTTATTGATGTCGAGACCGCAGGGTTCAATGCGCAGACCGATGCACTGCTAGAAATTGCCGCCACATTGCTGAAAATGGATGAAGATGGCAATTTACAAATTGACCGGACATTACACTTCCATGTTGAGCCGTTTGAAGGCGCTAATTTGGAACCTGAAGCCTTGGCATTTAATGGTATTGACCCGAGTAATCCGTTGCGAGGTGCTGTCAGCGAGGCGGAAGCGCTGAAAGAGATATGCAAAGCGGTGAAGAAAAACCTCAAGCAATTTGACTGTCATCGTGCCATTATCGTCGCCCACAATGCAGCGTTCGACCATGGTTTTGTTAGCAAAGCGATCGAACGTTGCCATATCAAACGCTCTCCGTTTCATCCGTTTGCAACCTTTGATACCGCAACACTCGCGGGCTTAGCATTAGGCCATACGGTACTGGCCAAAGCATGTAGTATCGCCGGCATTCCATTTGATAATCGCGAAGCCCATTCGGCGTTGTACGACACAGAACGTACCGCAGAGTTATTTTGCTTAATTGTCAACAAATGGAAGTCACTCGGGGGCTGGCCCGTTGTCAGCGCCGAGACCGATGCCGCCGCTGAGTAATATCGAGCCGCAGTTACAATGAAAACACCCGCTAGATGCGGGTGTTTTACGCTTGTGATCACCATCTAAAACTTTATACAGCTTGTCCCTGCCACAACTGCTCTTGTTCATGCAGTTGAAACAGACTTTGCGCTCTGGCTATAAGCAAATTGGCAAATTTACGCTGAGTTTCGTCTCGCACGGCCCCAGATTGGATCAGATTTTCAGCTTTCAACTGCCACGCCAGTGAAAAGTGACGAATCACATCACGGGCATCTTTTGCTGCATTCGCCCCAATCATATCGGTTGGCAGATCACCAGAAATCACCCAGTAACTGGCTTTGGTAGGCTGGGTGGATTCCAATTTCCACACTGCCACATAGGGCGCTAAATAACGGCTCTCACTGGTGTTAACCTTGTTTGGGATAATGCCCTTTTCCGCGAGAAACTTGTTCGCTTTTTGAAATTGTTCGCGCGTCCACGCTTGGATCTGCGCTTCGCTCAATTGTGGCACAGAGCTACCGGCCGATGTATCGGTCATAAAACGTCCTTTCAACTGCAATTTTGTTGTTTTAATAGCGCCTAACGCAACGACAGCAACGGTTCAATGGAAAGCAATATTTCCAGTATTAGCGACCATTGAATCTCGTCTGTTGTTGGTTGACGCGAAAACTAGATGCTATCGTTCCGCTCATATTAGCTCAAGTCAAAAGCCCTTTTCCGGGATAAATTTAACAACAAACGGAGACATTCTGTGGCGGTATTTAATCATATTTCCTTCGACGAACATGAGCAGGTCGTCTTTTGTCATGATAAAGAAAGCGGTCTTAAGGCAATTATCGCAATCCATAATACTCATCTCGGCCCGGCTTTTGGCGGTTGCCGCATGTGGAACTACCACTCAGATGATGAAGCGTTAAATGACGTGCTGCGATTATCCAAGGGAATGACCTATAAAAATGCCATGGCAGGGCTACAGATGGGCGGCGGTAAGTCTGTCATTATTGCGGACCCGCAAAATGCAACCGATAGAACGGCACTTTTCAAAGCATTTGGCCGCTTTGTGAACAGTCTTGGCGGTCGCTACTATGCTGCAGAAGATGTTGGTACTACGCCTGCAGACATAAGTGTTGCCGGTACAGAAACGAGTTTTGTCGCGGGTCTAGAAGGAAAAAGTGGTGATCCGTCCCCCTATACCGCTTTGGGCACCTTTTTAGGGATTAAGGCCGCAGTAAAACATAAGCTTGGTTTAGATAGTGTTGAAGGGTTGCGTATTGCGGTGCAAGGGGTTGGTCATGTCGGCTATTATCTGTGCCGTCATCTGCATCAGGAAGGCGCGCAATTGATTGTGACCGATATTCATCAACAATCTTTAACGCGCGTGGCTGAAGAATTTGGCGCTCAAATCGTTGCACCGCAAGAAATCTACTGCCAAGCTGTCGATGTTTATGCCCCGTGTGCCTTAGGCGCAACGCTCAACGACACCACCATTCCGCAGTTGCAGGCAAAAATCGTCGCAGGTTGCGCTAATAATCAGTTAGCACAGCCAATTCACGGCGAACAACTAAAACAACGCGGCATTTTATATGCGCCTGATTATGTCATCAATGCAGGCGGCATTATCAATGTATCCTTTGAAAATCATTATGATAGTGAACAATCGACAGTAAAAGTGTCGCAGATTTACCATACTCTGTCACAAGTATTTCAAGTGGCAGATGCACAAAATAGAACAACCGGAGACGTGGCAGACGAGATGGCCAGAGCCATTATTAACGGTAAATAAGTATATTCCGAGTCCATTAAACAGCATTTCATTGATAACTGGATAGACCAGCTAAATTGTTAACGAGAGCGCCAAGATACATTTTGTTAACATAAAGTTCATTATTTCGAGGTGGCGTCATTCATCTTCGTCTGCTTGACTCTAAGATATAAAGAGCAGCCTAAGGACGCCCGAAATGGTCAAATTCAGTTACGATGTAGCTCACCATAGAGTTGAGTTTTGCGCTAGCGACTGGACGGGATTGGAATATCTGACAGTCAACGGTAAAACGGTGTCGCGCAAATTTAATTTAGCGCAGCAAAGTGAACATCTGTTTGAGTTGTCAAACGGTGATAATTGCAAGCTGCAGTTGCTTACGGACGCCACAGGGGCACAAACGATCTGCCGTATTTACCGCCGTGATGAGCTGATAACGAGTTTAAAACATCTCAGCAGCCGACATATGCACCTAGGCATGCAGTTTGCGCTCATCACTTGTGTGTCATGTTTGATTCTGATGTCGTTATAAAGCAAGTCTATTCGCTAACAAACAGCCACAGCTGCGATAAAAAAAGTGAGCTTCTATGCTCACTTTTCTTCTCGATTAACTTTTCTAAGTAACGCCATGAGTACCGCACGTTCATCTTCATCGAGTTTACCAAGATACATCTCATTGACCCGCTCCGCTTCTCTGACCAAATCATGTTCCATCGCTTTGGCTTGCGGAGTAAGAAAAATCTGAAAAGTACGACGGTTATCTTCTTCCTGATGACGCACAATTAGTCCCTGAGCCTGTAACTGATCCAGTAAACGGGTCATAGTGTAATTAGCGACATCACAACGTTTGGAAAGCTCAGTTTGACTTATGCCCTCCTCCTGCAACAAGGAAAACAGCACTGGCCACAGCTTAATGTCTATCTGATAAAGCTGCAGGCGAGCATCCAATTCGTTTTGAATCTCTTGGTTTAGGTGAGCTACTAAATAACCCAAACTTTCATCTCGGTTCAACTAATACCTCCCGCCATTCAGGCCTGCTTCTCCTTATTATTAATACTACCTCAAAGATCAATTTGCACGAGAAGAACCATTAACTTTCTGTCGAATTTACGTAGGCTAATGTTTTATAGAGAAATAAAAATTTCGATTGCGCCAATAAAAAAGAGACCCGAAGGTCTCCTTTTTTGACTGGTGCTAACGCTACTCAGCCTTGATAACAAGTTCCAGCAGTGCCTCAACCGGGTGCTTCGCTCTAAAGCCTTCAATACGCTTAACCTGGCTACGACAGGAATAACCAGAGATCAAAATCTGCTCATGTGGAATGGTATTAATCGCTTGCTCCCAAGACATTTGATAGAGCGCCTTTGAACGTTCCAAATTTTCAATTTCGTGTCCATAGGTACCCGCCATACCGCAACATCCGAGATTGATGCTATCAAGTTCTGCTCCGAAACGTGCAAAAAGCTTCTGCCAATCTTTCGGTGTACTCGGCTTGGCGCTGGATTCGGTACAGTGACTAAACCACGTAAATTTACGTCCACTATGCTCAAGCTCTGGCAATTTATCGAATTCTTTGAGTAGCCATTCGTTGGAGAGCATTACATCAAAGTTACCGCGACCAGCGCCAAGTGCGAATTTATACTCATCGCGATAAACCAATACCAACGCAGGATCTACCCCCACCATCGGCATGCCAAGCGCAGCGACTTGATTGAAAAAATCTGATGCTGATTTGGCAATACGAGCAAATTTATCCAAAAACCCTTTAATATGCGCCGGTTTACCGTTCGGTTTAAATGGCAACAAAACTGGCTTATAGCCCAATTTCTCCACCAAACGAACAAAGTGATAGACCAATTCGGCATCATAGAAACTGGTAAACGGATCTTGCACGACCAGCACATATTGTGAGCGCTCTGCCAACGGAATTTTTTGCAGTGCTTCGAGATCATAACCTCGGCTATGATGTGCATCTAACATTTGGTTAAGTGTTGGAACCGACAACGCTGGCGCATCGACATAGCCAAGTGCCTTTTTGATGACCCATTTGCTCACGCCATTTTGCGTCGCGAAGTTCATCAGTTTCGGCGCCTTCACCATCAATTGCACTGAATCCTCGATGGTACCCACCAGATAATCTTTCGCTGGGCGCATGTAACGGGTGTAATACATGTTAAAGAACTGCGCACGGAATTTAGGCACATCGACTTTTACCGGACATTGCCCAGAACAAGCCTTACACGCCAAACAGCCTTTCATCGACTCCATCACTTCATGGGAATAGTCGTACTCTTTATCTTTATTCAATGTATTTTGGATACGCTGCAGAATACTGACCGGTTTTGCCTTGGCTAAAGCATTAATATCCACACCTTCAGCTTCCAATAGACGCAGCCATTCGCGCATTAAACCAGAACGACCTTTGGGTGAATGGATGCGATCGCCAGTGACCTTAAATGATGGACACATCGGTGAGAAACGACTGTAATTAAAACATAAACCATTGCCGTTACAGTCCATGACATCAGGGAATGCATCACGAATAGTTACCGGGATCTGCCGATCAAATTTACCGCGTTTTGTACTGTCAACGTTATATAGCAATGGGCCACTATTTTTAGGTGCCACCAATTTGCCAGGATTGAGTCGGTTCTGTGGATCAAATAAGGTTTTGATCTCTTCTAACTCACTATAAAGCTCTTCGCCAAAAACAGCAGGACCATATTCGCCACGTACACCTTTACCGTGTTCGCCCCACATCAAACCGCCGTATTTGCGCGTTAGTGCGGCGACTTCATCCGATACTTGTTTGAGTAGTTGTTCATCTTGAGGATCGCACATATCTAGCGCAGGTCTTACGTGCAATACGCCTGCATCCACGTGACCAAACATGCCGTATTGCAACTTGTGGCTATCAAGCAGTGCGCGAAACTCCATGATGTAGTCGGCAAGCGACTCTGGCGGAACCGCGGTGTCTTCGGCAAAAGCAATCGGTTTACGGCGGCCTTTTGTGGCACCGAGCAGACCGACAGCTTTTTTACGCATCGCATAAATTTTTGAAATCGACGCGCCATCTCGAGTGAGCTGATACCCCACCACTCCCTTTTCGCTGTTGGCGATCTGCTGTTCAAGCACTTGGCAAAGGCTCTCTGCACGCTGCTCAACGTCTTGCTCTTCACCAGCAAACTCAACCATGTTGAGGCCATCGATCTCTTTGCCCGGTACATCTTGAATAAGTGCCGAAACTGAGTGCCAAATAATATCTTCGCGCGCTAAGTTCAGCACTTTAGAGTCAACGGTTTCCACTACCGTCGCATTCGCTTTTACCAAGTCTGGTGCGTGGCGCAGTGCCGACTCAAAGCTGTCGTATTTGACGTTGACCATCAAACGCGTTTTCGGCAATGGCATTACATGTAACTTAGCTTCTGTAACCACAGCTAAGGTGCCTTCAGCCCCGGTTAGGATACGGCTTAAGTTAAACTTGCTCAGATCATCGTTCCAGACATGCTTAAGATCATACCCCGTGAGAAAGCGATTCATATCGGGGAAGCGCTCGAGGATAAGCTCACGCTTAGCGGCGCAACGCTTAGCAACTTCAGCAATAATCTTATCACCGAGCGATGCGGACCCATCCGGTAACTCGGTTGCCGAAATCTCATCAGTAGCCAGCATGCTGCCGTCAACTAAAACACTGTTTAATGCCATCACATGATCAGAGGTTTTGCCATACACTAATGAACCCGCACCCGAGGCATCAGTGGCGATCATACCGCCTAGCGTCGCTCGGTTTGAGGTCGAGAGATCTGGACTAAAAAACAGACCGTGAGGACGTAGCGCATCATTTAGCTGGTCTTTGATCACCCCGGCTTCAACTTTGACCCAGCCTTCGGCCGCATTCACTTCCAATATGCGATTCATATGGCGACTTAGATCTAGCACTATGCCATGGGTTAACGCCTGACCATTTGTACCGGTGCCGCCGCCACGGGCGCTAAAGACGACCTTTTCAAATTCCGGTTTCGCCGCAACAGATAACGCCAACGCCACATCGTCAGAGTTTTTGGGATAAATCACCGCCTGCGGCAGGAATTGGTATATGGAATTATCAGTAGCCTGAGCCAGTCGAGCACTGTAGCGAGTGTCGATATCGCCAGCAAAGCCAGCGGTTTCCAAGGCACTCAGATAATCAAGATAGACAGGCTCTAACACCTGTTGATGCGATAGCAGGGGTAACATTTATCTCTCACTGTGATTTTCTGTTTTGGCAGCATTATAAACAAAAAGAAGCCGCTAAAAAGCGGCTTCTTTAACAGCGTATTAATAATGTGAGGTGATTAACCGTGCGCTTCTGCTAAATAAAGCCACGTATCAATGACTGTATCAGGGTTGAGTGAAACTGTATCAATCCCTTGTTCTACCAGCCATGCAGCGAAGTCAGCGTGGTCAGAAGGACCCTGACCACAAATGCCTACATATGCACCTTTCTCTTTACAAGCTTTAATAGCCATCGCCAACAGTTTCTTAACAGCAGCGTTACGCTCATCAAAGAGGTGACTAATAATGCCGCTATCACGGTCAAGACCAAGTGACAACTGCGTCAGGTCATTAGAACCAATTGAGAAGCCATCGAAGATTTCGAGGAACTCATCAGCCAATAACGCGTTTGATGGTACTTCACACATCATAATGACACGTAAGCCATCTTTTCCGCGCTCTAAACCTTGCTCAGCCAGCAGCTCAATAACTTTACGGCCTTCTTCAAGCGTACGGACAAATGGGATCATCACTTCAACATTGGTCAGCCCCATCTGGTTACGTACACGCTTAATAGCTTCACACTCTAGTGCAAAACAATCGCGGAACGATTCAGAGATATAGCGGCTAGCACCACGGAAACCCAGCATTGGGTTTTCTTCGTCTGGCTCGTAACGGTCGCCACCAACTAAGTTGGCGTATTCGTTAGACTTGAAGTCAGACATACGTACAATCACTTTCTTCGGATAGAAGGCCGCTGCGATAGACGCAATACCTTCAACCAAACGTGCGATGTAATATTCTACTGGTGATTCATAGCCGGCGATCATTTCGGTGATTTCAGCTTTTAACGCTTCATCTTGTTGATCGAATTCCAGCAACGCCTTCGGATGGATACCAATCATGCGGTTGATGATAAATTCCAAACGAGCCAGACCAACACCGGCGCTAGGCAGACGAGCAAAGTCAAAGGCACGGTCTGGGTTACCGACGTTCATCATAATCTTCATCGGCAGTTCAGGCATTGAATCAACACGGCTAGAGATCATGTCAAATGCCAGTTTATTCTGGTAGATGTAACCAGTATCGCCTTCTGCACAAGACACGGTGACTTCTTGGCCATGCTGGATACGATCGGTTACGTCACCACACCCCACAACCGCTGGCACACCTAATTCACGTGCGATAATCGCAGCGTGACAAGTACGACCACCACGGTTAGTCACAATCGCACTCGCGCGCTTCATGATAGGTTCCCAGTCTGGGTCAGTCATGTCGGTAACCAGTACATCACCAGGTTGGATTTTGTCCATTTCATCTAAAGACTTGAGTACCTTAGCGGTACCCGCACCAATCTTGTGACCAATAGCACGGCCTTCGGCGATGACTTCACCTTTTTCTTTTAGGTGATAACGCTCGATGGTTTGTACGTCTTCACGAGAACGTACCGTTTCTGGACGCGCTTGTACGATGTACAGCTTGCCGTCGTTACCATCTTTAGCCCATTCGATATCCATCGGACGGCCATAGTGTTTTTCAATGATCAGCGCTTGCTTAGCCAGCGCCATCACTTCTTCGTCGGAGATAGAGAATTGACGACGTTTTGCTAATTCAACATCCTCAATTTTAACTTGCTTGCCATGAGATTGGTCGGCGGAGTAGACCATCTGAATGAGCTTGCTACCGATATTGCGACGCACAACGGCATGCTTACCGGCATTGAGGATTGGTTTGTGCACGTAAAATTCGTCAGGGTTAACCGCGCCCTGCACCACCATTTCACCTAAGCCGTATGCCGATGTGATAAATACCACTTCGTCATTACCTGACTCAGTATCGATACTGAACATTACGCCAGAAGCCGCTTTGTCAGAACGCACCATACGTTGTACACCGGCAGACAGCGCCACACCGCGATGGTCATAGCCTTGGTGCACACGATATGAAATCGCGCGATCATTAAACAAAGAAGCAAATACGTGTTTGATGGCAACCAGTACCGCATCGAAGCCTTTAACGTTCAAAAAGGTTTCTTGTTGGCCGGCAAATGATGCATCAGGCATATCTTCTGCAGTCGCAGAAGAGCGTACTGCAAATGATGCTTCTGTGGTTTCACTCGATAATTTGTCGTAGGCTTCACGTATTGCTGCTTCAAGGTCAGCTTGGAATGGAGTGTCGATAATCCATGATCTGATCTGTGCGCCTACTTTTGCCAACTCGTTGACATCGTCCACATCCAGTGTGTCAAGGATTTCATATATCTTCTGGTTAACGCCGCTTTGCTCCAGAAACTCGTTGAAGGCATAAGCAGTTGTCGCAAATCCACCGGGTACTTGAACACCGGCGTTGGCCAGGTTACTAATCATCTCACCAAGGGAAGCGTTTTTACCGCCCACCTTGTTGACATCGTCCATGCCTAATTCCTGATACCAGAGTACATATTGCTGCACAGTTCTATCTCCGCAAGTTTATTTAAGTAGCCCTTTCAAAAGGGGGCCAAGGCATTTTACACTTCACGAATATGAGCGTAAATGCATAATTTTATTTGTAATTTTTTTACTACAAGAGGTCGTTATGACACCAAAAGTTTTCTATATTTCTGATGGAACAGCCATTACAGCAGAGGTGTTCGGCCACGCGGTGTTATCGCAATTTCCGCTTAAATTTGATTCAGTTACGATTCCTTTCGTCGAAACTATCGTGAGAGCGGAAGCTGTTAAGAAGCAAATAAATGATAGTTTTATTACAACAGGTCAGCGCCCTTTAGTGTTCCATTCCATCGTAAAATCAGAAATTCGCGACATTATTTACTCCAGTGAAGGACTCGATTACGACTTTTTGAACACTTTTGTGACGCCGCTCGAACAACAACTGGGCGTTCAGGCACTCCCCACCATGCATCGTACCCATAGCATGCTCAATGCGAGCTATGATGCGCGGATTGATGCAATAAATTTCGCTATGGAGAACGATGACGGCCAAACCCTGAAACACATGGATAAAGCCGACATTATTTTGGTCGGGGTATCGCGTTGTGGCAAAACCCCCTCGAGTTTGTATCTATCGATGCAGTTCGGCATCAAAGCGGCCAACTATCCCTTTATTCAAGAAGATATGGATAATCTGAAGCTGCCGGAAATTCTCAAGCGCAACAAACACAAATTATTTGGATTAACTATTGATCCGGTGCGACTACACGAGATCCGTGAGAGCCGATTAGAAAATAGTCGTTATGCATCAATACGTCAGTGCCGCTTAGAGGTAAAAGAAGTGGAGATGCTGTTCAAAAAAGAACGGATTCCCTATATCGACACCACACATCAGTCAGTAGAAGAGATCGCCACCAAGATTTTGGATGTCACAGGTATGGAACGTCACATGTTCTAACGCACGATTTTTGCTTTTGAGCAGTGCTAACGGCCAACACTGTTCTAAAAATAATACAATTCGCGGCAGCGTTCGATTTTTCGCTGCGCTGCCGCACTCAATTCGGTATAATTGCTGCCAACTAAGATTCCTTCCTAAGATAGTATTCTGGTAGTACGCAACGAATGACCATAAAAACCGACGAGCTAAGATCTGATCTGCTGTGTAATGTAATTACACCTGCACAGCTATCTGCCGAATATCCCCTGACCCAAGCTGCTGCCGACTACCTAGTGCAGCAACGCCGCGAAGTAGAAGCCATCATAGAAGGCAAAGATAAACGCTTGTTGGTGATTATCGGTCCGTGCTCTATTCATGATACCGATGCCGCTATCGACTATGCCAAGCGTCTTACGCAACTTCATCAACAACTAAAAGATGATCTGTGTATTTTGATGCGCGTTTACTTTGAAAAACCACGTACCACCGTCGGCTGGAAAGGGTTAATTTCAGATCCAGATTTGGACGGCAGTTTCAGTCCTAATAAAGGTCTACGTTTAGCGCGTAAATTGTTACAGGAAATCACCGAACTTAAACTGCCTATTGCGACCGAATTTCTGGATATGGTCAACGGCCAATATATTGCAGACCTGATCACTTGGGGCGCGATTGGCGCACGCACCACTGAAAGCCAAATTCACCGCGAAATGGCATCGGCGCTCTCCTGCCCCGTCGGTTTTAAAAATGGCACAGATGGAAATATCCAGATCGCCGTCGACGCAGTACGTGCATCCCGCGCTGCTCACATATTTTATTCACCGGATAAAGACGGCGTAATGTCGGTCTACCGTACCCATGGCAATCCTTACGGGCATATTATCCTGCGCGGTGGTAAAGCGCCGAACTATCAGGCTGAACACGTTGCTGCCGCCAGTGAACACTTAAAGAGCGTTGGCATTCATGCAGGCTTGGTTATTGACTTTAGTCACGGCAACAGCCAGAAAAAACACCGAAACCAATTGCTAGTTGCTGACGACGTCATGCAACAGATTGCCTCTGGCGCTACCGATATTGCTGGCGTAATGATCGAAAGTTTTATTGAGGAAGGCAACCAACAGGTGATTCCGGGGCAAGCATTACAATACGGTAAGAGCATTACTGATGCGTGCATTCATTGGGAAGACTCTGAAGCCTTGCTGCTTAAATTGGCAGCGGCCTCACGCCAACGCATGCAACAAAGCAGTTAGATTCATCATACAATTAATGCAAAGGCAGCCATTTATGCTGCCTTTTTTATTGGGAAAATACTAATCATCCAATTATCTGCACTTTTATCGATAGAAACCATGAGTTTTTTGCACCTATTATTCACTCACAGCCTTATTAAACTTTAGTATGATAGTGACCTACATCACAGTTTTACTCATCCTGATAAGGACCTCAAAAAATGTTGGACAGTGCAGTGAGTGCAGCAAGCGCCACAACGGCTGAATCTCTCGATCTTCACCGTGAAGATGTGATTCGTCAACGTATGGATATGTCGGAGTCACGCGTCATTAAAGCGGTATTCCCCGCTATTTTGAACAACCATAACACGCTGTTTGGTGGTGAAGCGTTGGCGTGGATGGATGAAACTGCGTTTATTGCGGCAACTCGCTTTTGTCGTAAACCAACGGTCACGGTCAGCTCAGACAAAATTGATTTTAAAAAACCCATTCCTGCAGGCACTATGGCAGAATTAATTGCTCGCGTGATTTACGTTGGTAATACTTCGATGAAAGTTGAAGTTAATATATATGTTGAAGATATGAACCAAGATCATCGCGAACACGCCATTAGAGGTGTGTTTACCATGGTTGCCGTAGATAAAGAGAGAAAGCCAACCAAAGTGTTGTCTGACAATTTATTTGAACTGCCTGCACTTAATTAAATTTACGGAATGGCTTTTAATGGTTGTGAATCTCGACTAAAGTCTTAGGGCATGTCGAGTGAAAGTTGTGCAAATCACTCGAAAACCAATAGGATATAGCTGCATTTTTCTGTTACATTGAAATCCCTTCAATGAGCAGAACAACATACGATAAATGCCATGAAGCCAGAAAACTTAAAAATTATTATTGCTGATGACCATCCTTTATTTCGAAGTGCGCTGAGACAAGCCTTGTCGCCAGCGTTTGCTAATACAGCATGGTTTGAAGCAGATAGTGCTGATGCACTACAGCAATTACTCGAGAGTGATGGGCAAGCGTGCGATTTAGTGTTACTTGATCTGCAAATGCCTGGTTCTCATGGGTATTCTACTTTAATTCATTTGCGCTCACATTTTCCTGAACTACCCGTTATTGTTATTTCCGCCCATGAAGACGGCACTACTATTAGTAAAGCAATTCACTATGGTAGCGCGGGCTTTATTCCTAAGTCAGCGTCCATGGAAACATTTTCAGAAGCCATTAATGATGTGTTAATGGGGGACATTTGGCTGCCCGAAGGTGTTGAACTTGTGGATATTGACGACGAAGGTAGCTCTGAAAAGATTGCTGGTAAATTATCTGAATTAACACCGCAACAATATAAGGTGCTTCAGATGTTTGCAGAGGGGATGCTGAATAAACAGATCGCTTATGATTTAGGTGTGTCTGAAGCAACCATTAAAGCTCACGCAACAGCGATTTTTAGAAAACTAGGCGTGAGAAATAGAACTCAGGCCGTTATTGCGTTGCAGCAACTCGATATGGATAAAGTCGAAATCGGTTAAATAAAAAACGCCCCTATTTAGGGGCGTTTTTTATTAGGCTATAAATATTGCCAATGGAAGCGCAAATGCTCTTCAATAAAGCTGGCGATAAAGAAATAGCTGTGGTCATAACCGGGATGACTCTGATAATCCAGTGGAAAGTCTGACTGCGCGGCAACCGCGACCAGACTTTCAGGCATCAACTGTTCAACCAAAAAGTTATCAGCTTCACCTTGGTCAACTTTCATTGGCAAAGGTGTCGCCCCCGACTTTATCAGCTCGACAGTATCATGTAGTTTCCACTGCTCACGATCCAACCCCAAGTAGCCTTCAAACGCTTTTTGTCCCCAAGGACATTGCGTTGGATGACAGATTGGCGAGAACGCAGAAGCACTAACAAACATACCTGGATTTTTCAGCGCGATAGTCAAAGCACCGTGGCCACCCATTGAATGCCCTGCAATCGCCTTTTGTTCTGTAACCGGAAAATGCTGTGCGATAAGTTTAGGCAGTTCATCTATCACATAGTCATACATCTGATAATGTTTGGCCCATGGCTCAACTGTCGCATTGATGTAAAAACCTGCGCCCAGACCAAAATCATACGCAGCATGCGCATCATCTGGTACACCTTCACCGCGGGGACTGGTATCAGGACAGACAATCGCCATGCCCAATTCCGCAGCCACGCGCTGTGCCCCAGCTTTTTGCATAAAGTTTTCATCGGTGCAGGTTAATCCTGACAACCAATACAGCACTGGCACCGGCTTATCATTCGCTTGTGGTGGCAAGAAAATCGCAAAGCGCATCTCACAATTCAGTACACTCGAGTTATGAGTATACTGCTTGTGCCAGCCACCAAACATTTTGTTGCTACTGATATTTTCCATTATCAGCGCTCCTATCTTAGTAGTGGATGACGCTGCGAATGCTCTTACCTTCGTGCATCAACTCAAATGCTTCGTTGATATCATCTAAAGGCATAGTGTGAGTGATGAAGTCGTCCAATTTGAACTCACCAGCCAGATACTGTTCAACTATGCCAGGCAGCTCTGAACGGCCTTTAACACCACCAAACGCTGAGCCTTTCCACACACGACCTGTTACCAGTTGGAATGGACGCGTTGAGATCTCCTGACCAGCGCCAGCAACACCGATGATGACAGACTCGCCCCAGCCTTTGTGGCAGCATTCTAGCGCTGAACGCATTACATTGACGTTACCGATACATTCGAAAGAATAATCCACACCGCCATCAGTCAATTCGATGATCACATCTTGAATTGGCTTGTCGTAATCTTTTGGATTGATGCAATCAGTAGCACCCAGTTTCTTTGCCAGCTCGAACTTGCTTTCGTTCAAATCGATACCGATGATGCGGCCAGCTTTCGCCATAGTCGCGCCGATAATGGCAGACAGACCGATACCGCCCAGACCGAAGATAGCAACGGTAGCGCCCTCTTCCACTTTCGCGGTGTTCATAACGGCGCCCATACCTGTGGTCACACCACAACCGAGCAGACAGATTTCTTCTAGCGGTGCCGCTTTGTTCACTTTAGCCAATGAGATTTCTGGCAATACTGTGTATTCAGAGAAAGTCGAGCAGCCCATGTAGTGGAAAATTGGCTTACCATCTTTATAGAAACGTGTAGTGCCATCAGGCATTAAACCTTTACCTTGGGTCGCACGTACCGCAGAACACAGGTTGGTTTTGCCAGATTTACAGAACTTACACTCGCCACATTCAGCGGTGTACAGTGGGATTACATGATCACCGACTTCAACGCTTGTTACGCCTTCGCCAACCGCTTCAACAATACCGCCACCTTCGTGGCCAAGAATCGCCGGGAACACACCTTCTGGATCATCACCGCTCAAGGTAAAAGCATCAGTATGACAAACACCGGTGGCGATGATTTTCACCAAAACCTCACCAGCTTTTGGCATCATTACATCTACTTCTTCAATTTTTAACGGTTCGCCCGCTGCCCACGCTACTGCAGCGCGAGACTTGATAAACTTTTCAGTCATTATCTGATTCCTTCAGCTTGTGATTAACTCGCAAAACATTGTAATTACTTCCTTCATGGTGATAATCTAGCTTTTCAACAATACACTTTTACACAGATGTAATAATGAACCCTTGGAATGGTCTTCCAGAATTCATCGCTGTCGCCGAATTGCAAAGCTTCACCGCTGCTGCAGCGCGACTGGGGATCTCTTCAGCACAAGTCAGCCGCCAAATTGCCGCACTAGAAAGGCGCCTTAACAGTAAGCTGTTTTACCGCACCACCAGAAAGGTTAGCCTAACTAACGAAGGCCAGCTGTATTATCGCCATTGCCGCACCCTGCAGGATGGCATTGAGGAAGCCGAACGGGCGCTAGGTTCATTGCAACGTGAACCTCAGGGGCAGCTAAGAGTAACCGCGCCCGTCACTTATGGTGAGCAGTTTCTGGTACCACTGTTCAACGACTTCCAACTGCAATTTCCCAAATTGACCATCGAAATTGTGCTCACCAACAAAACCCTCGATCTTATCGAAAATGGTATCGATCTCGCCGTTCGCCTCGGGAAACTAGACGATTCCTCTTTTATCGCGAAACGCTTAGCCAGCCGCCGCAATTATGTATGTGCCGCACCATCGTATTTAGCGCACTATGGCGCCCCACATACACTCTCAGAGTTAACTCAACATAACTGCTTAGTCGGTAATACACCCTATTGGCGTATGAGTGAAAATGGCGCGGAAAAGCAGATAAAAGTCAGCGGAAATTATGTGTGTAACTCGGGCATGGGCGTGTTAGATGCGGTACGTAAGGGGTTAGGATTAGCACTGCTGCCAGATTACTATGTGGCACAAGAGCTGGCACAAGGGAAACTGGTCGAGGTACTCAGTCAGTACCGCGGTCCTTCAGAAGGTGTTTGGGGGCTCTACCCACACAATCGTCATCTTTCCCCGAAAGTCAGTATGTTACTGACGCATTTAGAAAAAGGCTTAAAGCACAAAAGATTACAAGTTCTCGAATAACACTAAAGTTTAGTGCTCAAACTCTCTTGTAACTGTGCGTAATGCTGCATGACTGACTATATTCAATTGGCCAGCTATTTAGAATTAATTCAATAAAATAGCGCCGTATCAACATAAGCTACTTTACAAAGTGCTTTGTCAGTCGAGGTCATTTGCTATGTTTTTTGGGCGAAATAAAACAAAACCTAGTGCGAAATCATCACCACTCTCCATCTCCATTAGCCGCACCATATCAAGCCAAGAGATCAATGAAGCAGCGCTAGCCGATTTCAAACTAGATGGCGGTACCGCGTTAGTGATTGCCTATATTTCGCCGCACTGCGACTTTGCCAATGTAAGCCGAAAATTAAAGCAAGCAATGCCGTACGCTGAACAACTGATTTCGATTATGACTGCGGGCGAATTGGGTGGTGGTCATCAGCTTTACCACGACACACCAACCAGCTGGGATGGCATAGTGCTACATGCCTTTTCCAAACACATCATCAGCCACATGTCCGTGCATTCCGTTCCCTTGTATAGTGACGACATTAAAGCTGGCAAGGCGAGTCTGTCTCCAAAACAACGCATCGAAAAAATCGCCAACGAACTTAACAAATTACAAGTGCCATTTGATATTGGCAGTAAAAGTACCTTAGCCCTAACCTATTTCGACGGTCTCACGGCCAGCGAAGATTTCTTTACTCAGGCACTCTATAAAATTCGCCGCTTTCCCTGCTATTTTATCGGCGGTAGTGCGGGTGGTAAGCTCGATTTTAAAGCGGCGGATATCGCGATAAACGGAGAAGTTCAACCTAATCGCGCCTTGGTGTGTTTTTGTAAGATTGCGGAAGGCTATCGCTTCGGCATTTTAAAGAGCCATAACTTCCAACCTACTGGCACCAGTTTTGACGTCGCCCGTTTCGACCCTTTGACGCGGACGCTACACAGCGTGTTAGACAGCCAAATGAATATTGTTACGCCGGTAGATGCGCTCACGAAGCACTTTAAGTGCAGTCCAGCCCAGTTGAATGAGCGCCTCAACAGCCATTCATTCGGAGTAGAGATTGAGAAAAATATCTATATCCGTTCAGTTGCCACCATTAATGACGATGGCAGCATCACCTTTTTCAGTGACATGGCCTTTGGGGAAAAACTACTGCTGGTCAAAGCGCGGGACTTTACTCAGGCGACCACCGAAGACTATCAAAAGTTTATGCAAGGAAAGCCTGGAAAACCTGTGGCTATGATTGCCAACGACTGTATTCTACGACGTCTTAATAACAGCAGTAGCCTCAGCAAAGTGAATGCGTTCACCGGCGTTTGTCTGTCTGGTTTCTCCACCTTTGGTGAGTTTCTGGGGGTGCATCAAAATCAGACCATTACTGCAGTTGCCTTTTTTGAGGTGGCCAAAGGTAGCAAATACTTTGATGAATACGCTGATAACTACCCCTTCTATCTCGCGTCGTTTTCCAGTTACCACCTGAGTACCCGTCAGGTCAGTCTAGAGCGTATTAATCATCTGCAACAAAACCTGATTTCGCAGATGGCCAAAGTGCATCCTCTGCTTCAGGCCTCCACAGAACAACTTAAATTTATCGCGGTACAGTCGAATGAATCAGCTATGCGCCAAATCGAATTAGGCGAGCAGTTTACCCTGTTCATGCAGCAAATAACCCAGCAACAAGCTCAGCGCCAAAGCCTGACTAGCGGCATGGTCGAGCTACGAAACAGCGCGGATAGGATTGTCAATATTATCCAATCGATAAGTGGTATCGCCGAACAAACTAACTTGCTAGCCTTGAATGCCGCGATTGAAGCTGCACGCGCTGGCGAAGCGGGTCGCGGCTTTGCCGTGGTAGCAGATGAAGTCAGAGCGCTATCACAAAGGACACAAACCAGTGTGAAGGAAACGGCTGAAACTATTGATAGTGTGTCGAATTCGATTAAAGGCATTTCCGGCGCCACAGAAAGCATCAACGAGGTGCTGACCACCATTGAACACGATTCGCAACGACTCAGTGTTGAGTTAAGCGATTTGTCGAACAGTTCCAAAGAAGCCGCGGAGCTCGCCGAAGAAGATGTCGAGAAAGCAGATCAGATCCACCAGCAGATGCTGACGATTGAGCAAGAAACGCAGTTAATTGAATCGCTATCAGCGTTAGCAGAGCAGCAGGCTAGATATCACTGATCCCCCAATAACACGGTCGCCATTGCGGCCGTGTTATCTATCGCGTGCATGAGCCTGCGCATAGGGCACCGGATCGACTGGCAAGGAAATCTCAAAACTGCTACCGATTTTTAGGCGTTCCACTTTAATTTCACCATACAAACATTGGGTGACCCATTGAAACACTAAATGAAGCCCTAACCCGGTGTGCTTTTTATCGCGGCGCGTGGTAACAAACGGGTCAAACAAACTCTCAATTAAATGCTCTGGTATGCCGCAACCATCGTCGATGACGCTAATGGCATGATGACGTAACAAACTCCGATAACGGATTCTAATATGTCCATGAATGGTTTCATTAAAACCATGTTCTACCGCATTGAGCAGCAAATTTTGCAAGACCTGCGACAGCACGCCAGGTTGCGACAACACACGCACATTGTCGTCAATATCAACCGACACGACCACATTGGATTTTTTGATTAATGGCATTAAACCACGCACCATATCATCAACTAACTGCTTCAGCGGTATTTGGATAAATTCGTCCTCTACCCGTGTTAACGTCAACCGTTTAAAACTCTGAATTATGGTATTAGCTTGAGTAAGATTGCGTTCAGTTAATTCGATACTCGCTTGCATGTGCTGCATAAAGTCATCAAGAACTTTGCGGGTCAGACCGCGCTGCAGTGACACCTGTAACTTTTGATATTCCTGTTTAATTTCAGAGACGGTTAATATCGCTCCGCCGACAGGCGTATTCATTTCATGAGAAATCCCCGCCACCATCATCCCTAGTGACGACAAACGCTTAGACTCCGCCAGATCGTCTTTGATTAAATTCATCTGCCTTAGATTTGTATCCAAACGCTGATTCATCGCAGCTAATGCGTCGCGATCCTCTTTTAATCTATTACTCAGTGCCAAAATCGACATACGGCTGAAATAATCGCGCACCACAAACCCAAGTCCTAAAACAAAGATGATGCCGCCGGCAATGATGGCGGGCCAACTCGCCTGCTGTTGCACACTTTTAACAATAGCTGCATCGGTCGACACCACAATATTCACTTTTCGGTCCGGCCATACTCCACCTGTATTGGTTAAACTCTCGAGTTGATAGCTGATCAGGCGAGCGCCAATTTGCTGGCCGATAAAATAGTTAGCTTGGGTCATGTGTTGCCACAGCAATGGATTTAGCTGGGAAATATTCATGTTGGGGTTAGCAAGATCGAGCCCCCATTTTTTCTCGTCGTTGGGGTTCACCAGCCAATACCCCGCCTCGTTGGTGATTTCGACTTGTGTTTCCGCATTTGAAAGTTTGGCCACTCGCGCTAACAGAGGTCCGAGATTGTAATTGATGATCAATAGCCCTTTGCGTAAACCATCACCTGCGCCTGTTTGCAGAGAAATACGTACAGTGGGTTCAAACGGGATGACAATTTGTTGGTGTTCAACATTGAGATCTATGGGGCTGAGATACACTAACGGCGGCGTTACTGTCATTCCTTCCTGAAAGTAGTAACGGTCACCTTTATATTGCAGCTCATCCCTGTCGATGATAAAGGCGCGCTGCGCTTCAACGTCCACGCGCACTTGTTCATTACCTTGTCCATCGAGCCATCGTACTTGCAGCAAATTATCGATGTGTTCGCCTAACTTCGAAAACTCATCTTGCATCGCAAATCTATTGAACGGTTTATCAATGGCGAGACTCTGTTGAATAACACCATTAATGGACAACATGCGAATAAAATCTTCGAGCTCGCCCAGCTCTTGCACCACCATCAGTCCTGTACGATGCGCCACATCACTCTGCTTAGCAATTAAGCTGCGATTTTTACCAGAGACTTGAATATTGTAGATTAACAACGCTGATAACACTGCGAGCGTCAGTACGGCGATCAACAGCACCAGACTGTTTAACCGCACTCGCCCTTTACCGTCAATCCCTGTGAACATCGCTTTCCTTAGCCTAGTGCACTAGGCAAATGTCTTATCTTTTAACCATGTAAGCAAACTGGAGAGTTCCATTGGTTTGGCAAACAGATAGCCCTGCGCAATCTCGCAGCCTAACTGCAGCAACTTTTTACGTTGAGCTTCGGTTTCGACGCCCTCCGCGATCACAGTAAAATTAAAGCGTTGCCCCAGTTTAATAATGACTTCCACCACATCTTCACCGGCGCTATTTTTCATCATAGCGTCAATAAAGGCGCGATCGATTTTCAAATGGGTCGCCCCCAACTCAGTAATATGTTTCAGTGATGAATAGCCGGTACCAAAGTCATCGATGTTCACCCCGATTCCACAGCCCATAAGCTGTTTTAGCACCGGTGCCACTCGTTGGTAATCATCCATGGCTTGTGATTCAGTAATTTCAATCTCCAGTAGTTTGGCCTGCGACGGACTTTCAATAGCGAATGAAAGCATCTCGTCGACAAACGCATCATCCTCCAAATCCGATACCGTCACATTGAACGAAACGGGCAGTGCTATGCCCGCATCGATTAACTGTTTGAGTGCCACCAAGGTCAGTTCATAAACATGGTGATCCACTTTATTGATTAATCCCGACATCTCAGCAACGGGAATAAAAGCCCCCGGCGGTACTAAGTCACCGTTGGCTTTACGCCAACGCAGTAGTGCCTCAAAACCACATACCGCTAAATCACGTAAGCGCACCTTAGGTTGAAACACCAACAACAGCTCGCCACTATCGATTGCTTCGTTTAACCCTTGTAATAACTGATGTCGCGCCACGATATTTCCGCGCATTTCGGGAGAGTACTCAATAAACTGTGCGCCAGTTTTACGTCCATACTGAATAGTCGAGCTAAGTAAATGGAACACCTCCTGTGCATTGCTATTTTCTAGCAACGAAAGCTCCATCAGTACCGAATTAACCTCAATATGTAATTGAATCCGGTCAGCCATAATTTTAAAGTGATCGAGTTCAGAAATAAGTCGCCTATCCTGCAGATCAGACCTGCTCAACATGACCGTAAAACAGTCATCATTGACGCGGGCAATATGACGATCTGAGGCCACAACGCGGCTCAGTGCCAGATAAAACTGATATAAAACGCTGCTGAATGATTCCCCTGAAATACTCAACACTAAGTCATGGTAATCACGGATGGTGAAGGCCAGTAGCACGGCATCCTGACGTTCTTGCTCAGTAAGACTATCGATAAAACGTAACAGCCATGCGCGATTGGGAATTTTTAAGTCGCTGTCGTAATAGGCCAATTCTGATAAGCGATTGCACAACAGAATGTTATTAAAGCCATTACTGACGTTTTCGCTGAACACTTGCAACAGGTTGATATGGTAGGCACTTAATGGTCTTAGTGATTCCACCACCATAATAAAGTTGCTTTCACCTTCCGCTTTATCGGTAGCAAAAAATAATACACTAAGCTTATCTAAGAATTGGTGTCGCCGTTGCATCTGACATTGCTTAATCAAACTCGTTAGCCCGCCAAGATAATTATCGGGAATATCCCCAAGCGTCTTGAGTTGATTTCCAGCGATTGTTGTAAAACTTCCTGAGCAACTAATCACCTTGTACTGTTCGGTAGCCTGATGCGTATCTTCCTGTGCACAGATAATTCCGCCAACGGACGCATCGAGAATCTCACGCACTTTTTGAAGCAACAAATTAGCGTAAGAGTTTACGTCTCCGAGGCGCGATAGCTCGCGTGATGCTTCTACCACTAAACTTAAGCTTTTGCGTGCATTCTCCAGCTCACAATAGGCGTGCCATGTGCGAATATTCGCGGCCACCACACTGCGAATTTTATCGGAAGAAATCTCCGTTTTTTGCCAGTACTCATCAATATCATACTGCTGCATGACATCAACAAACGGCGCCATGCCCGGTTGCCCGGTCAGTAAAATCACCCGCAAGGTATCATTACCAAGCACTTGGCGAATGGTATTAACTAAGCGTAAGCCTGCCTCGTCGTCTTCCATTACCACGTCTAATAAAGCGACGGCTAAATCGGGAGTGGATGCGATGATTTCTGCTGCCTGAACCGCATTGTCGGCCGTCAGCATTTGAATTGGACGACCTTTGATATAGTAGCCGTTCAAGGTATGCATCAGACTTGCCTGATAGTTTTGGTCGTCTTCGACAGAGAGAACTTTCCATGTCCCATATAATTGGAAGGAGGTGGTGGTCTCTGCCTCTTGCGCGAATTGAAATAGCTCTTCTTCCATGCTCCCTCACCTCATTCAAAATCTTTGATAGCAGCAATTCGCCATTTTGCTCCTATGCATTCAGACTTAAACCTAGTTAATAATCGGTCGAATTCAAGCACTGATGGGGCAAGGCACACTAAAGGCGAATAAAAGAAAAATCGAACGTAGGCCACGCAAAATATCTTCGACAAGGTGCCGCAAGCACCTAAAGCGCCATAACTAAAGTCACGGCATAACAAATAACCAATTTGCTTAAGAAAACCTTAATTTTTGCTTATCAGACTTTGTGTCAAAATGTGAATGCATGAAGACCATCAATGTTAAATCGCCATCCCAACGCCACTCAGTGGTGTTCACAGCAATTGTTAGTCCCTTTTATCTTCGGTGTCTTAGGTTTGTTTCTGATTAACTCTTTTGGACTGGATCTGAAACTGGCAAGCTGGATTTTTGCATTAGAAGGCGGCGAAGGCTGGCAATTACGCCACAATCCTTTTTTTGAACACGTGCTGCATAATGGTGGACGTCATCTCGTGACCGTCGCTTCAGTGATATTGATTATCAGCGCCATCGCCAGCAACTTTGTAGGTAAACTCAAACCTTATCGCAAGAGCCTATTAATGCTAATCATTAGTGTGGCGAGCACTATTTTGTTAGTGCGTTACGGCAAAGAAGTGACCAATGTTAGCTGTCCTTGGGATGTAGCACTCTTTGGCGGTACGAAACCATTTATGGAATTTCCTGCCAGTCTCAATAGCGGACTTAAGTTAGGTCAATGCTATCCCGGCGGTCATAGCAGTGGCGCTTTTGCCTGGGTTGCTCTCTATTATTTTGGTTTGGTGCATAAGCCAGAATGGCGCTTTAAGTTGCTGTTGCCCGCAGTGATCATCGGTATCGTGTTTGCCACGACTCAGGAGCTACGTGGCGCACACTTTCTCAGCCACGACCTCACAAGCCTGTGGATGGCATGGCTGCTCGCGACTATGACTTATAGTGTTATGTACCGTCCTTGGCAAGCGAGTGAAGCAACCGAATCAGTGACTATCGACGCTGACGTACCAAGCTTGAAATTAACGCTCTAAGCGCTGCTGGTTTCACCATTTTTGCCATGTAGTGATAGCCGCGCTGTTCGACATCATCAATCACCGCCTTATTAGTGTTGGCGGTGATGAGAATTCCCGGTAGCGTATCGCCATAAGCAGCGCGGATAGCATCCATAGCATCCACCCCATTCTTACCGTCATCGAGATGGTAGTCAGCCAAAACAATATCTGGCGCGACGCCTTTAAGCCCCAATTTGATGCGGGCATCATCAATGTCATTGGCACAGATAACATCGCACTGCCAACGGGTGAGTAAGCTCTCAAGCCCCGCCAAAATAGCCTCTTCGTTATCAATACATAATACTTTCACACCGGCTAATGTTTTCACCGCGGCGGTCATATTTTTCAACTTGGGCTCAGTCGCCTTTGAGCCAATTGGCACAGCAACTGAGAACATCGACCCCTTGCCGTGAATGGAATACACTTTGATTTCATGCTCCAGCACCTTGCTGATCCGCTCGGCAATAGCCAACCCAAGCCCCAGGCCATTGGCACTTTTCGAATGCGGATTGTCGATACGTTTGAACTCTTGGAAGATTGCTTTGAGCTGCTCAGGCTCAATACCACAACCAGTATCCAGCACTTGGATTTCTAACATTCCCTTACGATGACGGCAGCCAAGTAGCACCTTACCGCCTTTGGCATAGCGAAACGCATTAGTGAGGAAGTTTTGAATGATGCGGCGCAGCAAGGCAGGATCTGAGTTAACCGTGACTTTAGACGACACCACTTCAAAGCGAATTTTACTGTCGCCCGACATCGCTTCAAATTCCACCGCCATGGTGGAAAGGATCTCTTCGATGGAGAAGTCACGCCGTTTCACATCCACTTTACCGGAGTCCAAGCGCGAGATATCCAACAAATCGGTTAACAGCTCGCCAGCATTTTTCAGCGATCCATTGATATGACTTAATGTTTGTTGCACGTCGAGCGCAACATCCGGGTGTTGGGTTAACGATGCTGTAAATAAACGCGCCGCATTAAGAGGCTGCATGAGGTCATGGCCGACAGCAGCCAAAAAGCGGCTTTTAGACGCGTTCGCCATCTCTTCCTGCGCTTTAGCTTCCAGTAATTGGCTATTCAGCAGCGCTAATTCATAAGTCCGTTCGCGTACCCGCGCCTCAAGGTTTTCATTAGACGCTTGCAATGCCTTTTGTTGCTCACGATATTGGGTAATATCGGTAAAGGTCATTACGAAACCACCATCAGGCATCGGGTTTCCTTGGATCTTAATCACCTTGCCGTCTTTACGTTGCCGCTCTGAACTATGCGCAGAGCCAGCGCGCATATGATTGAGGCGCTTTTCAACATGCTCATCAATACTTCCTACGCCACAATAGCCACGAGCGGCATTAAAACGAATCACCTTCGCAATCGGCATCCCCGGCTGCAGAAAGTCTTTAGGATAGCGATAGAGCTCTTCATAACGATAATTCCACGCCACCAGATTCAAATCTTTATCAACGACGCTCATACCTTCATTGGCGTGCTCGATGGCCGCGCGCAGCATATCCTGACTGAGGAGCACTTGTGATGATGCGTCATCCACCAGACTGAACACTTCATCAAGCGCTAAATCGCGACCTTCAAGCACAGAATCCATCACAACTGCTGCGCTAGATGCACCGAGTACCCCGGCCAACAGATGTTCAGTGTGGTTAATCAAGCCTCGCGATGCAGACTTATGCCAACTGTCACTGCGAACGGCTTCAGGAGAAAAGCGTGAAAAGCTCTCGTAGGCTCTTGTTGGGCTAACAAAGCGGCTGGCTAGAATAAGTAAATCTTGCTGGCTGATCTGAACTGCGCGGCGGTTGCCGCTGTTACGCATCTGTCCAGGGATCACAAAGGCACTGGCCTGAATACGTTCAACAACACCCGCTCTAAACCACACCGAACCAAGAATATAAAAGATGAAGTTAGCAACGAGGGACGTAAGAATATCGTGAATATTGGGCGTGACATCAGTGAAGGTCGACATTCCCTGAGTAAACAGATCACCGGAAATTGCCGCATCACGGAACAACAGCACGCCCCACAACACAAAGCCGACCGCTAATCCGAGCATTACGCCTGAACGGTTGCCGCGTTTCCAGTAAAGGCCGCCGACTAATGCCGGGGCTAACTGTGCAAAAGAGCCAAAGGCCAGCATACCCAAATGCGACAATGAATCATTATGTTGAAAACTCAGGTAGGCCACATAGCCCATCGCCAGAATTAATACGATGGAAATACGCCGCACATATAATAGTTGGGTGGAAAACTGACCAAAATTACCCCGCTTAATCTGCCCGGTACGTAACAGTACAGGCACCAACCATTCGTTACTGATCATGATGCTGATGGTCACAACCGCAACAATCACCATTCCCGTTGCGGCAGACAGAGTTCCCAGCAACGCGATGACCGCCAGCCATTCTTTGCCCATCGCCAATGGTAGATTAATGACATAGGTATCTGGAGTCACTGTGTCGCCCAATAGCAGTTTACCCGCTAGCGCCAGAGGGCCAACAAACGACGCAAACAGCACCAGATATAGCGGAAACACCCAGCGCGCTTTACGCAAGTTGCGCTCGTTTTGCGCTTCAACCACCATGACATGGAAAATACGTGGCATACATAGGAACGCAGCCATCCCCACCAATACATCGGGGACTATCGACTCCAGCCGCATATTGGGTTCCTGAATAATGCCTGCGCTTGATGCTTGTTCCCATAACGGACCGAAACCACCGAATACCCCAAACACCACCACAATGCCCAGCACTAAAAATGCCGTCAGTTTGACTAACGACTCAAAGGCAATCGCTAGCATCATGCCGGGGTTGTGCTCAGTCGCATCCAGTTTACGAGTACCAAATAATATGGCGAACACCGCCAGCCAGATGGAAATCAGTAACGCTACCAGCGTGCCGTTTAGTGGTTCACCTTTGGGTTGAAATAGATTGAAGGCGAACACCATAGATTTAAGCTGCAAAGCGATATAAGGCATGATGCCAAACATGGCAATGAGCGTGATAAACACAGCTAACGGCTGTGATTTACCATAGCGGGCGGCAATAAAATCCGCCACGGAGGTGATGTTCTGTGCTTTGGAGACAATCACCATTTTGCGAAGTAAGCCAAAGCCCAATAAAAACACCAAGATTGGCCCGATAAAAATCGGGACAAATGACCAAAAATCATTGACCGACTGCCCTACGGTGCCAAGAAAACTCCATGATGAGCAGTAAACGGCCAGGCTTAACGCATAAATCCAGTGCTGCAGTTTCTTCGTGCTATTGCTAAACCAACGCTCTGCCCCCCATGCCAATAAACACAAAAGACATACGTAACACAGCGCGAATGCCGCCACCAACCAGGTCAAATTCATTATCAATTCCGTTGCAGCTCAAAAATACAACTAGTTGTTATTCTGAAATTTCTTACAGCCAATAAACTACCCTAAAAGGCGTCGTGACGAAATAACGCTTATAACACTATAAGTTAGCAGCTAAATCATAATTGAGATTGCCGCTCAACTCAGCGCAAATTCGCCCCATTGTAGCACGCCAAATAAGCTCTTATCCTTTTGAAAAATAAGCCTAAAGTATAAATAGACCAATGTCTAATAGAGCGCCACACTGCATACAAACCATACTTTTGCGACACGCATCACTGAAATGGGAAGTGTTTATGTGCTCACAACCAATGACTTATAAAGTGCCAGAATCTATTGCTTCCAACGCGCTGATCAACGACGAAAAATATAAGCGCATGTATCAGGAATCGATAGTCAATCCTGATGGATTTTGGCGCGAACATGGCAAACGCATCGATTGGATGAAGCCTTATACCAAAATCAAGCAAACCTCTTTCGATGACCAAAACCTCTCGATCCAGTGGTTTTATGATGGCACATTGAACGCTAGCGTTAACTGTTTAGATCGTCACCTTGCTGAAAATGCCGATACCGTGGCCATTATCTGGGAAGGCGATGATGCCAAAGATCAACGCAAACTGACCTATGGCGAACTGCACACCGAAGTATGTAAATTTGCTAACGCACTGCGCAGCCAAGGCGTACGCCGTGGCGATGTCGTCACCATGTATATGCCGATGGTACCAGAAGCTGCTATTGCCATGCTGGCTTGTGCACGTATTGGGGCAGTTCACTCGGTAGTATTTGGTGGTTTCTCGCCAGACTCAATTGCATCACGTATTAAAGACGGTAAGTCAAAAGTGGTGCTAACCGCAGACGAAGGCTTACGTGGCGGCCGTCCAATTCCGTTGAAACGTAACATTGACGAAGCCTTGTCAAAGCCCGATGTGACGACGGTAGAAAAGGTTATCGTGCTTAAACGCACCGGTAGCGATATCAACTGGGTCGAAGGCCGCGATGTTTGGTGGGATTCGTTAACCGCTACGGCATCCGAGTTTTGTGAACCAGAAGAGATGAATGCAGAAGATCCTTTGTTCTTGCTGTACACCTCAGGTTCAACCGGTAATCCTAAAGGCGTGTTGCATACTACCGGCGGTTACATGGTGTATGCCTCAATGACCCATGAATATGTGTTTGACTACCGTCCTGGCGAAATCTATTGGTGTACCGCAGATGTGGGTTGGATTACTGGCCACAGCTACATGGTCTACGGACCGCTCGCTAATGCGGCAACCATTCTGATCCATGAAGGTGTGCCTAACTACCCTAGCCCAGCACGTCTTGGCGAAATGATCGACCGCCATCAAGTCAATATTCTCTATACTGCACCGACGTTGATTCGAGCGCTGATGGCTGAAGGCAAAGAGCAATTTAGTGCATACAACGGCGACTCATTGCGGGTAATGGGCTCAGTCGGTGAACCGATTAACCCAGAGGCATGGCGCTGGTATCACGAAGTGATTGGCCATGAAAACTGCCCAATTGTCGACACTTGGTGGCAAACCGAAACCGGTGGGATTTTGATTACGCCGCTGCCGGGAGCCACAGATACCAAACCCGGCTCAGCAACTCGTCCATTCTTTGGCGTACAACCCGCATTAGTGGATAACACAGGTGCAATTTTAGAAGGCGCCACTGAAGGTAACCTAGTGATTCTGGATTCATGGCCAGGCCAAATGCGCACTGTCTATGGCGACCATGACCGTTTCGTGTTGACCTACTTCAAGACCTTCCGCGGCATGTACTTCACAGGCGATGGTGCTCGCCGTGACGAAGATGGCTATTACTGGATTACTGGCCGTGTTGATGACGTGATTAACGTATCTGGCCATCGTCTCGGCACTGCTGAGATTGAAAGTGCACTGGTATCACATGACATGGTGGCAGAAGCTGCAGTCGTGGGCTATCCGCATGATATCAAGGGACAAGGTATTTATGCCTATGTCACCTTGAACAAGGATACCGAGCCATCTGAAGCATTGCGCCAAGAGTTACGCCAATGGGTGCGTAAAGAGATTGGTGCCTTGGCCACACCGGATCTTATCCAGTGGGCTAGCGGTTTGCCGAAAACACGTTCAGGTAAGATTATGCGTCGCTTCTTGCGTAAAATCGCAGCCAACGAAATTACGAATCTGGGTGATTCTTCCACACTGGCAGATCCAGCTGTAATTGATACCTTGATTGAAAGCCGTCTGAATCGTCCCGACTAGGCAGGCAATATTCAACAAAAAGCCCCTGACATCAGGGGCTTTTTTATGCAGCAGTGATCTGCACGTTTAGTTCAACATTTCGCGAACTTCTTGATCGAATAAGTTTTTGATAAGACCAGAAAATTCACTGATAAAATGGATCTGCTCAACCGTCGCAGGTTGTCCTGCCACTTTACCCAGTACTTCTTCCAAATCGTAAACTACTGCATCGATTTCCCGAATAATAGTGTTACGTTGAGCAAACGATAACTCAGGATTCTGACCGCAAATCATAATAATCTGTGCCGACAGCTGTTCTTCGAACAACTCCATAACAGTATTATCACTCGGATCTGTGCCCACATTGGTGAACAGTTCTAAATTCTCACTTAAATACTGAATCAGATGTGCGTACCCGTCTTTATCTGTAACCATCGTTCCTACTCATCGAGAAGCCTGTCTCGGTCGCTTAATGGGATAAGGTTTATTGTAACCAATTCATTATTAATTAGGTATGTTCGAACAGACATTGATCCGGCGTAAATTTGTTGTGGTTTAGTCATCTTTTCTCAGAACTAGAGTGAAGTTAATCGGCACTAAATTCGAGATATCATCTAACTGACTGATCTGTGCCAATTTATGTAACCCGCCGACTAAGCCGTAATCACGCGCATTGAGTATCACGGGTTCATCAGCGACCACCAACAGTGCTTGTTCGCTAATTTTGACGACGTTAAGCTTCAGCGGCACAGTTCTCTTAACCCCGTGTAACGATAACGTCCCATTGATATCCAATGGTGTTACCCGTGCTAAGGGCACTCCAGCCAACCAATCATCAGGCAGTGATGCCGATAAACGAAAATCAGGGTATTTGGCGACTTCAAACAACACGCTGCGTAACAGCTCATCACGTTGCTCAACACCTGACTCGACCGACGCCAATTCAACCTTCAAGGAGAATAACTGGTCATTTTTAAGGCTGGCACTGGCAATTGTAAAGCGATGAACTTCAGCAATTTCTGCTGCTTTAATGGAAATGGCGTAAAGATGAGATTGCGATTTATCCAACTGCCAGTCTGCTGCATGTGCAAACGGTATTAGCAGTAACAGCGTTGTCAGCCATTTGAGCATTGCCGCCCCCTGTGTTAATTCACGCTTAACGTCAATTAAACCCTTGAACGAGTTAACTTAAAGTTAGTTCACGCAACAGGCGGATGCAACTTGGTCGTAGGATTAAGGAGCGAGTCGATCGATCGTCCAATTGTTATCACTTTCACGACTATATAAAAAGCGATCATGCAGACGTTTTTCACCGCCCTGCCAAAATTCAATAGATTCAGGTTCCACGCGATAACCGCCCCAGAATTTTGGCAACGGCACCTCACCACTTGAGAACTTGTTTTTCATCTCTAAAAATTTTGACTCTAACACCTGTCTAGCGGAAATCTTCGCCGACTGATTCGACACCCAGGCCGCTATTTGGCTGTCTTTCGGCCGAGATAAGAAATATTTGAGCACTTCGCTGGCAGACAACTTAGTGGCGTTGCCATTAATCGCTACCTGTCGCTCCAACGGATGCCACGGGAACAGAATGTTTACCGCGCTATTATGCGCAATATGTTGTGCTTTACGGCTTTCCAGATTGGTGAAAAACACAAAGCCTTTTTCGTCAAACCGTTTGAGTAACACAATCCGCTGAAATGGACGATGCTGCTCATCCACGGTTGCCACCACCATCGCTGTGGGGTCAGTTAGTTGCGCGGCTACCGCCTGCTGCATCCAGGTTTCAAATAGCGTAAATGGGCTTGCTGGCAGATCGGCTCGCCGTAATCCACCTTTAGTGTATTCGCGCCGAATATCACTCAAATCTGACATGCTGTTCCCTCATCAATAACGTGCAGCTTACAGCTCTGTTGGCTGTAAATGTTGGTGTTCACAACGCTGGTAGTGACTAAAGTGTAAATCATAGCCCTGCTCCATCCACATTTGGCAGTTGCCTAAACGCACATGTGACGGAAAATCCTGAGCATTGGGTGTAGTGTTAAAACCGATAATATCCCAGCATCCCGGCGCTAAGGCTTGCAACAAGGTGGCAAACACATCTTCACCATGCTGGGTTAAATCAAGGTTGGTTTCAAAACTGACGTACGACGTATCTTCCTGCGGCGTTACATGGATAGTGAAGTATTCCTTACCGCGAATACCATTAACCGAATAGCCAAAAGGTTCAAACAGAAAGTCATCGATAGCAAAGTCACCCAGTATTTGTGACAGACACAAGCGCTTACGCACTTCTTCAATTGTTTGGCCAGAGGAAGCAAGATATTGCGCTGCTTCACCACTGATGTGATACATCAATAACTCATTGGTGATGTCAGTCGCTTCCGCCTGATATGGCTTGTCGGTATAGAAGATATAGTGATGATGCGAGTCTAAATGCCCGATACGGTAGGCTTTCCCCGAGATCTTTTTCCGTAGCAGTTGCAGATCATCGGCAAACGACGACGCCTGCAGATGCGCCAGATATTCGTTTTTACGCTGATAACTGGCAAAGGCGATCGCTTCAACGCCGACCGTGTCGATAAAATGTGTTGCAGCATGGACTAAGGTGGTGGTGCCACAGGTTAGCATGAGAAAGTGATCATCCCAGACAAACAGGCTGGACTCGCTCAGCAAGTAAGCGTCACAAAAATCGTTGCTGACAGAAGACAGGATCTCGGCATTCGCCTTACTAACCATAGACTCCCAAAATGGGCGGCCAAGCAAACGCAGTGAAGGCGCTTCTGGTGTCACTATGATTTCTATTTTTTTTTCTGAACCTTCAAAAAACATGTTCTGTACCTGATATGAGCCGCAAAAATGCGGCTCCAAACTAAACTCACACTATCAAGCAAAGTCTTCTAAGTAAGTGTAACCTTTGATGCCTAAATGCAGCTCTTCGAGGATGGATGCACGTTCATCTTCTTCAATGTGCGTGTTTACCAGCTCTTCATAGGTACGCATAAATGACACTGCATCCAAGTTCACGTAACGCAATACGTCCGCCACTGTGTCACCGGCATATACCGTTTCAATATTTGGTAAACCGTGTTCATCAACGCGTACTACGGCTGAATTGGTATCGCCAAACAAGTTATGCAGGTCACCGAGGATCTCTTGATAAGCACCAACGAGGAAAAAGCCCAACAGATAAGGACTTTCCGCACTCCACGCTGGCACTGGCAGCGTGGTTTCGATGCCTTGACCGTCCACGTATTGGTCGATAGTACCATCAGAGTCACAGGTGATATCCAGCATCACTGCACGACGTTCAGGCGCTTTATCCAAACCACTGAGCGGTAGCACAGGGAATACCTGATCAATACCCCATGCATCCGGTAGCGACTGGAACAGCGAGAAGTTAACAAAGAACTTGTCTGCCAGTTTCTCATTCAGTTCATCAATGATTGGACGATGGTAGCGGTTTTTGGCACTCATCATCCCTTGCAACTCATAACAAACGCGCAGGTTAGTCTGCTCTGCCCAAGCGCGTTGCTCAAGCGTTAGTTGCCCCAAAGCAAACAGTGAGTGAGCTTCGGCCAAATCTGACTGAGAGTCGTGGAAGATTTCAATCAGTGCCCGGGTATCGCCCCGTTCGCTGATATCGGTCCACGATTGCCACATATTGTGCAGTAACTGCGGCGCTTCGTCTTCAGGCGCTTGAATAACTTCCGGCGCGTAGGCTTCGGTACCGATCACATCCGCAATCAATACCGCATGGTGCGCAGTCAGATAACGACCTGACTCGGAAATCAGGCGCGGAACGGGCTGCTCATATTCCGCACATACATCAGCAAGTGTGCTAACAATGTTGTTGGCGTATTCAGTCAGGCCATAGTTCATCGAGTTATTACTTTGGCTACGGGTACCATCGTAATCCACCGCTAAACCGCCACCGACGTCAAAACAGTTAATCTTGGCGCCAAGTTTACGCAGCTCGCAATAGAAACGTGCCGCTTCACCTACGCCATGGCGAATGTCGCGAATGTTGGCAATTTGCGAGCCCAGATGGAAATGCAGCAGTTGCAGCGATTCGAGCATGTCGTTTTCTTTTAGCTCGTCAATCACTTTCAGTACTTGTGCCGCTGACAGACCAAATTTGGACTTTTCACCACCACTCGCCTGCCATTTACCTTTACCTTGGAATGCTAAACGGGCACGTAAGCCAAGACGCGGTGTAACCCCAAGCTCTTTGGCTTCACGCAAAACGATTTTGAGCTCAGACATTTTCTCTAAAACGATATAGACCTTGTGTCCGAGTTTCTCACCGATCAACGCGAGGCGAATGTATTCTTTGTCTTTGTAACCATTACAGACAATCACTGAGCTGGCTTTTTGTGCCATCGCAAGCACCGCCATCAGCTCAGGCTTACTGCCGGCTTCAAGTCCGAGTTGCGATACCACTTTGCTTTTTTGGCTGGCGAGGATCTCCTCCACCACTGCTTGTTGTTGGTTGACTTTGATCGGGTAAACCAACAGATAATCTGAACCATAGTCATAACGTTCAATCGCTTGGTTAAACGCCTGACACAGGTTATCCACGCGCTGAAACAGGATCTGCGGGAAACGCACTAATACCGGCATACTTACGCCAGCTTTCACCATGTCTTTGGCCAGCTCGTTCAAACTGATCCGGCTGTTGGGGTTTGATGGATCTGGTGAAACGGTTACCTCACCTTCGTCGTTAACCCCATAATATCCCTGACTCCAGTACGCTACATTGTATCCGGTACGGGCATCATCAATTGACCAATCACTCATTATATTCAGCCTGTGATAGTGGTTATTCGGTAATCGTCAGCGCAGACGCTACCGCTCGTTGAACGTAAGCAGGCAGCGCAAAACTTGCCTGATGTAAAGCTGGCGTATAATAACGGGTCGCCAGCCCTGCCCGTGTGAATCTTGCTTCGAGTTCTGCGACTGACAGCTGCTTGGCCGCGATGTCGTCCGTGGCCCACACAAAGGTCATGATGCCACCGACGTAGGTCGGCACTGCTGCCTGGTAAAACGTACAATCTTTCACATAAGAATGCATACGGCGTACAGTATTACTGACTTCATCTTCTTGCAAAAACGGCACACCGTTTTGCGCCACAAAAATCCCGTTGTCGTTCAGCAGACGCTTACAATGTTGATAGAACTCTGAACTAAACAACACTTCGCCTGGCCCGACGGGATCGGTGCAGTCGGAAATAACCACATCAAACTTATCTGCCGCAGAGCGAACATAGTCCAAGCCATCCTGGATCACCAGTGCTAACCGAGGATCATCATAGGCACCGTCCGAATGCTTTGGAAAATAGCTTTTACACATATCGACCACAGCGGCGTCAATTTCCACCATGGTAATCGCTTCTACGTCGCGGTGTTTCACCACTTCACGCAAAATGCCACCGTCGCCACCGCCAATAATCAACACCCGTTTGGCGTGACCATGAGCCAGTAACGGCACGTGGGTCAACATTTCGTGATAGATAAACTCATCCCGTTCGGTAGTTTGAATAGCACCATTAAGCGCCATCACTCGCCCCAGCGCATTGGTTTCAAAAATACTCAAATGCCACTGTTCTGTGTGCTGTTCAAACAGCATCTTTTTAACTTCAAAATACTGGCCATAGCCTTGGTGCAGTGTTTCGTAATAAAGCTCTTTGTTCTGCATTAGCGGTTCCGACAACGGGACAAAAAAGAAAACGCTTAACACCCGGTGACTTTCATCGTGAAAGACCGGGAACGACTGTCGCAATGGCGACAACAATCAGTGGGTATTATTGGCCTCTTCGCGGCCAGAATTGATGCGGATAAGGGTAAGGTGCTTCAAGCTAATATCATCGTAATGACAGCCGACAGCTACCAGGTCTTCTGGCACTTTTCGGTAAAGTGCAACAAATAAATGGTTGTGCATTAGCTAAAAACCCTCTTAACCCCGCATTGATATGTCTGCTCAAATACGGTTAATGACTCATAAACCATAAAACCCAATAACTCGAAAGTGCTAATCAGGCGTCAGCACGTCCATAAAACGGCGCAATTAAACCCTGCTACCGTAAAGATTGCAAGCAAGAATCGCTACGATTCGATAGCTTTTACTGCACTGCGCCGAAAGCGCGAAAATCTCTGGCAACAATCCGCTAGGAATAGTACTTAAATTCATCGCGTTAATCAAAAAAAGCTGAACTAATGGGCGGCCCTTTTTGTTTTTCATTCTTGAGGCTTTTAAGCGCATAAAAACTGGCCAATTTCACTTCTGCCCTTGGCCAAGCATTACTGTATAATCATGGACATCTTTAGCGTCACTATTTGAGATCATCATGGTCGAGTTGGGAAAAACCTGCCGTTTAGCGGTGGTAAAACAAGTTGAATTCGGTGTGTACCTGAATGGCGGAGCCTTTGGACAAGTGCTGTTACCGCGTAAATATGTGCCGGAGCAATGCGCAATTGGCGACGAAATCGAAGTCTTTCTCTATCTCGATTCAGAAGACACGCCAATCGCCACGACACGGAAGCCGTTGGCGCAAGTCGGCGAATTTGCCTATCTCAAAACCGTCGCTACGGGGAGCTATGGCGCTTTCCTCGATTGGGGATTAGATAAAGATTTGCTGTTGCCGTTTGCTGAACAACGGCAACAGGCCGAAGAAGGCCGCAGCTATCTGGTCTATGTACACGTTAACCGCGCCGATGATCGTATTGTGGCATCCGCCAAAATAGACAAGTTCATCGATAAAACGCCAGCGAATTACCGTAATGGTGAACAAGTTAGCGTCATTGTTGCGGGTAAATCGGATTTAGGTCAGAAGGTTATCGTCAACCAGCGTCACTGGGGGGTGATTCACCAAAGCGATATCTTCCGTAACTTGCGCTATGGTCAGCAGCTAACCGCCTATATCAAGCAAGTGAGAAACGATGGCAAGCTCGACATAGTGCTACAGAAAAATGATCGACAAGCGTTAGACGTGCAATCGCAGCAGATCCTTAAACGCTTATCCCAAGCCAATGGCTTTTTGCCCTTTGGTGACAAAACCTCGCCCGAGGTCATTTACGCCGAGTTAGGCATGAGCAAAAAAGCCTTTAAAAAAGCCATCGGTGGCTTATATAAAGCGGGCAAGATTGAAATAGCGGAAGACGGCATTCACGCCGCCGATTGAGTGAATGTGGCACAGGTCCTCTCACTGCTAGACGCAACGCGAATAACGGAGAATTATAACGGATGAAATTAGATGCATTGGAAGCGCGAGTCATTGGCTGCTTGCTTGAAAAAGAAACCACCACACCGGATCAATACCCACTGTCGCTGAACGCGCTGACACTCGCCTGCAATCAGAAGACCAGTCGCGACCCAGTGCTGGAGTTAAGCGAATCAGAGGTGTTAGATACCCTCAGTCGCTTACAACAACAGCGACTAGTTACCGAGGCCAACGGTTTTGGCAGTCGCGTTAGTAAATATCAGCACCGTTTTTGCAACACTGAATTTTCTGATTTGCAGTTTTCCGACGCTGAACGCGCTGTCGTCTGCGTCATGCTACTACGCGGCCCGCAAACGGCCGGCGAACTGCGCACCCGCTGCCAACGTCTGTATGAATTTTCTGATCTGCAACAGGTAGAAAACACCATTGCCCAAATGCAGCAAAAATCTTGGCTCGTGCAATTAGCCAAGGAAGCGGGTAAACGTGAAGTCCGTTATGCGCAAACCTTTACTGATATCGAAGATTTCGCAATATCGACGACGGCCGAGCCCACGGTATCAAGTCACCAACGCAGCAGTTTAGAGCAGCGCGTCAACGAATTAGAACACCAAGTTGCGGCGTTACAACAGCAATTAGCCGAGCTACTCGAACGATAGCCCCAGCAAAGGATAAACATGAACCCTGCTACGGAATTACACAGTTCAACGCTCAGGCAAATAGGCCTCATCGCGTGGGTCGAAATACGCCGTTTACTTAGTCAAACCAAAGGGCTAATGACATTAGCCGCTTACGTTTTACTCTGGTTGTTGCTACTGCTCTTTGTCGTGCGCGATGCCGTCAATGTCATGCAACAACCACAGACGCGTGACATGGTGCTGGAATTATTCGGCGAAGGCACGGTCAGCAGCCTCTTCAACTGGCCGGTTGCTGAATATGCCCTTTATTGGGTGTTCGCCATTATGCTACAACCCTTGTTTGCCATCCTATTGGCCGCTGGCCAGTTCGCCGATGATATCCACCGTGGCACCTTTCGCTATTTGAGTTTGCACTGCAGCCGCACCGCGTTATTTTTCGGCCGGTTCTGTGGTGCCTTTGCGGTGATGGCATTACTGAGTGGCGCTACGGTGATTGTCACTATGCTGATGGCGATTGCGCGTGATGCGCACCTCGTTGGAAACGCCATTATCAGTGGTACAGCCATGTGGATTGTGTTGCTGGCGGTGTTATTACCATACATAGCCTTGATGTCTCTGTTGTCAGTGATCGCATCAAGCAGCAAACAAGCCATTGTCTACGCCACCTTGTATTTCACGTTGTTGTCTATTGTCGTTTGGTCGGCCGATTTTCTGTTCGCGCCGCTGCGCTATCTGGACTACATTCTGCCCGGCGCCTTCTCCAGCGTGCTCTACAGCAGTACACCGCTGCAAGCAATTGGCCACTTGGGCTTGCCACTGGCACAGTGCTTAGTGTTTCTGGCGCTGGGGTTTTATGCGTTTAAAAGGAGCGATGTATGAGCCTCATTAAATGCCAAAACCTCAGCCGTGCTTACGGCAGTAAGATGGCGCTCAACAATGTTGATCTCACCTTAGAAGCAGGTCACCCCATTGCGTTAGTCGGACCAAATGGCGCAGGTAAAACCACGCTGTTCAGCCTATTACTGGGCTATATCCGGCCAACATCTGGTAGCATTGAAGTGCTGGGATATGCCCCAGGCCACCCATCGCTGCGCAATAATATTGGTGCCCTGCCGCAAGACGCCAAGCTAGATCCTGATTTTACCCTTGAGCAGCAGCTCAGTTTATTTGCGCAACTGCGTGGTATGTCAGCCAAGACCGCGAAAAGAGAGGCCGCAAGAGTATTATCTTTGGTGCAACTGAGTGACGCGCTGAAACAAAAACCAACGGCACTAAGTCACGGTATGAGCAAACGTGTTGCGATCGCTCAGGCGTTGATTGGCAGTCCAAAGCTCATTTTATTGGATGAACCTACGGCGGGGATTGATCCGGCCAATGCGCGCATCATTCGAGAGTTGATTGCCCAGCTATCTGACAGCACCACTTTTATCGTCAGCTCACATAATCTTGATGAGCTAGAACGCTTATGCGATCAAGTGGTGTTCCTTGAGCAAGGAGCGTTAAAACAGCAGGTATCGATTGCTGCGGGGAATCATGCCAGCCACTATTACACCTTGCAGCTACAACAAGCTGATGACCAACAGGTACAACAAATGCTTGCTCAGCAACCCGGTGTTATTAAGGTCAATATCGCTGCCCACCACACCTTTGTGATTGAGTATCAAGAATCAGCCACCGAACTCGATCTGCAGTTGCTCACCCTGTGTAAGCAGCAAGCTTGGCCTTATCGTTTACTGCTCAATGGCCGTTCTTTGGAAGACACCCTCTTCGCCAGTCATTAGTATCGAGGCAAACACTGGCGATCATCGCCAGTGTTTGCCTTCATCGCCCAATTTCACTGCCCGCACCGCAGCTCTGCGACCAAGGTCGTGATTCACGTTATTTGAAAATTCACGCTAAGCTTTAATCAGTGTCTTTGATGGAGTTTGCGGATGGAACAACTGACGTCATCCCCCCCAACCTTGCTGGTGATAGACGATATTCCCGATAATCTGCACTTGATGTACCAACTGTTTAAGGATGACTACAAAGTAAAAGGCGCCAACTGTGGTGCACGCGGTATTGATGTTGCGGAAATCAGCCAGCCCGGTTTAATTCTGCTGGATGTGATGATGCCTGATATGGACGGCTTTGAAGTATGTCGTCATCTAAAATCCAGCCCGCTGACGCAGCATATTCCAGTGATCTTCGTTACCGCCAAAACCGAAAAACTGGATGAGACTCTCGGCTTACAACTTGGCGCCGTTGATTACATTACCAAGCCGCTCAATCCCGATATTATAAAATCGCGCGTTAACACCCATATTCAATTAAAAATTGCGCAAGACCTGCTCAAAGGCGAAAACCAAGCGCTCGGCAAAGAGGTGGAGCGCCGCACCCGTGAAGTATTGAAGCAGCAAGAGGACGTACAAGCGATCCAAGATATCGCCTTTTATGCCATGGTTTCACTGGCAGAAACCCGCGATAACGAAACCGGTAATCACATCTGCCGCACCCAAAATTACATCAAACGCCTTGCCGAACAGCTAAGTTTGCATCCGCAGTACGCTGCCCAGTTAGATCCGGTCACCATAGATCTGCTGTATAAATCCGCGCCACTGCATGATATAGGTAAGATTGGTATCTCAGACACTATCTTGTTGAAAAAAGGCAAACTTACCGAAGCGGAATTTGAGATTATGAAAACCCACACGACTATTGGTCACCAAGCTATACAAAAAGCGGAAGTGGTCACGGGTAGAAAGATGGAGTTTCTTAAATATGCTAAGGAAATAGCTTATTATCATCATGAGCATTGGGACGGTAATGGCTATCTCACAGGACTCGCGGGTACAGCAATTCCGCTCTCCGCTCGGTTAATGGCAGTCCGATGTGTACGACGCATTAATCAGTCGCCGCGTATACAAACCTGCATTTACCCATCAGGATGCAGTCGCGTTAATTTTAGCGGGTAGAGGTAGCCATTTTGACCCAGATATTGTCGACGCTTTTGCCACAATATCCAATGAGCTATACGAGATTGCATTGCGTTACCAAAACTAAGTGACTAAGCAGCCAACAGTGGAACAGGAATGACACAGAATATCAGTACCCAAGTATGGGTTTGGCGCTCGATGGTAAAGACCGGCATTATCCCGCTTATTGTCGTGGAGTCGGTGCTGATTGCTATCTATTTGCTTAGTAACCATTTTATTAGTAACGACAACATGCAGTACATCTATCAACAGGTGAATAACGAACTGCAAATATCTTCCACCCGTGAAGCAAAAATCATCGGCGAACAACTCGAGAACATCGGCAAGCTTACCAATCTTTATCGCCGCGAAGCAGAGCGTGTGCTGGCACATCGTCTCAGCGCTAATCCAAGTGAAGCTGCAAATCTGGCGCTGAGTGATGCGGGTGTGCTGTATTCAAGGCAGGACTTAGGTGGCGCCTCCTCCTATTACTCGGCACTCACACAACATAAAGAACTTGATAAAGTCTACACGCTGGCGCAGCTCGACCCGCTGATGCAGCAGCTTAAGTTAAGTAATTCGTTAGTCGCCGCCGTATATTTCAACAGTTGGGACTCCTATAACCGCATCTATCCTTGGGTAGATGCGGCGGAGCAATTCCCCCCCAATATGAACATTCCTGAATTCAACTTTTATTATTTGGCAGATGCCGAACATAATCCCGAGCGCGATGTGGTGTGGACCGACGTTTATATCGACCCTGCAGGCCAAGGTTGGATGGCATCGGCAGTAGCGCCTGTATATGAGGCTGATTTTCTCGAGGGTGTAGTCGGATTTGATTTAACTGTCAGCAGGATTATTCAAAACATTCAAAGCCTCAGCGTACCTTGGGATGGCTATGCGGTACTGACAAGTGAAAATGGCAGCATCATGGCGCTACCACCCAAAGGGGAAAAGGATTTTGGTCTAAAAGAATTGACCGATTACGACTATCAGCAAGCGATTACGAAAGAGGTGTTTAAGCCAGATGATTTTAATCTCAATAAACGCAGCGACACCGCGGAGCTGAGTCAACAGCTCAGACAACAACCACAGGGCATTATACAAACAATGCTGCACGGCGAACAAAAATTGGTTGCGTGGTCGAGCATTCCGCAAACCAAGTGGCAACTGCTGATTATTGTCGATGAAAACAAGATGTATGCCGAATCTCGTGCCTTAGAAAATAAGTATCGTCATATTGGCTATCTATTGATTGCCGGTTTGATCGGCTTTTACTCGTTGTTTTTGGCCTTTATTTGGGTGTCCTCAAAACGCATGAGCCGCGCCATTGCTGAGCCACTGTCACAAATGCGCGACATGGTCGATAAAGTCAGTGTCGGCGATTTCAACGTCTCGCACGATGGTTTTCAATTGAAAGAAATTGATGATACCGCCGATGCCATTCACCACATGGGCAACAAATTAGACAAACTCACCAGCGCGCTAAAAGAGGCCAAGCTGCAAGCAGAAAATGCTAATGTGGCGAAGAGCCAGTTTATCTCTAATATCAGCCACGAAATCCGAACACCAATGAATTCTATTCTGGGAATGGCACATCTGTTGATGAATTCCAATTTGGATTTCGAGCAGCGTAGTCACTTGTTGAAAATTGATAAATCAGGCCGCCACCTACTATCACTTATCAACGACATTCTCGACCTGTCAAAAATCGATGCGGGTAAGGTTGAGATTGAACAAGTCCCGTTTGATCTCAATGCCATCGTTCACGATGTGCGCGATCTGTTTGAATACAAAGCGAGTCACCACGGTGTGCGCTTACATCTGCGCCTCAAAGAATCGCTGCCACCGGTGATAGGCGATCCGCTGCGGCTAAAGCAGGTGTTGCTCAATTTTGTCAGCAATGCGATTAAATTCAGCGAAAATGGCGATGTCACCATTCGCGTTAACGTCATTGAAAACGACGGTCAGCAGTTGAAAATACACTTTAGTGTTGAAGATACCGGAATCGGTTTAACGGCTGAGCAGCAAACCCGTATTTTCGATTCATTTCAACAAGCAGACACATCGATAACACGTAAGTACGGTGGCACCGGACTTGGACTCACCATCTCTAAGCATATTGCGGATTTGATGGGCGGTGAAATTGGCGTCAACAGTGAAGCGGGCGAAGGGAGCACCTTTTGGTTAACCCTCTGTCTGCCTATTGATGCTAACGCCAATGCCGTACATCGCGTTAACGACCTAAACCGCAGAGCCACTGATACCATTATCCCTGCCGAACCAACACCATGCAGTGCCCACGATTTGCAGCAGATAGATGAAAAGCTGCAGCAGCTTGCAACGCTGCTACAGGATTATGATTTAGCAGCAGAGCACTATTTCTCACAGCATAAAGCGTGTTTTGAGATAGCAAACGCGCCGCTGAGTCGCTTGCTGGCAGGACGAGTCAGCAGCTATGAATTTGATAGTGCACTAACCTTAGTTAAACAAATCCGCATTGAGTTAGCGGCGCGCATTGCCACCCTAGACGACAGTTCATCGGCATCGTTAGATAATCCTTAGATCCCCGATTGCCATTGCGGCCAATGCTGAATGATGTGCTCACTGACCGCATGGGCAACACGATAGGCATTGATCACCGCTGGCTTGTAACCACTGCCATTCGCAGCCAGTGCGTCTGCGGCAGTTTGACCCGGCCCTTCCTGATCAAAATCAGAGCCAGTGCGCAGCACTAACAATCTGTTAAAGTCTAGTTTTCCGGCGTCTGCGCCCCGTTTTAGCGCTGTTAGGCTGGCGTTATCTTCCATCTGAGTGGTACAGATGTGCGCTTTGCCTTCAGTCAGCACCGCCGCATGCTGTTCCATAGCGCTGGCAATCTTACTGCCGACCCAAAAGGTGTCGGCTGAAACGGTATCGCATATCGACACAAAGGGCGCGCCTGCGGCTATCGAACCCGCCGGATAGATTTGCCGATCGGCTTGCGCCTCAGGTGTATCGAGTAATGACACATCTTTACTGAGTTGATAGGCCTTTTGCAGCAAGGTTTCATTCAACTGAAACACTTCAGTCCCTGCGCGCCATTTAGGTGCTTCACCCGGTTGACTGGCACCCAGTGCGAATAGTCCATGTTGCCAGCCTTTAGGCATCTGCCGCGCATCCATACGATGCACTAACCCACCATCAACGGCGTAACGCGCCCAATGCGCTGAACCTAAGGTGCCATACGCTGGGTTAACCCCACCAATGCCAGCAATAATGATATAGCTTTGCTGCAAGTCTAACTGCGGATTAAGCACCACCGCCATGAGTGTACTGGCGGCATTGGCATAGCCCATATCGGTGGTAAGCATGCACAAGCCGGCATCATTGCACTGCAACTCAGGATATTTATTGCTCAAGCCTGCCAACGTGTAATGCTGATTTAACTTCGCCTGTTGCTGCCACGGCGTAGCTTCACTGCCAAACATAGTGACCACCAGCACTTTAGGCTTAATGGTAGATGTAGGCGCTGCCGCAACACTATTAAATGCCAGCAAACTGGCACCCGCTAAGCTGAGCAACTTGATTGCATGTTTCATCTAACAAACCTCTGTAATTATCATTTTTATTTTTTGTCAGCGCTTTATTTGAGTTGAGTATGAGGGTACAGCGCCATTTGTTCACTGCAGCGTAACACGACTTTCAAACCGACAGATAAAATTTTATTGCGTAAATTCAGTAGAATACTGTCATATCAGCGTTGTATATGATGACCTAGCTATGGCAGCATGCCACTATGCAATCACTTAACATGGCCAAGGAACTGGCGTGCATCAACTTGCGTTTCACTCGGTGAGTCACCGTTTTTCAGCACTGGCGAAAGCGCCATTACTAAATAATGTCTCACAGATTTTTCAGCAGCCAATTACGCTTATCACTGGTCCCAACGGCAGTGGCAAAACCACCTTTTTGATGATTGCTGCCGGGCTACTCATTCCCACACAAGGCCATGTGAGCTTTAATCAGCAGCCGGTCACTGCGCTAGCGCAAAAAGCTAACATCGGCATCAGCGCTACCAAAGTTGCCTTACCCGCTTTTTACACAGCAAAGGAGCTACTGCAGTTTCACTGCGATATGTTCAACTGCACTTTGGATACCACTTGGGTGGATAATTTGGGTCTGACTCCCTTTCTTAATTCGCAAATTGGTGAGCTATCGCTGGGGAATGAGAAAAAACTGAGTTTACTGACCGCAATCTTGCACCAACCACAATTACTGCTGTTGGACGAGCCGTTCAATGGGCTTGATGATGCAAGTCGTGCCGCCCTGCTTCGATTTTTACAAGACTTTAGCGGACAGTTGATCATCGCCAGTCACGAACCACTACAGATCGCCGACCGCGCCATCTGCCATATTGCGATAAGTGAACTCAAGCACGGCGCAGATGTATCGTGATGAATTACTGGCAATTTCGCTACCGCATTTACCGCACGTTCCTGCACACGTGGCGGGAAAGCTTGCAGCAAATCAGCATTGCGCTGGTAGCGCTGTTTCCGCTGGCGATACAAGCATTGCCGTTTCTGGCGCTGGTTGCGCTTGGCATATTGGCGGATCCCTCCACTGAACCACGACAATATTTTATTACGCTGTGGGGCTACCAACTGCTGTTGCATAGCTGGGTGCTGTTGCAACGTGACGGCATTACCGCCGCGACCTACCAACCTTACCTTAACTCGCTCCCCATCAGCCGCCGCAAACATCGGCTTATCGAATTACGTCTCATGGTTTATGCGGCCAATTTGTTATTACTGGCACCTTTGGCTTTTTGGGGCTATCTCGCCGCAATACACGAAGATCAACTATTGCGCGTTAATGCGGATGTGTGGCTGAACTTTTTGCCGCTAACAGCTCTGGTGGTTTTGAGTGGATACTACAGTTGGATAGCAGTTTATCGGCGTTATCCTTGGCTGAGTCTGTTACTGATGCCGTTGCTGTTGCTGCCCGCCAGCTCAAACCTGTCGATTGCGACAATACTCGCCATTTGGCTGCTTGCTCTGGCGCTAGAGCAAACGATGGGTTCGCCCGTGCGGCGAGTAATGACCAGTCTAAAACAACGCGGTATTCGTCCTGCGGCGGGCCGTTTAAATCGCATTTTCTATTTCAAAGCGGATAAACAAGGCTGGTTTACCCAGTTACTGCGCTTAGTGGCTTTATTGCTGCTGCTCATCATTAGCGACAGCTTTATCTCACAGGTGAGTCGCGAAGTGCAGTCAGCGGTCGCCAATACCTTTTGCTTTTTTATCGCCATACTGCTCGCAAGTAAGTTGATTGAGCTACAAAAATTACATGAGACTTACCACTACTATTTAGCAGCCTTACCGCAGAGCAAGAAGCGACGCACCATGTCCGCCATCGTCTATTTATGGCTCTATAGCGGTATCGCCTTCGCCCTCATTGCGTGGTTTCAACTGTTCTCACTACACAACTGGGCATTGTTGCTGCTGTTTTTTAGTAGTGCACAAATTGGCATCTTGCTGAATCGGCGATATTTTTTAGCCGTCCCCGTCATCGTGGCACTACTGCTTTGGCTGACCAGCGCAAGCTAACGCGTGTTACTTTGTATGCTGCAGCGCCTAGCCAATCAACGACTCGACTTGGAAATACCATCTATCAGGCGATAAGCGGTCACCACACCGAGCGAGGCAAACATTACCGAGCCAATCGCCTGCCCCAGCAATACGCCGTAAACACCGCCGAGTTTGGCACCATAAACTACGAACGGAATAGTACCCAGAGTGGCTTTGCCGATATTGAAATACATCGAGAATCTTGGTTTACCTAGGTTGTTAAAACAGGCGTTGGCAACAAACAGCGCACCATTAAAGGCAAAAAATATCGCCAACGAACTGCAGAAGAAGTGAATTAATGCGGAGGCGTCACCTTGCATATCGAACATCCACACCAAATAGTCTTGCAATAGAAACAACAGCACCGCAACGGATAGCACGTAAACGGTGCAAAACTGTAAGGCGCGGGTAAGCGATTCTCGTAAGCGCTGCATCATGCCAGCCCCGAAATTCTGACCAATTATCGGACCAATGGCACCCGAGAGCGCGAAAATCATTCCAAAAGCAACCGGCGTAATCCGGCCGATGATGGCGAAACCAGCCACAAAGCTGTCACCAAAATCGGCAATAGATTTAGTGACAAACGCATTCCCAAATGGTGTGGCGAGATTGGTGAGCATGGCGGGCGCGGCAATCGCCAAAATCGGCCGCAAGTCCTGTTTGAATGCAGGCAGAGAAAATGGCGTCCACAATCGATGCTTGTAAAAAATGGCATAGCCAGACAAACCAATCGCGCTGACGCGGGCCATCACTGAGGCCAGCGCTGCACCATCGATGCCCAATCCCAGCCCAAAGATCAGCAAGGGATCGAGTACAAAGTTGACTAATGCCCCTAACAGGGTCGAATACATCGACATCTTGGCATCGCCTACCGCGCGCAATGCGCCACTGAACGACATATTGAGACAGATGATGGGCATAGATGGCACGAGAATATGCAGATAGCGCGCGGCGTATTCCGCAGTTTCACCACTAGCGCCAATCAGACTCAGCAAGGGCGAAATTAAGCTCAGCACCACAGTTGCCATCACCACTGCTACCAGCAAAGTTACAGCACTGCTATTGACCAAAGTGCGCTTTGCTTTATCCCAATCATGAGCGCCCACTGCGCGTGACATTAACGCCCCCAGCGCAATCGACAGTCCAATGCCAATAGAGATGGTAAAAAAGGAAATGGTCGTCGCAAATCCGACCGCAGACACCACCCGAATATCATCCAAAAAGCTCAAGAAAAACATGTCGATAAGATCGACAACAAACACCGCAGAGATGCCCATTGCGGCGGTGGAACTCATCACCAAAATGTGGCGCAGAATACTGCCTTCGACAAACTTGGCAGTGCGATTAGTTTGACTCATTTCGACGTAGACTCAGATAACGGGGCTTCCAGTTCACTGCCGCAGTTATCACAGTAGTTGGCATTCAGCTCATGGCCTTTTTTAAGACAGTTAGCACAGCGGCGCAGATCGCGATTGCGACCGATTTCTTGGCCGATTTCAGCCGTCAATATCCCGGTAGGAATGGCGATAATGGAATAACCCAGCAGCATGGTAAACGCAGCGATTGCCTGCCCTAAGCTGGTTTGTGGCGTAATATCGCCATAGCCGACCGTGGTAATGGTCACAATGGTCCAATAGACGGATTTCGGAATCGAGGTAAAGCCGTTCTCCGGCCCTTCAATCACGTACATCACCGCGCTTAGCACCATGATGATCAAACTGACCGAGAAAAAGAAAATGAACACTTTACGCGATGATTGCATCATTGCGCGCAATAGCATATTTCCTTCACTTAAATAGCGCAGCAGCTTCAATACTCTGAAAATACGGAACAAACGCAGTACGCGGATCACCAAGGTCATGTTGGCGCCCGGGAAGAACAAGGCCAGATAGCTAGGTAAAATACTGAGCAGATCAACAATGCCGTAAAAGCTAAAACAGTACCGCAATGGATTGGTTGAGCAATATAAGCGCAACCCATATTCAACGGTGAAGATGACCGTAAACAGCCACTCAAACAGGTAAATCAGCTCACCATATTGGTGATGAATACTGGCCACAGTATCGATATACACCAAGGCCACACTCAACACGATGCAAACAATCAAGGCGAGATCAAACCAGCGGCCAGCTGGTGTTTCTGTGCCAAATATCACCTCACGCAATTTTTTCTTCAGAGGCGAATCATGGTCATTGCCCGCTAACTCTTTTTTCATAACTCCATGTTCCTAACGAGCCGCAATCCAATAAAGCAAGGTATTTGCAGCGTAACAGGTCAAACTTTTTGAGGCACAATCATACAGCATCATCACAAGACTTCTATCCCCGCTGCGGATTGGGTATGATGCGGTCAGTTCTTGGCTTTAGTGAATAAAACTGCTCATCCATGTTGTCGATTAAGTCTATTCTTGCCAGCATTTTCTTGCTGAGTCTTTCTGGCCTTGCTTGTGCCAGCCAACACGCTGATTTAGTGGTGATCAAAAAATCTAAATCGCTGATGCAACTTATGTCTCAGGGAAAGGTGGTTAAACAGTATCGTATTGCCATGGGCGACAGACCTCAAGGCCATAAATTGCATGAAGGCGATCAACGTACGCCAGAAGGCCGCTACATTCTGGATTACAAAAAACCAGACAGCGCTTATTACCGTTCGATTCATATCTCCTACCCTAATGACGATGATAGATTTCGCGCCAAAGCACTCGGCATAGATCCGGGGGGCCAGATCATGATCCACGGTGAAAATCCACATTCTGAACTGCCGCCTGAAGAGGCACAGCAATATAACTGGACCAACGGCTGCATCGCGGTCACCAATAAGCAGATGGATGAAATCTGGCAAATGGTGGACCCCGGCACTCCGATTGAAATCTGGCCTTAAGGAACGGTTATGCTCAGTTATGCCAGCTTAGAAAACACATTAGATGAGTTTGCTGCCAAGATATCGCTGTTAATTGCAGAGCTCGGACTACAGTCATTGACCCAATGCGACCATGTTGCGCTGCGAGTCAACACGACTGCTGCAGCTGATGCGCTGCGCGATGCATTTAGCGCGCGGGGAAGCGTCATTTCCGACAACATCATTAATGGTCGGCCGATTTTGATCATTAAACTGCATACGCCTTTGCAGCTCGGCGAGTATTCTGTCGCTTGTGTCGAGCTGCCCTATCCTAAAACCGAATACCCGCAGCAAGGTTGGGAACACATAGAGCTAGTATTGGCATCAAACGCCACAGATTGTGAGCAGCTGCAGCAGCAATTAATCTCGCTGTCGCCTAAGCTCGCCGCAGTATTTGCCGGAGACAGCGAGATTAAGGTCAAGGCCAGCTCCCCTGCTGGCGAAGCAGAGCGTTTGCCGAACCCAACCATCGCGTTTACGAAAGCAGGTGTGTGCGTCAAAGTGCATCCGCATACGATTGAAGCGATTATCGCCAGCGAACAGGCAAGTTAACCTATTATCAATCCGACGCATAAATGACAAAAGCCTCCATATTGGAGGCTTTTTAATGGTCGCTGCAGTAAAAGGCTATGAGTCAGCAACCTCAAGATTATCGACTACTTTTTTCACATCGTCGGTATTACGTGCAATAGCCAATGCCAAGTCGCGTTCTGCAGATGTGTCCAGTGTCCCGTTAAGGGTAACAACCCCTTGTTTCGTGCTAACGTCGATACTTGTACCACTCACCTCTGGCTCAAATAACAGACGTGTTTTAACCACTGTGGTAATTTTGGTATCGGTCAGCAACTGACCATCTTGCGCCTTGTCGGCGTTACTATCTTTTGGCGTAACTACGGTCAGCTTATTTTTTACAGACTTAACGCCGTCAATACCCTCCACCAGTTCGCTCGCAAGCGCCTTGTCTACATCACTGTCGACTTGGCCAGTGAGGGTCACCTGCCCCTCTGTGACATCGGTGTTGATATCAAAATTATTCAAATTGGTATTAAGCAGCAACACAGTTTCGGCTTTGCCATCAATCCATGCGTCTTTGGCATCATCTTTCCAGTCCTGCGCAGACACAGTGAAGACAGGCACCATTAGCGCCAATGCAATCGCAGTTTTTGACATCTTGCTGTTCATAATAACCTCCTTGGTCTTAGCTCAGCTTGCGCTGAATTGCGGAAATCCCTATCGAACCGATTTCCGACGAATGTCGCTAAGACTAAAGCGAGTTTGGTGCCAGATTCATTAATATATTGTTTTTAAACAATTATGTGATTTTATTGCGCGGCTAATTCACACCCAGCTTATGCCAAGCCCGCAATAATTGCGTGTGCGGCGGTAATTTTTACCGAGTGCCAACACGTAAAATGTCAGCATTGATGCTTTCTAAACACACCTGCCAGGCCGCAATCATATCGGCGAGTAAACTTCTTAGTAGCGGCGCTTCAAAATAACCTGTCGACAAGCGTAGCCAATTGATCAGCGCCCGCTCTTGCTGGCCGATGACGGTTGGGTCTGTTGCCGCGTCATGCGTAAACTGCAACTGCAAACCATAAAAGTGTTGCCGTAATTGCGACGGCAATTGGCTAACGACTTGTTTTATCGAAGGCCATTGGCTGACCTGTGCCATATCTAGACGCAGTACGCCCACCAATTTAAACGACATACTGCGGTGCAAACGCAGCAACTTAGCCAACGAAGTGCGTTCGGTATAATTCTCTACCCGTTGCAATTGTTGCTGCCGCAGCAGTAAGCCATCTAACAACAAGCGCAGACTTAAATACAGCAGACGGCGATCAGGCGAATTGAGTACAAGGTTAAAACGAACAGGGGCATCCATTAAGGCGACTCCTTTGTCAGCGAGTTGTTAACATACTGATTCAAATGCCGTACCAATTTCGATTTGAATTGTCACATTCGGCAAACTCACTTAAAGTAGCTTTTACCTTTGCAAGGAAGCCGTAAGCATGCCGACGCCTAAAATTTTTGTTTATATCCAGCAAGATAGATTACAAAAACAACTGTCATCCGTATTGGCACGACGCGGCTGCCATTTTATTTATCCCGCCGCAGATGCACAGTGGCAGGACGAACTGCTTAATGCTGATGCCGACCTCGCACTCATTGAAGTTGCCGATGATATGCGCGCGGGCTTAATCCAACTTCATGACACACGACTGCCAAGCCAACTGGAATGGATATTGATAAGCGACGGTCAACCTAATCCAGATCTCGACCAACTTATTCGCCGCAGCGCAGGCTTTCATCTGCGTCCGCCACTCGATTTGAAGTTGCTGCAAGAACTGATGGATGACTTTATCGCCGACTATGCGGCGCAGCAGTCCAGCGACGACAGTGCGCAAGTCACCGTAAGTGAACTCGACCAATTTGGTTTGTTGGTCGGTTCGTCAAAATCGATGCATAAGCTGTATCGTACCCTGCGCAAAGTGGCCAATAGCGAAACCCAAGTGTTGATCATGGGTGAAAGCGGTGCGGGTAAAGAGTTAGTCGCCCATACGCTACACCTGTCAAGTCAGCGCAATACTGGGCCGTTTATCGCGGTTAACTGCGGTGCGCTGTCGCCTGAACTCGTCGATAGCGAGTTATTTGGTCATATCAAAGGCGCATTCACTGGGGCCGTGCGCGATCATCAGGGCTTTTTTGCGCAAGCTGAAGGCGGCACCCTGTTTTTGGATGAAGTCACGGAAATGCCGTTAGCCCATCAGGTGAAACTGCTGCGGGTATTGGAAAATCGTGAATATCGCCCGATTGGTAGCCAACAGCTGAAAAAAGCCAATGTGCGCGTGATTGCCGCCACTAACCGCGATCCCGCCGACGCTATTGCACAAGAGATATTTCGGGAAGATCTGTATTTCCGCTTAGCGCAATTTCCATTGAACATTCCGCCACTACGGGAACGCGATGACGATATCACCGGGCTTGCCAAGCACTTTCTGGCCTATCGCAACGCGCAGGAACAAACTGAAGTGGGCATAGCCAATGACGCGCTCGAAAAAATCGCAGATTACCATTGGCCCGGCAATGTGCGCGAACTGAAACACAGCATTGAGCGCGCTTATATTTTGGCTGACGAGGTGATTGAAGCGCAGCATCTGCAGTTGCAGCAAGATTTTCTCGGCGACGGCTACAAACAAAATGCCAGTCTGGAGAACATTCCTACCGGTATCCCGCTGGAAGAACTCACCCGCGCCGCCATCGAAGCCACGCTGGAAGAAAATCAAGGCAACCGTAAAACCACTGCCGAACAGTTAGGTATTAGCGTGAAGACTCTCTATAACAAGCTGGAAAAGTATCAGCAGGAAGAAGAGTAAACGTCACATCGTCCACTTCAGCCACGTTTCTGTTCAATGGCGGGGAGCAACACATTTAACGATGCTGGCCGTACTTTAATATCGAGCTTTCTGGCGCGGCCGGTTTCACCATCAATCACGTAATCGAGCGGTTTCGACGCTTCAATCCGCAACCGCTTTACTTTGAGATGATGCGCATGAATATCTAAACCTGAGCCAGTAAGGCCGTTAACCGCCAGCTCGGCAAGCGTAAACAATCTGTCGCCCCAATCATCATTTGGTGTCAACCAAGTCACGTCTAATAAACCATCACGCAGATCGGTATACCCCGCGCCCTGCGCCAAAATGGTGGTATTTGGCGCTCCATTAGCCACCGTAAGAGAGCCTGTATTCAATTGAATTGGCTTGTGATTATCCGCACGGACTTTTAATTTAAGCTGCCTGTTTTGGCTGATGGAATTCCAAAAGCCTTGCAGATAAGCAAGTTCACCATGCTGGTTTTTCTGCTCCCGATCAGCCTCTTTGATCATCTGCGCCTCAAAGCCGACGCCGACCAACAACAACGTAGTGCGACCGTTACATTTAGCGGTATCGATGCGCTGCTGCTCGCCACTGATAATATTATCCAGCGCTGAATTAATCGGATCCAATTTAGCACTGATACCCCACAATACATGGCTCAGCGCATTGGTAGTGCCCAGCGGTAAAATTCCCAGCGGTAATTGGGTGCCGATCAATACCGATGCAACTTCCGTGACGGTACCATCACCACCACCAGCGACCAGTACATCTGCCCCCTGCTGCAATGCTTGCTGCGCCAATTTACGCGCTGACTGCTGCTCCGAGGTTTCCAAAATGCGTACGTCGTAATATTCGTTTAAACGCTGCTCGATCAACTCACGATTTTTTGGCCACTTTCCGGCGCCGCTCACCGGATTGACAATAAGCCACAAGCGCAACTTGGCTTTAAACTCATCTGAGCGCCATAACGTTTTCAGCATCTTTAACTGCTGACGATTCAGGCGAATACTGCTGCGGTGCTTTTTAATCTCGGCCACCACCGTGCTGAGCGAGCGCGTTTGATCCTGACTCAATAACCAAGCGGCCACCATTAACACTGAGCGACCGCGCCCCAACGCACAATGCACTAAGGTTTTGTGCCCCAAGCGTTGCTGGCGCGATAACCATTGCATTGCTCGGCGCAGCGCAATACGGCTAGGTACGTCATGATCAAGCACCGGTACATTCAGATAGTTAATGCCGGCTTCCGCCAGCGATTCCGCCGCAATGGCATCAAACTCGGCAGTCACATCTAAGATGGCAGTGATACCCAACGATGTTAATTGTTCGAGATCGTTAAACAGCAAGCGACTGCCGAGATAAAGATGAGGCGTGATTTGGCTCACCACAGGAACCGCATCCCGTTTACGGGCAAAATTGTTGTAAACAGTGACTGACACTAAAAATGGCATTAACACCCAGCGCATCCATTTACTGAGGCGGCCGTTATTGCTCTTACGAAAAATGGCGGGTCGATGTAACACATAAGCGCCAGCGACAAGGGCGAAGGACAAACTCAGCCACAACAGCAGTGGCCATAACCAAATCAACGCCGTAGGGAGTAACGTCGCTAGCGCTAATGCCGCTGCCGCAATGACAAAGTACCAAACACTTAACGGCATACTGCAGCATCCTTCAGCTGAGAATTCAGTAGTAGATTTAGCGCATAAGCCGTGATTAACAGCCCCATTATAGTTTCCAGCGAGATGCTATTGAGTAGCGTAAAGCTTGATACGTCAAAAGCGACGGGAGTGATCAACAGCACAACAGTGCCAACAAACAGGGTCCATCCGAGCATAGTGCCTCCGTAAGCAATTTATTCAATAGTTGCAGACGAATATGCCAGTTGTATGCCACGCAAGGTCAAAAAAATGAAGAACTTATAAATCAATAAGTTAAAGAAAAACTCTTCAACTATGGGAAAAGCTTCGCCGTTGCTACCGCGTATTTTTTACCGACCGCAGGAAAGCTTTTCCTCATAAGCCAACAATGCTTAATTCGCCGCCTTGTTGCTGGCCTTGCCAACATCTTTGTTATTACTGAGTACTGACACCATGCTAGGTACTAGCGATTGCGGATCGAGTCGCATCTGATACCAATTAATACGCCAGTCTAAATGTGGCCCAGTCACTCGGCCAGTCGCACCGACTTCTGCAACCTTTTGACCTTGTTTCACCTGAGTGCCTGGTTTTACATAGAGTTTGCTCAAATGTAGAAACGACGAACTCACGCCAAAACCATGATCGATAATCATAGTGCCACCCGAATAAAACATGTCGGGTACCGCTAAGGTAATAATGCCATCAGCAGGTGCAACAACAACCGTGCCAGTGGGTCTGGCGATATCCACCCCAAAATGTGGTCTTCCCGGCACGCCGTTGTAAATGCGTTGGCTGCCATAAACACCAGAGATACGCCCAGTCACTGGCCAAATAAAATGACTGGTAAACGCGGTTAAATCACTGTTGGTATCGCGTGCTTCTCTGACCATCTGCGCATCTTTTTTAGCGCGCGCCACCGCCACCGGATCTGGCTTCATTATCTTCTTGCTGATCCCTTCGATACGCGAAATCCGATAGTCTTGCTTGGCAATCGTTAGCGGCATCTGCTCACTGGCACCATCAGCATATTCAATCTTCAGTTGATGCTCAGCGTCGGCATCACGATCAAAACCAAACACAAATCGGCCATCGCTTGTCACCCGCAACGCCTTGCCGTCGAGCGATACTTTACTGCCCCCTTGGGTTTGGCCGCGCACTAACGCGCCCTGCGCTAATTTACCGTCAAGCTGTGTGCGCTCGGCAGCAACCGCGATGTTGAATAGCGCGGATGACAACAGCAGCGCCCAAATTGCTCGTAAACCAGTGTGAGAAAGAAACCTCAAGCGAACTCCTTGTAGAAAACGAAATGTAACAATACCTTAGCTGCGCTCAACATAGGCATTCGCAATTGACCCTTTGCCAATTCCCTCAAACGCCACCACGCGAAAATGTTTACCTGGTACTTTATCAGCTAGCGTCTTAGCCATGAAGTCAGCCAGTAGCTCAATGGTGGTATCGTGCGGAATCAGGTCACAACACGCCTTAGGCATGGCCAACTGAAAATCGCCTTGCGGCGCTTGATAGTGAAAACCGTAATGAGACGCTTCTGATACTTTGGTTTGTGGCGATAACTGTAGACTCTCCAGCATGACTAAATCATCTTCGCTGCCAAGATAGATGTCGCGCCAACGCTCGGCCCAGTAGCGATCCCACTCAGGCGCCGCCACGCCATCTTCAAATACATTGATGGGACTACGGTGACCGTGAGCAATACGCTGACAGTTACCATCATGTTTTTTCAGACCATGACTGTAGTGATAAAACGGACCGTCCAGCATCTCATTGCGTAGCGTCAGACTGATGCCGTCAACATTGTCAGGCAGCGCATCGCGCAACGCCTTAAACAGAAAGTCGTTGACGGTTTCAAAGTCGATAATTTCGGCAGGCACCAAAGCGAACGCTTCGGTTGGGCATGCGAGGTGAATAGCGCCACGCTGACTATCAAAATCCATCCATACCCGTTCACCCTGCTGTTGCCAACGTACCTTGCTGCACGCGGTCGGCACCAACAAACGATGGTCGGCCACATCATCTATCACCTGTTTTATCAGGCGTTTAACCTTACCGAAATCCAACACCATGTTTTGCTGATCGAGCCCGCCTTCCAGCAGCACGTCGACAATCCAGCTTTCGCCCACCATGCCACGAATAGGGCAAAGATAGGAAAAGTCGATAACCGTAAGATCTTTAACGAAAAGTTGCATTCAAACTCCTGAGTAGAGAAACAGTCCACCCGTTTAACATTGGCCATTTGCAATACGTTAGCGTATTGAAAACTGGCCGCTTCTATTGACACTCGTCACAAAAACAAATTTTTTCTGTGACAGCAATTCCATTTATATTCCGTTATTATACCTGTGTCACTGCGAAACTTAACAACGCTAAACAGGTACCCTAATGAAAACCCTTATCACAAATGCCAAATTGGTGAATGAAGGCACCATCAGCAGCCAAGATTTGCTGATTGAAAATGGACGTATTGCCCAAATAGCAACCAGTATTACAGCACCAGCTGACGCGAAAGTTGTTGATGCTAATGGAAAATATCTGATCCCCGGCATGATTGATGATCAGGTGCATTTTCGTGAGCCTGGTTTTCCTAACAAAGGCACTATCGCCAGTGAATCTCGTGCGGCCGTTGCTGGCGGTATCACTAGCTTTATGGAAATGCCTAACGTTAACCCGCAAACCACTAACCTGCAGGCACTAGAAGATAAGTATGTGCGGGCGCAACAAAGTTCGCTGGCAAACTTTGCCTTCTATCTCGGTGCAACCAACGACAACTTGGAAGAAATTAAGCGCTTAGATCCAAATCAAGCTTGTGGCGTGAAAATCTTTATGGGGGCATCAACTGGCAACATGCTGGTCGATAATCCTGAAACGCTGAACGCCATCTTTGCTAACTCGCCAGTGGTGATTGCCACTCACTGTGAAGACACGCCGACTATCGCGATTAATGAAGCCAAAATGCGTGAACAATACGGCGAGCATGTGCCGATGTCACTGCACGGCGAAATTCGCTCACGCGAAGCCTGCCTCAAATCGTCCAAAATGGCGGCTGAGCTGGCGATTAAACACAAATCTCGCCTGCACATTCTGCATTTGACCACCGCCGATGAACTCTATCTGTTCCAAGCAGGTAAGAAATTGGCCGACTTAAAAGGCGCCAACATTACTGCTGAAGCGTGTGTGCACCATCTGTATTTTAACGACAGCGATTACGAAACTCTGGGCAGCCTTATTAAATGTAACCCAGCGGTCAAAACGCTACAGGATCAGTTAGCGCTGCAACAAGCCGTGAACAATGATGTTATCGATATCATCGCGACTGACCATGCACCGCATACCTGGGATGAAAAGCAAGCCGACAGCTACTTTAAAGCGCCATCCGGTTTACCACTGGTACAACACGCATTGCTGAGTTTGTTGGATCTGCACACCAAGGGCGTATTCTCGCTGGAGAAAATCGTGCAGAAAACCAGTCATGCTGTGGCCGAACGCTTTGAGTTGAAAGACCGTGGCTACCTGCGCGAGGGCTATATTGCTGACTTAACCTTGCTTGATCTCGACAATCCGTTCAAAGTGACCAAAGAGAATATCCGCTACCACTGTGGTTGGTCACCATTTAATGGCCACCAGTTCTCAGCATCAATTGCCGGCACCTTTGTCAACGGTAAGCACGTGTTTGATGGCAGTAAGTTTATCGATAACAGCTTAGGTGAACGTTTGCAGTTCGCTCGTAAATAAGCGATTCCCCAAACACAAAAAAGCGCCTTTCGAGGCGCTTTTTTATTCTCAACCGTTTTTATTAGTCACCTTTTAAACGGCGATCTAACTGATCTTTCAAATTGGCAGGCACGCCTTTAATTAAAATGGTGTCGGAGACAGGATCGTAAATCACCCGCTCGCCCAGATGGGTACCATCAAAGCTCAATGATACGCCGCCACCAGTACCAGAAAATTTCTTCAGTTGGCGCAAGGTTGATTTATCGGCGGGAAATTCCTCTTCCAACGCATATTCGCCGCCTGCGGCAAAATCATAGAAAGAATCCATACCAGACTCAGCCAGTTCATCGGCCAGATCTTTTAGCAATACGTCATTGCCGCTATCGACTTGCTCGGTGCAGTAATCAAACACACGTTCACGGCAGTTTTGGCGTTCTTCCTTGGTCATATCGCTTTCAGCAACAAAGTCTTCCACCGCCTGCATCAGTTGCTTGCTTTGCGCCTTAGGATTTACCCCCTCAACGCAGCCCATAAAGTCGAGGAAAAAGTCCGCGACTTTACGACCAGCACGACCACGCACAAAGGAGATATATTTGCGCGACTCTTCATCCGCTTGCCATTCGGTTAAATCAATTCGGGCAGCCAGTTGCAGATTGGTCAAATCAAGGTGAGTGTTTTGGCTAAGCTCCATATCGTCCAATACGGTCATTGATGGCTTAGCGTTCAGCAGCGCTACAAACAGATAGTCGCTGGCAAGATAGGTGTAACACGCCAGCAGCAAAAAACCGCCTTGGCTAAAGTCATATTTGGACAACTCTTGTTGCAGCAATTTACCGGCAATGGCCGAAAAATCGACGAAACCTTGCTTACCTAAGGTGTAGTTGCGCAGCGCCTGCATAAATTCAGGGTTGGCTTCGCCGTCATCGCCATGAACGCCAAAATAACCAAAACCCTTGCCCGCTTTGGCCGAGTATATCTGATGCAGATCAGCCACTATCGCTTCTACCGCTGAGCCGTTTAATAGCGGCTGCGGCCGCAAACGACACGATAGCTGGCCATCCTTGTCCTGAGTAATTGAGTGAATAATCGCTTGTTCGACGTGAATGCTCATGGGCGTTAGTGCTAGTCCGTTGTAAATCCGGTATTATATGCCGCTAAGTCGTTTATGAGTGAAAATTTTTCGATATGGCACTTCAATCTAAATACACCAACGCCCAAGTTGAAGCACTGATCACAGAGTTGTTAGCAGTGCTGGATAAACACCAAGCACCGACAGATCTGAGCCTGATGGTACTCGGCAACACGGTTTCACACCTGTTAAATACACGAGTAAATCCAGAAGTGAAAGAAAAGTTAGGTGAACAATTCTCTAAAGCACTAGCGCAATCTTTACGTTAATTGATAGCATTTTTTATCATAAAAACATTAAGATAATCGGGTTAAAGATCGACATGGGAATCCAAGGTGGAGCGTAAAAAGCAACTCGTCAGGGATCAGGTATCAAGACTGGTAAACTGGGGTCACTGGTTTGCCTTCTTTAACGGTTTACTCGCTATGGTGGCGGGTATGCGTTATTTATCTACCGTTGGCTTTCCCGATAGCCTGATAGGTTGGGGTTATTTAATCATCTCAACGCTGGGGCATTTCAGCTTTTTAGCGTTCATCGTCTATCTAGTGTTGATCTTCCCGGTCACCTTGCTGCTGCCTTATTCGCGCATATTACGCGGCTACGCGGCAATCGTCGCCACGCTAGGCATGTGCGCCCTGCTCTACGATGCCGTTATCTACCGCGAATATGGCATGCATTTAAGCCCGTTTGCGTTTGATCTGGCGTTTGCCGATCTCAATAGTTTGCTGCAAGGCGCCTCTGTCTTTATCACCCCATTAGTGGTGTTTGTGATAGAACTGGTGCTGGCCAATGCGTTATGGAAACGCATCGACCGTATTCAGCGCCGCAATGTTGGCAACAAATTGGTGGCTGTGATTGGTATCTGCTTCGTCAGTAGCCATCTGGTGCATATCTGGGCCGATGCTGCTGAAGTTACGGCCGTTACCCGCTTTGATGATGCTTACCCGATTTCCTACCCGGCCACCGCTAAGACCTTTATGGAAAACCATGGGATTGACGGTAGCAGTTTATCTTCGCAGCCATTTGAGAAGAGCCTTAACTATCCGCTTAATCCGCTGCAATGCCATATGCCGCAAAATCGCCATCCAAACGTGTTGATGATTGCAATCGACAGTTTCAGAGATGATTTGGATGACGCGCAGACCATGCCGTTTTTCCATCAGTTTGCACAGCAGAATATGAATTTCACCAACCACTTTAGTGGTGGCAATCAGTTCTCCAGCGGCATGTTCTCGTTGCTGTATGGCTTACAAGGCAGCTATATGGATTCGGTGGATCTCGACTTCACCGCACCATTGCTGACGCAAACGTTCAAGCGAGAACAATATGCGATGTCGATGTTTAGCGTGCAATCTAACGTGGCTAACGCTAAGCCGGATGCCATCTTCAACGATTTCGATATGCATCTAGCCGATGAATCGATGGGCAGTGCCATGGCTGATATCAGCAATATCGACAGTTTTAATCAGTGGCGCCGCCAACAGTCAGGCCATTGGTTTGCACTACTGAATTTGCGCGCACCAGAAGACTACGATACGCCAGTCGGTTTCCTTGGTGTAGAAACCGTTAAGTCGGATACGCAGTTAAAACCAGCGCAAAAGGTCTTATTCAACCAATATCGCCAGTCATTGAACTTTGTTGACCAACAGCTCAAACGTCTGATTGAGGCATTGCCACAAGACACTGTGATTGTTATCACTGGCGTCAATGGCAAAGTGTTTACCAGTAACCCTGATGAAGCGCGCCATAACCTGTCACCCAACAGCGTAAAAGTGCCGTTAGTCATTCACTGGCCGGACTCACCCAGCGCTGAAGTCAACTACCGCAGTAGTCATTACGGCATAGTGCCAACGCTGATGACTCAAGTATTAGGTTGTACCAACGCGCCGAGTGACTACAGCGCTGGCCGTCACCTGTTGCAACCAGACGACAGCACTTGGCTCTATGTGGGCGATAATCGTGTGTTTGCTATCTATCAGCAAAATGAAATCACGGTCATTGACCGTCATGGCAAATATCGCATCTACAACGCCGACTACAGCAAACGTCTGCGTAAGAAAATGAGTGCGCCAGAGCTGTTAGATGTCATGCGTGAAGGCCGTCGCCTGTATAACCATTAACGAATAAAAATCGTTAGCGCACATTATCTAAGCAGTTAACAAACAATGGGAAAATTGCCGCTTGCGCAGCTCATTGGCTCTTGCTAAAGTCAGCCACATCAACTGTGCTAACGATGATTTCATCAAATTTTCGGTGTGTAGCGCAGCCCGGTAGCGCACTGTCATGGGGTGTCAGGGGTCGGAGGTTCGAATCCTCTCACACCGACCAAATTAAAAGAAAAAGCCTCGCTAACTAGCGAGGCTTTTTTGTTTCTAAAACCGTCTACATCGATAACGGCTATGGCAAATAGGCACCACCGCATACTGGAGTATACGTGCCAGTAACATGGCCACTCTTTTCGCTCACCAGATAGCTGACCACATTAGCGACATCATCTGGCGTGGCAATTTTCTGGGTTGGCGTAAATTGACGGATCATCTCTTTAAATTCGGTTGGCGCATCTTTAGTGGCGTCGGTTTCGACTAATCCCGGTGCGATAACATTTGAGGTGATCCCCATTGGACCTAACTCTTGGGCTAAGTATTTGTTGAAACTGTCTAATGCGCCTTTGGCTGAGCCGTGAGCGATAAAACCAGGCGCAGGGCTTTCCGACAATGTGCTTGAGATAAACACTAAGCGGCCATAGTGCTTTTCCACCATGGTTTGCACCGCATGTTTAGCAGATTCATAGGCTGCGTGCATTTCATCATTTAGCTTTTGTGCAAACTCAGCCCAAGTTTGTTCAACAAACGGCTTCGCCACAAAGTTCATGTTGGCGTTAGACACCAGTACATCTACTCCACCGTGTTCCTCAGCAATTTTGCTAAACATGGCTGCGAGTTGTGCATCATCACGCACATCGGCCTGAATTGCATAGGCTTCACCACCGTTCTGCTCAATTTCTTCTACCAACTGCTGGGCGATTGCCGTGCTGTTGACATAGTTAATAAATACGCGGAAGCCATCTGCGGCTAACACTCTGGCTGTCGCAGCACCGATGCCACGAGCACCACCAGTAATAAGAGCATTACGTTTGGTCATGATTTCTCCTCGGTTGATATCGCTATGATTGATTCGTTGGCAAAAGGCGGAATGAGTTGGCGCAGGTTGTCGATAACGGTACCAAGTTGCGTGCAGCTATCACTTAAGGCAACATCCGACAGCTGTTGTTGTGCATCATCGAGAACACTTTGGGCAATCGCGCTGCATTGTGAGACAACACCATCGGCAAGCGGCGTCAACTGCACTAGCTTTTTGCGGCTGTCCTGTTCACATGGCTGGCATACCAACCAGCCGCGGTTTACCAACACGTTGATAGAACGGCTGACACTCGACTTTTCTAGATACAAGATATCGCTGATGAGCTTTTGCGTCAGAGGTTCAGCGCGTGTGTGGATGGTGAGAATAATGCCCCACTGCTCCGCCGTCATATCAACGCCCGCTTGTTTAAAACGGGTTGTCAGCAGCCGATTAAACAAACGACTGGCGAGCCCGGTTAAATGCCCTAACGATTGAGATTGACTGACGTTGCTCATTCCATCTTTGATAAATTAGCCTTTTCGTCAATATAGTTGCATACACAACCATTCTCAATCTCTTTTTGAAACGCTGACTTGATTGCTGCACAATTGACAGATAGTAGACATAAAAAAACCACGTTTAAAACAACGTGGTTTTTGGTGCTGTGTTTTAGTGTCTAGATTACAGCGCTAATTCAAGGATTTTTGCTGCATCGGCTGGGGTAATATCGCCATGTTCACCCAACTGAACGAACTGGTGTTGCTCCAGTTTTGCTACAACTTGTGGGATCACATCCGCGCCTAAATCATAATCCGCTAAACGGGTTCTTACGCCCATAGCTTCAAAGAATTCACGCGTGCGTACAATAGCTTTTTCTGCTGCAATCAGGTCGTCTGCTTCGGTGATACCTAATACGCGACGGCCATACTGCGCCAGTTTCTCGCGTTTTTGTTCCAGTTTGTAGGTCCAGACGGCTGGCATGACAATCGCCAACGTCTGACCGTGGTCTAAGCCGTAGAGACCGGTGATTTCCTGACCAATCAAGTGAGTAGCCCAGTCACCCGGTACGCCAGTGGCGATTAAACCGTTCAGTGCCATAGTCGCCGCCCACATCAGGTTAGCGCGTACGTCATAGTTTTGTGGATCGGTCAGCGCTTTCGGGCCATCTTCCAAAATGGTAGACAACAGACCTTCTGCAAAACGGTCTTGAACCTTAGCGTTCACCGGATAGGTAACATACTGCTCCAGCACGTGTACGAATGAATCCACTACACCGTTACCCACTTGACGAGCAGGCAGCGAATAAGTGGTTTGTGGATCCAGAATGGAAAAACGTGGACGCACATAATCAGAGTTGAAGAACAACTTATCTTGAGTGTCAGCACGTGTGACAACTGAGGTAGGATTCATTTCTGAACCCGTTGCAGCGAGAGTCAGCACACAACCCACGGGCAATGCGCCCTGAACAGCGCCACCAAACGATTGAATGATTTCCCACGCATCGCCTTGGTGTTTTGCCGCGGCGGCGATGAATTTAGTGGCGTCGATAACTGAACCACCACCGACAGCCAGCAGAAAATCGACGTTAGCCGTTTTCACCTGCTCTACCGCTTTCATACAAGTGTCGTAGTGTGGGTTAGGTTCGATACCACCGAACTCAATCCATTTCATGCCTTCCAGCGCGCTGGTCACTTGCTCGAAAATGCCGTTCTTTTTAATGCTGCCGCCACCGTAAACGATCATAACGGTCGCATCAGCAGGAATTTCTTGTGTAAGTTGCGCAATTTGCCCTTCACCAAAAATGATCTTGGTGTTATTGAAAAAACTAAAGTTGTTCATCAGTATATGCTTCCAAAGTAAAAATGGTGCAGTCGAGACGTCGATATCACCAAAGAAAAAGAGATGTTCACTTGCAGACTGCTGCTGGCGAATAACGACACGGCAAACAGCCACAGAGGCGAAGAGTGACTCAACGACGAACGCGATTGTAAGGTCGACGCGAACGCTGTGAATGGCACATATTTTTATGCAGTTGACCGGGGCTTGACAACCGCTCGATTTCGAGCGAACGTTTAAAAAGCGCCTATTTTCCAAGGTCTATAAAAATAAACACAATAAATTCAGTTAATTAAATAAATCGCCTGCCATTTATTACTTTTCCTCATTACTGTAAGTTTTTTATTGAGCTTGTTTGTTATATCCCCTGCTCTACACTGATGAACTCGTCATTTTGTACGATGTGTTTCTATGCTTAATTTTCGTGTGAATCGCTAGCATTTGCATTGATTGCCGCGGAGCTGAGGCGCGTTGTCATTGACCCATCAGTAGCCACATTGAATATCACACTCACACTCTGGTTGCTGGCTTACGACGCATATCAGCCGCAACACTAGGCTGATGATTAAGATTTGCACAAAACCTCAACAGCATGTCGCAAGACAATGAAGGAGCTAAACAGGTTGGAAACTAAAGTCGATAAGGCATCTTTTTGGGCGGCCGCGCTCTCTCTCGCGGCAACGTTTGTGGCCTCAGCAACGCCAATCCCACTGTATGGCACCTACCAACGAGTAGATGGCGTCAGTTACTTTGAGCTGTCGCTCAGCTCAGTCGTATATTTTGTTGGCGCTGTCACCGCGCTGCTAATTTTCGGCCGCTTATCAAACCATCTTGGACGTCGCCCTGTGTCGATTATGGCGGTGGTACTCGCGGCCATGGCATCCGCCTCTTTTTTACATGTGCATGATGCCGCGCCGCTGTTGATTGGCCGCTTGCTGCAAGGGTTAGCCTGTGGTTTAGCCTCAACGGCCTTGGCCGCGTGGATCGTCGATTGTGCGCATACTGTGCCGAAATGGCTGGCCCCCGCCGTAATCAGTTGTGGCCCGATGACCGGGTTAACTATCGGCGGCGTTATCTCCGGTGTCTTGGTCGAATACGGCCCTATTCCACGCCAATTGCCCTTTTATCTGGTGCTGGTGTTATTAGCGGTCTGCGTTGCGCTAATTCTGCGCGGCAAAGAAACCATGCCATCAGCGCCAGGCGCCATCGGTTCATTAAAACCGCGCATGGGTTTGCCTGCTAAAGCGAAAAAATTCTTTCCGGTTGCAGCCGTTACTTTTGTGAGCACTTGGGCACTGGGCGGCTTCTTTCAGGCGTTTGGCCCTGCGATGGCGAACGAACAATTGCACTCGTCGAATGCGGTTGCGGCGGCACTGGTATTCGCGTCGATTATGGCGCCGAGCACTGTTGGCGCGTCTATCGCTGGTAAAATGAAAGCCACCACTGCGCAATTCTACGGCATGATCAGTTTTGCGGTATTCGTTGGCGGCTTATTACTGGCATTGCAATGGGGCATTTTGGTGATGTTCCTGATTGCAAGTGTGTTGGCGGGTATCGCCCAAGGCATGGTACTGACCGGCAGTATTCAAACTATGGTGTCGAGTCTTGAACCCAAAGAACGCGCTAACGTGCTATCGGTTATTTATGCTACCTCCTACACAGGTGCGGCTATTCCAACACTGATTGCAGGACGCATGTCAGAGAGCTACAGCTTATTGCAGGTTGCTTGCGGCTACGGCGTATTAGCATTAGTCGGCGCTGTGACCGTGATTTTGGCTAGAAAATATCAACAGCGGGAGTTTCAACAATGCGAACTCAATGGTTAATCGCCTGCTGTAGTCTCGGACTCTGTTTTTCGAGCGCCGTATTTTCCGCCACCACTCATTCAACTTATTCTGTTCAGCAGGAGAACCAAGTGAAAATTGCTATCGACATTCAAGGTCAAACCGTAACGGCCACGCTTAAAGCCAACAGCGAAGCGGTAAACGATTTTGTGGCGCAACTGCCGTTGTCATTAACCTTGACCGATTATGCGGCGACCGAAAAAGTTGCGGATCTGCCAAAACGTTTATCCACCAAAGGCGAGCCAGCAGGTACCGCCGCGAAAGCAGGTGATATCACCTATTACGCACCTTGGGGCAATCTGGCGATTTTCCATAAATCATTTGGTCACGCCAGTGGCTTAGTCAAACTCGGTACTCTGGACTCTGGCGTAGAGCTGATGAAAAAGTCCGGCGCATTTGACGTGACTATCCGTTTAGCCGATTAATGCCCTCGCCGCAATAGGAGCCATGTTATGCCACATGTTCAAGTCAGCTTTGTCACCCGTAATCTCACCGACGAGCAGCAGCAGAACTTTGCCGATGATCTGGCGCAAGTATTGAAAAAACATTTGAATGCGTCGGATGACGCCATCTCTGTAGCACTCGAAGAAGTGGATTACGCCAAGTGGCAATCCGATGTGTATGAACCGCGCATTAAGCCGCAACTGGCCACGCTGGCGAAAAAGCCAGGCTATGAAATGTAACTTGCCACGGCTGAGTCACGTTGAGTGACATATGTTCACCGATAAGTAAGAAACGCTCTTGAGCTTATCGAGAGCGTTTTTTGTTTAATAAAGGAGACGAAAAATGGAACAGCGCAAACTTGGTCAGGGACTTGAAGTCTCAGCGCTATCGCTTGGTGCGATGGGCTACGGCAAAGACCGCGAGATTAGCGATCGCAAAGATATGATTACCCTGCTGCACCAAGCCGTGGACTTAGGTATGAACTTTTTTGATACCGCAGAAGTGTACGGACCGTGGACCAATGAAGTGATGGTCGGTGAAGCCTTTAAAGGGATGCGCGATAAAGTGATTATCGCCACCAAATTTGGCTGGGATATCGACCAAGTCACCGGCGAACATCGCGGCGGAGTCAACAGTCGTCCAGCGCAAATTCGTCAATCGGTTGAAGGCAGCTTGCGCCGTTTGGGTACTGATTACATTGACCTTTACTATCAGCACCGGGTCGATCCCGACGTGCCAATGGAAGACGTCGCTGGCGTGGTGCAGCAGCTCATCCAAGAAGGCAAAGTACGCTGGTTTGGTTTATCAGAAGCTGGCGCCGAATCGATTCGCCGCGCCCATGCAATACAACCGGTGGCCGCACTGCAAAGCGAATACTCGCTGTGGACGCGCGATCCGGAAGGTGACATTCTCGACACGCTGGAGCAACTGGGGATCGGCTTAGTGCCCTTCAGCCCGCTCGGAAAAGGCTTTTTAACGGGCAAACTCGCTGCCGATACGCAATTTCCTCAAAACGATTTTCGCAGCATCTTGCCGCGATTCAGCACAGCAGCACTGAACGCCAACTTCAAAGTGGTTGAACTGCTACAGCAAATTGCCGCGCGTTATCAGGCGACGGCCGGCCAAATCGCCCTCGCTTGGCTACTGGCGCAAAAACCTTGGATAGTGCCGCTGTTCGGCACTCGCAAACGGTCACGCTTTGAAGAAAATATTGCGGCAATAGATGTGCAACTCAGCAGTGATGATATCGCCACGTTAAATAACACCAAGTTCGATATTCAAGGCGAACGCTACCCCGAAGCGCTGATGAAACTGTCCGGCCGTTAAGTCGTGCACGCAAAATAAGAGGTCAACATTGAAGAAAATGCTGTATTGGATTCTTGCAATTATCATACTGCTGCCTTTGGCAGGACTCGCCTATTTGCAATTGCCTAAGTTTGGCGCTGCCGCAGCAGGCGAGCGTTTAGCGGCAATTCAACAAGCCGCAAACTACCGCGATGGCGAATTTACCAATGAGATCGCTACGCCACTGTTCACTACAGATAAAGGCTTTCTGCAGATCCTGTTTGAAAATATGAGCGCCAAGCCTGAACGACTGCGCCCGGAGCATGTATTGCCCGCAGAGCATCCTGATATTAAACAGTTTGCCGCGGATCAGGATTTGTTCGTCTGGTTAGGCCATTCCTCTTTCTACCTGCAGCTGGGGGGTAAGAAACTGTTGCTTGACCCCGTTTTCAGTGACGACGCTGCACCAGTGCCTTTTGTGAACCGGCCTTTTGCTGGCAGCAACATTTTCACTGCCGCTGATTTTCCGACGTTAGATGCGCTGCTGATTTCCCACGATCATTGGGATCATCTGGATTATCCCAGCGTTATGGCATTAAAGCCTAAAGTAAACCAAGTGATCACCGGCTTAGGTATTGGTGCCAGTTTTGAAGCGTGGGGATTTGATCAGCGCAAAATCCACAGCGGTAACTGGAACAGCGAATATGATCTTGGCGATGGTGTAAAAGTCTATCTTGTGCCCGCAAGACACTATTCTGGCCGTTCACTGAGCCGTCGCCAAACCTTGTGGGCGGGCTTTGTGGTGGAGTCGCCTAACTATCGGTTGTATTTCAGCGGCGACAGCGGTTACGGGCCGCACTTTGAAGAGTTGAAACAACGCTTTGGCGAGTTTGATATGGTGGCGCTCGACAGCGGTCAATATGATGACCGATGGGCCAATATCCATATGACGCCAGAACAAGCAGTTAAAGCCGCCACCGAGTTAAACACTAAAGCCTACTTCCCTGAACATATTGGCAAGTTTGCACTGGCAAAACATGCGTGGGACGAACCGTTTAAACGCGCTAAAGCGGCCAGCGAAGGCAAAGCGTTCCAACTGGTAACACCATTAATTGGTCAACCGGTTGCGCTGCGTACTTTGCCTTCACAGCAATTTAGCGACTGGTGGCAGAACGCCCGTTAAATTAACCGCATTACTTACTTGCGCTTATTAATGTAAAAAACGCCCGATGCATAACATCGGCCGTTTTGTTGCGACGGGTTTTGAGCGAATTTAACGCCAACGGTTCACCTGCTTACAAGTCGTTAATCGCCGCTTGTAACCGCTTTAAACCTTCCTGCACGTTTGCATTAGTGGTGGCGATATTCATGCGCAGAAAGCCATCTCCTTCAGCGCCATAAACGGTGCCATCACTGAGCCATAAATGCTGCTCTTCAAACAGCTTATCGGCCAGTTGTTTACTGGTAACGGGCAATGCGCGGCAATCGAGCCAAACCAAATAAGTTGCCTCAAGTGGCGTGACCTTAATTTGTGGCAGCTGCTGCGCCACAAACTCGCATACCGTGGCGAAGTTATTGGCTAAATAACTGCGCAATGCATCCAGCCACGGCGCACCTTGCTCGTAAGCGGCGATCACCGCGGTGATAGCAAACGGACTGATTTCACAGACTTCATTGATATTAAGCTGCTTATCAATGCGCTTACGGGAGCCACTATCGTGCGCAAGAATGTTGGCTGCGTGAATACCCGCCAAATTAAATGACTTACTTGGCGAAGTGCAGGTAATCGACTTTTGCAAAAACTCCTCGCCGAGTGAGGCAAACGGAATATGCGTTTGCCCCGGCATCATTAAATCGCAGTGGATTTCATCCGACAGCACAGTGACGTTATTGGCAAAGCAGATGTCACCGATTTTACGCAGCTCTTCGGCCGTCCAACTACGCCCGACCGGATTGTGCGGATTACACAGCAACAACAGGGTGTTATTGGGATCGGCGGCTTTGGCGGCGATGTCGTCAAAATCAAAACTGAAATCGCCGTTGTCATTTTTTAATGGACTGGAGATCTGCACGCATTTGGAATTACGGATCGACGAGAAAAAGCAGTTGTACGCTGGCATAGGTACAATCACGCCTTCGCCCGGTTTCACTAAGGCTTGAATGATGGCCGACAGTGCTGGAACCACGCCAGTGGTAAACAGCAGCGAGGCGGCATCAAATCGAAAGTTATGCCGCGTCGCAAACCAATCAGTGACTGCCTTGAAATAACGCTCCGGCACGCGGGTGTAACCAAATGCGCCATGGGCTACACGCTCCTGCAGCGCGTCGATGATGGCGGGCGCGGTACGAAAATCCATATCCGCCACCCACATAGGTAACATCTGCTCGTCATCGGCGCTGTCCCATTTGTAGGAGTTGCTACCGCGACGCTGGAGCGGTTCATCAAAGTTAAATTGCATGGTTCACCTTTCGCATACGTCTTAATTTGCTTCGTGTGTGAGCTAGCATTCAGCTATCAGCCGACAGTGATTTCACACTCACCCGGATTGATGCAGTGTTCATCAATAACGATTTCACCAATCGCCTTAGCGTGAATACGGCCACCGGCGGGGTTTTTCACACTGATCACATCACTGATGATATCGGCGTTGACAGTGCTGTATTCGAAGCTCAAATCAGTGCCTTCCATAATACAGTTTTCCAACACTAAATCTTTGCAGTAACACAGAGCTTGCGTACCGCGAATGGTACAGTTCACTAAGCGCAGATTTTTGGAGTGCCAGCCCATAAACTCGCCGTCGATGACAGAATCATACACTGTGACGTTTTCAGAACCCCAAAACGCATCTTTAGAATCCAGATGCGAATTGCGGATCACCACATTTTTGGCATCCTGAAAGCTGTAGTTACCTTGCAGATTCAAGTTTTCCACGGTGGCGTTACGGGCATTCATGAAGAAGTAATCGCCCTTTTTCGCCTCGACATTACGCAGTTCAATATCGCGGCAGTTCCAACCAGTTTCCTGTGCGTCAGCGAACTTGACGTTTTCAACAAAGATGTTGTCGCACTCGCGGAACATTTTCGGGGCATCAACCTGTGTATTCAGTACCTTAACGTTTTTTGAATACCAGATTGCGGTACGTCCATAAGGGGTAAATAAGCAGTCATCCACGACTACATTTTCATTATGCCAGAAGACATACTTGCTCAAAAACTCACATTGAAACGCTTCTACATTTTGTGAGTGTTTTACCGCAGATTCACCCGGGTAAAACTTCACATGTTCAAAGCGTGTGTCGTGTGCAGCAAAACAAGGACGTTCGCCATCAAAAAAAGTATCTTTAATTACGTTCATAATTCAACAACAGGTTGCGACTGAGACCAGCTGGCGCCGAATGATTCAACGGGCTTACTCAGTGATAGATTAAGCGCTTGCGGCGCTGTGGCCGCAAGCAGGTCATTCAATTTCGGGGTTACAGGAAAGCACCGTTATCCACTTGGATAACTTGGCCAGTCACGGCTTTACCCATTTCACTGGCTAAAAACAGCGCGGCATTGGCTTGGTCGACAGGATCGGTCATTGGCACTGTGGTGTTGACATATTTATCTGAGAACTCAAGCATTACCGCGCCACCTTCCTGCTCACCAGCAGCCCAGGCTGCAGCGGCTTCGGTGTCGGTGACTCCAGGTGCAATCGCATTACAGCGAATGTTAGTGCCAGATAAACGAATCGCGATGTTCTTGGTCATAGTGTTCACGGCACCTTTGGTTGAGGTGTAAGCCACACCACAGATAGGTAAAGTCCCGTTCACTGATGACACGTTAATAATGCGACCTTCGTTGCGCGGCAGAAAGTGATTCACCGCTTCACGGCAATAACGGAATACTCCGGCAAGGTTCAGTTCAACAATTTTGGCAAAATGTTCATCGCTGGCTTCTTCAATCGCCACCATGTCGCCAGAACCGGCGTTATTGACCATGATGTCAACTTGACCGAAGGTTTCGATAGCTTGAGCAAACACTTTTTTCGGCGCTTGCGGATCACTTGAATCTGCCACAATGGCTAACGCTTTGCCGCCATCAGCAACGGCGTTTACTTTGGCAGTTGCGTCATTTAGGGTTGCTTCGTTACGGGCGGTTAGCACCACATTCGCGCCTTCCTCGGCAAATAATTTTGCTATTGCAAAGCCGATGCCTTTACTTGCACCAGTGACAATTGCGGTTTTTCCTTCTAGCAGCTTTTTCATAACAGCCTCCAAAAATTTTGAATAATCGGCCTTATCCGTTAGTTCTCACGAATAACGTCATTGCTGAATGCGTTGAAGCGGATTCAATACGGGCGCCGAAGGTGACTGCGCCGACTTCCCCAAAAATTACTCAAGACAGCGAAAACAGTACCAATGGGTGTTAATGTCAGAATCGAATGCGTTGTAGCCCATTTCAGTGTTTAGCCAAGCGTGAACGCCGTATATGAATGCAGGCAATGGAGCATCACTGCGACTCGGTAAGCGACGTCACTTGACGGATGACACTTTGTCGCAAAACTAGCAATGAATAAATCGCAATTTTCTTCTTACAGTTATGAAATTTTCTAAACAATACTCTTAATAGACTGATTTTATGAGTTTTATAAAAAACGTCGCCAGTATGAAAAATCAACACAACCGTGCGATTCAATAGCAAACTTGCTAAAATGGAGCGAATTATTGAGAGGGCTTCATAATTATGGCCAGAGAAAACTACAACGAGTTGATTGCATTTATTGCGGTTGCCAGGGAATGCAGCTTTACCAAAGCGGCGGCGCATCTGGGAATTACCCAATCAGCGTTAAGCCACACTGTAAAGGCGTTAGAGAAGCGCTTAGGTATTCGGCTGCTGACGCGGACTACGCGAAATGTGTCGCTCACCGAAGCCGGCGAGCGTCTGTTAACACGCATTTCGCCTAAGTTTGAGGAGATTGATACCGAGATCTCCTTGCTAAGTGAACTACGTGATAAACCTGCCGGCACCATCAGAATCTCGGCCAGTGATCATGCGATTGACACCTGCTTATGGCCAAAGCTAGAACCAATATTAAGGCAATATCCCGATATTAAACTTGAGCTTTGCGTCGATTACGGTTTTACCGATATTGTTGAACGTCGCTTTGACGCCGGGGTACGTTTTGGTGAAGCAATCTCTAACGACATGATTGCCATCCGCATTGGCCGCGATTTGAGCATGGCGGCGGTGGCAACGCCGGAATATTTCGCCAATCATCCTAAGCCTGTGGTACCTCACGATTTATTAGAACACAGCTGCATCAACCTACGCTTACCCACCTATGGCGGACTTTATGCGTGGGAGTTTGAGAATGGTGAGCGACAAATCAATGTTAACGTTGAAGGACAATTGATCTTCAACAGTGTGCAGCAAATTTTGCAGGCCAGCCTTGCGGGATACGGTGTCGCCTTTTTGCCTGAAGATATTTTTACGCCCTACCTTGAGAGCGGGCGTTTAGTGCGCGTGTTACAAGATTGGTGTCCGCCGTTTTCTGGTTATCACTTGTATTTTCCTAACCGCATGCGTTCATCGTCAGCCTTTGATGTGATTGTTAACGCCTTAAAAGCGAGCTAAAAAACATCGCACAAACAACAAGAGGCACTGTTTTGCAGTGCCTCTTTGCGTATTAACGTATTCAAACCATTTACTCGGCTGGCTTGGCGCTCGATTCACGCTTAATCAGATAAGGGGTGATGACGGTTTCTAAATGCTGGCTGAAAAACTCTGCCTGACAGCGGTTGAGCAGCTTTTTTGTCGCCAAGATGGCCAACTCTTCTACCGGACGTTTCATGGTCGTCAACGATGGGATTACTCTGGAGGCAAATAAGTTATCATCGAAGCCGACGACAGAGAGCTGTTCAGGGACTTTAATGCCCTTCGTATGAGCCACCCGCACGATCCCCGCCGCCATTTCATCGTTGTTGGCAAAAATCGCGGTGGGCCGCGCACTCAAGGACAACAACTTTTCTGCGCATACCAAGCCGCTTTCGTAGGTGTTTTTCCCTTCTACAATATATTGCTCGGCAATCGGCTTGCCGGCCTCTTTTGCTGCCGTGACAAAGCCGCCCATCCGTTCTTGCGATGAATAGTAACTCAGCGGTCCGGTGATCATGCCCATCCGCTCATGGCCTAATTCCAATAGATGCTGCACGATTTCAGCCATAGCTTCTCTTTCATTAGAAATCACGATGTTTTCGTGATCGTCCAAATCAGCAGACGCGATACGCACATAAGGATGACCAGCATCGCCAAGCGCTTTGGCTAGCAGTTTACTTTCTGATACTGGCGGGAGGATCAATACCCCATCGACATTAGAGCGGGAGATAAACTTGAGGCAGTTGTCGACAAAATCTTGCTCGTGCCATTTGCAGGGATGCACCACGAGTTCATAACCCAGCTCGGTGCAAATCGACAACACACCGCGTTGGACTTGATCAATATAGAGTGCATCGGGGTTATCGTAAATGAGGCCAAGCAGATAGGAACGTCTAGAGGCGAGACCACGTGCTTGTTTATCTGGCTGAAAATTAAGGCTTTCAATGACTTGCTCAATGCGCTTACGCGTTTCTTCCCCCACCAGCGGCGAGCGGTTAATGACGCGGGAAACAGTACGTTTAGAAACGCCTGTCAGGCGGGCAACATCATTTATGGTGACTTTTTTATTTTCAGTGGCCATTCATTTGCTCGATACGAGTTCATGCCGACCAATATACCACAATCGGTCATTGCGTCTTCACAGACAATTAAAGTGGAACGACGGATTTCGCCATTCCACTCACATAACGCGATAATTGTGCTACTGCTGCTAACTACTCAATCGGATTGAGGTTTTCATCCAGTGGCGTCATTTTTGGCATCAGCAGATGAACCACGCCAAGCAGGATTAAGTAGCAAGAACCGGCAATCAAAAACGCATAGAAGTAACCGGAATTACCGGCTTCGTCTAACACTGTGCCAAGGGTTTTATCAGCCACAATGCCGATAAGCGCGCCCATCATGCCACCGAGGCCAACAACCGATGCGGTCGCTTTCTTTGGCATAACATCAGACACCAGCGTATACAGGTTGGCAGACCAAGCTTGGTGTCCTGCGGCGCCCATCGCAATTAAGCACACAGCCACCCATTTGCTGTCAGTCATCGCCACAAAACAGGTTGGCAGGATAAACAGCGCGCAGAACAGCAATGTCATCTTACGTGCCTTATTGGTGCTCCAACCACGGTTCATAAAGAAGCCAGACAGGAAGCCGCCAAAAATACTGCCGACATCGGCAAAGGCGTAGATGATAAAGAAAGGAATGGCGATGTTCTTGATGTCGACACCAAAAGTATCGGCAAGGAATTTCGCCCCCCAGAACAGATAAAACCACCATACCGCGTCGGTTAAGCGTGGAATCGCACAAGCCCAGGCTTCACGGGTACGCACCACTTTACGCCACGGGAGCTTTTCATCTGATTCGGCGACGCAGCCATCAGAATCACTCTGAATGTAAGCCAGTTCTTCAGCTGAGACTTTTGGATGTTCCTCTGGCTTACGATAAATGCGCAACCAGATAACCACCCAGATGCTGCTGAGCGCACCGGTGATCAGAAACGGGATCTGCCAGTTTTTACCGTCCACAGACACAATAGCGCCCACCACAAATGGCGCTGCAATTGCGCCGAAGCTGGAGGCTGCGTTAAAGATACCCGTTGAGAAGGCGCGGTCTTTTTTCGGGAACCACTCACCTACGGTTTTAATTGCCGCAGGAAAGTTACCGGATTCACCGAATCCCAAGCCAAAACGTGCGAGCGCAAAGCCAATCACGCTGAATGCAGGGGTGACCGCGGCATGCAACATGCCAAACACACTCCAGATCCCAATCGACAAGGTATAACCTTTACGGCTGCCTAACTTGTCGATGATGCTGCCCATAGTGACCATCCCCAACGCATAGGCCACCTTAAAGGCGATCATAATATTGGCGTAGTCGTTATTGTCCCAGTGGAACATTTTTTCTAACGTTGGTGCCATCACCCCAATAATACTTCGATCGAAGTAATTGATTGTGGTGGCAAACATAAGCATTGCTAATATACGGAATCGATAATTACCAATCGCATTTTTACTTGTTATATGAATTGCTGTTGTCATTCTTCTCACCATTTTATGTTGCGTATCGACATCCTCAGAGATAGCACCCACATAACAATGTGATGCGGTCGATAAAGACTTAGCTTTTCATGCATGAAATAAATAAGCGCCAGCAAATGATTAGAAATTTTGGTATTTGCTAATCAGCACTACAACCTATTTGTGCAAATGTTGACTGAGCCCCCACAGCCCAGTTTTCGCGATCATATTATCCTTTAGTTTTATTCGTTAACTGCCATCTTTTTGGATTCTGCCATTAACTACCTAATTTACTTAGTAAAAAATGCTAAAAACAGCTCAAATAAAAGCAATTACTCTATAATTAACAGCGGCTTACTAAAAAACAGCTGTCCTAACTAACGAATCTTTTGATTGCGTGTTGTTATCTTTTGCTACCGGTGGCAATATGTCAATCAAACTAAAGTACAGGTAGCAAAATTTGCACTCAAAATGCTACCGGTGGCACAAATTTGACTATTGTGGGGCAGTCCATGAAGCAATTAAATCGCGCGAATTTTCAATATCCGAAATATCCCAGCAAAATAATGCAATTCGGTGAAGGAAACTTTTTGCGTGCCTTTTTTGATTGGCAAATCGATTTATTAAATCAGCAATGTGATCTTGGCGCAGGCGTATCGATTATCCGGCCAATTGATTATGACACGCTGCCATTACTGAATGCTCAAGACGGTTTATATACCACTATTGTGCGCGGCATCGATGAAGCCGGAAAAGCGGTTCAGCAAACCCGTGTCATTTCATGTATTAACGAAGAAATTCCGGTCTATCAACAATTTGACCGTTATTTGGCGCTCGCCGAAGACGCGAATATCGAATTAGTTGTGTCAAATACCACCGAAGCGGGTATTGAGTTCATTCGCGAAGATAAACTCCGCGACAAACCAGCCAAGGCATTTCCTGCCAAGCTCACTCAATGGCTCTATCACCGTTACCAACATTTTGCCGGTGCTGCTGACGCAGGGGTGATTCTGCTGCCCTGCGAACTGATCGATTACAACGGCGAAAAGCTGAAAGAAATTGTGCTGCAATACTGCGACCTGTGGCAGTTAGAAGCGGGGTTTGTTGAGTGGTTGCAAACTGCCAACGAGTTCTGCTCGACCCTGGTTGATCGTATTGTCACTGGATTTCCACGTGATGAGCACGCCGCACTGCAAACTGAGTTTGGTTACGCCGACAACTTTATGGTGACCAGCGAGTACTTCCATCTGTTTGTTATTCAAGGCTCTGAGCGTATTAAGCAGTTTCTGAAGCTGGAGCAAAGCGATCTCAACATTTTAGTCGTTGATGACATAGCCCCTTACAAACAACGTAAAGTGGCCATTTTGAACGGTGCGCATACCGCCATGGTGCCGCTCGCCTATCTGGCAGGCTTAGACGCGGTGAAGGAAACTGTAGAAGATCCGCTATTTAGCCGATATGTGCAGCAATTTATCTTCAACGAAGTGATCCCAACATTGAACTTCCCTGCTGACGAAATCAGCGAGTTTGCCAATGCGGTGATTACCCGTTTTCAAAACCCTTATATCCATCATCTGTTAATCTCGATTTCGCTCAACAGCATGACCAAATTCACCACCCGTATTCTGCCGCAACTGCTGCAATACCACAGCCAAACCGGTAAATTGCCGGCGCTGATGATTGCCGCGTTGGCGGGACAAATCCTTTTCTATCGGGGTATTCGTGGTGATGAACAGATCCCGCTGAAAGATGACGAGTTCTGGCTGAGTAAATTCAGTTCACTATGGCAGCAATATCAGCAAAATGAGCTGCCACTTTACGGTGTGGTAGAAAGTGTATTGGCTGAGTCTGAGCATTGGGGACAAGACCTTAATCAATTGTCAGGCATGACGGCTGCGGTAACTGACAGCCTCGACAAATTGCTGCATGAAGGTGTCCGTAATACGTTGAGCGAATTACTCGTTTAAGTGCCAACCGAGTCGAATTACTGGAGCCAAACATGAAGTCTATGATTCGTTTACATCCGACCGACAACGTGGCAATTGCGTTAGCACCGCTAACCGCTGGCAGCACCGTCGAGCTAGATGACGTTACCGTCACCCTCGCTCAAGATGTTGAAAAAGGTCATAAAGTTGCATTGGTTGATATCGATGCTGGTGCTGATGTTATCAAATATGGCGCCCCAATTGGTCACGCTAAAGCGGCCATTAGCGTAGGAACTTGGGTACATACCGAGCAGATCAAAACCAATCTCAACGATGAGCTGGAATATCGCTATCAACCGGTCGCCAATACAATTGATCCGCAAGCGGATGATTCACCCGAAGTGATGATTTATCGTCGCGCTGATGGTCAAGTGGGTATTCGTAACGAGCTGTGGGTCATACCCAGCGTAGGTTGCGTTAATGGCATGGCAGCGCAAATGGTGAAACAGTTTCTGCAGCGTCACCCACAACTTGAAATCGACGGCGTGCATGTATTTCCACACCAGTTTGGCTGCTCGCAGCTCGGTGACGATCTGCAAATGACCAAAAAGCTGATGCAAAACATGGTTGAACATCCTAATGCCGGCGGTGTGCTAGTCGTCGGGTTAGGCTGTGAAAACAACCAAGTAGCAGCGCTCAAACTCGGTATCACACAGCGTAGTGATGATCGGGTTAAGTATCTGATCACCCAACATGTAGAAGATGAGGTTGCAGCGGGCGTCGAACAACTGGAAGCCTTATATGAGGTAATGCGCCACGATAAGCGTGAGCCCGGCAGACTCAGCGAAATCCACTTTGGCTTAGAGTGCGGTGGCAGTGATGGACTTTCTGGCATTACCGCTAACCCTATGTTGGGACAATTGTCTGACTATTTGATCGCCCGCGGTGGCACCACTGTGCTTACCGAAGTGCCTGAAATGTTTGGCGCCGAAACCATCTTAATGTCGCGCTGTAAAGATGAAGCCACCTTTGAGCAATTGGTGGAAATGGTTAACGGCTTTAAGCGCTACTACAAAAAGCACGATCAGCCGATTTACGAGAATCCATCGCCGGGTAACAAAAAAGGCGGTATAACCACCTTGGAAGATAAGTCGCTGGGTTGCACGCAGAAGGCCGGACAAAGCACGGTCGAAGCAATTTTGGATTACGGTGAACGTCTACAAAAACCTGGTCTGCATCTACTGAATGCACCGGGCAACGACGCAATTGCGACCAGCGCCCTCGCCGCTTGCGGCTGCCAAATGGTGCTGTTTACCACGGGGCGCGGTACGCCTTATGGCGGCTTTGTGCCGACGTTAAAAATTGCCACCAATTCAGAACTGGCGAATAAGAAAAAGCATTGGATCGACTTTGATGCTGGCCGCCTGATTAACGATGTATCTATGCCAGAACTGCTCGACGAGTTTATTACCCTGCTAGTGAAAGCCTGTAGCGGTGAACCCGTCAAAAACGAGCTGAATGACATTCGTGAAATTGCCATTTGGAAGCAAGGGGTGACCTTGTGAGTTCAGCCTGCAATCCGCTTAAAAAAGTCGCCATCATCGGTGAATGCATGGTGGAGCTCTCCGGTCAGTTAATGGGCACCATGCAGCAAGGTTTTGGCGGTGATACGCTCAATACCGCCGTCTATCTGAAACGTGTCGCAGGTGATATGGCACAAGTGTCGTATGTGACCGCGATGGGTCAGGACACACTGAGCCAGACCATTATTGCACGCTGGCAGCAAGCTGGGGTTGATTGTCAGTTTGTGCTGCGCGATCCCAGCCATAATCCGGGGCTTTATCTGATTGAGAATGATGCCAATGGCGAACGTAGCTTTCATTATTGGCGCAGTCAGGCCGCAGCGCGCTATCTGTTGCAACATCGTGACATTGAAGCTGTGCTCGCCGCGCTGAAGGGCTTTGATCTGATTTATCTGTCTGGCATCAGCTTAGCAATTCTGCCCGCCGAAGACAGAAGTAAACTTATCGCGTTTCTGACGCAAGCCAAGGCTGCTGGTGTCACTATTGCCTTTGATGGCAACTACCGCGCCAGATTATGGCAATCACCTGCTGAAACTCAGGCTGTCTACCAACAACTTTATCAGCTCTGCGATATTGCACTGCTGACCTTTGATGATGAAGCCGCGCTCTGGGGCGATCAGCATGTAGAGGGCGCGTTTGCGCGTTTAGCGAGCTGTAATATCGATACACTGGTGCTGAAAGTAGGCGGCGATGGCTGCTACGTCGAACAAGCACAACAACGACAACATATCGCCACGCAAAAAGTCGCCAACGTGGTCGACACCACTGCCGCAGGTGACTCATTTAATGCAGGATTTTTAGCAGCTTGGTTAGCGGGATATGCCCTCAATCAAGCCGCAGATTGGGGCAACCAACTAGCCGGACAGGTGATTCAGCAGACGGGGGCGATTGTGCCCACTCAAGCGCTGCAATAATGTCGTAGCTCAGCTTGGTTTACTAATTCAGCCGCTATAGCCAGCGTTAACGCGCGGACGTAACGGCTTATTCTAATTACAAATTGAGGTAGGAGCGCATCTAATGGCGTCATTCAAAGCATTACTTAAGGAGCAGGTTTTGCTGCCCATTATTCAGGCTGATACGGCTGAACAAGGGGTAGCCATTGCAGGAGCAATGCAACAAGCGGGTATTCATTTGGTGGAAGTGGTGTTACGCACCGAAGCATCTATTGCGGCTTTGCAGGCGATCAAAGCCGCCTATCCGCAGATGGTGGTGGGTGCCGGCACTGTCACCAATGCTGATATTTTAAAAACGGCCATTGCTGCTGGTGCTGATTTTATTATTACCCCTGCGGTCTCCCCTAACCTGCTGAGCCAATTGCGTGATTGCCCAGTGCCGGTTGTTCCCGGTGTTTCAAACTCTGCTGATGTGTTGCTGGCGGTTGAACACGGTTTTACCGAACTGAAACTGTTCCCGGCCACACTCTCAGGTGGCGCTGCATTCATTAAAGCGATGGGCGCAGTGTTCCCGCAAGTGACCTTCTGCCCTACAGGCGGTATTAGCGATAAGAATAAAGATGAGTTTCTCTCCTTGCCCAATTGTGTCGCGGTCGGCGGCTCATGGGTAGCGCCAACATCTTGGGTAGCTGAAGCAAGCTGGGACAAAATCACCAGTGCCTGCCAAGTGGCAAATACTCCGGCAGCGGGCTAATCAGTATGGCGCTCAGTGCACAAGTTTTCGACAGCTATGCCGAGTTACTCACAAAGTTGTAAACTCTTGTGTACTGAAATTGCCACCGGTAGCAATAGAATGGTAAAACTAGCCTAATTTGCCAAATTCATCATTTTTAGTGATCACATCGGGACAAGGGACGTTGTTGTCGATCTGCTTATTGAGGAAAAAACATGACTTCTGCACCTATCCAATTAGAGATGCATCCTGATCGTCTCTTTTCCAGTGACAAAACTGTCGTTGCCATCGCACGCGAACTCTACGAAGAGATCAAAGACCTGCCAATCGTGAGTCCGCATGGTCATACCGATCCGCGTTGGTTCAGCGAAAACCAAAATTTCCAGAACGCCACTGATTTGCTAATTAAGCCTGATCACTATGTGTTCCGTATGCTCTACAGTCAGGGCATTCCGCTGGAAGCACTGGCCATTCCACAACGCGGTTTGCAAGGTGACCGCAGCCAAGATAACGCGGTTGACCCGTTAGAGGTGTGGCAGATTTTTGCCAAGCACTATTATCTGTTTGCGGGCACGCCATCTGGCTACTGGTTAGATTCTACCTTCGCCAATGTATTTGGTTTTAAAGAAAAGCTCTGTGAAGCGAACGCCGCCGATTACTACCACGAAATCAACCGTCAGCTGCAGTCTCCAGCGTTTGCACCGCGGGCGCTGATGGATAAGTTCAACATTGAAGTGATTGCCACGACCGAAGGCGCATTGGATGAGCTCAAACAGCATCAAAAGCTGACCGGTACCGACTTTGAAAAACGCGTTATCACCACCTTCCGTCCCGATGACGTAGTAGATGCCAGCCGTGAAGACTTTGTGGCTAACGTTCAGCAACTGGGGGATATCACCGGCTGTGACACCAGCAACTGGCAAGGTTATCTGCAAGCCATTCAAGCGCGTCGCCAATACTTTATTGAACACGGCCGCGCCACTGCGACCGACCATGGCCATCCGACCGCATTGACAGCAGATTTATCGCTCAGCGAGTGTGAAGCACTATTCCAAAAATGTGTCAGCGGTGAAGCTACTGCCGCGCAGCAGGAATTGTTCCGTGGCCAGATGCTGACGGAATTAGCAGGCATGAGCATCAAAGATGGTTTGGTGATGCAGATCCATCCGGGGGCGCATCGTGACCACAACAAGCGTATTTTTGATATCTACGGTCGCGATAAAGGCGCTGATATTCCCTCTCAAACCGAATACGTCAAAGCACTGAAACCGCTGCTCAGCAAATACGGCAACAACATGGATCTGCGCATTATTTTGTTCACGCTGGATGAAACCACCTACAGCCGTGAACTCGCACCGCTGGCAGGCCACTATCCGACACTGAAACTCGGCCCGGCGTGGTGGTTCCATGATAGCCCAGCGGGCATGCTGCGTTTCCGTCAACAAGTGACCGAAACAGCCGGATTTTATAACACCGTAGGCTTTAACGATGACACCCGTGCCTTCTTGTCAATTCCGGCACGTCACGACGTTGCTCGCCGTGTTGACTGCCGCTATTTGGCCGAGTTGGTGGCCAACCACCAGATTACATTAGCGGATGCAAAAGCACTGGCGTATCAGTTAACCTACGGGTTGGTAACAAAAGCGTATAACTTCAAATAAGACAGAGGCACTGGTAACTGACCTCGCAATTAACTAATGAAAAACGCTTAAATATTGGGGACTTTTTATGATTAGCCATCGTTTTAAGCGCACCAAAACGTGTGCTGTTGTGCTCGGCTTAATGTCATGTGTACCGTACCAACAACTGCAAGCAAATGAACGCAACGATTGGGAAAATCCTGCGGTGTTTGCCGTCAACTCTTTGCCAGATCGGGCGTATTTCATCTCCTACCCGACCAAGTCATTAGCTATGGCGGGAGAGGAACAAGCGTCCGATCAATACCATTCCCTTAACGGTGAATGGCACTTCAACTTTGTCAAAACACCGGCAGAACGGCCGCTGGATTTCTTCGAAAAAGATTTTGACGTGTCGAAATGGCCATTGATCAAAGTGCCATCTAACTGGCAACTGCAAGGCTACGATTATCCGATCTATGTTAACCACGGGTATGGCTTTCCAAAGAACAAACCCTTGGCACCAGAATATGATCCGGTCGGTTCTTATCGCCGCGACTTTACCGTAGCCGATGACTGGCAGGACAAACGTATTGTGCTGCATTTCGGTTCGGTGAAATCGGCCTTCTACGTGTGGGTGAACGGCAAAAAAGTCGGTTACAGCCAAGACGGTAAACTGCCAGCGGAATTTGATATCACCGATTTCGTCAACAAGGGCAAGAACAGCCTGTCGGTGCAAGTATTCCGCTGGAGTGACGGTAGCTATTTGGAAGACCAAGATATGTGGCGAATGAGCGGTATTCAGCGCAACGTATTCCTGCAAGTAGTGCCAAAAGTGCAGCTGTGGGATTTCCACGCCGATACGTCACTTGAGCACAACTACCAAGATGGCCTGCTTGATTTAAGCGTACAACTGCAAAACAGCGACAAAAAAGCCCAAGATGTCACCCTGCATGCTGCAGTGTATGACGGCGACAAGCTGCTGTGGCAAAACAAAACTGACGTCACCATTGCAGCGGGTAAAACCGAGACCATCGATAAAACCCACGAATTTGCCAAAGTAGCAGCGTGGTCGGCGGAATCACCTAAGCTGTATGATTTAGTGTTAACCCTCAGCCGTAAAGGTGAAGAAGACCAAGTGGTACGTCAAGGCTTGGGCTTCCGCAATGTGAAGATTGAAAAAGGCCAACTACTGGTTAACGGCCAACCTATCATCATCAAAGGCGTTAACCGCCACGAGATTGAAGCCAAAAACGGGCAAGCGATTGGCCGCGACAGCATGCTGCGTGACGTACAGTTGATGAAGCAATTTAACGTCAACACTGTGCGAAACTCGCATTATCCGAACGATCCTTACTGGTATCAATTGTGCGACCAGTACGGCCTATATGTGGTGGATGAAGCCAATATCGAATCGCATGGTTATGGCTTTACCAAAGAAGGCAGCGTCGGTAACGATCCACAATTTAAAGACGCCATTCTCGACCGCGTGCACGGCATGATTGCTCGCGATAAAAACCATCCTTCGATTATCTCGTGGTCACTCGGTAACGAAATTGGCCCTGGCCCGAACATGTCAGCGGCTTACAACTACGTGAAGTCGATTGAAGATAACCGCATCGTGCAGTTTGAAACGCGCGAGACCTGGTTTAAAGAGAAAATGACCGATGTGATTGGCTGGATGTATGCCGACCGCAACGAAATCAGCACTAATTACCTCGGTAAATATCCAGACCAGCCATTTATTTGGGTAGAATACGCCCACACCATGGGTAACGCCGGCGGTAATCTTAAAGAGCTGTGGGACTTCGTTTACCAGCACCCGCAAGTGCAAGGGGGTAGCGTATGGGATTGGGTTGACCAAGGCTTGGAGCAAACCGACGCCAACGGCAACATCTACTACGCTTACGGCGGCGACTTTGAACCCAAAGGCACTCGCAACGCCAATAACTATCTGGCCAACGGTTTGATTGGTTCAGACCGCAATCCGCACCCAGATCTGTATGAGCTTAAAAAGCTCTATCAAAACGTGGTGGTTACGCCTAAATCAGATAAAGCGAACGGCGAGTACCAAGTGCTTAACCGTAATTTCTTTAAAGATTTAAGTGACTTGACCGGCAAATGGGCGCTGCTCGAAAACGGTGTTGCGGTGCAACAAGGCGAATTGCCAACCTTGCATACCAAGCCGCAAGCCACCACTGACATCAAGATTGATGCGCTGCAAGCTTATCCGTTTAAAGACGGCAAAGAATATGCGCTTGATGTTAAATTTGTCAGCAAAGCCAAACAAGGCGTTGTTCCTGCGGGCCACGTAATGGCGAGCGATCAGTTTATTCTGCAAACACCAATGGCAGCTCCAGTTCTTGCTAGCGCGAGCAAACTGAAGTTGGATGACAGTGGCAACAACATCACCATCAACAGTGATGCAGTAACAGTGGCATTCAACAAGCAAACGGGCCGTCTGCAGAGCTACCAAGTAAACGGTGTCGAGCTGATTAAAGCCGGTGAAGGTTTGTTCCCGAACTTCTGGCGTGCGTTGACCGACAAAGACTACGGCAACCGCTTAGGCGAGAAATCGGCGGCGTTTAAACAAGCGCCAGCGACCGCTAAAGTGACCGATGTTGAGGTGCAGCAAGCCGATGGCAAAGCGACCGTGACCTTCTCTATTAACTTCCCTGCCCTGCATAGCGATGCCAGTATTGCTTATCAAGTGGGTGCTAAAGGTGAAGTGTTAGTGGATTACCAAGCTAAGCTTGCCAAAGATCTGCCAGAAATGCCGCGTTTTGGCCTCAAAATGCAGCTGCCAGACGGCTTTGATAATGCCAGTTGGTATGGTCGTGGCCCGTGGGAAAACTATCAAGACCGTAAATACGCGGCTGATTTAGGTATTTACCACGCCAAAGTGAGCGAGCTGTACACGCCGTATATTCGCCCACAAGAAAACGGCAACCGCAGCGATACTCGTTGGCTGACCATCACCAATAAAGACGGTGTAGGTTTGAAAGTGATTGGCGATCCGCAGTTCGATTTCACTGCGCATCACAACACGATTGCCGATTTTGATTATCCAAAAGAAGCGCAGCGCCATATCAATGATATTCAGCCGCGACCAATGACCGAGTTGATCCTCGACTTACGTCAGCGTGGCGCGGGTGGTGATAACAGCTGGGGCGCAACGCCATACGATAACTACCGCTTGCTGCCTGAAAAACAGCAAGACTACCAGTTGAAATTGTTGCTGCAACCTATCACTAAGTAAGCAGTAACCAAAGACGTAAACGGCTCCTTGCGGAGCCGTTTTTATTTGCATAAAACGGGTTGACTCCGCCCAACAGACAACAACTATCAGCCATTAACATTGCCAAATATTGCGCATCTAACACCGTACGCATTTGCGGGTTGCGATCCGCTATGCGAAAGCGCTAACATCCTGCTGCAACTCCCTTTTTAAAACGCCGTGACGCCAGTATCGGCACCGATGTGCGTGTTATTTTCCAGTAATCGAGCGGTATATGAGTGATGACAATCAACTGCTGCTAGCCAAGCAGCGCAAACAACAGTATCTTAAACAAGCCATTGCCGATTATCACCTAGCATTATTTGGTGATTATCTTGCCGAGCGCCATAAGTACAAGGATCTGTTTGGCCACGATGCGATTCGTTTTTATCTTTGCGTTAAACATAACTACACCCCAGCGCAAGCGCAGCAGATGAGTTCAACTGAACTGCGTTTCCTGCTCAATGAAGAGATGCGTTATTGGACACCACCAACAGATTTAGCTTGGTCAGTGTCGTAATTTCAGATATCACTCGCTAATAATAAGGATATTTTTAGGTGAAACATTACGTTATTACACTACTATCGGCAGCCATAATGATGGGCTGCAATAGTGATACTCAGGATGATGGTTCTGGAGAAACTGGCTGTAGTGGTTTTCTGTCGCCGGTCATCAATGTAAGACTACATGATTCAATAGATGATAATCTCGTGATAGATGATGCAACTGTACTGCTTATTGAAACTAGCGACACCGGCAGCAATCAGGATTACGCTACCTATATCGCTGATGATGACAATCTCGCTCAATCAGAAACTGGGGCCTATTTCAGTGTATTGTCCATCAACGCAATGTCGTATCTGATCGATATCGAAGTCACCGCCGAGGGCTACAATTCCGCCGTGGTGAAAAATATTGCCTTCGAAGTAGATAGTAGTTGTGGTGCGGAAAACACACTCAGCTATGATGTTTATCTGTGTCCGATAAACTCAAATTGTCTCTGATAAAATATCGTCAACCTTAACAAAAACCCCGCATTAACGGGGTTTCCTCATTATAACTGAGCTTCAATTTGCCCAAGCGCATTAGCGGTCAAACTACCGCGCCAGCCTTGCAGCACCAGTGGCAATTCGCTTTGTTTACCAGCCCACTCCCATTCGAGGTATTCGTGAATAAGCTTCTTGGAACCGAGTAGTTCAATCGGCACCTGTTGGCTTTCCGCGATATCGTGCAATACGCCTTTAATCAATTTAAATGCCGACTTATAACCCGGTTTCAACGCTAAAACATCCAGCGGCTCCGGCAAATTACTCATGTCAGCATTGTTCATCACCTTTAGCAGCTCTTTGGCATGAATGCGTTTCTCGTGGTCACTCAGGTCGCGTGATTGCAGCAGTTCATTCATCGACCGCGGCTGCTTTTTCGCTAGCGCTATCAAGGTATGATCTTTCATCACAAAGCCAACCGCGAGGTCACGTTTAATCGCTTTGGCCTGACGCCATGCGGCTAATGCGCGTAACACGGCTAACTCTTTCGGCTGCAATTGAAAGGCGTTTTTCACTTTCAGATAGGCTTGTTGCAGATCAGGCGCTTGCAGTCGACCTTCCGTCATACGTTCGCTTTCTTCAAATGCCCATTGCAGTCGTCCTTGCTGCTCCAGCTTTTCGCGTAACATCGGGTACAACTGATAAAGATATTTCACATCGTTGGCAGCATAAAACAGCTGCGCCTCAGTCAGCGGCCGTTTGATCCAGTCGGTGCGCGACTCACCTTTATCCAACTCTATGTCCAACAGCGTCTGCACCAGCTTGGCATAACCCATCCCGTGGCCCATGCCACAAATCGCCGCCACCAGCTGTGAATCTAATAATGGTGCCGGCTGGCATTTACCGTGATGGGCGAAGACTTCGAGATCTTCGCTACCGGAATGCAACAACTTAAGAATGTTAGGGTTGCTCAATAACGCCCAAAACGGCGACAAATCTTCAATCGCCACCGGATCGATTAACGCTAAGGTCTCACCATCAAAGGCTTGGATCAGTCCAAGGCGCGCATAGTAAGTCCGAGTGCGGACAAATTCGGTATCAAGCACCAGCAGCGAACAACGCTCATACTGCGCCACTAATGTTTGCAACGCATCAGCAGTATCAACGTACAAAAAATCTTGCAAAACATACTCCTGTATTGAAATGTGGCGGAAATCTCTCAATAAAAAACCGGCTTAAATGCCGGTTTTTCGTGGATTAGGCTGACTTCGCTTCGTCCCGAAGTTCCCTTCGCAGGATTTTGCCCACATTACTCTTTGGCAATTCATCGCGGAATTCTACCAGTTTTGGCACTTTATAGCCCGTTAAATACTGGCGGCAATGCGCAATGACTTCATCTTTGCTCAAAGACTTATCCTTAGCAACCACAAATACCTTCACGATTTCGCCACTGGCATCGTTCGGTATACCAATGGCGGCGACCTCAGAAACCTTGGCATTTAATGCGATGACATCTTCGACTTCATTCGGAAAAACGTTAAAGCCAGACACCAAAATCATATCTTTCTTACGGTCAACGATATAGAAATAGCCCGTTTCATCCATGTAACCTATGTCACCTGTGGCTAACCAACCGTTTTTATCAATTACTTTGGCGGTTTCTTCAGGGCGATGCCAATAACCTTTCATCACCTGCGGCCCTTTGGCAAACAGTTCGCCGATTTCACCTTGAGGCAGTGCATTCCCTTCATCATCACGGATTTCAATCCAGGTAGATGGCAGCGGAAAACCGATAGAACCATTATATTCTGCCATATTGTGCGAACAGGCGGCCACGACAGGCGATGCCTCGGTTAAACCATAACCCTCTAGCAATTTGCTGTGGGTGATGCGTTGCCATTTTTCGGCAACCGCACGTTGTACTGCCATACCGCCACCCACAGTGAGTTTCAACCGCGAGAAATCCAGCGTCTTGAACTCCTCATTGGCCACCAAGGCATTAAATAGAGTATTAACGCCGGTAATTGCGGTACAAGGAAACTTGCGAAGCTCAGCAACAAAGCCGGGAATATCACGCGGATTGGTGATCAGCAGGTTTTCTGCACCTTTATGCAAAAACAGGAAGCAGTTCACCGTTAACGCAAAGATATGGTACAGCGGCAACGCAGTCACCACATGCTCTTTACCATCATCCAGTAATGGCGAAAAGGTGGCGTCAGCCTGCAAAATATTTGCGACCACATTCCGATGGGTCAGCATCGCGCCTTTGCTCACCCCTGTGGTACCACCAGTGTACTGCAAAAAGGCTAGATCAGACGGCTCGATTTCTGGTTTCACATACTGGCGATGACGTGCAGTACGCAGCGCTTTACGCATTGAGATAGCATTCGGCAACGAATATTTCGGCACCATGCGTTTGATGTATTTGATAACAAAATTCACCAGCGTGCGCTTAGGAACGCCGAGCAGATCGCCAATACCGGTAATAATCACATGCTCGACTGGCGTCTCGTCCACTACCTCTTGCAAGGTGCTGGCAAAGTTAGACACCACCACAATCGCTTTAGCTTCGCAGTCGACTAACTGATGCTTGAGTTCACGCGGTTTATACAGCGGATTAACGTTGACCACCACTAAGCCAGCGCGCAACACGCCAAACAATGCAATCGGATATTGCAGCAAGTTAGGCATCATCAAGGCGACACGATCACCCTTTTTCAAGCCCAAATCATGTTGCAAATAAGCAGCAAACGCGCGACTTTTCTCTTCTAATTTTCGGTATGTCAGACTCACGCCCATATTGACGTAAGCGGGTTGATCAGAAAAACGTTGTACGGCGTTTTCAAATAACGCCACTAAAGAAGGAAAACGATCCGCATCGATTTCAGCAGGCACCTCTGCAGGTAACTGATTTATCCAGCGTAGATCCACAAATCTCTCCTAAATGTCCGGTGACAGTCCTGCTGGCATGACCCTTTGCCTGTCGCAAATGTCAGCAAGCTGCGATTATCGTTTTAGTTATCCGGCGGCCTATGCTGGCCACACATCACGGTGTTTCAATCAAAGACGAGCCAAAAATCATACGCTCGTTTGAATTTTGATCATCTTCACATAAAAATAACGGGAATCCTAGCGTGCCGTATTAGACTTTTGTCCCGTTAAATACGAATTAATTGCACTCGCAACCGCAGCGGCGTGTTCCATATGCAGATGATGATGACCTGCCAATTGCAGTTGGGTTAACGACTGATACCACTGCTGTGCTAGGGCGATATTGTCGTTCAGCACCTTATAGCCTTGCTTACCACTGATCAGTAGCGTAGGCACCCGAACTGGGCTCATCAACGCCTGTACCTGCTCATCGGTCATACGCACCGGACTGACCCACCGAAGACGCGGGTCGATACGCCAATACTGCCCTTCTGCGTCTTGCGCTAAGTTGCGTTGCAAAATCAGCTCACACCAATGCGCTTCAAGTCCAGTTAACTGCTGACGCTGTGCTACCAAGGCGTTAAGCTCAACATAGCGCTTGTCATTGGAGCGTCGCTGCCGATGTTGGCGTAAGCTCTTTTGCAGGCGACCACGGCTTTGGCTGGCGTCTTCGCTCAGAGGTGCAAAGGCCTCAATTAAAATCAGCTGCTGTACCCTATCAGCGCACACAGCACTGTATGCTCCAGCACAAATAGCGCCGAGCGAATGACCGATAATCGCAATAGGTTGGCGCTCCAACGCAGCTAACACTCGGTCGATATCCAGCAGATAATCGGCCCATTGCAGCGGATAACTGCCGGGTCGCCAGTCAGAGTGTCCGTGTCCGGGCCAATCAAAGGCAATAATACGAAACGAAGCACTTAAATATTGCGCCAGTGGTGCAAAGCTCATGGCGTTATCTAACCAACCATGAAAGGCAACCAGCAAAGGTGCATCTTTAGGGCCCCACGCTAACGCAGCGTAGCGCTGCCCGGCAACTTCAAAGGTCAGCGGTTCAACGGCGGCGGAAGGTTGCCATAGTTGCTCAGGTTTGTCAGTGCTCAACTCTACTTTTTACTCATTTATCAAATTAACTTGCTGCTTAATTAGGCATTTGCTTGCGTCCGATGTTGATACGCCACCAACAACAGAGCAACGCCAACACGCCGCAGATAAACCACAACAGTACCCAAATAAAGGCGGGCACGTAGGTCAGCTCTGCCAACATGGCCGCATCACCTCGATCGCTGATGCCGAGTAACACAGCAGGGCTAGAGAGCGCATTGAGCATCACAATCAGCGCCAATAGGCGCAGCGCACCACGCATGATCTGCGTTTTATAGAATTTCAGCGGCAATAAAAACAGTACCGCCAGCGACACCATAATGGCCACCGTGAGCATATCGCGGCCCCACAACAGCATGCCGAGCAACACACCCACACCAAACAACAGATAACTGAATTTGACCGCGGCGCGACCACATGCAAGCCAATAGAGAATCGTGCCCCACAGCGCCGCACCAGCATAACCACTAAAGCCTATTAGCAATGGCCAACCACCGCTGGAATAACACAGTCCAGCACCATTACTGAAGAGTTCGATATGACTCACCTGTCCGCCAGAAATCAGCGCCGCCAGTGCGTGGGAGAGTTCATGAAAGTAGCTTTCAAGCCACTTAAATGGCACTGACGCAATCGGTAAACGCGACAATACCAAGGCCAATAGCAGCTCCACGACAAACTGGCCGTTACCGGGAATAATTGCGGCTGGGGTTGAGCGTTGATTGAGTTCAGGCATAGACATCGACGCCAACCATACTTGAGATGGCTTCGCGCTGATCGGCGTGTTGTGTCAACAGATATTGAGAAATGGCTTGTGAATGGGCATTGGTATCGCTGTCGTATTCAAGCCGAGCTTGATACTTAGCATTCAGTACATCGGCATCAATATTAATGTCTGTGCTGCTGGTTTGGCTAACCGCTTCCGCCTGTATCACCTTTTCCTGAGTGCGCAAAGGACGGTTGCTGGCAACCGCCTGACTCAGTTGAGGAGTATTGTTAATTGATACAGTCGGAATTGCCATCAACTATCAGTCCATTAAAAGAAAATGCTTTTAGGGCTTATTCGCGCCCCGGCAGTTTTTTCCAAGCAACGGTGTCGCGCAGGTAAACAGGTTGTAGCTCATCAACTGATGTTGCTAACCCTTGCTGCCATCCTCGCTCAGCCAAAGCAAGCATAGCATTGGCATTAGGATATTTCACTGCGTCGAGTAATGTTAACTGCGAGTTAATATGCAGCAAATCGGTATAGGTTTCAAATCCGGTACCACAACAGTAGATCGGCGTATCATTTTCAAACGGAACGGTTAATGCGTCGGGCGCTGACACCTGCTCGGCAGCCACTTCCACCGCCATACCATTCTGCGCTTCATACGCCGCCCAGTAGATTTCCCCCATACGCGCATCAATGGCACAAATCACCTGTTTGGCGCCATGTTCAGTGATTGCCTGTTGCGCCATTGCCGCCAAGGTAGAGATGCCAATGACCGGAATTTCGCGCGCCAAGGCTAAGCCCTGCGTCATCGACGTACAAATACGAATGCCGGTAAAACTGCCAGGACCACGACCGTAAGCCAGTAACCCAATATCTTCCATGCCGATATTGGCCTGCGTTAACAAGCTCTGCACCATAGGCAATAAACGCTGACTGTGTTCACGCGGCGCATTAGCACTTTCGTGCCAACGGCCAGCTGCAGTTTGCAGCGCGGCAGAACAAAGTTCGGTACAGGTATCTAACGCCAAAATGGTGGGCGTTGTGGCAGCATTCGACATGGGGAATTCCTACAGAGTTACCGCAAATTAACGGCGGTATAAAAAAAACGCTGCAATGATACCATCAAACGTATTGATTCCAATGGCTAACATTCACCCTTCAGTTATGCAATTGCTGCTGATTTGTGCAGCTAACAGCATCAGTTGCCGCGAACCGAACAAAACATTTGTGATCGAATTCATAGTTTGCTTAAGTAAAGCCTTTATATTCTCAGCACTTTCTATTGAACCACACTCTAATAGAGCAATCTCAAGTAAAGTACGCCTTTCGCTTGCTTTACCCGCAACTGCTTTAACTAAGGAAAGCTCATGTCACAAAGCCAAACTAGTTTTGTCGCTCCGTTACGCCGTATGCGCCGTTTGCGCCGCTCTGAGCCACTGCGTGCGATGGTGCGTGAAAACCACATCAGTCTGGACGATTTGATCCATTGTATTTTCGTTGAAGAAGGCATCACTGAGCCGGTTGAGATTAAAACTCTGCCGGGCATCAGCCGTTTCCCTGAAAGCATGTTGGAAGCTGAAATCAAAGAGCTGCAACAACTGGGCGTACGCTACATCATGCCTTTTGGTATTTCACACCATAAAGATGAAGCCGGTAGCGATACCTGGAACGACGACGGCCTGCTGGCACGCATGATCAAAACCATTAAAGCCACCGCGCCTGAGATGATTGTGATCCCAGATATCTGCTTCTGTGAATATACCGACCACGGCCACTGCGGCATCATCGATGGCGATCACCACGTATGCAACGACGTCACCGTTGAAAACTTGGTTAAACAATCTGTCTGTGCCGCAAAAGCGGGGGCCGACATGCTGGCACCTTCTGCGATGATGGACGGTCAAATCCGCGCCATGCGTGATGGTTTGGACGCTGCAGGTTACGAAAACGTGGCGATTCTGGCCCACTCCGCCAAGTTTGCTTCCGCGTATTACGGCCCATTCCGTGAAGCGGTGGCCAGTGAACTGAAAGGCGACCGTAAAGGTTACCAACTGGATTGTGCTGACGGCCGCCAAGCATTGGTTGATGCCATGCTCGACGAGCAAGAAGGCGCTGACATTCTGATGGTCAAACCTGGCCTACCATATCTGGACGTGCTGGCACGTCTGCGTGACCGTACCGATCTGCCACTGGCCGCTTACCATGTAGGGGGTGAATACGCCTCGGTGAAATTTGCGGCGATGGCCGGTGCTGTTGATGAACGCGCTATCGTGACTGAAAGCTTTATCGCCTTCAAACGTGCTGGTGCCAGCGTGATTGTCAGCTACTACACCAAGCAATTTGCGCAATGGTTAGCTGAAGACAAACAAGCGTAATTGCTGACGCCATTCAGACACTAAAAAAGAAGGCTACGGCCTTCTTTTTTGTTGCGGGACGGTTGCATGGCTAACGCGGCAATCGCCCTAAGTGTTGCTCAATCAAATCGGCAATCTTTAAATCCAACAGCTCTTCAAAGCGAGCAAAATTAATTCCGTGTTTATCGAAATAGATCGCGGCCTGTTCCTTGGACAGATTTTTCCCACCCAACTGATATTGGATCTCGGCTAACGTCTTGTCATAGCGCGGTACTATCTGCCACGCCATTGCGTCATAAGCCAATTTCTCAAATTCGGCCTGCGCGTAGCGGCAAAATTCCTCAATATAATCCACGCCGGTTGGCCCTAAACAGCCGGGTTCAACGCGATACAGTACGGTAATGCGAAACTTATTGTCGTCACTGGGCTTGCTCATGTTACTGATTATTTCGCTACTTAACAGAAAGGATAGCTAGATAATAGCTGACAAATGGAGACAAAGGATGAAGCGGAACAAGAGTACTTACCCATACCACGCGCAATCCTGCGGTACGGGTAAGAGACTCAATTCATTGTGCACAACAGCTTAATGATGGTGCTTAAACTCAACACTCAAGAGTTCAACGTTGTCACGAAAGGTCAGTGTTTTGATATCGCCCTTACCTTCCACGTTCAGCGTATTAATTTGCGCTGGCCACAAATCTCGCAGCGCATCGTGACGAATGGTGAGACCTTCAAGTTTCGGCGGTTCTGCCGTTTCTTGATACACCCAGAAAAACTTGCCTTCGACTTCATAACCGACCGTCTTTAGCGCTAACGACTCAGCGTCCGCATTCAACAAGGCAAAACGTGCCGCCACATAATCGGCAAACGCCTTTTGTGTGGTTTTGTCATCAAGAATATCGGCATGCTTGTCAAACAGCGCTTTTACTGCGTGTTCCGCGTCATGCAAGTTAAAGCGATGCATCACTTCAATATTCTGCGTATGCGGGTTAAACAGCACTGTAGTGATCGCCGCTTTGATCTGGTGCGCGAAGGCTGCTTGCGCAGCCATCATCAATACCAAGGCAACACTTAACTGAATAATGCGCAGCGACTTACAGCTCATTGCTCGCCTCACCTTTCTTAGCATCATCTTCAGTCTTCAGCTCGGTTTTAATGTCTTGCATCAAATCCATTTTCACCCTGTCTTTGCTCTTCTTATCTTTATAAGCTTCAATGCGTGACGGAATAATGCGACGCGGATAGTAGTTATTTTCTACATCTACATCGGCCGTTTCCCAACGCGGGTCGACGGTGACGCTTACCAGCTCTTTGTTCTTGTCGGTGACAATCAGCTTAGACACAGCTTTCGGGCTACGACGCCAGATCTCAGCAGGAATACGCATCGACTCTTTAGTGCCGTCAGCAAATTCCATCTCCAGCAGAATTGGCATCACCAGACCACCCAAATTACTAAAGTCCATCACGTAGTAATTTTTGTCTTCACGTACCGCCCGCTCCAGCGTATCGCGTTCCCACGGTTTGAGCTTGCTCTGGAATTCGCGGTACTTGTTACGGTCTTTGTTGGTGACGGTGTATTGGTCGTTATCGTCGTAGAAGTCTTTGATATCTTCAAAACGTTCCACCCACAGCTTGCGGCCTTCGTTACGGTTACGCTCATCGGTTAACGACAGCGGCTTATCTTGCTCCGCTTCACGTTGACGCTGCAAATCGATATCCGGGTTTTTGGTGTCCAGACGCAGTTTGTAGATGCGATCAATCGAGATATCAACATGGTCGGTGGTGTAGAACCAGCCGCGGAAGAACCAATCTAAATCAACGCCCGAAGCTTCTTCCATGGTACGGAAAAAGTCAGATGGTGTTGGGCGTTTGAACATCCAACGCTGGGCGTATTCTTTAAAGGCAAAATCAAACAGCTCACGGCCAAGAATGGTTTCACGCAAAATGTTGAGCGCCACCGCGGGCTTGGTGTAAGCGTTCGGGCCTAAATGCAATACTGAATCGGATTGGGTCATTACCGGCACTTGTGACGAGCCTTTCATGTAACCCACGACATCACGCGGCTCCACACCCCACGGGATTTTCGGGTCCCATTCACGGCCAGCAACACCGTCCAAGAAGCTGTTTAAGCCTTCATCCATCCACGTCCATTGGCGTTCATCAGAGTTCACCACCATTGGGAAATAGTTATGGCCGACTTCGTGGATCACCACCCCAACCAGAAAACGCTTTTCTGACAAGGAGTAAGTACGTGAACCATCGTCTTGCAACTCGGTACGTGGCCCGTTGAACGAGATCATCGGATATTCCATACCGCCCACTGGGCCGTTCACCGACTGCGCGGTTGGATATGGATAGTTGAAAGTGAAACGGTTGTAGACGTCCAGTGTATGCACCACAGCTTCAGTAGAATACTTCTTCCACAGATCGCCGCCCTCTTTCGGGTAGAACGACATCGCCATCACATGCTTTTGTGGGCCGTCTTGCGTTATGCCTTTGGCATCCCACATAAATTTACGTGACGATGCCCAGGCAAAATCACGCACATTGTCCGCTTTAAAACGCCACGTTTTAGTCTTATCGGTGCCTGCTTTCTCGTTTTCGAGCGCTTCTTCCTCGGTCACGATAAATACCGGACGTTTAGCCGTTTTAGCTTGCTCAAGACGATCACGTTGCGTGCTAGTCAATACATCTTTCGGGTTTTGCAGCTCACCCGTCGCCGACACAATGTGGTCGGCTGGCACTGTCATCGATACATCGTAGTTACCAAACTCCAACGTAAACTCACCACGGCCCAAAAACTCTTTATTGGTCCATGCTTCATAGTCGGTGTACGCCGCCAAACGCGGGAACCATTGCGCCAACAGGAAGATATCGTTGCCGCCTTCACGCTTATCATCGGGGAAATGCTCGTAGCCAGAACGCGCTGACACCGCATCTTCTTCGACGATGTTGTAGCCATAGTCGATAGCGAACTTAACTGACTTGCCCGGCTTCAGTGGCGTGGTCAGATCAATTCGCATCAGGGTACCAACAATCACATGATGCAGATCGCGGCTACCACTCTTGACTGACTTAATTTCATATCCAAGCTCATGGTCAGCCACAAACTGCTGGCGACGCAAGGCATTCAGGCTCAATTTTGCAGGGCTATCGCCATTGGCTGCTTGAGTTGCCGGGCCACGACCACTGTTACCACCAAAGGTATCGGTCAGCGCCGACATCGAATCAGGACGGAATTTGTTTTGATCCAGCTGAATCCACAGATACTTGAGCGTATCAGGTGAATTGTTGTGATAGGTGATGTTTTCTGACGCATCAATGCGACGTTTGTTTTCGTCGAGTTTCGCGTTGATCACATAGTCAACTTGCTGTTGCCAGTATTGATGTCCGGCTTCACCAGCGGCGTTTCGGTATACGTTGGGGGTTGGCAGAACTTCGTCTAATTGTCTGAATTTATCTTGGAAGTCGCCTTTAGTTTGCTGAATCGCTGCATTAGTTGCTGGAATGTGAGCCAATAGGCCGAGTACGGGTGCTAACCAAAGCAGACGCATCTGTCGCGCGCTCATTCAATGTCCTTCTTATCGGGGGCTTAGAAACAAAGAGCGCTATGTTATAACATTTTTAACATTCGCAGGTCGGCTTTGTGGGCTCGTTGGGCAACTAATTTGTAACAGAATTGAAATGTGGGGTAAGCGGTAACGCTTAGTGGTTAGCAACCTGCGGTTGCATTGCTGAATGGCTGACGCCATTTCACGCTGACGCGTGGGAAAGATTAGGCTGCGCCTTGCAAACTGCGTTTACGAAGATCGTGAGCTTTCGCGCTCACACTACGATGAAGATTATCACTGCGTGATTGCAACCTGCGGTTGCTAAAGTCGTGGAACTACTCGTTCCACACCAGAGGACAAGGGGACTGGACGGCCTCGTCCCCTTGTCAATCCCCATGCCGCCCCACGGCGTGAAACGCTACGGCGCTTCTGGTTTGCCATTTTCGCAAATCGCTCTGATTCGTCGTCCCTGACTCACCATCGCTTCTCGATATCCATATCTCGATTGCTCAATGTCTACCCAACGCACCTACGCCACGCCGAAGGGGAAACTGGTGTTGCCTAAACGTCTGAAGTTCAAACAAGCTTTTTGGACAGTTTCATGATAGCGATTGTGCTACTTTAGTAATTCACGAATAACTTCATGTGTTGAAAAATTGCTTAATTCACTTCCTAGTTTCGATGGTTCAGATCACTATTTAACGTATCTATATCTGAGACATTTTCTGATAATGCTCAGGATAACCCGTGATTTCGAATAGCAACCTTAAACCGTCTCTAAACGCCCCATAGTCAAATTCTTTGAAATCGATAATGTTTTGTCCAAGTGAATGAGATTCACGATTTATGTACCGTATGAAAGCTTGATACTTCACTTCTTGAAGCTCTTGTTTTTGCATTACGTTACTCAAATCTGATTTCTGCACAAAGTTGAAGAAGTATTCAACTACGTTTCTCATACAATTTGCAATCAAAGCAGCAGGTTGATCTTCGTCATTAATCACTGACCAGTATGATTGATAGTCATTCTGTACTTCTTCATACTTCATCGTTTCAATCGTTGTACCGTTCGTATTTTTAGATAGTCGATACAAAGATTGATTTTCTTTTCTTCGTTTGTGATTTGAATCAACAAGCTCATAAAAGAAGTACAAGCTATGCGTAAGCACAAAAACTTGCTCCACTCCATCACCATTGAAGAAATCGTTCTTTATTAGCTGCCCGATATTGTAAACATAGATATGAGACAAACTTGAAACTGGGTCGTCAATTACCGCAATTTTTTTAATATGAGCCTCATCAGCAGTTTGTTTACCTTTAAACAATTCTCGGAAGTACAAAAAGCTAATAATCATCTTTTCGCCCTCCGATAACGATAAGAAGATCGGTCCCTCTGTTCCTGTTCTTACAAGGCGATATAGGTCTTCCTCGTGCTTCTCAATATGAAAATCTGTAATTCCAAGATCAACAAGGCCTTTATTGATATTTTCAATCGAATCATCAATATTAACTGTTTGCTTTTGTTGCTCGGTTCGCTCAACTTCTAGTTGAGCTATCTCAGTGTCGACATCTTCCTTATCCGCTTTCAACTTGATTATTTTGTCATCACTATTTTTTTTACTTGATTCATATCCGTTGATGGTCTGATCGTATTCCCATCGAACAATTTTCCAAAACTCGTCTTTAATAAGTTTCAATTCTTGCGTTGAATTAGTAATTTTCTGATTGTGAATACCAATGCTGGCATTAATTACATCTACATAATTATTAAAGGACGCAACGTGCTCGCTAAGGCCTGTCAACTCAACTTTCAGGCTCGGCGTTTGCTCCTTTTGCTGAATGTTTAGTAAATTGGACTTCAGAGTTTCGACAATGGATGCATAACATTCTGTCATTTCAGCAAGGAAATCGACAGAAAAAGGCGATTTTTTATAGATATCTAACTCAGTCAGAGATTCAACTATCTCTTGGTATTTATTAAGTATTTTTCCGATATTATGCTTACTTTCTTCATAAGTCTCATCAAAGTAGCCTTTGATTTGTGCGATTAAGTCAGGCGTAATCGTTTTCGATTGACAGAACGGACAAGTCTCATCTTCAATATCACCAAGGTACTGCAAACCATCACTAACCCAATCAGAATTTTTCAACTGATTAATCAGTTTTGCGATTGGACTATCTTCATTACCAATCACTATTTCTTTGAGTAGTTCTAATTCCTCTGGCAAAAGCTCTGACAATGAAATCTTAGGCAATACCGTGTAAGTAGTGGCTTTGTCACCATCAATCGCTGCAACTTCCTCTTTAAGCTGTTCAATCGTTTTAGTTGGTTTAGCACTTGGCAAAGGGACAGAAACAAGATGGTTGAACAAAACTTTTTTGTCCCCCATTAACCGATCAAGGCAAAACTTCAGAACACGATCACCTCCAGAGTAATTAGTCTTTATTTCCCAGACTTTTTTTTCTGCCATATCTGTCGCTGTCTTTATAGTCTCACTTTCTTTGTCAATGTCTGCTTGGAAGCCCTTGCTCTTTTCAGTCAGTTGATCGATAGCTTTCCCAAGCTGCTCTACCCTTTCCTTAGCTTCCTTGTTCTCTTTGGAGAGGCTAAAAATACCGTTAATTGAGTCTTTAGAGTAAAAATTATCTTGGATAAACTTCTGATTATAAACAATAACCTTACAGCCATCGGCTATGTGAGAGCAGTTTTGATATTTAGGGTCATCCGGCGTATATAAGTAGTTTGAGAACGTACTTTTACCAGTGCCATTTAAACCATAAATGATGTTTACTTTTTTATCTGTGTTGAGAGTTGTTCTTTTTCGATAACTTGCTACATCACTGAGGTTTATTTGTGTAATCATATTCTGCCTATACCAACTGGAAATTGAACTTATTAGTTCTGCTGAATTGAAACAGCCATCGAAATGCCAGTAATAGCATATTCACTTTTAGAATGAGAAAAAGTATGTCAAATCACGGCTTGGCAATACAGTAAATTAATTAGGTGTAACTTAAAAAAGGGCAAAAAGCGCTTATCTGACTTAGCTCCATCAAACACATATCTGACAGGATAACACCGAGAATTCCCAGCACATGCGGACTTGTGGCCGTCGCCAGCATGGATGCTGGCGTCGAGATTACAGGGACGTACTTGCATCGTGCCACATGGCTGCATGTGCATCGCCCAGCGCAGGTGATTAACTACATCAAATTATTCAAACAACGTGTTAGCAAACATAAATAATCCCAACGTTCAGCCAACACCACCAACCCACAAATCAAATAACCCCTGTTATTTGATTTGCTCCAAAAAGCGTACAACGTACGCCATATCCCGTGTCCTCGCCATTGGTGGCAGTGAGTTTAGAAACGCTGCGCCGTAGTCACGGTTGACGATGCGGTTGTCGCACAGGATTAACACGCCTGCGTCTTGTTCGTCACGAATAAGACGTCCAAAGCCTTGTTTGAGGGCGATGACCGCTTGTGGCAGGGAAATATCACGGAAGGGATCGCCTCCGCGTTGGCTGAGTGCATTGGCGCGGGCGCGATAGAGATTATCGTCGGGGGAGACAAACGGCAGCTTGTCGATGATGACGCAAGATAACAGCTTGCCACGCACGTCGACGCCTTCCCAAAAACTGCCAGTGCCGAGCAGGACGGCGTTGCCAAGTTGGCGGAATTTTTTCAGCAGGCTTTGTTTACTGGCAGTGCCCTGCACTAACAACGGATAGTGACAGCGTCCTTGTAACGCTAACGCGGTTTTCTCCAGCATGCGATGGCTGGTAAACAGAATAAAAGTGCGACCTTTGGCAGCGCTGATGGCTTGCTGGCAGATATCTAACCAACGGTTAAATTGATAATCACTGTTGCTGCGCACGTCGCCCAATTGCCGCGGTACACAAAACAGCGCGTTTTGTTGGTAGTTGAACGGGCTGTCGAGGATCAGTTCATCGCAATCCTTTAAGCCCAAGCCTTTACTGAAATGCCCGAGCGAGCGATTGACCTGCAAGGTGGCCGAAGTAAACACCCATTTTTTGTCGTCGCTAAACAGCTGTTGGCACTCTTTAGTCACGTCAATCGGAGCCATGCGCAGCAGCGGCAAATCTTTACTCGGCTCTACCGTATAGGCCGCTTGCGGATTATCACAGGCGAGAAACTGAGTAAATTTGGCAGTCAGTTCCTGCCACTTTTCAAAGTAGTCGTCGAGTTCATCATGGCGGCCGATATTCCCCAATAACACGCGCTCAAGGGTTTGAAACTCATCCAGCAATTGCCAACTTTGGCTGGCCAGCGCTTTATCCGCCAATACTTGTCGCCAGTCGAGCAGATCGCGATTCATCACCCCTTGGCTCCAATCGCGCAAACGGCTCATTAAGCGCCGAATAAGATCGCCAAGTTGCGGGGTATCGCGAAATTCGGCTTCATAGAGCTTTTCCATTCGCTCCAACAAGCGGTACAGGCTGTTCAGCGACAACTGTTGACCAAAATAACTGACGGCGATATCCGGCAGTTGGTGCGCCTCATCAAAGACTAGCGCGTCAGCGTCGGGCAGCAGTTCTGCAAAGCCGGTGTCTTTTAATACCCAGTCAGCAAAAAATAGGTGGTGGTTGACCACAATCAGTTTGGCATCTAAGGCTTTAATGCGCGCTTTGCGAGTAAAGCACGCGTCGTAATGGGCGCAACGTTTGCCGGTGCAGCTTTCTTTGGTGGAGGCGACTAGCGGCAAGGCGTAGGATTGCTCGGAGACGCTGGCAATGGTGCCTAAATCCCCATCATGGCTAGAGGCGGACCATAGCTGGATACGCAGTAAGTCATCCAAAACCCGCTCATCGAGCGATTGCGCACCATTAAGTTGCTGCTCCAGTCGTAGCTGGCACAGATAGTTATTACGGCCCTTAAGCAGTGCCACTTTGGGGGCGATTTGCAGTAATTCCAGTAGCGCGGGAATGTCTTTATAAAACAGCTGTTCTTGCAGGTTTTTACTGCCGGTGGAGATAATTACTTGTTGCCCTGATAGCAGCGCAGGCACCAGATACGCAAAGGTTTTACCTACCCCGGTTCCTGCTTCTAACACCAAAGGGGCGCTAGTTTGTCGCTTAGCGAATAACTCAGCAACGGCGTTGGCCATCGTCACTTGCTCGTTGCGGATCTTGTAGCCACGCACGCCGCGAGAAAGCGGCCCTTCTGCGGTAAAAATACGCGCGACTTCTTGCTGTAAGCGACTGATAAACAACTCTCCTAAACCGACAAATAGTGAGGCGTGGACGGAATTATCGCTTTTTATAGAACGACCACAAGCGATAATCCTTAATCAGATGGCCTGTTTATTGCGAAAAATTCTTTCCCAAGCACAAAACCTTAAAAAACTATTATTTGGGGTTGCAAATTAAAAATGAACGGATTACTTTATCCCCACGCTGTTGAGGCAAGTGGCCCAACACCAACAAATTTTAACTCTGGTGACAACACGAGAGTTGGTAAACAGGATTTAATTTCATGACTCAGTTCCAGTTCGGCAACCACCATCACCACCATCATAAGCGGTAGCCTTCGGAGCTGACTGCCGAAGGTGCATTCCTTCTGGCGGTTGATTCAAGATCACATATAACCCTCGGAAGGAATTCCGGGGGTTTTTTGTTATCTGGACTAAATTTTACGAATCAACAATCAGGGAATAGCACAATGACTACATCAAAACGCATCAGAATCGCCATCCAGAAATCAGGGCGTTTGTCGAAAGAATCACAGCAGTTGCTGAAACTGTGTGGTGTTAAATTTAACGTGAATGAACAACGTCTTATCGCCCACGCTGACAACATGCCACTGGATCTGCTCCGCGTACGTGATGATGATATTCCTGGCTTGGTAATGGATGGCGTGGTGGACCTCGGCATTGTCGGTGAAAACGTGCTGGAAGAGGAACAGCTGGAACGTGAAGCGCTAGGCAAGAATGCCGAAGTGAACAAGCTGCGCCAATTGGATTTCGGTGCTTGCCGTTTGTCGCTGGCGGTACCAAACGAAGTGGAATATGACGGTCCACAAAGCCTGCAAGGCATGCGTTTGGCTACCAGCTACCCTAACCTGCTGCGCCGTTACATGAATCAGCAAGGAATCGCGTATCGCGATTGTATGTTGAAAGGCTCAGTAGAAGTGGCACCGCGTGCAGGTCTGGCTGATGGTATCTGTGACTTGGTATCGACCGGTGCTACCCTTGAGGCCAACGGCCTGTATGAAACCGATGTTATCTTCCGTTCTATGGCCTGTTTAATCCAATCCAACCAAGTCCAAGATGCTGCTCAGCAAGCCCTGATTAACAAGCTAATGAGTCGTATCAATGGCGTTATTCGTGCCCGCGAAAGCAAGTACATTTTGCTGCACGCACCAACCGATAAGCTGGAACGCATTGTGTCTCTGCTGCCAGGTGCGGAAAATCCAACCGTATTACCACTGAATGACGACACTAACCGCGTTGCCATCCACGCGGTAAGCAGTGAAGATCTGTTCTGGGACACCATGGAAGAGTTAGAAGCACTGGGTGCGACTTCTATTCTGGTGATGCCAATTGAAAAAATGATGGGGTAATCGTGATGGAATTGCTCAACTGGAATCAACTGGATGGTGCGGCGCAAAAAGCCGCGCTAACCCGCTCACCGCTGGTGGGGGACCAACAATTAGAAGTCACTGTCAGCGAGATTATCGACACAGTGATTGCTAACGGTGACAGTGCGCTGCGCGATTACGCCGCTAAATTTGATAAAGCGCAGATCGACAAAATCAAACTGTCTGCCGCTGAGATTGATGATGCTTGTGCACGGGTAAACGATGAGCTGAAAGCGGCGATTCAACAAGCGATGCAAAACATTACCGCCTTCCACGAAGCGCAAAAACCAACGCCAATTGCGCTGGATACCCAACCCGGTATTCGCTGCGAACTGCGCAGTGAAGCCATTGAAGCCGTCGGTCTGTATATTCCTGGCGGCAGTGCGCCACTGATCTCCACCGTGATGATGTTGGCACTGCCAGCAAAAATCGCGGGTTGTGAGCGCCGCGTGTTAATAAGCCCACCGCCGATTGATGATGCCATTGTTTACGCTGCGGTTGAGTGTGGTGTGAATGAAATCTATCAGGCCGGTGGCGCGCAAGCCGTCGCTGCCCTCGCCTTTGGTACTGAAACCATTAAACCAGTCGACAAAATTTTTGGGCCGGGTAACCGCTTTGTGACCGAAGCTAAGCGTCAGGTCTCACAAGACTCACGCGCATGCGTCAGCATTGATATGCCTGCAGGCCCATCAGAAGTGTTGGTGATTGCCGATAAAGATGCATCACCTGCCTTTATTGCCGCTGATCTGTTATCACAAGCCGAACACGGCCCTGACTCACAAGTGATGCTGGTTAGTGACAGCGAAACACTAGCCGCACAAGTAGAAGTGGAACTCGATAAGCAATTGGCGCAACTGCCACGGGCTGAGATTGCCACCCAAGCGCTTTCTTGTAGCCGTACACTGCTGGTAGATGATATGCGCCAAGCCGCTGCCGTATCAAACCTCTATGGTCCAGAGCACTTGATCATTCAAACTGCTGAACCGCGTGAAGTCCTGAAATATGTGCGTGCTGCAGGCTCGGTATTTCTTGGCCGCTTTACTCCTGAGTCAGTCGGTGACTACGCCAGTGGCACTAACCACGTATTGCCCACCTATGGCTACAGCCGCACCGTTTCAAGCCTGAGCTTAGCTGATTTCTCGCGCCGCTTTACCGTGCAGGAATTGTCAGCCACAGGTTTACAAAATCTTGGCCAAGCGGTGATGATACTGGCGGCAGCCGAGCAATTAGATGCCCACAAGAACGCCGTCGCGCTGCGCTTGCAAGCGATTGCCGCTGAAACAGCACAATAAGCGGAGCAAGGAACATGAGCAACGCAACAAGTTTAAATTTGGCTGAACGTCTGGCACGACCAGAGCTGTTAGAACTTGAACCCTACCAAAGCGCGCGTCGCATTGGTGGCCGCGGCGATATCTGGATCAACGCCAATGAAAGCCCGTTTAACCGTACCGAGTTAGCGCGTTTAAATCGCTACCCAGAATGCCAACCGCCTGAATTAATTGAGGCCTACAGCAAGTACAGCAAAGTACCTGCGGCCAATATCGTGTGTGGTCGCGGCGCTGATGAAGCGATTGAACTGCTGATCCGCGCCTTTTGTATTCCCGGCCGCGATAGCATCGCCATTTTTGGTCCGACTTACGGCATGTATGGCATCAGTGCCAAAACCTTTAATGTTGGCGTCAATGCACTGAGTCTGACCGAAGACTATGCGTTGCCAGATGATATTGACGGCGTCAAGGGCTGTAAGTTGGTGTTTATCTGTAACCCCAATAACCCTACCGGCACGGTTATCAGCGTTGAGAAGATTGAAGCGGTAGTGAAGCAACTGCCCGAACAACTGGTGGTCGTAGACGAAGCCTATATCGAATTCTGTCCAGAAAATAGCGTCGCCAAGCTGCTGGAAAGCTATCCGAACCTAGTGATCCTGCGCACCCTGTCTAAAGCCTTTGCTCTTGCGGGCGCACGCTGCGGCTTTTTGATGGCCAGCACTGAGGTTATCAGCATTATCATGTTGGTGATTGCACCGTACCCGGTACCGCTGCCAGTATCGACACTGGCGGTCAATGCGCTGAGCGATGATGGCATCAGCAATATGTTGGCTGATGTGGAACTGTTAGAAGCGCAAGGCAAACGTTTAGCCGATGAATTAGCAGAGTTAGGCGCGACCGTAGTGCCTAGCGGCGCCAACTTTGTGCTGGCTTACTTTGATGATATCGCCACCGTCAGCAGCGGTTTAAAAGAAGCGGGCATTGTCGCGCGCGCTTATCGTGACCCGCGTTTGCTGGATGCGATTCGTTTTAGCTTTACCAACGAAGCCGAAACCGACCAGATTGTGGCAGCATTGAGAAACATCTTAGCGAAATAACGATTAGCTTTAGCGATGGGAAAAGCCCATCGCCACAAGAATAACTAAGCCGCAGGCAAGCGGCCGAAAAGGTGAATACCCTATGAGTCAGAAAATTCTATTTATCGACCGTGATGGCACTTTGGTAGAAGAGCCACCTGTCGACAAACAGCTAGACCGCCTCGATAAATTGGCGTTTGAGCCGCAAGCGATTCCGACATTGTTGAAACTGATGGCTGCGGGTTACCGCTTAGTAATGGTGTCTAACCAAGATGGTTTGGGCACAGATTCGTTCCCACAGGCTGACTTTGATGCACCTCATAATCTGATGATGCAGATTTTTGAAAGCCAAGGTGTGAAGTTTGACGACGTGCTGATTTGCCCACACTTCCCCGGCGACAACTGCAGTTGCCGTAAGCCAAAACTGGGCTTAGTGAAAGATTATCTCACCGCAGGCAAAGTCGATTTCACAACGTCCGCCGTCATTGGCGATCGTGAAACCGATGTGCAACTCGCCGACGCTATGGGCTTGAAAAGCTTCCAATACAATCGCGACACGCTGGGCTGGGATGACATCTGCAAACAACTGCTCAATCGCGGTCGCCAAGCCGAAGTGGTACGCACCACCAAGGAAACCGACATTCGCGTCAAGGTGGATTTAGATAACGCCGCAGGCAATAGCATCAATACGGGTATCGGCTTCTTCGACCACATGCTGGATCAAATCGCCACCCACGGTAACTTTAGCCTGAGTGTGCAAGTCAAAGGCGATCTGCACATCGACGATCACCACAGCGTGGAAGATACCGGTTTAGCCTTAGGCGATGCCCTGCGCCAAGCGTTAGGTGACAAGCGCGGTATTGGCCGTTTCGGTTTTAGCCTGCCAATGGATGAGGCTAGTGGTGAATGTTTGCTCGATCTTTCTGGTCGTCCATTTATCAAATTCACTGGTGAGTTTGAGCGCGACGCAGTGGGCGGCATGGCGACAGAGATGGTGCCGCACTTTTTCCGCTCATTCGCTGATGGCCTGCGCTGCACCTTGCACATAGGTTGCACTGGTCACAACGAACACCACAAAGTAGAAGCGCTGTTTAAAGCGCTTGGCCGAGCGCTGCGCCAAGCCATTAAAGTGGAAGGCGATGCGCTGCCCTCAAGTAAAGGAGTGCTGTAATGACTGCTGTAAAGAATAAGGCGACAGCAGAAACCATCATCATCGATACTGGTTGCGCCAACTTAAGCTCGGTGCGTTTTGCCTTTGAGCGCTTGGGCGCCGATGTGTTGGTGACGGACAATGCTGATGCCATCAAAGCCGCGACCCGTTTAGTGTTACCCGGTGTCGGGAGCGCGCCAGCGGCGATGAGCTCGCTCAAACAAAAAAATCTGATTGAACTGGTACAAGGCTTAACGCAGCCAGTCATGGGGGTTTGCCTTGGCATGCAGCTGATGACAGAAAAGTCTACTGAGCAAGGCGCCGTGGCAGCAGATACACCATGTTTAGGTTTGATCCCGACTGCAGTCCGTGCGCTCGATACCCAAGGCTTACCTACCCCACATATGGGCTGGAACCAGTTAACGCCAGTGGTTAAAAATGGCCTGGTGCATCCGCTGCTTGAGGGGATCAATGCCGGCGATTTCGTCTACTTTGTGCATTCGTTCTGCGCACCTGTGAGCGAATACAGCATCGCCACCAGCGAATATGGCGAAGCGTTTAGTGCGGCGATTGCCGATGGTAACTTTATGGGATTGCAATTCCACCCCGAAAAGAGTGCCGCTGTTGGTGCCAAGATGTTAGCTAACTTCCTCAAGATGGACAGTGCATCGTTGGCAGCGTACAACGCTAAAGTAACCGGAGGCGCAGCATGATTATTCCTGCAATCGATTTGATTGACGGCCAAGTGGTACGTCTCTATCAAGGCGACTACGGCCAGCAAACGACCTTTGATTTAAGCCCGCTGGAGCAGTTGCAATCTTATGAAGCGCAAGGCGCCAAACAGCTACATCTGGTGGACTTAACGGGCGCCAAAGATCCCGCTAAACGCCAAACCAAGCTGATTGCCGAATTGGCTGCCGGATTAAATACCCCGCTGCAAGTCGGCGGTGGTATTCGCTCGGTCGAACAAGTGGAAGAATTGCTAGCCTGCGGCGCATCCCGCGTCGTGATTGGTTCGCTGGCGGTACGCGAACCCGAGCTGGTAAAAAGCTGGTTTGTCCGTTTTGGTGCCGAAGCTATCTGCCTGGCGCTCGATGTGAATATCAATGAAAATGGCGAGAAAATTGTCGCAGTTCATGGCTGGCAAAGTGGCGGCGGTAAAACGTTGGAGTCACTGGTGGCGGAATTCGCCCCGGTAGGACTCAAGCACGCCTTGGTCACTGACATTAGCCGCGACGGCACTATGACCGGCGCCAACAATTCACTCTATCAGGAGCTGGCGACCAAGTTCCCAGAAATCCTATGGCAAGCATCGGGCGGTATAGCCACCTTGGCAGATGTCGCCGCAGTGCGCGACAGCGGCGCCAGTGGCATCATTATTGGCAAAGCATTGTTAACCAACCAATTCAGCGTGAAGGAGGCAATCGAATGCTGGCCAAACGCATAGTCCCTTGCCTCGACGTAAAAGCAGGCAAAGTCGTTAAAGGTGTTCAATTCCGTAACCATGAAATCGTCGGTGATATTGTGCCATTAGCACAACGTTACGCCGAAGAAGGTGCCGATGAACTGGTGTTTTACGATATCAGCGCCAGTGCCCATGAGCGCGTAGTGGATAAATCTTGGGTCAGCCGCGTAGCCGAACAGATCGATATCCCATTTTGCGTTGCGGGTGGCATTAAAACCATCGAGCAAGCGCGGGAAATTCTCGCCTTTGGCGCAGATAAGATTTCGGTCAACTCCCCTGCACTGTCGGATCCAAGTTTAATTCGTCGGCTACACGATGAGTTTGGTCGTCAGTGTGTGGTGGTCGGTATCGACTCGTTTTATGATGCCGACAGCGACAGCTACAAAGTGAAACAGTTTACCGGAGATGAAGCCGCCACCCGTGATACACAATGGTTCACACTTGATTGGGTGGAAGAAGCACAGAAGCAAGGCTGCGGCGAAATCGTACTCAACGTAATGAACTCCGACGGCGTGCGCCAAGGTTACGATTTAGTGCAACTCGGTAAAGTGCGCTCAGTATGTGACGTGCCACTCATCGCCTCTGGTGGCGCGGGTGCGATGGAGCACTTCCGTGACGTGTTTATTGAGGCCAAAGTGGACGCAGCATTAGCCGCCAGCGTGTTCCACAAAGGCATCATCCCAATCCCCGAATTAAAGCAGTACCTGCGTGAGCAGCAGATCTGCATTCGCGCTGATGATCGCCATCAACGCATCGCTTAACAACAGGATTTGATATGCAAAACGAAACTCTTTTTGCAATGACCGCTGAGCAGCAACAAACGCTGCTGAGTGGCATTGATTGGCAAAAGCAGGATGGCTTAGTGCCGGTAGTGGTACAAAACTACTATTCGGCGAAGGTGCTGATGCTGGGTTATATGAACCCTGAAGCGCTGCAAACCACGTTTGATAAGCAATTGGTCACCTTCTTTAGCCGCAGCAAACAACGTTTATGGACCAAGGGCGAAAGCTCCGGCAACCATCTACAGCTGGTGTCTGTGGCGATGGACTGCGATAAAGACTCGCTGCTAGTGCAAGCGGTCCCTGTAGGCCCAACCTGCCATAACGGTACTGAAAGTTGTTGGGATGGCGCTGAAGTGCATCCATTCATCCACGAATTGGAAAGCTTAATCCACGGCCGTAAAAATGCCGATCCAAGCAGCAGCTACACCGCATCGCTGTTTGCTCGTGGCACTAAGCGTATTTCGCAAAAAGTGGGTGAAGAAGGCTTAGAAACTGCACTGGCGGCAGCCACTCACGATAAAGAAGAGTTGGTGAACGAAGCCTCTGATCTGATCTATCACCTACTGGTGCTGCTGGAAGATCAAGAGATGGATTTAGCGAAAATTAACGCGAATCTGGCTAAGCGTCACCGCAACGCTAAATAACCGGCTTAGCGCGTAAATCTGAGATCTAAAAAAGGCGATCATATGATCGCCTTTTTTATTGAAATGCGTTGGCTGAATCTAAGCGGCAACGATCTGTTGCTGTGCTCTTAGTGGATGCAATCTATCGTGCATCACTTTAATGGTGTCAAAACGTTTGAGGTTTTTACTATCACTGAGCGCACACGACTCCTCAAGTGACATAACCAACGACGCCTGCAGACTGGTTTCGACAACGAGCACTTGTACGCGATTGCCATTACAGCGCAAATCAAACAGCTTGCCGGGCTCGCTGAAAACACAAACATCACTCGATTCAAAGAACCAAGACTTCGGCATTTGTGGCTTTAGCATAAACCGTGCGGCGGTGGCATTGAGCGCCAATTGCACCAGATATGCGTCAGCCAGCGACATACGTTTACCGAGTCGCTCGACGATATCCATATAATAACGCGCGTGCTCAACATCGAACTCAGATGAGCCGAGAGCATCAGGGATCAACACCTTATTTTTATAAGGAGTTAAAAACTCCATATCTGGACCAAGAGAAATACTCAACACATCGTACGAAGCGTTATATTTCCATTGCCAGTTTTGATCAGGCATTAATAACATAGCGTGTCCGTGTGGCCTTATTATTTATATGACTGCAGGTTAGTTGATAATTTAAACAACATCAAAAATAAATTGATATAATTTGAACAAGATTACAACAATTTTTTATTAAATCCAAAATTAAATTGATGATCGATAAGATCTAAAAAGGATCGCTTTCGCGATCCTTTTTAGATCTTATTCAGTGTTTGCGATCGGATCTGTTTATTTAGATCGATAAGCATCCACAATCTCTTTAATTAATTTTGGCCCTTGATAAATAAAGCCGGAATAAATTTGTACCATTTCAGCACCAGCGTCTAACTTCGCCAACGCATCTTCAGCGCTGTTGATACCACCACCGCCAAGAATCGGCACTTTGCCTTTCAGGCAGGTAGCCAGTTGCTTAATTACTTTGGTAGACAAATCCTGCAGCGGCTTACCGCTCATCCCGCCAGTCTCGTTGGAGTTGGCTAAGCCACTGACACCATCACGACTCAAGGTAGTGTTGGTTGCGATAACGCCATCAAATTCATTTTGAATCAGCGCATCGGCAATTTTCTCAATTTCTTCTTCAGTTAAATCTGGGGCTATTTTTAGTGCAACAGGAACATACTTATTATATTTTGCCGCCAACTCTTTTTGGCGAAATTTTAAACTGCTGAGCAAATCTTCTAACAGCTCACCGTACTGCATAGTACGTAATCCGGGAGTATTAGGTGATGAAATATTCACCGCAATATAATCTGCATACGGATAAACTTTATCCATACAGATTAAATAATCTTCTTTACCCTGCTCTACTGGTGTGTCTTTATTTTTACCAATATTCACACCAACAACCGCGTTAGATTTTTTCGCAATCAAGTTTGCGACCAGATTATCGACGCCCTTGTTATTAAACCCCATGCGATTAATGATCGCTTTTGCTGGCTTAATACGGAACAAACGCGGTTTATCATTACCAGGTTGTGGTCGAGGGGTAACAGTACCGACTTCTACATGACCAAATCCCATGGCATAAAAAGCATCAATACACTCGCCATCTTTGTCCATCCCTGCCGCCAAACCAACAGGGTTAGGGAATGTCACGCCCATAAATGTCACCGGCGCCGGGGCAATATTCTGACTATAAAAGCAGTTTAGCGGATTGTTACCTGTCGCCCTCAGCCCTTTCATGGCAAGGTTGTGCGCAAGCTCCGGGTCCATCTGAAACATGACCTTTTGTGCGAGTTCGTAAAACATGAGTTCTCCTAAGACCTAAAAAAAGCCCCGGCGAGATGCCAGGGCTTGAAATTTTATAATATTTATCGTTGCCCTTCACAGTGCAGAATGAGCAGATTTAACTCTCTTAGCGCTACCGAGAACTTAGCAAACTCATTTTCACCCGAGGTCTTGAAGTCTGCCAGCATGCTGAACCAGCGTTCCAGCAAGCTTTGATGACCATCAATCCACTGTGTGATCACTGCGGCGGAGTCACACACTGCCTCACACTTACGCAATACCACAGAGGTGAGTGAACGTTGTTGCCAATCTAGCTCTTCGCGGAAGGCGGCACGTGCCAACGCTTGCCAATGGTTCGACGCTTTCTGTGCGGTGATCTGTTCCAAGAACCAGTGCAGTTCAACTTTAGCACCGAGCTGATAATAGGTCTCGGCCACTAAGCTTACTGGCTTTTGTTCAAATTCCGCGATTTGCGCGATATCCAACGTACAGAACAAGGTACTCATTTTCGCTACTAAGGCAGCTAAGTCATGCGGTACGCCTTCACGTTCCAGAGCGCTAATGTCTACGGCTATGCCTTGCCATTCATCTGCAACTAGATAGTGTTCTACATTATCGCGCAGTGTTTCGAACACAGGCTTGAAGAAGCTGACCGTTTCTTCAATGTTCAATACACGGTTACGATTACGTAGCAACCAGCGACATGAACGGCGCATATTGCGGCGCAACTGATGCAACATTTCACTTTGCACCACCGCTGGCACACTACTACCTAGGCGAGAAATGGCAGAGATTAAATCACCTAATCCGAATATTTCTCTTGCCATAGAGTAACATACGGCAGCTTCTGCAACTGAGGCACCTGTCTCATCCTGCATACGTTGGATGAAGTTAAGGCCCATTTCGTTAACTAACTGATTTGCCAATGAGGTCGCGATAATTTCGCCACGCAGCGGATGGGTTCCCATCTTATCAGCAAAACGTTGTTGCAGTTTTTGCGGGAAGTAATCCACCAACAGTTGGCTCAACCATGGGTCTTCGGTCACGGTTGGCGTCACCAACTGTTCTTTCAGTACCATCTTGGCGTACGCCACCAATACTGACAGCTCAGGACGGGTTAACCCTTTGTTACCTGCCAGACGTTCGTTGAGTTCATCTTCCGATGGCAAGAACTCCAAGGCGCGATCCAGTTTGCCCTCTTTTTCCAAGTAATGGATAAAGCGGATATGCTCTTTTAGCTGACCAGGCGCATGCGCTTGGGTGACTGACAGCGTGCGAGTTTGATCCTTACAGTCTTGCAACACGATGTCGGCCACTTCATCCGTCATTTCAACCAACAAAGTATTGCGTTGTTTAACGGTCAGCTCACCCTCCGCAACCAAACTGTTGAGCAGAATTTTGATGTTAACTTCGTTATCCGAGCAATCCACACCGCCGACGTTATCTACGAAGTCGGTATTCATACGGCCACCGTTAGCGCTGTACTCAATACGGCCCAACTGAGTGCAACCTAAGTTGCCGCCTTCGCCGATGATTTTGGCATTAACTTCACAGCCGTTGACCCGCAGCGAATCATTGGCGCGGTCGCCCACTTCAGCATTGGTTTCTTTGGCTGATTTAACGTAAGTACCGATACCACCGTTCCACAACAGATCCACTGGCATTTTCAGCAATTCACGGATCAACTCGTTTGGTGTCATCGACGCCTTGCTGCTGCCAATCATCTTTTTCATTTCTGGTGTCAATGAAATCGATTTTGCGCTACGCAGGAAGATACCGCCGCCTTTGGAGATCAGTTTCTTGTTGTAATCTTCCCAGCTGGAACGCGGCAGATCGAACATGCGTTGACGCTCAGCAAAGCTTGCTGCGGCATTTGGTGTTGGGTCGATAAAGATATGCATATGGTTAAAGGCAGCTTGCAGCAGTGTGTGCTCAGACAGCAACATACCATTACCAAACACGTCCCCCGCCATATCGCCGATACCAACACAGGTAAATTCGGTAGTTTGGCAATCGATACCCACTTCACGGAAGTGGCGTTTTACCGATTCCCAGGCGCCACGGGCGGTAATGCCCATTTTCTTATGGTCATAACCGTTAGAGCCGCCTGACGCAAAGGCATCACCCAACCAGAAGCCATATTCTTCGGCAATGCTGTTGGCCAAGTCAGAGAAGGTCGCAGTACCTTTATCCGCCGCAACCACCAGATAGGGATCGTCTTCATCATGACGCACCACATCTACTGGCGGCACAATCTCTTTGTTAACGATGTTGTCGGTGATATCCAGCAATCCGCGGATAAACAGACGATAACATTCCTGACCTTCCTGGAAGACGGCTTCGCGGCCGCCCTGCTGTGGCATCTGTTTACAAACAAAGCCACCTTTAGCGCCGACCGGCACAATCACAGTGTTTTTCACTTGCTGTGCTTTTACCAGACCCAGCACTTCGGTTCGGAAGTCTTCACGACGATCTGACCAACGCAGACCACCACGCGCTACGCGGCCACCGCGCAGATGCACACCTTCAACCCGTGGGCTGTAGACGAAGATTTCGTAGCGTGGCAGCGGTTTTGGCATTTCGGGGATCTGATCCGGCGCGAATTTGAACGAAACGTAGTTTTTCAGCTCGCCAGCGGCATCAGTTTGGTAGAAGTTGGTCCGCAGCGTGGCATTAATCAGGTCCAGATAACGACGGATAATACGGTCATCATCCAAGCTCGCAACGTCCTCAAGACGCATGTTGATCTGTTCAACAAACTTCACTGTGGTACGTGTCTTCAACTTAGGATTGAATTTACGTACGAACATTTTCACCAGTGAATCGGCAATTTGTGGATAGCGACCAAAGGTTTCTTCAATGTAAGCCTGACTGAAAGTGGCATCAATCTGACGCATATATTTCGCGTAGGCACGCAGCACTGACACTTCGCGCCCGGTCAGATTGGTGGCCAATACCAAACGGTTAAAGCCATCGTCTTCCAGCTTCTTGTCCCATACCATCGACAGTGCATTTTGGAAACGATCTTGACTATCAACTACTTCATCAGACACTGCGTGTTGCACTGTCATCAGGAAGTCGAGGATCCAGAAGGTGGCGCCATCCGAGGTGATCACTTCATACGGACGTTCGTTAATCACCCGTAGGCCAAAGTTTTCCAACATCGGCAATACGTCTGACAGATGAATAGGTTCATCTTTATGGAACAGCTTCAAACGAACTTGGTTGCTGCCTTTGGTTGATTCTTGCGGCTGATAGAACAGCATGCCAAGACGATGCTCGTCATTGAGCGATTCCAGCTGGTTGATATCAACCACAGCGGAAGGTGGTAACACATCATCTTTGTAGCTTTGCGGGAAAGCACTGGCGAATCGTTTTTGATAACGAGTGCCGAGTTCTTCGCCCACTGAGCTATGCAATGCGCTGGCGAGTTTATCATCCCATGAGCGGGCCGCTTCAATCAGGTTTTGTTCTATCTGTGCCACGTCGACGTCCATATTATTGTTATTATCTACCTTCACCCGGTAATGGGTGCGGCATAGTGAAGACTCGGAGAAGTAAGTGGTGAACTCCACTTCTTCGGTGGTGTTAAAGCTTTTCGCAAGAATGCGCTGCGTATCTTGGCGTAAACGCGTGTTATAACGGTCTTTCGACACATATACCAAGCACGAGATAAAACGGCCATAACCGTCTTTACGCACAAATAAACGCAATTTATCGCGGTCCTGCATCTCCAGTACGCCATGCGCCATTAAGTAGAGCTCTTCGACGGAGGCTTGGATGATCTCATCACGCGGTAAATTTTCGAGAATATTCAGCAGGGTTTTAAAGTCGTGTGAGCGTGGCGTCAGCTCCGACATGTCCATTACACGTTGGACTTTTTCCGCCAACATCGGAATGGCCCGAGGACTGCGGTTATAAAGATTTGAAGTGTAGAGACCGACAAAACGCTCTTCACCGATAACATTCCCCTGCTCGTCAAAGCGCTTGATGCCGACATAGTCAACATAGGCAGGACGGTGGACACGGCTGCGAGCACTGCTTTTGGTCAACACCAATAACTTGTGATCTAAGGCTTGGCGACGAGCAGTGTCGGAGAAGGTTGACAGACGTAAGCCATGTTCTGGCTGATCTTTACCCGGTTTTTTCATCAATCCCAGGCTGGAGCTCATATCTGGGATTAATTCAACGTCGCCCTCGACACGGCGCAATTCGTAGTAACGATAGCCCAACAGCGTGTAGTGATGATCACTCAGGTATTTGATAAAGCTGATGGCTTCATCGAGTTCATGCTGGGAACCGGGGAATGGCAGACTTGGCAAATCGCTAGCGATTGTGGCCATCTTATCCATCATAGGTTGCCAATCACTGACGGCGGCGGCGACATCGGCAAGTGTAGTTTCGAGCTCTTTTTCAATCAGTTTTATATCGTCGTCACAACTCTGGCGGTCAATTTCGATCAAGAACACCGCCACCTTATCACTCTGTTCGCTGCTGCCCTTCATGTGGGTTACCTGCTCGATACGGCTAGCGCCGCGCTCGATGGCTAGCGGCGTATGCAGCATCATATGGGCGGTAATGCCCAAACGGCTTAATGCCATGCTGAGCGAGTCAACCAGGAATGGCATATCGGGCTGCACAACTTCGATAACGGTGTGGGTAGATTGCCAGCCATGCTTAGATTGGCTCGGGTTGAATACCCGCATGTGGGACTGGCCGGTAGGCGTATTATCTAGTGCATTCCAGAGACTGAGAATGGCACCGTAGAGGTCGCTGTCATTGCGAGCAAGAAGATCATCCTTGGACATGTGCGCATAAAGGCATGTGGCAAATTGTTCAACTTGCTTGGCATGCTCTGCCGCAATTTTGTTATGGATGAGGCTAACAACATTTTCCAGCAACACCGAGGGCGTTGAACTGTTCAAAGCCATAATGAAGTTTCCTTAAGCGTCTGTCGAAACGCTTTTTTAATTAAGGGATTTTTGCTGACCTTGGCCGAAAATGTGTTTGTGACCGAGGTCATGGCGCGCAGTTTAGTACCAATTTTTTCTCATTTCGAGGAAAATTTTAGTTTGAAATAAAGATGTTATCCAATGTCAGTAAAGATTTTTTTACTGTTGCTGAACCGTTAGCTGAACAGTGCATGAAGTTACTCAATGGCGTATTCAGCGCTAGCTTAATAAATACGCGATTTTGAGTTGGATCACACTCCAGCATGACTGAATAAAGATTACATTTGAATGAATTTTCATCTGGAAACATAACTTGGCAGTGGTCATTTTCAGCAGCCACAAAAAAGCCACTCTCGCGAGTGGCTTTAGCTTTACAGTTTTTCTAACGACTTAAAATGGCCGTTGTCTTCAATGGTAAGTCGAAAATTACCATGAATACCTTCTGCGGTGAGGAATTGCCGAAAATGGCGTCCGTTTATTCGTATCACCACACCGTTAATATCCGTCACTTGCACGTTTTCAACCACACCTTGATAGTATGGTTTGAACGTATCAAAGCTGACATTAAGCCGAAAAATAAACTGCCGCATTACATTGCTAACGCCTTGCTGGCCTTTTCATACACATCACGCGACAACTCCGGCAAATCCAACAGTTGTTGCAGACAACCTTTTAGCAGCGCTTGACGTGCGTCATCAAACTTACCGAACTGGATCAGTGGCGTCATAATACGCGCCGCGACTTGCGGATTGACGCTGTTAAGCTTCTTAATGATATCGGTCAGGAACTGATATCCAGCACCGTCGGCACGATGATATTGGCTTAAGTTCAGTGCCGCAAAAGCGCCCAACAATGAACGTACACGGTTCGGGTTGTTAAAGCTAAAAGCTGGATGCTGTTGCAATGCCGTAATGCGGTCAATCACATCGTCTTCATCAACCGACGCTTGCAGCATAAACCACTTATCCATTACCAGCGGCGTATCCTGCCAGCGCTCACCAAATTGCACGAGCAACTCATCGCGGCATTCTGCATTGCCAGCCACTGCCGCCGACAAGGCACCAAGTGCATCAGTCATACCACTGGCACTGTCGTACTGCGCTTGCAGCAGTGCTTCATTGCCGTCAGCACTACGTGCTAACAGCTGTAACATGGCATTTTTAAAACTACGACTCGCCGCGTTATCCAAGCTTGTGAGTTCGCGATAACGCGCTAACAACTCATCCTCACAACCGTCAGCAATAGCATCAATAACAAAGTCACGCGCACTTAATAACGCATCAACATCAACTTTTTCTACCTGCTCAATCAACGCCGCGGTAGACGGGAACTTGAGCATTTCTGCCGACAAAGCATGGTCTTGACTCGCGTCCAACACCACAGCTCTGAAGGCATCTATTACGCTGCTGTCCAAGCTCATCGACTGGCTTTGCTGCAAACGCGCCACGTTTTGCCAAACTGCCTGACTAAATAACGCAACAGAAGCTTCCCAACGGGCTACTTCACTGCTGGCATAACGCATCAACACCAACAACTGGCTAGTTGCATACTGATAATGCAGTTTTACCGGAGCCGAGAAATCCTGCAGCAATGAGGCAACAGGCGCAGCATTGAGATTAAACTCAAATGTCTGTTCAGCGTCAGTCACTTCTAACAGTTGGTTCACTAGGCTATTGCCGTCGTTATCCAACAGCTCAACGCTAAACGGAATATGCTGTGGCAACTTTTGCTGTTCATTCGCGCGTTGCGGAGTACTTTGCGCTACCTGCAGACGATATACGCCTGCATCTGCATCGTAGTTATCGGTCACAGTTAATTCAGGTGTGCCAGCTTGATTGTACCAACGGCGGAACTGGCTTAAGTCTTTACCACTAGCATCCTGCATCGCCTGCACAAAATCATCACAAGTGACGGCTTGCCCGTCGTGACGCTCAAAGTACAACTTCATGCCCGCTTGGAAACCCGCCTCGCCTAACAGCGTGTGCATCATGCGGATCACTTCTGCACCCTTGTTGTAAACCGTCACCGTGTAGAAGTTGTTCATTTCAATCACTTCTTCTGGACGGATTGGATGCGACATTGGGCCGGCATCTTCTGCAAACTGTTGGTTCTTAATCACTTTAATCGCGTGAATGCGATTAACGGCACGAGAACCTACATCAGAGCTGAACTCTTGATCACGAAATACCGTCAGCCCTTCTTTCAGACTCAGCTGGAACCAATCGCGACAGGTAACCCGGTTACCGGTCCAGTTGTGGAAATATTCGTGACCAATGACAGATTCGATGCCATGGAAGTCATCATCCGTCGCAGTTTGTTCATCTGCCAACACGTACTTGGTGTTAAAGACATTGAGCCCTTTGTTTTCCATGGCGCCCATATTGAAGAAATCAACCGCCACAATCATGTAGATATCAAGGTCGTATTCTAGGTCAAAGCGGCTTTCATCCCATGCCATCGCCTTTTTCAGCGAGGCCATCGCATGGTGCGACTTGTTTAAGTTACCTTTATCGACAAACACCTGCAGCTTTACATCGCGGCCAGTTTTGGTGGTAAAACTGTCTTCTAACAGATCAAAATCACCAGCAACTAAGGCAAACAGATAAGATGGTTTTGGAAACGGATCTTGCCAACAGGCGTAATGCCAATCGCCATCCAATTCCCCCTCTTCGACCTTATTACCGTTGCTAAGCAGGAATGGAAACGCTTTCGGTGCTTCAATACGCACTTGATAACGGGTTAACACGTCCGGACGATCTGGGAAAAACGTAATTCGACGGAACCCTTCTGCCTCACATTGAGTGCAGTAGGCGCCATCCGACATATACAGCCCTTCTAAGCTAGAGTTGGCCGCTGGATTGATCTCGGTAACAATCGTCAGTTCAAACGCTGTTGGTACATTTTCGATGGTCAACTTACCCTCTTGTTGCAGGTAATCGACGTTTTCACCATTAACCAACACTTGCTGGATCTGTTGTTGCTCGCCGTCTAATACCAAGGCACGGTTGTGTTCACCGTTACGCGTAACTTGGCTGACAGCAGTTACTTGGGTAGCGTTAGGCTGCAAACGAAAGCTCAGGGCTAACTCGGGCACCAAATAATCGGGTGGTAAATAATCGGCCAAACGTTTAGCGGTAGGCTGGGGATTGGCGTTAGAGGAAGAAACCTGATTTTCTGACATTTCACTGCCTCCGAAAAAATTTGCTGAGTACTGCATTCGCTACAGTGTAATACGGAACAAAAAGCGCGCCTGAAGCGCGCTTTTTGGAGTAGCTAGCATTTAGCTACTGTGTTTAGCTTTTTGGTCATAATCGACCATGTCGAGTGTGATGTAAGCCGCTTCATCTAGGAAAACGTCGGGCTTAGCAATCTCTTTCTCTTCCTTGCTGACATCGTCCTCGTCTTCAAGCTTAGCTAATGGCTTGAGACCATGTTTTTCGCGACGTTCATTCAGACGATCCAAGGCCTTGGCGTCTTCGTCATCGCGTTCTTTCAAACGTTCACTCTCAACCAGTGACACACTCTTCTCATGATGGTGTGCACGGAAGGTTTTAATGTCGTCCTGTACGTAACTGAATTCGACATTTTTCGCGATACGTTGTTGGTGTTCTTTATCCAACTGTTGAATTTCAGGCTTAGTGACCTCATTCAGCGGTTGATATTCTGCAGGCGGCACCTGATCCCATGGCAAAGCGTTGTCTTGCTCGGCTTCACCATATTCGCCAGCATCGAGTGCAGTCGGGAACAGAATGTCCGGTGTTACCCCTTTACGCTGCGTACTGCCACCGTTGATACGGTAAAACTTAGCTATCGTGTATTGCACATGGCCAATAGGCTTGTCGTACATGTCGTAAATACGCCCTAAGCTTTTATGCTGCTGGACCGTACCTTTACCAAAAGTTGATTCACCAACAATCAACGCGCGACCATAATCCTGCAGCGCCGCAGCAAAAATCTCAGATGCTGACGCTGAATAACGATCAACTAGCACAGTAAGCGGGCCACCATAATAGGTTTTGCCATCATTATCGCGGTTTTCACTGATACGGCCGCTGGCATCACGGATCTGCACCACTGGACCTTGATCGATAAACAAGCCCGTCATCAGCGTAGCTTCAGTCAATGCACCGCCGCCGTTGCCACGCAGGTCAAGCACAATGCCTTCCACGTTATCCGCTTTCAGTTTTTCAATCTCTTTAGCGACATCGTTAGACAGGTTCATGTAGAAACCTGGCACATCAATCACGCCTACTTTGCGCTTAGCATAAGGGCCGGTCTCTGGCTCAATCACTTTCGATGTGGCAGCGCGGTCTTCTAAACGTATCTTGTCGCGAGTCACGGTGACGTTAAATGGTTTCGCTGAGTTACCGCCTTTCTTCGGCAGTACTTGCAGCGTCACTTTACTGCCTTTTGGCCCCTTAATAAGGTCAACCACATCATCTAAACGCCACCCGATAACATCAACAATGTCACCGTTGTCTTGACCCACACCCACAATTTTATCGTCTGGCTCCAGCTTACCACTGGTAGCGGCTGGGCCCCCAGCAACTAAGCTTTTGATGACAGTGTAGTCATCTTCCATTTGCAGCACGGCGCCAATGCCTTCCAGACTCAGATTCATCTCCATTTCGAAACGCTCGGCGTTACGTGGTGACAAATAGCTGGTGTGCGGCTCAATGCTACGGGCAAACGCATTCATTACGCCCTGAAACACATCTTCGCTGTTGGTCTGCTTCATTCGCTTGATGGCGTTGTTGTAGCGTTTTTGCAGCACATCGACGATTTCAGGCCATGTTTTGCCGGTGAGTTTCAGGCTCAACGCATCATACTTGACGCGCTCACGCCATAATTCGTCGAGCTCGGCTTCATCTTTTGGCCATGCAGCATCTTTTCTGTCGTAGACATACTTATCGCCCGGTACGTCAAACTTCATCTCTTTATCGAGCAGCGACAGCGCATAAACAAAACGCTCATAGCTTTTTTGCTGCACGGTATGGAACATGTCGTAGGCGGGCTCTAGCTCACCGCTTTTGATCATGTCGTCAAAATGTGTCTCGTACTTAGCTCGCAGTGCGTCGACATCACTTTGTAACAGAACATTTTTGCGGTAATCCAATTGCTCTAAGAAGCGCTTAAAGATGGATTTAGAGAACTCATCGTCCAAGGCGATACGATGGTAGTGAGAGCGGGTAAACAATCCGGCGACACGCTTACTGGTCACCTGATGTTGAGGCTCTTGATGCAGCTCGGGTAACTCACTGATCGGAATTGTTGGTGATATAGCAAACGCCTGTGAACCCAACAACATACTGGCCAGTGACGCAGCTATAATAATCTTTCGCATCAGCAAGTTACTCCTAAATAGCTTTCCTTGTTACAGCAGAATATGCTCTGCTTTTACCTTCACAGTCAACCCAGTGTTAAGTTGAACTTGAATATCTTCTTTGTTGATGTCGCTAATCACGCCTGGCACTGGAGTTGCGCCAAGTTTGACGTTGATCTTTTGACCTGGTGATAACTGAGACAACTCAGCTTGCACAAGATTCACTGCTGGCGCTTCTACTTTCTTAGCGGCAGGCTTTTTCGCACCCGCCTTTTTTGCAAATTCGGCTTTAGCACGTGGCTTACGTTTAGCGTTGTCACGAGGCTTCTGCTCGCCTTCACGAGCTCCCTTGCCTGCCGCTTTAGCGGTTTCTTGGCGACGCGCACGCGCTTTATCTTGGCTTTCTTTCAACGCTTGTTGTGCGTGTTCAATGTGTTCTGCTTCCAGTTCACCACAAGGGTTACCGTCTAAGTCCACACGTTGTACGCCTTCTTTAAGCGATTTCAGATAGCGCCAGCTATTAGTGTAGCGGCGAATGGCAATACGTAACTGAGTTTTGCTGACTTTGGAATCATCGGCTAACCGTTCGGCCAAGTCTTGAAACAAGCCAATTTTCAGAGGCTTGGTTTCGCCTTCAGCAATAAAACACAACGGGAACGTCTCGTATAGATATGCCAGGATGGCGTTGGTATCGGTCAACTTTTCTGTTGATTCCATAATAAATCCACAAATTACTGGGACGCCAGCACGGTTGTTTTAGTGCACGCGACTGGGTCATTAAATACTACTATCCGTAAGGACAGCGCTCTCATACGTATGATTAGGCTGCCGACGGGGTCGAATTACCATAGCAACTCTTCTTGAGACTTGCCAGACTCATAGCGACCACCATCCGCCAAAGCCGCCTATTATAAGCGGCATTATGACGAAATCGACTACAATCGGACGAAAATCGTGTGCCTTTTAAGCAAACACACACTTTTCAAAAGTGGCGACTAAGGTTTCTAAGCCGATTTGATCGTTTTCATCAAAACGCGAGAACTTAGGACTGTCGATATCCAACACCGCAATCACTTTGCCCTGTAGCCTTACTGGTACCACAATTTCTGAGTTGCTGGCAGAATCGCACGCGATATGGCCATCAAACTCATGCACATTATCAATCCGTTGCGTCTGGTCGAGTGCAACCGCAGTGCCGCAAACGCCTTTACCAACAGGAATGCGACTGCAGGCGACTTTACCTTGGAAGGGACCAAGTACCAACTGGTCTTGTTTCATCAGATAGAAACCTACCCAGTTAAGCTCAGTCAATTGTTCGTTCAGTAAGGCAGAAAAATTAGACATGGCGGCAATTAAGTCATGCTCGCCTTCAAATAGTGCTTGTACCTGACGGTCGAGTGATTGGTAAAACTCAGAGATCATTCAACGCTCGCTATTGTTGAGTTTCAGATTCAGATTTTTTGCTACGTTTTGCGGGGGCTTTTACTGGCGCACCGCCCTTGAGCAAATTAGACAGCGTATCTTTATGGGATGCTAAATAAAAAGCAAGTTTTTCCACGGTACTATCTTCGAGTTCAAGCTCGCTTTGTTGCAGGAACGGAATCAGATTGTCAGCGACATCCAGCATGCGATCATACGCATCCGCCTCTTTCTTCGAAGCAAACGTCATTTTCTCTACCCCATCTCTGACAACCACAAATTGTGTAATAACGGCCATGACTGCCCCTTAAACTGTGTATTTATACAGTACCTAGCTTCGCACACTTTTTAGCTGAGGTGCAACCATTTATCGGTTTCTGCTAAGATCACGCTCTCAATCGGCTAAGGAAATGATATTATTGAAACCTTTGGCCATTTGCGCTTTTGGGCGGAGTAGTTTCATCTATGATCATTTCCTCGACGAAACCGCGCAAACACTGCAATTTAATTGTGTGTCGCGGCTGCGATTTAGTAGTGAGCAAAAGGGCTCTGCCTTCAGGTGTGCGCGCGGTGTGCCCGCAGTGCCATACACCGTTATATGATCGGCCTTATTGCGCCATGAATGGCGTCTTAGCGCTATGTATCACCTCCATATTGCTGTACATCCCATCCATGCTGTTTCCAGTATTGGAGATCCATTTCCTCGGCAGTATACGCAGCAGTACCGTGTTTCAAGGCGCAATGGCCGTTTGGCATCAGGGCTACTGGGTCGTGGGACTTGGCGTTCTGTTAGGCGCGGTGATTGCGCCTGCGGTGCTGCTTGGTTCCATTATGGCGCAGATGATCATCATTCAGACGGGGTGGTACCGCACAAAATTTGGCCGCGATACGCTCAATGGTCTACTGCGTTACCACAGTTTTATTAATCAGATGTCGATGTTAGAGATTTATGTTATTAGCTTTTTAGTCACCTCATTCCAATTATCGGATTTTGCCGACGTCTATTTTGGTTTAGGGACGTTGTGCTTCACGCTGTTATTTGTGGTGACGCTATTTTTACAGCGCGAATATAATCTGGAACATATGTGGGGATATGTCAGTGAATCAGACGACTAAAGCGCGCGGTGTCGACATTGGCGTTTTTCGCTGCCAAGTATGTGGTCAGCTAAACGATCAACACGATGAATATTGTGTGCGCTGCAGCTCTGCCATTAGTCCGCGTAATTACCGTAGCTTACAAAATAGTTGGGCATTGTTAATTACCGCCGCCATTTTATTAGTGCCGGCCAATATCTATCCCATTACCACCTTAACTAAAAGTGGCATTGTAACGCATGAAACGATTTTTTCCGGCATTTTGCGGCTCGTTCATGCGGATTTGGTCCCTATCGCTATCATCGTCTTTACGGCCAGTATTCTGGTCCCTTGGTTGAAGGTGTTGGGCTTGGCGTTTTACCTGTCCGCTATCAGCTTTAATATTCCGATTTCCCGGCAAAAATTAATGGCGGGTTTTCATATCATCGAATGGATTGGACGTTGGTCAATGTTAGATTTGTTCGTAATTTCGTTATCAGTAGCATTAGTCAGCATGGGGCAACTCCTTGATGCGCAACCCGCGCCCGCCGCCACTGCATTTGCGTTAGTAATATTTTTCACCCAGTTAGCCGCTAAAACATTGGATACACGGCTGCTTTGGGATCAACTGGATAAAAATGATGACACACCCTGAACAACCAAGAGTGGTACGTAAAAAGTTATTTTCTCCGGTATGGCTGCTGCCGTTAATCGCATTGGCGTTAGGTGCGTGGCTGGGGATCAAAAGCATTCGAGAATCCGGCATTGATGTGCGCGTGCATTTTCCGAGTGCCACAGGTATCGATGTCAGCAAGACATTAGTCCGCTATAAAGGGTTAAATGTAGGGAAAGTGGTCGATATCTCTATCGACGATGAACTCAAAGGCGTCAATGTCGATTTGGTGTTGGATTATCGTGCCAATAACCTGCTAAAAGAGAACACCAAGTTTTGGTTAGTTACACCTAAAGCCAGTATTACCGGCGTTGAAGGGTTAGACGCCCTTTTCTCTGGTAACTACATAGGTATGCTGCCAGGCGAAGGTGATTTTCGTGACCATTTTGAAGCGGAACGCGAAGCGCCGACAGTCATTCCCTCCGGTGACGGTTTAGTCATCGAATTAAACGCGGATACCTTAGGTTCGCTCGACGTGGGCTCACCAATCTTCTACCGCCAAATTCCAGTGGGTAACATAGTTAGCTACCACCTTGATGAACAACATAGAATCCAGTTAAAAGGTTTTGTACAGCAGCAATATGCGCATTTAGTGAAACAGGATTCGCGCTTTTGGAACGTTTCCGGTGTCAGGGTTGATGCATCGCTTGCAGGCATTAAGGTTGATACCGAGAGTATTGCCTCAATTCTTGCTGGCGGGATAGCGTTTAATTCGCCCGATATGTCGAAAGAAGCTGAGGATGATCAGCTGTTTCAACTTTACGACTCGCAACAGGAAGCACACGGCGGCAGTAGCTTTTTACTGACAGCAGATAACGCTGAAGGCATCAAGGTTGGCACCGATGTGGTATTTCGCGAGTTACCGGTTGGTGAAGTAGAAGAAGTTAAACTCACCGACAATGGTGTCGCTATCCATGTACGGATGGACCGTCCTTACTCAGATCTCATTGGTGCCGATGCCCAGTTTTGGGTAGAAGGCGCTCAGTTGTCACTAAGCGAAGTCAAGCACCCTGAACGACTGATCAGCGGTAACGTTATCCGCTTTACGCCAGGAGCCGGCAAGCCACAAACGCAATATCCACTGCGACAAACAGCGCCAGAAACTAATGGCCAGCCGTTGCAGCTCACTCTTACCGCCAGCGAAAATCCCGGCGCAGCAGTGGGCGCCGATATTCGTTATCGCAATGTCAAAATTGGTGAAGTGACCGCGGTAAAACTGAGTGATGATTTTAATACCGTCAACATCAGCGTCGACATTGATACGCCATTCACGGCGTTAATAACCCAAGGTAGTGATTTTATCGTGCAGTCGCCATTGAAAGTGAAAGCGTCACTCGATGGTGTTGAAGTCAGTGGCACAGATGTCGATAACCTCACCAAAGGACGTATAGACCTACGACCAGGCAAGGGTAAAGTCGTTGCTGATCAAGCCCAGTTACCCATATTTGCTTCTGCCGATGCCGCAAACCGTTATTACCTGCAGCAAAAACAACTCGTGTGGACACTGCATAGTCCAAGCACCGCGGTAAATAGCGGCAGCGATGTCTACTACAAGAAAATGCAGATTGGTAAAGTCACTAATGTGAAATGGCAAGCGAGCGACGACAGCTTTGCCATTAAACTCGCGATTGATCCTGCGTATCAGTCACTATTAAATGACAAAGCCGTCTTTTGGCCAACAGAGGCCCTCTCGCTTGCGGCAAGCCTCAATGGCATCGACCTCTCAGTAGCGCCACTTGGTGGCGTCATCAAGGGAGGCATTACCCTTGGGTTACTGCCTAATACTGCCGCGGATAATCACCTGCTTTATGCCTCTAAAACGCTAGCTGAACACCAGTCTGTCCCGGTGGCACTGAAACTGCCACTGAACTCTGGTATCAAATCAGGCGCAGATATCCGTTATCAAGGCAATTTGGTTGGCAGCGTGGCACAAGTCCAACTGTCTGAAGATATGAAATCTCTGACCGCGAGTGCTTATCTTTATGGACGCTTTGCGAATCAGTTACGTAGCAGTGATTCGCACTATCAAGTAGAAGATGCGCAACTATCACTTAACGGTGTTAAAAATGCAGCATCAATTATCACAGGTCCGTTCATCTCTGTCGTACCCGGCAAGCAACCCGAACTGAGTAAGAGTTTTACCGTTACCGCTGCCGCATCTGCAATCGATAGTGGTAATCCAATGACAATTACACTGGTACGAAATGAGCTGGGTTCAATCAAGCAAGGTACTGGTATTTTCTATCGTGGTATTCGTATTGGCGAAGTGACCCAGTACCAATTGTCGACTGAAGGCCAACAGGTGGTAATAACGGCATTGATTGCCGAGCATTATCAGCATTTGATCAACGCCAGCAGCCATTTCTATGATCTTTCTGGCATCAAAATCGACGCTGGAATATTCTCCGGCCTGCAAGTGGAAACAGGCTCGGTGGAAAATATCATTACCGGTGGCATTGGCGTAGCAACCGAGTTTAATACTCAAACCGCAGGCAAAGTTGCAGCCCCCTTTACACTTGAAAGCAAACCACAAAGTGCATGGCTCAACTGGACACCAGCGCTGTAACGCTCGTTATGAAATGATAAAAGGCGGCCCATATTTTTGAGGCCGCCTTTTTAATATCGCTGAAAGAAATTTTTGGACAATTCCAAGTTAGAGCTTTAACTCTAACTCGTCAGTTTCGGATGAAAATTTCTATGGGTTAACGCCTAGTTAATGGGCGCAGCACGAAGTGGTACGTCCCAACGACCGTAGGGAGTTAATTAAACTTTTTGTTATGTTCATGATTTCTCCATCACTTCCTTGTAATCGAAGCCCTCTGGGATGGCGATAAATGGCTCGGCAGATTCACCTCTGAGTGAATTGATAATACTGAGCGCGTAAGTTGATGCTTGTCCATGATTTAGAGGTAGTTTGCATTCCAGATGCTTGAAACCATTCGTTTCGGTTTCTTGCGCTTCCAACCCTAAATTCGAAAACGAATCAATTGCAGACAACTTGTTTCGTTCCTGTTCAGGCGCATCTATGGCAAAGCTCAATGACAAGAAATCCTGTCCTTTTCCGAAATCTAATTGCCCGCCAGGCATAAACATCACAGACATCCAAGCACCTTCTTCAGATAGGCACAATTTTTCGAGTAAAGCCTGTAACTGTTCTGGGCCTATATTGTACTCGTCAGCCTTGCTAGGCCTTAGAAAGATAAACGCAACGACGATAACGACAACTACTGCTAATGACCAGATCATAGCCCTACCTCTGGAAGAACATAACGCCGCAATATGGGGCGCATAATGCTTGGCTAAAATTAGCGACGAAGGAGCGCAAGCCAAGCGTTTTGCGTCCCACTCATAATTGCCTTGTTATAGCTTTCGTTTCCACGGTAGATCTTTAGCTACTTTTACACCCTGATAATTGCAATTAACAAAATATTCAAAGTCTAACCGTTTACCATTAATTGTTACGTTACCAATAGCTTCGTTGCAATCATTAGTAAAATTAATGTACCGCAGAATATTGCTTATTTGTACTTTAGTGCCTTTAGGTAATAAAGCTATTTGTCTCCCACTGCTGCAACAGTCTGTTTGGCGCACTAACGCATTTTTAAAAAAGCTAAAGTTCTGTTCGTCGTTTTCAAATAAAGCCATATCTTCAGTGAGAAAGAAGTCGCCACCAACATATTCAGGGTAATAATGCGACATGTTTTCAGTTTTTGCGGCACATGCTGTGACTATCATGATTGATAGTAAAACGAGAATTCTACGCATACTTTCCTTGAGAGCTATAACGCTTTGCTAAGGGGCTGGCGCGACACGCCAGTCCTGTGGAGGCCTTAGGGCCGGAGTGAACTTGAGCAACTTGTTATAAGCCATCTTTAGCGCCGTGCGTAAACAGTAAAAATTTGGGGGCATACCCCGTGATTGTTACATGGCCAGATATATAGCCCATTAAAAAAGTAACTGCTGTGATAACCCAAATAAAATGATCATACGGCTCAGTGAAAGCGATAAAGATTATCATTGGGACTAGCAAAAGTGATAATACAAAAATAAAGCAAGATAGCACTCTGAATGGAGCTCTAACTTTTGCTAATTGTTCCTTCGATATACTCATACTTCCCTTGGCTTATAACATTTTATTAGTGCGCATGCGCATTTATCTTGTTGGACCAGTAAAAACGCGCACAGTTAACTATCTGTATAAAAAGAAGTTATCAGCATTCTATTAAATATACCATCTGGAAAAACGCGCATGCGCGTTTTCCAAACCTATTATCTCAAATCAAAAACACATAACTTGTTGATAAACATAAATAATCTAAATTTATTCATGTATAAACGCGCAAAAATTTTTCACTATTTCCCTTGATATCCAAGAATTCCAAATAATACTGTATATAAATACAGTATTATAAGGTTAGGAGTTATCATGAGTCTAAAAAGCCCATTTCTGAAAGGTCTTCAGGAGGAAATGCGTATGCGTGGTTACAGCATTAGAACAGAAAAAACCTATCTGTATTGGATCAAAGCATTCATTAACTTTCACCACAAGCGTCATCCTGAAACAATGGGAACGGAAGAAGTTACACAATTTTTAACCTTCCTTGCCAATCAACGAAATGTGGCTATCAACACACAAAAAATAGCACTTAACGCATTAGCCTATTTATATCAAAAGCATTTGCACCATGATCTTGGTGATTTAGGGTTTTGCTGTGCGACTAAGCAGAGACATTTACCCACGGTTTTATCCCAATTGGAGATCTCATCGATATTAAATGAACTTCATGGCCGAGACAGGCTAATCATTGAGCTACTCTATGGTAGTGGACTAAGAGTTTCAGAATGTCTCCGATTACGCGTCCAAGACATTGATATTGTGAGAACATCGCTTACCGTTAGAGACGGTAAAGGACATAAAGATAGGCAAACCATCCTCAGCCATAAATGCGCAGAGAAGCTTACTACATATATTGAAAAGGCTATTAAAATTCAAGAGGATGACAACCAAAAGGGGATAGGCCCATCTCTGCCAAATGCATTAGAACGTAAGTACCCCAATGCGTTTAGGCAACACGGATGGATGTTTATTTTCCCTTCGTCGTCAACCTGCATTAATCCTTATACGGGAACACTTTGCAGGCACCATTTGCATCAAAGTGTTATTCGTAAAGCGCTCGGGAATGCCGTTCGTAATATTCAAATAAATAAACGCGTCACCTGCCACACGTTTAGGCACAGCTTCGCAACCCATTTGCTTCAAGCAGGTCGTGATACAAGAAGTGTTCAAGAGTTACTAGGCCACAATGACGTTAGTACAACACAAATCTATACACATGTACTTGGCCAACATTTCGCGGGGACAACCAGTCCGTTAGATACGTTATAAAGTAAGAATAATTCTGGCACTCTAGCATTACTAAAATTTGCTCAACTGACAGGGTGTAGAGCTAATTGTTAGCAGCGTCAATAACACACAATGAGGCAAAACTAATTTCACAATGGCTAAACTCATGGCACATGATTTAGCAGGATGCTATCGAGATTTTTCATCATACACTGGCTTGTGGACACAGCCAGCAGGCTGCTCCTGATGACCTATCCACCACCGCATTTGCGTCCTTGTATACCCCACAGGTGGTGAACAAACTCCCCTTATCCATAAAACCAATACGCCACCATAATTGCAGCGATAATTCCTGCCATATCGGCAATCAACCCGCAGGCGACAGCGTGACGACCATTACGGATACCGACCGCGCCAAAATAGACGGCCAATACATAAAATGTTGTTTCGGTACTGCCTTGAAAGATTGACGCTAATCGTCCAGCAAACGAATCCACACCATAATGATTCATGGTTTCCAACATCATGGCGCGTGCGCCAGAGCCACTAAAAGGCTTCATTAATGCGGTGGGCAACGCATCTACAAATCGATTATCCCAGCCAATCGCAGCAATAAATGAACTGAGCAGGTTAAGCAATAAGTCAAGCGCGCCGGATGCCCGCAATAACGCGATGGCCAATAACATCGCTAACAAGTATGGGATCAGCCGAATTGATTGCTCAAACCCCGATTTAGCACCTTCGATAAACGCATCATACACAGGTACTTTTTTAACAATTGCCGCTAAGACAAACAGGAAGATGAGCCCTATGAGTATTAAGTTACCGACAAACGTTGAGACTTCGCCGATTGCATCGGCCCCGAGGGTCGTCAGGTAGGCGACAAATGAGCCCACGGTGGTGAGTGCAACGCCGGCATAAGCCGCGACGGTGAGATTGAGCAATGGCAAACGTTGGACCCAGGCTACGGCTAATAAGCCAGCAATGGTGGATGTCATGGTGGCTAACAAAATCGGCAAAAAAACATCTGCTGGAGACGCTGCGCCTTGCTGTGCCCGATATAAAAAGATGGTGACAGGCACCAAAGTCACAGAAGAGGTATTGAGCACCAAAAACATGATTTGCGCATTGCTGGCGGTCTCTTTTATCGGATTATGCCGCTGCAGATCCTGCATCGCCTTAAGGCCGAGCGGCGTTGCCGCATTATCTAAGCCCAACATGTTAGCGGTCAGATTCATGGTGACACTGCCAAATGCCGCATCACCTTTGGGTAACTCAGGCATCAGCTTACGCAGTAACGGTTCTACCACTCGGGCAATCAAGCGCACCATCCCTGATTGCTCACCTAAACGCATTAACCCCATCCACAAACTCAGCACACCAACCAAACCAAGTGCAATCTGTGCGGCCAGTTGTGCGCTGTCGAATAATGCATTGACTGCATCGGCGGCAACACGGGTGTCGCCAGTAGCGAGTCGCCAAACGGTAGCAGCCAAGGCGATAATAAAAAACCAACTCCAGATTTTATTCAGCAAACCACACTCCAGTTTTTTGGTTGAGCTGATGCTATAATCCGCGCATCAAAATGCCCTGTTAATTCGTTATGGTTCAATTAAATCAAGATTTTATCAATAGTATTGCCGATGATTTGCCGTCAGAATTATCGCTTGACGACTTTATCGCCTATTGCGACAAACCGCTGCGCCCCTCACTACGCGTAAATACACTGAAAATTAGCAGCGATCGCCTCAAAGCTCGCTTAGAAAATGCGGGCTGGGAACTTGCAGCAATACCTTGGTGTGAAGATGGTTTTTGGTTTAATGCTCCTGCAGAGATCCAACCCGGCAACACAGTCGAACACTTGCAAGGGCTATTTTATATTCAAGAAGCCAGCTCAATGATGCCGCCCACCGCACTATTCGACCAATTAGCTATGCCGAGTGCGGTGTTAGATATGGCGTCAGCACCTGGCTCAAAGACCACGCAAATTGCAGCACTCATGCAAAACCAGGGACTACTGGTAGCAAATGAGTATTCCTCCAGCCGCACCAAAATTCTGCACGCCAATCTAGGTCGTATGGGCGTGAGTAATACCGCCATGACACATTTTGATGCGCGCGTGTTTGGCGAATACACCTTTGAAGCATTCGACGCAGTTTTGCTTGATGCTCCCTGCAGTGGTGAAGGTACGATTCGAAAAGATCCGTTGGCACTGAAAGATTGGCGTCAATCGGATATCGATGAAATTGCTGCCACTCAGCGCGATTTGATCGTGTCGGCATTTATGGCCTTGAAACCGGGCGGCACGCTGGTTTACTCCACCTGCACACTGAATAAACAGGAGAATCATCAGGTATGCCATTACTTAAAACAACAATTTGCTGATGCGGTGGAATTTGTTTCGCTAGCAGGTTTATACGACGGTGCAGATAAAGCGTTGTCCGAGGAGGGATTTCTCCATATTTGGCCACAAATTTATGATAGTGAAGGTTTTTTTGTTGCCAAATTGAAGAAGATAGCTTCCGTAGCGCCGCTCTCAACCGCAAATATTAAGCCGCGCAAATTTCCCTTTGCCCCTGTTAGTAGTAAACAGTTTCAAGCAGTGAATAGCGAACTGGGTAAGTTATTGAACTACCGTTTTGAGCAGCACAGGTTATGGCAACGGGATGATGAGATCTGGTTATTTCCTGCGGGGATTGATCCTTTGTTGGATAAAATTCGTTTTCAGCGCCTTGGGTTAAAATTGACAGAAGTGAGTAAACACGGGTTAAAGCTGCAACAAGAAGCCATCTCAGCATTAGCGCACGACGCTGACACTATTGAGCTAGATGAACGGCAAGCCATTGAGTTTTTGATGGGACGAGACATTGCCTTAAATGCCAACGAAAAGCCACGCGGCGAATGCTTAGTCGCTTGGCAACAAATACCGCTTGGGATGGTGAAGCATTTAGGTACACGCTTAAAAAACCAACTGCCGCGGCATCAAGTGCGCGATAACGTATCTTCAAGCAGTGCTTGCATATAACCTAAAGACATAATTAATTCGATTTAGATATTAAAAAATACAGGATTGACAACTTGCATTTTTTTAAATCGTCTAGAATTTAATCAGAGATAGCAATCCTGTCACATCTCGACTTAAGCGCACGGCTCTTTATGAGCCATTCCCCTGGGCCCAGAACATTGGAAATAGTTTTGGGCCTTTTTTTATCTAAATTCAGATGTAGGCGAAATGCGTAAACACACCTTAGCGTAATGGTGCCGCATCGCGAAAACAGTGAAAGAAATTCTCCGTGGTATACCCTGCCAGCTCTTCCAATGATTCACCACGTAAATCAGCAATAAACTGCGCAACGTCTTTCACAAATGCGGGCTGGTTTTCTTTACCACGATGCGGAACCGGTGCCAAAAATGGCGAGTCCGTTTCGACTAACAAACGATCTTGAGGAATTTTTTTCACCACATCCCGCAGTGCATCGGCGTTACGGAAGGTCACAATGCCGGAAATTGAGATATAGAACCCCAAATCTATCGCCGCCTTGGCCATCTCCCAACTTTCAGTAAAACAATGCAGTACACCACCGCATTTTTCTGCATGACCGTTACTAAGGATGTTCAGCGTATCTTGTCTAGCGTCGCGCGTATGAATAATCAACGGCTTGTTAACCGCTACCGCCACTTCAACCTGAGACTCAAAACATTGCAGTTGTAGTGCCTTGTTGTCTGGACTGTAGAAGTAATCCAAACCAGTTTCCCCAATCGCAACCACTTTGTCAGTCGTTGCGAAACGACGTAAATCGTCAGCTGACACACCATTTTCTACATCGAGCGGGTGCACGCCCGCTGACAAAAACACGTTGTTAAACGGCGACATACGCTGTTGCATTGCTTCAAATTCTTGCAAGCGTACGTTCACACACAGAAAATGAGAAATACCGAGCGCCTGAGCATCGCTCAGTACGGCATTAAGTGAGGCTTCATCTGGCGCGACTTTTAAGCGATCGAGATGGCAATGGGAATCAACTAACACAACAACTTCCGAGGAATAACCTGAGGGCGCACAGCATAACTGTGCTACATGGTGCAGGTCAAATCACCGCTGGCAAGTTCACGAGACAGTAAATTTTCGATGCGTTGTTTATGCTCTGGAGCATCGCTGAGGATCTTTACCCCAATCCCAGCAGGACGTCCACCTGATGCACCCAACGGATTTATCCAAACAACGATACCCTGAAACTCATTAACACTGGTGGCACCAGGCAAACGGTAACCGACCTTGATCTCTTGGCCGAGAAAGTGAGGTTCTGTAGTGGCCACAAATAATCCTGCCGGTGCAATGAACGGCATGTAAGCGCGATAAAGCTGATGTAAAGTATCAAAGTTCGCTATCAAATCAACCATAAGATTATTTTAGAATTTCAGTCTCTTATATTCTATTACATAACTCTGCAATAATGCCAAATAATTGACACTTGGCATATGCATCAGTTGTCGATTGTCTTGCATAACCCGGTTAGCTAACTCGGCTACCTTGGCACTCGCAAACGGCTCTAAACCTGGTTGCTTTAATTTTTCCAACAACACATGATAGACCAATTTAAGTACATCAAAAACATTATCTTCTTTTAGATCAGCTAATTGCTGCGCAACGTGACCTTCATTAAAACTTTGTTCGACCCACGCTTTTAGCTGCCGTAGCTGCATCAAGCGGTCGCTTGCAAGCGCCTGCTGTAATGCAACGGCGCCCCCGACTACAGGCAGAGACCATGCCAACTCTGCAGATGACAGTTGTGGATGCTGTAACCAGTTGGCCACCATATCAATCGTTGGGGGTTGCACATTAACTCGCTGACACCGGCTGGTAATAGTGGGCAACAGACCACCCGCAATATCGGTTTGCAGCAATAAGAGCGTATTACGCCCCGGCTCTTCCAAGGTTTTCAGCAATGCATTGGCCGCCGCTTGGTTCATGCGTTCACTTTGCTGAATGACCGCTATTCGATAGCCGCCCTGCTGCGCGGTCGCAGCCAGTGATTGGCACAACTCTCTGACTTGCTCAACCTTTATCTGATGCCCATCTGCTTTAAGCCAGTACACATCGGGATGGTTGCCTGCAGCGAGTAATTTACAGGCGCGACATTGTCCGCATGCGGGCGACGTATGGTTGTCACACAAGCAGCTAGCAACAATCTGTTCGGCAAGCACCAAACCGCCGTCTGCGACGGGCAAAGGTAACAACAAGGCATGCGCTAAACGCTCATCGCGCTGTTGCTGATGCAATTGTGTGAGTGCTGAGGTAAGCCAAGGAAGCGAACTCATTAAGCGGTTAACCTGCTTTTTAGCACCGCCAGAATATCTTGGTGCACTTTCGCCATGGGCTGAGAAGCATCGATGATTTCAATATTTTCATCGGCATTTGCCAATGTTAAATAGGTTTCGCGGGCTCGCTCAAAAAAATCGATGGCTTGTTGCTCAATCCTATCTAATGCGCCTCGATCGGCAGCTCGAGTCAGCCCCAACTGCGGTGGAATATCGAGATAAAGCGTCAGATCTGGAGCAAAATCGCCCAATGTTGCCCGACTCACGGCTTGTACCAGTGGCAGTAACCCACGTCCTCCGCCCTGATACGCAAGCGACGATAGATTATGGCGATCACCCAGAACCCATTGCCCGTTAGCAAGGGCTGGCTTAATCACGTTGGCTACTAGCTGAGCACGGGCGGCATACATCAATAAACATTCCGCTTCATCGCACAAAGGGTCGTCATCACTGACGTTTTTAACTAAAGCACGGATCTTTTCAGCGGTCGGCGTACCGCCCGGTTCACGGGTACACACAGGTTCGGCATCATTAAGTTGCGTGAGAAATTCGCGTACGAGCGCGATAGCACTAGATTTACCAGCGCCTTCAAGTCCTTCAATAACTATAAATTTTCCGGCAGTTGTCGGATTAACCATTATCTATTTCTCTGATATTTATCAACGGCGCGATTATGCTCAGCCAAAGTGGATGAAAACAGGTGAGAACCGTCATTTCTCGATACAAAATAAAGATATTTCACCTCAGCCGGATGTGCTGCGGCAAGTAATGATTCGCGTCCCGGCGCCGCGATAGGCGTGGGGGGTAATCCTCTAATCACGTACGTATTAAACGGCGTTGCTTCGCGCAAATCTTGGCGACGAATATTGCCATCAAACCGCTCCCCCATACCGTAGATCACGGTTGGATCTGTCTGTAAGCGCATGCCTTTACGCAGGCGATTAACAAATACCGCGGCTATCGTTGGCCGTTCTGATTCTTGTCCGGTTTCTTTTTCAATAATCGATGCCAACGTTAATAACTGGTAGGGAGATTCTAATGGTAAATCACTGTCCCGTTGTTGCCAGATAGCATCAAGTTGCTGCTGCATTTTTTGATAACTTTGGGTCAAAATCGATTCAATAGTTGTCGAAGCCCGGTATTGATAGGTGTCGGGGAAAAACTTACCTTCAGGCAGATTGCTTTCATCCCCTTGCGCTTGTAGCACGCGGTTAAACACATCGTTGTCAACATGAAGATGAGGAACAGTTTGCAGGTATTGCAACCATTCCTGAATGGTTTTGCCCTCAATTAAAGTCAACACAAAGCGTTTCTCATCACCGCTCGTCAGCCGTTGTAATAGGCTCGTGACACTATCGCTGGGCTTAATCTCATACAAACCACTGCGGATTTGGGTCAACTCTGGATGCAGCTTTCCCAGAAGTTTCCATCGCCAGTCGTAATCAATCAACGCGTCGGCAGCTAACATTTTGCCTAATTTACGAAAAGAAACGCCGCGCTCAAGCGGAAGTTCTTTAGCTTGGGTGACGGCTAGCGACTGTTCCGCCAGCAAATTGGTTTGTTGAAGGGCCCAAAATCCAGTACCTGCGGCAATTGCTGCCAGCGTAAAGAGCATCCCTAAAAGTCGCAACATCCATTTTCTCATTATTGAGGCACCAGTTTTTGCTGAAGCTGAGACGTATGTTGCCAACGCTCGAACGTCCACTCAGCGGCTCGGTTCACATCCACTATGCCAATTAAGCTATTACACAACAGCAGATGTTTTGCTTGTGCAAGCTCGTGTAATGCAACGGGTCGCATCTCCACATCAATCCCAATAGCTAAAAGCTGCAATACTAATTGCTGGCGCATAACCCCAGACACACCGCTATGACTATGGCTTGGAAACACAGCCACGAGCTTCTGCTGTCTGGGCATCAGCAGCATTAGATTCGCCATCGACGCTTCAACAACTTGCTGTTGTTGATCTAATACCAGCCAATCATCATAACCTTCAGGCAAAGGTTGCGACTTAATTAACACCTGTTCAAGGCGATTACAGTGCTTGATCCCAGCGAGCAACGGCTGTGCCGCGAGTTCGACCGATGAGAGTGTTAGGCTAACGCCCTTATCTCTCCACTCAGCATACAAAGGTGGAATGCCACTAACACTCAATACTTCTGTCACGATAGGTGCGGTAGGCGCGCTATAGCCACGCCCACCACAACCACGAGAAAGCTGTAGTTTTAGGCAATGTAACGGATGAGATTTGGCAATGGTGGTGATGAGTTGCAGTAAATCTTCAGATGCTTGCCAAGCAAAGCCGAGTCTGGTGCTCGATTCATGTAAGCGTTGCAAATAGCACTCGAGGAATCTTACGTTGCCTGATGAATCAACGGCCATGGTGACGAACACGCCATCACCATAGGCAAAAGCTCGATCACTTGGGTCGAGCTTGGCATCCTTTTTTCCGTTAATCCATACTTGCGCCACGCGTTAGTCCTGACTAATACGGCTCGCTACCGCATCTTGCTGATCTTTGTACTTGGCATTTTTACGGGTGTTATACGGTTTAGCTACTGGCCCTGATAAACGTTCAAAGTTCAAGGCACCAATGGTCATCATCGGCCGCAACGCCAACGGCAATTTACCGCTGTTGTAGAATTCAAGCACGATACGACCTTGCCAACCTGGATCAATCCGATGCGCGGTCACGTGTACCATCAGTCCCAAACGCGCCAATGATGAACGTCCATCAAGCCAACCGACGATATCCGCAGGCAGATGCACGCTTTCATAGGTCACCGCCAGCGCTAATTCGCCAGGATGCAAGAAAAAGGCATCGCCATCAGCAATATCAATTTGATCACTCATCACCCGATCAAGCGCCTTCTGCACTTCAGCTTTAGGGCCACTTAAATCAATAAACGGTGCGGTATGATCTTTAAATACGCGAAATTGATGTCCTAGGCGCACGTCCACACTGACGCCACTGATAGCATCGTTTTCCGGACGGGGCTCAATCGTAATCGTGCCATTGTCCAGACATTCCACAATTTCGTTATCGGTCAAACGCATGCGGCACTTTCTCCTTACTTGACCAAAAGATGCTGAATTCGAGCTTTAAGAATATCGGTCGCGATACGGTTTTTACCGCCCCTTGGGACGATGATATCGGCATATTGTTTCGATGGCTCGATAAATTGCAGATACATCGGACGCACAGTATTTTGATACTGAGTTAACACCGATTCCATGGTGCGGCCACGTTCTTCGACATCGCGTTTCAAACGGCGCAACAGACACATATCCAGCGGCGTATCCATGAAGACACTGGCATCAAGCAGACCACGTAAACGTTGGTCGGTCAGCAGCAAAATACCTTCGAGAATAATCACCTTTTTCGGCGTCATCAGCATAAATTCACCAGTACGGGTGTGCTGGGTATAGCTGTAACACGGAATTTCAACAGGTTTGCCTTCTTTCAGCGTCGACAAATGCGTGCCTAACAACTCATGATCCAAAGCTTTTGGATGGTCATAGTTGGTCAACACCCGCTGTTCCATTGCCAAATGGCTCTGGTCGCGATAATAGCTGTCTTCGCTGATCACTCCGATTTGGTCAGTGCCCAAATCGCGGCATAACTCTTCATAAATAGTGCGTGCAATTAAACTTTTGCCAGAAGCAGATGCTCCGGCAATCCCAATCACAACACAAGCAGGCGTACTCATTGAAACTTACTCGTCGTCCGAAATCGCAATAGAAACTGTCGTTTGGGTCTGCTGCAAAGCGAGTCCTGCAGCAACTTGGCGCGCAAGATCGCGATAGATTGCCGCAATTTCACCATCAGGCTCGGCTACAACGCTTGGCGTACCTTTATCCATGTTCTCGCGGATTTGGATATTCAGCGGCAAGGCGCCTAACAGAGGCACGTTGTAACGTTCTGCGATGCGTGAGCCACCGTGACTGCCAAATGGGTGATCTTTGTGACCACATTCTGGGCACAGATAGAAGCTCATGTTCTCAACGACACCAAGTACCGGAATGTTCACTTTCTGGAACATGGTGATGCCCTTTTGTGCATCGGCCAATGCCACATCTTGCGGAGTCGTCACAATCACAGCACCGCTGACCGGAACCTTTTGCGATAACGTCAGTTGAATATCACCGGTGCCCGGTGGCAAGTCGACGACCAGATAATCAAGATCTTGCCATAACGACTCATTCACCAACTGCACCAAAGTGCCTGCGGCCATCGGACCACGCCAAACAGCAGCTTGATCATCCGTCAAAATAAAGCCGATACTTTGCGCGCTAATCCCATGCGCATTGGCGCAGGTCATATGTTTGCCATCTGGCGATACCGGTTGGAAATCTTCTACGCCTAGCATCATTGGAATGGATGGACCATAAATATCAGCGTCCAAGATACCCACATTAGCGCCCTCGGCGGCCAGTGCGAGTGCAAGGTTGACAGACGTAGTTGATTTACCTACGCCACCTTTACCCGAGGCGACAGCAATCACTTGCTTAACATTGGGAATTGGCGGAATGTTGCCGAGTGCAGAATAGCGCTTAATTTGTAGATCAATTTCAGCTTCAACTTCATCAATCTCGCTGCACGCAGCGACCAATGCGTTGGTGATGGCCATTACCGTATCGCGATACTGTGACTGGCATGGGTAGGGATAAACTAATCCGAGTTGTAAACGTCTGCCTTCCAAGGCCAGCTTGTTGACCATTGCTGCATCAACTAACCCTTGTTTCAGGTATGGATCCTGATATGCGTTTAATACTGCTAATACTTTGCTCAGCAGTGCGTCGTCGAGACGAAAGTCCTGGTTTACAGAAGACAAAACTCAATCCCCTACAAATAAATTTGGCCAAGTGTACCAGATCTTAGCGACAGATTTGGAATAGAATTAACGCACTTATCTCACGTCATGATGAAAATAAGCAACGGATCGGTTAGTATCTGTGCCACTATTTTTGGGCCTTTAGTTAGATTGAATAAAAGATGTCAGATTCTCAACGTAAAATTCTTGTGACCAGCGCTTTGCCGTACGCCAATGGACCTATCCATTTGGGGCACATGCTGGAATATATTCAAACCGACATTTGGCAGCGCTTTCAAAAGCTGCGTGGCAATGAATGTCACTACATTTGTGCAGATGATGCTCACGGCACCCCAATTATGCTTAAGGCCCAGCAGATGGGAATATCGCCGGAAGAGATGATCGCGCAGGTAAATACCGAACACCAAGCCGACTTTGCTGGCTTTAGCATAGGTTTTGACAACTATCACAGCACTCACAGCGAAGAGAACCGCGAGTTAGCACAAGGTATCTATCTCAAGCTACGCGACAACGGTTTCATCAAAACCAAAACCATTTCGCAACTGTTTGACCCTGAAAAGCAGATGTTCCTGCCAGACCGTTTCGTTAAAGGCACCTGCCCTAAATGTAAATCGGAAGATCAATATGGCGACAACTGTGATGCCTGCGGTGCAACTTACAGTCCAACCGAGCTGATTAATCCGCGTTCAGCAGTAAGCGGCGCCACACCAGTATTGAAGGAGTCTGAGCATTTCTTCTTCGACCTGCCAGCGTTTGAAGGCATGCTCAAAGAGTGGACTCACTCAGGTTCACTGCAGCCAGAAATCGCTAACAAACTGAACGAATGGTTTGAGCAAGGTTTGCAGATGTGGGACATCAGCCGTGACGCGCCTTATTTCGGTTTTGAAATTCCAGACGCTGAAGGTAAATATTTCTACGTGTGGTTGGACGCACCTATCGGCTACATGGGTTCTTTTAAAAATCTGTGTAACAAACGTGGTGACTTGAACTTTGATGAATTCTGGAATGCCGATTCCAACGCTGAGGTGTATCACTTCATCGGCAAAGACATCGTTTACTTCCACAGCTTGTTCTGGCCAGCGATGTTGAAAGGCGCCGGTTATCGCCAACCGACTAACGTTTACGCTCACGGTTATGTGACGGTAAACGGCGCCAAGATGTCAAAATCAAAAGGCACCTTCATTAAAGCGCGCACCTATCTTGACCACTTAGATCCTGAATATCTGCGTTACTACTATGCTGCGAAACTGTCTGGCCGTATCGATGACCTTGACCTGAACTTGGAAGACTTCACTTCACGAGTAAACTCAGATTTGGTAGGTAAGCTAGTGAATCTAGCAAGCCGCACCGCGGGCTTTATCAGCAAGCGTTTTGACGGCAAATTAGCGGTTGTTAGCGACAACAGCTTGGCGGAATCCTTCCTTGCCAAGCAAGAGCAAATCGCCGCCTTCTACGAAGCGCGTGAATACGGTAAAGCCATCCGCGAAATCATGGCGCTGGCCGATATTGCCAACGCCTATGTGGCTGACCAAGCACCATGGCAGTTGGTTAAAGCGGAAGAAACCTTAGCGCAAGCACATCAAGTATGTTCTGTCGCGCTGAATCTGTTCCGCATTCTGGTGACTTACCTGAAACCCGTGTTGCCAAGTCTGTCTAGCGATGTAGAAGCGTTTATGAACCTTGAACTGACTTGGACAGGCCTGAATGATTCAATCGACGGCCACGCTATCAACGCGTTCAAACCTATGATGCAACGTGTTGAGCTGGATAAAGTGAACGCTATGGTAGATGCTTCAAAAGAAAATCTGCAAGCCACTGCTGAGCCTGAAAAAGCTGCTGGCCCGCTGGCGGAAGATCCAATTAGCGACACAATCGAATTTGATGATTTTGCTAAAATCGACCTGCGTATCGCACTGATCAAAAAAGCGGAAGCCGTACCAGAAGCAAACAAATTGCTGAAACTGCAACTGGATTTGGGCGGCGAAACGCGCCAAGTGTTTGCGGGTATTAAATCAGCGTACAACCCAGAAGATCTGGAAGGTAAACTGACGGTGATGGTGGCTAACCTTGCGCCACGCAAAATGCGTTTCGGTATATCTGAAGGCATGGTACTAGCTGCAGGTCCTGGTGGTAAAGACTTGTGGATTCTGGAGCCGCACGAAGGTGCGCAACCGGGCATGCGCGTTAAGTAATTGCCAAACTCAGTAAAAAGGCCGCTTTTGCGGCCTTTTTCATTACAAATAGCGGGACCAAAGTTGTGTCACTTTGGTGTTAGCAGAACCAGTACCATTACCTCCACCCTGCTGCGAGCCTCCGGTCACCACCTCTCCTGGGTTATACACCTCAGGCAATGATGATAAATCAATGGTTGTCGAACCATGAAAGTCGGAACCTTCTGTGCTGCCACTTTGGTTGGCAACCGTCAGATAGCCGTATATTTTGGTATTACCACCACTAAACAACAGGTTTCCGGCAATAACACTGCCATAAACTTCAGTGGATGCACCTAAGGTGATGTCACCACCATAGAAAACGTCATCAACATACCCCCCAGCCAACAAGGCAATATTGGCTAATGGGTTATATACCAATGTGCCAGCAGAGCAAAGGTTGGTCGCATAAAAATCGGCAAAATTGCTGGTCGCGCAAACGTCGTTATAACCAGCAAAGTTGATCGACTTAATCGTATGACTGCCACTGGTGGAGATATTTTTTGTTGCAATCACGGTATCGACATAGGTGCCGGTGCCCACATCCACTGAGCCGTTAAACCACAACACCGCTGGCACGAATTGAGAACCGTCCAACTGCCATTCATCATCCTTACTGACATAGTTAAAGCAGCTATTGCTATCGGAGTAACCGACACAGACCTTCTTATGACAGGTGCTATCTGAATAGCTCGGCGTATCACATAGGTAATCTCGGTTCTTGCCCTGACCAGCCAGATAATAATCGCCATTGGCAATGCCACTCATATTGCGCACTTGTACCAGAATATTGCCTGACGTATCGATATCAAACGCCAAGTTGGCGGCAGATTTCAGCGCCCAAGCATCAACACGCAAATCGGTTACCGACACAGGTGTAACTGGGGTAATCGCCACAGTTAAGCCCTCGATATGGCTGACGTTTACCTTTTCATTCCAATCAGCGCGGTTGATGCTGCCCCCCACCTGACCGCTGCCTACCGCTCCATTACTGGTTTCGCTAAAGTCACCTTCAACCATCAGATTGCCAATCGTGGCATTGGTCGCAGTGACATTTCCCTGGCTCAATACGTTACCAGCGGTTGTTCCCGCTTCCATAATAACGTTGCCAATGGCAGAAAGAGTGCCCGCCACATCAGCGCTACTGTGTAAGGTAATATTGCCGTTCGCTTTGGCTGATAAGGTGTTCACGCCGCCGGACATACTGATATTGCCCATCGCCGTCACATTGCCATAGCCACCACTCCCCGAGAGCGTTACATCGCCCTCAGCGGCGACGGTGGCAATATCATTCTGAGAACCGCCTAACGTCACATTGCCAGTGGAATACAACAAACTAAACCCGGAAATACTGCCATGTCCGTCTATATCGCCCTCAACGTAAAATGAGGTGTTGGTATTTTCGCCATTGAGAATGTTGATATCACCGCCAAGGGAGAGCCCCCCTTTGATGAAAACCGCATTCCCCATGTTATAGGTTGTTAGAGTTTGGCCTTCAATAACGCAAAAAATACTTTGCACGCCTGCTGAGGTTCTGGCCGCCGCACCGAAAACATTAACCACCAGCTGTACACCATCGACACAGGTGGGCGCTGTCGTTGAGATTGCCACCAGCTGACCGGAAAGCCCTGAGTCCGTAGGAAAATTTATTGCATCGCCAACTGACAGAGCAGCTAACTGAGTTGGGCCCGTTTGGTAGAAAAACTGTCGCATGGCCTCAACACCAGTCCACGCTTTGATCTGTGACTGTGTAACTGCATGAACAGTCGTACCCGCTTGTTGCGATGACTGAATATAGCGCATAGCACCGGTCACCATCATCACCATCACAATGCCAAAGATGGCTAACATGATAATGCCTGCAAAACCTCGCTGTCTGTTCATTGGCATAAGTTATCCCTACCTTAATTACTAAAGTTCAACAGACACGAACTCCAAGGTGTGTAACTGGCTGATTGACTCCAATTCACATTCACTTGCAGACCGGCTTTAGTGGCTGCGTCACTGGCTAATCCATCTAAGCTGGCGACACTTGAGGCAAGTAGCGACGTTGTCATTTCGCTACCGAAAGGTGAACACTTACTGGTGTTTAACTGAACATTAAAGCTGACAGGTCCACTCAACACATTAGGCTTGATGATGCGAATAATCTGCCACGTTTGTCCGGACCATTGAGTAGATACAGGATGGCAACTGCCAACCTTCGTCAGTTGATAAACTGCGAAATTGGTCTGGTCGGATAATATTCCTCGGCATGTGTAACTGGCGGCGATATCGCTAAGCGCGGTATTTTCTTCCCAAAACAACGAATTTCCTATCTTTGCAGCAAAACCCACCGTTTCCACAATACCGGCTGGAGACAACATAGCGCTGCCTGTCGTTGCCGTCAGTCCTCCGCCACTGACCAAGATAAAATGGCTATTTGTGGTCGCATCCGGTATGCCAAAGCCTGCTTTTTGCAGCAACAACTGCATCGTCAGCAACCCCGTCATGTTTTGCTGGTTACGAATAGAAAAGGTTTCACTACCTGATTCAGGGTTGTAAATGTGGAATACGGCAGACTTGTACAACGCCATCATGGCAAGCAGAGAAAACGATGTGACCAAGACTCCCACCATCATGCTGATAAGCGAAAAGCCCTGCTGCGCGCGACTTAAGTGCCGCAATGACGTTGAGTTAGTTTTGGATAACCATGTCATAATTACCGACCCTGTCATCTGACACAGTAATGGTGAATTGCGGCACGGCTACCGTTTGGGTAATGGTATCAATCGTGACATCCATATTGGCGTAACCGCAATGTTTGGAATAACTGGCATTAGTGGTCGATTGCAAGTCGTGATTGAGTACCATAATGTCACCGCTACTATCTGTACCTGCGAGTGAACAATTAGCCTGAATGCCGGCGTTCTCTAACTCACCGCGGAGTTCGTTCAACACTAAGTTCTGCACATTGTCAGTGACTTGCGATTTCATTGATACCGATAAGGTATAAGCCACTCCCAATCCGGAAATTGCCACCAGAAAAATGCTTATCACACCTTCAAGCAAGGAAAATCCCTGTTGCCTACTCGAGGTAACCATTCGCATCATCGCTTCCTTTACTCATGGAATATTGGGTTGATTGAGTGCAGTTAGTAGTACCTAGCGTACCGCTAGCAGGTAACCCCGCAGAATTGAAAGCAATACACGTGGTCTGTTGATTGGCAATCGTGGCGCTATCCACTGGCAATTCGGCGTGCCACAAGGCATCACTACAATCAACGGCACTATGATCACTGTTGTGAACACAAATTTGTTTGTTGGTTAATACCAGTAAACTTGAGCCGTTCACCCCGCTTACCGCACCATTAGATAATGCTACGGCACGCGCTTTAGCATATCCCTGCTGCAACATTTCCTCGGCCGCTTGTAACTTTTGCTTTCCTAGCCATCTCGAGGTCAGAGAGCCGCCATAAAGCGCAAGAATACCGGCCACCGCGACGGTAACCATCATTTCAACCAGTGACAAACCTTGCTCACGTATCACCATGACGAAAATCCACATGCCTCCGTTGCAGTGCGATTGTTACCACTATCTAACGTCAATACACAGCCGGATAAAGTGCTAGTGCCCGTTGCTTTTAAGCTGTAGCTAGTACTTGAGCTCTCAAGGCTGTAACCAAAATATGTTGCTTCCGATGGCGCCCAACCAGAAAAACTACTGCTACTGGCAACAGTGCCCGCTGCATTCGTTGGGTATTGCAGCTGATTTTTATAAATTGCTTCCATTTCCATTGCGAGTCCGACGAGATCCGTCGTGGCCGCTCGTGCGCGGCTGGCAATGATAAAATATCGATAAGAAGGTAATGCTACTGCCGCTAGAATCGCGACGATCGCCACTACGACCATTAACTCAACCAAGGTAAACCCTCGTTTTCTCACAAGGCTAGCCATCAAGGTTCATACCACCGCATTAACAAAAACTTTATGCATATTGAAACAAAATACTACAGTAGCGAGATGCGCTATATCTAGCATTTTTATATGACACAATTGTAAAGAACATTGATTTTTTAGTCACTGAGTGATGAAAGTGGCATTTTTTGAACTCAGCTAAATTAGCGGACAAGCATAGCCCTTTATAGCAAGGCTTATATCGTTATAAATTTGACGTTATAACGTCATATATTTAGGTGGGATAACTGCTTCAAAGCGGTAACATAACTTACTATTTATTAGGTTTTACCGATGAATCAACATATATCGCTAGATTTTTAAAAATATAAGAATTAGAACGGATTTGTATTAAGGATGTTTGAGTGTAGTGTTCGATGAGGCAATACCTGCTGATAACTAGCGTGATGTTACCAACAGGCAATTTGGATAGCATTTAAACGTATGTTTGGCGCAGCATTAGCTTACTATTCGCTAACGTTAGACCGGGTTATCGATATCAACAAAATGATGTTGCAAGCCAAATTTTTCAGCTAAATGCTGACCTAAAGCTTCAATACCATATCGCTCGGTCGCATGATGTCCGGCTGCGAAATAGTGGATGCCTTGCTCCACAGCACTGTGAAAGGTACGTTCTGAAGCCTCTCCGCTAATAAATGCATTCACACCCAAGGCATACGCTTCATCGATATAGTCTTGAGCACCGCCTGTACACCATGCGACGGTGTTGATTTGCTGTGTGTCAGCAGCAAGATGCAGTGGCGCACGGCCTAACCGCTGAGTGATATGTGCCGCAAACTCTGCTGGCGTTTGAGCAGCGGCTAACGAGCCTCGCCACAGCAGATTTTGTGGAATTTGCGCTACGACTTCGATTTGACTCAAGCCGAGCACTTGACCCAATTTCGCGTTATTTCCCAATTCCGGATGACCATCCAATGGCAGATGATAGCCAAACAGATTAATGTCATTGGCGAGTAACGCCTTGATTCGACGTTGCTTCATCCCCACCAGAACAGCCGGCTCACTTTTCCAAAAAAATCCATGATGCACCAGTAACGCATCGGCCTTAAGTTCGACAGCCTTATCAATCAATGCCTGACAGGCAGTAACGCCTGTCACTATCGTATTGATTTGCTGACATCCTTCTACTTGTAGGCCATTTGGGGCGTAATCTTTATAACGCTCAACTTGTAAAAACTCATCAAGATACGCTTCAAGCGCTTGCCGCTCCATCCTGCTGCTCCTATTGATATTCATTAGCCGCCAGCATATCACATCCTGCAATTGTCCTGCCGTTTGACGATTAATCCGATACCAATGTAACGTTTCTGACGATTATTACAGCGCCAAATTGGACATTGACAGCATTTGCTTTATAAAATCCCCCGACCTTTGAAATTCACAATAAAATAACAGGCCTAATTCAATGACCAAACTGACTAAAGAAGATGTCATCAGCCAATTGGAAGCAGCTCTTTCAAAGCGTGATGGAAAAGCTGTAAGCATCGAGCAAAGCGGTAGCTGGTATAAGATCGATGGTGGTAAATCAATGCGATTTGCAGAGCTGGAAAGTATGTTAGCGGAATTGGGCACCAATGAAGCACCAGCGGCGACACCTAAAGCTGCTGAAAAGAAAGCTGCCACAGCCGCACCTGCTAAAAAAGCAGCGACGACGTCATCAGCTCAAGGTAAAACACCTAAGCAATTATGGCGCGAAAAACTGGCCAAAAATCCTGGAAGCCGTCTTCCTCGCGGGTTCTAATCGGCTAGGCGATGTGGACGCTAATAGCGCTCACATCGCTTTATCAACACGTACACCGGTATCAAAATAGACGACTCTCACCTCATCACCGCGGCGTAGCGGCATATTGGCAGCTGGCTGTTGAATGACCATCACTTGTTCGCCATCATTTTGCTTAATCAGTAGTTCTTGCAAGTGTACGACACGAGTATGCTGTTGTTGCCCTTGCTGACTGCCCACACCAGCTCCGATGATTGCACCCAAGACTGTTGTGACGTCTCGACCGTGACCATCACCAAACTGATGTCCAATTACACCGCCTAAAAGTGCACCGCCAAAGGTTCGCCAGCCATTACTGCGATCACGTTCTAACTCAGTACGACTTACATCACGAATCGAATCCAAGGTTCCATAGACAACTTTTACTACCGGCATCGCCTGATTACGGGGAAACTCCTCGGAATAAGCTACATTTGTATACGGTAGCAACACTGACAGCCCAAATAAGAGTATTAGTATTTTCCACATACGCGAATTTCCGTTAAGTTATTAGCTAAATTGCATTGTGCACTAAGTAACCGTGAACACACTATCGTTCCTAAAAGATGCATCAGATCCGTTTCCCGCACCAGAGTTAGCGCTCGCCGAGCCTAACGGCTTACTGGCTGTGGGCGGAGATCTGCATCCACAACGATTATTAAGTGCATATTACCAAGGCATTTTCCCTTGGTTTAATCATGATGACCCCATTTTATGGTGGTCACCTGATCCTCGAGCTATTTTCCTCCCCGGTAGTGTAAATGTCAGCCGTAGCCTGCGTAAATACATGAAAAAAATGGGCTGGCGTTTCACCATTAACCATTCATTCGCTGATGTTGTTGCTGGCTGCGCGATGACGCGCCAACAGCAACCCGGCACTTGGATTACCGGAGAGATGCGCTTAGCCTATCAGCAACTGCATGAACTGGGACGGGCGCACTCTATTGAAGTATGGCAGGATGAGCGACTCATTGGCGGTTTATATGGTTTGGATGTCGGCCTCATCTTTTGTGGCGAATCTATGTTCCATCGCGCCACTAACGCGTCTAAAGCAGCATTTGTGGTGTTGCATCATCATCTGCTGTGCCATGGATATAAACTCATTGATGCGCAAGTGATGAATCCGCATTTAGCCTCACTAGGCGCACGCTCATTGGATCGACGTAGCTTTATCGAATTAGTCCACCGTTTTCGTGACGGTCAGGCTCTCGCCGGATGTTGGGCACCACAAGAGGTAACAATTGCACTCTGATCAACAAACAGTTGCGGTGGGTTTAACACAAACCTTCCCTTGTAGTTATCTTGAACATCAGCAAGAACAGCTGCTGGTGATTAAAGAACAGATGATGCAACCAGCACTATTTGAACAGTTGCTATCAATGGGATTCCGCCGTAGTGGCAGTATGGTATACAAACCTAGGTGCCCGAGCTGTCATGCTTGTCAGCCTATCCGAGTACCACTCGCAACGTTCACGCCTTCAAAACGACAAAAACGTACCTTGGCGCACAATCGCGATATTCGTGTACAAGTCAGCCGAGAGTTTCGCGATGCGCACTACGATTTATATCAACGCTATATCAAGGCTCGTCACCACGATGGACCTATGTTCCCGCCCTCATTAGAGCAATATGTGGGATTTATCGGCTGCGATTGGATGCAATCTGGCTTTCTAGAACTCTATTTAGATGAGCAGTTAGTGGGGGTTGCCGTCACCGATTTGTTAGCTGACAGCATCTCGGCGGTGTACAGTTTTTTTGAGCCAGAGTTGAGTCAACGCTCGTTAGGCAGCTTAATGATTTTGCAACAGTGCAAACTCGGAGCGTCGATGAATAAATCCTTTCTTTATCTTGGATATCAAATAGATGATAACAAGAAGATGAATTACAAACGTCTCTATCGTCCCTACCAAGTGCTCACTTCATCCGGCTGGCAAAATGGTACTGCCCTGCCGCAAATTCCTTTACACCGTGGGTAAATTGCGGCATGATACGGCGGTTTTTATTTCCTAGAGGCTAACAGGACAAAAATTTAATGGCGAAAGAAGACAGTATTGAGATGCAAGGGACAATTCTTGAAACCTTGCCAAATACGATGTTTCGAGTTGAACTGGAAAATGGTCACGTTGTGACAGCTCACATTTCCGGCAAAATGCGTAAAAACTACATCCGTATCCTGACTGGTGATAAAGTCACCGTTCAGCTGACCCCGTACGATTTGAGCAAAGGCCGTATCGTCTTCCGCGCACGCTAATATTTATTCTCCACAGCTATCATAGACTTACCACACTGTAGATGTGGTGAAGTGGATTATTTTTAACGCCTGTTAAGATGCCATAAAAAAATGGCTGCAAAGCGCAGCCATTTTTTATGGGTTAAGTTCAACACTAAGACACTTTCTCTGGTACCTCGATTGCGATATTCAGTTCGCCATCAATGATATCGACCTTGGCCGTACCACCAAACTCAAGCTTACCGAACAAGATCTCATCCGCCAGCGGACGTTTCAGCATATCCGTAACAACACGTGCCATTGGGCGAGCCCCCATGGTCTTATCGTAGCCTTTTTCTGCCAGATAAGTACGCGCCTCATCGGTCACATCCAGCGTTACACCCTTCGCATCTAGCTGAGCTTGCAGCTCAACAAGGAACTTATCGACCACTTTCGCAATGATGGTCATATCTAGGCTGTTGAACCAAATGATGCTGTCGAGACGATTACGGAACTCTGGTGAGAACACCCGGTTAATCTCACTCATGGCGTCGTGACTGTGATCTTGCTGCTTAAAGCCTATCGATTTCCGCACTGTTTCCTGCACACCCGCATTCGTCGTCATGACCAATGTCACGTGGCGGAAGTCTGCTTTTCGGCCGTTATTGTCGGTCAGTGTACCGTGATCCATTACCTGCAGCAGCAGGTTGTAGATATCCGGATGTGCCTTTTCAATCTCATCCAGCAAAATCACACAATGCGGATTTTTAATCACCGCATCCGTCAGCAAACCACCTTGGTCAAAACCCACATAGCCAGGAGGAGCACCAATCAAACGCGACACAGTGTGACTTTCCATGTATTCCGACATATCAAAACGTACTAGCTTCATACCCAAACAATTCGCCAGTTGGTTTGTCACCTCGGTTTTACCAACCCCTGTTGGGCCCGCGAAAAGGAAACTCCCCACGGGTTTGTTTTCATTACCTAAGCCACTGCGTGACAGACGAATAGCAGCGCTTAAGCTTTCAATCGCCTTATCCTGACCGAATACTGTCATCTTCAGATTGCGCTCTAAGTTTCTCAACGTATCGCGCTCAGTAGAAGATACTGACTTTTCCGGAATGCGTGCCATCTTGGCGATAACCGCCTCGATCTCCGCTTCGCCGATAGTTTTCTTACGCTTACTTTGCGGCAGCATGGCCATACGAGCCCCCGCCTCATCAATCACGTCAATCGCTTTATCAGGTAGATGACGGTCATTAATGTGACGATCAGACAACCTTGCGGCTGTCGCTAGCGCGGCTTTGGTGTAACGAATATGGTGATGCTCTTCGTAGCGCGACTTAAGTCCTTCTAGGATCTTAGTGGTCTCTTCAACACTTGGCTCATTAATATCAATTTTTTGGAAACGACGTGCTAACGCACGATCTTTCTCAAAAATACTTTGATACTCTTGGAACGTAGTCGACCCCATGCAGCGCAACTTACCGCTAGATAACAGCGGCTTCAGCAGGTTAGATGCGTCCATAACGCCGCCCGAGGCTGCACCCGCGCCGATAATGGTATGGATTTCATCAATAAACAAAATGGCCTGTTTGTCGGCAGTTAACTCTTTCAGAATATTTTTCAGACGTTTTTCGAAATCACCACGATATTTAGTTCCGGCAAGCAACGCCCCCATATCTAATGAATAGACAGTTGCGTCACGAATAACCTCTGGCACTTCATCAGAAACGATACGATACGCTAGGCCCTCAGCAATAGCGGTTTTCCCGACGCCAGCCTCGCCCACCAGCAGCGGGTTATTTTTACGGCGCCGACAGAGGATTTGAATACTCCGTTCAATCTCATCATGGCGACCAATAAGTGGGTCAATTTTGCCTTGTGCGGCCTGTTCATTGAGGTTACTGGCAAATTGCGACAGCATGTTGCGCTCTTCCATCGCCTCAGTTTGCTCTTCTGATGCGCTTTCTTGAGCCGCATTATTTTCAGGCTCCTCATTATTTTTAGCGAACCCGTGGGAGATATAATTCACCACATCTAAGCGGGTCACGTCATAACGACGTAGCAGGTAGACAGCTTGTGACTCCTGCTCACTAAAAATGGCAACCAACACATTGGCGCCCGTCACTTCATTGCGTCCAGAAGATTGCACGTGGAATACCGCACGTTGCAGAACGCGCTGAAACCCCAACGTTGGTTGGGTTTCCCGTTCATCTTCAGGATCTGAAATCACTGGAGTGGTTTGAGTAATAAAACTCGAGATATCATCACGTAATTTCTCAATGTTAGCCCCACAGGCTAACAGAGCATCACGCGCGGCGGGGTTATCAATCAACGCTAATAGCAGATGCTCAACCGTCATATATTCATGACGGGCATCTCTGGCTTGCTGAAAAGCCAAATTCAGCGTGACTTCAAGATCTTTATTCAGCATGTGCACCCCCTAACTTCAGTGATAGCTAAATTTACGCCTTTTCTAAGGAACACAGCAGTGGATGCTGATGTTGCCGGGCGAATTGATTTACCTGCGCTACTTTGGTTTCTGCGATTCCGAATGGATACAGCCCGCAGACCGCTTTTCCCTGGTGATGAACCAACAACATAATGTCGGTCGCTTCCTGATGATTCTTATTGAAAAACATCTGCAACACCTCAACCACAAACTCCATTGGGGTGTAATCATCGTTAATCAACAACACTTTATACATCGGCGGTGGCTGAAGTTCTTGTTCAACGCCGCTCTCTAGTTGCTCAATTTGACCGATTTTTGTCATAACTCAATACTAGTATCTGTATCACACTTCAACCAACCGAACCAATGTGATGAATCGATTAATTTGTGCGATTTTTCCGACTGATTCTAATTTCACTATACGATCAACTTAACGAAATTGTCTAAAGCTATTGGCTAACCAAGCTCGATAAATTTCGCTTGGAAGTGTTCAAACGCTCGAATTTCATACGTTCTGATTTGATTAAGGTTTTACTCAATTAAAAAAATGCGATGTCACGCTTTTCACTATTATCCTTTAGTCTTAAAAATGTTGTAATTATGTTAATTCAATCTTGACATCAACTTTTAAGGCTCGCATTCTGTATCCGATCAGTAGATATTTCGCACAATGAAAACGAAGTATCGGTGTATTGGGAGCAACAGTAGAAGGAAGTAGATGTATGGCAAGCGGAACTGTTAAGTGGTTCAACAACGCCAAGGGATTCGGGTTCATCTGCCCGGATCAAGGTGGTGAAGACGTTTTTGCACACTATTCAACCATTGAGATGGATGGCTACAGAACTCTAAAAGCAGGTCAACCTGTTGAATTTGAAGTAGAGAAAGGTCCTAAAGGCATGCATGCCTCACAGATCTCTCCAGTCAAGTAAAGCACCAGACTAATTTCTACTTAAAAGGCGGGAATTCCCGCCTTTTTTTATTTACCTATTATTAACATCATAATACCCCATGCCACCAATAAGATGTCATGGGGATTTTGCTTAATAGGTCATTAATTGATTAAGTGTCGCACTTGGACGCATGGCAGCAGCAGCCTTGCTGCTATCTGGACGGTAGTAGCCGCCCATATCAACCGCTGCGCCTTGGGCACCATTTAACTCAGCAACAATCTTATCTTCTTGAGCTACCAGCGCATTCGCCAATTCGACAAATGCAGCTCGCAGTTCACTGTCTGTACTTTGCTCAGCCAAGGCTTTCGCCCAATACTGTGCCAGATAGAAATGGCTGCCACGGTTATCAATCTGTCCTACCTTACGAGAAGGAGACTTGTTGTTGTCGAGGAACTCACCAATCGCTTTATCTAAGCAATCCGCCAGCACCTGTGCTTTCGCATTATTGGTCGTCTGGCTCAGATGCTCCAACGAAGCGCCCAAGGCTAAAAACTCACCGAGTGAATCCCAACGCAGATGGTTCTCTTCTTCGAACTGCTGTACGTGTTTAGGTGCACTACCGCCTGCACCAGTTTCAAACAGACCGCCACCATTCATCAATGGCACGATAGACAGCATTTTCGCACTGGTACCCAGTTCCAGAATTGGGAACAGATCCGTCAGGTAATCGCGCAATACGTTACCGGTAACAGAAATCGTATCTTGACCAGCTTTCATACGTGTCAGCGAGAAACGAGCGGCCTCTTCTGGTGACATGATATGAATTTCTAAACCATCGGTCTCTTCTTCTGGTAAGTAGGCTTTCACTTTGGCAATGACTTGCGCATCGTGAGCACGATTTTCATCTAACCAAAATACTGCTGGTGTAGATGACAGACGAGCACGGCGTACCGCCAGCTTCACCCAGTCACGAATTGGCGCATCTTTGGCCTGACACATACGCCAGATATCACCAGCAGCTACTTCGTGTTTCATCAACACTTCACCTGCGCTGTTGATGACTTTCACGACACCATCAGATGGAATTTCAAATGTCTTATCGTGGCTACCGTATTCTTCGGCTTTCTGTGCCATCAAACCTACGTTTGGCACTGTGCCCATAGTGGCAGGATCAAACGCACCATGCTCTTTACAGAAATTGATGGCTTCTTCGTAAACACCTGCGTAGCAACGATCAGGGATCATCGCTTTCATATCTTTCAATTGACCATCTGGGCCCCACATCTGACCACCAGCACGAATTGCCGCTGGCATAGAGGCATCAATAATTACGTCACTTGGTACGTGCAGGTTAGTAATACCTTTATCTGAGTTCACCATCGCTAAAGGTGGCTGTGCAGCATACACGGCGGCGATATCAGCCTCGATTTCCGCTTTTTGTGCTGCGGGCAGTTCAGCGATTTTAGCAACCACATCACCAAAACCGTTTTTCACATCAACGCCCAGAGACTTAAAGGTTTCAGCGTGCTTAGCAAATAAGGCTTTAAAATAAGCTTTTACCGCATAGCCAAACATGATCGGGTCAGACACTTTCATCATGGTCGCTTTCAAATGCAGCGATACCAGCACATCTTGTGATTTTGCGGTTTCAATTTCACGTTCAAAGAAGTCTTGCAGTGCCGCAACACTCATCACTGAGGCGTCAATAATTTCGCCTGCCAATAACTTCAAACCGGCTTTCAGCGTTACTGCTTCACCTGCGGTTTCCAAGACGATGTTGACGCTGTCAGCAGCAGGCAAGGTCACTGATTGCTCGCTACCGTAGAAATCGCCTTGATCCATGTGCGCGACATGCGTTTGGCTGTCTTTGCTCCACGCCCCCATTGAATGCGGATGTTTACGCGCGTAGTTTTTCACTGACAAAGGCGCTCGACGATCCGAGTTACCTTCACGTAATACCGGGTTAACCGCGCTACCTTTAATCTTGTCATAACGGGCTTTTGCTTCTTTTTCTTCAGCTGTCGCCGGTTCTTCTGGGTAGTTAGGCAGGTCGTAGCCTTGCGCTTGCAACTCTTTGATACAGGCTTTTAGCTGCGGAATCGAGGCGCTAATGTTAGGCAGTTTGATGATATTCGCTTCTGGCTTAGTCGCCAATTCACCCAACTCGGCCAAATGATCACCGATTTTTTGTGCTTCAGTTAAACGCTCTGGAAACGCGGCAATTACGCGGCCAGACAGGGAAATATCACGCGTTTCTACCGCGATACCCGCAGGTTTAACGAAGGTTTGGATGATCGGCAGCAACGACAAAGTGGCCAGCGCAGGCGCTTCATCTGTTTCCGTGTAGATGATTGTTGGGGTTTTGTCAGTCATTTTCAGTCCTATGCGTACTTGCAAGAAAGAAAGGAGGACTGCTCCCGCTCGAACTTCTTCGAATAAAGTTAAATAATATTTATATTCAATCAGTTATACAAAGAATACCACTTATCGTTAACGGGTCGCAGATCACATTTTGGCGAACATCATAGTTCATTCTTTAAAAGATTCAAATTCCGCAACGTGGTTTATCAAGGTAGACTATTGTCCGATTGATTCTGATTCATCCTCCGATAAGGCACTCGAAGATCTTCCATGAGTAGCACGCAGCAAAAGTTTAAGCAGAACAAAGGCGTGAAGCCACGCAACGCGAATAGCCAGTCAGCGCGTCGGCGCCCAGCCAAAGCCACAAAATCCGCTAAGCCAAAAGTCAGCGTGCAGGACACGCGCGTTATTTTGCTCAATAAGCCCTACGATGTCTTATGTCAGTTTACCGATGAACAGGGACGGCAAACGCTCAAAGATTTTGTGCCCATCGCCAATATTTATGCCGCAGGCAGACTCGACCGCGACAGCGAAGGTTTGTTACTGCTAACCAATAATGGTCAGTTGCAGGCAAAACTTACCCAGCCCAATAAGCACACTTATAAGACTTACTGGGTGCAAGTTGAAGGCGCCATTACCGAAGCCGCGATGGAAGCGCTGCGCCAAGGCGTCGAATTAAAAGACGGCATGACACTGCCCGCTGCTGTTGAGCTAATCGGCGCACCTGATATCTGGCCGCGCAATCCGCCAATTCGAGAACGTGCCAACATTCCAACCAGTTGGCTCAAAATTTCCATCCGTGAAGGCCGTAATCGTCAAGTGCGGCGCATGACAGCTCATGTTGGTTTTCCAACGTTAAGACTCATTCGCTACGCCATTGGCTCACTATCCTTACAACAGCAGGGTGAACAGTTAGCCAATGGTCACTATTACGAACTCCCTTCTAGCGAAGTCGCTAAGCTGCTGTAGAAAAAGGAAACACTAATGGCTGAAAAATTGCGTTATCGCCCAAATGTAACGGTTGCCTGCATTATTGAAGCTGAACAACGCTTTCTCATGGTGGAAGAATTGATCAACGGTGAGCAGAAATTTAATCAGCCAGCGGGACATCTCGAAGCCAATGAAAGTTTGATAACCGCGTGTGAAAGAGAAATTCTAGAAGAAACAGGCCTTAACTTATCGCCCGCGGCACTGGTACGTATCGATCAATTTTCTGCCTCAGCAGAACTAGCGTTCTTACGCTTTACTTTTTGCTGTTCACTTGAACACGTCATGGCAGCGTCACCGCTAGATCAAGATATCCTTGCCGCTCACTGGTTCACATTTGAAGAAATTTTGGCGCGAAAATCCGCATTACGCAGTCCATTAGTGCTCGATACCATTGAGGCTTATCTTCGCGGCGAACGAATCCCTTTGAAAAGTCTAAATTCAGCGTTTCTGACATTAGCCCCTTAAGCTGATGCGTGCTAGAATACGCGCCCTAATTAGTATGGGATTTGGTCGCTATTGCGAACAAACGCACGCATCGACCGCCCCACCTGTATTTTGCTGTTCAATGGTTGTTAGCATCTATGAATTTTACTGATCCCAATCCTTCTTCTAAAAAAGTCATCGTCGGTATGTCCGGTGGTGTTGATTCCTCTGTTTCAGCTTACTTACTGAAGCAGCAGGGATATCAGGTGGAAGGCCTGTTTATGAAGAACTGGGAAGAAGATGACGACACTGAGTATTGTTCAGCCGCCGAAGATTTAAAAGACGCGCAAGCCGTATGTGACCGCTTAGGCATTAAGCTGCACACGGTGAACTTTGCTGCCGAATACTGGGATAACGTGTTTGAGTACTTTCTCGCCGAATATAAGGCTGGCCGGACTCCGAACCCAGACATCATGTGCAACAAAGAGATCAAATTTAAAGCGTTTCTTGATTTTGCTGACGATATTCTCGATGCCGATTACATCGCCATGGGTCACTATGTGCGCCGTGGTGAACATAATGGTAAGCCTGCCTTGCTTCGTGGCGTTGATGGCAATAAAGATCAAAGCTACTTTCTCTACACGCTGAGCCATGAACAGATTGGCCGTAGTTTGTTTCCGGTCGGCGATTTAGAAAAGCCACGTGTACGCGAAATTGCGCTGGAGCAAGGCTTAGTGACAGCGGCCAAAAAAGACAGCACAGGTATCTGCTTTATCGGCGAACGTAAATTTACTGAATTCTTAAGCCGCTACCTGCCTGCTCAGCCAGGTAACATTGAAACCGTTGATGGCGAAATCATTGGTAAACACCAAGGTTTGATGTATCACACGCTTGGTCAGCGTAAAGGTCTTGGTATTGGCGGCATGAAAGACAGCAATGACGATCCTTGGTACGTGGTAGATAAAGACCTTAAACGTAATGTACTGATTGTGGCGCAAGGTGGCCGTCATCCGCGTCTGATGTCCAATGGTCTTATTGCCAATCAGCTTGATTGGGTAGATCGTCAAGGGCCAGCCGACGGCAGCCGCATTACGCTGAAAACCCGTTACCGCCAAACCGATGTGAGCTGCCAAGTTCACTATAATGCAGATAATGAGCTGCAAGTGACGTTTGATGAGCCTGTTGCGGCAGTCACCCCCGGACAATCAGCGGTATTTTATGACGGCGAAATCTGTCTCGGTGGCGGCATTATCGATCGTCTTATACAAGAGTAAATTCGCGGATGGATACACTAGAAAACAGAACCATGGCCTTGGCAGCTACACTGCAAGCCATTGCTCAGGTTCAGTATATTGCGCGGCACGGCGAAACGGATGAACAACAATTGGCCGCGGCATTAAATTCGGTGTTGGTGACCAACCCTGAAAGCATTGACGACATATATCCTAATAAACAAGTGCTCGCCAATGGCTTTCGCTGGGTGATCAATCAGCTTGGTGATAATCACCAGAAAGATGTTGAGATAACCCGTTATCTAGTAGGACTACTTTCGTTAGAACGAAAGCTAAGTCGTAACAACGGTGCGCTAAATGTATTGTCGGGGCGTATCAACCAGTTACAGCGTCAGCTACAGCATTTTAAGATTATTGACGACCAGATGATCAGTAACTTTGCCAGCATCTATAGCGATGTTATCAGTAATCTCGGCCCCAAAATCCAGATTTCGGGTAATCCGCATGTGCTGAAACAACCCTTAGTACAACATAAAATTCGCGCATTACTGTTAGCAGCAATGCGTAGTGCCGTATTATGGCGCCAGTTAGGCGGTAAACGTCGCCAACTGGTATTTTCGCGCAAAGCGATCGTCGATACGGCCAACCAATTTCTTACCCTACACTAAAAACGAGTTCATCAAGGAGCTTACAATGGAACTTTCCGCACTGACTGCTATCTCCCCGGTTGACGGGCGCTATGGTAGTAAAACCACCGAACTTCGGGGGATATTCAGCGAGTACGGTCTAACCAAGTATCGCGTACAAGTCGAAATTAACTGGTTGAAGCTGCTGTCAAGCTGCCCAGAAATCGAAGAAGTACCACCGTTTAGCGAAGACGCGTTGGCACTGCTTGATAGCATTCGCGACAACTTCAGCGTAGAAGACGCGCAGCGCGTAAAGAACATTGAAGCCACCACTAATCACGACGTGAAAGCGGTAGAGTACTTCATTAAAGAAAAAATCGCGGACAATGCTGAGCTGAGCGCGGTAGGCGAATTTGTTCACTTTGCTTGTACCTCAGAAGACATCAACAACCTGTCTCACGGTTTGATGCTGACTGAAGCGCGCGATCAGGTATTGCTGCCGTACTTAACCAAAATCCTTGATAGCGTTAAAGGTCTAGCACACAGCTACAAAACTGTGCCATTGATGTCACGCACGCACGGCCAACCCGCCTCGCCTTCTACGCTGGGTAAAGAGATGGCCAACGTTGCCGTCCGCCTTGAGCGCCAACTGAAGCAGATCGCAGCCGTAGAAATCATGGGTAAAATCAACGGCGCCGTAGGTAACTACAACGCGCACCTGTCAGCCTACCCGGAAGTTGATTGGCACGCGCTGTCACAACGCTTTGTGACTAGCCTTGGTTTGAACTGGAACCCATACACCACCCAAATCGAGCCACACGATTACATCGCTGAGCTATTTGACGCGGTTGCCCGTTTCAACACCATTTTGATCGACTTCGACCGTGACATCTGGGGCTACATCGCGCTGGGTCACTTCAAGCAAAAAACCATTGCGGGCGAAATCGGCTCATCTACCATGCCGCACAAAGTTAACCCAATCGACTTCGAAAACTCAGAAGGTAACTTGGGTATTGCGAACGCACTGATGCAACACTTGGCCAGCAAACTGCCGGTATCACGTTGGCAGCGTGACCTGACCGACTCAACCGTACTGCGTAACTTGGGCGTCGGTTTTGCCCATTCACTGATTGCTTATCAAGCGACCTTGAAAGGCATCAGCAAGCTGGAAGTGAATGAACAACACCTGCGTGATGAGCTGGACCACAACTGGGAAGTATTGGCTGAGCCAGTACAAACTGTGATGCGTCGTTATGGCATCGAAAAGCCATACGAAAAGCTGAAAGAGCTGACGCGTGGTAAACGCATTGATGGTGCGCAGCTGGCAGCATTTATCGACAATCTGGAACTGCCAGATGCGGTAAAAGCCGAGCTGAAACAGCTGACACCAGCAACCTACATTGGCCGCGCCGAAGCCTTTGTTGACGATTTGAAATAAGCGTCAACGCTAAGTTTATGGGCGGTCACTACTGTGACCGCCTTTTTCATTGCAGGAAACCATATGTACCAACTAAATCTGGATATACAGGATTTTCTTACCAACGTTTGGCAGAAAAAGCCGATGGTTTATCGTCAAGCGTTTAAAAATTTTGCCGATCCTATCGCTGCTGATGAACTGGCGGGCCTCGCCTGTGAAGAGGAAGTGTCTTCTCGTATCGTCGTTACACAAAACAAAGGCAAAGACTGGCAAGTCGTCAACGGCCCGTTTGAAGATTATGACCAATACGGCGAAGAAAACTGGCAACTGCTGGTGCAAGCGGTCAATCACTGGTATCCAGACAGCCAACCGTTAGTTGAAGCATTTAGATTCCTGCCGGACTGGCGCTTTGATGATCTGATGGTGTCGTTTGCCACCCCAGGCGGTGGCGTTGGTCCGCATATCGATCAATACGATGTGTTCATTATTCAAGGCGAAGGCCGTCGTCGCTGGACAGTTGGCGATATTGGTAGCCATCAACAACGTGGTGGCAACCTCACCTCGCCGTTGATTGACAACTTCACGCCTATCATTGATGACATTTTGGAGCCGGGCGACATGTTGTACATTCCGCCGGGATTCCCGCATCAGGGCTTTACTCTGACCTTAGCACTGTCATATTCCATCGGTTTCCGTGCGCCAAGTCAGCAGGAGCTGATGAGTCAACTGGCCGATTACCTAATTGATGAAAACGTTGGTCATCGCCGTTTCACCTCTACCACAGATGCCGCTGGCAAAGGTGTGGTGGCGCAAGAGCAGCAACTCGGCATGATGGCGCTGATTAAACAACTGGCGGAAGATCCACAATATTATCAAACCATGCTGGGTAAGTTGCTTAGCCAAAACCGCTTTGAGCTCGACATCTGTGAAAGCGAACCGGTGAACGCAGAGGCCTTGGCAGACGCTATTGAAGATGGTGCGATACTGCGTCGCATTGGTGGCTTAAAGGTCCTGAGTTTAGAAAATGACAGTCAAAGTCGGCTGTTTATCAACGGTGAAAGCTATTCATTCGATGCGGCCGATACCGCATTGGCACACCAATTAAGCGATGACACAGAATTGAGCGGCGACGCGTTACAGGTACTTGCTGACTCTAGCCTACAACCAGTGTTATTAAAGTTATTGCAACAGGGCCTGTTCTATTTAGCGGAAGCAGAGTAATTTTTTGCTGAACAACAGGCACAAAAAAACCGCTCATTCGAGCGGTTTTTTATTTAACCCACAACCAAATTACAGGTCGTCAGCATTTTCAGCCAGGTAAGAAGCTACGCCGTCAGGGCTACCTTCCATACCTTTATCACCTTTCTTCCAGCCAGCTGGGCAAACTTCACCGTGCTCTTCGTGGAATTGCAGTGCGTCGATCATACGCAGCATTTCGTCGATGTTACGACCCAGTGGCAAATCGTTCACTACTTGGTGACGCACAACGCCTTCTTTGTCGATCAGGAATGAACCGCGGAACGCAACGCCAGCTTCTGGATGTTCAACATCGTAAGCTTTGCAGATGTCGTGACGAGTATCAGCAACCAAAGTGTATTTCACTTCACCGATACCGCCTTTATCGACTGGGGTGTTACGCCATGCGTTGTGGGTAAACTGAGAGTCGATAGAAACACCGATAACTTCAACACCGCGCTTTGTGAATTCTTCCAAACGGTGATCGAATGCGATCAGCTCAGAAGGACATACAAAGGTGAAGTCGAGTGGGTAGAAAAATACAACCGCTGGTTTGCCTTTGATAGCTGCAGTCAGGTTGAAGCTATCAACAATTTCACCTGAACCCAGCACAGCTGCCGCAGTAAAGTCGGGAGCCGGACGGCCTACTAATACGCCCATTTTCTTTCCTCCATCTATGGATTGAGCAGTGATAAAAAGATTCCGTTTTAACTACTCAAGCATTATAGGCTGTGCCTGCTTGGTGACAACCTATTTATGATCTATATCACCTTTTTTAGCTGAATATTCAAACGATTGATTAGTTCTGTCCAGCGTAACAGTCAAGTTCGAATCAGCACTGCTGTTTTGCCCAATCGCTACAAATTATTAACTTGGCGCTGGACAGCACCCGCTGGCTTGCAGACAATGTCTGCTTCTAAAAATAACGATAAAACTCCAATATGAACGCTGTTGTAATTGCGGTATGCCTGATGTTAGCACTGAGTATCGCGCGGATTAACGTAGTAATTGCCCTGACGATAAGTGCCGTAGTCGCTGGACTCGTCGGCGGTTTGGATATTGATCAAACTGTCGCAGCCTTTAATGATGGCTTAGGTGGTGGCGCGCAAATTGCTCTCAGCTACGCTTTGTTGGGTGCGTTTGCAGTCGCGCTATCGCATTCAGGGCTGACCAATGCCATCTCATCGTCTGTGTTGACATTACTCGGTAAAGAACAGCAACAGAGCAACATGAAATTAGTGCGTATTACGCTTATTGTTGCGCTCGTTGCCATGTCCATCAGTTCGCAAAATATTTTGCCAATCCATATTGCCTTTATTCCCATTTTAATTCCGCCATTGCTGCAGTTGATGACGCGTTTAAAAATGGATCGCCGTTTAGTTGCTTGCGCCCTCACCTTCGGACTTGTCACCACCTATATGGTGTTGCCTGTGGGATTTGGTGGCATCTTTCTAAACGATATTCTGCTCACCAATCTGAATAAAAATGGCTTATCAATTACGTCTGCAGATGTGCCGGGCGCGATGTTAATTCCGGCAGTGGGAATGGTGCTTGGCCTGCTGATTGCCGTATTTATCTCTTATCGCAAGCCACGTGAATATCAAGAACACACGGATTTTTCTCCCACTGAGACAACCAAAGTAGGTAAGAAAGATATGGCGATTGCCATCTTGGCAATTGTCGCCACTCTGGCCGTACAACTGCGCACTGACTCCATGATTTTTGGTGCGTTAGTCGGCTTTATCATCTTCAGTTTTTCCGGCGCCTTAAAACAGGTCGATAAAGATGATGTATTCACTCGTGGCACCAAGATGATGGCCAGCATCGGCTTTATCATGATTGCCGCCAGCGGCTTCGCAGCTGTGGTTAATGCGACAGGAGAAGTGGCAACCTTAGTGAATACCCTTGGCGACATTATTGGCAACAATAAGGGGTTAGCCGCATTTTTGATGTTGTTGGTCGGGCTGTTAATTACTATGGGCATTGGTTCGTCATTTTCGACCATCCCCATCATTGCCACAATCTATGTACCTCTGGCACTACATTTTGGCTTTTCACCGACTGCAGTGGTGGCACTGGTGGGTACGGCAGCCGCTTTAGGAGATGCAGGTTCGCCTGCGTCAGACTCTACATTAGGACCTACCGCCGGGTTAAATGCCGATGGTCAGCATGATCATATTCGCGACAGTGTCATCCCGACATTTATTCACTACAACTTGCCGCTATTGGCCTTTGGCTGGATTGCCGCCATGGTGTTGTAAAGGCAAACGAGAATAGTGTATGCAATAAAAAAGCCCGCTCACTGCGGGCTTTTTTATGTTATCAACGCCTTACTTGGTGCCGAATATCTTGTCACCTGCATCGCCAAGGCCTGGCAGAATGTAGCCCTGCTCATTCAGACAACGGTCAACTGAAGCACAATACAACTCAACATCTGGGTGCGCCGCTTCTAATGCCTTAATGCCTTCTGGTGCTGCCACCAACACTAAGGCTTTAATATTGCTACAACCACGTTGTTTCAACAGGTCGATAGTCGCAATCATTGAACCACCAGTCGCCAGCATAGGGTCAACCACCAGCGCCAAACGCTCTTCGAGTTCGCTGGCAAACTTCTCAAAATATGGCACAGGTTCAAGAGTTTCTTCATCACGATACATGCCAACAACAGAGATGCGAGCACTTGGAATATTTTCTAACACACCATCCATCATGCCTAAGCCGGCACGTAGGATAGGAACGACGGTGACCTTCTTCCCTTTGATCTGTTCAACTTCCACTGGACCATTCCAACCTTCGATGGTCACTTTTTCTGTCATTAAATCCGCTGTTGCTTCGTAGGTTAAAAGACTACCCACCTCAGAAGCCAGTTCACGAAAACGTTTGGTGCTGATATCGCCTTCGCGCATCAAACCGATTTTGTGACGGACTAACGGGTGTTTAACCTCAACAACTTTCATGGTAACTCTCCTGAACTATCTCGCGGGGTTGGCGCAAACGAACAGCAGAGTTCGCCTGCGACAGGCAAATTTGTGAAAGTTTAGTAGATTTGCCTGACCTGGAAAACATAAAGTTTTGTTTATCAGCCAATTCGTGAGCCCTATCCGGTTAGCTAAGCGGCACGTTTCGCTTTCGACCCCTACGGCAAACTGATAGAATACGCCCGCATAATATTCATAACCCTGTACCCGAGAGGATCAAGTGAGTACTCCTACCCCACTGAGCTACAAAGATGCTGGTGTCGATATCGATGCGGGCAACGCCTTGGTTGATAACATTAAATCTGTTGTCAAACGCACCCACCGTCCTGAAGTGATGGGCAATCTGGGTGGCTTCGGAGCCCTGTGTGAACTGCCAACTAAATATAAGCAACCAGTGTTAGTGTCTGGTACTGATGGTGTTGGTACCAAACTGCGCTTAGCAATCGATTTTAAAAAGCACGACAGCGTTGGTGTTGACTTAGTTGCTATGTGTGTCAATGACTTGATTGTTCAAGGTGCAGAGCCATTATTTTTCCTCGACTACTACGCCACTGGTAAGCTGGACGTTGAAGCCGCTACCGCGGTTGTCACGGGCATCGGCGAAGGATGTCATCAGTCAGGTTGTGCCCTGATTGGTGGTGAAACTGCTGAAATGCCTGGCATGTACGAAGGTGCTGACTACGATTTAGCGGGTTTCTGTGTTGGCGTCGTTGAGAAAGCGGACATCATCGACGGTTCTAAAGTTGCCGCTGGCGATGCTCTGATTGCGCTGGGTTCATCTGGCCCACATTCAAATGGCTACTCACTTATTCGTAAAGTATTGGAAGTCAGCCAAGCAGACCCACAACAAGATTTGGCAGGCAAGCCTCTCATTGAACACCTGCTTGAACCAACCAAAATTTACGTAAAATCTGTACTGGATTTGATTGCCAAACAAGAAGTACACGCGCTAGCGCACATCACTGGCGGTGGCTTCTGGGAAAATATTCCACGTGTACTGCCTGATAATGCTAAAGCTGTTATTAAGGGTGACTCTTGGCAATGGCCAGTGGTATTTGACTGGTTGATGTCTGCAGGCAATATCGAGAAATATGAAATGTACCGCACCTTCAACTGTGGTGTTGGTATGGTCATCGCCCTGCCAGCTGATCAAGTTGAAGCCGCGCTTGCTTTGCTTAACAGCCATGGTGAGAAAGCATGGCACATCGGTGAAATTGCCGCTCGTGCAGATGGTGATAAAGCGGTGGAGATTGTTTAATGCCGCATTTGTGTCGTGTATTGGTGCTGATTTCGGGCAACGGCAGTAATCTGCAGGCCATTATCGACCACAGCCATCCAAAAGCGAATTATCAGGTAGTAGGCGTTATCTCTAACAAAGCTGACGCCTATGGCTTAAGCCGCGCTGCGGATGCTGCAATCGAGACGAGCTGCATTAGCAGTGTTAGTGGCGAAAGCAGAGAGGCTTATGATGAACGTTTAATGGCGGCTATCGACAACTATCAGCCTGATCTCATCGTACTCGCTGGCTTTATGCGCATTTTAAGCAACGCCTTAGTTGAAAAATATGAAGGCAAAATGCTGAATGTCCACCCGTCACTGTTGCCACGTCATACTGGTTTACACACGCATCAGAAAGCGATTGATGCCGGTGACGACGAACACGGCGCCAGTGTCCACTTCGTGATCCCCAAGTTAGATGCAGGCCCTGTGGTACTACAAGCAAAAGTGCCGGTATTTGAAGATGATTCAGCCGAGTTGCTGGCAGCACGAGTACATGAACAGGAACACGCGATTTATCCGTTGGTGGTTAAGTGGTTCGCTCAGGGAAGATTAAGCATGCAAAAAGGTCAAGCCCTGCTTGATGGTGAAATATTGCCAGAATCAGGTTACGCGGCTGATTGATTTCATGTGAAATTTTGATGAAAAGGAGTCTACGGATTCCTTTTTTTATGCGTGCTTTCATAGTTTAATAAAATAGTCGCTTTCACCATTGATATTGTATGATAATTGTCTTTGAATAATGGCAGTTTATTTAAAAACGATGAGATGGGCATGAAAAATATTATCTGTGATATTGATGGCGTGCTGATGCACGACAACAAGCTGATACCCGGCAGTGAAAAATTTATTGCACGGGTGCTGGAACAAGGCAACCCACTAGTAGTGTTGACCAACAACCCAGCACAAACGGGTAAAGACCTACAAAACCGTCTGGCATCTGCAGGCTATCCAATGATCCCTGAAGAGTGCTTTTACAGCTCAGCGATGGCCACAGCGTCATTTCTTCGCCAACAAGCCGGCACTAATGGCGCCAAAGCTTATGTGATTGGTGAAGGTGCCCTTACCCATGAGCTTTATAATGCCGGCTTTACTATCACCGACATCAATCCAGATTTCGTGATTGTAGGTGAAACTAAAACCTTTAACTGGGACATGATCCATAAGGCCGCGCGCTTTGTGGCGAATGGTGCTCGCTTCATTGGTACTAACCCAGACACTCATGGTCCTAACTACTCGCCAGGCTGTGGTGCATTGTGTGCTCCTATCGAAGTCATTTCTGGTCGCAAGCCTTTCTATGTTGGTAAGCCAAGCTCACTGATTATTCGCTCAGCCCTAAATCATATGGGCGCGCATTCAGAAGATACGGTGATTATCGGTGACAACATGCGTACCGACATTTTGGCCGGTTTCCAATCAGGTCTTGAAACCATTCTGGTATTGAGTGGCGTTACTAAACCTGAAGATATTGAGCGTGAACCGTTCCGTCCGAACCATGTATTCCGCTGTGCTGGCGAAATCGACATCGTATAACGCTCCCTCAGATTTTAATGGTGCCCACGCATTGTCGTGGGCGCTCTATTTTTGTGCGAACAGACATAAAAAGTAACATTCCAGTTACATCTGCTCTCTTTTTTGCTGCTAACATGCGTCGCTAGAAAAATGAGAAAGCAGGACATTTTATGCGCATAATCGTGCCACTCTGCGCTGCAGCACTGTTACTTGGCTGCAACGAGCATAGCGAATCAACCCCATTTCAGGCGAAATTTGACGAACAACTGTTTCGTCAAGACCTCAAAACTTTGTCATCTGATGCGTTCGAAGGACGAGCTCCGACAACCCACGGAGAACAGATGACACTGGATTACCTCAGTGCGGCCTTTAAGCGCATAGGTTTTGCCCCTGCCGCAAATGGCAGCTATCTGCAAAAAGTGCCAATGGTAAGTTATACCGCCAGCGATGATGAACAGGTCACATTGGCGGATCTGCCATTAAAATATCGCGACGATATAGTCCTTAACAGCCGACACGACGTTAGCGAAGTCGCGATTGATAACGCACCTCTAGTGTTTGTTGGCTACGGCATTAACGCACCTGAGTATGACTGGAACGACTATCAGGGATTGGATATGCGGGGCAAAATTGCGGTCATTCTCGTCAATGATCCGGGCTTTGCAGCACCCGATTCTGGTAAATTTGCGGGAAAAGCAATGACCTATTATGGTCGCTGGACTTACAAATATGAGGAAGCTAGCCGTCAAGGTGCCTTAGGGGCGATCATTATCCATGATACAGCACCAGCCTCCTATCCTTGGTCGGTCGTGGAACATAGCTGGACCGGACCACAGCAAGATTTAGCTGGCGATAAAAAAGATTACCGCGTCGCGGTTGAAGGCTGGATGACCAAAGATGCAGCTACGCAAGTCTTCAAAAAATCGGGCTTAGATTTACATTCCGCGAGTGAGCGCGCAGCTCATGGGCCAATTCAGTTACCTCTCGAACAAACAGCATCAATCCATTTTAACAACAGTGCGGTTTATGCCGACAGCTATAACGTTGTGGCCACACTCAAAGGCACCGCGGCAGCGGAAGAACATATTTTAGTCACGGGTCACTGGGATCATCTTGGTAAAGATGACACACTTGAAGGCGACCAGATTTTCAATGGTGCAATGGATAACGCCTCCGGCGTATCAGGTATGCTGGCGCTGGCACGTCAGTTTGTCGCTGCCGCCAATGCTGGCCAGCCACTGCAACGTTCAGTCACGTTTGTGGTTACCACTGGCGAAGAACAAGGACTACTTGGCTCGCGCTACTATGCCGAACATCCGCTCTACCCATTAGCCAATACCATCGGCGTATTTAATTTAGACAGCACCAATATTTTTGGGCGTACCAAAGATTACACTATCGTCGGTAAAGGTAAGTCGGAATTAGAACTCTATCTGCAAAAGGCGACCAGCGACATGCAACGTATCGCGAAAGCAGAATCACATCCAGAGTCCGGTGGTTATTTCCGCTCAGATCACTTCAGCTTTGCAAAATTTGGCGTTCCAGCGGTTTTTGCCGGTGGCGGCAGCGAGCCGGTTGATAAGACAACAGCTGACTACAAGCAACAGATACTGCGACTCGAAAAAGGTTGCTATCACAATACCTGTGACGAATACCACGAAGAATGGGATTTATCTGGCACTTTTGAAGATCTGCAGGTCTACTTTAACGCCATTAGCTTACTGGGGAACAGTCAGGCTCGTCCTGGTTACTATCAGGGGACAGAGTTTTACCAACTCCGCCCAGAATCAGGGATTAGCCTTAAGTAAAATACGCGCTAAAGGGGCTAAATGCCCCTTTTTATTTGACCTTAGTCTAGCTTTTTGCTCAAATTATACCCATTAAAAATCAGATAGTTATTCTACATTGCAACTGGTCATTCTTTCGGCATTATCGTTTTATTAATCAAAACCCAATTTTTATAGGAAAACGATAGACACCAGCTCACTTTTGCCACCTCATTTGATAGATCATCATAAAAAAACACTAATCTTTGAATTTGATCCACATAAATCAAAAAATTAATAAATTATTCATCGTTATTTTGCTTGATTTCTACATAATTAATGGCAAAGTATCTCTAAATAGTTTTTTGTGAAAGCCCGGAGTTTTTATGTGTTCGATTTTTGCCATTCTTGATATTCAGTCTGATGCGGCTTCACTACGACAAGTAGCTTTAGAAATGTCCAAGTTAATGCGCCATCGCGGCCCAGATTGGTCAGGTATCTATGCATCCGACAAAGTGGTAATGGCCCACGAGAGATTAGCGATTGTTGATATTGAACACGGTGCACAGCCGTTGTACAGCGAAGACGGCAGCATTGTCTTAGCCGCTAACGGTGAAATCTATAACCACAAAGAATTGAAAGCTAAACTTGGTGATAAATATACTTATCAAACCAATTCAGACTGCGAAGTGATTCTCGCCCTGTATCAAGAATACGGCACTGATTTCCTCGACATGCTGAACGGTATCTTTGCGTTTGTGCTGTACGATCAGAACAAAGACAGCTTCCTTGTTGCCCGCGATCATATCGGTATCGTGCCCTTGTACACTGGTCGCGACGCTGCAGGTAACTTCTACGTTTCCTCAGAGATGAAATCTCTGGTACCTGTCTGCAAAACAGTGGACGTGTTCCAACCGGGTCACTACATGGTAAGCGGCACTGAAGAGCCAGTGAAATACTATCAACGTGACTGGCGTGACTATGATGCCGTCAAAGACAACCCTGCCAGCAAAGAAGAGCTGCGCACGGCATTGGAAGCTGCGGTAAAACGCCAGTTGATGTCAGACGTACCTTACGGCGTGCTGCTGTCTGGTGGTCTTGATTCTTCCGTAATTTCAGCCATTACCCAAACCTATGCCAAACGCCGGATTGAAGACAACGATGAATCTGATGCTTGGTGGCCACAACTGCACTCATTTGCAGTAGGGTTAAAAGGTGCGCCCGATTTAATCGCAGCCAAAAAAGTTGCTGACGCCATCGGTACCATCCACCATGAAATCAACTTTACCTTCCAAGAAGGCTTAGATGCGATTAAGGATGTTATCTACCATCTGGAAACCTATGACGTCACCACTATTCGTGCCGCAACGCCTATGTACTTGATGGCGCGTAAGATCAAAGCAATGGGCATCAAAATGGTGTTGTCGGGTGAAGGTTCTGATGAGCTGTTTGGTGGTTACCTGTATTTCCATAAGGCACCGAATGCGCAAGCTTTTCATGAGGAGCTGATCCGTAAGCTGGATAAACTACATCTGTACGATTGCCTACGCGCCAACAAAGCGATGGCGTCTTGGGGATTGGAAGCACGTGTGCCCTTCCTTGATAAAGAATTTATGGATGTGGCAATGCGCCTCAACCCAGAAGCCAAAATGTCAACCAACGGCCGCATCGAAAAGCATATTCTGCGCGAAGCGTTCGAACATATGCTGCCAGCAGAAGTGGCATGGCGCCAAAAAGAACAGTTTAGTGATGGTGTGGGCTACTCATGGATTGACGGTCTCAAAGAGCATGCAGCCGCCGTGGTAGATGACAAGGAACTGGCAAACGCTCATTTCCGCTTCCCATACAACACGCCGGATACTAAAGAAGCCTATTTCTACCGTACCTTCTTCGAAGAACTGTTCCCGTTGGAATCTGCCGCGCGAACTGTACCAGGTGGTAAATCGGTTGCCTGTTCAACGCCTGAAGCTCTGGCCTGGGATGCTAGTTTCCAAACGATGGCAGATCCGTCAGGTCGTGCCGTACGTTCGGTACATACCGACGCATACAAAGATGCATAATCTCGTATGAACATAAAAAAGGGCGCTTAAAGCGCCTTTTTTATTAGTTGTTACGATTAAATGGAAATTGACGCCGCGCCAATCGTTGTCGGCTGCGTTCAAGGATGGCCAATCGCTGTGGTTGCTTAGCATCATGCCAGGCTTTGATCTCGTGTAAGGTTCGTCCACAGCCAAGACAAACATCATGCTCATCTAAACAACAGTTGCGCACACAGGGAGAACGACATTCATCAATAGGGACCTGATTTGATAACGCCATTATTGCCTACTTTTTACGATAGCTTTCTTTATGGAGATCGCAGGTTTCCACCGATAAGCCACCGACTTGCGGTGCTAATGCGTTAACGGCTTCAAATACAGTATTGGTCAACAGTTGCTTTTGCGCTTCAGTCCGGCCCGGCATTATCCGTACACAGATATGAATAAAGCTGTTAATTTTCCCAGTACCCAACACATAATCAGCACAAGAATAGGCGCGCGACTTCACCGCATCAGGATTAAACAAATCAGTGGCGATAGCCGCCTCATGTGCTGTTTCGACGAGTTGACTAATATCAATCTCAGCAGCGACATTGGTGGAATACTCGATAATCACATGAGGCATAAGGACTCCTTAAAGTTGTTGAATAATGCCGCTAACCAAACCAATTAAACCACCAAAAACGCCGCCCCACACCACCAGCCAACCAAGATGTTCACGGATCATACGTTGTACTATCTCTTTCACTAGCTTTGGCGTTAATTCAGCCAAGCGCTGATCGACAATTAATTGGATCTGTTCGCGCATATTGGCCATCACATTAGGTTGCTCGAGTTGCTGCCGCAATAGTTCAGCAAATTCTTCTCCGTCTGCAATCTCACTTAACGACGCCTGCATCTTTTCGATAAAAGGTTGTTTCAGAGGGGTTAACGCTTCTGTGCCACCAAACATAGCCAACATGTTGCCCAGCGATGACTGAGCAACGGTAGCCACTAATGCATCAAATGCTGGTGCCAAATCTATCTTGCTGAGTAACGCCGCCACATCAAGTTTGGGCGCAGCGCTTTTGTTGCGAATAAATTTATCAATGTTATCAGCAGAGAAAAACTGCTCCATCATCATGGTGCTGATCGCCTGTTTGAACGCTTCAAATCTGGCGGGAATGACGCCTGAGCCATACAGCCCCGGCACTCGCTCAAACAGCATGTAGACAGCTAACCAGTTGGTGATGGCGCCTGACAGCGCAAATAAGCCAATACTTAGGCAGATATTATTATCGATAGCAATACCGACCACTAATACCAATGCCGCTAACAGGTTGGTAAGTAAACTCATATCAAAACGGCTGGAAGCTGGTTTGGACTGGGACAACGTTGATACTCCTCCAATAAACAAGCACTCGCAATGTTAACAACGGCATCAACACAGTCAACTGACAGACAACAATTTACCGAGTTTTTATTCGACGCTTCGCGACTCGTCTACACTCAGTAGGGTCAATCATTTGCAAGGGAAACGCTATGACATCGCCCTTTAACACACACGGCAGTCTCAGCTGGCATGAACTCACCAGTACCAATCCAGAAGAAGCCATTAAATTCTACAGCAAAGTCTTCGGCTGGAGCTTTAGTACGCTAGACCTACCACATGGGCGCTATTATCTGATAGAAAACCATGGCGCTAATATTGGCGGTATTACCGAAAGCCTTACACCTGAGATGCCAAGTACATGGACGGGCTACATTACCGTAGAAGATGTAGACGAAGTGGCTATCAATGCGCGCGCTTTGGGCGGCGAGCTCATTTATGGACCTGAAGATATCCCGCGTATTGGCCGCTTCTGTTGGATAAAAGACCCAACTGGCGCCATTATCGCCGCCATTTCTTACTCCCCCATAAGTAAAACAGAGGAAGGTTAGCTGGTCATCCACATGATTATGCTGTAAATATAACGCAATAAATGAATCAGTTAAGGCAGCGATTGTCTTAACTATATTGATGTTTGAACGTGTGGTGCCAGTGCTGACAACTTCCGATAAACTTTGTATCTTAGTCGCTCTTTCTTGCTTGGTGTGTGGCTGTTCCAGCAAACCAGAGTTAAAACCCATCGGTCCGGTGGAAGATAATTTTGCTACGCATATCCTAGGTGACGGAACTAAACTATTTCGCTACACCATTTTACTTGCAGGCAGTCATCAGAAACGACAGGAACCTCGAGAGGTCGAACGCCGCCAGAACTCAAGGACAGGCCGTAGCGACGAGCAGGATAATCCGCTAGAAGCACAGATGATCGCGCATCTGGAGCAGACGTTAAAGACGACCGGTTATTGTAACGATCAATATTATGAATTATCACGAGTGGTGATGAAGACACGCGCCGAGATACGCGGTGAATGCCATGAAGGCGCAACAGCAAAAGATAGGAATAAATTCCCTAACAAATAAGCATCTTTATTAATTTTAAATTAATTTAATAACGACAGTTAATTAAAATCAGGCAATAAAAAACGCGGAGTAATTGCTCCGCGTTTTATTAAAACCTGTTTAGGTCTTAGCCGATGATTTGAACGTTCTCAGCTTGAGGACCTTTCTGGCCTTGAGTCACAGTGAAGCTAACTTTTTGACCTTCGTCCAGAGTTTTGAAGCCATCAGCTACGATAGCACGGAAGTGAACGAAAACGTCTGGACCTGATTCTTGAGCGATGAAGCCAAAACCTTTGTCAGAGTTAAACCACTTAACAACACCAGTTACTTGAGACATAGTCTATATTCCTGTAAATAAAACAATACGTAAGCCTTTGCGGCGGTGGAGCTGAAAATGCCGGTATTACTTATGTTCACAGGACGACCTAGTCGAATTGAATACATAAAAATAAGCCCAACTTTCAAGCTTTCTTGACTATAAATCATTCCGAAAATAAGTCAACAAACTTCATTCGATAAGACCGCTTTTGAAGCAGATTTTGGATTAATTATTTATTGCAATCAGACTTTCTATTTATTCGGTCATTTTTTTAAAGATTTCAATGTTAAAATCTATTTCGCAAATTAATCCTAATTGTTTTAACTCGTTTTTTTGTTGTTCAGAAAATTTCCAGGCATAAGGTGTCATCTGTAAAAACGCAGCGCAGATATCTCCTTCTGGTAACTGCATTTTCCACTGTAAGCGCTCTTGGTGGATTTTCTCAAAACCGGGTATTTCGGTGTTTCGCTGCGGATGCTGCCTAGGTTGCTCATAAATCAGCTTTTTCACAGCAAAATGGTGCATGGGACCCGCGCTGACATTGATAAAAATCCCTGCTTCGCGACACACACGTAAAAGCTCGGCATCACTTCCAGGAGCAAAGATACGCAGAATCAAATCAACGCTGTTATCTGCTAGTGGCAAGTCAAAGGCGCTCGCGACCGCAAATTGAATGGCGTGATAGCGTTTCGATGCATAACGCACTGCCGCACGCGAGATATCAATACCAACAAAATCACCGCCTACCAACGCTTGCAACCGGGAGCTGTAATACCCCTCTCCGCAGCCAACATCTAACGTTGATGACGGTTGCCAATCAAACGTCTTTACCAGTTCCTTGATACGCTCGATGAGCGGTTGATAATGACCACTTTCTAAAAATAGACGTCTCGCGGCCATCATCTCTTTGTTGTCACCCGGGTCTTTGCTGTGCTTCTTATTGACGGGCAACAGATTAATATACCCTTCTTTGGCAACATCAAAGTGATGCCGATTAGCGCAGCGCCAAGCGTGTGATTCAACCGTTAACGTTTGCTGACAGATAGGACAAAGAAACAACATAACAACCTTTACTTAACCTGACGCAGATCCAACATCTTCGCCGATCATCATATTCACTAAGGATTTGAGTTCATCCGCAACCAACATCTCATACAATGCTAAGCGTCGTTGCAGCTCATGAGTGCTCACATTATTAGCACTCATCGCCAAGTTGCCGCGTTCTAACACAGTACAATACTGACGAAACAACCATTGGCGTTTACTTTCAAGTTGCCGCTGTAAACGTGTGACCATGTGTAGCATTTCAGGGGCGTGGGCCAAGCCAACTCGCGTCACATAGTATTTAAGATCTTGTTCGGCCTGCGCCAATTCGCTTAACTCAAACGCTATCGTTTGCGGCTCGGCAGTATAATCTAATGGTCGAGCAAGTACAGTCTTAGCCGTTAACACCTCTGGGGGTTCAAGCACAAGATGATCGTCATCCTCCAACGCCACAAGGTAAAAATGCGCAGTTTGAACCCGAAAAAACACCCCTTGTCCGGGAACCACATCAATACAAATGCCCTGCTTCAATGCGTTAATAGCAGACGCCTTGCGTTCATTTAGCTGTTGATAAAGCCTAAAACCCTGCCCCGTTGTACGTTCAATGCCTGCTAAGGCGCTTAAGGTTAGCGGTTGAAGCGTAATGTCGACAATCGGCTGAACGCGTAATTTAACTTGGCGAACATCACTAGTAATGCCACTCACGATAGCCTCGCACAACGGGAAATTGAGCATTTCCAGCAGCAATAACTCACTGACGTCTTGTTTAGGGGTGATCAGTATGCGACTAGGGCTGTTTATGTCCACTTGTCGGGTAAGAGATAAGCAATGACTGAACATCGGCGTCCATCAGTAACGATTGATATTGTACATGGCAACACAATTGCTATGCAGTGACTTTGCGTTAGATCATAACTTACTAGCTGAATCCATTAAGAAAAATTAAATAAGCGAATTTTTCTCACGGCAAGGCAAAAATGTTAACATGACACAAATTTGCTAATCAACCAGTAACCATGACGCAAGCGCCTAACTCGGCAACTATTTTCTGGCATGACTATGAAACCTTCGGGGCAAACCCTGCCCGTGATCGGCCAGCACAGTTCGCAGGTATCCGCACCGATCTCGACTTAAATATTATCGGTGAGCCCGAGACCTTTTACTGCCAAATCGCCCCTGATTACCTGCCTGCGCCAGAAGCGATTTTCGTTACTGGTATTACACCGCAGCTCGCGAATACCAAAGGGCTGCCAGAAAGTGAATTTATGGGCAAGATTCAGCAAATTTTTAGTCAGCCCAATACCTGTGTCGCTGGATATAACTCGCTGCGGTTCGATGATGAAGTAACGCGCTACGGCTTCTATCGCAACTTTATCGACCCCTATGCGCGCGAATGGCAGCAAGGTAACTCACGCTGGGATATTATTGATTTAGTGCGTGCCTGTTATGCGCTGCGTCCCGAAGGTATCAATTGGCCTCAGCGCGAAGATGGCTCACCAAGTTTTAAGTTAGAGCACCTTACCGCTGCTAACGGCCTTGGGCACGAAAAGGCGCACGACGCCATGTCTGATGTATACGCCACTATCTCACTAGCTCGACTGATTAAAGAGCAGCAACCACGTTTATTCGAATACTATTTTAACTTGCGTAAAAAGCAGCGCGCTGCTGAGCTCATCGATGTACTTAACATGACACCGCTGGTGCATGTAAGTTCTAAGTTACCTGCATCACAGGGTTGCATAAGTCTAATGGCCCCATTGGCTTATCATCCCACCAACAAGAACGCGATTATCTGCATCAATCTGGCAATGGATGTACAACCGTTACTGGAGTTGGATACAGATGCCCTTCGCGAACGCATGTATACCGCCAGGGCCGATCTCGCAGAAGATGAATTACCCGTGGGCATTAAGCTGATTCACCTCAACAAATGTCCATTTATTGCCCCAGCAAAAACACTCAGCGATGAACGCGCGAATGAGCTTGGCTTTGATAAAGCTTTCGCCAGAGAGCAATTTAAGAAGCTTAAAAATGCGCCTTATGTTCGTCAAAAGCTTAACGCCTTATTTGAAACAGAAAGCTTTAAAGAGCTTAGTGATCCTGATTTGATGCTTTACGCTGGCGGATTTTTCTCCCCGGCTGACAAAGCCAAAATGGAGATGATCCGCAACACTGCGCCGCAAAACTTGGCCGCTCTGGAACTCAATTTTGATGATGCTCGTCTGCCAGAAATGCTGTTTCGCTATCGCGCACGCAACTATCCGTCGACACTAAGCGACGCAGAAAGCCGTCGTTGGCAATCATTCTGCCAACAACGACTAAACGATCCAGATTACGTTTTACACTTGGAAAACCTGCTTGATGAAACTGCTGAAAATCAAGACAAACAGAAGTTGTTAAAAGCCCTAGTGCTTTACCTTCAATCGCTTTAGCTGCATGATGCTTATCCAATTCCGCTCGGATAAACGAACATGCAAGACAGATTTATCAAGCAGATAAACCAACTTCCGGCCAGTCTCGCGGCCGGGTTGGTACCGCTGTTAAATCAGCACTTTTCAGGTCATTTGGATGCGCAACAAGTCGCCGATTTAATCTCAATCTCAGGCCTAGAAAAAAGTGAGCTGATGTTTCAGCTACTGACAATTGCCAAACAAATATCCCTCGCGCCCGTCAGCCATTTTCATGTGGGAGCCATCGCTGAAGGTAATAGTGGCGATATCTATATGGGCGCTAACGTTGAACTTCAGGGCCGGGCCCTATGCCACTCAGTGCATGCAGAGCAGCATGCAATTAGCCATGCTTGGCTCAATGGTGAAACCGGGATTCGCAATATCTGGATTAACGCTTCACCATGCGGTCACTGTCGACAATTTATTAACGAAATTGACGGTGGTGCGGCGATCAATATTTACCTGCCAAATACTGTGGTAAAAACGGTGAGTGAATACCTGCCCAATGCCTTTGGCCCGGCAGATCTTGGTGTTGCGGAGCCATTAATGCACAAACAGCAACACACACTGTATTGTGATGATCAAAGTGATCCACTTATTATTGAAGCGTTAGATCACGCCAGCCTAAGTTACGCTCCTTACAGCAAAAACCACAGTGCAGTAGTACTAGAACTGATTGATGGACAAACCTTTTCTGGGCGTTACGCGGAAAATGCGGCATTTAACCCATCAATGATGCCGATGCAGATGGCGATAGCCAGCTTATTACGTCATAACCATGGCTTTGAAGAAATTCAACGCGCCGTGTTGTTAGAATCATCCGCGGGCGCATTATCGCTGATTGATATCAGTAGTGATGCCTTACAGGCGATATCAGCAGTGCCATTGGAGCATATAGTCGCAGAGGCGATATAACAAAACTATCCGTAATAAAAAACGCAGGCTAGCCCTGCGTTTTTTATTACTACAGCAAAGTAACTATCATCTTTGCTGGCATTTTTTTTGTCGTGCCATCAGGCTCGAAGTATCCCAACGGCTTCCCCCCATTGCTTGCACTTCAGCGTAGAACTGGTCAACTAACGCCGTCAGTGGCAGCGTAGAACCGTTGCGACGCGCTTCAGCCAAGGCGATACCCAAATCCTTGCGCATCCAATCCACCGCAAAACCAAAATCATACTCATCTTTCAGCATGGTTTGATAACGGTTTTCCATCTGCCAGCTTTGCGCCGCGCCTTTACTGATCACCTGCACAACTTTTTCACCGTCAAGTCCCGCATTCTGCGCAAAACTGAGGGCTTCTGATAACCCTTGTACAATGCCCGCAATACAGATTTGGTTAACCATTTTAGTCAGTTGGCCGGCACCGCTGTCACCCATCAGTACCGCGCTTTTGGCATAGACATCAATAATAGGTTTCACCTTAGCAAAGACTTCGGCGTCGCCCCCGACCATCACAGTTAATGCGCCATTTTCAGCTCCGGCTTGGCCTCCAGAAACCGGGGCATCTAAAAAGGCAATCTGCTTCTCAGCTAAAGATGTCGCCAACTCTCGCGCAACATCGGCAGAGGCTGTCGTATGGTCCACAAATATGGCACCAGCCGCCATACCATGCACTGCGCCCTGCTCACCAATCACGACTTGTCGTAAATCGTCGTCATTACCAACGCAACAAAATACAACATCTTGGCCTTTTGCGGCATCTGCTGGTGTCGCACAAAACTTACCGCCGAATTGAGCCGCCCAAGCCTCGGCCTTAGCAGTCGTGCGGTTATACACGGTTACTTCATGCCCTTGTTTTAAAAGATGTCCGGCCATTGGGTAACCCATTACGCCCAATCCCAAAAATGCAACCTTAGCCATCGAAAGTCCTTATGAAATGAGTAAAAACAAAAGAGGCATTTGTGTGAACAAACGCCTCAGTTTCGATTGATGACAGAAATCAGGGGTGGATATGTGCTTCCATCTCGACGCCTATTTTCTTACGCATTTCCATCAGCTTAATGGCCGAATCACGAAGCTGAATATCGCGTTCGGTCACTGGTACCCATTCAGGTACTTCAGTTGGGGCGCCATCTTCATCCACCGCGACCATAATCACGATGCAATGGGTGGTGAGTTGCCGCTCACAGAACTTTGGATCACACGCTTTCACGTCGATACCGATATGCATTGAGGTACGTCCGGTATAAATCACCTTAGCACTCACCTCAACAATATTGCCCACCAAAATCGGTTTTACAAAACGGATCCCGCCAGCATAAGCAGTAATACAATACTTACCACTCCAACCCGCAGCACAAGCATAAGCAGCCAAGTCGATCCATTTCATTACCGCACCACCGTGAACTTTGCCGCCAAAATTCACATCTCCAGGTTCTGCCAGAAATCTGAGGGTAATATCTCTTTCCATACCGGCCATGTGTTTCCTCTCATCAACTGTGCAATCGTAAAATATTGCACTTTAAGCTTGAGTGTATTCGAAAATATCGGTTAAGGAAACGTTTAGCGAGGCCTTACCAGCTAGCAGACGAGTAATGAAGTTAATCAAAGGTTTGTGTCACTAGACCTATAGCTCAAGCACGCATCACCTAAACGCGTAGTGGATATATCCAAGACTTCATTTATTGACAATCGTTACCAAGGCCACCATCACCTTGCGAGTAGTGGTGAAGTTTAACACCCTTGTTTGCACTATTGGTTCGAATTTCAAAACGTCCCAAGCGGCCAACGAATAACTTTGTTGCTCAACATCGACATCAAGCTCTCCTTCACCAACTAACAGAAAGAAGGTCGTATCCGCAGCAAGAGAAAGCGTCTCTACAGAAGAGAGCGCATGCCATGTCACGTCAACTTCCACGCGCTTATCATCGAAAATCACGTTAAAGTCGTAAATAGCCCCATCAATTAAACGACAGTCAGTGGTAGCACTGCCATCAAAATGAAATGACTGAAAGCACGTTATTGGCCCAGATTCACAACCATTAACTGCGAGTAACATTCCATTCCCCGCTAGCACGGAGATAATCCGCTGATAACCATTAAAATGGGAAAACAGTCCATCTTGCGCTACTGTCGCAATCGATAAACGCCAAGTAAACCTTTCATTTAGATCTTGCTGCAGCGCAATCTCTTCGGTAATTCCCTGTCCGTTTTTCCACGGCACCTGCTTAAATAGTCTTCGAGGAAGACATGTCACGCTCATGCTGCATCCCTAACGTTATTGTCTATTATCACTTAATATGTATATACATGAAGATAAACACAAGCACTCTAGTACTAAACTGGCAATAAAAAAGCGAACCTTTTGGTTCGCTTTTTTATCATGCAGCTAATTTGCCGAAGCATAATGCCTAATAGCTAGACTTTCTTCAGCAACAGTGAACCGTTAGTACCACCGAAACCAAACGAATTACACAAAGCGTATTCCATGTTTACTTGGCGAGCGGTGTGAGGCACAAAGTCCAAATCACAACCTTCATCGGGATTATCCAAGTTAATGGTGGGTGGAACTGCTTGATTTTGCAGCGCTAGTGCCGTGAAAATAGTTTCGACCGCGCCCGCAGCGCCCAGTAAGTGACCTGTCATCGATTTAGTCGAACTCACCATCACTTTATTGGCTGCCGCACCAAATACGGCTTTCACAGCTGCAGCTTCAGCTTTATCGCCGGCAGGAGTCGAGGTGCCGTGAGCATTGATATAACCCACTTGCTCTGCATTCAAACCGCCATCACGCAGCGCATTTGCCATCGCAGCCGCAGCGCCTTTGCCATCTGCTGGAGGTGATGTCATGTGGAATGCATCGCCACTCATACCAAAACCGACCAATTCAGCGTAGATTTTGGCACCACGCGCTTTCGCGTGTTCGTATTCTTCAACGACCATCACTCCTGCGCCGTCACCAATGACGAAACCGTCACGGTCCTTATCCCAAGGACGGCTCGCTTTAGTCGGTTCGTCGTTACGAGTCGACAGTGCTTTAGCAGCGCCGAAACCGCCTACACCAAGCGGACAAGTAACGTCTTCCGCACCGCCTGCCACCATCACATCCGCATCGCCATATGCAATGGTACGGGCAGCAAAGCCGATGTTATGTACACCAGTAGTACATGCGGTCGTTACCGCGAAGTTAGGGCCAGTCATGCCGTACATAATTGAGAGATGGCCAGCAATCATGTTGATAATGGTACTTGGTACAAAGAATGGGCTGATTTTACGCGGGCCGCCATTCATCAACGCCGTATGATTTTGTTCAATCAACCACATACCGCCCATACCAGCGCCAATGGCCGTACCGACACGGGATGGATCTTCTTTATCCATCTCTAGGCCAGAGTCATTCATTGCTTGAATACCCGCAGCCATGCCGTACTGGATAAACAAATCCATCTTACGAGCATCTTTCTTGCTCAGATATTGTTCGACATCAAAATCTTTTACAGAACCACTAAAGCGGGTGGTAAATTCGCTGGCATCAAATTTGGTGATGGGGGCGATGCCGCTTTGGCCTGCAAGTAATGCTTTCCATGTGCTATCGACATCATTACCGACGGGAGTTACTAGGCCAAGCCCAGTGATCACTACTCGACGTTTAGTCACGTTAGTCACCTATTTAGTAGAGGAAACCTGCGACAACAGCCTAAATTTAGCAAGGAATAACGCTGAAAACGCTGTTGACGGGGGAAACACTATCAACATAGTGGTGCAAACAAAAACAGGCGGCAAATCTGCCGCCTGTTTTCTGGAATTCAGTATTACTGATTCTTAGAAACGTAATCGATCGCTGCTTGAACAGTAGTGATCTTTTCAGCTTCTTCATCAGGAATTTCGGTGTCAAACTCTTCTTCCAGAGCCATAACCAACTCAACGGTGTCCAGAGAATCTGCACCCAGATCGTCTACAAAAGAAGCAGATGCTTTAACGTCTTCTTCTTTAACGCCCAGCTGCTCAACAATGATTTTCTTTACACGTTCTTCGATGTTGCTCATTAGTTTTCTTTCCTATTCAAATTACGCACTTGCGTAAGATTGCGAGTAGTTTATTCGATTCGACCAACATTGCAAGTCCCGTTTTCGTGGTCTAACCACGAATTTGGACTCCAATGGCTTGGGATTTAACAAAATCCTGACAATTTAAATTCGCCAATAAGCTCTTAAACCATATACATGCCGCCGTTTACATGCAAGGTTTCCCCTGTAATGTAAGCAGCTGCATCAGATGCTAAAAATAGCACAGCGTTGGCTATTTCTTGTGCCTGACCCAAGCGTTCCATTGGCACCTGCGACATGATGGCCTTTTGCTGATCTTCTGTCAGCTCATCAGTCATGTCTGTCTGGATAAATCCAGGAGCGATAGCATTCACTGTAATCTGGCGCGACGCAACCTCTCTGGCAAGCGATTTTGTAAAACCAATCAAACCAGCTTTAGCTGCTGCGTAGTTTGCCTGACCAGGATTACCCATGGTACCTACTACTGAGCCAATGCTGATAATACGGCCATGACGTTTCTTCATCATAGCGCGCAAAACCGGTTTTGACAGACGGAATAATGAGGTCAAGTTGGTGTCGATAATATCTTGCCACTCGTCCTCTTTCATACGCATCAACAGGTTGTCGCGGGTAATACCAGCATTGTTAACCAGAATATCAATATCGCCAGCTTTTTCCTTGATCGATTTAAACAAATTTTCGATAGATTCAGGATCTGTGACGTTGAGCACTAATCCTTGGCCGTTTTCACCTAAATAGGCAGAAATAGCTGCAGCACCCTTTTCACTCGTTGCCGTGCCGAACACAGTTGCGCCGGCAGCAGCTAACGTAGTTGCGATTGATTTTCCGATACCTCGGCTAGCACCAGTAACTAACGCTACCTTGCCAGACAAATCGATGGCAAAACTCATGTAAACTCCTGTTATTCAGTAATGGCCGCCAATGATGCTTGATCATTGACTGGCTTAGCGCTCAGCGCTTTGCTGATACGTTTTGTCAATCCAGACAATACCTTACCCGGACCAAACTCTAGCAATTCTGTGACACCTTCTGACGCCATGAGTTCCACAGTTTCCGTCCAACGGACTGGGCTGTAGAGTTGGCGGATCAGCGCATCTTTAATCTCTTCCGCAGCTGTTGGTGATGCGACATCAACGTTGTTAATCACACGAATGCTCGGTGTGTTAAAGTTGATATCAGCCAAGGCTGTGGCCAATTTATCAGCTGCTGGCTTCATCAGTGCACAATGCGACGGCACACTGACTGGTAACGCAACGGCCATTTTAGCGCCGGCTTCTTTACAAGCAGCGGCGGCACGTTCAACTGCGGCCTTTTCGCCGGCAATAACCACTTGGCCAGGGCTGTTGTAGTTAACAGGGCTAACTACCGCGCCTTGCGCTTGTTCGTTACAAACGTTAGCGATGGTATCGTTATCCAACCCAATAATAGCAAACATAGCACCAGTGCCAGTTGGCACAGCGTCTTGCATCAATTGTCCGCGCAGTTCAACCAATTTAACTGCATCTTTAAATGAGATAACGCCCGCACATACCAGTGCTGAGTATTCACCCAAGCTATGGCCAGCCATTACTGCTGGAAGTGCTTTATCACTGGCTTGATAAGCGCGCCATAAGGCAACACTAGCGGTCAACAATGCGGGTTGCGTTTTATCAGTTTGGTTCAGCGCTTCGGCTGGGCCTTCCTGAACTAATTGCCAAAGATCATAACCCAAAGCTTCACTTGCTTCTGCGAAAGTCTCGGCAACAACAGGATATTGTTCCGGCAAATCGGCTAACATGCCAACGGCTTGTGAACCCTGCCCCGGAAATACGAATGCAGTAGTGGTCATATTTTTAACCTTGTTGTGTAAATTAAATCCTTAAAACCTTACCAGTGCGCTGCCCCAAGCAAAGCCAGCACCAAAGGCTTCCAGCAACAATAGCTGGCCACGCTGAATACGTCCATCTCGTACGGCTTCATCAAGCGCAATCGGTACGGAGGCCGCAGAAGTGTTACCGTGCTTACCAACAGTAACCACCACCTTGTCCATGCTCATATCCAGTTTTCTGGCAGTTGCAGCAATGATGCGCAGGTTGGCCTGGTGTGGCACTAACCAATCTAGCTCAGATCTATCGATATTATTTTCTTGTAAGGTCTCGGTGACCAGATGCGACAACTGGGTAACGGCTACTTTAAAGACATCGTTACCTTTCATGGTCATAAAGCTAACGGCATCAGCAGTCTCTCCAACGCGTGGTGGGAAAGCGCATTTGAGCAAATCACCTTGACGACCATCAGCATGTAGATGCGTTGAGATAATGCCCTGTTCTTCGCTAGCACCAACAACAGCCGCGCCCGCACCATCACCAAACAAAATAATGGTTGAACGGTCTGCAGGGTCACACAGACGTGACAGCACATCGGCACCTACTACCAATACCTTTTTCGCACCGCCAGCTTTGACAAACTGATCAGCAACGGACAAGGCATAGACGAAACCTGAACAGGCGGCCGCGACATCGAATGCAGGAATATTAGAAATGCCCAGCATAGCTTGAATTTCACAAGCGGCTGCTGGAAATGCATTTGCCGCACTGGTGGTGCCGCAAATGATGAGATCAATTTCAGAAGGGTCGATCCCCGCCATTTCAATTGCGTTAACGGCGGCGTTGTACCCCATAGTAGCGACGGTCTCGTCGCCACCGGCAATGCGGCGCTCTGAAATGCCTGTGCGTTCAACAATCCACTGGTCATTGGTTTCCACCATCTGTTCCAGATCTTGATTGCTACGCACCTGCGCCGGCAAATAACTGCCAGTACCAAGAATTTTTGTGTGCATAAAGAGAAATCAGCTGTTTATGTCTAAAAGTATCGATTCCAGACGCAATTTAATTTGTTCTGGAAGACGACGCGTAACTTCGGTCACAGCCAGGCTGATTGCCTGCAAGTATGCGGCTTCGTCCGCATTCCCATGGCTCTTGACAACTATTCCGCGCAATCCTATCAGACTTGCTCCATTATAGTGGTCGGGGTTCATTTGTCGCAGTACTCGCGAAATGCTAGGTGCTAACAATTTCGCCAGTAATCTGACAAAGAAACCCTGTTTTAAGCCTTGTTTTAGCTGATGCACCAACAGCCGAGCGATACCTTCTGAGGTTTTGAGTGTAATATTGCCGATAAAACCATCGCAAACGATGACATCTACTTTACCGGTATAGATTTCATTACCCTCAATATAGCCCTGATAATTGATTTGAGGTGTGTGTTGCAGCAATTGTGCTGCTTGCTGCACTTGGTCGTTACCCTTGCACTCTTCACTGCCAACATTGAGCAGCGCCACTTTTGGATGGCTCTGCTTGGTGACCACTTCACACAATACCGACCCCATCACCGCAAACTGAAACAGAATATCGGCATCACAACTGACGTTAGCGCCGAGATCAAGCAGATATAGCGGTTGATGATTAACGGTAGGTAAGCAAGTCACTAAGGCCGGACGGTCAACGCCAGGCAATGTTTTCAGTACCACTTTTGACATCGCCATCAATGCCCCAGTGTTACCAGCACTGACGCAAGCGTCCGCTTCAGCCTCTTTCACACTTTCTAGAGCAAGACGCATAGAGCTTTGCTTTTTACAACGCAGAGCAACCGCTGGACGTTCGTCCATCGCAACGCATTCTTCAGTGTGTTTGATTGTGATTCGGCTACGGTAAGAGGCACCGCATTCAGAAAGAAGTGGTGTTATCTGGTTTTCATCGCCAACCAGAATAAGTTTTAGGTGTGGATATAATCGAAGTGCCTGCATTGCAGCAGGCACTGTAACGTGGGGGCCATGATCGCCACCCATCACATCCAACGCAAGCGTCAGACTTGTCATAAGACAATCAGCAATTACTTGTTGATTACCTTTTTGCCACGGTAGTAACCGTCAGCAGTCACACAGTGACGACGATGAGTTTCACCGCTGGTAGCGTCTACAGACAGCTGAGCTGTGCTCAGAGCATCATGAGAACGACGCATTCCGCGCTTTGAACGTGATTTTTTATTCTGTTGAACAGCCATTGATCTGTCTCCTGGATTACTTGCTCTTCAGTTTTTCTAACACTGCAAACGGATTCGGACGCTCTTGCTGAGCTTCTTCGATCTCGCCTACGGCCATATCTTTTGAACCAAAATGACATTCTGCAACGTCATGAGTTGGTACCAAAGGTACGGCCAGCATCAATTCATCTTCAATCATTCGATGAAGACGAATCTCACCAATCTCATCGCACTCAATAGGATCGTACGCATCCGGGAGCTCATCGATTTCTGCCTGTGTCCGACAAGGACTAAAGCAAAACTCAACTGCTGCTTCTGCGGTAAATAGTGTCATGCAACGTTGACATAACAGAGTGAGCTCCGTCACAGCCTTCCCTTTCAGGTAGACTATCCCCTGTAAATCGACGCCACATTCAAGTGACACAGCCACATCAGAACAGTTGTCGGCACATGCTTCAGCTAATCTTTTCAGCGTTTGCCCTGGAACGAAACCTTCGTAAACGAGGCGGCTCGTAGCAGCGCGGAGAGGATCAATTGAAACCGGTATCTTTACTGTTTGCATAAGCAGGCGCGCATCTTATAGTTTGACGCCCTTTGAGTCAAAGAAAATCTCGCATCTCCATTCACAAATATCAATGAACACGCTGTTTCGCGACTTTTTAAGGGCCGAAATTGACGGACGACAATTTTACTCAAGCAGATATCACCATACAAGCGTCAACCGCGTAAAATCAGCGCAATTAATGCTGATCGGGTGTCATTTTATTCAGTTTGCAATCAACAACCACTAAAGAAACAATAGTAGCGACGATTAGCTTCAGCAAAATTCATGGTAACGTTTCTATGTCCCACGCAATTAATTCTCCGCTAACGCGACCAGCGTTAGTCTTGGCTTCAACGTCCAGCTTTCGTAAAGCACTTTTGGAAAAGCTAGCACTGCCGTTCAGCACTTGTGCCCCAGATGTGGACGAAACGCCACAAACGGCAGAATCGGCCATAGCACTTGTCGAACGCTTAGCAATTTCCAAGGCGAAAGCTGGTGCAGCCCAAAATGCAAACGCATTAATTATCGGCTCGGATCAAGTGGCCGTGATTGATGGCAACATCGTCGGCAAACCTTTAACTGAGGAAAAAGCCGTCGAACAACTTATGGCGGCGGCGGGGAAATCCATCACCTTTTATACTGGACTGGCACTTTACAATAGCGCAACCGGAGAACTGGATAGCCTAGTTGAGCCTTTTATTGTTCACTTTAAATCACTGAGCCAAGCACAAATCCGTTACTACGTTGCCACAGAGCGACCTTTATATTGCGCAGGAAGTTTTAAATGTGAAGGTTTAGGGATTGCCTTGTTCGAGCGCCTAGAAGGAAAAGACCCAAATACGTTGATCGGTTTGCCGCTTATCACACTCACGGAAATGTTAGCCCGACAAGGTATCGATGTATTATCACCCCATGAGATTGGGTGCTAATACTCAATGTGAGCGTTAGCCAAAGACTGACACTAACGCTCAACCCAATATTGTCTTAGAGCCACTGCAACAGTTCTAACGGCTGATGGATAACAGCTTTTGGATTGCAACACTGCAATTTTTGCTCGCCATGTGCGCCGTAAGAAACCCCTACAGCCGAAAACCCGGCGCTATTTGCCATGGAAAGATCCAGCAGCGAATCCCCAACCATCATACTTTTATTCGCATCATGACCAGTTGCCTGCAATAACTGCTGCAGCATATCAGGGTGCGGCTTAGATTGGGCTTCATCGGCGGTACGCGTATGACGAAAAAAGCGCCCTAGTCCAGTTTGTGCCAGCATGCGGTCGAGCCCGGCTCGCGACTTACCAGTGGCAACGGCCAGTTCAATATCGCGCTGCTGCAATTCTCCCAATAACTGCTCAATACCGTCGAACAAGGGTAAAGGCTCATCCGCTCGGCGCAGAAAATGATGCCGGTAACGAAGCTGTAGCGCTTCTTGCGTCGTCGCACTCACTCGCGGAAAAAGTTGCTTCACGGCGGTCGAAAGTGACAAGCCGATAATGTCACGGCAGGCTTGTTCGTGAGGGACGTCAAGATCTAAGTCATGGCACATATCGCGTAAACATTCGAGAATGCGACCAATGGAATCCATCACGGTACCATCCCAATCAAACACCACCATCTGATATGCGCTTTGACTATTTGAGGCGTACGACACAATCGGCTCCTAACACTTTTTCAATTTATCGAGTAACTGCTGCAACTCATCATCTAATGGCGCTTGTACTTCCATTACATCTTCAGTACCTGGATGAGTAAAACGCAACTGCGCCGCATGCAGGAACAGACGATTCAGCCCCAATGCACGCATACTGTCATCAAATGCCTGCTCACTGTATTTTTCATCGCAGGCAATCGGATGGCCAGCATATTGGCAATGCACGCGGATCTGGTGCGTACGTCCAGTCACCGGACTGGCTTTGATCAAGGTTGCCTGCTCATAGCGCTGCATAATACGGAAATGAGTTTCCGACGGTTTGCCTTCGGCGTTAACACGGACAATGCGTTCGCCGTGAGGTAACGTGATTTTTAACAGTGGCGCTTTGACGACTCGGTCATGTGCCTGCCACGCACCACGCACTAACGCTAAATAATCTTTTTGCATCTGCTTATTGCGCAGTTGGTCATGCAAATGACGCAATGCACTGCGCTTTTTCGCGACCAGCAACACACCAGAGGTTTCTTTATCTAAACGGTGCACCAGTTCGAGAAACTTCTGTTGTGGTCGTAAAGAGCGTAATCCTTCGATTAACCCATAATCGACACCGCTGCCCCCATGCACCGCAATACCGGCGGGCTTGTTCATCACGATGATGTGTTTATCTTCAAACAGGATGCGGTCTTCAAGCTGCGCTACCCGCTGCAACTTAGGCGAAGGCGCCGTACGCGGGTCACTTTCGCTAACCCGTACAGGAGGAATACGCACTACATCGCCATCCTGCAATTTATACTCAGGCTTAATGCGTTTTTTGTTCACTCGCACCTCGCCCTTGCGCACGATGCGGTAAATCATACTTTTAGGCACACCCTTCAACTTTGCGAGCAGAAAGTTGTCGATGCGTTGGCCAGTATTGTCTTCGTCGATGGTCAGCATTTGTACATGCTGAAACTGAGATTCGTTGTTGGTCATCTTTTTCACTAAGAAAAGTAAAGCGCCTTATTGTACATGAACTGGCGTGATTTCATTGCCCAAATTTTTTAATTCGGCTATATTTCAGCAGCTAACATAATTCTCGCTGTCCATTTTTACAGCAAATGATTGTGTTATGCGAATTGGGGAACGGAAGTAAAGTTTAAAAACTATGGTCGCATGTCATTGATATGCAGGCTGTTGAGAAGCACAAATGTCATATTTAAAGTGCTGACAGTCAAACCGATAAAACAACTAGCATTTCATACTTTAACCCGCCATTCCTCTGCACTGAAACGAATATATTAATGTTAACCAGTTATTGAACGACACTTGACGCCTTTGGCATTACTGGAACAATTAAACGAATTTATGGGGTTGGTTGACGTTTTACAACGAATTCCTTGTTTTTGTAATCATTGAAAAATAAGCCATAAATAGGAAGCTACACGCAGCGATTGCGTCTAACAGTGATGGGCTCCTGATGCCTGGGACCAAACCGTGAGGTTTAGGATTATATTCCCGAGGCCCGTAATGCAGCGCAAATGACGTTTGATGACACTAAAAGAAGAATGTTGTCATCATGAAACGGATGCTAATCAACGCAACTCAATCTGAGGAGTTGCGCGTTGCCCTTGTAGACGGGCAGCAGTTGTATGATCTGGATATCGAAAGTCCAGGCCACGAACAGAAAAAAGCGAATATCTACAAAGGTAAAATTACCCGTGTAGAACCCTCTTTAGAAGCTGCTTTTGTTGACTATGGCGTTGAACGTCACGGTTTCCTGCCGTTAAAAGAGATCGCCCGCGAATATTTCCCGCAAGGTTATTCCTTCCAAGGTCGTCCGAACATCAAAGATGTGGTGAAAGAAGGCCAAGAAGTTATCGTTCAAATTGACAAAGAAGAGCGTGGCAATAAAGGTGCTGCACTGACAACCTTTATCAGTTTGGCAGGCTCTTATTTGGTACTGATGCCAAATAACCCACGCGCTGGCGGTATTTCTCGTCGTATTGAAGGCGACGAGCGTACTGAACTCAAAGAAGCGCTTTCAGAGCTTGAAGTGCCTAACGGCATGGGCTTAATCGTTCGTACTGCGGGTGTAGGTAAAGCGTCAAGCGAACTGCAATGGGATTTAAAAGTACTGTTGCACCACTGGAATGCGATTCAAGAAGCTGCCAACAGCAAAGCTGCGCCGTTCCTGATCCACCAAGAAAGTAACGTTATTGTACGTGCTATCCGCGACTATTTGCGCCGTGACGTAGGCGAAATCCTGATTGACCATCCGCGCATTTTTGAAGATGCCAAGCAGCATGTTGGTTTAGTACGTCCAGACTTTGTTGAACGAGTGAAGTTCTACAAAGCCGAAGTGCCGCTGTTCACTCACTACCAGATTGAATCGCAGATCGAATCAGCCTTCCAACGCGAAGTCCGTCTGCCTTCTGGTGGCTCGATTGTTATCGACCCAACCGAAGCCTTGACCTCTATCGATATCAACTCAGCCCGCGCGACTAAAGGCGGCGATATCGAAGAAACCGCACTGAACACCAACTTAGAAGCGGCAGATGAGATCGCACGCCAATTACGCTTGCGTGACCTCGGTGGCTTAGTGGTTATCGACTTCATCGATATGACGCCAGTACGTCACCAACGCGAAGTTGAAAACCGGCTGCGTGATGCGGTGCGCCATGACCGCGCTCGCGTACAAATTGGCCGAATTTCTCGCTTTGGCCTGATGGAAATGTCACGCCAACGTCTGCGCCCATCCTTGGAAGAATCAGCAGCGCACATCTGCCCTCGCTGTCACGGCCAAGGCACCATTCGTGGTACTGAGTCACTAGCACTGTCTATTTTGCGTTTGATGGAAGAAGAAGCCATCAAAGAAAACACCGCGCAAATTGAAGCGATTGTGCCTGTCGATGTAGCCGCCTTCTTGTTGAACGAAAAACGTAAAGCGATTCGTATTACCGAAGAACGCCATGATGTTGAAGTGTATGTGATTCCAGATCCACACATGACGACGCCTGACTACCGTGTAGTACGTCATCGTACCGACGACGAAATCGATGAAGCAAGCTATCAGCGCGCAGAGAAACCAGAAGCTAAGCTGTATGAGCCTCGTAAACTTGAACGTGCTGCAGCACCTACGCCAGCGCTTTCAGGGTTTGCAACCCCAGCAAAAACTGACATTGAAGCGCCAGCACCTAAAGCGAAAGCCCCTGCAGCAAAAGCCAAACCAGTTGCGAAACAGACTGATGCGGAACCTGGTTTGTTAGCTCGCTTCTTCAAAGCGCTATCAGGTATTTTCTCTTCAGAACCCGTTGAAGAAGAAAAACCGAAGAGTAAGCCACAAGGTAATCGCAACAACAGTCGTAATCGCAACAATGAGCGTAACGATCGTCGTCGCAAGAACAATCGCAATACCAACAAGCCTGCCAGCAACGCTGACAATGCCGATAAGCCGAGCGATGAAAGCAAAGCTGATAGCAAGCCTGCTAACAGCAGAAGACGTAATCAAAAGACGGATAACGCGAAAGCTAACCGTAATGAACGCAAGGCTAAGGCTGCTGATGTTGCAAATGAAGCGAGTAGTGATGAGCAGCAACAACCACAAAAAGAAGTGGTCCGCGAACGTCGTCAACGACGCGATATGCGTCGTAAGGTACGTATCGAGCAAGATACTCCAGCGAATGAGCAAGCAACTGACACCGCGAATGCTGAAGCTGTATCAGCAAAAGATGCACAGCCAGCAAAATCTGACAAGCCGCGTCGTAGTCGTCGTAACGACGACAAACGTCAAGACAAGCCAGAAGTAGCAGTAGCTGAAGCCGCTGCTGAAGCGGTAACGACACCAGCCACACCTGAAGCTGCTGAGGCTATCAATGATGCTGCTAAAGCCAATCAAGGTGAACAGCTAGATCTGCTCGCTGCAGAAGCTGCGACCAATGAATCAACCGAAAATGCTGAAAGCGCAAGCACCGAAGCGGAAGCAACTGACGAAAACGGCCGCGAAAAACGCGAAGGTCGTCGCAATCGTCGTAGCCCGCGTCATCTGCGTGCGGCAGGTCAGCGCCGTCGTCGTGAAACAGAAGACAATGGCAATGAAGAAGCCGTTGCTGATGTAGCCGCTGAGCAAACTGATGCAAACCTAGCCGCAACAGAAAGCGAAGTTCAGACACAGGCGCCAGCAGAAGCGGTTACCGCTGAAGCAGCATCTGAAGCCGAAGCGAAGCCAGCGGCTGCGCCAGTCGTTGCTGATGCTGCAGTAGCGGATGAGGTTATTATTGAAGCCGTGGCGGAACCTACAGCTGTGGAAGCGAAAGTGGTTGAGTATACTCCTGCAAACACCGCAGCCGTTGAAGTGCCGGTAACTGAGCCTACGCCAATCGTTGAAGTTGCGAACGCAGCAACAGCCGAGGTGGTAGAGTCTTCTGACGCTGCCACAACCAAAGCTGATACTGATGGTGCAGAGCAAATTGCCCCAACTGCTGAAACTACAGCTCCAGTCACTGAAAGCACCGAAGCGCCAGTGACTGAATCTGCGCCAGAAGTTGTTGATACCGTCGCTGTAGCAACAACCGAAAGCGTCGATAGCAAAGCTGTAAAAAATGACGCTAAACAAAGCGCCGCTTCAGCGCCGATGGCGAAACCAGCTGCTGTTACAGTAGCTGAAAAGCCTGTGGCAGCCAAAGTTGATGCGCCTAACCAACAGCCAGTTGCCGAGCCAGTAGCGCCAAAAGCGCCGCGTGCTAGCCGCTATCAGGCAATGGTCGCTGCGCAAATGACCAAGCCTGAAGTCGAGCAGCGTGCTCATGTTGAAGTGCCGCAAGGGCATGAATATGCTGGTAACGGTCAAGCGGCGGCGCCTAAAGCGCACAATGCAAATAGTGCCTCATCTGAAATGGCCAAACCGCAATAAGCGCAACCTAAACAGCTGTTTAAAAAGCCATGCCTGAGTGCATGGCTTTTTATTTCGACGCTTTTCACACTTTTTAAACATTCTCTATTCTGTTAGTATGCGCGACCTTATTTGAACCTTAACGCTTGGAAGATGATCACTGCATGTTTGAGTTAAATCGCCACAAGACCGCCAGTTTGCGCGCTGATGTGCTATCCGGCCTTACCGTTGCCCTCGCCTTAGTGCCAGAAGCTGTCGCTTTTGCCTTTGTCGCCCATCTGGCACCTATGGTCGGTTTATATGCCGCATTCATTATGTGTTTTGTCACCGCTGTATTGGGCGGACGCCCAGGGATGATTTCGGGTGCAACAGGCGCAACTGCGGTGGTGATGGTTGACCTTGTGGATAGTCATGGTTTGAACTATCTATTAGCCGCGGTGGCTCTTGCCGGTGTCTTTCAACTGTTGGCCGGGATTTTCCGCCTCGGTAAGTTTATTCGCATCGTGCCAACGCCAGTAATGGTCGGGTTTGTTAACGGCCTGGCGATTGTGATTTTTCTTGCCCAGTTAGCCCAATTTAAAACCAAAGGGCTCGATGGTGAGATGCACTGGATTGCCAGCAGCGATATTCAGCTTATGCTGGGCTTAGTGCTGCTCACAATGGCCATCATTCACTTTCTCCCCAAATTAACCACCGCTGTGCCCTCGTCGTTAGTGGCGATTTTAGTGGTCACCGGATTAGTCGTAGGCTTAGATCTGGATACCCGCACTGTTGTGGATTTTCTGCGTAATATGAGCGGTGACGCGAACGCTACAATCGCTGGCACGCTGCCAAGCTTCAGCATGCCTGAGGTGCCGCTAAACTGGCATACGCTCTACGTTGTGTTGCCCTATGCATTAATCCTTGCGTCGGTCGGCTTGATTGAATCTTTGCTGACACTGACCGTAGTAGATGAGATGACCCAAACTCGTGGGCAAGGTAACCGCGAATGTCTCGGTCAGGGCACTGGCAACCTTATCAGTGGATTCTTCGGAGCCATGGGGGGCTGTGCCATGATCGGTCAATCGATGATCAATATTAACTCTGGCGGTCGTGGCCGTTTGTCGGGCATTACTGCTGCCGTTGCCCTGCTTTGCTTTATTTTGTTTGCGGCTAGTTTTATCGAGATGATCCCGCTGGCGGCACTCGTCGGTGTAATGATGATGGTGGTACTTGGTACCTTTGAATGGGCCAGCTTCAAGATGATGCGCAAGGTGCCTAAGCATGATGCATTCGTGATTATATTGGTCACCATAGTGACGGTATTTACCGATTTGGCGATTGCGGTGTTTACTGGAGTTATCGTTTCGGCCTTAGTGTTTGCTTGGGAACACGCCAAGCATATCGAAGCGCGTCGTACCGATGACAACGGCAAAACCTTGTATCAATTGAAAGGTCCGCTGTTCTTTGGTTCTACTTCCTCTTTCTTAGAGCTATTTCACGCCGAAGCAGACAGCGACGAAGTGATTATCGATTTTGGCCGTTCACGGGTTTGTGATCACTCAGCATTGGAAGCAATTGATACTCTGGCTGAGCGCTATCTGAAATTAGGTAAGAAGTTGCATCTGCAACACCTTTCTGAAGATTGTAAGAAGTTGCTGACCAAGGCTGGCGATTTGGTTGAGATTGATATGGTCACTGACCCCACCTATCGTGTCGCTGATGACAAGCTAGCGTAACCCTTAGTCGTCATTAAGTTGCCAAAAGGGAAGCCATTGCTTCCCTTTTTCGTGACAGCTATTCAGCTGTTATGTAGTTGCAATGCTTAGGTTTTAAGATAACTGCTGAACTTTTCTCTAATCTTCGCCACTTTAGGGTTAATCACCACGGCACAATATGGCTGCTGCGGATGTTGCGCAAAATAATCAAGATGCTCATCTTCTGCACGATAAAACGTCTGATAAGCAGCGATTTCGGTGACAATCGGGACAGCAAATACCTGTTGTTCCGTGAACTTGTTGATCACGTTATTGGCGATTTCAGCTTGCTCATCGCTATGCACAAAAATAACCGAACGATATTGAGTCCCGACATCATTGCCTTGTCTATTAAGCGTAGTGGGATCATGACTGGCAAAGAAGATGGTTAATATCTCTTCGTAACTGATGACCGAACTAATAAATTTAAGTTGTACCACTTCAGCATGCCCAGTATCCCCACCGCACACTTGTCGATAGTTTGCAGTACTGGCATCGCCGCCAGCATAACCGGGTAATACTTCCAATACTCCTTCAATGTCCTTAAATACCGCTTCGGTACACCAGAAACAACCTCCGCCCAAGGTGGCAATATTGTCTTGTTGCGGCGCAGAATCCTCTTCCAGTGCTTCAAAACTCATTGAGACCGAATTCACGCAATGACGTATATTTTTCTGCGTCAATTGCTCGCCTTCAAAGACATGCCCAAGATGACCGCCGCAGCTGGCACAGACAATCTCAGTGCGCATCCCGTCGGCATCAGGAACTCGCGTTACCGCACCAGGAATTTCATCATCGAACGCTGGCCAGCCACAATGCGCCATAAACTTGTGTTCCGACAAAAATAACGGTGCGCCGCATTTACGGCACAAGTAACGCCCTTTCGCATTGTGATGGTAATACTGGCCGCTAAATGGCCGCTCAGTACCCTTTTGTTCAATCACGTACTGTTCAAACTCATTTAGAGGTTGCATCGATTTCATGTGCACTCCTGCATTTTCCCTGATAGCCGCTCTAGGTAGATTAACGGCACTCGCTGTGATGTAGATCACTTTACGTTGCCGCACAGCGGACATCAAGGTAGACTTGCGCCGCACTCACGCCCCGACTAAACCTTGTACAACACAGTGAAAAGATGGTGTGTTAACGCCACAAAAGTCAGGGCATATTTTAGAGAAGAGTATAACGATGAAACTTGAAACCATTGATTATCAAGCCGCCGATGCGCCGCAGCGCTTTGTTGAATCACTGCGTACTACTGGGTTTGGTGTCTTGAGTAACCACCCTATTGCCAAACCGTTAGTTGAACAGATTTACCGCGACTGGCAAGCCTTCTTTCTATCGGATGACAAGCAACAATTTCAATTTAATCCGGCCACTCAAGATGGCTTCTTTCCCGCCAGTGTTTCCGAAACGGCCAAAGGCCATACGCTCAAAGATATTAAAGAGTATTTCCACGTCTATCCTTGGGGGCAGATCCCGCCTGCGCTCAAGGACAATATTCTTAAGTACTACCAACTCGCCAATGAACTCGCTGCACAACTACTCGATTGGGTAGAACAATATTCTCCTGAAGAAGTGGCACAACACTACCGTGAACCGCTATCAAACATGATCAAAGATAGCCAGAAGACGCTACTGCGCATTCTGCATTATCCGCCGCTCACCGGTAATGAAACACCGGGCGCGATTCGCGCTGCAGCACATGAAGATATCAATCTACTCACGGTATTGCCCGCAGCTAACGAGCCTGGGCTGCAAGTGAAAGGCCGTGATGGTGAATGGATTGAGGTACCGAGTGATTTTGGTAATCTGATTATCAACATTGGCGATATGTTGCAGGAAGCGTCTAACGGTTATTTCCCATCAACCACCCATCGCGTTATTAATCCGCAAGGTGCTGATATGAGCCGCTCGCGCATCTCGTTGCCGCTGTTTTTGCATCCTCGGCCGGATGTGGTGCTATCAGATCGCTATACTGCAGATAGCTACTTGATGGAGCGTCTGCGCGAGTTGGGTGTCATATAATGCTTTTGCATGGATAACGCCAGCATGACGCGGCGTTATCCACCACGACTCTCTTTGTTTAGGTCATACAGTGCTCAATCACCAGCCGTGATTTTTATCGGTGGGAATAGTACAATACGCGCCTTTTTAAATTCAGCAGGATAAAACAATGGCGATTCAATGGTATCCCGGGCATATGCACAAGGCTCGCAAAGAGATCGAAAAAGTGATGCCGCAAATCGATCTGGTCATTGAGGTGCTCGACGCGCGTATTCCTTATAGCAGCGAAAATCCGATGGTAGCGCAGCTGCGCGGCGACCGGCCTTGTATCAAACTGCTGAATAAATCTGACTTAGCTGATCCTGAAATTACCGCGCGCTGGATTGAATATCTCGAACAAGAGCAAGGTGTTAAAGCACAGGCCATTACAACATTGCAGCCCGGAATGGTAAAAAAGCTGCCAGAACTTTGCCGTAAGTTAGTGCCCATCGAAGAAGGCAGTGTAAAAAATATTCGCACCATGATTATGGGGATCCCTAACGTCGGTAAATCCACCATCATCAATCTACTGGCCGGACGGGTTATCGCCAAAACCGGTAACGAACCCGCAGTAACCAAGACGCAACAGCGCATCAATCTAAATAACGGCATTGTGCTGTCTGATACCCCTGGCATTTTGTGGCCTAAAGTCGACAATGAAGCGAGCAGCTATCGCCTCGCGGTTACTGGCGCCATCAAAGACACCGCGATGGAATACGACGATGTGGCATTGTTTGCCTGTGAGTATTTCCTCAACGCCTATCCCGATGCGATGCAAGAACGCTTTAACTTAAAAGAACTACCGCAAAGTGATTTCGAACTGTTAGAAGAGATTGGTCGTCGTCGTGGTGCGCTGCGCGCCGGTGGACGCGTAGATCTACACAAAGCCTCGGAAGCCGTGCTTCACGACTACCGCTCCGGCAAAATTGGCCAGCTATCTCTGGAAACCCCCGAGATGGCGATTGCGGAAAAGATTGAAGTAGAAAAAATGTTGGCGGAGAAGGCTGCAGAAAAGGCACGACGCAAAGAAGAGATGAAGCTAAAGCACTCAGGGAAACGCCATCAAGGCTAACAGTGCCAATCGGGTAAATCATGCGATAAAAAAGGGAGCTAATGCTCCTTTTTTATCGACCACGCGATTTCATCAGATGTCGATTTATGACGATTGATTGGCTTGTTGGATCTGGCTAAATAAGCCCGTCATCGCTTTGTCCAACAGATCCAGCACCTGCTCAAATCCATCTTTTCCGCCATAGTAAGGGTCAGGCACTTCACGAACTTTACTATCAGCAAACGCCATTATCAGTACCAGCTTATGTTGATATTCCGCTGGGCACCGCGCTTGTAGGTCCGCTAAATTTTGTCTATCTGCCGCTAAAATAACGTCGAATGTCGCAAAATCCTCATCACGCACTTTGCGTGATGAGATGCCTGAAAAATCAATACCTCGGCGTTCTCCCGCTGCGCGTGCCCGGCGATCAGGGCCTTCGCCCTGATGATGTCCAATCGTTCCGGCAGAATCTATCGTCAGCGCCAAACCGAGCTCAGTCGCTTTCGCCCGAGCAACCGCTTCCGCGGTAGGTGAGCGGCAGATATTCCCTAAACATACAAACAACAGGCGGCTGACCTGTTGCCAATCAATGGTGGATGCAGACAAAAATACACTCCATCAGCAGCGATGCTAATTCGCATCATGACTTAATTCATAATCCAATCTTACGCGAAGGAACCGAGCAAACCTAGGTTTGCCACTAGAAGTAACGCCGTTGTGCGCAAAGGTAATCCAACTACCAATCGCAGGTGGCGTGCGCCGCTCAGCATCACTAAAGCCTGTCCCAATCTTAAAGCGGACACCCTCCGCCGTTTCCACCAGTAATGAGCCCATCATGCCGGCGTACTTTCCATTGCCAGGTAACACCGCCAGCACCTTAGCTTCGGCGTCATCCACAGGCTTGAATTTAAATAGGTATGGACTGCGCCCTGCTACAATCGGCGCATTTCGCTGATGCAATACCAAACCTTCACCACCACGAGTGACAATATCATCTAAACGCTGTTGCAATGCATTCACGTCGGTACCACGCGTTTGCGGAATAACACGCAAGTATGGTGTCAGCCGCTCAAACGCCTGAAAATGGTGGTAACGTTGTTCAAAACCTCCCGCCGCTGCTGGCGCGTCAAACAGCCAATATTGAATTGTGCGCCATGCATCATCATCCGTAAGTCCACGAGCAATAAGCGAGACCTGATCGAAACTGCTATAGCCTCCCCACAGTTCACCTTCCAAAGGTTCGTCAGGAAATCCCTTTGTAAACCAATGCGGTGCAGCAATAATCAATCCTGAGCGGCTATAAAGCCGTTCGCCATCCCAGCGCGCCCGCACGCCATCAAGCTTCTCGCTGACCAGAAAATCTGACGGGGATGATTGCGCTTGCCATACGTTAGCGAGTTCGGGATTGGGTAAGTTGTGCAGTGACGTCTCATCGGCACTGATTGATGAGGTAGTACACAAAAACGCAGATAAAAGAAGCAAACGAATATAGGGGTTCAACAAAGACATCTTTGGCCTCCTTGCCTTAATGGTTTGTTAAGCAAGTGTAGTTGAAATATGCGCTTTGTTTCGCCCCGCAACGCGGGAAAACCGTTTGAAGACTCAGCTAAGGTGCTATACTGTCGCGGTTTTTCTGTGCTTAGAATTAAGTAATTAACCTAACAGGAACTGACTAGCTCACCATGAAACCTGCCAATAACCACGGTCTGAAAAGAGTTTTCCGCGCCACTGGATTTTCGATGAAAGGGCTAAAATCAGCATGGCAGCATGAAGCTGCATTTCGTCAAGAAACCATTCTGGCATTGTGCATGGTACCGATTGCACTGCTGGTGCCAGTCACCACAGTTGAGCGCCTGCTGATGATCCTCACGGTGTTTATTGTGTTGATTGTCGAGCTGTTAAACTCTGCAGTAGAAGCTGTGGTTGATCGCGTCGGCGATGAAATCCATCCGCTGAGCGGCCGTGCAAAAGATATTGCATCTGCCGCAGTGTTTATCAGTCTGTTCCTCTGCGGCATTACCTGGGTGACCGTGTTATGGCCGTTATTTACCGGCGCATAAACTAGACACCCCGACGTAAGAACTCCACCGCGCGCTCTATTTCCGTCAGGCGTTCATTGTTCGCCAGATAGGAGATATAAACATTACGGCTTATTGTCGGGGCATTACCCACCCAATGTAGTGCGCCCCGCTCTATTTCTGCTTGCACCATATTCTGTGGCAAAAAAGCTGAGCCACCATTATTCAATAAAAAATCCAGCGCAATGCGCGCCGAGCCCGTGTGCAAAATCGGCAGCGGTAATGCAGCAAAGTCACGGGCATGTTGAATATTGAAGGCTGTTCCCCAATCCACTTTAATGTATTGTCGCGAGCGCAACTCATCCACGTTAGCGGCAGGCTCACTGCTGACCAGCGATAACACCACTTCACCAATCTGCAGCAATTCGAACTCTTCCAGCTTAGGCGGATCAAAGGAGATGGCGATATCGAGCGTACGCTCCATCAACTGCCGCGTCATCACAGATTGGGTCAAGACTTCAGTACGCAACGAGATACCAGCCATGCCGCGATGCAGCTTTTGCAAAAACTCCTGCAAAAAGGCGTCCCACAAATTAGGTGCAGCACCAATGGCCAGCTGCACCGACTGATGCTGGCTCAAGGAGACATCTTGCTTGGCACGCTCCCAGGCCATCAACACGGCCTCTGCATGAACCAACATTCGTTCACCGGCAGGTGTCGGCTGAATGTTGTTGCGTTGACGCTCAAACAACTCAACGCCCAAAATAGTCTCTAACTGTTTGACGCGAAACGATACTGCGCTGCGCGTTAGAAACAGATTGTCGGCCGCCTTACCAAAATGGCGGGTATGAGAAACTTCCAGAAAGGTTTTTAGTAGATCCGTATCCATAAAAAATATTTCAACGTGCAGGCAAAATTTTTTTGATTTATTTACGCATAATACTAGCCAATACTCTGCTTGCAAATCATCGGTTAAGGTAAATTTTGCAAGGATTGAGACTATGTTAAGCACAACTTCTACATCATTACCCCATGCAGTTTTGGTGAATGCAGAAACTGCGACTAGTTTTTCATCTGATCGTCGTTTTTACGACGACGCTAACTTTCCGCGCGGCTTCAAGCGCTCAGGCGATTTTACGCATAAAGAAGCTGAGTTGTTAGAAACCTATGGTGTGGCTATGCGCGCTCTAGCCAGCGGCAGTCGCAGCGCAATCAATGAAGAGGAACAGCACTTTATTGATGCTGCTAAAGGCCACACCGCTCCGACAAGCACCTTGGAGAAGCTATGGCAGAAGTATTTAAAACTGTCCATGGGTAAACCTTTTTATGCGGTTGTCGGCACCACATTGATGAAAGCCAGCAGCCGCAGTGAGTCCTCAGTCGACACGATTGAAGCCGATATAGAACTCGCTGAAGACAGTGATGAAACCATCGTTGAGGATGTTGAATAACGCCCTAACGCACGTTAATGAATCTAAAAAAGGAGACCTATAGTCTCCTTTTTTGTGACTTACTGCCGTTTATCGATGTCGATTAACGACCATCCTGCCCACGACGTTTTTTAAAGTCGGACTCTTCGAGCCATTTAGGCCAATCGCGGTTATGTGACAGCGTATCAATCACATCGCTGATCAAGCCCAAGTCTTGTTTAACGCCGTCTAAGGTCCAATTTGGATCATAGTCATCCGCCGCTTGGTGATATTTATGTGGAATATAGTCAGGGTCAGTATCCCCCAAACTCATAAATAGCAGTCCTGGCACTCCTTGCTGCGCTAACGCGAAATGATCTGAGCGGAACATTAACCCATTTTGCGGACGTGGATCTGGGTTTACATGACGGCCCTGCTTCTTGGCGGCATCAGCCATGTACTTTTCTAGCTCAGAAACGCCATCGCCGTAACGCAAAATATAATCCACACTTTTCCCCATATTCATGCCATCAATATTGAGGAATGACACCAACTGCTTGGTTGGTACCGGAGAATTTTCAGCAAAGTACTGAGCACCAATCAAACCGGTTTCTTCAGCAGTAAAATCAGCAAATAAGATAGAACGTTCAGGCGCGTCTTTACCCGTCAGGCTCTTAAAGTGACGCGCTAAGTCGAGCACGCCTGCAACACCTGAGGCATTATCTACTGCACCGTTATATATAACCGGTTTACCATCAACCATCTCCTTGCCAAGATGATCCCAGTGCGCATGCATCACAATCCATTCATCAGGATATTTTGTCCCACGCAGCAACCCCGCAACGTTGTGCGATTCTGCACGTTCAATGCGGTTTTTCAGGGTCAGATTAGCCTTCATATGCAGCGGAATGGCTTTAAAGCCGGGCTTTTCAGCGGTATGTTTGATTTGGTCAAAATCGATGCCCGCTTTTGCAAAAATCTTCTGCGCTACATCATGTTGGATCCAGCCCATGATGCCGACTTTCGACATGTTGTCGTTGTTATCCACTAAGGTGAAACGTGTGCTGGTACCACCAGCACGCACCACATTCCAGCCATAAGCTGCTGGCGCGGTTTCATGCACAATAAACACGGCCTTAGCACCTTGGCGGGCGGCTTCTTCATACTTGTATGTCCAACGACCATAGTAGGTCATGGCATTGCCTTTAAACACCTTGGGATCCTGCGTCGCAAAGCCCGGATCGTTCACCAATACAATGACAGTTTTGCCTTTAACATCAAGGCCCGCGTAGTCATTCCATCCGTATTCAGGAGCATTGATACCATAGCCAACAAACACGACATCACTGTCTTTAACATCCACTTCTTTGGCCAGCTGTTCAGTACGGGCAATAAAGTCATCTGCGAGCTTAAAGGTTAAATCACCCACCTTTAACTGCATGTCTTGGTTAAGCGGCGTGATTTTCGCCATCGGCACTTTCTGCAAGAAGCTCTTGCCAAATGCAGGCTCCAAGCCAATATCTTTAAAGGATTTTTCCAGATACGTGAGAGTAAGCATTTCCCCTTTGGAGAGTGGCGCACGACCTTCAAATTGGTCGCTTGCAAGGGTTTTCACGTCATTGCGATAAGCTTGTTCATGAAACTGATATGGCGCGGCGGAGAGCACTGGCGCCAGAATTAGGCCCGCAAAGCCCAATACGGAACGGTATTTCACTGACTTTTCCTTCGTATTGTTATAAATAGCAATTCATTCTAACAGCGAATATCATCACGGCAATTGCTACGGCAGACAGCTAAACTAAAAATTGTAATTTCTTGTTCCGGTGTCAAACCAACAACATATTTAGCGAAAATTTTCAGGATTTTTTATGGCGCTTTCTCTGTTACAGCAGGCCGCTCAATACCTCAAAAAAGCATTACCGCTGATGCTCAAGTATCAGATCCCAACAACCCCGACTAACTATGCGCTCTGGTACACCTATGTCAGCGAACAAAATGACCAGTTAAACGGTCAGCTTGATGCCATCGTCAATCAATACCAAACCTGTCCACCATCCGCAGCAGAAGCGTTATATCGCGAGCATATTGGCAGCCAGCAGGAACTGGACACCCGTCAGCTCCGCCAAAGTATGGAAGCGATGGCGACCGAATTGTCGCAATCCATCCGTGATACCAGTAGTGATACCTCGGCTTTTCGCGCCAAGTTAGATAAGAATTTCGGTAAGTTAAATCAACTTGAACAGGAAGCCACCAGCTTAGATCAAGTCATGGATATGGTGCGGTTACTGGTCAAAGACTCAGATGATATTCTGCATCGAACTGACTATTTTCAACAGCAATTAGATAAGGCCCAGCAAGAGATTGTCACCCTGCAACATAAACTGCTGGCGGCAGAAAAGGACGTGATGTTTGATGCGCTGACCGGCTGTCACAACCGTCGCGCTTTTGACCTCGATTTTAAAACCTTACTCAGAGATACGCCGAAAGGCATCTGTGTCGTCATGTGCGACATTGACCATTTTAAACGTATCAATGATACCTACGGCCATGTGCTCGGCGATCAGGTACTAAAAGCGGTAGCCAACCGCTTAAAAGAAGGTTGCCGTGACAGCATGAAGGTTTACCGATTTGGCGGTGAAGAATTTGCCATTATTGTGCCGAGCAGCCAATTACAGGTGGCACGTCATCAGGCAGAGTCTTTACGACGTAGCATTGAGAAAGTCACCGTAAAGGACCGCCGTAAAAACAGCACCATCAGCAATATCAGTGCATCATTCGGTGTCGCCGAGTGGCAAATGAAAGATAGCCTCGCAAAGCTGTTAGAACGCGCTGATGCACAACTTTACGAGGCTAAACGTTTGGGTCGCAATCGCGTGATGCCGATTAGTGGATAGCGGCAGCTTCGGTTAACTGCAGCTGATCGTCAACATCGTCGGTGGCGCTGTCGTTGTTCAATAGCTCATGGCGTTGATTAGCGACCGGCCGTGCATACATCTGTAACAGCAAAGCGGCTTCTTGCGCGCTTAGGTGTTGCATACGTGTATTCAACATCTGTTGCGCCTGCTGCTCGTCAGCGGTTGCAGGTTTAGCGTTATCGTCTTGCAGTTTTTTGTACGCAAACTGATTGCTGGCTTGCACGCGATACAACTGCCAAATCTGTTCATTAATCGCATTTGCGACCGCTTCGGCAGATTCATATTCGCCTTGCAGCGGCTGCCCGAAGGCCAAATGAATATGCCCTTTTTGGCCAGTAAAACCTGCAACAATGCTATCAATATCTTCGCTGTGTTGCTTTTCGTAACAACCTGATTCGGCGATGCAGTGCAACTCTTTGGCTTTCGCCACGTCACATGGATCCCATTCATAAGAAATAGCGACAGGCACGATATTGAGTGATTTCACATAGTCGGCGAACGGCTCTGCTTTCGGGCGGTTCAGTCCCAACATAGAGATCACCGCCGGATTAGTACGATCGTCGCCATTTTTGGCACGTCCTTCCCGCTGCGCAATCCAAATATGTTCATTATCGACCGTCAACGATTGGTGGATAAACGCAGATAGCTGTTTGGAAGCTTTAAGCTTTTCTCGCGGGCTTTTTGCGGAGCGTTTCACCACAAAACTTTTATTTACCCGGATTAAGTCTTCAACGTACTTCTGCGTCATCAAGTTATCGCCCACGGCGATACGAATAGTGCGTTGGCCGTTTTCGTGCAACGCATAGTTGACGAGGGCTGGATCTAACACAATATCGCGATGATTACTGATAAACAGACAAGCACGATCCTGCGGCAGATACTCAACACCGGAAACCGTCATATCGGAGACCGTACGCGCCTTCATCTGCTGCAGATACTGCAACACCATCAATTGCACGTCATGCACAGTGTTAAGCTTGGCCGCTTTTTTGGTTAAGCCCCAGCGCACCAGCGGATAGGCAATCCAAGGCACAATCCGCGCCAAGGTGGGAAAACGTAAATGCGCCATCGCGCGAATAAAATCTGGCGTTGCTAAAACCCGCGCCAGCACTTCATTGACTTCAGAGTCAAAATAGGGACGAATATCGTCAAAATTACTGTTATTCATTCTGTCCGTTTGTGATTACTGCCAACAGCAGCAACTGATTAATTAGGCATACAAAAAAACACAGGCAATATTACCACTGCCTATGTTTATCGCACAACGCGGACAAGTAAACCTGTTATCAGTCAATCTGTTATCTCATGCAGAATGTTGCATTAACGGCATAACTTGTTCATCTGCCTGCACTAAAAAGCGTAATTCAGCGCCACCAGTCAACGCATTGAACGGATAGCAGGTCAACAAGGTGAGCATCGGTGCCCCTTGGTCTTGTAGCCACTGCGTTTGTGATTGATGCACTATCATGGTCGAGCGAATACGATAGTAATGCTGCTCACCATCCATGGCTTGCAAACGTATTTGTTGGCCCTTTTTCGCATGCGCCAAGATGGCAAAATGGGTATCACGGTGCCCAGCAATCACAGTGTTCCCAGCCTCACCTGCCGGTGAACTCGACAACAACTGCGCTGGGCCAAATGCCAAATTGCGGCCACTGGCACCGGCCAGTACGTAAAGAGGTGGATTGTCGCCAATCCACAACTTACCAATAGGATGGGTATCCGCCCAAAACCAAGGTTTATGGGGCGCTCCGTCATTCAGGGTTTTATCCCAGGCTTCTTCAATCAGATATTGAGCAAACATCGCCTTGGCTTGCATATAACCTCCTTTTACCAATGCGGCGGCACCGACTAACAACAGCAGTAGCGCGAGCCAACGTACACTGATATGCCCCGTCATAACGGCAATTCGCTTTTACGCGGACGATTAACGACCACAAGCACTGAACCTAAAGCGGCGCACAGCAACCCTAACAGCAGCCAGAGACGGCTATTGGTCCCCGTTTGCGGCATAGTACCCACGGGACGCTGCCAACCAGCAGGTATTCTATTGGCGATGTCTGTCTCGATATTCTGATCTGCCGCCGGATTAACTGGCGTCACGTCCACTGCCACTAAGCTGGTATAAGCGCTCACTAGGTGATACTTCATGGCTAACGCGGTGACTTGGCGCTCAGTGCGGTCGCGATTACTGCTATCTTGCGCGAGTTCCAAGGCTCCAATCTGGGCCCGCGCCCATAACAGATCCAGGCCAGTTGCTTGCTGACGCGGTGCCAGCGTTAATTGCTGCTGCCAAAATTGGCCATCGACATAACCGGAGACAATCAATGCTTGATGGCGCCCTTGCGCTTGCTTCAAGCTCACAACCACGGGCTCGCCTAAATAAAGATCGGGTATTTGAGCGGGCCAATAATCAGGGACAGTGCCATCTTCATTACGTAACTGAACATCCGTTACCACTGGCGCGGATATCTTGTTAAGTAACGCGACGGTTTTGCTGGCAACCTCTTGGGAACTTCCGATATAGGTAAAAGTCCCCCGCCCAGCCTGCGCGGCACGCTGCATAAAATAGCTATTGGGGGCACTTCCTATGCCGACAGTAAATAGCCGACTATCCCCCAAACGCTGGCGAATAAAGTCAAACAACTGTCGTTCATTACCCACAGCGCCATCGGTCATAAAGATCACCTGTCGCAACACGCCAGGCGCAAGCTGCTGGTCTAATGGCAGCGCTTGCGCTAATGCGGGGGCCATGTCGGTGCCGCCATCCGCCTGCAGCGAGAGCACAAATTGCTGCGCGCGGCCGATATTCGTCGCGGTTGCCGCTAAGCTTTGCGGCGCGAGCGCAACCACGTCAGAGCTAAACGCTAAAATATTAAAGCTGTCCTGAGGACGTAAACTGGTGAGCGCATAACGCACCGCATCTTTGGCTTGTTGCATCGAGGCGCCACTCATCGAGCCCGACTTATCCACCACGAGCACTAACTCACGGCGAACCTCCCCTGCCGGCTTTGCTTGTGGCGGCATCAACATCAGTAGACTGTAATCTTGTGGCGTAGCAGCGCGCTGCGGCGAGGTCGCGCCTTGGTTGTCTGGAGCACTGACGTTATGCGTTTGCCCCTGTTGACTGAATAACACCGCTTGCGGCGCAGTACCATTGGCGGGTTGCCACTCAAACACAAAGTCACGTTCAGCCACGGCAGGTTGTGCTAAAGCGAGTTGCTCGCGATTACCATCACTGGTGACTAACTTCATATGATGAGTCGATGAACCCGCACTTTGCAGCGTAAGCCCCGCATCGAGTAACACTTGAATGTCGACCTTGCCAGCGGTTCGCGCCTCATCCTCAATAGTATGCTGCGTGCCGTTAATTGCCGGCATTAATATCGGCCCCATGATGTCAGCCGCTGCTGCACTATCTTGAACCTCAATTGCGGCGGGTAAATAACGTGGGGTGTAAGTCATCGGAAAACGTACCGATAGTGCGCCCTCGCGATAGTCCACCTGTTGTTGATAGCTAAAGCGCACCACAATTGTTTGTCCTGGCCCCAGATTGGCGACTTCCGCGGTAAACAGATTTGGCCGCTGCTGGCTTAATAAGGATGCCTGCTTACCCTGCTTTTTCGCTTGTTCAAAGATCTGTTTGGCTTGCTGCTTTGGCTGAATTTGTCCTTCAATCACCCGCTCGCCAATTTGCATGTGCAGTGAGTCGACCGCTGCATTTTGCGGTAGCGGAAACAGATATCGACCGTTTAACCAATCTTCACCATGGTTAGTGTAGGTCTGGGTTACCGTCACGCGGTTAGTCCAACCGGTAATGCGCATATCCACCTTAGTGGTTAACTCAGGTGGCAGCACTTCACCATTAGCGCTATACAGCTGCAAGCTGCCGCTACCGGGCCAATCGGGATTAATCTGGCGCTGAACTGTCGATTCTGACGCCATAGCGCTGACCGAGTTGAGTAGGTTAAACAGCATCAGTGCCAGCAGCATTAATCCTGCGCTAAGAAAGCCATTGATAAACCACTGTGGTGCTTGTTCAACCTCTGCCAGCGCGCTGTCGCGCTGGCGGTTGGCGTGTTCCATCTGCATTGCATTATCCATGGATAAGCTTCTCCATTCGCCTAGTGGTTGCGATTTGCGGCCATAGCGGCTTCTGGGCTTTGTAGACGCAGTGATACGCGACGGTCAAAGAAATTCGACTCAGCCGATTGCTCTGCCATCAACGGCGCAGTATCACCAAAGGCTTTGGTATTTAGACGTGCGGCTGCAACACCATGCTGCACCAGATAGTCTTTTACCGCTGCCACACGCTGTTCCGACAAGGCTTGGTTCTTGTCTGAATCGCCGCGACGGTCTGCATAGCCAGCTAAATCAAGCGTTAGCTCAGGTGCCATGCTCATGGCGAAGGCAATATCATCCAGTTGCTTAGCAAAATGCGGTTCAATTTCATAAGTACCGGTACGGAATTGCACATCCATACCAATCGTCAGTTCTTCTAACTTGGCAGCGCGAGCGGTTTGAATCGATTTTAACTGGCGCTGCGCATCAGCATATTGTGCTTGCAGGTTTTCCAGTGACAGCTGACGCTCATTCAATGCCACAATCTGTTGTTCCTGCTCCGCCACGGTTTGTGCCTGTTGTTTGATGTAGTCGTCATCACCAACAGACTTACCCATCAAGGCGCCGGCGAAGCCACCGATGACCGCACCGATAGGACCACCAACCAAAGCGCCTGCAGCTAGGCCGCTACCTAAACCTATTGCGGTCTCTTTTTCTGCGTGCGGCGCGCCCTGTTCGGCCGCCATGGCGGGCGCAGTTGCTGATAACATCAGAGTTGAAACGATCAATGTGGCGACGATGTGCTTTTTCATAATCAAATTCCTTGTTGTTTAATGTTCATGTTCCGCAGCGGCGGCGTTGTTTCGATGGAGTCATTAAACAGCAGGCAAATGGCAATAGCGGGGAGCAAAAGTGGCACTTCGCCGATGAATTGTGGCAACAAAATGGCAATGCATTGTCAGCACTTTTTTCAGCGTCAAATTGTTGTATAGTCAGCCCTAATTGAAAATTAGGGATTTGACGCAGCAATGAAACGTATCGCCATCGTCGAGGATGAAGCGGCTATTCGCGAAAACTATAAAGACGTATTACAAAATCAGGGCTACAGCGTGCAGGCCTATGCGAATCGTCAGCAAGCCATGCAAGCGTTTAGTACGCGGCTGCCCGATTTGGCCATTATTGATATTGGTCTTGAAGATGAAATCGACGGCGGTTTTACCTTGTGCCAAGCGTTGCGCGCCATGTCCAATAGTTTGCCGATTATCTTCCTCACCGCGCGTGACAGCGACTTTGATACTGTGTGTGGTCTGCGTCTTGGAGCCGATGACTATCTCAGCAAAGATGTCAGCTTTCCGCATCTGTTAGCACGTTTAGCCGCGCTGTTCCGTCGCAGTGAGCTCGCTGCCGAGGCGGAGCAATCAGCCGAGCAATTGATGGAGCGCGGGCCACTAACCATAGATGCTAATCGCATGCAGGTGAGTTGGGATCAGCACCCTATCGAATTGACGGTGACAGAATTTTGGATGGTGCATGCCATGGCCAAACATCCCGGCCATGTGCGCAGCCGCGGCGATTTAATGCAAGAAGCCAAAATCTATGTCGACGACAGTACAATTACCTCGCACATCAAACGGATTCGGAAAAAATTCATCGCGATAGATGCTAATTTTGATTGCATCGACACTGTGTATGGCATGGGCTATCGCTGGGATAGCCACGGGTGAAATTCATTATGTATCATCCGCCGATTGGCCTGCGCACTAAAACCTTAGTGTTATCGTTGTTTCTGCTAGGACTGCCGTGGCTTGGCTATAAGTACGTGTGGGAGATGGAGAAATACCTGCGCTACGGTCAAGAAAAAACCCTGGAAGGCACAACGCAGGCGGTCGCTACTGCGCTGCACGAACGGCCAAAACTGTTTGATAAGCAAGCCAGCTTTCTCAAGCAGGTCGAGAAAGGCCGCGATCTTTATGCCTATCCACTTAATGGCCCGATCCAGCTCGATGGCAAACTGAGCGACTGGGATGAGTACCGTCATAAAGCCATGGATTACGGCAGTGACAATCGACTTTTCCTCGCCGAAAACAGCGATTCCACACTGCATTTTCGCCATATGGTAGGCAAATATGCCGGCTATCTGTACGGCTTTTTTGAAGTGACCGATGCGCATGTGGTGTATCGCGGCCGCAATAGTTTAGCGGTTGATCGCAACGACATGTTGGCGATTGCCACCTTAGCGCCCGATGGAAAATTCCGCCGCTATGTCGTGGCCAATATGCAAGATGGCTGGCTCAGTGCTTTTGAACTGCCGGAAGACCCGAGCCTTGATGTGCCAGTATCGCCGGAAAATCGGATTCAGGGACAATGGCGAAAAACCGCCACTGGCTACAACATCGAATTACGAATGCCACTGGAAATGGTCGGTTCCAAGCTTGGTTTTGCCATCCATGATGTTAACAACCCCAGAACGCGAGATATCGCCGCAATTGTCGGCACTTCGGCCACTGACAGCGCCGATAAGCTGGGTACTGTGCTGGTGCCATCACCCGAAATTGAAAGCATTATCAAAGGGATGGGTCATAACAACTCACGTATTTGGGTCGTGGATATTCACGGTCGAGTGCTGGCAAAATCGGGCAACCTGCACGATGGTGGCGGCGTTTGGGCGGAAGCTGAAAATGAACCACAAACCTTCTGGACTCAGTTCCAGCAGAAATATCTCAACCCCCTCTATTACAAGATATTGACCCGTCCGCCGGACGATTTTGTCGATACGTTAAAAGACTCCACCGAGCTTAAAGGCAGCCATATTCAACAAGCACTTGCTGGCAAGATGGCATCCACATGGCGCTTAACACAAGATAACAAAGCGGTGGTTTTGGCCGCAGCCAGTCCGATTTGGATTGACGACAAAGTCATGGGCGCGGTGATCGCCGAAGAAACCACTCATGGCATTCGCACCCTGCGTAACCGCGCGTTGGAGAAACTGTTTAATATCATCCTGATTGTAATGAGCATCGGCACTCTGAGTCTGTTCTTCTTCGCCTCAAGTATTTCTGCGCGGGTGCGCAAGCTACGCGATCAGGCTGAAAAATCTATCGACAGCCAAGGGCGTATCCGCAATGCGATTGTGCCATCACCGGTGCGCGACGAAATTGGCGATCTCTCACGAAGTTTTGCCAATGTGGTTGGCCGCTTAAGTCAATACACGCACTATCTGGAAAATATGTCATCAAGACTGTCACACGAGCTGCGTACGCCGGTGGCCGTGGTGCGCAGCTCGCTAGAACACTTAAGTTTGCAGCCCATCGATAGTGACGCGATGAAATATGTTGACCGGGCACAGGAAGGCGTAAAACGCTTGTCGCTGATCCTCTCCAACATGAGTGAAGCCACACGTTTGGAAGAATCGCTGTCGAATGCCGAAGCAGATCAATTCCCGCTCAATAAAGTGATCAGTGGTTGCGTGGCGGGTTATCAGATGACCTACCCTAATGAGCAATTTGCGTTTACTGCCACCAGCGAACCTATGATGATGCTTGGCGTACCGGAATATATCGCGCAATTGATGGATAAGCTGATCAGCAACGCCATTGAGTTCCACACTCCGGGCACAATTGTGCAAGTTAAGCTAATGCAGCAGGCTAAACATGCCATTCTGACCGTGGAAAACTTGGGCCCATTATTACCAGAAAATATGGCGGAAGAGATTTTCGAGTCGATGGTGTCAGTGCGCAGCCAAAGCGCTCAGCAAAAGCCCCATTTAGGCTTAGGCTTGTACATCGCAAGACTGATTGCCGCTTTCCACGGCGGGAGTATTCGTGCCACCAACTTAGCGGACGGCACTGGTGTTGTATTCACGGTGACCTTACCGTTGCAACCCAGTTAATGGTTCAGCGGACAGCATGAAACATACTAAAAAGGCGCTCAGTAAGCGCCTTTTTAGTTGTGAATGCCACAATTAACCGAGTGTCGTATCGAGGATCATCATTAACGCAAAGCCCACCATCAATCCTTGCGTTGCCAACATTTGGTGACCGTTTCGATGGGTTTCAGGAATCACTTCATGGGACACAACAAACAGCATGGCTCCGCCCGCCAATCCGAGTCCGATAGGATATGCCAACATAAAGCCGCCAGCTAAGCCCACCCCTAACAATGCGCCTAATGGCTCCAGTAGACCCGTTGCACACGCGACCAGTACCGAAAATAGCGGCGCAAAACCTACCGCCCGCAGCGTTAACGCTACCGCGAGGCCCTCGGGAATATCTTGCAGCGCAATGGCCGTGGTGAGCGGTAAGCCAATCGACACATCCCCCTGAGCAAACCCTACGCCTACCGCCATACCTTCAGGCAGATTATGCAGTGCGATAGCAAACACAAATAACCACGCACGGCCGCAGCGTTCATTACCCGGTCCACAAGGCCCGGTTTGTACGTGCTCGTGAGGCGTAAAATGATCTAACCCCATCATCAAGGCGACACCAATCGCCATGCCAAAGATCACCAATCCACCACCGGCAATATTACTGCCAGTGATCTCAGTCCCCGCTTCAATGCCTGGCAATAGCAACGAAAAAGCAGCGGCAGCTAACATCATGCCCGCGGCAAACCCGAGCATTGAATCTTCCAGCTTTTGCGGAATTGATTTCAGTAACAATGCAGGAATGGCCCCGGCACTCGTTCCCAAGAAACACGCCAAGCCACCTAATAAGGCGTACTGCACAAACTGATGCTGCTCGGGTGACTCGAGCAATACACTGCTCTGCAGCAACAAGGCAACAATCAATAACAGCGACCCGAGCAGTCCACTCGCCATTAATGGATGTGTCCGCGCGTGCGCTTTTAGTACCGACCACCATGACGCATTTTTTTGAACACCAACTTCCATACTTTTCCTCGCATCACATGCGTTAAATTTATTTGGGGATACGACACAGGAGCTTCACACAACGGCATGCATTCGACTAACGAGATTACGTTATAACATCGCGGATTTTTTATTGTTTGATACAACTAAACGAACGGCATGGCCTCATTCCACTCTAGCGGTGACGGCGCACGCTGTCATATTGAATCGTTCGATTAGTGCAAACGATCATAACTATACAACGGGCGTAATGTCAGCGTTTGCATTAACTGTTAAGGCGTGCTTGAGAATTTTTCATTAGCGAATTTCACTATTCCCCGCCGACAAACCAATAAATAAGGTGTTAAGATGCCAATCCTTAAATGATTTCATCGTGTTTTGCCCCAATTGCTGACAAAACATCATTAGCACTACGCAGTTAGAGTCCTACATGAAAAAAGCCACAAAGATCGTCTCGCTCGGACGCGATAAAAAATGGAGTAAAGGTGTTGTTAACCCGCCGGTAGTACGCGCATCTACGGTGATTTTTGACAGTCTGGAACAGATGAGCAAAGCAGCGGCTGGCAGAGGCAAAGGCGAACTATTTTATGGTCGTCGTGGCACCGATACCCATTTTGCCCTGCAAGCGGCCATTGCCGAACTAGAAGGTGGCGCAGGTACTGCGTTATATCCATCTGGCGCCGCCGCCATCAGCGGCACATTATTGTCGTTTCTCAAAAGTGGCGACCATCTGCTGATGGTCGATAGCGTCTACGAACCCACTCGCGATTTGTGCGACAAAGTACTGAAAGGTTTTGGTATTGAAACCACCTATTATGATCCGATGATTGGTGCGGGTATCGCCGAGTTGATTAAGCCCAACACCAAGGTGCTGTTTCTGGAATCTCCCGGTTCTATCACGATGGAAGTGCAGGATGTACCCACCTTGTGCCGCATCGCTCACGAACACGGTTTGATGACCATGCTGGATAACACTTGGTCATCACCGATCAACTGCCGTCCATTTGAACTGGGTATCGATATCTCAATCCAAGCCGCCACCAAATATATTGTCGGTCACTCAGATGTGATGATGGGGACTGCCACGGCGACCGAGCAATATTGGGAGCAGCTGCGAGAAAATAGCTATCTGCTGGGCCAATGTGTTTCTGCCGATGATGCATATCTGGCGCTGCGCGGTCTGCGCACCCTCGGCGTGCGTATGGCGCAACAGGAAAAAAATGCACTGGAAATCGCCCACTGGCTCGATGCCCGAGATGATGTGGACCATATCCGTCATCCGGCATTTGCCAGTTGCCCCGGCCACGAGTTTTTCAAGCGTGATTATCAAGGCAGTAACGGTCTGTTCTCGTTTGTACTGAAACAAGGCGGCAATAAAAAGGCGATGCAAGCCTTTGTTGAAGGGATGGAACATTTCAAAATGGGCTTCTCTTGGGGCGGCTATGAAAGCTTGATTCTGGCGGAGTTTGGCATCGAGAAAATCCGTACCGCTACCCAATGGGACAGCACTAAGCCTATGTTCCGTGTTCACATTGGCCTTGAAGATACCGAAGATCTGATTGCTGATTTAGAGGCTGCCTTTGCGCGCTATCACGCCGCGCTAGCCAACTAAATCCTGCGTCAACGCTGCACAGTGTTAATAGTGCGCTATTGTCACCGTGCAGCGTTTTTAATATCACAAAACCTCTCTCTGCTTTTTCCCTATCGCTCGCAATTTCGTCCTTTTCTGCGCACAAATTAAGCCAAAGTCTTTGCAGCACTAGTCGCGACTGATACTCTAAAATCAATTGCTTATCAGGAGATCGCGCCATGAACTGCCACCGCATTAATGAACTACTGGAAATGCTCAATCCCGCTTGGCAAAAAGACCCCAACCTTAATCTGGTACAGTTTTTACAAAAGCTGGCTGATGAAGCAGGTTTTAAAGGTGAGTTAAGTGAGTTGTCAGATGACGTGTTGATCTACCAACTCAAAATGCGGGATACCGCCAGCGACGCCCCTATTCCCGGCATCCAGAAAGATTACGTCGAGGATTTCAAAACTGAAATCCTCCGCGCGCGCGGTATGTTGGATGAATAATCACAAATTCAACCAAGAGCAATATCATCAACCAATTAAGACTGATGTCTAACATACTCTAGATACGAAAAAGGCGCTTGTAACATGCATATTAACGCAACACTCTTAGGTCAGGTCATTATTGTACTGGCGATTATTATGGCAGTTCTTGGCTACTACTTGGGTAAACGCAAAACTCAAATGCCGGTGCTGACCTCTGTAATCGGCTTCTTCAGTGCTTTGTTACCTCCGCTTGCACTCATTTTTTTAATTGTGCTGTTAGTTAAAAATGATGTCCAAGCCAGTGCCGACAGTTAATGTGGTTGCCACCAATATTTCTGCTGTAAGCCACTTACGCTGGCAGTGAAGGTTTATTGTTAAACTTACCAAGAGCTAATTAAATGAAGGGAATTTGTAACTGTGGTGCAGTGGCATTTAAGGTAGAAACAAAGGTAACCGGCTTATATCAATGCCATTGTCAGTTGTGTCAAAAGCAATCGGGCTCAACCTCTAATACTGCCGTTATTGTCCCAGCATCGAGTTTTAGGTGGGTACATGGTCTGCAATCCATTACTCACTGGAAAAAAGATACCGGTTTCACTTCTGATTTTTGCAAAATATGCGGCAGCCCGGTGCCAAACAAATTAAGAGATACTGATTTTTACTGGATTCCTATGGGATTAGTCAGTGACTGTGATGTAGCCATTATTTCGCATATCTGCTGCAGTTCAAAAGCGAGCTGGGATGTGATTGCTCAGGACGGATTACACTTTGATGATATGCCAGAAGATTTAGACAGGTTTATCAGTCGCCACACCCAAACAGAACCATCAGGGACATAACAATCGAGTTGACGCCTCACGGCATCAACAGTAATAAACTATGGAAAGGAAAAGTGACATGGGGAATAAGGACAATCAATCAGTCATCAATACATCACGTAAATTTATTGGTTGGTCATTAGCGACGATTGGCGCTTTAGCTGTCATCACCATATGTGCTGTAACGGCTTATCAAGCTTTTTGGATGCCATCTGAATTCAGCATCTCTGGCGCTGGTGACATCACTACAACAACACATGGCCAAGGCATACAGACGTTATTTTCAGCCCAGCTTCCACTTGCCGTCTTTCTTATCATTTCTGCAATTGGGCTAAGGTTCGTTTCTCAGTCAAAGAAGCCTCATTAGCTATTTGATGTTGAAGACAATGGTGCAGTACGCGCCCTGAATGAGCTAAGCACTGCGATACTTTACCCTGTTCAATGGCAAGGATAGCGTTATGCAAAAATTCTATCTGTTGGCGACAATTCTCGGCGCACTAGTTCCCTATGCAGCCTTTGTTCCCTGGTTGACGACACATGGCGCAGACCTTCCATTATTCCTCGCGGACGCTATCGCCAACCCGATTAGTATCTTTGCGTGGCTTGATGTGTTGTTTGCCGCATTGACTCTGCTGGCGTTTATCGTGTCGAACGCCATAAGCGAGAAGATTACGCATTGGTACTGGGCGCTATTTGCAACGCTGCTGATCGGTGTATCTTGCGGATTACCTTTATATCTGTATTTGAAAGAACGACACAGAGCAAGCTTGTGTAGCTAAATCACATACTGAATAGATTGAACAACTGAGGTGCTATGCCAATTAAAAAATGGATGATTCAATACAGCGTGGCATTACCTGTTATCGCTATATTGCTAGCGACCATACAGTACCTTAAAGGCCGAGATCTGGGATATTCAATCATCTTTGGAGTGCTTTGGTCATGTATCACGGTTGCTATATTTGCCGCCAGACGCGCTTATAACTACCGTAAGAATATCGACTGCATTGTGTGCAATGATTTATCCCATAAAACTCATAAAAATAATGACAAAAATTAACAATGCCGATATTTGTAACGCCAAAAAGCCACAGTAAAAAGAATAGCTATTTTCTTGTTCAGCCGGGTAACACGCTTTTGGGACAATTTCGTGTTAGAACTTTTACACTAATGAAAGCATTTCAGATTACCAAAAGTATGGAAAAGCTTTAAACCTGTGGCCAGTTTTACTTGACCACTACACTACAATGCAATCTCTCATATGAGAGATTATATTGGAGACAAGATTAGCTGCGAGCGAGAGGAAAACCAGCACCAGCCCATTCATTGAGGCCATTTCGATACATTTTTACGCCGTATTTCTTTCTCACCAAAAGCTTCATCGCATCAATGGCTTCAATGCAATAATGCCCTTCGCAGTAGACGATAATCTGCCGATTTTTCTCACTAAAGGTTTCACTCCAACTGTAGAGCGCTGAAACCGGAATAGAAATCGCTGCGGGAATATGCGCCAAGCGATATTCATCTTCGGCTCTAACATCTATCAGTAGGGTGTTGTCATTCTCGAGTGCTTCTAATAAGCCTTTTAAGGTAATACAGACACTTGCATCGGTGAGGGGAGATATTTCACGTTCAATTCGCGAAACATCCATAATATTTTGGGCGAGCTTCAATACCTCGTTATTACTTAAGCGATAGAAAATCCGCTTTCCTTCTCGACGCGTTGTCACTAGTCCTTGAGTTCTCATGACTCGCAAGTGTGCAGAAACAGACTTCAAGCCAATGTTCAAAGCATTTGTCAGATCTTCAACACAGCGCTCTTGATTGGTTAATAAATCAATCAATTGAAGTCGACTTTCATGGCTCATCGCCTTGATAAATTCGGCTGCATCTTGGTAACTGCTTTGATTAAACACTGAGATTTCCGATTACATTGGAGGTCAATATCTCGCTAGTTTAACAGCTACGTACCTTTGTGTGTATAAGCGCCCCATGCCACGTATATTCACGGGGCGCGCAATATCACCAGCGATTAGTGGTTATACATCTTGTAGATTGCATTGCCAAAGACGTCTTCAGCAGCTTCCAATATACCTTCCGCAATGGTGGGATGACCGTGGATGGTATCCACAATGTCATCGATTGTGGCATTTAAGTTCAACGCTAGCGCGGCCTCATGGATCATGTCGCTCGCTCTTGGGCCCAAGATGTGCAGCCCAAGTACTCGATTGGTTGTCGTATCAACAACAAATTTAACCGTGCCGCGCTGCTGAACAATCATCGTTTTCGCATTAACAGCCAAATCGGCTTTACCAATTTTGATATGAGAGAAACGCTTACTGGCAGCGCTTTCAGTCAGTCCGACTGTAGCGAATTCTGGGCTCGTATAAACACAGGCAGGGACAGCTAAATCGTTAAAGGGCTCTAGTATGTCGCCCGTAATGTTTTTAGCGGCAATCATGGCATGTTTAAAGGCAACATGTGCCAGCATATAACCGCCGGTGCAGTCACCAATGGCATAAATATGAGGCACATTGGTTTGCATATAGCGGTTAACCGCAATCGCACCATTTTCGATTTGCACGCGAGTATGCTCTAAGCCAAATCCGTGGACTAATGGTTTTCGCCCGACGGCCATCAATACCTTTTCGGCCTTGATTGACTTAAGTTCACCTGCAATATCAAAGCCTACGTTTAATTGCCCAGAGCTTTGTTCAATTTGAGCAACACGTGCAGAGGTGTAGATATCAATCCCTTCTTCAACAAGCTCTGCAGCAAGTTGACTCGAAAGCTCTGCATCCATATGCGGTAAAATATTATCGCAAGCTTCAATGATCGAAACTTTTGCACCTAAGCGACTCATTAACTGACCAAATTCGACACCGATAACACCACCACCAATAACAACAAGAGCCTCTGGCACCTGGGAGAGTGATAGCGCATCGTCACTGGTGATCACATTCGGAAGATTGGCGCCAGTGATAGGAATCGATGAAGGAATAGAACCTGTAGCAAGAATCAGCTTATCAAAATCGATAAGTATCGTTTCACCGTTGTTCAATACTACAGAGGCTTGTTTTTCTGAGACTAACTCAGCAGTTCCATAAACAACCTCAACCCCTTTACTACTGACAATGGCATTAACACCTTCAGTAATGGTGTTGATGATCTCATTTTTGCGTCGCTGCAATGCTTCGATGTCGACTGAAGCGTTATCGACTTTCAATCCTATTGCCGCGGCATGTTGCAACTCATAATAAACATCCGTGGTATGCAATAGTGTTTTTGTGGGAATGCAGCCTTGATGCAAACAGGTTCCACCCAATTTGTACTTCTCGACCACAATTGCGCTCGCACCATATTCTACAGCCTTGATTGCTGCGACATGCCCTCCGGGACCACCACCAATAACAAGAACGTCAGTTTTCATAATGACTCCTAAGTTACAATACAATATTCTATAAATCTGTAGATTATTAGAGCATTGGAAATACAACTTAGTAAGTCGTTTTATGCAGATTAGCGTAAGGGGTCACAATCAATGTGCTGAATGGTACGTATATCTACATGATTTATTTGAACTTAATCAATTAAGTCAGCTTGAATTAAAACATCATCAGCAATGATGTCATTCAACATCGGTTAGCAGCGAGCACGGTTAGCTAAACTCAAATATTTAAAATATAAATCATAAAGTTAGAAGGTTTACACATGGAAAATATCATACTGTTTTGTTTGTTAGTGGGGATTGGTTCAACAGTGATCCTCGATATTTGGGTCACTGTCGTTGAAAAAGTGCTAGGGATCCCACCGACCAATTGGGGCATTGTGGGTCGTTGGCTATTGGGAATTCCGAAGGGCAAATTAGTCGTCGATGCAAGCGATACTTCCGCCCCAACATTTATCGAAAAAGCATTAGGCTGGATTTTCCATTACGCTATCGGTATCGGATATGCGGTGCTGATCATTTTGTTTTTTGGAGCGGGCTTTATTGATAATCCAACCGTTCTACCAATTTTCGTGGTTGGCTTAGTACTGAGTACCTTAGCCGGGCTGGCGATTTTAATGCCGGGATTAGGTGCCGGATTTATGGGGCGCTTGCTGCCGGAATGGACCCCAATGTTTATCTATCTAGTCGTCGCGCATACCGTATTTAGCATTGGGCAATATGGCTTCGCCATGCTGTTTGTCTATCTTAATTAAGAGCTTAATGAGAGTGTGGTAGACATTCATTACCACACTCTCAACACACGTTACTTGGACACAAACTTCCTGATAGTGACAATAATAACGGTGAGCACAATCGACGTCACAATCAGCCCGATGGCTAATGACACACTTTGTAAGGCGGTTGGGTTAAAGGCCAGCATCCCCCCTAATCCCAGCATCATAATCCCAGACATAAGCTTCAGCGCCTGCCCTTCTTTTTCGGTCAATTTACGTTTACCCAGCGTCATACTAAATGCAATCACGATGGCCAATAACGGAATAACATAGACCACGTTATAGAACACCAGATACATGATCCGCTCAAGCGATGGCAGGTTATGCATCGATAAAACGCTGGTGTAGATCATCGGGAAACCAGCGGTACATAACAGCTCATAGGCATTGGCCAATATCGCAAGGATAGTGGTACTTGCAATCATGGTCGCAAGGCTGGACGCACTCGATAGCTTGCCCATCCGCTTAATGAGACTGGTGCGATGCTCCGCCGTCATCGACAAGCTCACATCGCCCTTGGTGAGGAAGTACTCTTTAACGTTTATCACACCCGCGACTAATGCCAAGATACCGGCAACTAAAATGATAGTGCCGCCGTCACTATCCGCACCCAATAATTGGAATATATTCAGCCACGCCGTCATGAATAAGAAATAGATAAACCCGGAAAAGAACACAAAAATCCCCCCGACCAGCAGCATGCGACGTTTACTTTTGGCATTCACCATTATCGAGAGTAAGAAGAGTAATACGAAGAAAGCACAAGGATTAAAAGCATCGACCCCTGCGAGTACCAGCGTCAAAAGCGGTAACGACACTTCATCAGGTGATATAACCCCAACCATCGGCAAGTCAACAGGTTGTACGTCATTGCTGCTCGAATCTGCATTATTGGTGTCAGTGCTACCACAATCACTTTCGCTATCAGCTGAACATGTCGCGAAGATATTGTCGCCATCATCTAACGCTGCTGAAGCTACTGCTGATGAAGTATCAGCATCATTTAACGTACCACCATAGTTTTCGTAGCAGCTTTTGAGTTTATCAGTCAGGTACTTACCTGTTACTTCATCACTGGAATAACCAATAATAGCCTTGCCGCATAAAGCGATAAACGGCACCGCGTTATTGGGGGAGTGCGTCATTTGCGCTAACTGGCGCCATGTATCTTCAGTACCTGGGTCGCCAATCTTGAAAGTATGCAATTCAATCCACGGATACTGTTTTACTAATCCATCTAAAAAAGGATGCGCTTCTTTGCAGTGAGGACATTTTTGCGACCACACAAAATAGACCGGAATTTTAATGCTGCCATCCACATCTACTTTTTTCCACTCGATCGTATTCGCACCAAAAGCGTTAAATACAAAACAGTTCACAAGCACAAAGCCTGTTACCAACCACTTAAGCATCCATGACCTCACAATTGTGTTAACCAAATGAAATTTATATAAAACAGAGGGAGTAACTCCGCCCGACTAGTGCTTTTGCATCAAAATAAAATGCCCATGTAAACACTGCCCAAGGGCTCGTTTACACCATAAGCGATAGACCGGATAAGAGATGACCGAGCCGATAACTGAAAATAGAAACCCAATAAATCCATACATCATCGAGTAGAACCAAAACATTGCGACACCAGAATCGTCATTGCTCCCGACGTGACTGATAACCAGATGAAGACCAATAGCAAATGCAACACCGACACCAAGGGATATCCAAATCGCTACTGTCATGAATGAAAGAAAAGACAACTGTACCTTCGCTATATCACTGTATCTTTCTCGTATATCCATACTGATGCACTTCCAACAGAATCGTTAATAAAATCTGAGTAAAATTTCTCTCTTTTTCGCAATACATTCTATTTATTATTAGAATGTATAAAGGGGGATTCTGGGTGAGATAAGTCCAATTTTCCGTGAGATTCGTCGAGAAGTTTCATATTAACCAATGCTAATATCGGAGTGACTGGAGAGGAGAACGAGCAACTTGAGCACTAAGATAGATCTTGGTGTTTACGCAACAACGTCAACCTTCATACTGAACAACACACCTTACTGGTATTGTGTTCATCAACACTTATTAGGGAGCGTAAATGAGTAGAAGCTACTCAACCCAAGATGTGCGAGCACAAGAAAGTTTCGACTATTGGCAAGACTTAGTCGAAAACACCTACGTGTCATCAACCAACAATAAGAACCTTACCGAGGGCAAGTTCTCAGGGGAGTTAAAGGTCAAAAGCTTGGGTGCTAGAGCTTTGATTACTCGTATAAAATCCACGCCGATGGAATACCGTGAAACTCTTGAAGGTAAAAGAACAGACGATTATTTCATATGCTTATCACTGTGCCCTAAAGCACACCTTTCACAAAATGACCAAACTTCGACGCAGCTAGCGGGGGACATAGTACTCTATGATAATCGCTTGCCTTTTTGCTACTCATTTCCTGAGGGCGATAACCAGATTGTGATTTCGTTACCACACGCTGTATTAACTGAACAGTTACCAGACGTAGAGTTATATCTGAATAAAACCCTGAGCAGTTGTTCGCCGTTAGGGAGATTTGTTGGCACCATGATTCAGCAAGCGTGGGAAAATGACGAGCTAGAAGAGATATTTGGTGACCAAATATTGAATGCGATCTTGGCACTATTGAAAGCGGCCTACCACGCTGCTACACCATCGACGTTAGGGGAAGTGCAACAATATCGTCGTGACACCCTTACACTCGCAAAGCAGTACATCCAAAACCACTTAGGTGAGACTTCATTATCTGTTGAGACAATTTCTCTTCAGTTACATATGTCCGCTAGAACGCTGAGTCGTTTGTTTTCTCGTGATAATACCTCTGTGATGCGTTGGGTATGGCAGCAAAGACTACAGGCATGCCATCGCGTTCTATTGAGTCAGCAAGATACGCCGATTAGTGATATCGCTTACCAGTTTGGATTTTCGAATCTTTCACACTTCAACAAGCTATTTAAGGACAAATACGGCATAACGCCAACAGAATTACGCCAACAATAGCGTGTTACAGTCAATCTGTCCTTTTTAGCAAAGAATTTGACCACCACAGAATAACGGTGCAAGCAACGCTCACTGCATTATGTATTGCATGACATTGCCATAATTGGCAATACGTTAGCTCTAAATCAACAGCGGTGGATAGATACAATGCAAGCACTAGTCGTAACACAATTTGGCGAAACGCCTGCCATGCAGATTGAAACTCGTGTAATCCCGCAAGCTAAACCGGGGTACTCCTTGCTCAAAATGCATGCAGCCACGGTAAACCCATTATCCAATCAAATTCGTTTAGGTGCTGTTCCTACTGCCCAAGCCCCTCTCGTACTCAGTAATGATGGCTCAGGTACAGTTGTCAGCAGCGAAAAATTTACAGATGGTCAGCAGGTCGCGGTCTATGGTGGCGGCTCATTAGGCATCACTGAAGATGGCTTGCAGCAAGAATATGCCTTGGTTGCAAACAAATGGATTGTACCGTTGCCAGAGGGAGTCAGCCTAGATGATGCCGCAGCACTCCCCATTAACTATGTTTCGGCTTATCAAGCCATCCATCGCGTTGGACAGTTACAACCGGGTCAAGTTGCTCTCGTATCTGGGGCAACAGGCTCTCTAGGGCATGCGCTTATTCAACTTATCAATGTGATGGGCGCCGTGCCAATTGCTATTGTTTCGACTTCAGCCAAAGTTGCAAATGCTGCTCGCTCGGGAGCTCATGCCGTTATTGATTTGTCGGCCCATAACCTAATTGAACAGGCACATGAATTGACTAATGGTAAAGGTGCCGACTTTGCGTTTGATACGGTAGCTGGGGAACTACTTGGCCCCATGCTGAAGTCGCTAAAAACGAGAGGTACATTGGTAGCGATAGGTTTTGCAGGAGGTGTAACCCCTGCCATCGACATCGTTGATGTTGTTGTTCACGAGAAAAAACTACTAGGATTTGATGCGCACCTCGAAACTGATGCAGATGTCGCTACCACATTTGATGAACTTAATCGTTTATTAGTCCTTAACAAAATTAAGCCGCGTATAGACAGCAAATTTCCATTGGCAGAATACCATCAAGCATACAGCCATCTGATGTCACGTAAGGCTCAAGGCACCATTCTTCTCACATTCAATAGTTCGCAGGAGTAGCAATATGAGCAGTTCAAATACCTTAAGACTCGTTTTCCCTCAATGGCAGGGAGGTAACAATGCTCCCTATTATTTTGGTGCGCAACTCCTAAACTGGCTAGCGCCAGCTCCTCAAGGCGTTGTTGAACACGTTGACGTCGAACAGCCTACCGAACAGCCATTGAAAAATGAAAATGGACTAATGGGACGTCAAGCGTTGCTCAATCAACTCAAGGATGCTCGTGCGAAAATTGATAAGCATGCACCTGACAGTATTGTAATTCTTGGTGGTGATTGCCTTGTTGATTTGGCACCGTTTGCGTACCTCAATGAAAAATACGATGGTGAACTTGCCGTACTCTGGGTTGATGCACATCCAGACATTCTGACTCCAGAGCAATTTGAGCATGCTCATGCGCAAGTCTTGGGTAACTTATTAGGTCACGGTGACAGTGATTTTACCGCACATGTTAAGCAACCGCTCAAGCCTGAGAACGTATGCTATTTAGGTGTCAATGATGCGACAGAGTGGGAACAACAACGGATGCAGACGCTTGGTCTGAAAAACATTAGTCCAACACAGCTTGCTGAAGAAGGTAGTGAGCCTCTATTAGCTTGGTTTAAAGCCACAGGTGCTAAACATTTGGCCATTCACTTGGATCTAGATGTATTAGACCCAAATCTATTTCGTGGGTTGCTATTTGCCAATACTGATTACGCTGAAGGTGCTTTAGACGGCATAGCACAAGGTAAGTTGAGCATACGTCAGGTTGTTGATGCATTGGCTGATGTTAGCAAAGTGAGCCAAGTCGTTGGTCTAGGTATTACAGAGCATTTACCATGGGATGCATTAGCCCTGAAACAGATGATGGAGCAGTTGCCATTAATTGGTGTGACCCATTAATCATAATTGACAGTTATTCATCTGGTAACCGGTGGGTTGGCAGGATCTTCATTGAATGTCCTGCCAATCAATTTGCTTAGATATAAGCGTTAAGATCAAAGCCTAATCCAGCAGCCCATGTCCTTACAATATGCCTTTAAGAAGTGTGTAACTGAATGGTCTTTCACTGTGGGTGATCTGATCCAGTTATAGTGGACACTTTGTATCATTACTAAAAGTTGGTCAATGTCTTAGAGATCAAGAGCGTGGCAGGACATGGTGCCAACTCTGAATGGGGCAAAACGATGTCATACACACCCAGGCCATAAATCCCTGCCCTATCAGTTTTTCTCTAGCAAACCTATAACGGTGCACATTCTCTGTTAGAGAGTAGATGCTCACATAAATGGCAATAAGCCACATATCACAGTGATTTTTGCTGAAATATCAGTAACACTTGTCCCGTTAGCACTCATTGTTTTGCATTAAATTCACACTAGGAAAAAAGATGGACGTTGTTGATATAGACACATGGAAACGCAAAGAGCACTTTATGTTCTTTAAAGATATGGACTCGCCATTTTTTAATCTTTGTTTTGATCTCGACATTACCCCGCTGTATCAACACATCAAACAGCATAAGTTGCCGTTTTATCACGCCTTAATTTATTACGTGATGGATTGCGTCAATCGCGTTGAAGCGTTCAAATATCGCTACGACAGTGAAAATGTGGTCAAGCATGATGTCCTCCATCCCTCTTTCACCGTGTTGAATAGTGAAGATGAGCTATTCAAAATCATCACTGTCCTTAACACTAACAACTTCCAGCAATTTCTATGTGACTGTCGCGAGCGAACCACCTCACAAAACTCGATGATTGACACTGAACTGCAAAAGCGCAGTGACCTTATCTATATCACCTCGATTCCTTGGATCAGTTTTACCAGTATTTCGCATCCCATTAAGCTAGAGAAGTTTGATGCCGTACCTAGGATCGCCTGGGGAAAATACAAAAAAGAGCAGAACAAGGTGCTGCTACCCTTTTCGGTTCAAGCCCATCACGCGTTTATTGATGGCATTCACATTAGCAAGCTAAAAGATGTCATAGAGCAAAACATGGATAATCTCGATCACATTTTTGGCTAAACGACCGAGCTAAGCAGAGGAGTCTTCACTGTGATTTCACACCTAGATCATTTGGTACTCACCGTGGCCAATATCGACACAACCATTAATTTCTATACCGACGTGTTGGGGATGAAACTGGAGCGCTTTGGTGACGCAAGGGTGGCACTTAAGTTTGGCTCGCAAAAGATAAACCTGCACCAGCGCGGCAAGGAGTTTGAGCCCAAAGCCCACGTCGCCACTCCAGGTTCAGCTGATTTATGCTTTATCAGCAGCGTACCGATTGCTGATGCGTTAAAACAGGTCACAGACAAAGGCGTTAGCATTATCGAAGGCATTGTGCCGCGCACCGGCGCTAATGGGCCAATTCAGTCGTTTTATTTTAGAGATCCTGACAACAATCTTATTGAGCTTTCAAGTTACTCGTAATGCATTTGGCAACGTCAACGCCAGATAAAAGCGCAGCCCCGGCTGCAATGAGCATCCTACTCAAGCTCAGCTGACCACTAACCGCTACGGGCGTATGGCTTGAACTTAGGCTGAGCTTTGGTACATTAGCCAACATTAATTTTGCTGCAATTTACGGCGATAACAAATCTTTTAACAGTCTTATATCTCGCCGATTGTATGCTCGTCTAACACAGGAGTTATTGTGTCTACCTTGACTATTCGCCCAGCCACGATCGCCGATGCCGCCACCATTCACCACTTTATTGTCGAACTGGCAACCTACGAAAAAGCCGCACATGAAGTGTTGGCTTCAGTGTCCGATATCGAATCTTCACTGTTTGGCGAGCACTCTAGCACGCAGGCAGTGATTGCCAGTCTCAATGATGAGCCAGTTGGTTTTGCCGTGTTCTTTTACAATTACTCCACTTGGTTAGGCAAACACGGCCTCTACTTGGAAGACTTATATGTGTCTCCCGAGTATCGTGGTATTGGTGCAGGCAAAACCTTAATTCGCCATCTTGCAAAACTGGCAGTCGAAAAAGGCTGTGGCCGCTTTGAGTGGAATGTGCTGGACTGGAATGAACCCGCGATCAAATTTTATCAGTCTATCGGCGCCAAAGCGTTAGATGAATGGGTGGGTTACCGTCTGACAGGTGACGCATTAAAAGAGTTTGCCATGGGATAATGCCCACGTTACTTAGCTAACAGCAAGGAACCGAAACGATGACAGCAAAGCAATTATGGTACCGCCGGATAGTGCTGATATTACTACTGCTACTAACGCTTGTTGTTTTGGGTTTCTTGGCCAATGAGGCACATAACGAGGTCTATTACCTTTGCGGTAACTTTACCCCGGGTGTGCCTTATGCAAGCGTGATCGAACAGTTGGACACCAGCAATCTATCTGACTATACCATTGAACAACTCGACCATGGGAAACGCATTACGCATAGCAGTGCGCTCAATTTGCACCTGTTCCAATGTAAGATTGAGATTGCAGATAACGGTTTAGTCACATCAGCAACCTACCAATAGTTATTTCGGCTCGAATGACGGATACGCTGGGCATGTAGACAGAACTGAGTATGGTTCGAGAGTAAAACCCGATTAACAGCTGACTGAAAACCACTAACGGTTACCAACACCAGACTTTAAAAGGAGTTAAAGTATGTTTTGGCAAATGTGTTTTTGGCTACTCGCCGCCCTTATCATCCTGCCGCTGCCATTTAAGCTATATGAGTACGCCACAGGCAAAGATGACAGTCCCCGTATTGTCAAAATTGAGGAGATGACCAACGCCCTATTTTTAGGCATTGGCCTCATCGCTTTTTACGGTTTTATCCACCAGCAGTTATTTCTGAGTAAAACCTTCTGGCAAGCTTGGCTTGTTATCGCGGTCGTTTGGTCTATTCTGTCGCTGTTTTGGTCGCCCAAGCTAAACTACGCGACTCAGGTGCTAGGTAAAAAAGGGATGTATATTGGTGCGATCATCGGCGTCATCATCACCTTACCGCTTTTAATCGCGGTCTATCTGTATGCGTTTTAATTCAGACGTTCTGGTGTTGCGCACGCTTTTTCAAACGTCATAATGCGATCGTTTACGCGCTAAGTTAGGACGACTTAGCCATTGATGCGAAGGAAACAACGATGGAACAACCACATCAAGGTTCATGTTTGTGTGGCAGCGTCAGCTACGAACTCAACGGCGAATTTAAGGCGTTCTATTTATGCCACTGTCGCCGCTGCCAAAAAGATACCGGGTCAGCTCATGCTGCCAACCTGTTCGCTCAAAACGCCAGTCTTAATTGGACCCAAGGCGCCCAGTTTGTACAAACCTTTCAGTTGCCCAATAGCCTACATGTGAAAAGTTTTTGCCGACAATGTGGCGCAGCACTGCCAACAGCGACTGGCGATATTGTGGTAGTGCCAGCCAGTAGCCTTGATAGTCCCCTCCCCATGATGCCGACCGCCAAAATTTTCGTTGGCGACGGCGCGGAATGGGCAAAGAACCTGGCGCAGCTACCATGCTTTGACACATTGCCAACGGCGGTAAGTTAGCCTCGCGGATAACACTATATTGAGGGTAAAACGTAATTTTGGCAGCCATATGTAAAGTGGAACAACTCGCTGTTTTAGTTGTGTATAATTACGTTACAGCAAGGAAAATGCTTTCTGTTACCGCGCTTCAGCACACGAGCTCCAGCGCATCAATTTGAGTACGCTACAGTTAGATTTGCGAAAGGGAAATACTATGTCCGAGAATATTCTTCAGTCTTCAAAAGCGACGCTGCAACGAGGTGCTATCCATGCCGATGGTCAACTCACTGTCACTGCGACAGACGTGACGTTTGTGCCTTTTAATCAGCAGTTCGGCCTTGGTCCGTACTCTTTTTCCCGTGGCTCAATTGCAAATGCGTGTGCATCAACTGCCAAAGCCGGTGGCCTGTTACCAATCTCGACTGATGCCATCAAAATCAGCCTCGACGATGGAGAAGTCTACGAGTTTATTCTGGCCAATACGGCGCAGTGGCTGCAGACACTAAATAGTTAATCATCACAACGCACTACGGGAGCTGTTCATGTCAAAGCTCACTCAAGAACTACTGTCGACTGAAATGGCCCCGTGGCGGAAGAAGGCTCTATTTGCACTGATATTACTGCTGAGTGTGCTGCCCTTCGTTATTCTCTACAACACAGTCAAACCCGAGGCTGATTTTGGTTGGTGGCAATTACGCAATTTTATCGGCCTCGCTCTGTTTCAAGCACTCGCTCAAATCGCGCTTGGCTGGTACCTCTTGCGTAATAAAATACCGAACTACGTAATGTTGGCCGTGATATTAATGGCGATGTCATTTCAAATATGTTTTGGCATCAGCGTAGTGCTGCTTGCTAATGCATAAAACGGCATTCACGGTAACGAAAATGATCAAGATACAAAGGTACAGCGCTCACCAAGCCGATGAAATAGCAAGGTTGTTTCACTTGGCTGTGCATGCAATTGATTCATCAATCTACAACCAAGCACAAAAGAACGCATGGGCGCCAACACCGATTGACTATCAACGTTGGCGCGCCAGACTTGCGCAAAAACAGCCACTTGTGGCCATGATTGAAGACCGCATCACGGGATTTATTGAATTGGATGGCGATGGCCATATTGATTGCACTTATACCCATCCCGACTTTCAAAGGCGTGGTGTGGCTGCGGCATTATTTGAGCAGCTCTTGCAGGAAGCCAAACAACGCCAACTCAAGCGTCTCTATGTGGAAGCCTCATTGCTAGCAAAGCCCTTTTTCGAACAGCGTGGGTTTAGCCTGATTAAGCAAAATCAGGTACAACGAAATGGCGTTAGTCTGGTGAATTTCTCTATGGAAAAACAGCTCTAATAGCGTATAGCTTAGCGGTGATTGCTAACCCTCATTTTTATGTTAAACCCCATTTTTACAGGATCTCACTTTGGATAAGGTTGTCATTATCACCGGTGCCAGTCGTGGCATTGGCGCGGCAAGCGCAAAACTACTAGCCCAACAAGACTACAAAGTCTGTATCAACTACTTAAAAAATGACGAGATAGCGCATTGTTTGTGTGACGAAATCAATCAAACTGGCGGCCGAGCTATGGTTTTCAAAGCCGATGTATCGCAAGAAGCTGAAGTCAAAGCGATGTTCAGCGCCGTTAAGGCTGAATTTGGCTCCATCACTCACTTAGTCAACAATGTCGGCGTGTTGTTTACCAAGACGAGTTGCACAGAGATCAGCGCAGAACGCTTTATGCGGGTGATGCAGGCAAATGTGCTGAGCGCTTTTCTTTGCAGCAAAGCCTTTATTGAACAACATCAGGGTTACGGCGCCATCGTCAATGTGTCGTCTGCGGCCGCTAGAACTGGAGCGCCTTTTGAATATGTCGACTATGCGGCATCCAAAGGCGCCATGGATTCGTTAACAAAAGGCTTATCGCTGGAACTTGCGCCGCACAATATTCGCGTCAATGCAGTACGACCTGGTTTTATCGAAACCGATATTCATGCAGATGGTGGTGAGCCCGGCCGGGTCCAACGTCTGAGTTCGCAGATCCCATTACAACGAGGCGGGACAGCCGAAGAAGTGGCACAATCCATTAGCTGGTTGCTGTCGGATGCCGCATCATATGTTACTGGCAGTTTTATTGATGTGGCAGGCGGCAAATAGTGCTTCATTTCAACGCCAAGCATTAGCCATTGCGCCAATCATCAACCTTATTCCGATAGCGTACTTGTTCAATATTTAGTCGCTAATATAGTGATTTTTCCGTATAACAATAGCGTTGCAGCTGAGCAATTGCGGCATCGAACACATTCAGGACAGCGGCGTTTAATCCGCTGACACATTGGCAGGAGCGAAACGATGGAACGAGTCACTGGCATTGGCGGCGTGTTTATCAAGGCGAATAACCCTGAGCTGCTTAGAAAATGGTATCAACAGCATCTCGGTATCAACGTAGAGACATGGGGCGGAACGTCATTTCGCTGGGTTGATAGTAGTGGACAACCCATGGCGGGCAGTACTGTTTGGATGGTGGGTGATGGCGAGTATTTTAAACCCAGTACTGCGCCCTTTATGATTAATTATCGGGTAGCCGATCTTGACGCCCTGCTCGCGGCGCTAAAAGCCGAAGGCTGCAATGTGATGGATCAAACGGAAACGTCAGAATTTGGCAAATTTGGCTGGGTTATCGACCCGGAGGGCAATAAAGTCGAACTGTGGCAACCTCCTGCTGGTCAATAAAATAATCCCCATCGCTTAACATGCAAAAAGGAACGCGCTACGTTCCTTTTTCATTATGCATATCAGCTACCCAGGTTAAGGCTTGCTGGCGAACACTGTAAACGACAATAACTGCTTAGCAAGAAACTCGCGGGTATCGTCATCAACGAGCTTACCCTCTTGCACTTTGTTATGAACCTGACCAATCATGGCTTCCGGCTTATTCAGCACCCGCGCATCGAAAAACACTAAAATCTGCCGCAAGTGATATTGCATACGAGCGCCACCGACGTTGCCGGGAGAGGCACTGGCAATCATCACAGGTTTGCCCGCAATCGGCTGAGGACTGCAACGTGATATCCAATCCAAGGCGTTTTTCAATACGCCCGGCACTGAGTAGTTATATTCGGGAGACACAATAATAAGGCCGTCTGACTTTGCAATGGCGTCCGCCATTTCTGTCACCACTACGGGCATGCCCTGCTCTTGCACATCGGCATTATAGAGAGGAAAGTCACCTATAGAGCCAAGTGCAATGATGTTGGCATTGGCGGGTGCCAACTCAGGTAAGGTCTTGGCGATGGCGGCATTATAAGAGGCTTGTCGCAAACTGCCGGTCAGCACCACAAAATTCAATTTCTGTTCGCTCATGATTATTCCCTATCACTGATTACCTATTGGCTAACATCCAACATGTCGCCTGTGCATGCAAGTTAAATTCCCCTTCACTAAGATGGCTTGCTCGGCCTTAACCACGCAAAACGCCGACATTATTGGCCATTTGGTTAACAAAAATACAATTTCGTGATTGCTGGCGCGTAGATTTAAGTTGTGAGCGCTTATGGCCGCCTGAACAAATACGATACACTGACATTTCAATTTGTTAGCACATTGGAGCTGACGTATTACTTGGTTACCGGCATGACCCGACAACGAATTATTCCTCACCTATTGCCATCACTTGTTTTGCTTACGTTAGCAACAGTCGCCACACTGTTTAACCAGCAACTTCAGCCGCAATGGATAACCCCACTGATCTGGTCGCCCTATATTTTGGTCATTATTGGGGCGGCGCTGGCGCTGCAATTTGCTAAGCGGCAACTGCTCATCAGTGTGTCACTGACGTTGGTGAATTACTGGCTTATTCGCCATTTTCTGCAAGCCCCGATTGATGAGCCACAAGTGCGCTATGTGTATACGCTGTTGGTGATAGGACTGCCAGTATTGATGCTGCTTAACCAAAGCGTTACTGAGCGCGGACTCACCCACCCCAATAGCGTGGTGATTGCTGGGCTGGCATCTATGACAATCGGTATTGCCTCTGCCAGCTACATTCTTAACGGTGCCGCTTTGCTGCAATGGCTCGACCAATACTTTCTGCCTCGCAGCTACGATGGGCTGCTGATCAGCAGCAATGGGTTACTGCTGTCAGTACTGCTACTTACGCTTAGTCTCGCGCTGCTGCTCTGGCATAAAACAACGATTCACGCGGGTTTGTTTTGCGTCATGTTAGCCAATTTGATCCCGCTTTATTGCTTAGATATCGCCTACATCTCCAGTATTTTCTGCACGACGGCAGTGCTTATCGCCTTAGCAACAGGCATCAAAACCTCCCATGATTTAGCCTATCGCGATCCACTTACTGGCCTTAATGGCCGCCGCAAACTGTTTGAACGTTTGGCCAGTCTGTCGCGTCGTTATTCCTTAGCGATGTTGGATATCGACCATTTTAAGAAGTTTAACGATACCTACGGCCACGATGTTGGTGATGATGTACTGGCGATGGTCGCCAGTAAGATCGCTGAAGTACGTGGTGGTGGCGAAGTTTTTCGTTATGGCGGTGAAGAGTTCACCCTGATTTTCAGTTCTAGGAATAAAGAGGACGCCAAAGCTTATCTGGACGAAGTACGAGAATTGATTGCCAATACGCCATTTGTTGTGCGCGACCGTAGCAAGCGTAAAACAGCGTCAGCAGAACAACGTAACAAAGGCAGCCAACGGCATAAGAAAGTACAAATCACCGTAAGTATTGGCGTATCAGAATACAGTGCCGAACAAACTAAGCCGGAACAGATTATTAAGGCTGCGGACAAGGCGCTCTATCGCGCCAAAGAACAGGGCAGAAACTGCGTTATCGTTGGCTAACTTGATGTTAAGCTACTGTCTCTGTAACGATTTCTCACGTTAGCTGTGCTCCACAGCGTAATAGCTAGCGGCTTTAGGTTTCGCCTGCGGCGATGGAGGTGGTTGTGTATTCCGAGCAATTAATGATGCTGCTCGCCGTGCTTGAACGCGCAGCATTAATGCTAATGGCGCTGTTCTTTCTTACCCGCACCAGTCATTTTCAACGCATTTTTCAAAATCAGAACCGCCATCCACTTGAGCTCGCCTTCATTTCGCTACTGTTCGTATTGTTTGCCGTATTCAGTACCTATACCGGCATCAAGGTGGAAGGTTCGCTGGTCAACGTGCGCATTATTGCCATCGTGTCTGGCGGCTTACTGTTTGGGCCAGCAGTCGGCATTCCTGCCGGCATTATCTCTGGCGTGCATCGTTATCTGATTGATATTGATGGCCCCACCTCTATCCCCTGTTTAATTTCCAGCATCACCGCCGGATTGCTGTCGACATGGCTTTTTTATCGTTGTCGTCGTGAACGGCTTTGGAGCTGGGGTATTGCCTGCGGTATGTTGTGCGAAATCCTCACCATGTCGTTGATTGTATTGCTCGCCAATAATCGCCAGCTAGGGTGGGATATTGTGTCCGCAATCGCCTTTCCGATGATTATCGGCACTATCAGCATCGGTTTGATCATCTTGTTGGTGCAGACACTGGATAACGAAAATGAGCGCATCGCGGGTCAGCAAGCCAAGCTCGCGCTCGATATTGCCAATAAGACCCTGCCCTATTTTCGCGAGAATAACCGGAGTTCACTGCGCAGTATATGTCAGATTATTCGTGAACATATCCATGCTGATGCGGTGGCCTTCACCGATACCCAAAACGTGCTGGCGTATGTCGGCCACGCCGAGGAGGACTATTGGCAGCATTATCGCGGTATGAGCAACGTTACACGGCAAGTGGTGGAAACTGGCGATATCATTATCAATAACGGCATTGATTACGCTGACTTCCACTCGCTGCTGATTATTCCACTGCGGGAAAACGATAAGGTCACAGGCACACTCAAAATCTATTACATTCACCAAAACCGCATTACCGACTCCCTGAAAGAGATGGCGATTGGCTTATCACACGTGATTTCTACGCAAATCGAAGTGTCGCGTATGGATAACTTGCGACAGATGGCGGCCAAAGCTGAGTTTTCCGCGCTGCAAAACAAGATTAATCCGCACTTTTTGTTTAATAGCCTCAACGCCATTTCCTCGTTAATTCGTTTACGCCCGGATGAAGCGCGGCAACTTATTTCCAACTTAGCCGACTTTTTGCGGTTTAACTTAAAACGCAACGAAGAGCTGATTGATATTCAAGAAGAATTAACGCAAGTGAGTGACTATGTTGCCATTGAAAAGGCGCGTTTTGGGCGCAAATTAACGGTGAGCTTTGATGTCGATGATGTGCATCCCAAAATCCCCGCGTTGCTATTACAGCCACTGGTAGAAAACGCCATTTTGCATGGCATTCAACCTCTCAAAGGCGCTGGCGAAGTGCATATTGCCATTAAACAGCAAGCTAGCGGTGATATTCAGGTGAGCGTGCTAGATACTGGCAAAGGTATTGATGAAGAAGTGATTGACGGACTTTATAACGACCAAGTGCCGAGTGATCATATCGGCCTAATGAACGTTCACGAGCGCGTTAAGCTAATGTATGGTCATGGCCTCATCGTCACACGTCTTAAGCCCGGCACCTCCGTCTCGTTTGTCATTCCGCAGGATAAGGTATAAGCATGAAAGCGATTATTGTTGAAGATGAACCGCTGGCGCTGGAAGAACTGCAGTACATCATTCAAAAGCATAGCCATATCGATGTGGTGGAGACCTTTGAAGATGGGCTCGACGCCTTTAAATATCTGCAAACCCAGCAGGTCGATGTGGTGTTTCTCGATATCAATGTGCCGTCAATTGACGGCATGTTACTGGCGCGCAATATCCATCAATTTGCCGTAAAGCCGTTTATTGTGTTTACCACAGCACATAAAGATTTTGCCGCAGAGGCGTTTGAAATAGAGGCGTTTGATTACATTCTCAAACCCTTCAATGAACGTCGTATTGAAGGGGTACTCAACAAGCTAGAAAGTACATCAAATACAGGCGCTACTGCGCCTGCTGCGGTAGCAACTGCAACGGCCAGCACTGTGTCTGTCGCGAATACCAAAGTGAACCTTAACAAAGGCGATCGCATCTTTGTAACCGATACAGACGCCATCTACTACATCGAAGCCGATGAGAAGCTCACTCATGTGTTCACCAAAGATGAAGAGTTTGTGCTGACTATGACCATCAGCGAATTTATCGACAAACTCCCCGCGGAGCAGTTCTTTCGTAGCCACCGTTCCTACTGCATAAACCTCAGCAAGGTGCAGGAGATTATCCCGTGGTACAACAGCACCTACATGGTGAAACTGTTTGATATTGAGCCGCAGATCCCGGTCAGTCGTAGCCGTATTAAGGCGTTTCGCGAATTAATGCATCTGTAAAAAAGCCCCGCAGTGGGGTGCGGGGCAAAGGTTGCGGCTTACAAAAAACTTATGCAGCTTGAGTGTGCAGTTGCGGAGTTTTCACGGTGAGCGACATCAGCAAGGACAACACCAACAGCCCTAAAATCACATAGAAGGTCGCGGCAAAGCCACCAAATGCGGCGGCAATCAATGATCCGAGTAAACTGCCAATACCGAAACCGAGATAGATAGCACCATAGTTTTTGGTGAGATTATTAAGTCCGAAGAAATCACTCACCAACGATGGATAGACGGTGATGGTGCCGCCAAAGCTAAAGGCGATACAGCCCAAGGCGATATAGAAATTGGTCATCGTCATCTCAGTAAACAGCAGCAATCCGATACCGGCGATACTGGCTAACAAGGCGATGGAAACAACGCGGATGCGCGCGATTTTATCAGACAGCACGCCTAGCATTAAACGCCCGCCGAGATTCGCCATTGCAATCACCGCCACGGCATTGGCCGCAATGGCAAATGACAGATTGGCATATTGTTCACCGATGTCTTTTGCGACACCAATGACGTACAAACCGCTCATACATACGGTCAGGAAAATGACAGCTAACATCCAAAATTGGGGGCGGCTCATCGCCTGACGTAAGCTGAAATCATTATCACTATTTGTTTGCGTTGAGTTACTGCTTTGCATCGGAGCATCGGTCATCAGCAAGCCGCCGACGATGACTAATGCAGCAGCTATGACACCCCAAAACACGAAGGTTTGGCTTAAGCCAGAGTGCTCAAGCAGCGCTAAGTTAATGTATTTAAAGCCAAGACTGCCTAAACCGTAAGCGCCAATCGCTAACGCTGAAATGGTGCCTTTACGCTCAGGAAACCAACGCACACAGTTAGACATCGTCATCAGATAGCCGGTACCATCAGCAAACCCCAGCAGGAATCCTGCACAGAGGTATAACATCGCGGTATTACTGGTATGCGATGTCAGTAGCAACGCTGCCCCCATCATCACCCCAGCGGCAATGGTCACCCGCGTAACGCCAAAGCGCTCCTGCAGCTTGCCTGAGATAGAAGACGCCACCGCCAACGATAAACTCAAAATACCGAAAGAGAACGCCACGTTGTCGACCGGAATATTCAGCTTGTCTGCTAAACCGGCATTGAACAGGCTCCAGGTATATACAGAGCCCAAGGCAAACTGCGCAATAATGGTCCCCACCAGCGTAAGAATTCTAATACGGTTAACCGAGCTGACTCGCGCAGTTTGGCGGCCATATTGTTCAAGTGAAATAGTTTGATTAACGCTCATGATTTACACCCCCAGACGATAATTCATCAGCCACATTTCTGTGTTCACGAGTCCAATAAACGCCCTTTCAACTTGTCATACAATAGCTGGGCAGGAAGATAAAATGAGTTGCATTGAGAGCGGTATGAAATGCATTTGCCGAGCATGAACAGCACCAGCAAATTTTGCATTGTTGCCGAACGAGAACGCGATCACAGCGGCCTTTGCGCGCAAACGACGAGCGAAAATTACTGCGCTAGGTTGCGCTGCATGGTCGACAAATCAGTGGCAACAACCATGGCGTACTGAGCAAAAGGGATGTTTAAAAATCAAGCAGCTGATGAATGAGTATGGCGCTTTCCCTGTCAATTCCTCACGCAGTAGGTTAACGTGCGGCGACGCTTATTTAGCAGGATAGCAACGACGTTAGGAAGGGAAGCCGATGCAATATAAGCCTTACGCCATTTTATTGTGCAGTATCGCCATCAACAGCAGCTGTTGGGCAACGAACACTAGTCATGACTTAAATGGGCCTTCACATTCCGCCACTCAGCAAGTGCCGGCCACGACTTTGCGCAGTATTCAGCACGATATTCGCAACTGGAAGCTCCAACCTGCGGGCGAAAAGCTGCAACAAGCACTAACCCAATACCCACAGTCAGCCCAACTGGCATTGCTGCAGGGCAAATTCTGTTACCTGAGTGAACCGCGCCAGTTCGCTGCGGCTATTAACGCGCTTAATCGTGCCGAAGAATTGGGACTTAAGGATCCAGAACTCTATTTTTATCGAGCGTCTGCAAAGTCGCAGCCCACAGAGCCATATCTTATGCGAAAACAGCCAGACTACCGCGGGGCAGTGGCGGATTTTCGACGCGCAGCGCAGTTAAACAGTGAACGTGATTTACGCTTTAACATCGTGCAAGCCCTGTTTGAAGCGGGCGAGTATGCGCAAGCACTCGACGCGGCAAATGCGTTTCTCAAGCATAAGCCTAGCATTGCGTTAATCGCGGATATGCGGATGCTGAAAGGCAACATCCTCGCCGAACTAGAACGCCACGAAGAGGCGCTGGTGAGCTATAAAAAAGCCAAACGCCAATATGGCTATCTCGATAAGCTGTATTACTTTCAAGCGGTCAGCCTTTTGGCGCTGAATAAGCTACAACAGGCACTCGAGATAGTGGACACAGGTATCGAAAAAGGACGTCACCATCTGCGAGAGCTGCACTATATCCGTGGCGTTATTCTCTACCAGCAAGCTAAATACCACGCGGCATTTGACGAGTTTTCTCAAGCATGGCAATACCAAACGAAATGGGCGTTGCCGCTGCTGGGTTGTTACAACAGCTTGATTCAGGCTGAGCAAAAGCTCGACCCAACCAGATTCCTCGACCAGGCATTAGCGCTGGATCCCATGGTAGTGATCCACTTCCATCAACAGGATTTACTCAAGCTCTAACGCGCGCATGAGAAAATATTAACCCCCAGTGATGTCGCTGGGCGTTAATGTCAGGTGATGACGTACAACGCTCACCTAGCCGTTAGCTGTTCCTTCAAGAAGCTTGCGGTTGAATCCCTTCCGACAGTTGATCAAACGATACCGGCACTGGCGCCTCTACATACAAAGAGCGCGTTGGGTAGGCAAACACTATGTCATGTTCGGCAAACTGTCGTACCAAGGCTAAATTTATGCTCTGTTGCGTGTCCATGTAGATATTGTAATCTGCGCTTTTGACGTAGTAGACCACTTCAAAATCCAATGACGAATCGCCGAATTTAAAGAAATGGGCCCGATCAAACGTCGTACCTTCAAGACCTTCAATAATGCGACGCACTATTTTCGGGATCATCTCAAGCTGATTGGCTGTGGTTTGATACAGCACGCCAAAACTAAAGACCACTCGCCGTTGTTGCATACGCTTATAATTGCGTACTCTGGCAGACAATAAGTCACTGTTGGAAAACACTATCTGTTCACCACCTAAGCTACTGATACGGGTGGTTTTTAATCCAATATTGGCGACCACGCCCATATAGTCACCGACGACGATGAAATCACCGATTTCAAATGGCTTATCAATAATGATCGACAGGCTAGCGAACAGATCTCCCAGAATATTCTGGATAGCGAGTGCAACCGCCACACCACCGACACCTAACCCCGCAACCAATGCCGTCACGTCGATGCCGATATTGTCCAAGGTGAGTAACAAAATGATGGTCCAAATCACCAACCGACTCAGAAACGACACCGCAGCGAGACTCGTTGCGGCAGCGGCATTGGTTTCTAATGCATGCTCGCGAGAATGCTGCACCAGCGTCGAGGCAGCGGCGGATAGCCAAATACCCACCTGTAGAAAAAATGCGATGGTGGCGATTACATTCAGCCCTTTTGATGCCGCAGCTGGCAGATCGAGCCAACCAGAAGCAAATAGCAATAAGGGGAAAAATAGAATGATGATGTAGGTTTTATGTAGCGCGGCATCAAGCGCGTTGACGAAGGTTAGCTTCACTCGCTTCGCCAGCGCATCCAGCCGATTGACGACGATCCATTTCGCCAACATGGTCACCACAATGCTGACTAACAACACGCCAATCGCCACTAACCATTCACTTAAATCATTGCCAAGAATTGGAAATCCTAGCTGGTTGGCAAACTTATCGATGAATTCAGTATCCATAAACCAGAGCTCCTTTCCAAACGCGATAACAGCGTTTTATGCTGGCATAGATCCACCCGAAAAATCAAAAATGCGCAATATCTAAACAATTAAGCATAAGCAACTAACACTCTCTGCAGGAAAAAATCTTTTTTATTTTGGTAAGTTAGCGGCGTGAGTTTAATGGTCATTCGCCATTGAGGCTTATCAGCAGACGGTGTAGACAACTCACCATCGCCAACTCAGTTGGCTACAAATAGCAGGGCAGCAATAGGCGCTTTCAGTCATGCAATATCGTGAAGAACAAAATAATGAGGTTAATCTGATCGTTAAACTTCACTTCAGATTTAATTAATTAGCAACTGAGATACTTTGTCTCGGTTAGTTACCAGCCTCTGTTTTATTTTCTTTTTCACAGTCGCTTCGTTTGAGCCTGCTTGCAGGCTCTTTTTTTTTACGCAGACGCTGATGTTCTGCCGCGCTCGACTATGCTTAAAGGATACTCTGCCAAGGAGGTGATCATGGATAAGCTATCGCAGTTACCACCTGAAATATTGCTCGGTATCGTCAATGAAAAACTGCGGTTATTTTGTGGCGACAGAAACGAACTCTACTACGAACTGGATATCACACCGCAACTGTTAGAGCGTAAATTAGCCCAGTTTGGTTATCAGTATGATATGTTAACCAACCAATACCGACGCCACTAATCGTATCATCGACCACTCTGACGTCCTTTCTAGCTGTGGCATTACACCGCTGCGGTATTATTTTTGCCTTTGCGACGATAACCTTTCCCCGTTGTAGTTTTATCTTTGCTCGCTTTTATCGCTGGCGATCTGCTGGAACTGGCCTTTCTCGTTGTCGAGCGGCGTTTTTTAAACGCAGGCTTAGTCGTCTTTACTCCTGCCAGTGCGGTAGGCAGTTGCTGACAAGCCTCTGTCAGCAGCTGTTCTAGGTTTTGCAGTAGCGGTGCCATAAAATTCTGGTAGTTGATTTCGCGCTGGCAAATAGCGTCGAGACGATTCTCCCACTGGGCCGTCATATCCGGCAATGTCGCAGACAAAGGTAAACTGTTGATCAGTCCTTTACCGGCATCGGTCGCTAAAATCGTTTTACCTTGTCGCTGCAAAAAGCCACGTTTGAACAGTAATTCTATAATCCCGGCTCTCGTCGCTTCGGTCCCCAAACCATCGGTTTCTTTCAAAATCTTGCGTATTTCACTGTCTGTTACATAGCGACTGATGCCCGTCATCGCCGCCAACAGGGTTGCATCGGTAAAATGCTTGGGCGCTTGCGTTATCTTTTCGATGACCTCGCCACGAGTACAGTGCAGTATCTGTCCGGGTGTTAGCTTCGGCAGTTGACCATTGTCTTCATCGTCGCCTTCCTGTTCCTCACGGCTGCTGGAACGAAACAGCTGTTTCCAACCTGCTTGCTGTTCTCGTTTGCTGCTGGCTGTAAAACTGCCGCCCGCAATCTCAATCAACACTTGCGTATCCCAATACAGATATACCGGATAAAACTGTGCTAAATACTGCCGTGCTACCTGTAAATAAACCTGGCGTTCACGGCTGGACAGCGTGTTCAAATTAGCCACTTTCTCGGTCGGAATGATGGCATGATGCGCATCCACTTTCGCATCATCCCACGCTTTGGATTTCAACTTAGGATTTGGCGCATCGGCCCCATCTAATAACTCGGCGGCGCCTTGGCTGATTGCAGCAATGACCTTGGAAGCATCACTATGTTGGGCTTTAGGTAAATAGCGACTGTCAGAACGAGGATAAGTCAACAGCTTGTGCCGCTCATACAGTGACTGCGCCGTATCGAGCACGTCTTTGGCACTCATGCCAAAGCGCTTATTACAATCGATTTGCAGTGATGACAGGTTATAAGGCAATGGCGCGGCCTGCCGTTTTTGCTTCTCATCGACGCTGATGACCTTGGCAGGCTGATTGGTAATACGTCCAGCAACGTTCTCTGCCAGCCCTTTAGCTAACACCCGTCCATCTGCATCTTGCCATTTTTGGCATGCTTCGCTTGGCTGCCATTTGGCACAGAACGGTGAACTTGCTGACGCCTTATCTTCGACTAAGTGTGCAAATACCTCGTAAAACGGCTTTGGCTGAAATGCAGCAATCTCCTCATCACGGCGTACCACCAATCCTAAGACTGGCGTTTGCACGCGACCAACGGAAAGTACGCCTTGGTAACCTACTTTTCGACCCTGTAAGGTAAAAGCCCGGGTCATATTCATGCCATAGAGCCAGTCGGCACGGCTGCGCGCTAAAGCGGATGTGGACAGAGGTATAAAGTCGCGGTTACTGCGTAGTTGGGTTAAGGCTTTGCTGACTGCACTTGGATTTAAGTCATTGATAAGTAAACGTTGCGCATTGGCAATTTTACCTTGGCTAACCTTAAGGTAGGACAAAACTTCATCTACCAACAATTGCCCTTCCCGGTCAGGATCGCCAGCGTGCACCAATTGTTGCGCTTGTCCGACTAATTTTCGCAGCACCGACAATTGACTACGGGTATTGCTTTTGGGCTTGAGTTGCCACTGCTCAGGCACAATTGGCAAATGTTCCAGCTTCCATGATTTATATTGCGCGTCATAGGCGTCGGGCTCGGCCTGCTCCAACAAGTGGCCAACACACCAAGAGACACAATCACCGTTCGCCGCCTCAAGATAACCATCATGTTTTTTTAATGGCTTTGACAGCACATCAGCGATAGCTCGCCCGAGACTTGGCTTTTCTGCAATATAAAGAATCATATGAAGAGATACTGTATGAAATTACAGTAACGTTAGCGAAACATCATAAAAAATTCAAATTCTCTGTTGGCATAATCGCGCCATAATTGCGCTACACGCGCAAAAATCAATCCAGCGAATTGTAAATTTACAACGACATTTAGGCTTGTACTGCAATTGTTAAGAAATTTGTCGCTATACTGCATTTAGTCAGAATTTTCGCATCTGCTTATAGAGCCGGTTAAAAGGGACTTTAAGGAAGGTAAATCTTATGCCACTCAAACTAAAAAAATCGTTAGTTTCTGCAGCGTTATTCTCTATTGCCTGCACCTCAACAGCCTATGCCAATGTGCCAGCACTAACCGTTGAAAATGGCCAAATTCTCAGTGGCGGTGAGCTAAGAAGCTTTGCTGGTAACAGCTTCTTTTGGAGCAATACCGGCTGGGGACAGGAGAAGATGTACAATGCAGATGTTGTTGCTTGGCTAAAAAATGACTGGAAAACATCAATTGTTCGGGTTGCCTTAGGTGCAGATGAGGGCGGTTCATATCTTGATGATCCCGCCGGCAATCTGGCGCGAATCAAGACCGTAGTAGACGCAGCCATTGCCAACGATATGTACGTCATCATCGACTTTCATTCACACCACGCTGAAGACAAAAAAGCAGCTGCTATTCAGTTTTTTACGCAGATGGCGCAGCTCTATGGAACGCATAACAACGTCATTTACGAAATCTACAACGAACCGCTGCAAATCAGTTGGTCAAATGTGATTAAACCTTATGCTATCGATGTGATTAACGCTATCCGAGCCATCGACCCAGATAATTTAATTGTGGTGGGTACCCCTACGTGGTCACAAGATGTAGACGTGGCGTCGCAAGATCCTATCGTCGGTACTAACATTGCCTATGCCCTGCACTTTTACGCTGGTACTCACGGTCAGTCACTGCGTAATAAAGCGCTGACCGCAATGAATAATGGTATTGCCCTTATGGTCACTGAGTGGGGCGCAGTCAACGCCGACGGCAACGGTGCCGTCGCCCAAGCCAGCATCAACGATTGGCTCAACTTTCTTGCAACCAATAACCTTACCCATCTCAATTGGGCGGTGAGTGATAAAAATGAAGGCGCGTCCATTATTAAACCGGGGGTTAATCCACATGGAAACTGGAGCGCGAGTGACCTGACAGCTTCTGGAACGGTAGTAAAAGATATCATCGCCAACTGGGGCACCAGTGTGGATAGTTCAGACGACGGTGACGACTCATCATCTGGCGGTTCAGAGCCAAATCCGCCTGGCGACAATAGCGGTAACGATGCGGCTGCAGCGGCAAATTGTGAGCATGTCATTACCAATAGTTGGAGCGGCGGTTTTCAAGGCGCCATTCGTATTACTAACAACAGCGATAACCAACTTAATGGCTGGCAAGTGCATTGGACCTATAGTGATGGCACTGTGATTACCCAAAGCTGGGGCGCGAACCTCAGCGGCGCTTATACCGCTAGCGATGTCGACTGGAATGCCACTATCGCGCCACACAGCACGGTTGAGATGGGATTCATTGCTAATGGTGCAGGAAACGCCTCAACCGTTAGCGGTGATGTATGTCAGCTGACGTCAGATAGCAATGATAACGGCTCAGATGAGGGTGCTGGCGATACCGATTCTGGCACAGGCACAGATGATGGCGATGCAAAGGACCCAGGTTCAGGTGACGACACTGGTAGTGGCGGTGACACTGGTGACAATGGAGGAACAGGTTCTGATACCGGCTCTGGCGGCGCTGAAGACGGCAGCACTGGTGGAGATGATAGCAACACAGGAGGCGGAACGCCTGATGATGGTTCAGACAATCCAGACCCCGAAACACCTGCAGCTATCGCCATGTGTGAATATCAAGTGACCAATCGTTGGCAAGGCGGGTTTCAGGCAGCGATAAAAATCACCAATGTTTCCGACTCAATGATAAATGGCTGGCGCGTTAATTGGAGCTACAGCGATGGCTCTCAAGTCGGCAATTTATGGAATGCTGCACTCAGCGATAACTACGCTGCCAGCAATTTGAGCTGGAACGCAAATATCGCACCGAATCAAACGGTAGAGTTTGGCTTCACTGGTACCGGTAGCGGTGATAGTCAGAATCTTAGCGGTGATATTTGTCAGTAACGCGGGTTACCCGATAACAGAAAAGGCGCCGCAATTGGCGCCTTTTTAATGACTGAATCCGCTATGGGTGAAACTTACGCTGCTCAGCGGCCATCGACTCTAGTAAGGCAGCTGGCGCAAAACGTTCTCCATAACGCTGTTGGTAACCTTTCAGTATCGTCACCAGATTGGCTGCCCCTAAACTGTCGATGTAGCGGAATGGCCCACCAAGAAACGGCGGAAATCCTATGCCGAAAATGGCGCCAATATCGCCATCACGGGCACATTCGATAATCCCCTCTTCCAGACAACGCACGGCTTCGTTAAGCATCTGCACCACACAACGCTCGGCCAAATTAGCATGTTCTGTACTCGTGCCGGGTGTAATTCCCAATACCTTATACACTGAACTATCGACCTGCTTTTTGTTGCCTTGACGCTTGATGCGCTCCATCAGCGATGGCTTACCATAACGGTAGAAACCTTTGCCATTTTTACGGCCTTTACGATCATCCACGAGCAGTTTTTCAAACGCCGCTGGCGCCTGAAAACGTGATCCCAGTTCCGACTCTAAGATCGGCCCAATCTTAGCGCCAACATCAATGCCAACTTCATCAAGCAGCGTGATAGGACCAACGGGGAAACCAAATTTCACCAACGCTCTATCGAGCTCCTCGATCGTATTGCCCTCAAGCAGTAACTGCGCCGCTTCATTCATGTACAGCGCCAAAATACGGTTCACATAAAAACCGGCGCCATCCTTGACCACAATCGGCGTTTTGCCCTGTTTACGCGCAAATGCGACCGTCGTAGCGATGGTTTCTGGCGAGGTTTTCTCGTGGGCAATAACCTCTACCAGCGGCATTTTTTCTACCGGTGAGAAGTAATGTAAACCAATGACGTTTTCTGGTCGCATCGCCACCGAGGCAATTTGCCCGATTGGGAGCGATGAAGTATTTGATGCAAATACGGTATGTTCACTGCATTCGCGTTCGATATCCTGCACCATTTGATGTTTTAGGCTAAGGTCTTCAAACACTGCCTCCACAACAATATCGGCATCTTTTACGCCCACATAATCAACCGTGGTACTCATCAGTGACATCTGTTTATCACGCTGCTGCGGCGTCATATGACGGCGCTGTACACCTTTACTCATTAGCTTATAGGCATAGGCCAGCGCATTTGATAACCCTTGTTGACTAATATCTTTGACGCGCACCGGAATTTTAGCTTTTGAGACGGTGACCGAGGCAATGCCACCGCCCATCAAACCACCGCCTAAGACCACGGCTTTGCTGACCTTGCGCGGCGTGGCATCCGCAGCACCCGTTTCCTTCTTCATCTCAGTGGTGGCAAAAAAGATCGAGCGCAGTGCCGCAGACTCTGGCGTCATCACCAACTCACCAAAATAACGCGCTTCGGTAGACAAGCCGGCCGCCATGCCTTCATCGGCACCAATTCGTACCGCCTCAATAATTCTTAATGGGGCCGGATAATTGCCTTTGGTTTTGCCCTCAACCTGTTTGCGCGCTTGTTCAAACAATATATTACGGCCAAAGTGGCTGGTTTCCAGCGCCAGCTCCAGCGCAGATTGCTTACGCTTTGCGCGACGTTTACCTGACTGTACCAACTGAATTGCAGCCTCTAACAGAATGGTGTTCGGCACCACATCATCAACGAGACCGAGCTTTAATGCTTGTTTCGCTCTGAGTTGCTTGCCAGTCAGCATCAGATCTAACGCTTTGGCAATCCCAATTAGCTTTGGCAAACGCTGAGTACCGCCGCTACCAGGCAAGAGGCCTAACTGCACTTCCGGCAAACCGAGCATGGTTTTCGCATCATCACTACAAACCCGCTTGTGGCAAGCCAGCGCCAGTTCTAAACCGCCGCCGAGACAAGCCCCGTGAATAGCAGCCACGACGGGCATCGCCAGATTTTCAAGCTCAGCAAACAGTTTATGCCCAGCTGCAGAGAGTTCACTGGCCTTATCACTGGTATCGCAAGCGTCGAGCATGGAGATATCTGCACCAGCAACAAAAGAATCCTTTTTACCGGAAATAACCACCAGCCCTTTAATGCTACTGTCGTTGCGGATCTCGGCTAACAACGCCGTCATCTCAGGCACAAATTCAGCTTTCAGGGTATTCATGCTGTCGCCAATCACATCCATGGTCAACAGTGCAATACCGTCGTCGCGACGCGTCAGCGTAAAGGTGTTATTTGAGGTTGTCATATTACTCCACCTCCAAAATCATCGCCGTTCCCAAGCCGCCTGCCGCACAAGCGGTCGTCAATGCCGTGCCGCCTCCGCGACGTTTAAGTTCATTGCACACTTGAGTAATGAGTCGCGTACCTGTGGCAGCAAATGGATGGCCGTAAGCCAATGAACCACCAAGTACATTAAATTTATCCATATCAATTTCGCCTATCGCACGGCTTTGACCGAGTTGCTCTTGAGCAAACTTCTTCGAGGCAAACATCTTAATATTGGCGAGGGTTTGTGCGGCAAATGCTTCGTGCATTTCAATCAAATCCAGATCTTCCAACTGCATGCCCGCACGTTGGAGTGCCAGCGGCGTCGCATAGGATGGCCCCATGAGCATATCCTGCCATACATCAATGGCAGTAAAAGCGTAACTTTTGATATACCCCATCGGCTGATAACCAAGTGCTTTGGCCTTGCCTTCACTCATCAGCAATACCGCCGATGCGCCATCGGTTAATGGAGTACTGGTGGCGGCGGTAACAGTGCCGTGCTTGTGGTCAAATACTGGTTTGAGTTTGGCGTATGATTCAATTGACGAGTTGTCGCGAATATTGTTGTCACGTTCGATAAAGCCCTTGTATGGAGGTACATGCGCCACCATTACTTCTTGGGCGAGCTTACCTTCACTCCAACTTTTGCTTGCCAGCGTATGAGAGCGATGTGCCAAAGCATCCTGATCGGCGCGGCTGATATTATGCGTTTTCGCCATCTGCTCGGCGGTCTGTCCCATTGACAAACCAGTGGAATATTCAGCGACTGCCGGTGGAACGGGCAACAAATCTTTCGGGCGAATGCTGCCAATGATTTTCAGACGTTGCGATAAACTGCGCGCTTTACTGAGATCCAGCAGCGCAATTGCCAGCTTTTTGCTGACGCCGACTGGCAATAAAGAAGACGAATCCGCGCCGCCGGCAATACCAATCTCGATATTGCCACACATAATCGCTTCGGCAACGTTAACCGTAGATTGAAAACTGGTCGCGCAGGCCCGTGTCACGCTGTAGGCATCAGTGCTGACTTGCATACCGGTGCCGAGCACAATTTCGCGGGCAATATTGGGAGCGGCGGGCATTTGTACCACTTGACCATAAACCAGTTGCTCCACCAATTTAGCGTCTAATTCGCAACGCTGCAGTAACTCAGACACCACCATTTTGCCCAAGTCCAGCGCCGACATACCGTGAAAAGCAGTTGCTTGGCGCGCAAACGGCGTACGTAACCCGGCTACAATGGCGATGCGTTCGCCGCGAGCATTGGTTAACTGTTGTTTATCACTCATTCGTCGTCCTTCTCCACAGATCGTTCCCGGTCACAGGGAAAAGCTAATCTCTCGATTTTTACCTAGCACCGCCATAGCGCCGCAACAGGTCTGACCATCAAAATGTGATCTGATTCTAGCTTTTTATTCTCAGGTTTTAAACAGTCGTTTAGATTTTTTGCTGGGGAATTTCTGTGCGAATAACTTAAGTCGATGAAATTAAAACTCACTTAAGCTGTCGAAGACTAGACTACAAGCCTTGTTAAGATAAGAGTGTGGTAAGGTTAGGACAGCTTCTGTGTTCGCTTTCAGCGCAGTGTTGTGTCCAAGCTAACGCGCTCATCTTAATGAATTATGCGATACCACACGTTTGTGAATTTATTGCCGCTGCGGCTGCCATCACGCATTGCTCCGTACTGATAGCTCATGCATGACCATTACTGGGGCAAAGCGCCGCGATATACAATTGTGATAACGCGCCTTTGTAACCTGAAAAAAGTTTAACTTTTAATTTAAGGTGATTTGTACTTCAATCGGCGTAAGCCAAGGCAAAGTAACGTAATTTTGGGCGCTTACGCTCAACCTTTAGTAAGAGAATAATTGATATGCCACTCAGCAATTTTCATGCGTTAAGACGCTATCTCGACAAGATTATTTTGGGGCAACCCACGCTCACCGAAAACCTGTTAATTGCATTAATTGCCGATGGTCATTTATTGGTAGAAGGCCCTCCAGGGCTGGCAAAAACTCGTGCGGTTAAGGCCTTGTGCGACGGCATTGAAGGCGACTTTCACCGAATTCAGTTTACCCCTGATTTGTTACCTGCCGATTTAACCGGTACCGATATCTACCGCGCACAAACTGGCACCTTTGAGTTTGAAGCGGGACCCGTCTTTCATAACTTAATTCTGGCCGATGAGATCAACCGCGCTCCCGCGAAGGTGCAGTCAGCGTTGTTAGAAGCGATGGCAGAGGGCCAAGTCACCGTTGGCAAGCATTCATATAAATTGCCCGAGCTGTTTTTAGTAATGGCGACACAAAACCCGCTGGAAAACGAAGGCACCTATCCACTGCCAGAAGCCCAGTTAGACCGCTTTTTGATGCACTTAAACCTCGACTATCCGTCGGCAGAGACCGAACTGGAAATCATGCGGCTGTCACGCAACGAAGCCAAAACCCAGCAGATCGAACGTATTACACCAATTGCGCAGGCTGAAGTGTTTACCGCACGTAAACAGGCGTTGGAAATCTACTTAGCGGAGCCGCTGGAGCGCTATATCGTCGATATTATTAGTGCCACCCGCCAGCCGCAACGCTTCAGCGACCAGTTAGCCAAATGGCTCGAATACGGCGTTAGCCCACGGGCAACCCAATCGATAGAACGTTGTGCTCGTGCGCGCGCTTGGTTGAAAGAACGCGACTTCGTAGCGCCAGAAGATATTCAGGCGGTTGTGCCCAACGTACTGCGTCACCGGTTGCTGCTAAGTTATCAGGCGCAAGCTGAAGGCGTTAGCCGTGATGAAGTGATCAACCATATTTTGAGTCAGGTAGCGGTTCCCTAATGAGTGCAGCAATCAATGAACTACTGCCGCAGTTTGCTGATGGAGTTCATCTGCATGAGGCTGAACTGTTAGCCTGCCGTAATCTGGCGCGCGCGCTGCCTGACCGTCAGGCGCGTGCCCGTGCAGCCATGTCTGGCCATCGTAGTAGCCTTATCAAAGGGCGAGGCATGGAGTTCGCCGAAGTCCGCCATTATCAACAAGGCGATGATATTCGTACGATTGACTGGCGCGTAACGGCGCGCACCGGGAAAGCGCACACTAAGCTTTTTGTTGAAGAGCGCGAGCGACCTGTGCTGTTGTTGGTCGACATGAAACACAGTCTCTATTTCGGCTCTACGCTGTTGCTGCAAGCGGTACAAGCGGCTCATCTGGCCGCCACGCTAGGCTGGAATGCGATACAACAAGGAGACCGAATCGGGGCCTTGATTGTGTCAGATAATCAGCCGCGAGAGTTAAAGCCACGAGCGCGTGAACAAGGCATTCTGGCGTTGATTTCAGCGCTGACGCAAGTGCATCAAACACAACTTAATCGCGCAGAGTCACAATCTCCCGAACAGCTAATGGCGCATAGTTGCCGGCAGCTTGCGCGAATTGTCAAACCCGGTTCTATGGTGTGGATTATCACCGATGGCACTGGCTTTAACGACGATTGCTTGCAGGCATTGACCAATGTCAAACGTCACAGTGAGATTGCCGCGTTTGTGGTGTCTGATCCGCTGCGCAGCGGTGCTTTACCCTTACCAAAACGTTTTACGCTGCCTGTCAAAGATAACGGTAAATCAATGCTACTTGACCGTCACAGTTACGATGCATGGCTATTACGTCAGCAACAACAGATGCAGCAATTTGAACACATGATGCAATCCTTGCGCGCCAGCGTGCGCCGCATTGATGCTGGTACCAACCTTAATCAACAACTGAATTTGTTACGATGAGTGTGAGTTCTTCCTCCCCAAACCCAGCGCTTGCCAACATGCAGGATATTCAACTGCCTGCAGACATCGGTTGGTGGCCGCTGGCCCCCGGTATTTGGGCGGTTGCGATTATCAGCTTGCTCCTGATACTGTTCGCCAGCATTTGGCTGATAAAAGTGTTGCGTCAACGTCGCCAACAACGAGCCGCAGCCAAAGAGGCACTGGTCTTACTCGACCAATTAGACAGTGACGATCCGCAATTGCCGGTTATCCTCAGTGCGCTATTAAAGCGTACCGCAATTAGCTATGGGCAACGCCAAGATGTCGCGGGGCTGACTGACGACAACTGGTATCACTATTTAGATCAAGTGCTGCCAGAGGCGGAACGCGGACAATTCGCCAACTTACTACAGCATCGCTATCGTCGTCCAGGGGCGACGATTGACGGCCGTCAACTCCTGCAGTTAACACGCAGCTGGCTGCAGCATGCCCCGCAGCACTTTGGCAAAAAAGCGCAAACTCGCAACGATATTAAGGAGGCAGCATGTTAACTCTGGCATGGCCTTGGTTGCTGATTTTGCTGCCGCTGCCGTTAATTATTCGCCGCAAACCGACAGTGTTGACCGGCGGACAACTGAATCTGCCAGGCGTCGCGGGCTATGCCAATAGCGCCGCAACGGTAACTACTGGCAAACGTCCATGGTTGCTTTGGTGTCTGTGGTGTTTATTGGTGTTAGCCATTGCCAGACCGCAGTGGTTGGGTGAACCAATAGAGCTCCCTACTAAAGGTAGAGACTTGATGGTTGCAGTCGACCTATCCGGCAGTATGCAGATTGAAGACATGGTACTTGATGGCAAAACCGTCGACCGTTTTAGTGTGATTCAAAAAGTGGTCAGCGACTTTATCGAACGCCGCAAGGGAGACCGTATCGGACTAATTTTGTTTGGTGATAACGCCTATCTGCAAGCACCTTTGACCCAAGACCGCCGTTCGGTCGCTCAATATCTGCAAGAAGCCCAAATCGGCTTGGTGGGAAAGCAAACCGATATTGGTGATGCCATTGCGTTAGCCGTAAAGCGCTTTGATCGCATGGAAAAAAGTAACCGTGTGCTTATTCTGCTCACCGACGGTTCGAATAACACTGGCACCATCATGCCAGATCAGGCGACTGAGATTGCCGCCAAGCGCGGTGTGACTATCTATACCATTGGCTTAGGTGCTGATGTGATGGAACGCCGAACCCTGTTTGGCATCGAGCGAGTTAATCCATCGGCCGATCTCGATGAAGCACAATTGAAACGCATTGCCGATAAAACCCACGGCCGTTACTTCCGCGCCCGTAATCCTAAGGATTTAGACGCGATTTACCAAGAAATCGATAAGCTCGAACCAATAAGCCGCGATGCGCTGAGTTATCGTCCACAGTCAGAGCTATTTTACTGGCCACTTGGTCTTGCACTGCTGTTAGTGTTGTTGCAAGCCATTGTCAGTATGTTGCCTGCAAGCCGTGAATACGGGAGGAATGCATGAGTCTACATTTCATTCGTCCCGAGTGGTTTGCCGCACTTGTCCCTCTGGCGGTAATGCTGTGGTGGCTAGCGAAGAAAAACCCAGCACAATCGAGTTGGAACCGCTATATTGCACCGCACTTGGCAACCACGTTAATCAGCAGCGGTGCTGTTGAAAAGAAATCGCAACTACCTTGGTTGGCCTTTAGCTGCATCATCGCCATTTTGGCGTTAACCGGACCAGCCTTGTACCAAAAACCTATGCCCGTTTTTGCCAGTAGCGAAGGCCGAGTGGTGGTGATGGATATGTCACTGTCGATGTATGCCACCGATATAACACCGAATCGTCTTACTCAAAGTCGTTTTCGTGCCACTGATTTACTGAATGGCATCAAAGATGGCGAAACCGGACTTATTGCCTACGCGGGAGATGCGTTTGTCATAAGTCCGCTCACCCGTGACAGCAACACGCTACTTAATCTGTTACCCACATTAAGCCCGGACATTATGCCAGTGCTCGGTTCTAACCTACCAAAAGCACTAGCCAAGGCAAAAGAGTTGCTGACTCAGGGCGGACATATTCGTGGTGATATTGTGCTGGTCACCGATGGCGTCCATAGCGACCAGCTCAATGCTGCTAAAGCGGAGCTGCGCGGTAGCCAATATCGTCTGGATATTCTTGCCATCGGCACTCAACAGGGAGCGCCCATCAAACTGCCAAACGGGCAGCTGATGCGAGATAGCAAAAACGACTTAGTCGTGCCAAGCACCGACTTTAACCAACTCAATGAATTAGCACAGGCAACGGGCGGTAAACTGTTCCCTTACGCCAACGACGGCAGTGATCTCACCAAGCTACGCGATTGGTTACAAGCAGATGATGAAGCGGCAGGCGCAGCCGCCACCCAACTTACAGGGGATACTTGGTTTGATTTAGGGCCGTATATTGCTGTGTTATTGTTGTTGCCACTGCTATTAGCATTCCGTGTTGGACTGCCATTAATGGCGCTGTTACTGGTACCGCTTACGCTAAGCCTTACGCCTACGCCAGCCAGTGCCAGCACATGGGATAATTTGTGGCAGACACAAGATCAACAAGGTATGGCCGCCTATCGTCAAGGCGACTTTAAAAACGCGGCTGACAAATTCACCTCCCCCGCTTGGCAAGGTGCGGCCAAGTACAAGGCGGGCGATTATCAAGGCGCATTAGACGCATTTGAGCACGATAGCTCTGCACAAGGTCATTACAACCAAGGCAATGCTCTGATGCAGCTTGGCCAATACGCTGAAGCAGAGAAACGCTACAACAAAGCCTTGGAGCAAAATCCCAACATGGCCGAAGCCAAGCGCAATAAGGCCTTAGCGGAAAAACTGGATAAGCAACAGCAACAGCAAAAGCAGCAAGGCAACCAAGACCAGAAGGACCAGAAGGACCAGAAGGACCAGAAGGACCAGAAGGACCAGAAGGACCAGAAGGACCAGAAGGACCAGAAGGACCAGAAGGACCAGAAGGACCAGAAGGACCAGAAGGACCAGAAGGACCAGAAGGACCAGAAGGACCAGAAGGACCAGAAGGACCAGAAGGACCAGAAGGACCAGAAGGACCAGAAGGACCAGAAGGACCAGAAGGACCAGAAGGACCAGAAGGACCAGAAGGACCAGAAGGACCAGAAGGACCAGAAGGACCAGAAGGACCAGAAGGACCAGAAGGACCAGAAGGACCAGAAGGACCAGAAGGACCAGAAGGACCAGAAGGACCAGAAGGACCAGAAGGACCAGAAGGACCAGAAGGACCAGAAGGACCAGAAGGACCAGAAGGACCAGAAGGACGATAAGCCACAGCAAGACCAAGGCAAACAGAACTCTCAAGGCGATTCGCAACAGGGTTCCGATCAGTCACAGTCTGGTGATAAGCAACAAAGCCAAGATGGTCAGCAAGGTCAGCAAGGTCAGCAAGGTCAGCAAGGTCAGCAAGGTCAGCAAGGTCATGATAAAGCAGCCAAAGACCAAACTGCAGCGTCGCAACAAAACTCTGCCGAGCAAAATAACCAGCAAAAGGGTAAATCCGAAACGCCGTCAGCCGCCAATGAGCAACAAGAGCAGGCGCAGCAAGCTCCTGCAATGCAAGCTCAAGCAGGCAGTGATAACAAGACTCAAGATGCCGATGCCGCAGCGACTGCGGCGCAACCACAAGCTGGCAATAGCGAAGAGGACAAGCAAAACGAGCAACATCCCAATAGTGGTACCATCAAAGCCAAGCAGGCTAACCCTGATGAGTTACCCCCAGATATGAGCCGAGCGCTGAAAGCCGTGGTCGACGATCCGGCAGCGCTGTTACGCAACAAAATGCAATTGGAATATCAAAAACGCCGTCAACGCGGTGAGTTACCCAAGGAACAACAAAAGTGGTAAAAGTCAGACTCACTCTTTTCCTCATGGCAGCAATATTTCTGCCACTCAAGGCCTTTGCCTTAACGCAGCTGCAAGCGTCAGTTGACCGCAATCCTGTCATGGAAAATGAATATCTGGCGTTAACCGTGACAGCTGATGATGAGTTGGCCAGCAATGCGTTGGATACATCAGCGCTGCTGAAAGACTTCGTCGTCGGCCGCACCAGCGTTAGCCGCAGCACTCAGATCGTCAATTTTGATACGCACAAAGAAACCAACTGGCAGATATTACTTAAGCCAAAACACCAGGGGGTTGTTACAGTACCTGCGCTCGAAGTACAAGGCGTAAAATCTCAGCCGATTGCCCTGCAAGTTGTTGATGCCCAAAGCCAACCGCAACAAGCGAAAAATCTCTTCTTAAAAGCGACCGTCTCAGATAAAGAGGCCTATGTTGGCCAAATGCTCAGCTACAAAGTGAAACTCTATCTGGCAGTAGATCTACAACGCGGCGTGCTATCGGCGCCCAATACTGGTGGTGCACAAGTCAAACAAGTAGGCGATGATAAAGACAGCAGCGAGATAGTCAATGGCCGTCGCTACCGCGTGATTGAACGTACGTACAGCATTGTGGCTGATACGCCCGGAAAACTGGTGATTAGTGGCCCAACGTTCTCAGGTGATGTGTTGGTCGACTCGCCATCTCGCAGCATGTTCTCATTCCAAGAGAGCCGTCCGGTTGAAGCCCAAGGCGACAGTGTTGTCGTTAACATCAATGCTAAACCTGAAAGTTATCAAGGCGATTGGTTAGTTGCCGACTTAGTCAATCTCAGTGAAGACTGGCAGGACAAGCAAAGCTTTGAAGTGGGACAGCCGATAACCCGCAACATCACCTTGCTTGCTTCTAATGCCGACGACACCAGTTTGCCAGATGTCAAAGTGCCATTGCCGCAAGGCATGAAAAGCTACCCCGAGAAACCGCAGCGCAAAACTATGGCCCGTAACGGCCAAACAGTAGCTCAGTTAACTCAGACGGTCGCGATTGTGCCTTCCAAGGCAGGTGACTATACCCTGCCTGAGGTTAAAGTCGCTTGGTGGAATCCGCACCTGAACAAACAGCAGTTTGCCACCCTGCCCGCGCGTCATATTAGCGTAAAACCCGCAGCTAATACGCCAGCGCCACAAATTGATACACCACAGCCTCAAACGGTCACCGATAGCGGTATTTGGCCATGGACTACCGCCATTTTCGCACTGCTGTGGCTCGCCACACTGTATTTGTGGTGGCGTGCGCGCCAGCGACCTAACGCCGTGAACAATAACGATGTTAAACCTGCTCCTGCAACAAAAAACACCACGCTTGATGCCGCGATTGCGGCCCAGAATAGCGGAGAAGTTCTCAACGCACTGTTGCGTGAACTCTCAAGCTTGAGCAAGCGTTCGGTGACACTGCAAAACTTGGCAGAAATCGCACCAGAACTGGCGCAAACAGTCAGCCAAATCCAAACCGCACATTACAGCCGTGAACAAACCGACACCAAAGCCTTGTATCAACAGCTGATGACGCAACTTGAGAGTATTAAAAGAAGTAAGGGACAACGGCAGGCAAAAACCGCTTTGCAGTCACTAAATCCTTGACCAACCTCGCTAATCTAATAGTGCTATTAATAAAAAAGCTTCGAGCAATTCGAAGCTTTTTTGCATTTTCGCGAATTAGTAAATGCGATAAATACTTGTGGTACCGCTGACTTCATTGCCTACAACCAACATAGGCACACCAAACGGACTATGTTCTGCAGCAACAAATTTCATGCCTTCCGGCCCTAAATCTCCCGCCAGTTGCATATTGCCTTCATATTCACCTGTATCAGTATCTACGGCAAAATCGGTTGCAAAATCGCGGTTGACGATGTAATTGACAAAGTGCACATCAAATGGATTTGTGACGTCATATACCATAATGCCGCCAGTACGCTCCAAGCCGACGAACGCATATGTGCTGTCACCCACTTTACCAACCGCTAATGCTTCTGGCTCTGGCCCTTTATCATCACTGCGGCTATCGCCTTTATTTTCATCGTTATTGTTGTTGAAGTTTAGCCCTAATAACGATGCGGTAATGCGTTCAAAATCGCTACCGGAGTCAAATACCATGCGGCCATCGCTATCCAAAATTGAGAATGAACGACCACCATAGGCGTAAATCTTTTCGTATTCACCATCGCCGTCTTCATCCCCCATAGACGTGGTCACTTTCAGACGACCGAGCAACGTATCATCCTGAGCTGCGGAGACTTGCGGATGATTAGGCGCTAACACGAGATCATGGGCGCGTGCTTCTTCTGAGAAGCCATCATAATCACGTGAATCACCCTCATTGGCGGTGACCACAAAATCACTGCCATGCCATTGATAACTTGCAACGGTATCAGGCATATAAAGGCCATAAACGCCTTCATAAGGGCGAATGTTGACCATGTCGTCTTTATCGCTGGCATCAATTGCATTTTGCGCCAGACCAAAGTCTTTGGCCCCAAGCGCAATGAGTGACGCTACGCTCGCGTCTGCAATATTGATTTTTGCGATGGCATTGTTCTCCTGCAGGCTCACCCACGCAGTCGCAGAATCAGCACTGACGGCGATATATTCAGGTTCCAAATCCTGTGCGACTGAAGCACCTGGACCATTGATCTTAATCATCTGGCTAACTTCATCTGCGCGACTGCCGCCGATGTTAAAATCGGTAAAGCGGACTAAATTAGCACTGTCAGCTGGCTCGCCGTCTGTAACAGATATAATAGCGACCGAGCCTTCAGGATCTACATCATAAGCATTGTTAGGCTCGCCCTCGTTAGCGACCAACACCGATTTCCCGTCTGGCGTGAAGATAACATTGTCGGGCAAAGCGCCAACTTCTACCGCTTTCAGGTAGCTGTATGCCCCATCTACGCGGCGATAAAACGCCACATAGCCATTGCCCTGTTTGCTGTTGCCAGCCTCGTCGGCGCGCTCAATAGCCACGGCGAGCAAGTCATCGTGTAATGCTAAGCTGTTGACCCCACCCAAGCGCTCAAGGCCTACATCAGCAGCGACATCTAATTCATTCAGCAAAGGCAGATTATTAAGGGCTAACTCGGCACTACCGCTAACGGCTTCAGCGCTCGCAAGACCACTGGCATCCAACACATCAACACGGCCACTTACCGCATTTACGACTAATACTTTCTGCGCCACAATGTCGAAATCAACAATCTCGGCAGCGCTTAAGCCATAGACACCGCTTTCATGACGTGCCATCAACTCCATGTTGAAACCACTTGCACTGTCGTAACACAGGTTTTGCGTGTGTTGAACTTCAGTGTCCTCTAGCGTGCCGTTACCATTGCTATCCAGACCAGACTCAATCAGCTGTCCGCCATAAGTACAACTGCTGCCAACCGCTAACGCAGTAACACTCACCAAACTGTTTACACCGTTACTACCGTCCACACCATCGTTACCGTCATCGCCACACGCTGCTAACAGCAAGGCACTACTGATCAGTAGTGCGAGTTGATTGGTTTTCATTCTTCAGTCCCTAGTTTGCTACAAATTTATAACAAGCTAATGGCTGTAGGTGACAAAAATTAGACAATGCCATGACAGAATGATGGCAATCGCTTACTGAAATATGGCGTGACATTTATCACAGTTGGCAGCGTCGTAAACTCAAGCTACTATGCAATTATCCGTGCTATTTACCAATATTTTTCACCTTGTTTTTCATGGGGTTATTTTGACTGACAGCTATCAAGGCGCTTCTGCTTCCTTTTCTTTGCCACTTTATCTTTTACTGCCGATGTTATCTGCCATCATGGCGATTACGCCGCTGACCATTGATATGTACCTGCCAGCAATGTCCGCGATTGCACAAAGCTTTAACGCGAGTGTGATTGAAGTGCAGCAATCGCTCAGCGTCTATCTCGCTGGTTATGCTCTTGGCATGTTGACCTTCGGGCCGATGGCAGATCGCGTTGGTCGCAGGCCGCTGGTGCTCATTGGATTAAGCGGATTTATGTTAGCGACCCTAGGACTGGCACTCGCGAATGATTTATCAACATTTATGGTGCTGCGCTTTGTACAGGCGGTGTTGGGGTCAGCCGCTACTGTCGTTATCCCCGGTTATGTAAAAGAGATATACGGCGACAATACCGCTAAGGGTATGTCCTATGTGGGACTTATTATGATGATTGCGCCCCTTGCGGCCCCAACTATCGGTAGTTTAATTTTGGGGTTAGGTCGCTGGCAGCTCATTTTCTATGTACTGACCGTATACGCCTTGATACTGCTATTGCTCGTGGCGCTCAAGTTACATATGCCGTCGGATGCAGCCAAGGGCGAACGCAGTCAACAATCTATGCTGCGTAATTATGCAGTGGTATTTTCCCGTCCTGGCGTTAAACCCTATCTCTGTAGTGGCCTACTCTGCTCGCTCGCATTTTTCAGCTATCTGACCGCATCGCCGTTTGTCTATATGGAAGTGTTTGGCTTAAGTGAACATACGTTTGCGCTGCTATTTGCACTTAACGTTGCCGCATTAGCCATGGCGAACCTCGTCAATTCTCGTATTGTGGTCAAACACGGTTCACGCAAGATGTTGGCATTAGCCACTGCCTCGGGCACGGTCGCCGCGTTCGCGCTGGTGCTAATCAATTTTCTATCGCTGCCTTATTGGTGCACTGTCGCCGTGCTAATGCCTTTGCTGGGCTCAATGGGGATTATGTCGGTCAACAGTGATGCCATTGTGCTGATGAAATTCAAACAGGAAACTGGCACTGCAACAGCCGTTATCGGCACGCTGCGTTTTGGTGTGGGTGCACTTGCGGGCCCAATTTTAGCGCTGTTTTACACTGGCACCGCCATGCCATTTTGTACATTAATGGCGGTCGCTGTGGTGTTAGTTGGCGTCTGCCAACTGTTTACATTTCCTGGCACGCTATCCCCCAAAGCCAGTCACTAAACTCCTGTCAAAACTGGCATTTGCACTGAATGCCAGTTTGCTTCAGATCATACTTTAGTTGAAAAAAGCAGCATTTAACTCGAATGTACCTTGCTAACTGCTTGCAAAACAGCCGAATTTTCATAAGATGGCCTTCTGTTCATTTGTAACAGAGGACTCACAGCCTTACAGGGCTGCTAACCATCAGGGTTTGAGTTCAGGGTGGTGAAACATACCCGTTTCACTATTGATTATTAGCGATTACCGTCGCTGTAAAAGTTACTGTTTACCGTAACGGTATCTATTGAGGAATGACAAATGGAGATGCTTTCTGGCGCCAGCATGATCGTCCGCTCGTTGATCGACGAAGGCGTTAAACATATTTTCGGCTACCCCGGTGGCTCTGTTCTCGATATCTACGACGCACTACACGAAAAATCCCAGATAGAACATATTCTCGTACGCCACGAACAGGCAGCGGTGCACATGGCTGACGGTTATGCCCGTGCAACTGGCCAAGTGGGTGTGGTGTTGGTGACCTCAGGTCCTGGTGCAACTAACGCCATTACAGGCATTGCAACCGCCTACATGGATTCCGTCCCGATGGTGGTGCTTTCTGGCCAGGTTGCCAGTAACTTGATTGGTAATGATGCCTTCCAAGAGTGCGACATGATTGGTATTTCACGCCCTGTGGTCAAACACAGTTTCTTGGTAACCGATCCACGTGAAATTCCTAACATTATCAAGAAAGCATTCTATATCGCCTCTACCGGTCGTCCTGGTCCTGTGGTTGTCGATTTGCCAAAAGATTGCTTAAATCCCGCGCTTGAGTACGAATACCAATATCCGAAAAAGATAAAAATGCGTTCGTACAACCCAACCGTTTCTGGCCATAAAGGACAAATTCGCCGTGGCTTACAAGCACTGTTAGAAGCGAAAAAACCGGTACTTTATGTGGGCGGTGGCGCCATTATTTCAGAATGTAGCGATAAGCTGACTCAATTGGCGGAAAAGCTGAACTTACCGGTTGTCAGCACGCTGATGGGCTTGGGTGCTTTTCCCGGCAGCCACAGTAACAGCCTAGGCATGCTGGGGATGCACGGTCTGTATGAAGCCAACATGGCAATGCACAACTGCGATGTCATTTTTGGTATTGGTGTTCGCTTTGACGACCGCACTACCAATAATCTGGCCAAATACTGCCCGAATGCCAGCGTTATCCATATCGATATCGATCCAGCCTCAATCTCAAAGACGGTACATGCTGATATCCCAATTGTCGGCTCAGCCGAAGCGGTGCTGGCTGATATGCTGGAACTGTTGGATGAAGGTGTAGAAAGCGGCCAAGATACGAATGCTATTGAGCAGTGGTGGCACCAAATTAACCATTGGCGCGATCGCCAATGCCTCAACTATGAGAAATCTGCTGAGCGCATTAAGCCACAACAAGTCATTGAGACTCTGTATAAAATCACTAAAGGCGACGCTTATGTTGCGTCTGACGTTGGTCAGCACCAGATGTTTGCAGCGCTCTACTATCCGTTTGATAAACCACGTCGTTGGATTAACTCAGGTGGTCTCGGTACCATGGGCTTTGGCCTACCGGCAGCCATGGGCGTTAAGATGGCACTGCCTGATGAAACCGTCGTTTGTGTTACCGGCGATGGCTCAATTCAGATGAATATTCAGGAGCTATCAACCGCACTGCAATATGGTGTGCCGGTGAAAATCATCAACTTGAATAACCGTTTCCTTGGAATGGTGAAACAGTGGCAGGACATTATCTATGCTGGTCGCCACTCGCAATCCTACATGGATTCGGTACCGAACTTTGCCAAGATTGCCGAAGCCTACGGCCATGTGGGCATTGCTATCAGCCATCCTGACGAGCTGGAAAGCAAACTGGCTGAAGCAATGGCGCTGGAAGATCGTCTGGTATTTGTGGATATCAGCGTTGATGAAACCGAACACGTCTACCCGATGCAGATCCGTGGCGGTTCTATGAGTGATATGTGGTTGAGCAAAACGGAGAAATGCTGATGAAACGCCGAATTATTTCTGTATTGATGGAAAACCAACCTGGCGCTTTGTCTCGTGTAGTCGGCTTGTTTTCCCAACGTGGTTATAACATTGACACACTTAATGTAGCACCAACCGATGATGCCACGCTGTCACGTCTAACCGTGACCGTATTTGCCGACGAGTCAATTCTGGAGCAAATAGAGAAACAACTGCATAAGCTGATCGATGTACTCAAGGTGTCTAATATCACTGAATCTGCTTATGTGGAACGTGAATTGGCGATGATCAAAGTGCGGGCTGTTGGTGAGATGCGCGATGAAGTCAAACGCATGGCAGATATCTTCCGTGGACAGATTGTAGACGTTACGTCTAACCTCTATACCATCCAGTTAGCCGGAACATCTGAGAAATTAGACTCATTTATCAGTGCAATGGCAGAAGCCACTAAGGTCATAGAAGTGTCACGTTCAGGTGTTGTTGGCTTGGCGCGTGGCGATAAGGCCATGAAAGCCTAACTGTCATAAACATGTCACACTAACAAGACGCCACTGTGCGTCTTGTTTTATTTTTGATAAATAACAAATAGTTAATAAAAAACTAAAGCTATCTTCCAGCAGTTACCCGCCCCCTTTTCACAAAAAAATCGCAAAATATTTCGTCATATTTCATCTTTGTCACATAGCTGTCATTTAACGGTGACAAACTGCTTCGCGTCAACTAACCAACGACTGGAATGTCAAATTTTAGGATTGATATATGAATAACTTGCTTAAGGGCGCGCTGTTTGGATGTGCCATCGTTTGTTCAACTTCAGCATTCGCTGACACAGTAATCAACGGTGCTGGTGCTACCTTCCCATACCCAGTGTATGCAAAATGGGCAGAGCAGTATAACAAAGAAACTGGCGTCAAACTGAACTATCAAGCTATCGGTTCTGGCGGCGGTATCAAGCAAATTATCGCAAAAACTGTAGATTTCGGTGCATCTGATGCGCCACTGAGCAAAGATCGTCTGGACAAAGAAGGTCTGGTGCAATTTCCTGCAGTTATGGGCTCTATCGTTGCTGTTGTAAACCTGCCAGGTGTTAAAGCGGGTGAACTGAAGCTGTCTGGTGAGCTGTTAGCAGACATCTATTTAGGTAAAGTGAAAAGCTGGGATGACGCAGCAATCGCTGAATTGAACAACGGCGTTAAACTGCCTCACACGCCTATCTACACTGTACACCGCTCTGACGGTTCAGGTACTACTTACAACTTCACTGATTATCTGACTCGCGTTAGCGCTGGTTGGAAGAGCGAAATCGGTGTTGGTAAAGAAGTAGCATGGCCAAAAGCGGCTAACCAATTGGGTGGTAAAGGTAATGCTGGTGTGGCTAACTTCGTAAAACGCACCAAAGGCGCTATCGGTTATGTTGAGTTTGCGTACGCAAAAACCAACAACCTGTCTTACACTCAGCTGCAAAACAAAGCAGGTAAGTTTGTACTGCCAACTATGGGCGCTTTCCAAGCTGCTGCAGCTAACGCTGACTGGGCAAACGCTCCTGGCTTCAAACTGATTCTGAATGACCAACCAGGTGCTGAGTCATGGCCAATGACTGCTGCTACCTTCATCCTGATGCATAAAGAGCAAGCTAACGAAGCAACAGCTAAAGAAGTGCTGAAGTTCTTCGAATGGTCTTACGCAAATGGTGATGACCTAGCTGCTGGCCTGGAATATATCCCAATGCCAGACAACGTTGTGAAAATGGTTGAAACCATGTGGCACAGCGATATCAAAGCAGATGGCAAAGCGATTTACTAAGCCACTGTAATGACCCTAGCCCTCGCGGTAAGTTTGCGAGGGCTAAGCCATTTCTGAAAAGTTGAGATTTATGAGAGCAATTTCAATCGTGGATTTTCCTTGGCAAGGTGACAACCTGTTCCGTCGCGCATGTTTCGTCAGTGCTGGTCTGATATCAGTACTGATGTTTTGTATTATGTTGTCGCTGATACTCGGCGCATGGCCAGCGATGGAAAAATTTGGCCTGTCATTTTTTACCAGTACTGAATGGAACCCTGTGACCGAAGAGTTCGGCGCCCTAAACGCCCTATACGGAACTGTGGTGTCATCCATTATCGCGGTAATGCTCGCCCTCCCTGTTGGGTTAGGCGTTGCCATCTTCCTATCTGAACTCTGCCCCGCCGCAATTTCCAAGCCTTTATTTATCGCTATCGAGCTGTTAGCTGCCGTACCGTCAATTATCTACGGTATGTGGGGCTTGTTTGTGTTTGCACCTTGGTTTGCGGATGGATTTCAGATTTGGGCAAGTGACAATCTCTCAGAAATACCAGTGATCGGTACCATGTTCAGTGGTCCTCCGATGGGCGTTGGTTTGTTGACCTCGGGCATCATCTTAGCCTTTATGATTTTGCCTATTCTGACATCCCTGATTAAAGAAGCCCTGTCAACAGTACCGAAAGTATTGCGCGAAGCCACGTATGGAATCGGTGCAACCCAATTTGAAGTGATTGTGAAAGTGCTACTCCCCGCGATTAAAGGCCCTATTTTTGGCGCTTTGATTCTGGCATTGGGTCGCGCACTCGGTGAAACCATGGCGATTACCTTCGTCATCGGTGGCGCGCAGAGCATCGACACGAGTTTGTTTATGCCAGCGACGTCTATCTCGGCATCGATTGCTAACCAATTCAATGAAGCAACCGGTGATATGCACATCTCCGCCTTGATAGGACTTGGTTTAGTACTATTCATGATCACCTTTATCGTGATGGGCACCGCCCGCGTACTGCTGCGGAGGAAAGCAAAATGATCCGCAAGTTTAAAAATCAGTTATTCAAATTACTGTGCCTCGCTTCTACTGCTATCGGTTTAGGTATTTTGGTGCTCATTCTGTTCACCCTATTCCAAAAAGGGTTAGCGGGTATGAATTGGGCACTATTTACCGAAGTCACTCCAGGCCCTGGCGGTGAAGGTGGTTTGCTCAATGCCATCGTCGGCAGCGTCATCATGACGGGGCTCGGTATTTTAGTCGCTACTCCGATTGGGGTGTTGGCAGGAACCTGGCTGGCAGAGTACGGTCAAAACTCTAAGACTGCAGATACCATTCGCTTTCTGAACGGTATGCTGATGAGTGCGCCGTCAATTTTGATTGGCCTATTCGTCTATGAATTAGTGGTAGTGACTATGGGTCACTTCTCTGGTTGGGCAGGTGCAATTGCGTTAGCTATCATCGCCTTACCTGTGATTATCAGTACTACTGAAGAGATGTTAAAACTGGTACCTACTCAATTACGTGAGGCGGGTGCTGGTTTGGGTACTCCTAAATGGCGCGTGACAATGCAACTTAGCTATCGCGCCGTAGGCACAGGTATTGTGACTGGAATTCTGCTGTCAATTGCCCGTATCAGTGGCGAGACAGCACCGCTACTATTTACAGCGTTAAATTCCAGCTTTATGTCTGTAAACCCGAACGAGCCTATGGCAAACTTGCCGGTGACAATCTATCAATACGCAATGAGCCCGTACGAATCGTGGAACCAACTGGCCTGGTCCGGCGCATTGTTAATTACCATGGCCATTTTGTTCCTCAATGTTCTTTCAAGAGCATTACCACAACTTAAAAAGCGGAGGTCCTGATGAATCAGGTAGCCCAATTGAAAGATTACCAACAACCTAATGTAAACCCGTTGGTTAAGCGTATGGACATCAAAGACTTGAACTTCTTCTACGGAAAAGACAAGCGAGTGTTATTCGATGTCACCATGCCAATCTACGAAAATCACGTTACTGCGATGATCGGTCCGTCTGGTTGTGGTAAATCAACGCTATTACGTTGTTTAAACCGTATTTATGAACTGTATCCAGGCCAATATGCCGAAGGTGATGTGACCCTTGGCAGCGATATCAAAGTGCTGGATAAGAAAGTCGATTTGAATGATCTGCGCGCCAAAATCGGTATGGTGTTCCAAAAGCCAACGCCGTTCCCGATGAGTATCTACGACAACATCGCTTTTGGCATCAAGCTGTACGAAAGCCTGTCACGTAAGCAGATGGATGCGCGTGTTCAAGAAGCGTTGGAAAAAGCGCAACTGTGGAACGAAGTAAAAGACAAACTGCACACTGACGCCTCAGGTTTATCAGGCGGTCAGCAGCAACGTTTGTGTATCGCCCGCACTATCGCATTGAAACCTGATGTGATCTTGATGGACGAACCAACGTCAGCACTGGACCCAATTGCGACCCAAGGTATCGAAAAGCTGATCACTGAACTGCGCCGCGATTACACCATTGTGATTGTGACGCACAATATGCAGCAAGCGGCACGTATCTCGGACTACACCGCCTTTATGTACTTAGGTGAGTTGATTGAATTTGGTGAGACTCAACAGGTGTTTAACCAACCTAAAAATCAACGTACCCAAGACTACGTTAAGGGTACCTTCGGTTAAGTTAAGTTGGCTTGTCGATCGCGTTTTAGAAAAGGGGCTTTACGCCCCTTTTTCATTTTTTAGGCGCAGATAACGCCGATTACAGATACTGCTCATAATTGGCAATCTTTGCCATTAAGCGATTAGCGAGAAATGCATTAGCGTCTCCAAGATGATCGAGAATCATTTGGGCTTCTTGCTGATACGCCTTAATTTTTGCACTATCCCAATGCGCTGGCGGCGCTTGCAGATTAGTAATGCGGTCGGACAGTTTCACCATCCACACCGCTTTAGGCTGTTGTTTGATCCGCGCCAGGCTGTCTTGCATCTGCGTTTCTTTGCTGCCGAGCCTTGTATCTTTGGTTAACGCCAATACGCCATCCGCAATATCTTGGCCAAACTCAGCCAGAATCTGCTCGTAAGTGGTCGGCGTGTCTTCAATAGCATCGTGCAATAAGGCACATATCACCAGAATATTGGGCTGTTCCACACCACCATTCGCCACTGCGGCCATCGCTTCCATGGCGACCAAGCCAAGATGATTGATGTAGGAGATATCACTGCCGGGTAGCGTCTGACCATTGTGAATCCTAGATGCAAAATTCCATGCTTGCTGATATATATCTTGATCCCAAAGGTTCATCAATTTCTCCCTTTTATTAGTGGCATTAGCTGATGCGCAATCGAGGCATACAGCGAGCTAAATTTTCGGCGTTACACAACTGATAATCTGACAAAGTTTATCAAAATATAGCGGCCCCGCCGTGACTTGGGTATCGCGATGAGTCCCTCCTTTTATCACCACTAACTCCAGCAAAGACTCATCGGAAACTGCTCGCTGCAATGGTTGCAGTGGTGTTAGCGCATCTCGGTCACCCTGAAAAATCACGACAGCAACACCTGCTAAGCGCCGGAGCTGATCTGTGAGTTTCGGGTTATACGCGAGCAATTGCGCAATAGGCAGCAGTTGCAGCGGCTTTAACCAGATGTTGCCTTTCAATTTCTGACGTACCGTCGCCGCTAATGAGGGAGAAACACCATCCAGCAGCAACCCTCTTGGCTTATTGTTCAAGGCATTTTCAATCGCAATAGCGGCGCCTAATGAGCGACCGATAAACACTGAATCAGCAATACGGCATGCGCTGTGTTGCTCAATATAGCTAACAGCATGTTGAGTGACCGCCTTAACATTGGCGAAATTTGCCGTCCCTTTAGCCCCCTCATATCCCGGATAAGAGATGGCGTAAACCGAAATACCACGACGAGAGAGATGAGCGAACACGTCATTTTCATAGCGGGCAATATCGCCATGTTGACCAGGGAAAAACAGCACGCAACCTGTTTGAGCTGGCGCAATATACGCCCGAATGAGAGACTCAACCCCGTCCGTTGCGACGACATAACGTTGGGTTTCGTGAGTGTTACTTGAGGGGACCTTGATAAAAATCAGGGCCGATAAAAAATAGTGCAGCACGACGACTGCCATCAGGTAATAGATAGCGGCAATCACTAGCGTGCCGAACAAAAATTTTTTAATCACGACGCGATAGCAACTGCCCTTCTTGCACATGGGACGTTAATTAAATGTTGAGTTAACGCCTTAACATAACGTGCCTAAATCAGCGTACTAAAACTCAAACAGCTTATCCGCGACAAACGGGTTATGTTTGCGTTCTTCGGCAAAGGTCGACATCGGACCATGACCAGGAATAAAGCTCACATCATCCCCCAGTGGCCATAATTTTTTACGGATAGAATCCAGCAACGCCTGATGGTTAGAGCCGGGGAAGTCAGTACGGCCAATTGAACCACGGAACAACACATCTCCCACCCAGGCAAGATGGTCTTCAGAAGAGAAAAATACGATATGTCCCGGTGTGTGCCCCGGACAATGTAGCACTTCTAGCGTGATATTCCCGACGCTCACACTATCGCCCTCTTGCAAGTATTGGCTCGGCGTAAACTTTTCGATGGTGGGGAAACCAAATTTCTGACTTTGCATTGGCAAATTATCCAGCCAGAAAGCATCTTCCTCATGCGGGCCAATAATCTCAACACCGGTGGCAGCGGCAAGTGCGGTTGCGCCACCAACATGATCGATATGCCCATGCGTTAACAAGATTTTATCTAAGGTTAAACCATGCTCGGCAATGGCGGTTTGAATGCGTTCAATATCACCGCCCGGGTCGACTACTGCGGCCTTATTGGTTTGTTCACACCAGATCACACTGCAGTTTTGCTGGAACGGTGTTACAGGAACTATCTGATATTTCATCTTGTTAACTACTCATCTGCTTTCACTTAAACGGTAATCGCTTGGTTACCGCTAGGTTCTGTGCAAGCAGTCTACCGCCTTTCGCCACAAAGATCTGCCTAGCGAATGGCGTTCTGGACTGCATTGCATCACAAAATTCAGGTAACATGCGCCAATATGATGAAATCGTTAAGAGCCTCCCCATGGACAACATGATGCAGATTGCAGGCGCGCTCGCCCGCAAACATTTCTTCGATTTACCGCTTGATTATCAGTCACCTAAAACAACAATTCGGATCTTTGCCCGCGAAATTATCGGCCGTCAGGACGGCGCTGAAAACTTGCCGCTGCTACTGTTTTTTCAAGGAGGCCCAGGCTTTGGCGCGCTACGTCCAGCAGCAAATAGCGGTTGGCTCAAACGTGCCTTAAAGGAATTTAGGGTACTGCTGCTGGACCAACGCGGTACGGGCTTGTCCTCGCCCATCAGCTTTGCCAGCTTGCAACATCTGACGCCTACCGAACAAGCGGAGTACTTGGGTCATTTTCGCGCCGATAATATCGTTCGCGATGCTGAAGCCATTCGCCAGCAGCTATCACCGAATACGCCATGGTCAGTGTTAGGCCAAAGCTTTGGTGGATTTTGTATTCTGCGCTATCTCAGTGCTGCGCCTGAAGGCTTAAAGCAAGCATTTATCACCGGTGGCATTCCATCGCTCAATCGTAGTGCAGAGGAAGTTTATCAAGCCACATTTAAACGTGTCGCCCAAAAAAATGCAGATTTCTTTTGCCGCTTTCCCGATGTGCGCGACATTAGCCAAAGATTGGTAAGCTACATTAATGAGCATGAAGTGTTGCTGGCGAACGGCGATAAACTCAGCGTAGAAATGCTGCAACTACTGGGTATTCACTTAGGCATGGAGCAAGGTGCAGAAAGTCTTTACTACTTGCTCGAACAAGCACTGATTGATACGCCTAGCGGCACTGAGCTTAATCCGCTGTTTTTGTCACACTTCACTGAGATGCTGAGTTACCACACTAACCCGATTTATGCGATTTTGCATGAATCGATATACTGCCAACAGCAAGCATCCCGTTGGGCGGCGCACCGAGTTAGGCAAGCAATGCCTGAATTCGCTAACAATGCAGATGAAGTGATGTTTACCGGTGAAATGGTATTCCCGTGGATGTTTGACCAGATAAAGTGGCTACAGCCGCTCCAGCAAGCAGCCGAACTACTCGCAGCTAAACAAGACTGGCCAGCACTTTACGATCTCGATGTCCTTGCCAACAACAAAGTGCCAGTTGCAGCTGCAGTCTACAGTAACGATATGTATGTGGAACGTGAATTTAGCGAAGAAACGGCCGCAGTAGTGCCCAATATTCGCACGTGGATCACCTCTGAATACGAACACAACGGCCTGCGCATGGATGGCGAACATATTCTGGATCGCTTGATCGCGCTAAACAAAGGCAATTGCATGCGCTAGTCTCACTAAAAATCTGAGGCGCGAGCAGTAAACTCGCGCTTCATTCTAAACGTTTGTTGAAACGTTTCGCCGCCACTAATACGCCAACACAGGTGAACCCCAACAGCCATAGTGCATCCTTGCTGAGCGAAAACACATCAGCATCACGCAATACAATGCCACGCACCATGCGCATAAAGTGGGTCGCTGGCAGCACCTCCGCAATCCACTGCGCTGGAATTGGCATTGCATCGTACGGGAACATAAACCCCGACAATAGAATCGATGGCATTAAAATAAACACTGTCATCTGCATGGCTTGTAACTGATTTTTTGTGAGTGTGCTGATCACCAGCCCTAAGGTTAAGCTAGCAAAAATGAACAACAGTGAAGCAATCAATAGCGAATCGAGGCCTCCCCGCACAGGCACAGCAAAGACCCAATGCCCGACTGACAGAATAATGCTTGCCTGCACTAATCCCACAAACACATAAGGCACAATCTTGCCAACCATAAGCTCAACGGGCTTCACCGGCGTGGCAATCAGAAACTCCATATTGCCCTGCTCGCGCTCTCGAACGATAGCGGCGGAGGTAAACATCACCATGGTCATGGTGAGAATGATCGCCAACAACCCCGGCACTATGTTCACCACTGAACGTTGCTCGGGGTTGAAATACTGCACCACTTCAAAACTCGGCGCTGTCAGCGTGACCCCTTTAGCCGTCAACTCGGTCAGCGGCATATTGCGGAGCGAGCGCATCGCGGCGGCCACCATAGTATCGGCGCCATCTACCAGCCATTGCGCCACAGGTCGCGTTAATGGTGAATATTCTCGGTTGTGGTCAAACGCAGGGTGCAAGACTAAGCGAGATGAAAAATCGGCGGGAATAAGCAGCACCGCTTTGACTTCACCGCGAGTAATAGCCTCGTCAGCCGCTTGGGCGGAATAATAGCGTTGGGTAAAATCTACGACTTGCGTGGCGCTGACCATCTGGAACAACTGACGGCTGTAACTGGTTTGGCTTAAATCGACAATCCCCGCAGGTACGTGGCGCACATCGGTATTGATGGCATAGCCAAACAGCATGAGTTGCATCAGCGGTAACATAACGATCATGCCAAAGGTCATGCGATCGCGCCGTAATTGCTTCAGTTCTTTGGTAACAATCGCCCACAGTCTAGCCCACATGGCGACCTCCGGTGCAACTGACAAACACATCTTCAAGGCTTGGTCGTACTAAGGCTAGGTCGTAGTTATCGCTGAATGGTGTTAACAAGCCGATGGCATCATCCACCGATTTACTGACTAATACTCGCAGATGATTACCGACTTGGGCTGCCGAAATCACGTCAGGCAGCGCCGATAAACGCTGTTTGACTTGTCGTAGTGAATCACCCGAAATCTCGACCACATTGGCCGACATGGATTGCATCAGCTCGCGCGGCGCGCCGTCAGCGCGCTTGATACCGTGCTCCAAAATAGCTAAGCCGTGACACCGCTCCGCTTCATCCATATAGTGAGTTGACACCAAAATGGTGGTTCCTGCAGCACTTAAATCAAATAGACGTTCCCAAAAATCGCGCCGATTTTCAGGGTCAACCGCAGACGTAGGCTCATCTAAAAACAGCAACTCCGGATGATGGATAGTGGCACATGCCAGCGCTAACCGCTGTTTTTGCCCACCACTCATCGTCCCGGCAAGCTGTTGTTGCCTTTCACTCAAACCATAGAGTTGCAGTAGTTCATCAATGCGCTTCTTAGCTTGCACGCCTTTTACGCTGTAAATTGCCGCCACAAAGCGCAGGTTTTCCAATACGGTAAGATTCTCAAACAGCGAGAACTTCTGCGTCATATAACCGATACGGCTTTTCAGCGCTTCTTCATGGCCGGCAAGTGGTTGTCCAAGAACCGTCACCTCGCCTTCATCGGCAATAAGCAGTCCCGTGAGTAAGCGGATAGCAGTAGACTTTCCGCAGCCATTGGGACCAAGAAAGCCATATATTGCGCCGCGCTCAATGGATAATGACAGTTGGTTAACCGCGGTTAACTGACCAAAACGCTTAGTGAGTCTATCTGCTTTTAGCGCTATCTCCGCGTGAGTCATGGCAAAGACACCTCGACAGCAACACCGGCAGGCACGTTGATATTTTGTGGCAAATCAATATCGGTGAGATACATCAACCGCGCCCGATCGCGTTCATTGAGCGCATAAAATGGTGTAAACGCTGGCTGGCTGCGAATATGCCGCACAACGCCGCTGACGACGCCATCACGACCATCAACTTTGACATCAATCGCATCTCCTTGATGTATTTTGCTCAACGCTGTTTCCGGTAAATAGACGCGCGCATAGATACGCTCACTGGCTAACAAACTGACCAGTTGCGCACCTGCTGGCACTCGGTCACCGTTTTTCCACGGCAGGGTGTCGACAATGCCAGCTTTAGGGGCTCGCAAGGTAAGATCATCCAATGATTTTTCAGCAGACTGCAGTGCGGCCTCAGCAACATGCACCTGTTGCTCGGCTTGGGCAATTTCTTCAGGACGATTGCCGTTTTGTAGTTGTAGCCATTGCTGATATAGCTGCTGTTCAGACGCGGCCGTTTGGTCGCGACTCGCCAGCGCGTTATCAAGTTCCGCTTGACCGATCATCTGCTGTTTAAACAGTTGCTGACTGCGCAGATATTGACGCTGTGCTTCAATCGCGTTGGCTTTGGCGGCGAGATAGGCCGAATTTGCCGCCGCAATGGTTTCCTGACGAGCACCTTTTTGCAGCAAGCTAAATTGTGCTTTCGCTTGCAATAACTCAGCTTGACGCTGTGCCACCAAAGCGTTCGCGATACGGTTATCAAGCTGGACTAATACTTGTCCTTGTTTAACCTGTTGCCCTTCTTCAACAGCTAACTCGGTGATTTGAGCATTGACTGGTGCACTGAGTAGCATGCGATCACGCTCGACGGTTCCCATTGCGACTGAGGTTTGCTGCTCGCACCCGCAAAGCCAGCACAGCAGCAAGGTTCCCAAAATAAATCGATTCATTATTTTCGCTCCTGCGTTGTGCTATCTAAGGTATCGCGGCTGAACAAGCCGTTCTGCATCACTTGATGATTATGCTGCAACAGCGTGGCTAACATCTCGTCACTCAAAGTGAACCCAAAATGTTGCATCACCGCCTTGGGGGCTATCAAGGGAAACACCATCAAGCTAATGAAGCTTAATCTCACCAGCTTAGGATCGAGTCCGGTGTTAAGTTGTTGATGCTCAGCTAATTTCTGTACCCAGCTTGTTGAATGCTCGAGGATCTCCAGAAACACACTCGACAAGGCGTCAAATGCCTCATTACTACTTTGATTATTCATGACTTGATAGATAAGACGTGGTAACGCTGGATTGGCCGCCATCATCTGATAATAGGCGTGCATCAGTTCAATCGGCTGGTGCTGATCGTTCATTAGGGTGTTACGTAAAATATCCAGCACGGGCGCCATCGTATCGCGCACCATGGTTTCAAACAGCCCCGCTTTAGAGCCAAAATAGTAGCGGATCATCGCCGCATCTACGTTTGCACGCCGTGCAAGTTCACGAATAGACACCCGCTCGTAGCTATTGTTCAAAAAGCAGGCTCTCGCCGATTCAATGAGCGCCGCTCGCGTTTGCGATTCGCCACTAGGTCGCCCAAGCTTGTTCGTCGTCATACTGCCATCCGATTAATTCCTCTACTGATGAATATAACCAATAGACCGCAAAACATCAGGGAGAATAATTCCGCAAAATGACCTACGACGCTGAATTAGCCCAAATCGCAGGCAAAAAAATCCCCCATGTTGAGATGGGGGAAATTTAACAAACCGAAGAGAATGACGCTTAGGTCGCGCTTTCATATCCTGAGCGAACGGTGACATCGTCCTTGATGGTAATTGTTGTCGTCATAACTTCGGCATTTTTGCTTGATTTGGTGTCTTTATTTTATGAATGCTGCGCTGTTGTGTCCGCAGTGCCGCAATCAATTGAGCCAACCGCCAATACCGATAAAGGGGCAAAACGACATTAGAGGTTTTACTCAACGCGTTTTAGTCTATCAGTATTTGTTCACAGTGGTTACAAAAAACTTTCAGTTATGACCATCCAAATCAAAAAATAAGCAGATTTTTCGCCATTTTCTGAAAGAAAACCTGTAAGCCTTTCAGTTGTAATCGAGTTAGACTGTTTTTTCGGCTTAACTTAATTGATATCTACGCGATTCACTGGCTTGCCAATAAAAATCCTTAACCTAAGCCTATTGATTGTTAGCAGAATATTTTTTATAAAAGTCAGTAAGTTGAAAAACATATGGCCAATACGCGCAGAATGACTGTATCTCTCGTCGTGTTTGATCTGGATTTTACATTGTGGGACTGTGGTGGAACTTGGTGTGATCATACCCGCCCACCATATCGTCGGCGTCAGCACCACATAGTGGATGCAGATGGCCTGATCATCCGCCTCTATGACGATGTGCAACAGATACTGTCCGTGGTTAAAACCCAGCAATTGCCCGTCGCAATAGCATCAAGGACATATGAGCCAGGTTGGGCAAAAATGTTGCTACAGTTATTTGAGATTAACGATGTTTTTGTAGAGCAACAGATATTCCCTGACAGCAAAGTACATCACTTCAAACTCTTGCAAGAGGCAACGGGTGTCCGCTACGAAGAGATGGTGTTTTTTGACGATGAAATGCGCAATATTCGAGATATCAGTGCGCTTGGCGTAACCGCCGTGCATGTAAAAAACGGCATTAATTGGCAATTATTTCAACAATATGTATTGCATGCTCAGCAAGGAAGTGAAATTCAATATGCGTAAATTACTCCACGGGATCGCTTATAGTCTGTTGTTATGTACGACGGTACAGGCAAACGATATTACTCAACTCGACAGCAGCATAGATTTTCGCGCTGTTTATTGGCACGGAAATCAAGTGTGGGCATCAGGTACTGCAGGAAGTGTTTACATGTCGGCCGACAATGGCAAACATTGGCAACAGATAACCGCCCCACAGAATACTGAGCAACTCGAATTCCGTGACATCCAGCCTCTGGGTGATGGCAAAGTGTTGTTGATGAGCGCAGGCCCTGCCGATGCTTCTCGCATTTACGCTACCGACAATAATGGCACCGACTGGCGTCAAGTGAGTAGTGGTGCCAACCCGCAACAGTTTTATGACTGTTTGCAAATGATCGACAGTCAAACAGGTTATTTGTACGGTGATGCGGATGAACAGGGTCTCTTTGTGTTGCAAACTCAGGACGGTGGTAATCGTTGGCAGCGTGTCGACCTACCAATGCAGGCGCAAGCCGCAGAAGGCGGGTTCGCATCCAGTGGCACCTGTGTCAATCGCGGCAACAGCAATATAAAAGTCGTGATAGGTACAGGTAATGCGACAACGGCACGATTACTGTTACGCGATGCATCTGGCTGGATGGCGATTGATACGCCGTTTTCTGGCGGTCCATCCGCAGGCGTGTTCTCGGTACAACTTAGCGGTGATGATATCTATGTTGTTGGTGGTTCATTGAAAGCCCTCGATAAACCAGCAACGGCCTGGCGCTATAATCTCACACATAAACGATGGATAGCATTGCCGACAGTGCCGCTTAAGGGTGCAGTCTACGGCTCGGCAATCTATCGTAACGGTGAAGATGAGCAACTGTGGATTGCCAACCCCAACGGTGTCGCCTCGCTCGACATCAAGCAAGCTGATAAGCCTGACCACTACCTCTGGCAAATGCGCAGTAAATTAAATATTTGGAGTATCGCCTGCCGCGAAGGACAAGGATGTATCGGCGTCGGACAACAAGGCACCATTCAACGCTTTAACAATAAGCCAGCACCTTCACCTAGCCATTAGTGTCCACATAGCATCAATTAAAGCGCAGCTCGATGGCATCTTGCCTCGAGCTGCCAGCTCTCTCTTGGCTTAACCCGCTTTATCTACGCTGATATCCGCCGCCTGATAGCGATACACCAACACTTTTAGTGCGCGCTCGACATCGACATCGGCAAACACCGCGGGATTGGCGATTTGCTCAATAAACGTTAATTGCGGTGCCGCGTCAGCCACCTGCTGCATCAAGAACTCACGGCCGAGTTCCGGTGCATTTAAACACAGTAGCACCTTGGCGCCATCGTTCAGCAACTCAGGTAAGCGTCGTAACAGTCGCACATAATCTTTGGTCGCAACAAAACTGCCTTTTTGATTACTGGGAGGATCTGCGATTAATAAATCGTAAGGTCCCAGCTTTTTGAGTTTGCCCCACGACTTAAAAATATCATGCCCCAGAAAACGGGCGCCTGAAGCCAATTCATTCAACATATGGTTCTGCTTGCCAATCGACAGTGCGCCTTTTGCCATATCGATATTAACCACCTCATCAGCACCACCACTCAGCGCCGCCACTGAGAATGCGCAGGTATAGGCAAACATGTTCAACACTTTTTGATATTGAGCGTTGTCTGCCACCCACTGGCGCCCATTACGCATATCGAGAAACAGACCATGGTTTTGACCGCGCATTAAATGCACATAAAACTGGCGACCATTTTCGCTAACGACATGCGCATCTGGCAGTTCACCTTGCAGCAATTCGGTTTTAGTCTGGCCGCCAGCGCGATATTGATACACCAGATTAAGCGGCAGTCCTAAGGTTGCAAATCGCTGCGCCAAACCTTGCTGCAAAGTGCTGAGGTCATCGGCGCTCAATTCGCGAAACGAGGTCAATAACAAGGCTGGCGGAAACCAATCTAAGCACAGATGCTCGCAACCGGGCAGTAAGCCACCACGACCATGAATGAGACGTTCTGCATCTGTCGCAGGGAGAATTGCGTCAATTGCCGTAAGAAAAGGTTGCAGTGAGTCTTGCATAGAATTACGAGTTCTCTTCCTCAGAAGCAGCAGTACGCTGCTGCGCATTTTGATGAATATCTTCAGCACTGGCATCATCAGCCAGTAAAATTGCCAGCTTGCGCGAACCTTCGTTAGCCTCTAACGCGATTTTGACAATCATCGTCAGCGGCACAGATAGCAGCATACCGACCGAGCCCAATAACCAGCCCCAGAAAATCAATGAGAGGAACACCACCAGCGTTGATAATCCCAACCCACGCCCCATAAAGCGTGGTTCAACCACATTGCCCATCACCATATTGATAGCGACATACAAAATGGCAACGCCACCAGCGCCTGAAGGGCCAAACTGCACAAACGCCAGCAATACCGGCGGCAGTGCTGCGATAACGGAACCTATGTTCGGAATGTAATTAAACAGAAAGGCGACCACAGCCCATAGCAGCGGATAATCCACCCCCATCAACCACAGCCCCAAACCAGCAATTGCCCCGGTCGCTAAACTCACTAAGGTTTTGATCACCATGTAGCGGTTAACTGACTTCATAAAGCGGTCGATCTGCGACAAACGCATATCGGGGTCATCTAAGGCTAAATGTAATTTGCGTGGCAATGACTCTGCTTCAAACAACATGAACACGATGGTTAAAATAATCAGGAACAGGTTAGCCATGACATTACCCACCCCCGATAAGGTATTGGTGGTCATCGACAACGCCATGCCTGGATCGAAATAGGCCAGCACTTTATCTTTAGAAATCTGAATGTTAAATTCACGCAGCTTATCGAGGATCCAAGAAAATTGATCCACTAACTGAGCACGATAGAGCGGCAAATGTTTAGTAAAGTCATTGATCGAACTGCCGACCACAGACGCCAGCCACAGTCCTGCCAGTAAAATCAGTCCCATTAATAAAAATACTGCTAACCAACGCGGTACTCGGTAACGGACAAAGGTACTGATCGCCGGACTACAGATCATCGCAATAAACACCGACAACACGAATGGCACCACGATTGCGCTCGCTGCCTTAATACCAGCAAGCACAATCACCACAAATGCCATTACTGCAAATCCGCGCACAGTCATAGAGGGACGATAGCTTTGCTGCATCAACAAATTTCCTTCTGGTTCTTAGACAAAATTGCTAATCTTAAAGAATAAATTCCCAGCTCAAACAATAAGTAAGCTTATGATTAATCCAGAACTGGCTATTATACGCATTAAAAATCTTAGATTGCGCACTTTTATCGGTATTAAAGAGGAAGAAATCAACAATCGGCAAGATGTCATTATTAACGTGGTAATTCACTATGCTGCCGACAGAGCCTACCAAACCGACGAGATGGAACATGCACTCAACTACCGTACTATCACTAAAGCGATCATCGCGTTAGTGGAAGATAATCGTTTCTCTCTGCTTGAGCATCTTACCGGCAAAATTTTGGAGATTGCCAGCGAACACTCTTGGGTAGAATTTGCTTCAGTCGAAGTCGATAAACCTCATGCGCTGCGCTTTGCAGATTCGGTGTCGCTACAACTGAGCTGGCAAAAACCGCAGTGATCCTTGCCCCCGTTTTGTTACGTATAAGCTGTTATCTTCTATAGTTAATTTATGTTCAACTCACAACGGTTGCCGTTATGAAAATTCTGCTTACTGGTGCAACAGGTCTGGTCGGAAGCGCGTTAGTTACCTTACTGGCGCCCGAGCATGAATTAATGATTGTTAGCCGTGATCCAAGCCGTGCACGGCAACAGCTCGGCCATGAGCATCAGTATTTAGCTTCTCTCGACCAATTACATAATCTCAATGAAGTCGACGCTGTCATCAATCTCGCCGGGGAGCCAATAGTCGCCAAGCGTTGGAGTGAAGCCCAAAAGCAGAAAATCTGTCACAGCCGTTGGGATATTACCGAAAAACTCAGTAGCCTTATTGCCGCATCAAGCACGCCTCCCCACACCTTTCTGAGTGCTTCCGCCGTTGGTTATTATGGACGTCAGTCAAGTAACCCGATTGATGAGCAAGGTGTTCCACACGACGAATTCAGCCATCAAATCTGTAAGGTATGGGAAGAAAAAGCTCTCGCGGTTGCTGATAAGACGAGAGTCTGTATCTTTCGTATCGGTATTGTGCTGGCAGCTCATGGTGGCGCGCTCGCTAAAATGCTGCCAGCTTTTAAATTGGGTTTAGGCGGCCCGATTAGTGATGGGCAACAGGGCATGAGCTGGATCCATCTGCAGGATTTACTCAGGTTACTAAATTTTCTGCTGACTCATGCAGAATGTCGTGGCATCTATAACGCAACCGCCCCAAATCCGGTCAGTAATGCGATTTTCACTAAAGCGCTGGCGCATGCATTACATCGTCCTGCGTGCTTACCTGCCCCCGCTTTTGCGCTTAAAGTTGCGCTAGGAGAGATGGCGGAACTGTTAACCGAAGGGCAATTTGTGCTGCCTAAGCACGCGCAATCCGATGGTTTTGAATTTCGCTTTACCGACATCAATGATGCAATGGACGACCTGTTCAACCGTTGAAATCTGCGGCTAACTCAGATAGCAAAAAGCCCACTACAGTGGGCTTTTATCTGCAACTAGAAAATTACATCTTGGCCATAATCCAGTAGTTGAGGCGTTCTTGAGGATTACTGAGGATCTGCTGACATTTGTCTTTATATTGGCGCATTAATGCCCCCATCCCCTGCCCGCCCGTCGAGGCCATCATCTGCTCTTTCGCCTTTTCAATAGCGCTCGCAGCCACCTCTTTTGCCTCATATTTATCAGCTAACTGTTGCGCTTCGCTGGCCGATTTTTGCAGACGTTCGCCCACGGCCGCCATTTGTGGTGCGTTCATTGCGGCCACCATCTGCGAGCCCAATTCGTAATAAGCGGCACACTGATGTAACTCGTCGGCAAACGCGTTTTCCGCTTCGCCCGCTGACGCGTTAATACTCACCAACAAAACCGGCGCACCCAGCCAAAATCCTATCTTCTTCATTCGTCACTGTTTCCCCTGTGCTTGAATGGCTTAAAACTACTTTAGCCATTTCTTAATTTCAAGCAGCAGGATAAACAAATAAGGCAGCCGCAGCTGCCTTAACACTATGTTTACTGACTCACGTGTCAGCATATTGCGACAACATGCGCTTGAGGTTGGCTTTCACCTCAGGCCACTCACTGTCGATAATCGAATACACCACTGTGTCGCGTACCGTACCATCTTTTAAAATGCGATGGTTGCGAAGAATGCCATCTTGCTTGGCGCCCAAACGCATAATCGCTTGCCGGCTGGCTTCATTATTAAAATGGGTCCGAAACTCCACCGCGATAACATCCAGAGTGCTAAAAGCATAGTTGAGTAATAACAACTTACATTCTGTGTTAACCGCACTACGTTGCACGCTCTTGCTATACCAAGTGTAACCAATCTCGATATGGCGATTGGGTTGATCCCAGTGACATAAGCGCGTACACCCCACTATCGTACCGCTAGCACGATGGCGCACGGCAAAGGCTAAGCTCTCACCGCGTTTTTCCTCAGCCATTGCGGTCAAGATATAATCCTTCATCTCTTCAGGACGCGGTACGCTGGTGTACCATAAATTCCACAATTCACCGTCCGCCACAGCAATCGATAGTGCTGCCAAATGGTCCAATGTTAGGGGTTCGAGAATGACGTATTCTCCGGACAAACTACCATCCATTTGCACGAAGCCTCTCCTTTTCAACGTTCCAATCTTATTAACCCCAACAACAACTTATAGGTTTGTTAAAACCACAAGGGTCTATCGAACTATCGCGAAAATAGCGGCAAAGCGCAAGCAACTGAGTGGATTTATTTAGTGCTTGGTGAAGCGGCGGCAAGCCAGCATGAGCAACGGTTTAGAAACCATAATTGCTGTTGCTGACACGAAACCACCCAGCAATACTGCCGCGACCGCGGGCTGTGGGGCGAACCTCATGTGGGAAACGCTCACTGAGAAAAATCACTAATGTGCCAAACTCAGGCAATACTGTTTCCAGCAGATTATCGGCTTCATCGTAAATGATCAGCTCACCGCCCTGCTGCTGTTGCCAGTCTGGGTTGAGAAAAAATACTGTGGTGAGAATACGGTTTTGACTGCCTCGCAGCGCGTCCAAGTGCTTTTTATAGAAAGCCCCCGGCCGATACCAAGCATAATGACTTTCATAGTCGAATAAGCCCATGAATAGCCGCTGATTAAGCCCTTCGCGTAATGATGACATAAAGCTTAAGTAGCGCATATCTGGCTCACTGTCAGGTGTTAGCCATCGAATTCGGTCAGAACGGATTTCGTGATTCAGTTGCTGCTCACTACCGCGGCCGATAGCGGCAAAACGAAAATCTTCCACTGGCGCATCTTCAACGCGATGCCGCAAAGCCTCTGTGAGCTCTGTCGGCAAAACGTCTCGCAGAATCAAATAGCCATCGTCCACTAATTTATCAGCAATGGTATCAAGCAAGTGTGAATCGAAGACGTGAGGCATTAATGTTCCGGCGCAATAGGCCAAAGCGAAAGTCTTGAATGACTGACAACTTTGGGAAATATCCACTAAAAAAGGCCTTCGCAAAATAATGCAAAGGCCTTTATCTACATGCGCGGATTCTAGGGTTGGAAATCAGCAACAACAATGAGTTTCGATTCGTATACAAATCATTAGCATACAAATTATTTCATTGGCAAATAAAGAAATCGGTTTTAGCTTTTATTTGAACGAGTTACGTTCGCATGATGGGCGGTTGCGTTTTCGTGGAATATGTCAGCTAAGTAGCTGGCTAAATCCTTGTCAGACAGTTCTGCGGGGATCACAACCTCATAAACTCTCGCCCGCAAGCCCGTTCCTGAGTCCCGAAATAGTAACCACTCGCCGTTTTGACGTAGCACAGACATTGGAGTACCAAACACATCAAATTTTAACCACATGCTGTAACTCCAAAGTTGCTACTTACTTATGTAAAAACACCACGAATAGATTTTTTGCTTGGCCCCCTGTTCTTGCGATAAACAGGCACAGAAAGAGAGTAAATCATCGCGGTTTCAAATAGCCAATCAATCACTTAGCCAACCCATGTCGACCGCATATTCCAGTTTAACCATGAACCATGCAAAAATTTCCGGGCTTTCGTGCTCAATGAACTTATGCATTTTTAACACCTGGCTTTTACGTATACTGTTCTCCTGCCAAGCCCGTCCTTGACTGGCAATATTGTGAAGAAAAGGAAGTAAGCGGTCGATCACCTTCAGCAATTTTGCTTCCTTACTGGCACCAGACTCCTGCTCTTCCCAGAGTTCAACCATGTTGTGAATTGAATTGCCGTGATGAGATGCCAGCAGTTTGACGCTAGCGCGCTCTTTAATGTGAGCTGAGTTTCGTTCATCGCTGTAAAGAAAGGTATCACCTGCACCTATCTCACCAATATCATGCAACAGCGCCAACTTTATCAGCTTGGCAACATCATAATCATCTTGTAAAAGCTCAGCGAACGCCCAACATGCCATTGCCAAATGCCATGAATGTTCCGCCGAATTTTCAAGTCGCTCTCCGCCGTTGATGTAGGTACGCCGATTCACTGATTTCAATGCGTCTAGTTGAAGCATAAACTCTGATATCGCTGCAAACTTATCGCTCACGTAACACTCCTATAGCAATCGTCATCCCTCAAAATACTGTGTCGCATTACCCAAGTTTGATCAACATGAAGTCACGAGAAGTTCAAAAACATGAATATGGCGCAAGACACAAAAAAGCCACTGCAACTCAATGACAGTGGCTTTTTTGAAAGCGCATTAATTACAGATAGCGGGCGAACTGACTGCCATCTTTTTGTGGTTTCAGCGGCATATCAATTGCTGGAGTGCCGATGTAGAGGAATCCTACGATCTGGTCGTCAATTTCCAAGCCTAATTCTTTATTGACAGTTTCATCAAAGGCAAAGCTGCCGGTACGCCATATTGCCCCAAGCCCTTGCGCAAACGCAGCCTGCTGCATAGCCATCGCTGCACATCCTGCGGCAAGTTGCTGTTCTAACTCAGGTACCTTTTTAATATCACTACGGGTTTTGGCCACCACGGTGATGATCATCGGTGCACGCTTGGGCATATTAGCGGCTTTCTCAATAAAGTCGTCATCTGCGCCTTGTTGGCTGGCGGCAGCTTCAAAGATGTCAGCTAACTTACTCAAGCCATCGCCTTCCGCGATGATAAATTCCCACGGGGTAAGACCGCCGTGATCTGGAACTCGGGCCGCTGCATCTAAAATCACCTTCATTTGGTCGGCGTTAGGTGCAGGCTTAGTTAATCGAGGGCAGGATTGGCGAGTTAGCAGCAGTGTTAATGCATCCACAATGTTGTCCTTAATCTTGTTGGCCGATGGCTAACAGCATAACAAAGTCAGCCAATCGGAAAACCTGTTTTTGTTGCTAATAATTAATCACTCTCGGCCGCCAGCTCGTCAAGATCCTCAATCAGATCATCAAGCTTTTTCAGCAGATGATAACGTTGTTTGGCGGTTAAGGTGGGCCGCAATTGCACTAAGAACTCACCGAATTTCTGTGTGTTACGCTCAAGTTTTTGACGGTAGTCTTCACTGCGTAACTGTTGTGGTGAGGTCAGTAACATACGCAACTGTTGTTTCAGCTGTGGGGTATTGTCGCGCTGCTCAAGGGTTTGTTTAAACTGTTGATACCAAGCGTGACGATATTCCAGCCACATATCCGTAGTGAATTCTCGCTCGCTATTATACTGGTGTACAAGCTGTTTTTGCGCTTTGGTGACACTGCCAAGCCACTCATCTAACCGATCGCTTAAACGTTCGTCAGCTTCCGTTAACTGTTGCTCAGCCGTCTTATCGGCGAACTCGTCATCGAGTTCTTGTTGCTCTTCAGTGAGCTTTTGGTTGATTTTCGCGACTTGCTCATCGGTCAACGATAGTACTAATGGCCACATCTCATCAAAATACTGCTCAAAGATATGAAACCAATGGCCACGCAACTGTTCAACAAACGTTTGCCAGGTTTGGGGAGATAGGCTGCCATCATCAATCTGGTGACGGAATTGGCGCAGATCAGCGCTGTATTTAGGCAGTTCACTTTGACGATGCCACTTGAGAAAGCTGTTGAGCAAATTATCAAACTGCGCTTCCTGCTCATCATTGAGGCTAACGTAATCATCCAAGCCCCACTCAATGGCCCAATCCATAAAGTGATAACTCATCTTGGTGGAACAGGCTGTTAGGCCGAACATCAGTATCGCGATCGCTAGCAGTCGTTTCATCCTTTCTGGCTTCCTTGTCGAAAATTAACGGCATTCGGTGAGTATTGGAGCGCACAATTCGGGCAAAAGTTCAGTGCAGCATTATGTGAGACAGCTCACTAAACCATCACTTTCCGACAAGTTGCAGATAGTTGTCAAACCAAGCAAACAACTCTCGGCCATCTTTACATTGGCCATCGGCCATCTGCAATGCCCAGGCACAGGAATACAACCAGAAGATATCGAATGCTGCCGGCATAGCACGGATAGCATCAGCGGTAACACATGGATGCTGTTCTAAGTAACGCCACATGAGCTGTTGTCTAGCGACTGGAGAGAAACGATGAGTCGCCACTACCCCGGCGAGTTCAAATAGCGGATGCGAACTACAACAATACTCAAAGTCGATACAGAACAGTTGCTTATCGCGTAATAATAGGTTGGTAGCGCTTAAATCACGGTGACAATATTGATGCTGCAGCAGTACCCGATTGAGCGCGTCAAAAATGGGCTGCACCTTAAATTGCTGCAAGGTTCGCAGTCGTGCTAACCACTCTGCGGCATCCGCTTGGACAAAGTTTTGTTCCGTCGCCATTTGTTCTAAGCGTGCCAAATAAATATGCCACTGCAATTCAATGCTGATATCGAGCGCGGGTGCTGGTAGTTGTCTGAGGCCAAACAGCAAATCGAGCAACATATCAACCGCAGCCTGTTCGGTAGGCTCTACTGCTGCGAGAGATACAGCGCTATTATTGGCGCGTTTGGTTAATGCGGCGATTTCGTCACTGCTAACCCGTTCACCGTTGGATGCAAACTGTTGCCACGGCTGCAGTTGCGAATACGCAGCGCAGTCTTCATCAATCCATTCTGCCAGATAAAAACGTTTGTTCTCATCAATCCAATACAGTTTAGGGGCAAGCCCTGCACCTTCCGCGGCGCGCCAACAGGCAATTTCATTGTCGCGGTTGCAGATAACATCGGTCACAGGGGAATTGATCCGCAACAGGTAGTCACATTGAACATCTTGGTTGTTCAACGTGGTCAGCTTAACGCTATGATTACTAAGCCCCTGCTCGATCTCAGTGACAGCAACAAGGGTAAGCTGCTGTTGTGTTAGTGTATTTTCTAATCGTGCCAATTCATCCTGACGGCAAAATGCTAATAACTGGGATAACATTAACGGCTCTCAACCTCAGCCAATTGCTGCGCGCGCCAGTCGGAACGCCATAACAGATAGCCGCCGATCGCCATGCCAACATACAACACAGATAACAGTGATGTCAGCATAAGTCCTTTGCTGAAATAAAGATAAATAGAGACAAAATCAATCACCACCCAATACAACCAATTTTCTAACACCTTTTGCGCAACTAAATAGGTCGTCAGGACCGCAAAACACGTGGTTGCTGCATCAAGATAGGGAAAGGCAGCTTGGGTGTTATTTGCCATCAAATAACCGACTGCAACGGAGATAGCAGTGGTCAATGCGATTACCCGAGCATGTTTGTAAAGCGGCCAAGTACACACGGATAATCCTTGCTGATCATCTCCGCCACGGCGCCACATCCAATAACCGTATACCGCCATCGCCATGTAATAGACATTAAGCACCGATTCCATCAGTAACGAAACTTTCCAGAACAACACGGTATAAATGGCGGTACTGGCGAGTGCGGCGCCCCAACACCAGGCGTTGGCTTTCATTGCCAATAGCAGATAGGCCAATGCCAGCAAGACAGCCAAGCCTTCCCACAGGTTCATACCCTGCATTTCAGAGGACGCTTGTGTCAGTACCTGCCACAGTTCAGTCATACTTGAATACTCTTATACGTTAACAACAGGCTTAAGTGCGGCGGTTTAAATCAAGTTCACCTTCGACAAACTTGCAAACGAACATTGCCTTGCCCCATTTTTCATCGGTGGCTTTCATTTCTGTTGCCAGAATCTGCATAATTTCATCACAATCACCGCTAATTTGGGTTGCTAGCGAATGGGTCACCCGCTGGATATTTGGGTAACTATCAAGGCGTTTAATCAACCAACGGATCGGCTCTTTGTAATCGCTTTCGGTTAGCGGATACATGCTAATTTCGGCAGTTAATTTCATGGTTAATCTCCTGTTCAGCCCCGTTTTCACAGGGCTATTTTGTCTCGACGTCAGCCTCTGTCAATTACAGAAAGCGTAATTGAAACGTCACCCCTAACTGGCGCGGATCGCCGTAACGAATATATTGTTTGTCAGCCCAGCTTTGATCGGGTTCGTTGCCAAAGTAGAAGCCTCGCACGCCATATTGTTTATCCGTGAGGTTACGTCCCCACAGATACAGCGCCCAACTGTCTGCATCATAGCCCACTTTGGCGTTGACGATAGAATAAGGTTTTGACTGTGAGTCATTGCTGTCGGAGTAGTAGAACTTGCTTTTGCCGCTACCATTAATGTTAACAAACCAGCCCGTGTCGCTATGCCAAGTGCCGCCTAAGCTGTAGGTCCAGTGAGGAGAATGAGCCAAATCTCGGCCACTTAAGTCCACCGTGGAACCATATTTGTCCTGATACTGATAATCACCATATTCAGCCTGCAGATAACCAACACTGGTATAGAGTTGCACACTTTCGGTTGGATACCAGTTACCTTCAAATTCAGCACCATAGTTGTTTGAGCTGCCCGCATTTTCGGTGAATAGAATAAAACGTTGTGGATCGTCGGGATTCTGTAATGAAGCTGCAACCTGCTGCTTCTGTCTGTCCATATAGAACAGTGATAGACGGCTGTCAGCAGCTCCATCAAACCAATGCGACTTCAGACCAATTTCGTAGTTATACAAAATTTCAGTATCAAATTCTTTTTTATCAGACATGGTCGCTGGCAGTGTCATATTAAAGCCACCCGCTTTATAACCGCGCGCCACTCGAGCGTAGGCTTCTTGGGTATCACTCAAACTTTTGGTAAGCGCGATATGCCCCCCCCACATGGTTTCACTGGGGCTGAAATTATCTTGGTTGGTATCGCTGTAATCGCTACTGCGGCGCTCAATACGAGCCCCAACTGACAACTTATACCCCCCGCTAAATTCGGTATCTAATTGGCCAAACACCGCATAGTTATCGGCATCATAGTTTGACACCAACACTTCATCAGGCCAGCCGTTATATTCAGAATAGAGATCATTGTCTTCGCTTAAATCCATCAAATAGAGGCCAACCAACCAATCGGTTGAGCCAGCAAAGATTTTCCCGGCGTCCTTTGAGCTGAGTCGTAGTTCTTGTGACAGGGTTTTGCGCTTACCTTGCTGATCCCAGAAGTAATTGTATTCACAGGCGGCACCGTCACAATCACGGCTGGCCCAATAGTCTGGGTTTGCCCAATCACCATCAAAACTATAAAGATGATCGGAATTAGCAAAGCTGATCAGTGACACCAATTTCGCTTGCGCAAAACCATCATAAGTGAGTTTGACGCTGGCGCCTGTGGTCTTCTGGGAGTCCTTACCTGGCTGATCGCTCAGGCTAGTTTCGCCGTTATTATCCAACGTCCACGCATCGTATCCATTGTCAAAATCAGCAAACATTAACGTGGTATCGATCTGCAGATTATCGGTCGCAAACCAACGCAGTTTGAGGCGAGCGCTCAACTCATCCCGTTGATTCGTATCATCACGCTTAAGGTAGCTGTTATCCATGTAGCCGTTTTGCTGGTGTTTTTGCAGTGCAACTCGATACAACAATTTATCGCTCAACGGGCCAGAACTAAAACCGCTAATGGTGCGCAGGTTATCGTCACCCAATGACAGCTCAAGACCATGCTCAGGGGTATCGGTAGGGTCATTACTTTTGAGGTAAATCAACCCCGCCAATGCGTTGGCACCATACCGTGTTCCTTGCGGTCCGCGCAGTACTTCAAACTGCTGCAGATCGTACATACTCGACACCATGCCAAGCCCAGAAAGGTCAATATCATCAATGATAAAGCCCACTGATGAGTTAGGTGCACCTTTGTATTCTTCTTGCTCTCCTACCCCACGAATTTGGAAATAACGCGGCCGCGAACTGCCACCAGACCAGTTAAAATTGGCAATATTATTGAGCATATCTTCAAAATGCTCAGCTCCTTGGTCTTCAATACGTTGCTGGCCGATTACAGTGACACTAGCGGGCAGTTGGTCAACACTCGTCTCACGAAAGTCTGAGCTAACGACCAAGTGCTCCATAGGCGCAGCATCAGGTGTACTGATGTGTGTTGGTGTAGCGTCATCGGCTAAAACAGGTGTAACAACAGCCTGCGCTATCGCGCTGGCAAGCAAGGTAGGTAGAAAAACTTTGTTCATTTGGACCTCAAATTTATACGTTTGAGATCCGGCATGCTGATTAGCGAGTGGATAATGTGCGAATTGTGGCCCATTCCTACGCCGGTACTAGCCGGATCAGGTTCTAAGGGTTCGCAATTAAGCGTCTCAGTTGGCTGAATCATTCAGCGAACACCCCTTGGCGCGCTCAAGTATACATAATTTTACGAGCAAGAAAATAGAGAAGACTTTATTTGTAATATAAATCACGCATCACCCGTGTGCTCTGTCACTCTCGCATTTCTCCATGTTGACAGCCAAAACAGTTGTTAGGTACAGGGTTAGCGGATAAGCATTCTTAGGACGATTTAGTTCGTTATTGTGTTCGCTAAATCATCAAATGATACAAAGTGACGAGACTAATCTTTCCCCATCACTTCAGTGTATTTACTCGCAAAAATACCATTATCGATTCGTAAGCAAGGAATATTGCCCACAATAGGGTAAACGGTTAACGCTTCAGGACTAAATAACATGCCTTCAATATCTTCCAACGGCGTTTTAAATTGAGGGCAAGCAAGTACGTGTGTAGGTGGGATAAAATCAGTTTGTTTCTCAATAATGGTGATGGCTGTTGGATTGAGTGAATTCGCGGCTAACGGGAATAACGCGTGCTTTAACACACGATATCCCAGTTGTTCTGCTATTCCCTTTAAATTTTTGCAATAGCCGTGAGAATCCATTCTTTGTTGCGCTTCTGCTGACGCCAATTCATATCCTGGCTCCAGCAATATGAGAAAGCGACCTGCGACCCGATATAGCTCCTCTAAAATCTGTTTTTCTTTCCCACCATTAGGTTCAACAGAATGCGCTGTATATACAACATCAATCGAATTGTCCGCAAAAGGCATATTGAGCAGATCGCCAGTGCAAATCGTTGTGGAATGAATGGCTTGAGAATCCAACCAGCGTTTTGCATAAGCCGCTCGAGACCAGCTCAAATCAAAGCCATAGCTGTCGATATCAGCGCCTAGATGTTGAAGAACTCCTGATAGCGTTGTCGCCTCCCCTACACCTGCTTCTAAAATCGATTGGGGATTACAAAGCTTAAGGATGGTGTTTGCCAGTTCAGTCGAAAACGCTGTTCTACGAGCTTTCCACTCGGCATTTCCCATTGCCCGAACATAGCTTCCAGTTTGCAAATCGTAAGCGATTTCTATAATTTCTTTGGTGTTGTGTTGTAGCCCAAGGTCACTTCTTAATGTTTGACTGATATTTTCGCCCTGATGATACAGCGCTTGAAGCTCACGGGGAGTTCGCATGTTATTTACTGTCCTTTAAAGCGAATAATCCAACGACTACACAACTCAAACTTACGTACATCTTTCAATGTTATTCAATATGTTAGATGAATTTTACTGCGCTGTCATTTTGCAATTTCGAACATTAGTTCGCATCTAGGCTCAACTGTGCTTGTGCTTCCGCTTTATTCAGTTGCGTTTTGCTATCGAGTAAAAATACGCGTTCTGGCGCAACGGCGGCGCTATCGACCAAATACGCTTTAACCGCTTGGCTGCGTTCTTGAGCTAGGCTACCCAAGTCATTATCGGTGACGGATTCCGCGTTCAACAGCTGGTTATACAGGCCGATATGCCACAAGGTCGTTAATGTCGCCTCATCCAGCTTACCTTGGTCATTGGTTGCCGCCTTCTCGGAATGCACTTTTTGAGTTGCTGGGTCTACCTTGAACTGCTGCTGATATAGGGCGAGCAATGCATCGGTCAACTTACCAGTAGCAGGAATTTGGCTGGCGCTAAAATCTTGTGGCAGACCATCTAAACCACTTTGCTGCAAAAGTTGCCCGTGCAATTTACGCTCTGCGAGGGCCTGGCTATCTTGCTGAGCATTTACTGACGCCTCAATACTCAAGGTTAACTTAGGACGATCTGCTAGCGCCTTAGCCAAGGTTTGTAGCTTCTCCTTTTCAGCACTGCTTAGCTTGGCTGACCCCGCATCGAACGCCACCAGATTGAGTTCTTCGTCACTACTAATTAAGCCAGCTAAAAATGAAAACGGCGCAGTAACCGCTTTAGTAATCACGTTGGAAAACGCCGTCCAGATAATGCCCCCAATGCTGAAATCTGGATTATCGAGATCGCCAGACACAGGCAAACCTAAATCAATCACACCATGGCGGTCTTGCAACAACGCAATCGCCAAGGTAACCGGTAAGCTAGTCGCAAGCTCAGAATCCGTCGCATTACCTAGTTTAAGTTGGTCAATCACCACATGGTTATTGCCATTGAGTTTGTTATTTTCAAGTTGGTAATTCAGCGCTAATGTGAGCTGACCTTTATCGATGTAATAGCCCGCATATGTTCCCGAGTATGGGTTAACACTGGTCAACTCGACACTCTTGAACAACAAATCTAAGTCGAGATAAGGCTGCGGTAACAGTGGGTTAATTTCGCCCTTGAGCGACATCGGTGCATAGCGATCGATCTTGCCCGCAATATCAACCGTCGCTTTAGTGCCTGGCACTGAAGAGAGACTGCTAATTTTGCCGTGCAACTCTTCAATTCCGGTAGCGAAATTAGGCGTTAACGAATTGTCGGCAAAGAACGCTGAGCTGTCGTTAATGGTAATACTTGCCACACTGACCTTAAATGGCGAGGCGGATGTCACCTCGTCTTGAGCCTCAGGTTTAGCTGCTGCAGACACTGCAACATCGGCACTGTTATCACTGTTCTTGGTCACCACAAGTTCACCAATATTGGTGCTACGATCTTGATTAATCGTTACTTTGGCAAAAAGTTTATCCAGCGTGACATTGCCAAGTAATAGTTGCTGCTTAGCGAGATCAAAATCGACGCTATCAACCGCAAGTTGTTGCCACTTCAGGAGTGGTCGATGCTGCTTGGCATCTTTAATTTCCAAATCAGCTAACGCGACATCCCCTTGGTAAATGGCATGACCATTGGCATCAGCGCTGAACTTGCCACCCGTGCTCAGCAATCCTTTGGGCAATTCAATGTTTAAATATTGGCTAAGATAGGGTTGAAACTGTGGCAGCAATAAATCACTGAGTTGCAATGAGCCACTCGCCTGTTTAGCCGCAATATCGATGCTACCATCACTGCTCAATGTGCCACCTGACTGGGCACCTGATTGTGATACTGCGAGTGACACCTGATAAGCTAACGGCGCAGATAACTGACTATCAATACTGCCAGTGGCAATATTGAGTGGATAAACGCGCCAATCTACCCCTTGAGTTAACTGCTGTTCGCGTAGGTTAATGTCTGCCTTATTCAGTTGAAATTTACTCAGTTTCACCTGCCATTGAGGAGCCGTTTGCGCGGGTTCTGTCGCTGTATTCGTCGCGGCCGTTGTCGCATTGTCAGTTGCAGTAGCGTTAGCAGCATCTGTCGCCGCGGCAGTTTTCGGAGTAAACAATGCAGCCAAAGACAAACCCTGTTGGTCGAATTGGCTGCTCAGCCAAAGATCATCAACCGCCACGGAGGCGATAGCGACTTGCTGCGACGCACTACTGAGCGACACACCGGACACACTGAGCTTAGGCAATTTGACGACTGGGTTAGCTTCGTCGGCAAATTGCACGTTATTCAGGGTAAGGTCACTATCTTTGATGGCATAAACTAATGGTTGCTGTGGCGCTTGCGTCATTGTGTATTGCGTATCAAGCGACAGCGCACCGTCTGTAAGTTTGGCTTCCAGCATTGGCGCCACATAGCCCCAGAATGGCAGCAAGGTGATGTTATTCAGTTGCAGTGAGCCGGAAACATCCAGCGGCGCCAGTAACACTTGCCCCGCCGCGGTTAAGTTACCCTTATCTTGTCCGGTCAAACTGAGGTGATATTGGTTTGGCGTTACATCTGCACTTGGCGGGTTGTTAGTCGACTCAGCATCGACGGCAACACTGCGAGTAGCAAAATTTTCCAAGGCAAAATTGATGTCATGGTAAGCCAGTTGGACATTAGCGGTGTCATCATTGAACGCAAATTCAGTCGCATTAATATGAACGCTGCCAACACGGATATCCGCTAACTGAGTATCCGTTGCTGCTGTATTACTCTCGCCGCTGGTCGGTGTTTGCAAACGTGTTATTACGTCATCAAAGTTAAACGCCACGTTCCCGTTTGCATCCGTCAGACGAGTGACCTGGCTTTGCAGGCCATTCAATGTCAGGTGATCCACACACCAAGCTTGATTAAAAAGCGACTGCCACAGGTTAAACTCGGTTTCTAAATGCTGAAATGCCAGCAGCGGCTTTTCACCCTTATTACCCGCAACTGCAACATCATTCATTCGCACCCGCAGCAAAAAGGGGTTAATGCTGAATTGCTGCAACGATACTTGCCGACCGAGTAAATTGGTCAGCTTCTCAGGTGCGACAGACCGCACAATCGCAGGGGCGAGCAAGCCTAATAGCACGGCGTACAATAAATAGCTGCTGAGCAACCAAAAGGAGACTTTTAGCAAGCGGGGTAAATTGCGATACGCGGTGAGTATTCCTTTAAGCTTGGCAGCAAACATTCTGGTTCCCTGAATTAACAAAATCTGAAAAGATAACCGGTGCATTCTACTGCGTTTGCCTAGCAAAAGGTATGTAACATATTTTAAATCAAGGTAAATAGCGGCGATATTGGCTACGAAGCTACACAACTTAAGTTGCATTGCCCTGTTAAAGCTTATGCAACTTGACACTTGTGCTGGCAATTACCTTAACCATAGTTGCTGAAACTCAGCAGTACAAACTTGGAGCGTATATGCCTAAAATCGTGCTCTCTGGCTTTATTTTGGTGCCCGAAGAAGAGCTAGAAAACATCAAACAAGCCTTGCAGATTCACACCGACTTAACTCGTGCAGAAGCGGGATGTTTGCGTTTTGATGTCACTCAAAATACACAGCAACCGCTGCGCTTCGATGTGTATGAGGAATTTGCCGATAAGGCGTCATTTGACCGTCACCAACAAAGAGTAAAGACATCGGTTTGGGGTCAGGTTACCGTTAACGTCACGCGCCACTATCAAATATGCGAAGTCTGATACCGAAAGCTGCTGGCATTGTCTTAAGCTGTGGCAACACCTAGTATCTAAGCTCTATCACCACAAAACCGCGGAACGTTAGCACCATGCAATCAAGCGTAAGGTACATACAACAGCAATTTTGGCACAGTGCAAAGGCGCCGCATCTCACTATCCGCACCACGCATAAAAGCCTTCAAGCCTATAAAGCGCATAGCCATGAGTCGCTCTCGATCGGCGCTATTGTTGAAGGAATGACTTGCCTGTCGTATGACGCCAAGCAACTTAAATTGTCAGCTGGCGACATCGTGCTTATACCACCAAACCAGGTGCATGCATGTAATCCGGTTGCGCAACACACGCGTAGCTATCACATGTTGTATGTCGATTATGACTGGTGCTGTCTACAGCTAAGCAAGTTGCACGCTAAATCGGTAACCCAGTTTGATTGCAATGTTGAATACTTGGCAGACGCGCATGCCACACAGCCATTTTTTGATGCGCTGGAGGCATTGCGTACGCTGGCGTCCTCCTCGGCCATTGCTACCATGGAGCAGCAAATACACGCGCTTTTACAAGCGTACTGTGTGCCGCAAAATACCGTGGAACAAACATCAAGCAAGAAGCAGCAAGTTCAACACATCAAGCAGTTGCTATTGGCAGACATTTGTCATCCACCTTCACTGCAACAACTAGCAACAGATTTGAGGCTAACGCCAGAGTCTATCATTCGCCAATTTAAACGACTGGAAGGGATCACCCCAAACGCTTACCTGCACAACAAACGCATTGAAAAAGCGAAATGGCTGTTAGCCAATGGACTCGATATCGTCGCCACCGCGCATGAAGTCGGTTACGCAGATCAAAGTCAGTTACATCGTGCGTTTGTGAATTACACCGCTGCAACGCCGCGACAATACCAACAGCAAAGGTCAATTTTCGACAATAATTAACCCTGCTCGCTACCTATAGTGCCAGCATCATTCACTATAGGTATTGTTTATGTTCGATAGTCAATTATTTCCTGCCGCTTTTCCTGCACTCGCGTTAGCCCATTTTGTTGCATTACTCAGCCCTGGTCAGGACTTTTTTCTGATCGTCGCGCACGCCATTCGCCACCGTTTGCCTGGTGCTCGCTTTATCTGCCTTGGTATTGCGCTGGGGAACGGCATCTACATTGCAATTGCCATTATAGGTTGGAGTGGCATTCGCGATAATCCGCAGTTGTTTTCGTTGGTGGAGATCTTAGGCGCCCTGTATCTGATGTGGGTTGGATTCAAGCTGTTACAAAGCAAGCCGAACAACCAAGCATTAGCCGCAGCGATGGGAAATGCTCCGGCGACCTATCAGCAATTGCTGCTGGGATTCAATTCGGCACTACTGAACCCAAAGAATGCACTATTTTACATGAGCTTGATGACAGTTATCTTGGGGAGAGACGTAACAACACTGCAGCAAATTAGCTGCGGTGTGTGGATGTTCTTCGCGGTATTGCTCTGGGATCTGCTGATTGCGGCGATTATTGGGCAGCAAAAGATACAAGGCTATCTTCAGCACTATGTGCATCGTATTGAACATGGCGCCGGCGTCATCCTGCTGCTGTTTGCGGTTGCGTTGTTCGCCCGAGTGCAATGAGCCCTAGCCGCCAGTTTTCCGACTGGCGAATTGAGCTTTAGCACATGTAAATCGCGGTTAGCACCAGACGTCATCATTTGGAATTTGCAGGACACCAATCACACTGATTACTTGCCAAAACCATTACGTTTTGGCGCTGCGATCCCCGTTTTATGCCATGAAGTCTGTTCTTCGCAGAAGATCTGCGCATCCACCGTCTTTGATGGTTCATCATGTAAGCTGCCAGCAGGTACTATCAGATACTGGCCATTCTTAATCACAAAGGGCATTCCAGAGCCACATTCACTACAAAATACTTTAGTAAACGCGCGTGTCGGATGGTCATAGCGTTTGAGCTTTTCCTCGCCGCTAAGCCAAGTGATATTGTCTGGGGCGGTGAACAGATTAGCGGCATGTGCTGAGCCAGTAAGCTTGCGGCACTGCTCGCAGTAACAAAAATAAAAGCGCCGAAAATCATCTTGAACACTAAAACTCACACTGCCGCAGCAACAACTTCCTGTCAGTAATCTCGTCATATCGCGCCCTTTTTATCTTGCCTTGGTGCCAGACTAAAGGGATGGGAGCACGAACACAATGCAACTAATGGGTTAAATTTTGCTTTCTGATAACCATTAGAAAGTACTAGCTGACGGCGATTAACAATAATTCACCGGCAGCCTCACTCGACCACAAAATACATAGTAACCCATTGATTATATGTATTTACCACCTAATACAATTATCAAGCACAACGCTAAATCACCCGCAAAACAGCCACAATTTTTCGCGCTATGCTTGAACTAAGAGATTGCGCCCACATACCAATTACTAGGGTGGCAAAGCCATGATATATGCCAAGGGCCACTTACTCATACAATTAGCGACGTTAGCTAATAAAGGAACGAGGAGAAACGTATGATTTTGGAACAACACTATACGCTAGCAAACGGCGTACAAATTCCTAAGCTCGCACTCGGTACATGGATGATCAGCGATAAAGACGTTGGCGCCGCCGTTACTGCCGCTCTCAATATGGGCTACCGCCATATTGATACCGCGCAAGCCTATGGCAACGAAGCCGGAGTCGGTGCCGCCATTAACGCAGCAGATGTCAAACGCGAAGATATTTTTCTTACCACCAAATTAGCCGCTGAAGTGAAAAGCTATGATGAAGCCGTCGTCTCGATTGAAGAATCACTGGCGCGTTTAAACTTGGATTACATCGACTTGATGATTATCCACAGTCCACAACCATGGGCAAAGTTTGGCGCAGAAGATCGTTATTTTGAGGGCAATCGAGAAGCTTGGCGGGCGCTAGAAGACGCCCATAAAGCAGGTAAAATTCGTGCGATTGGTCTATCCAACTTCCAACAGCAGGATATCGATAACATAGTTGACGCTTGCAGCGTAAAACCTGTTGTAAATCAGATCCTCGCGCATGTGACCAACGTGCCTAGCGAGCTGATTACATACTCACAAGCCAAAGGCATGCTGGTGGAAGCCTACTCGCCAGTTGGCCACGGCGAGTTATTTAAAAACGATGCAATTAAAGCGATGGCAGATAAGTATCAGGTGTCTATTCCGCAGCTGTGTATTCGTTATGTACTGCAATTAGGTCTGTTGCCACTGCCTAAAACGGCAAACCCAGCCCATATGCAAAACAATGCTGATGTCGACTTCACCATCTCTGACGCCGATATGACGACACTCAACAACATGGAACGTATCAAAGATTACGGCGATGCCAGCGGCTTCCCCGTTTACCGACAAGATTAATTAGCGGCTTTAGCACTGACATAGCGGCCCACATGTTGCTCACTCAACTCGCTATGTGAGTGCCCAATACTCATAGGACTATTGCAACAGCGCAGCCTGTTGTAAGGCGTCGATGTCAGCCGCTACGATCAACGGCAAATGCTGACTAATCTTAGCAATCGGCCAATTCCACCAAGCGATTTGTTCCAGCTGAGCAATCTGTTGTTCGTTAAAACGTTGCTTTATCGGCTTAGCCGGATTTCCTCCCACAACCGTGTATGCAGGGACATCATTCACCACTACCGAACGTGAAGAGATAATGGCACCGTTGCCAATCCTAACGCCGGGCATAATTAATGCGTCGTAACCAATCCATACGTCATTGCCGATAACAGTATCGCCTTTATAGGGTAAATCAGACATCTGCGGCATCACCTGCTCCCAACCATTGGCAAAAATCTGGAACGGATAGGTCGAGATCCCCGACAGCTTATGGTTAGCGCCGTTCATGATAAATTTCACGCCTCTTGCCAGCGCACAAAACTTACCGATCACTAACTTGTCGCCGATAAAAGGAAAGTGATACAACACATTACGCTCGAAGTTTTCCGAGTCTTCTGGGTCGTCGTAATAGGTGTAGTCGCCGATTTCAATATTTGGGTTGTTCACCGTATTTTTGATGAAACAAATCTGCGGGAATCCGGCCATTGGGTGCTTATTTTTCGGGTCTGGTCCTTGCACGCTAACTCCTTCTATTGTGTCGCTCAGTGTCAGAGCATGTAGGCCACCGACGATTACGCTTATGCACAGTTCAATCTGCTGATGAGGTTGCGCAATGCGTGATATATCCGCCGTGCTCACAAACATGCCATGCTATTAAAACTTATTTTATCAAATAGTTTCAAGCAGTTAAAAAATCTGATATAACAAACTGCGCCATTCATCCGCTTGAACTCGGCGAAAGTGTAAACGTTGCACCGCAACAAAGATAAGCCATTACGGAATCGTAGTTAATAAGATAAGGATATTGATATGAAACATAGCTGCACATTGTTGCTCGTTGCCGCCGCCTCTCTTTTTTCATCGCTGCCCCTAGTTGCCGCTGAGCAATCAGATAAACCTTCGAGTGATTTTTATCTCGCCGCAAATCTTGGTTATGGCATCAATATAAATGATGTCTATGACAGCAAAGGGATCTACGGCATCACCGCTGGTTGGCAAATGTCAGATGTTTGGTCGATTGAGACCGATATCAATTATTGGCACGGCAGCTTTGACGGTGAAGAAGTCTACGCGACAGAATCCGGCGATATTTCCAACGATATCTCATTGAAAAGAGATACCTATGCCATTGATGTGGCAGCGAAAGCTCGCTACATATTTACCCCAACGATGCAAGCGTTTATGAAACTGGGCTATAGCTTTGTGAGTAGCAAAGTAAAATACGACTATCAATATTCCGATGGCTCATTTTCTGCTACTGGGTCACTTTCAGATAATACGTTTCGCCCCATGATCGCGGTTGGTTTACAAGCAGATTACGGCCGTTACTTCAGTACACTGACGCTCAATAAATACTTTGTTGACGATCAATATGATGTCAGTGCTGTAATGCTGGGTTTTGGCTATCGCTTCTAACATTACACCGACATAAAACCGAAAAAGGCAGCCAATTCAGCTGCCTTTTTAATAAAATAATTTCTATTACAATAGGTTAAGCTGCTTTATCGCGTCATTGATACGTTGCATACGCTGCTCAGATACCGACTTGGAACAGATCACGTGGCGCGTAGTCGGCTTGGCGTTAATTGAGGGGTAGCGAATGATGGTCACTTTATCAGCCAACTCAGGAAAACGTTGTACAAAACCTTCCAACTCCTGCTGTTCAAAAAAGCCAATATCAGCCCGATTCTCCGCTAACAACTGAAAGTTACGCTGCTGATCGGCGCGTAAATCTATCTTCTGCGCCTGCATTTGCGCAAATTTATGTTCCAACACCGTACTATAGGCATACCCCGCTTTAATCAATACCGCCACTGTCTTATCTTGCAGAATTTGGTCTACATCTCGGTGATAAAAACGTTCCGCACTGTCATTTGGCATTACGGCAAGATAGTCCTGCTCCACGTAGGTAGGCAACGAAATACGTCCTAACTGTTGCCGTTCGTCGGTGTAAATCCAATTCACTAAACAGAGTGGGTGTTTATCCGTACTGAAATAATGCTGCACCCTCGCCGACGGCGCTTGCTGCCAATGATAAGGAATATGAGCTAAACGAAACACGCGTTCGCCAATTTCATAGCTAATGCCATGCATTTGGCCTTGTTCGTCTTTCCAAATGAACGGAGGACGTCCGGTAAAATAGAGAATGACATCATCGGCTGTAACGGCCACGCTGGAGCTGCTCACAGACATCAATGCCAGACTGACTAGAATCCATTGCCGCATCTATCCTCTCCGCCAACTCCTGCTTATTAACATCATAACCTTGTTACAGTTTAGCGGAGTGACGCTTAACCTGTGATTAATCACAATTATGAACATTAACAATCACTCACATTGCATGACAGGCAAAACGCTGCTGACAACAAGCACGTGCTATTGCTTCATGCGATGCTTTTTAAAAATCTCATCAATTTCTCCACGCATGATCATCATTTCAAACTGGTATTGAAGTTTGGCGGCAAACTCTGATGCTGTTGAAGCCCGAGAAAAGCCATAGTAGATCGGCATTCGATTGGGATAACTGAAGGTTGCGTATTGATATTCTGTATAGCCAATATCACGAAAAGCCTTCTCAATGCTGCGTTTATCGATGACCGCAATGTAATCAAATCTGCGGGCCGCAAACATTTTCACCAAGTTCTCATCATCGGCGGCCGTTGTTCGTGACAACCTGTTATCGTGATTGATAAATTCAGAATAATAGGTGCCGAGTTTCACGCCGATTTGCGAGTGAAACAGCACCTGTTCTTCGAGCAAATCCGTGCCTTTGTGACACACAAACACTATGGGTTTGGACTCAACCGCTATCGGGCCAAGAAAGGTCGCGATTTGGGTGCGCGTATCGTTAAATATCAGCCGCGGCACTATATCTACTCGTCCAAGGCGAAGGTCACGCATACTGCGCGGAAAAGGCTTATCCTGCCATTCAATGCGACAACCAGCGCGCTCACAGGCCAGTTCAAGCACATCGATTAAAGAACCAGCAAAAGTGCCCGGAGTGTCACCGTAACGCATTTCGGGCGGTCGTGGACGAAAATCGGCGTGCAGCACTACGGGCTCTGCGGCCAGCAAAGGCATGGCCACAAAACATCCGCAATATAACCATCGCAACACACAGCGCATCATCAGGCAAATCACTAAGGGAACCTGAGTTCACTCTAGTCAAGTCCCCTACAACTCGCCATTAATCTTTGGTATGCCGCATTGTGCTAGGATTAATACCTATTTTTAATAAGGTTAATAGTGATAACTCAGGCTCACCCGTAGCATCCTCGGCTCAACCGGATGGAAGTGCAGATCTTCAATGCCGTTGGCAGATTCGCCGCTTAAACGTGATTCGTACCAATAATCGATATCATGATCATGGCGATCAAACAGATTCAACACTTCCGCTCTTAGATCCCATTCATGCCAACGATATCCCATTGACAGATTAACCAAGGTGGATGCATCAGCCTCATCTGCTTTAAAACTGTCTAACACTCGCTTGCCGAGATAGCGTAACCGCAATGCGGCATAAATGCCCTGCTCCGCGGGTTGATAGGTGATACCGGCGCTGCCGACCCAAGGCACTGTGCCATCCACATACTTTCCTTCTGCCGTTTGCTGCTCGGTAAAGCGAGCACGGGTGTAGGCGAGTTCCGCATCCAGACTTAATACCTCATTGAGCCAGTAATAAGCCGTTAATTCTGTACCATAGCGTTCAGAGGCACGGCTGGGTTCAGTGGTGCCGGCGTCGCCGACGTATAGCAGTTCAGAATCAAGACCGAGATACCAAACTGCGGCCGAGAAGTTAACCCGTTCGGCATCGTAGTAACGAATCCCAACTTCAGCACCTTCCGAGCGCACCAGCAGGTTTACCTTGTCCAATGCTTCGCCAGATAGCGGATCCACCTTGATGGTTGCGCCACGAGCATCGTTGGAGTGAAAACCTTGGCCAGCACTGGCATAAAGTTCACTATTTGCAGTTAAGCGATAAGCCAACCCCGCCTTGAGACTCCAGATATCATCATTGGCGCTGCCACTATTGCGCACATTATCACTTGCTACATCCGCATCGTAGTAGTCGTATCGACCGCCTAAACGCAACGTAAGGTCGTCACTAAGATGCGTTTCGATTTTGGTAAAGAGACCGGTCGAGAGCTCGTCAATTGCATCGTCTCGTACCGTTGCCAACCGCTGACGCGCGCGGGTATGGTACAAACCAACATTGCCGATATCGTCATAACGAATATCCGCACCGACGCTGATATCGGTTAGCAATCCCGCCCAGGTGATGTTCCAATCACGAGCCAATTTACCGCCCCAGATAACGCGATTATCGAGCTGCTCAAACTGGTCACCAGCAACAGGATGATCGAGCAAATAGGTAAAATTGGAGTAAAGATTCAGGCGCGAGCGAATAACGTAAGCGCTAGCACGCCAGTCCGCATCAGTGTAGTTAGCAGATAAGCTATAGCGCGATGACTTACCGCCTAATGTCGTATCGAGTGAACCGTATTCGCCGATCAAGCCGCTAGTTACGGCTCGCTGAGGGATTTGATCGGCAGAGTTCCATTGATTGTCATAGGCCATCAAGCTGACGGAGAGTTGTCCGCTACCAATATCGGTGAGATAGCGCGCCATGCCATTTAACTTTTTTATATCTTCATCGAGATCACGCCACGGGCCAGCATAACGCTGCACTTCACCGCCGAAGATGAGTTTATTGTTATGCCACTGTTGTTCGCCAGTGACTAAATAGCGTTGATAGCCATATTCGCCGAAAGTGACGCTGGCTTGGCGATAAGGTAATTGATCGAGCAATCCAATCTCTGCTGCGCCTGCGCCGGAAAAGTCTCCCACTTCAGGGTAGTAGGCGCCTTTGCGGTAATGGATTGAGCCAATCAGCTCTGGCAGTAAAAAATTAAGATCGGTATAGCCTTGCCCATGACCATGACTACGCATATTGATTGGCATGCCATCGACCGTCGTCGCAAAATCAGTGCCGTGATCTAAATTAAAGCCACGCAGAAAATACTGATTTGCCTTACCAGAACCACTGTGCTGGGTCACCATCATGCCGGGCACAAACTCTAACACTTCACCGGTTCGCAGCAGCGGTCGCGTTTCAATCTCTCCAGCACCAATCACACCCTCTGACGCTGAGCTGGTTTGCCCAAGTAGATTCTGCTGACGACCATAAATCACCAATCGCTCTAGGTCACTGCTTTGCGGCGTCTCATCCGCCATCACCGTAGGAATAACACCTGACGCTGCACAGACTAACAGCGACAACTGCATCAACTTCATACTAATCTTCCATTTTTATTACTGTGCGCTGCAGTATACGGATCGGTACACCAAGAAAATTGATTCTGGTCAAAATCGGTATTACGAATTTTATTTTAGTATTACTTGCATAAGAAATGCATAATTACAAAATACAATAAAGACATTAAAATCAATATTTTAAAAAATATTAACACCTTTATCATCATACTAAATTTATATTTAGTATTATTTTTCAATAAACAGGGCGATTGATGTGTTAAGACTGTTGCGGCAAAAAGGTAAGATGCGTGTAGCCAAATCAGGTGATTTGCAGAGCGCTAATAGGTGGTTGGCAAGCGAAAATCGCTGACCTGCAGCTTAGCGATAAAATACTAGTGCCGCGTAGGCGTGTATTTTTGCAATTTGCGCTGCAGAGTACGACGGTGAAGTCCTAAGGCTTTGGCCGTGGCGGACACATTTCCGTTATGAGCAAGCAACACCCGTTGAATATGCTCCCACTCCACTTGTGCTGGCGTCATCGGTGACGGTGTTATTGTGGTGACATCGGCTGTGTTTTGCAGACGTTGCACTAATTCAGCGAGGCCAACAGGCTTGGCCAGATAATCTGTTGCACCGCGCTTCATGGCTTCTACCGTCGTCGCAATACTGGCATAGCCCGTCAGCATAATGAGATGTTGGGGATGAAACTTTTGCTTCAGCGAACCTATGCCTTCGAGCCCTGACTCGTGTTCCAGCATCATGTCCAACAAAATGCCGTGTACATGCTGCAAATCTAAGCTGAGTGCTTGCTGCACGGAAGTACAGCTAATCACGTCAAAATGGGTTGCTTGCTGCAAGCGACGCTGTAACACCGCTAAGTACGTCTCATCATCGTCGATCAATAATATGACGCTGTTCGGTTGCTCAGACATTGGCGACCACCGGCAATGAAATCACGGTTAATACTTCGGAATTTTGCTGTTGCCAATGCACGCTGCCGCCAAATTTTTCGATAGTCGCATTGCTCAGTACCGCGCCAATCCCATGGCCAGCTTTACTCTCGACAAAAGCGAGTCCCAGCTTCTGTATCGCCAGTGGTGACAGCGGCTCTGCCAAATTGATCACTTCTAGTAACCATTCCCCTTGATGCAATTGACTGCGAACGGTCACTTGCGGTTGTCCGGTTTGTTCAGCGGCCTCACTGGCATTGATAACGATATTGGTCAACGCGGGCAGCAAGGTGCCGTCCGCCTTAATCAGTGCCGTATCATCAGTTGCTAACCATTGCCATTGCAATAACGCTTCTGGGCGCGCTACTAACAACAAATGTTGTAAAGAACGCCATATTTTACGCACATCCATCACCACATTCCGTTGCTCGCGCACATCGTCGGCCACACTACGCCATTGTGCCAACTGCTGCTCTATGCGGTGAAATTGTGTGGCGATCTCTTTTATCAACGGCGTGGTTGTAGGCGACTCCAACGCTTCTTCCAATAGCAGATGAATCGACTGCACCGGGGTTGCCACATCGTGCGTCAATTGCGCGGCAGCTGTACCAATCGCCAATAACTGCTCGTTGCGCAACTGGCGCTCGCGCAAACTGCGGATAGCATCCTCTCGCTGTTGAAGCTGCTGGCGAAAATAGGTCACAACGGCGGCCACAATCAAACTGGTCAGCACGAAGCCAAACACCATTCCATAATAATGGTGCAACATTTGCCCATGTTCGCTAAGTTGCAAAATCAGCAGTTGAATCAGCTGCGCACTAATACTGGTGGCTAAAATGGACGCGGCAGGCCACCAAGGTAAGACCATAAAGGCCATCACCACAGGCACCAGCAATACCGCGCTGAACGGATTACTCGCTGCACCATTGAGTGCAATGATGCCATTGAGCAGCACGACCTCTAGCAGTAACAAAGTTAGCATCACGCCGATGGCGCAGCGACGTCCTCTACGCAACGCCAGCAATAACAGCAGCAACATAAGTCAGATTCCCCAACATCAATGCGGTTAGCTTACCGCATATTGCCGCTGTAAACGGTCGCTTTCTCGGTCAAAACTGATAACTGAGTCCCACATTAAACGAACGTCCCGGTCCTGCAAGCTGCTGGAAACCTTGGCTGGCATCGGCACGATACTCGGCCAAACTAACGCCGCCAAGCGGTTGTTGGTAATAGCGATCAAGCAAGTTTTCGACGGCCAGACTAATCGTAAAATCAGCGACATTGAATTGGGTGCTGACATTGACCAGATGGTAGCTATGCGTCGGGTTTTCGAGACGATTGCCATCCACTCGCGACTTGCTGCCGACAAACTGCCAATTCAGTTGGCTTTGCCAACGACCAAGTTGATGTTCCAGTGCCAATTCCGTTTTTAACGGACTTATCTGATAGAGCGGCTGATTATCAGTATCGCGTTCCCCGTGGCTGCTGCTCAGCTTGCCGCGTAATGACCACTCGCCCGCGTTACCGTCAGACAACAACGCCGCCGCACTAAGATTAGCGCCATAAAGCGTCGCATCGACATTGGTAAATTGCAGCAAATTACGCACGCCATTATCTAAACCACTGCGGTTAAAGCTGCCGATGACCTTAGTATCTATATAGTCGTCGACTTTGCTATACCACAACGAGCTGCTGAACTGCCAACGGCTGAAATTAGCGCTGTACTCTAAGCTGCTGGTATAGGCGGTTTCCGGTTTCAGTTGAATATCACCAACGTAACCATTGCCATCACCAAACCAACCAATCATAGTGCTGGCCATAACACCGCGGCCCCAACTGTAGCGTTCATAGAGATTAGGCGCGCGATTTTTTACCGCAAAGCCGAACTCGATTTGCTGCATCTCATTGATTTGATAACGTAACTGCAGTACTGCATCCCATAAATTATCACTGGCCTTTCGCTCTGCCGCGTTAAATGCCAGCGCGGCCTGATAATCCACATTGGGCATGCCCATCATCGTCATACTGTTATAAGACTGTACCGGATCGGCATTGGTCACCACATGTTCAAAACGAGCCCCAAGTGACATCCACCACGTTGGCGTCAAAGGTTTTGCCAGTTCAGCAAAAGCCGCTATCCGTTGACGCTTACCATTGTTGATGTTGATGTAATCATTGGGTCCCATCATGGCGGAACCCGCCACTGCGGGCCAACTGTCGTCAATACGAAACTCGTGATACTCCTGCCCAAGCCGCAGTTCAGCATTTTCCCACACCGTTTGCGTCCAGCGCAGATCATAACTGTAGTCATCGGCATCTGTGTTCATGGGCATGACGCCAAGCTTTTCTTCAGTGAAAAAGCCCATCTCATGGCTAACGCCATGCCAGTTAACGCGTGCTTGCAATTCACCAGTGTCAAACTGGCGCTGATAATTCAGATTCACGCCAGAGCTGCGATTATTCGTCATATCCATGTATTGATTCGCAAAACCCTGAAACGGAATATATTGATGACTCAGCTTCAGCGTCACCGTTTGTACTTGATCGCGCCACGCTGTGCTGAGCACATGGTTTTGACTGCGATAAAGCGTGTCTAACACCTTGTCGCCATGACCGTCTTGATAGCTGTTGGCATCCTCATAGCTGCCTCGATAATCAAATGCCCACGATTTACTCGCCACCGTTGCACCTGCACCGACAACCACAGCATCACTGCCACTGCGATATTGGCTCGACAGATAGCCGCCCTGCCAACGGAGGCTGGTATCATCACTGAACATGGGGGCGGAAGCCGCTACGCTGATAACGCCGGCAATGTTGTCTCCCCCAGCACTCACGGGAGAAACGCCCGCCACCACTTGCGCCGCGCTCAGCTGACTTGCTGAGATATAAGACAAAGGCGGATTCATCTGATTAGCACAGGCGGCGGTAATATCCATGCCATCAATCAGCACTTTGATGCGATCTCCCATCATGCCGTTCATCACCGGCAGCGCCGACACACCTCCCGCCGCAGAAAAATCGACGCCCATCTGCTGCAATAGTTGATTCATGGATTGGGCTGTATTGTGATGAGAGTGTTGCTCACCGACCACTTCAAACCGTTCAATGCTGTCATCGGCTAGTATCGGAAAGCTTAGTGTGACACTCAGGGCTAGATAGAGAGGGCTATGTGGGTGTATTGCTGAAAGTCGTGAGTAATTCAAACGTAACTCGGGCTAACTCTGTGAAATTTGGCGCTAATTATAGAGAGACTTGAGCCCGCAATAACTGCGGCAAATTGTCGCAGCCACCAACGAAGCAAGAAACATCGTACTCATTCACAGAATTTATTGACGACATTTGTTAAACACTCTGTATCTCTTTGGTTAAAAATCAGTATGAAATAGCGCTGCGACAAGGGTTAGCGATAACTTTAGTAACTAATAATCTTGCTTGCCAAGCTAACGCTTTACGGGCATAGTGCGGGGCGGCTTTAACAGCCGCGCAATATCAAAAATTATTCTTAAAATGAGGTATGACGCCATGGCAGCTGCACCGCTAATGGGCACACCACAAAAAACCAGCAAGAATAATCATCAATCAAGCTACTTTTTCGCTTTGGTTATATTATCTTCGCTGTTTTTTGTCTGGGGATTTATTACGAATCTCAACGATACGTTGATCCCTCATCTGAAAAACGCCTTTTCACTTAACTATTTCGAAGCACTGTTAATTCAATTCTGTTTCTTTGGCGCCTACTTTGTCATGTCTTTACCAGCTGGGGCTCTGGTAAAACGCATCGGCTATAAGTGGGGCTTGGTGGTTGGATTAATCGTGGCAGCTGTAGGATGTTTGTTATTCATCCCTGCGGCAATGTCAAAATTATATCCACTGTTCTTAGGTGCGTTATTTATTTTGGCGTCGGGTATCACCGTCTTGCAGGTCGCCGCGAATCCCTATGTGACGATTCTCGGTAAACCTGAAACTGCATCATTCAGATTAACACTGACTCAAGCGTTAAATTCCTTGGGGGGAACGTTAGCGCCTTGGGCTGGTAGTTTATTAATCCTGAGTACTGCAGCTTATTCTGTGACTGATTTGTCTGCCGCTGAGCAAGCTGCTATGCGTCTGCAAGAAGCAGATGCGGTTAAGTTCCCTTATCTGTTGCTCGCTATCGCCCTTGGGTTGTTGGCGGCAATTTTCGCCGCATTGAAATTGCCTGATATGCGCGAAGAAGAGGAACAACAAGCCCTCGACCATGAGCAAGGTGGCTCGGCATGGAAATACCGCCATCTGGTACTGGGCGCAGTAGGCTTATTCGCCTATGTTGGCGCCGAAGTGACCATTGGTTCGACCATGATCAACTTCCTCGAACTGCCAAATATTGGTGGTTTTACAGCAACTGACGCGGCCAAATATGTCAGTTACTACTGGGGTGGTGCACTGATCGGACGATTTATCGGTTCTGCCGTCATGTACTATATCAGTGCATCAAAAGTTCTCGCCTTCAACGCTGTGGTCAACGTAGCATTGCTCGCCATCGCAGTGTCGACCAGCGGTTCAACCGCCATGTGGTCTATCATTGCGATTGGGTTGTTCAACTCCATCATGTTCCCCACCATTTTCAGCTTAGCGCTGACAGGGTTAGGACATCACACATCGCAAGGTTCTGGCATTCTTTGTCAGGCAATTGTAGGTGGCGCCATTGTGCCGGTCATTACCGGTAAATTGGCCGACGCATTTGGTCTGCACGCCGCGCTGGCGCTGCCAATTATCTGCTACGTGTATATTGCTTGGTATGGTCTACAAGGCTACAAGCCTAAGCACTAACACCCCTGCTTAAAACGGTGCTGGCAACGCCCCTTATGACGCCAGCACCGTTTATCTCTCCGCCGTCCACGAGTTAACAGTCCCCCGCTAAGCTGATAAGCTACTCATCCATAAGAAAATGTTTCATGATGAGTGTCAGCATGTCCCGCAATCGACAAAACGATTTTCTTAACCAACTCTACAACCGCGTCACGGGTGAAGAGGATGCCCGCGTTTGTAAAGATATTCCCGCCGCAGCCTGTGATGACCAACCGCGTAATTTCTTCGCTTATCTGGGCGCTAACAGTCTTGGCAAAATCGCAGATGAAATCGGCTCAGCAAAACTCCTGCTACCGTGGATGTTTGGTGCCCTTGGCGTTCCGGCGCTGTTTACTGGTTTTTTAGTCCCAATCCGCGAAGCTGGTGTATTAGTGCCGCAATTAATGGTGGCCGCCTTGGTGCGCCGAATGCCCATACGAAAATATGTTTGGTTAATGGGCGCGATCTTATCGGCATTGAGCCTGTTCGGCATGGCGTGGGCAGCACTCTCTTTTGAAGGCGCAGCCGCTGGCAGCGCCATGCTGATCATGCTGGTTATTTTTAGTGTTGCCCGTGGTTTTTGCTCGGTGTCAGCAAAAGATGTGCTGGGCAAAACTGTATCCAAAAGCCGGCGTGGTCGCTTGATGGGCTGGAGCAGCGCAATCTCGGGCATTGTGGTTTTGATTATTGGTTTAGCGCTTGGCACGTTCAGTCTTGCTGACACCGATGTAACCGTATTTGCCTGGCTGTTAGCCACGGGAGGAATATTGTGGTTAGTCGCCTGTTTGCTGTTTTATCAGATTGTTGAACAACCGGGGGCCACCCAAGGCGGGGGAAACGCACTCAGTGTGGCGCTTAACCAGATGTCACTGCTGAAATCAGACGTCATGTTGCGCCACTTTATTATTGCCCGCTCACTGCTGTTATCGGTCGCGCTGGTTATTCCCTTCTATGTGCTGTTAGCGCAGCAACATGTCAGCAGCGAGTTCGCAGGATTGGGAGCTCTGATTGTTGCCAACGGATTGGGCACCAGCATTTCATCGCCTTTTTGGGGCTATCTTGGTGATCGCTCAAGCAAACAGGTAATGATGCTCGGCGCCAGTGGTGCAGCGCTGCTCGGAATTTTTACCTTTATCGGCATTCGCGCCGAATGGTCCTGGTTACTCAATGAATACGGTTTTGCGCTGTTGTTTATGTTGCTTAATATCATGCATAGCGGCGTACGGCTCGGGCGCAAAGTCTATTTAGTGGACATGGCGACCAGCGAAACACGAGCCGCTTATGTGGCAGTGTCCAACACCAGCATAGGGATATTGATGCTATTCGGCGGTCTGATTGGCGTGCTAGGTGATTGGCTCGGCGCTGCCACTATTGTGTTACTGCTGAGCTTGTTGGCCATGCTAGCGGTGATTTATATCCGTAGCCTTGAGGATGTCAGTGAACCTTAGGCACAAGATATCTTACATATTGACCATCGCGTTCCAAGCGCAAGATTTCATTTTTGGCGGCAAGCGTGTGCCGATTATCGCGCTTCCGACGAGCCCCACCATTGACTGACGTAGCGAGTGCCGACAACTAAGGTTTAACACGCATTACCCGCCTCAAATTTAACACTTCTGTTTTTAAACCTTACATTTTATAAATATTACACAGTTATACTTGCTTTTTATTGCGGATATCTCACAACAATCCACTGTAATGATGTTAATGAGACGTTAGCTATTTTCAATCAAATGTAAATCAAAGTAGAGTAAGGGCGCTGATTTTCTCATTTCGCGCCAACAGTCACCTTGGTCATTTGTAGTGAGTTCAGCGTTCAGTTTCTCGATAACAATAAGCGTGACATATAAATATAAAAATTTTTTAGCCATAGATAACAACAACATTGATAACGAAATGCGATGGCAAAGGGTCCCCTACTTGGCGTAACTCACGTGTAAGCGCTTGATTGCGCCATCCCCGCGACGAGCACCGTTATCTTAAGAAGTTGGCTGTTTGATACTTTTTAAGGTTTCTGATGACAATGACAATTAGAAAAGGCCACCAAGGTCATAAGCCCCCATCCTGCTTTACACCCCGATTAATATGTCAAGCTGTCGCGGCAGCGCTGTGTGTACTTACCCTCCCAAGTCTACACGCTCAGGAAGCCGCGAAATCTAAGTCTACCGAAGACGCCACCAACCAAAGTTCACGTGAACGTGATCGCATCCTGCTAAAACGTAATCCCATCGCCTCAGAGTATCAATTGCTGGAAGCCCCAGGCGGCGTTTACGGCGCTACGTTTGATGCTGAAGGTGTCGATTTTCGCTCTCAATTTAGTTTGCCGACGGGGAAAGCTGATGCGGCGAGCATGCGCCTTGAAGGTAATCTCAACTATCAGGAATATGCCGAAGAAGTGGTACCGGGTGGTAGCCTAAATCTCGCCAAGAGCTTTGGCCCGCTGAGTCTGCAATTTAGTGCGCAGCGCAATGCCTCTGAACGCATCGTCGAACTCTATCAGGCACGCTGGTTATCGATTTCTCAACCACAGCTTGCCGATAACGATGTGCTGTTGATGGGCTTTCCGCGTTACAGCCAAGATACCTTTGATACCACCAGCATCAACATGCGCTGGCGTGCCGACTACCGCCTGTCGGACGATATGCTGCTGACCTACGAAGGTTTGTCAGTGAACTATGACGACTTGGCCACCCGCAATCGTTTAGAGTTTCAAAACGGCGTCGGAACCTTGTCCGATCTGCAACTTGGCAGCGATGGCTCCACGATTACCGCCGCCACCATCGATAACAGCCAGATCCGGCGCTACTATCATCAAACCAAAACCGCGCGTGATATTAATCGTCACCGACTCGGCTTTACGTTAGAGCAAGACACAGGCTCTACTGAAGTGGGGTTCTATTACAGTCGTTGGCAAAACAGTTCCGCATGGCTGCCATGGAACTTCTTTGACAGAGGGGTATCATCGCAATACAACATCGATGATCCTTATCTGCCAGACGAGCAAACCAGCATCGATTTATACGATGTCAGTAACGCAACATTTGCAAACTATCGCCCGTCTTACACCACGACCACCGACACTGACTACGCCGTATTGCTCGACTGGGATCGTAAACTCACGCTCGCGGGGAACGATCTTTGGCTGGGTGCGGGTGTTGCCTGGCGCAACAAAACTCGCGATAACACCAACGAGACGCAAGTCTATAACGCCACCTCAGACAGCTTTACGCTGCAACAGCTCACTGGCAATAACACCAGCAACTCGGTGATTGATGGCCAATATCAGCTGCCTGTGGGGATGGATACATCTTTGGGTGAAGACTATTTCGCCGCACATCGCAATGAGCAGTTTGCGATCAATCTGGCGCAGTCATTTTTAGAGTCGATTCAAAACCTCTACACTAGTGAAGAAACCGTCAGCTCTGCATACATTAATGCCTATCAGCAGTTAGACAGCTGGTTCTGGCGTGCAGGCCTTAGGTTGGAGAAAACCAAAACCAAAACCCATGGTGCCGTAAGTGGTCCATCAGAGGCTGATATCTGGTCACAAGGTGAGCCGATCACCCAATTTGAGATTGATGGCGAACAGATTGCTGAGACCTTTGACAGTTTTGATGCCGCGTTTGTGGAAGGCCACAACAGCTATCAGCATCTGCTACCGTCGATGGAACTGCGCTACAAACTCACGCCGGATTTCAAACTAAAAGTGGCCTACTTTGAGCAGTTAATGCGGCCACAATACTTTGATACTGTGCGTTATCGTCGTATTAACCCACCGATGCGCACGATTTCTGAGGGTTCTCCAGATCTGGAAGCTACCTCGATTCATAACCTTTACGCTGGCTTTGACTATCAGTACAGCGATGATGGTCGCTTGTCGGCGGGTCTCTACTACAACAAGGTTGCCAATTTCTTTTATGACTCCGTTACCACTGAGCCATTAGACGGCATTATTTATGATGTTAGCCGTGTCGAAAATGGTAAGGATGGGTATATTCAGGGGCTGCAAGCTTATTGGTCTCAGGAAGTGGCCTTCCCTGCCGTTGATAGTGCCAAACTGCAACTGGCATATATCTACTCAGACTCGGAAGCCAACCTGCAAGATCGTAAGATTACCATGCCTGAACGTGCCGAGCATCGATTGGCGTTAAGCCTGACATTAGCCGATGAGTATTGGCAGTATGCCTCACAGTTCAGCTGGCAGAGCAAAGCCTTAGATGATGTGGGTCAGACGGCGGCGCAGGATACGATTCGCGAAGCAGTACTGGTCTGGAATCAAGCCTTTACCTGGCGATTTGATAAGCAATGGAGCACCAAACTTAGCCTGAATAATGTGCTCAATACACCAGACAGATCTTATCAAGGCGAAAAGAGCCGCGTGGTGAATAACCTATATAGCGGCAGCAGTGCCCGACTGAGTGTGATCTTCAATTACTAAGCGCTCAACACCACGTCCCTCTCCAATAAGGCAAACTCAAACGAGTTTGCCTTATTTTTTAACGGCAGCTTATGACATATTTCGATGCAAAATTCCGGTGACACACAGCTTAAAAAGCCAATTGTTACCACGTATCATGAACCTCATTAAAATCGTATACATAATAACAATATGCGGCTAAGGCACGCGATAAGCTCAGCCTAGCTCAGGAACTCATCATGAAAAAACTCTTACTCATTGGCTGCTTACTAAGCAATTTTCCATTGTTGGCTGACACGCCGAAAAGCCCGGATGCAACACCATCACTCGACATTCCGCAGCTGCAATCCTTTGCCACTCAGCACAAGGGCAAATTTCATGGCGAAACCATCAACTACACGGCAACCGTGAGTAATATGCATCTGACTAACGACAAAGGTGAAGTGATTGGCGATGCCGTCACGACTGCCTATGTTGCTGACAGCAGCAAAAATCGTCCGGTGACGTTTGTGTTTAATGGTGGGCCGGGTTCGGCGTCAATTTGGCTGCATATGGGGTTATTTGGCCCGAAAATCGTCCAAGTACCTAGTGATGCCAAAGATGCCGGGAATGCGCCTTTTAAGTTAATTGATAATCCACTAAGTCCGCTCGATAAAACCGACTTGGTATTTATCGATCCTATCGGCACTGGCTTCAGTCAGTTGGCAGGCAAAGGCAAAGCGGAAGATGTTTGGGGCATGGCTGAGGATGCGAAATCCGTCAGTCAAATAGTGAAAAACTGGGTAGCGCAAAACAATCGTTGGAACTCGGCAAAATATATTGCCGGTGAAAGCTATGGCACCACCCGTGCAGCGGCAATGCAACCTTACTTGGACGACAGCAGCAATCCAATCCGAATGAATGGGCTTATCCTCATTAGCCAGGCATTGGATTACCAAGGCAGCACGCCTACCAATGACAATTTGATTTCCTTTGTCACCTATTTGCCAACCGAGGCCGCGACGGCTTGGTATCACCACAAAATTGACCAAAGCACAATCAGCCTGCCAACACTGATAGCGCAAGCCAAAAGCTTTGCGGTCGATACCTATCTGCCGGCACTATTTAAAGGCAGCGCATTGCCTAAAGCTGAGTTTGACGCTGTTGCCGAAAAGCTGGCGTATTTCACCGGTCTGCCGCTGCCACTCATCAAGAAAGCCAACTTACGTGTACCAGCCAATCGCCACGTAAAATTGTTGCTCGCCGATGAAGGTTTAACTGTTGGGCGTCTCGATTCACGCTATCAAAACGATGAGTTGGACGATTTAGAGGTTAAACCCCGTTATGATGCGGCCAGCGTGGCAATTTCGGCAGCCTATAACGCAGCGCTGAACCACTATTTTGCCAGCGACCTAGCGGTTAAATGGTCCCGCCAATACGTGGTAAGTTCGCGCGAAGTGACTAAAAACTGGGTTTACGACCGCCGCCTTGGTAAAGAGCCTATGTATGTCAACAGCGCTCATGCGTTGTCAGAGGAAATGCGCAAGAATCCCAGCATGAAAATTCTGCTCGCCAGTGGCTACTTTGATTACTCGACCCCGTTTTTTGACGGCGAGTATACCTTTGGTCGTTACGGAATCGATCTGTCACGCGTGACCCGCACCTACTATCAGGCGGGCCATATGATGTATCTGCATCAACCAGATTTTGAACAGCTGGCACAAGATATTCATCAGTTCTACCAGCAACCATAATATAGCGATGGCAGCACGACGAGCTTTACATGCGCGTCGTGCCGCCAACCTAAAGCAGCAACTACTCGATAAAATTCCTTCGGTTTACCCACCAAGATCAAAGTTTTACTTTGTCGTTCAGCCGATAATGACGTCTCTTTCAGCGCGGCTGTAGTCTTCTGCCGTTATTCGCCTTGCTAACCACTTAGCACACAGCAATTACGCAACACTCTTCGATTACGCACGTTTAGTTGTCGCTGCATACCACAGACAAACGCCTCTCGTTTGCTGCGCATACTGCGCTGAAATAACACGACTTAGGTTGTTACCCCAATAACACTCATCGCGCTATGAGCGTCGGGACGTTATTGCTGTTCAGTCAATTCATTCACACAAACGTGAACATGGATTGCGGTTGTCGAACACACAGATGTAGAAAAGGGAGGATCATGAAAAGTATTTCACGCCACCATTTGGCTAACAAAATTACCCTGTTTATTATCGGCTTATTTATCATGGCGCTGGGTGTAGCGTTGTCGATTAAAGCCGATTTAGGCGTTTCCCCGATCTCCTGTGTGCCCTATGTCTTAAGTTTGCATTTTTCACTAACAGTCGGTGAGCTGACGATTATTTTTAATGCGTTTATCGTGTTGCTGCAGATTATTTTACTCAGACGCCGTTACCGCCTTTTGCAATTACTACAACTGGTGGCGGCATCATTTTTCGGCTACTTCATCGACTTTTCGTTAGGTTTCATGCAGGCATTTACACCTAGCCTGTATATAAGCCAATTCCTGACATGTCTCGCGAGCTGCGTAGTGATTGCCTTTGGCGTGTTCTTGATTGTGAAGGCTAACCTCACCTATCTGCCAGGTGAAGGCTTAGCGGTGACGATCACCGATTTACTGCAAACCGAATTTGGCAAAATTAAAGTCAGTATTGATAGTTCGATGGTGATTTGTGGTGTTGCCGCCTCACTGCTGATTTTCGGCGAATTGATGGGTATTCGCGAAGGCACAATTATCGCGGCCCTGTTGGTCGGCTATCTGGTGAAACAGTTTGTCATCCGTTTCAATTTCATCGACCGCTACTTTCCAGTTGTCGATGAAATACCAGCACAACCAGCCACTCAAGTAGAGCTGTCAGAAAGCACGCAACAGTCATAATATCCAGTGTGGCAATGAGGTTAGAGTAAAAAGTATGTTCATATATCACTGAGTGATAAGCCTTACCCAATTTATGCTCAAAAGATATTACGAAGCAATCGTCCATAACTCAGTTATGGACGATTCCGAGCTAAAGCCTTAACTTCAACTTGTCAGTTTCTGATGAAAATTTCTATGGCTTGACGCCTGCCACACAGGCGAGCAACTTGTTGCGAGTCCAGCGCCGTAGGCGCGGTGTGCTGGCGATTGTTATATGCCCCATTCAACATCGCTAACGCTCTTGATTTTGCTAATAATGGTTTCAAGCTCACTTTTCACACGTGTTTCAGCAGACTTATCGGCATTACCAAATATTCTCTTGAACAATGAGATACGTTGTTCAGGCCAGATTTGCCAAAGTGGTATGTCTGTTTCTTCATCGTTCTTACCCAAATAAATATCAAGTTTTACCCCGTCAATCTCGATTTCAATTGAAAACATATAATCGGAATCTATTGGATTTTTCGCGGCATAATTTAGTTTTTGAAGTTCTGAGTGAACATATGATGCGAGTTCTTTAGCCGAACCAAATTCATTTGTCTTGAAATAAAGATTCTGATTCATTCGCTGTCCTCAAGGGCATATAACGTCTTACTAATGGGCGCATAAATGCTTTGCTAAAATTTACGACGACGGAGCACAAGCCAAGCGTTTTGCGTCCTTTTGAGTAACTTGTTAGGAGTACCTTATTGACCGTACTTTAATTTTCCTAGTTCTTTTGCTTCAGTAACCGCTTCAACGCCATCATCCAAAAGTATTTTACCTAATATTTCCTCACTTCTTTCCGCCGCCATTTTTGAAAATTTGTTGCCAATTTTTTCAGCAACATAACACCAAGAATAAGCTTCTTTTAAATCTAAAATTTCTTTTGTAGTTGATAAGGAAATACACAACCCGAAAGGGGCATGCTCATATTTGAATCTTGCCGATTCAAGCATGAACTCTAGTCCCAATTTAGGATTAAACTCTTTTCTTTCTGCTTTGAATAATTCAGTGCCAATCACAAACAATTGTTCAGGTGTGTATTGACTCTTATCTATTGCAAATACATTCAACGATGCGATGCACAAAGCTAGAAATATGCACGGTCTCATTGGTACTCCTAACGCTCAAAGCAAGCGCGCGGTACGCGTCGCCTTGCCTTTGCTTGTTATATGCGATTGCATTAAATTTTGAACCTCTGAAACGTTTTTTTGGCGATGAATAGCATCAAGCCAAAAAGCGCTAACATGACAAGGCCAAAGCTACCAAAAAACAGTGTTATTTCTATACCTGATAACTCACTGCTGCGAATAGGTTCATTGATATCAAAATTCATCAAGTCAACTAATACATAGATCATTCCTGCGCTTAATCCGGTAAACAATGGCAATAAGACAAGATAAACGCATACCCTAAAAAAACGTTTCTTTTCGCTAAATGGAGCATCAATTCGGTAGTTGAAATTTGAGCTCAATATCTACTCCCATACGAGCATATAACATTTTATTAGTGCGCATGCGCATTTACCTCGTTGGACCAGTGAAAACGCGCACAGTTAACTATTTGTATGTAATGAACTTATCAGCATTTTGCTAAATTCACCATCCGGAAAAACGCGCATGCGCGTTCCCCAAACCTATTATCTACCCCATAGGTTTTATAATCTTATGATTTTAATTATATTTATTCATATTGGAATGTAAAAACGCGCAAGAAGTTGGAATAAAAACAGTTATAATTTCAAAATGCCTGTCCAGCTTTTAGACATTTCAAAGAAGGACAACATTTGAGTGAAATGGATTAAAATTTGTAGGCGAGAAAGTCAGGATTTGACTGCACCACAGACAACGAGTTAAGTCGTTTTGGGGCATTTCTGTCCGTCTAAGGTTAAAAAATTTAAAAGTCACTTTTTACGCATTGAAACCGTATATGCAACAATTACAACGATAAAGACGACTAGAACACCGCCTATTACTGAGCCACTCATAATGATTTCCAATGGTGAGTTATTTTTTGAGTATGTCTTGCTCAATAGACTTTTGGCAAGTACACCATACTGTTCTTCAATTAACGTAGGCCGTCTAGCCCACCTTAACGGCGTTAGGGAAAATACAAGTTCCTAGGATTTTCTCTGAATCACCAGTGTTAGAGTAGACGCTCTGTTGTATTACAAGACGTTGGTCAAAATTTACGCATTTTGTCGCCGTCCCATTTTGGCCTGAAACGCTTCGAGGGGAATTAGCAGTTCAACCCAACGTTGAGGTAGGTGGAATTCTATTTTTCCTGAATCGGCACCGCTTTTCAGATGGCCAAATTCACGATGTTGCTGTACGTTGCGGCATAAAAAAGCCCTTCATGATGAAGGGCATTTTCGTCGTCTGGACAGAGATAGATTAAATCAGCCCTTCCGCTTTCATTGCCGCTTGCACGGCAGGACGTGAGGCTACACGACCACAATACGCTTGCAACGCAGGCCATGGCGCCAAATCGAATTTCACCAGACTTGCCCAACCAAGCACTGTAAACAGATAGGCATCAGCGACGGTAAAGTCGTCACCTTGCAGATAAGTGTTGTCACCCAATTCTGCCACAATCCAATCCAAGCGCTTGCTCAGCAATGCTTGTGTAGATTCGCGGGTCACATCAGCCATGTTGGGGTTGAACATGGACCCCATTGGCTTGTGAATTTCGGTTGAAATGTACACCAGCAGGCTTTGCAACTGATAACGTCCCATGCCCGCTGTAGGCATAAGCCGCGCTTCAGGTTTTAAATCCGCCAGAAACTGGGAAATGACAATACCTTCGGTTAGTACAGTACCGTCTTGGGTACGTAAGGCGGGAATATAACCTTTGGAGTTAATTTGCAGATAATCTTCACCGCTAGCCGTTTTGCGGGTTTTTAAATCAACTTGTTCCAAGCTGTGAGGCAAGCCCAGCTCTTCGAGCACAATATGCGGCGCCAGTGAACAGGCACCCGGAGTATAGTAAAGTTTCATCTAGCACACTTCTTCGATTATAAGAAAAGTCAGTCTATGCAACTGCTCAGCTAAAGGAAGTACTTACCTAGAGGTAAGTATCGAATTAACAATAGCATCTGCTTAACTAATCGTTGCCCACAGCCGCAAGGTAAAATTCAGTATTGGCACGTTATACTGGTGCGGCTAAAAATTCTTAAAACATAAGGACAGCATGATGAAACAATGGAAAAAATGGGCGCTTTTGTTTGCAGTAAGCGGCATTGGACTTCCGGCAATGGCGCAAGGCCAAGTCGGTGTTGGCGGTGCCATTGGTTATTCGCAATACGTCTATAAAGACTATGACCATCTGGTGTTGCCAATCCCGATGATCAGTTACGAAAGCGACACTTTCTATTTCCGCGGTTTGTCTGCCGGATATTATTTGTGGAAGCAACCACAGCAACAATTGGCATTGGATGTCACCTACTCACCACGCAATTTTGATCCTGACGACACCAGTGATCAGCAACTAAAACAACTGGACAAACGTCATAGCACAGTGCTGTTAGGTGCGCGCTACCAATGGCGCACTGATGTCGGCCAGATTAATGCTTCGTTCCACTTCGATGCCGCTGATGAAACTGATGGCGGTCTGCTGGCGAATGTCAGTTACGGCTATCCCCTGCCCGTCTCGCAGCAATTAACCCTAACCCCAAGTATTGGTGCCGACTGGCACAACGGTAAATTCAATCAATACTACTATGGCGTCAATAATCGCGAGGCTCTTGCGGCAAACCTGTCAGCGTATAATGCCGACGCCAGTGTCTCGCCCTACCTCAATTTGGGTCTGCGCTACCGCGTTAACAAGTCACTGATGACCACGGCAGCGGTACGTTATACCTGGCTATCCAGTGAAATATCAGATAGTCCGATGGCAGGTCGCGATGGCATTTACTCCACCTTTTTAAGTGTGGTTTACCAATTTTAAGGTGTCATTCGTGGGTTAAGCCTATGAAAATGTGATGCCTTTGATCTGGCTCTCTTTTGCGTTTTCAATCGATGTGCTTCTATAAGCCATCAATTGAAAACGGAGCCAGCACATGAAAGATGAAACCCTCGCGATTCACTACGGTTACGAAACAGATCCCACCACAAAATCGGTCGCTGTACCGATTTTTCAAACGGTAGCCTATGAATTTGATAGCGCGCAGCACGGTGCAGATCTGTTTAACCTTGATGTGCCCGGCAATATCTACACCCGCATTATGAATCCCACCAACGATGTGTTGGAAAAACGCTTGGCCGCACTGGAAGGCGGCATTGGTGCACTGGTCGTCAGTGCCGGTAGCGCAGCGATTAACTACGCCATACTGACCTTAGCCAAAGCTGGTGACAATATTGTGTCGACGCCGCAGCTTTACGGCGGTACGTACACCCTGTTCGCCCATATGTTGCCAAGCCAAGGCATTGAGGTGAAGTTTGCCAAAGATGATAAGCCTGAGAGCCTCGCCGCCTTAATCGATGACAACACGAAGGCGGTGTACTGCGAATCTATCGGTAACCCTGCTGGCAACATTGTGGACTTAGGCAAAATTGCTGAGTTAGCGCATGCCAAAGGTGTACCGGTAGTGGTCGATAATACAGTCGCCAGTCCGGTGCTATGTAAACCGATTCAATTCGGTGCCGATATTGTGGTGCACTCCATCACCAAATATGTTGGCGGTCACGGCACTACGCTGGGCGGCGTAATAGTGGATAGTGGTAAATTTCCGTGGGCGCAGCATGCCGACCGCTTCCCACAATTTAGCCAACCTGAGCCGTCTTATCATGGCGTGGTCTACAACGATACCTTTGGCCCCGCCGCCTTCATCGCCCGCGCCCGTACGGTTCCACTACGCAATACAGGTTCTGCATTATCGCCAATGGCGGCCTTTATGCTGCTGCAAGGCATCGAAACTCTGCCGCTGCGAATGGAGCGCCATGTCGAAAACGCTATGAAAGTCGCGGAGTTTTTACAAAATCACGACAAGGTCAGTTGGGTGAGTTATGCCGGTTTACCTGATTCGCCGTATTACGCCCTCGCGCAACAATATATGGCGGGCAAACCATCGGCCATTTTGTCATTTGGCTTAAAAGAGGGCTATGAGGCTGGTGTACGTTTTTACGATGCGCTGCAGATGATTAAACGCTTGGTGAATATAGGCGACGCTAAGTCGCTCGCGTGTCACCCAGCGTCTACTACCCATAGACAGATGGAGCCACACGAACAAGCGCAAGCCGGGGTGAAACCGGAAATGATCCGCCTCTCCATCGGTATCGAGCATATTGACGACATCATTGCCGATCTCGACCAAGCGCTGCACGCCTAATCCGCGCGTTGGTCATAAAAAAGCGCGTCTCAGACGCGCTTTTTTATTAACACTTTCAATCGAATTACCAGCTTACCACGTCATTTCACCAGTATTCACTTTGGCACTCATCTCCAGTGATTGCTCACCGGCAATCGCAGGATATTGTGATTTCATTGCCGCAATCACGGCCGCTGAACCTTTAGCGGTTTGCAATACATCATCAAAGGTTTGCAGATATTGTTTGGTAAACGTCAGCGCGGTGGTGCCACTCGGCATTTGCGCAATATAGTGTCCGGGGATCACTTTGGCAGGGTTCAGCGCCAACATTGCATCAATATCGTCACGCCAACCTTGTCTTGCCGCCACACTTTGGGTATCGGCAGTCCACACATGTTGACCATACACGACACCAACACCACCTAAGATTGTGCGGGTTTGCGGAATCCACAGAAACGCTGCGTAATCATTAGCCTTATGTAATTCAACTGCCTCGCCATCGACCTTAAAAACACGACTATCGGTCGCCTGAGGTACGATAATTTGCGTTGGCGCACCGTCTTTTAATATCGGGCCCCAGTAAGCGATTTTAGCCGCTTTGGTGGCGTTGATATGATCAACAACCTTTTGCGTGGCAATCACTTTAGCATGAGGAAACGCCGCCACAATCGGTTGCAAACCAAAGTAAAAATCTGGATCGCCACAAGTGATCAAAATCGTTGTCAGTTGCTTACCGCTTTGTTTGATGAGCTCAACCAGCTTTTCCCCATCTTTGATGCTGAACTGTGCATCCACGAGCATCGCTTCGTGTGGCCCGGTGATCAGCGTCGAACTGATCGGAAAAATGCCCTGCTGCTGCGGATTATACGTTTGCAACTGCAGCTCCGCAGCATTCACTAGACTACTCAGACTTGCCAACAACACGGCGCTGGCGGCCAGCCAAGATTTGATAAAACGTTTCATCTTGTACTCCTGTTTTGCGGCTGAAAGCCGTTATGCACTCAGCGCTTGTTTAAGTTGGTTGACTAAGGCGGCGGGCTCACCATAAAAGCGGTTCACTGGTACATTGATAAACTGCTCGCCACGTTGCACTAATAAACTTGGAAATCCTTGCGCACCTGTCTGTGCCATCAGTTGCCGGGTCTGCTCAATCGCCTTGGCGGCAGACTCACTGGCAGCCTTGCTACTGAGCTGCTGCCACATGTCATTCGATATCGCCAGATTTGCGGCGATATCTTCAAGCACCGCTGTCTGGGTAATGTCTTTACCTTCAACATACCAAGCGTGTTGCGCAGCACTCAGAAACGCTAATGCGTCTGACGCACTGAAATGCTGCAACTCCAGCATTACAGCGCTGGCCGGCAATGAGTCCAACACCACGGATTGATCGCGGCACAACTGCTCTCGATACTGGTCACCAAACGTTGCGCCTGTCAGCTGCGCGATACGGGCATCATGGTCACGTACATGCAGATGCCAGTCGGCATCAATACGCCGACGGCTATACCCCATAAACAAACCACCAGCATGCAATTGGTTTTGCGCAGGCCACGCATCAGCAGTCGCCTGCAACAGCGGTAGTGCGCCATAACTCCAACCACATAGTGGGTCGATAATCCAATGCAAGGTAAATTCTGTTGCAGTACTCATGAGGAAATCTCCGGTGTTCAATCTATGCGTCTATTTTAAGTTTCACTTTGAGAAACAAAATCCTCATAATGAGACATAGTTTGTTTCATAAATCGAGCAGATGAATGGATAGGATCACTGCAGCACAGGTGTTTAATCGCATTTGCGAGCTCGGCAGTTTAAGCGCTGCCTCGCGGGCGATGGGAATGTCGCGACCGATGATTAGCCGCTATTTGGCCGAAATGGAAGATTGGGCCGGCACCCGCTTACTGCACCGTTCGTCGCGCAAGTTAAGCCTTACGCCTGCGGGCGAGCAGCTATTGCTACAAACTCAGGCACTGTTACAAGTGGCAGATGGCATCAGTCAGACCGAACTGCAACAAACTGTCGCGGGCACGCTGCGAATTTCCTGCGCCCACTTCACCACCAAGCGGATTTTAAATCCCTTGTTGCAGACATTTTTAAACCAGCATCCTGCGCTCAAAGTGGAAGTGCAGATCAGCAACCAAAACGTCAATCTTGTCGCCGATAGAATTGATTTGGCCATCAGAGTCACTAACGAACTCGACCCCAATATTATTGCCAGGCGCCTAGGGGATTGTTATTCGGTGTTGTGCGCCAGCCAACGCTACCTTGCCGAATATGGTACGCCGCAGTCGCCTGCGCAGCTCATCCAGCACAACTGTTTGCATTACAGCAATTTTGCCCATGGTTTCTGGCAGTTTAATGCGCCTGATGGCACGCCTATTCACGCCGACATCCAAGGCAATCTCAGCGTCAATGAATCTTCCATTTTACTCGATGCAGTGCTGAATGACGCTGGTATTGCCATGTTGCCGATACTGGATGCTGCCCCCTATATCGCAAAGGGACAACTGACGGCATTGATGACCGAGTACCAACCCCAACCGTTGGGGATTTATGGCATTTATCGCAGTCGATTACACCAGCCACTCGCACTTAAATTGCTACTCGAAGCGTTGAAGACGGCGATTCACAGCGCAAATCAGCAAGCACTCGCCAGCATTGGTGTTGAAACCCCATAAAAAAACAGCGCATATTGCGCTGTTTTCTAGAGATATATTGGCACTCAGACGACTAGCGCTGCGCGGCACTGTTCCAGCCCATGCCTGCGCCCATATGACGTCCCATCTTGCCGTAATGGCGGCCTTGTGGACATTGCTGACCACGATGGAATTTGCCATGGTGCATGCCACGATGCCCCTCGGCAAATCGCGCATGCATTTTTTGATGCCATTGCTGACGCGCCTGAGGATCGTTATGCATTTTCTCGCGCCACTGCTGCATTGCTTGCGGATCATGACGCATGTTTTGCATTGCTTGATTACGAGGGCAATCCACGGTGGTGGCACTACGGTTAGCGGGCATATTGTCAGCAACAGCAAAGGCGCCGGCAGATGCAGTCAGAGCAGTAACAAAAAGTGCTGCGGTAATTAAGGTTTTCATATCGGTTCTCCTTTCACTGTGTTCGTATGTATTACAGCAATAATTACCGTGAAAGGTTTGTCGCAAATCCCTTCTTTTCTGACAAAGCATGGCAAACACCAAGATTGACAAACTTTGCCACACTTTTTTATGCAATCTGTATATAGTAGTTAGCAACAGAGGTATGTAAGGTTTTGATATGGAACGGGCTTACCAGATATTAGTGGTTGATGATCACAAAGATATTCGGGACTTAGTGCAGCGCTTTTTGCAGCAACATGGGCTGCGGGTTGTCACCGCCGCCGATGGTGTGGAGATGTTCAAGCAGCTAAACGCCCAACGCTTCGATTTGATCATTCTTGACCTGATGCTCCCCGGCAAAGATGGCGTCACCCTGTGCCGTGAAATTCGCGCGAACAGCAATATCCCCATTATTATGCTGACCGCCTTAACCGAAGATGTGGACCGCATTATCGGGTTGGAAGTGGGCGCCGACGATTACATTCCCAAGCCGTTTAACCCGCGCGAACTGCTGGCACGCATCAAATCGGTCTTACGCCGCCACTTTGCCATTCCCAATATTGAAGAAAACGCAGGCTCAGCGCCAAGTCATTATCAATTTGCGGGCTGGCAGTTAAATGTTACCAGCCGCGAACTGCGTGACCCGGCCCAAGCGTTAGTCACCCTGACCTCAACTGAATTCACCACCCTAATGGCGTTTCTCTCACACCCGAATGTGGTATTAAGCCGTGATGATCTGCTGAAACTGATCCAAGGTCGTGGCGCCGATGTTTATGATCGGGCCATAGATACCTTGATTAGTCGCCTGCGTAAAAAAATCGAGCAAGATCCTAAACAACCCAAACTCATTAAGACCATCTGGGGCGGCGGCTATCAATTTAGTTGCGAGGTTAACCATGTTTAGCTGGTATCAAAGGCAAAAACTGATCCATCAGATTGGACTGGTGATTTTACTCGGCTTTGTACTGAGCTTTTTGCTGACGCTGTTTTTACTGTCTTATGATAAGTCGCAGCGGCTCAGCCAACTGTCAGTATTTGCAGCAGTGCAGCGGGTGATTTCAGTAGCAGACACACTCGCACAAACAGAACCGACGCTGCATGACACCATTTTAACAGCCAGCAGTAGTTCAGATTTGCAGTTGTCGTTGTCGAATGCACCGCGCGTTGCCCAGCAAACCAGTAACGATGGTCTATCGCGCAAACTGTTATCTCGGCTAAAAGCCGCGGGTATTGAACAGGCGCATATTCTGCTGGTATCGCAAGCTGAACGGCCGTTGATGGATTTACGTGCCATGAACGCCATGCACCGCAACATGATGGGCAGCGATAGCCAAACCAGCATGATGAACCAAAGATTTTCGCCGCGGCATCGTGGTCAGCGCCTCAGCTATAGCGCCACGGTCGATGGCTCAGTACAGCTCGCTAACGGCAAGTGGCTGAACTTCTCTTCCGGCATCGAAAACGATATTACTCATTGGTCAACCAGCGTGTTGATCGCCCTTATCAGCGTAATGCTGTTAACCGTGTTTATTGCCCTGCTGATCACCCGCAAGGCGTTGCAGCCGATAGCCGAACTCGGCAAAGCGGCACAATCGTTTGCCACAAGTAAACAAGTCCATAAAGTCAGCACACAAGCGCCGCAGGACTTAGTGCCCGCCATCAGCGCCTTTAACAACATGCAGCAACAACTTACCGATTACATTAAAGAGCGCACTAAGCTGCTGGCGGCAATATCGCATGACTTACGTACGCCACTGACTAGCCTGCGCTTACGACTGGAATTTATAGAACCGAGCGAAGATCAGCAGCAGGCGCTGCGCACGGTTGAAACCATGGACAAAATGCTCACAGCCACCTTACGTTTTGCCAAAAATGATGCTGAGCAAGAGCCAAGACAAAACACCAATATCGACAGTCTGCTGCAAACCATTGTCGATGAGTATGGCGACAAAAATGTACCGCTGCAGTATCAGTGTCAGCCGGGACTCGTCGGTAATGTTGCCCCATTGGCACTGCGCCGTATGACCGAAAACCTGATCAACAATGCCATTCAGCATGCGGGAAGCGATGCCGAGATTCGTATCTGTGTCGCCAGCGACGACGAACAGTTGCAATTGAGTATTGCCGACAATGGTGTTGGCATTCCTGAAGATAAACTGCAGGAAGTACTCAAACCCTTTACCCGATTGGATGATGCGCGCGATACCGACAGCGCCAATGTTGGCCTAGGGTTGTCCATCACCCAATCATTGGTCGCTAACTATGGCGGCCAGTTACAATTGCAGTCAAATCGCCCGCACGGATTGGTGGCAACCATCAGCTTGCCCTTGGTGTAAATGGCCGCTAAACAGAATTCTGCGGCTTAGGTTGCCATAGGCACGACTTGCTAATTGAGTAAGTTTTAAACAAAGGTGAAAGATAATGAATCCCGCCAAGGTAATACGCGCAAATGTCACGCAGCTCACCGACCTGCCGAATGTGGGCAAAGCAACGGCTGAAGATCTGCGCTTGCTGGGTATTGAGCAGCCCTCGCAACTGCAAGGCCAAGACCCATATCAACTCTATCTCAAGCTATGTGAACTCACCGGTGTACGCCAAGATCCGTGTGTGCTGGACGTTCTGATGTCAGTGGTGAGCTTTGCCGATGGCGAAGCCCCTCTGGCATGGTGGCACTTCACCGATGAACGAAAAAAGTTATATTCAGTTTAGGTTTTATAACTAATAACTTTCCAAAGCCGACTGCAGTAAGGCGACAGCCACTGTGACATTTTGAAAGTTAGTTACTAAAGCGTCACATTTTGACCAACGTCAACGTTTCGCTATGCCATTTTCCTTATGTTTAATTGCCCTATCTGGCAAATCATTCAGCCTCCCCAGCCTGACACTCGGCCCAGCACGATGATTTCAGCTTGATCAATTTTGACTTTGTAAGGAAAGACAATGAAAACTGCAGTATTGGTAATCGATGTGCAACGTGCCTTTTTTGAGCAGGAAACACTGCCATATGACGCTGCTGCAACCATCAACAACATTAACGCTGTCACTGAATGGGCTCGTGCCTCTGGTGCTCCAGTGGTATTTATTCAGCATCAAAATGCGCAAGTCATCGCGGGTAGCGATGCATGGCGCTTACAACAGGATTTAGTGGTACAGCCGGCAGATCAATTCGTGCAAAAATGCACGCCAGACGCTTTTCAAAACACCATTTTGAAACCACTTCTCGATCAACATGATATTGATCATTTGGTCATCTGTGGTTACGCCACCGAGTTTTGTGTTGATACTACGGTACGTCGTTCAGCAGCACTCGGCTACGCTGTCGATTTGGTTGCCGATGCTCATACTACCGATAACAAGCCACATAGCAGTGGCGAGTTTATTCGTCAGCACCATAACTGCACCTTGCCAGCAATCACCAGTTTTGGCGTGCCAGTAAGAGCGTTAACGACGGCAGAACTGACTCGCCCAGTTATCGCAACTCAGGCAATGTAACTGCTATCTGTCAGATACGACTGTGCAAAACCGCGGCATTAACCGCGGTTTTTTATTGCCTGCATGGCTGACATTCGTTCTGCTAATGCTAACGTCCAGTTAACTTGTTGATAATCATCGGCATCTGCTGTCGCATTTCATCCACAAACAACCGCAGTTTTGCAGGATAAAAACGCGCATAGGGATGGATCAAATACACTGGCAGCGGTTCAATCTGCCAGTCAGTGAGCACAGGTTGCAGTCGTCCGGCGCTGACATCTTGCGCCAACAACCATTCCGAGCCGACACAAAAACCCAAACCATTAACCGCAGCACTGCGTAACGCATACAAACTATCGGTAAAAAAACGTGGTGTTAGATTCAAGGTAAATGTCGTTTGCGGCTTTAGATGCTGCAGTGTTAATTGCCGACGATAGAAAGTTTGTAACGCCAACCAAGGTCGGTTTTCCAGTTGGCGAGGATGCTGCAAAGCGCCAGCGTCCGCGACCACCTCAGGGGCAGCCACCAGTATGCGCGGGACTTCAGCAATTTTGATCGCCACCATATTGGCGTCACTCACTTCACCTACTTGGATAGCACAATCAATATCTTCGGCAATAAAATCGTGAATAGCGCGATCATCATGCAGTAACCATTCAACACTTAGTCGCGGATAGCGCCGCATAAAGCCCGCCAGCGGTCCTACCAAAGCATCTTGTCCAAAAGCATGTGGTGCGATCACACGTAAGGTGCCTTCAGGTTCACGCAGGGTACCGGTCAGTTCACTATCGAAACGATCCCAACGTTCAAGCAACTCACGCGCGCCTTGATAGTAACGCTCGCCAACCTCAGTTAAGCGAAACTGGTGGGTGGTGCGATTGATAAGCCGAATACCAAGTTGTTGCTCCAACGCCTTTAAGCGACGGCTAACCGTGGGCTGCGTGGTATCGAGTTGTCGCGCCGCGGCCGAGAGCGAGCCAGCTTCTACGATACGCACTAAGGTACGCATCAATTCGACCCGATCAGGTACTGTGGTTAACGCCATGATATCTCTCCTCAATCGCCAGCAACGCCACTCATCGATGTCAGCATCATCCTTCAATGGTCAGAGTATAACGCCACATATACGCATTACGTATATCAATTGTTCAAATAAGCCATCTACAACACCAGTTATACATAGCAAACAATAGCGCTCAGTTGAGACACATAAAAGGATACTCACCATGCAGCCTAAAATCCCCCAAGCGCCAGCGCAGTTGTCGATGCCGCTAATGCTATTACTCTCTATTGCCTGTGGTGTCGCAGTCGCGGCGCTCTATTACAGCCATCCATTATTGCCATTGTTCGCACAATCACTGTCTGTCAGTGCCCAGCAGATCGGCGCCTTACCCACACTAACGCAAGCCGGTTATGCCCTCGGTTTACTGCTGTTAGTCCCGCTTGGAGACAAATTTGACCGCCGCAAGGTCATTGTCGTCAAAGGCTTAGCTCTTACCGCTGCATTGGCGCTTACGGCCGCCAGCCACGGCTTACCGCTATTGCTTGGCGCCAGCCTGATTGTCGGAATCACAGCGTCTATGGCGCAGGATATTATTCCAACCGCCGCGCACCTTGCTCCAGCAAATGAACGAGGCCGAGTCGTCGGCTTAGTCATGACCGGTCTGCTTAGCGGCATTTTACTGTCGCGAGTGGTGAGTGGCTTACTTGGCGATATCATTGGTTGGCGCGGCGTTTATTGGACCGCTGCCGTTGCTGTGCTGCTGCTGACGATTTTACTGTGGCGCGCCCTGCCTGCTACTGCGCCGCAAAGTCAGTTGTCAGCCGCAGAGGTATATCGCTCGATGTGGCGGCTACTGAAAGATCAACCGGCAATTCAAAAGGCGGCGCTTTCGCAAGGGCTATTAAATGCGGGTTTCAGTGCCTTTTGGACCACATTGGCGCTGATGCTGAGTCAGGCATTTCATCTTGGCAGCAGTGCGGCCGGGCTATTTGGTTTAGCTGGCGCTGCCGGCGCGCTGGTTGCCCCGGCAGTGGGGAAACTTGCCGACCGTTATGGCCCGCATAAATTAGCGCGAGTCGGCGCCCTATTCGTCAGTGTGAGTTTTGTGGTGATGCTGGTGCCGGTTTTCAGCCTGCCGATGCCAGCCTATCTGGCGCTGTTGGCGGTATTGACTGTCAGCTTTGATTTAGGGGTTCAGATAGCACTGATTTCCCATCAGACCATTATCTATAACACTGCACCAGCGGCGATGGCACGCGGTAATGCGTTGCTACTTGTCGGTGTGTTTATCGGTATGACCGCTGGCAGTTATGCCGCCAGCCAACTGTATACCGCCTTTGGTTGGCTAGGTGTAGTGGCATTTGCGTTACTGACATCGTTAGCAGCATTAGTATTGCGACTGCTGCCGGATAGCCATAAACCGAAACAGCTTAGCCTGAAGGCCAACGCCGAATAACAGCAGAAACAAGCGGGTAGTACGAAAAAAGGCCGATACGATATCGGCCTTTTTACGCTGTCAGCTCAACGGCGCTTGCTTGAATTACTCAATCAAAAAGTGCGCCCGCGCGGTGGCAATCAGTTGCTTACGACTGGTTTGCCAGCATTCAATATGCACGTTGGCCACACGGCGCCCCTGACGGGTAATGTGGCATTCAGCAAAACTGTCTTTATGGTAACCGGCACGCAGATAGTCGATAGAAAAATCCACCACCTTAGGTACTTTGCTGGTTTGCATAAACACCATCAGTTGGATAATCGCCGACATCTCCATAAAGCCGGCAATCACTCCGCCATGCAACGCAGGCAACACAGGGTTACCAATGTTGTCGTCATTGGCCGGCAGTTGAAACACTAACTCATCACCAAAGCGATTAACCTGCATGCCAATAAATTTGGCATACGGCACATGGCCGATAAGATCTGCAAAATCATTGGTTTCAGCAACCCGTGCCACCAGCGTTTTTACGTCGGTCAGCGGCTGTTTCGGCTCAGTCATACTGCGCCTCCTCGCCCATCAACGCCTTACGGAAGCTATCACCGATCATTTCCGGGCTGATGCGCATGAACGAACCCACCGCATGAGCAATCGGATCATCCACACTATCCTGATAGGCAATGGCGCGGGTAAAGGCGACACTAGATGACAAACGGTAGCATTCGGCCATGCCAAATATCGGCTTATGCGGTTGCGCGGGCTTCATATAATCGACCCGCAAATCCAGCGTCGGCGAGATTTCCAAGGTGCCAAATTTCTCTTTAATAGCGCAGACCACGGCACAGCCACTGCCCGTATCCATCAAGGTGGTGATCACCCCACCGTGCAATACACCAGTATCGGGGTAACCAATCAACTCTTCGTTATACGGCAGCTCTAGCAACACGTGATGCTCGCTGGCTTCGTGCACTTTAAGCCCGAGACGGCGACACTGCGCCAACTGTTCCACAAAACGTGTGGCCAGCGCCGTCATCGGAAAATAATCAGGATTTGTCTTCATTGTTCTCTTTTTTTCGACTCAACATCGGCCCTAACGGTTTACCACCGAGCAGATGCATATGCACATGGAACACCTCTTGGCCAGCATGCTGGTTGGTGTTCACAATCAAGCGAAAACCGTCTTCGGCAATGCCCATCTCAGCAGCGAGCTTAGCCGCCACCGTAAACAGGCGCCCAAGCGCAGCTTCGTCTGAGGCTTTGACATCATTGATGGTGGGAATGACATGGTTAGGCACAATTAACAGGTGCGTGGGGGCTTGCGCTGCAATATCGCGAAACGCAGTCACTAGGTGATCTTGGTAGACGATATCAGCGGGGATTTCACGTCTGACAATCTTACTGAACAGGGTTTCTTCAGCCATTTTACACTCTCCGGTGATTATCAATGTCAGTGACACAGTGTAGCAGTTGTGTCATCACGAAACGTCGGCGCAGATTTCTGCAGCGCTCATTATACGTTGATAGATAAGCGAATGCGCCTCATCACTAACATAACAGCTTCAATCGCCAGCAAGAAGCTGTAAAGTGATGCGAACACTTATGCGCAATAAAACAGCAACCGCTAGCAGATTGCCGAAAAAGCGATTTATTTCTGCTGGTCAGATTGCCGTGACAGGCGATTTTTGGCAGCATGTTGAGCACTTCCTCACACTTCAAATTAAGCATTCCAATGATCAGTTATCAAATTACCGCCGTTGATCCGGTGGCTCATTTATTTGAAGTATCGATGCGCGTTGACGCGCCAGCAAAACAACAAGAATTCTGGTTACCAGCTTGGTTACCCGGCAGCTATATGATCCGCGATTTCGCCAAAAATATTATTGGCTTACGCGCTTCAGATGAGATTAATCGTCCGCTACAAATTCAGCAACTGGACAAACAGCGCTGGCTGATCGAATCCGACGCCGATGTACTGCATTTACGCTACAAAATTTACGCGTGGGATCTGTCGGTGCGCACCGCCCATCTCGATCAAACCCATGGTTTTTTCAATGGCAGTAGCGTATTTCTCGCCGTGCGAGGCCAAGAACATCACCCGCACGAAGTTGAAATTCTGCCACCGAATAATATCAGTGACTGGCAAGTTGCCACCACACTGCCACGTATTAAAGGGGATGATTTCGCCTTTGGCCGTTTCCGCGCCGCCGATTACGACGAACTGATTGACCATCCGGTGGAAATGGGCACCTTTACCCTTGGCAGCTTTGAAGCCTGCGGTGTACGCCATGATGTCGTACTCACGGGCCGTCACCACTGCCATATGCCGCGCTTACTCAAAGATCTGACCGCCATTTGCGAAAGCCAGATCACGCTATTTGGTACCCCGGCACCGTTCGAACGTTATCTGTTTATGACGCAAGTGCTGAAAAATGGCTTTGGTGGTCTGGAACATCGCGCGTCAACGGCCCTGCACTGCGCCCGTAACGAACTACCAAAATCGATGGATGCGCCGGTAGATAAAGACTATCGCAGCTATCTCACCCTCTGCAGCCATGAGTATTTCCACAGCTGGAACGTCAAACGCATCAAACCGAAAGCGTTTATTCCGTACCAACTGGAAAGCGAAACTTATACGCCGCAGTTGTGGGCCTACGAAGGCATTACCTCGTACTACGATGATTTGATGACGTATCGTAGTGGCCGGGTGGATAAACAAAGCTATTTAGAACTGCTCAGCCAGACCTTTACCCGCGTGTATCGCGGTACTGGCCGACTGCAGCAAAGCCTAAGCGATTCCAGTTTTAATGCGTGGACCAAGTTCTACAAGCAGGATGAAAACGCTGGCAACGCCATCGTCAGCTACTACACCAAAGGCGGTTTATTTGCCCTCTATCTGGATCTGACGCTGCGCCTAGAAACCAACGGCGAAAAAACGCTCGACGATCTAATGCGCTTGTTGTGGCAACGCTTTGGCCAAAAGGCGATTGGGACTGACGATGATAGTCATCAGCAGCTTTATAGCGAACTGCTGGGCCGCGATGCCAGCGCCGAATTTGCCTGGATTGATAAAGCAGAAGACCTGCCGCTGGCGCAGCTACTGGCCAAATTTGGCGTGGAATTGAAACTGCGCGCGAGCAGCAGTAACAGTGACCAAGGCGGGGGCGAAGCTGAAGGGCTCAACGTTGGCTTCGGCGCTAAATACAAAGCTGAAGGCATGGGCATTCGTATCGTCAGCGTTGCCAATGGCTCACCTGCTCATAAAGCCGGTTTGAGTGCCAAAGACTTATTGATTGCCGCTGACAACTTGCAAGCTGGCGCGCAATTTGAGCAATTCCTGCAACTCTATCAGGAACAGAAAAGCGTCACGCTGCATTGGTTCCGCGACGATGTGTTGATGAGCGGCGAGTTGCCGATTGAAGTCGCGGCAAAAGATACTGTCTCGCTGTTGATTAGCGATGAAGAGAAAATCAACGCTTGGCTTGGCTAAGCGCGAAAGTCATTCGCTGCAATTAGGCGAATTCAGCATAAATAGAGAGCGGCATTGCCGCTCTTTTTTTGGGCTTATTTTCTTTGTTTAACAACTTATAAACGCACTTATGGCGCGTTCACCCGCTTCGCCAAATCGCTTAAATTTCAATAAATAGCAGCTTCGCTCACACTTAGGTCGCAATGACTGTCGCCTCTTATATTTGTATGATAATTATGCAGAATTAATACTCACACTCGGGTTCAACAACAAGGAAACGTCATGTCAGTATTACGCTTAGTAGCCGCCTGTGTACTTGTCTCAGCATTGTTTATCAGCGATGCCCAAGCAACGACGTCCGACCGTATAACGCTCAACTTCAACACAGGTTGGCTCTATTACCCAGGCGATATTGCCAATGGCCAACAAGCGGCGCTATCCGAAAGCCGCTTTACAGCTGTATCACTGCCACATGCCAATAAGTTAATGGACAAACATGCAGATGTTGATGCCGACGCGTTTCGCTTTGTGTCTTGGTATCGTCGTCATTTTGCTCTGCCAGAGCGCTACCAACAAAAACGGGTACTGCTCAATTTTGAAGGCGTCGCGACGGTCGCCGATGTGTTTATTAATGGTCATCACATTCAGCAACATAGAGGCGCTTACAGCGAATTTACTGTCGATGTGACCGATTATGTTCGCTTTGGCAGTGCCCAGGACAACCTAGTCGCGGTGCGCGTTGATGCCACCAAACATAGCGACATTCCGCCCGAAGGTGACAAAGTCGACTACATGCTATTCGGTGGTATCGTTCGTGATGTCAACATGCTGCTGACTAGCCCTGTGTATTTAAACCATAGTTTTGTGCGTGCCACGTCGCTGACACAGACAAAAGCTGAGGTCGCCGCCTCCAGCAACATCATCAATACCACAGGTAATCCACAATCGTTGACCCTGCGGAGTGAACTGCGTGATGCCGCGGGGCAGTTAGTGGCCGAAAATACGCAAGAGCTGCAAATCAGCGCTGCGCCAACGACAACCACCGCCGATCTGCTCAGCCAAATAACGACACCACAGCTGTGGGACGTAGATGCCCCTTATCTTTACCACGCCACGCTGTCGCTGCTGCAGCATGGCAAGCTCATTGATAGCGAGCACTCGCGCCTAGGACTTCGCAGTGTCAAATTCGCCCCTGATGGCTTTTACCTGAATCAGCACAAATTGCCGCTGATAGGACTTAATCGACACGAACAATGGCCATGGCTTGGGCGAGCGGTGCCAAATCGCCTGCAAGTGCGCGATGCCGATCGACTCAAATATGAGCTTGGGCTCAACATCGTGCGCCTGTCTCACTATCCACAAGATCCAGCATTTTTAGATCGCGCCGATGAAATCGGCCTGCTGGTACTGGAGGAACTGCCCGGTTGGCAACATATTGGCGATAGCGCTTGGCAGCAACTGGCGTTAAACGATCTTGAAGCGATGATCCTCCGTGATCGCAACCATAGCGCCATCATCTCTTGGGGAGTTCGCATCAATGAATCCGCCGATAACCATGATTTTTACCAAGCGACCAATCGGCTGGCACAGCAGCTAGATCCCAGCCGTGAAACTCATGGAGTGCACACCAATGAAAATCCCGATGGTGAGTATCTCGAAAACGGCTTTTATGGTTACAACGACTATAACTGTTGGGATGGCACCCACGACTTAAAACCGCCGCGCAGCATGCCTTGGTTAATCACCGAAACTAACTGCAAGTGGAAACTGGTATTACCCAACGCCAGTGACGCAGCGTGGGTTGAGCATATGAACGAGTTTGCCCGCATCAGCAACGACGCGCTGGCTAACCCACATATCCTCGGTGCTATCGGCTGGAGTTATGTGGATTACAACACTGAAGTTGACTACAACAACACCCACAAGAATTTTTATAGCGGCGTCTATGATCTGTTTCGCTTACCCCGTTTTGCGGCCTATTTTTATCAATCTCAGCGCGATCCGGCGCGCTACGGGCCTATGGTGAAAATTGCCAGTTTCTGGAACCAAGACTCACCCGACAAGGTCACCATTGCCACCAATGCGGAAGAGGTCGAATTATGGCTCAATGGCAAATCGCTTGGGGTTTTCACACCTAACCTCTATACACAACTGCCTCATCCGCTGCTTGAAGTACCCGTCACGTTTGCCGCTGGCGAACTGCGCGCTGAGGCACGTATTCACGGACAAATCGTGGCGGTAGATAGCGTCTATTCCGCCAACACAGCCAGCCAACTCAAGCTCAGTGTCGACGACAAACAATTACAGGCCGATGGCGCTGATCTCACCCGTGTCATTGTTGAGGCGCAGGATAAACAAGGGCATTGGGTCGCCAGCAATCACAGCGAAGTGACGTTTGCGCTGCAGGGCGTCGGCACGTTATTGGGCGAGAATCCGCTCAAGCTCGAAAATGGCCGCGGCATTATTTTTGTGCAAAGCGACTATCTGCGCACCGGGGCGATCACGGTCAGCAGCAGTGCTGCGGGGCTGAAAACTGATGCTGTTTCACTGCGTTCGGCGTTGCCGACGGCAACTTATGTACCACTACCAAGTGCTCAAGGTCAGCATTAATGGCAATGTGGCTAAGCTGGCGATAGTGGATAAGGTCAAACTGGTGACCGGAAATTCGGTGTTCTTGCCCGTAAGCTGCGCAAAAATCACCGACATTCCGGCGACCGGGCAAGCACTCAAAGCGGTGACCACAATCAGCATATCGCCGCTGATGCCGAGCGCCAGCAGTGCCAGTAACACAACCCCAGGAAACAGCAAATTCCGCATAAATACGCTTATCCACGCCATGCCGCTAAACCAGATACGACCAATTCTCACTGGCGCCATTGCGGCGCCGACCAGAATCATGGCGAGCGCCGTGTTCATTTTCCCCACATGACCAATGGCATCATGCAACGCGGTTGGCAAATGCACTGACAGCACGAAGAAGATGCAGCCCACAATCGCCGCCAGTGTATTCGGGTTTAACACCACTTTGATTAATGCGCTGCGATCTAACCGACCAGAGTGCGTTAATAAGCCATGGGTCCACACAAAAATGCCGTTGACGGCAATATAAACGGAGCCGTAAAACGCGCCATTACTGCCGACCAAGGCCACCACAAACGGCAACCCCATAAAGCCACAGTTTGAATAGACCGCGGTAAACTGCATCTGCTCGGCGATGCCGCGTTGCTGCAACGCTTTGCCATTGAGCAGCAGTTTGCTCATCACGATAAACAGCATATGAATGCCAAAAGACAGGCCGCCCACCAGCATAAAGTTGTGCCACAGTTCAGGCGAGTATGGAATTTGAAAGGCGTTAAATACCAGACATGGCATCACCACGTAACACAGTAGCCAGGTCAATTTATCACAGGCGGACTTATCTAAAATTTTAGATCTGGCGAGGCCGTAACCGAGTCCCATCAGCAAAAACAGCACCATTATCTGATTAACAATTACGCCAACACCCATGTTCTTTGTAGTCGCCTATCCTATTGAAAGGGATAGTATACGCTGTTATTGACGCTTGTTAATGGCTCATTAACAGCGTCGAATTTTGCGGCCCTAGAGCGGCGCAGAGTTTTATCAGTATTTCCGCAATTAAGCTGCGGCAGTTGCGGGGCTTAGCGCGACAAACATTTCGTGGGCTGGTTATTTTTTATTCTACATTTGCCAGCTATAGTGAAGTTAGCTCGGCACCTGTAAGCATGACGACTCGCAGGCAAGTTTCGCGCGACACCTCGGATGTTATGGGGTGAATTTTCCGCTGACTATTTGGAATGGATGCAAATATGGCTCATGAAAAACACCTCGCCAGAACCATCGACGGCGCACTTATCCATCTACTCGACAAAGACAACACCATTAAAATATCGCCTTCTGCGTATTTCAAAAAATACGTAAGAGTGCTGCTGCCCTACGCGATCACGCCGTTTAGTAACACTGGGCGTATGTTTCTGGTCAATCGCGAATATAAGCCGCTCGGCATTGGGGATTTTAATGAGTGGGTGGACTATACCGAATATCAGTGCAGCCTGTCTCAACAGAGCTATGAGCAGTTGAGCGAGCTGCCGTTAGTCGACGGCTTAAAAAACGCCGCTGGTATTTTTCTGTACCAAGACTCTACTTGTCCGTGGGATGCGCAAGCGCATATGGACAGTTATCATCAAACCTTGAAACAGCTGGTGACCATTCTAAAAAGTAACATTATCTGCGGCTGACATTAGCCGACTCATGGTTTAAATGATTCAAATTCATAACATTAATGAATAATAAACATTAGTCATCACACTGGTCTATCAGGGTATTATGGTGTGATATAACCAAATGCTGAGTCTACATCTTGCTGGATAGCGGATGCGTTATGTTAAATCCACAGCAACACTCGTGCATAACGTGATAACGACGCCATTCTGCATCTTATCTCGTGAATACCTTGGCCATTCATTATGGTGACGCTAATACTTTCTGGACGCAGTCACATCATTTGCTGATGCTGCAGCTCATTGTTTATCGCATGGCCAATCCACTTGGTGCCAATAAAGAACTGGAGATCACATGAATCACAAACTGACGTCACTACTGTTAGCCGCAGGTTTTTTAACCGCTGCTAACGGCATTGCTAACGCCGCAGAACCCGCCAAAGCTACGGGTCAGGAACTCTATCAAGCGGGCACCCAAGGTCATTTTAAAGGGCCTGAAAAATACTTTACCGGTGATGTATCGGTCGACATGATATTCCCCGCCAACGATACCGCCCATTACTCAGGAGCTTATGTCACCTTCCAGTCTGGCGCTCGCACTGCTTGGCATTATCATCCAGCAGGTCAACATATGATTGTGACCTCAGGTGTCGCACTTACCGGTACCCGCGATGGCAAAATCATCAAGTTTAAAGCTGGTGATAGTGTCTGGTGTCCACCGAATATTGAACACTGGCATGGTGCAACGCCAGATGCACCGATGACCCATCTGGTGATCACCGCCAGCAAAGACGGCCAGAACGTGGTTTGGGGTGACAAAGTGACCGATGCCGAGTATCTCGGCAAGGCTAAGTAGTTCGCTCACTCACAAGCGTTAGCCAAGCCACCTCAGCAACCATCGCTATCGTATTTAGCGATGACCTTGTTGCTTGGGTGGTTTTTTTATTGCTGAATTCCGCAAAAAACCACCCATTTAGCCAGCCCAAACACGTTAGTGCCGACCGTTAAATTTGTGCCTGATAATCCTTTAGGCCCCGCGCAATGTTGGGATGCAGTAGTTGCTGCACCATCCACGGACTAAACAGAAATGCCTGATGTTCAACCGCCTGCAACAGCCGCGCAAAATCGACCCACTGATATTGATCAACCTCTGCCGCAACCGCGTTCACCTCGCCTGCCGCCTGCGCGGCAAAAATCGGGCAAAACTCATGTTCGACAATGCCGTTGCTGTCACGAGCGTAGTAACTAAACTCATCAAAAATCGGCTGAATATGCTGCAACGCTAATCCCAATTCATCACCTGCTCTACGCGCAACCGCAGCTGTGAATACCTCCTCCGGCAGCGGATGACCGCAAAAGGAGTTGCTCCAGACGCCCGGCCAGGCGATTTTGTGTAATGCTCGGCGGGTGAGCAGTAGTTGCTGCTGCGAGTTGAACACATAACATGAAAATGCGAGGTGCAGCGGCGTGTTGTGGTTGTGGAGCGTGGCTTTATCGGCCGTACCAATGGGTGAGAATGCATCGTCCAGTAACACGACGAGTTCTTTAGGTGGCATAAGTGTCATCCTATTACAACTAAGGTTATCTCTATCCGTTCCTGATCCACTATCCTAGTGCGCCGTCCTGAGCGTAATTTTAATGGCGATAACATCGGCATCAATTGCCAGCGTCATTCCAAGTGTAGACGGGTTCCCTTGCTGTCAGCCAGCTATCCCCCACAGGCAAAACAAAGGGCGATAATGAATATCGCCCTTGAGATACTTATCACAATCTGAACTTAGAACGTCGCCGCGTCGATAACGTAACGATAGCGCGCTTCCTTGTTCACAACACTTTCCCACGCGTCGTTAATTTGATTTGCTTTGATCTTTTGGATCTTAGGCAGAATATTGTTCGCCGCGCAGTAGTTCACCATCTCTTGAGTTTCTTTAATGCCACCAATCAAAGACGCATTAAAATTCACGCGCGAGAACGCCAGATACAATGCATTCACTGTCACTTCGGACTTAATCGGCATGCCCACCTGAGTAAAAGTACCGTACGGCTTCACTATCGCAGCGTAGGCCGCCACATTGAAGTCATATGGAATAGTGCTCAACAAGTAGTCCATTTGGCCGTTGTATGCGCCCAGCTTGCTCAGGTCGTCTACCACCACGGCTTCTTTTGCACCGAAAGCCAAAATATCTTTCACTTTAGAAGGCGACGTCGTGAACGCGTAAACTTCGGCACCTTTCGATACCGCAAACTTAATCGCCATATGGCCCAAACCACCAATACCGGCAATGCCCACTTTCATACCTGGCTTGATATCAGCACGCATCAGTGGTGAATAAGTCGTGATACCGGCACACATCAGTGGCGCAGCTTCTTCAAAGCTGATGTTTTCAGGCACATGCATCACAAAGTTTTCTTCGACGACGATGTTGTTTGAATAGCCACCTTGCGAAATACCGGTTGGTGAGCGGTCATCCGGATAGCCATAAGTAAAGATGGTGTCTGGGTTGTACTGCTCTTCATCGGTGTCGTGATGATGGTTGTGGTTACCGACCATACAACCTACGCCAGCACGGTCGCCCACTTTAAATTTAGTGACGTTTTTACCCACGGCAGCCACCACACCCACGATTTCGTGGCCCGGTACTTGCGGATATTTCTGTTTGCCCCAGTGACCTTTCTCTTGGTGAATATCAGAGTGGCAGATACTGGCGAACTTAATGTCGATCAGTACGTCATTATCACCGACTGGACGACGTTCAAATTTCCACGGTTTCAGCTTGCCTGATTCATCAAAGGCGGCGTAGCCTCGTGATTGAATGTTGCCAGCGGCTGGACTAGCAAACACGTTCATTGGGCCGGCCAACATAGCGCCCATACCGACAGCGCCGGTGAATTTCATCACTTTTCTTCGGTTATGATCATGATCTTTACCGTCACACATTCAAAATCTCCTTAGTCAGGTTGGTCATCTTCCGCGATGCCATGTGTTGCACCTATACGTCATAAATCATTGATTGATTAATTCTTTATGAAATAAGGTCTGTTATTGTTTAACGTTAACGCTAAACCACCACAATTCGCATTATCGTCGCCGCTAGCAGTAGCAAAAACTGGCAAGGTTCTGCCATGTTTCCAGCATTGTGCATACGCCTCGCCGTGCAGAATATCCACATCATTTTAGCTACTGACATTGTCAATGAATTTGCCAATATCCAATAGCATGTTCCTGTAATTTTCTTGCCCGATTTTACAAATTTGGCGCTTAACACGCTAAATCAGGCAACTGAAATTAAGATGAAGACGGCTCTCGGTTATCGACGCCATTCGTTAAACACCACCAGTGCCGCGGCCAAACTCAGCGCTGATGCCTTCAACCAAAAGGTTACTTTTTCATTACGCTTAATTAACTGTTAATCTTTGCTCTCTAGCGTGAGCCGATATTCGTTGCGCTGCATTCATACAGACATAGCGCTTTTGTCTTAATCAACAACAATAAATAATAGGAATGCGATGAAATCTTTGCCGCTAACCCTCAACGCCGCCTTGCTGTGTGCCACCGCCTTTTTGACTCAGAACGCACTGGCAGCTTCCACCGTAGAAACCTCAGGCGATATCGGCCTAGTGGCCATTCCCGTCGCCGCATGGGGTCTGAGCCAACTGAAGGACGATAGCGAAGGTCAATATCAGCTTTATTGGGGCGTTGGCGCCACCTTCCTCACCACCGAACTGCTGAAGTACACGATTCACGAACGCCGTCCCGATGGCAGTGATAACGACAGTTTTCCTTCCGGTCACACCTCGATTTCATTCGCCGCCGCCACCTATGTGCAGCAACGTTATGGCTGGAAGACGTCCATCCCCTTCTACGCCGCCGCCACTTATGTCGGCTGGTCACGGGTTGACTCAGATCGTCACTACACCAAAGATGTGGTCGCCGGTGCTTTAGTGGGTTATCTCAATGCCCGTTATTTCACTGAGCCTTTTCACGGTGTGCAGGTTGCCGCGTATTCAGAAGGTGATGCTGTCGGTATTAAGCTGCATATGGCATTCTAAGCTTATTGAGATTAAGCAACGGTAGACTCCGTGAAAAACCAGTCGTTTATCAAAAAGTTGGGCTACGCCATTAACGGTTTTATCTACGCAGTTAAAACCGAACACAATATGCGCCGCCATCTTGCCGCGGCGATATTGGCCGTCGCAGTATTTGCCTGGCGCCAACCCAGTGCCATCTGGTGGGCGCTGATTGTGTTGTGTATCGCGCTGGTGTGGGCGGCGGAATTAATCAACTCCGCCGTTGAAGGCCTGATTGACCATCTCCACCCAGAGATTCATCCGCAGATTGGCCATATCAAGGATATGTTGGCAGGTATGGTGTTGGTGTTCAGTCTCGCTGCCGTGGTGGTTGGCGTATTGGGCTTGTATTCGACCCTGTAATCAGTCGTCAATCAATACCGCGCGGTTTATTCATAATCATAAGGGGTGAAATTAATCCCGTAGCCAAAAGGTTTGTCACTCGGCGCTTGTTCAGGTTCAGTCGCAAAAATTTTGATGTCGCCAATGATTTCAAAGCCAATCTGGCGGCCAATGACATCCAGCATATCGGCGCTTTGATCCGCATTGAGCGCCCATGTTTTCATCGTCATAATCGCGGGGCCCCGCGGACATACAAAGCCATCTTGTAACTCGCCGACAATACCATCGCCTAACACAGTAAAGTGGCTAAATTCGGTGGTTTCTGGCTGTTTACTCATGAGTTGTCCTTTTCGTTAGTCGCATTACACAGATCAAAGCCGATGCAGGCAAAATTAGCTAGCCCAGCTATTATCTGTTTGCCTGTCCATCATATGCAAATTGCCATCTCGCAAAAGTTAGAAGGCATTATCACCTTTCGTAAATTTGGCCGTTACACCGCTGCCCCGACGTCGCGAAATACTACGGCGCGCCGAAGGGAATTGGGTATGCTTGAAAGTTGGCAATTTCATCTGTTAAGAAATCCGTTGCTTTTTTGCACGATGTGCTAAATCACCTGCGGTGGGCGCATGCACACGCAGTTCAGTGGCACGCTGTGAACACAATCCCTGTGCGCTCGACGCCAGCATCGACGTACAGGATGTACTAATGCCGTAGAGCACACGGATGTGCGAGAACGGCCATGCTGGCGACGGTTACTGCCCCGCATGTGCTGGAAAATTTCGGTGAATTCCTGTGAATTTGGGCGTGGCTGCACGTCCGACTAAGATCAATTTTTAGTATCGCAGACGGCGAGTTGTTGTAGGTCACTGACGGCGAGATCTTCGAGGAATGGGAAGAAAGCTTCGTTGGAGTTGAGCTTGAGGTACAACTTACACTATGATGCGTTATTTAAGGTAAACCATTTAAAAACAACAGCTTAAATAACAATATTATATTTCAACAACAATTTTTTAATGACCTCAATATTCACCTCCTTTTTATGTCATCAAAACGTGAGGAAAACTGAATCCCAAACAGATCACATCATTAACATTTCTCAATGAATGTCTTTAGTCACTAAGACAAAAAGTAACCATTTTTGGTTACTAGTGGCAATAGTAACACCTTAGAGTTACTATCATTAAAAGTAACCATTTTTGGTTACTAGCGGCAATAGTAACACCTTAGAGTTACTATCATTAAAAGTAACCATTTTAGATTACTAGTAACAATTTTAGGTTACTAGTGGCAATGGTAACACCTTAGCGTTACTATCATGAAAAGTAACAATTTTAGGCTACTAGTAGCAATAGTAACACCTTAGCGTTACTATCATGAAAAGTAACAATTTTAGGTTACTACTAATAAACACGATTATGGTTGGTTTTATGGTGAAGGTGAAAGAAAAAATAGTTGTAGAAAGAAACGAGCTTAACACTCCCATAGCAGTACTAAGTGGGGACATCATTCGCTCTACAGACCTATCAGACGAAATGTATGAAGATTTGCTCTACACATTACATAACCAACTAGCTTTAATTAGAACCTCTGACCCAAATAATAAATTTGAAATAAGTAGAGGAGATGCGTTTCAGATTTTTGTTAAAGATGCTAAGAATGCTGCAACTTATGCTCTTCTCATTAGAACTAGTTTAAGAAGCAGAAATAGTCGTTATGATTGTCGGATAAGCGTAGCTATTGGAAATAATGAAGGCATGGTGTTTAGAAACTCTTTAGGTAGCTCTACAGGTAACATATTTACACTATCTGGGAGAAACTTGGATAGTATGAAGCCAGCCACTTTAAAAATAACCACACCCATAAAATCTTTTAATGAAAATTTTGAACTGCTAACTAAATACCTAGATAATCAAATGTCTGGATTAACAGAAAGACAGTCTGAAATTGTGTATGAAATATTAAAGAATATCACCCTAAACAATAAGAATATCACTCAAAAAGAAATAGCCGAAACTTTAGAGGTTAATAGAGTATCAGTAAATCGCTCGATTAATTCTGCAAATTTAAATCTAATAACTGAATATGTCGAATTTTTCTCAAAAAAAATAACGGAGTATTTTATTTGAACAACTTCCCAATATTATTCACCTCGCTAATTATATTGCATATATTAGGTGACTTTTATTTTCAACCTAATAGCTGGGTTAAAGATAAAAACAAAAATCACATAAGTTCATTAAAACTGATTAATCATGCTGTTATACAGGCAATTATGTCTTGTATCCCAATATTATATGTAACAACTTATTGGAAAACGATTCTTTGTACATTCTTTATAGTTGGTATTACACATTGGGCGATTGACATTTTGAAAACTTACAAGAATGGCTTACGCTATTTAGTCGTAGATCAAATCCTGCATTTTTCAATCTTATTTCTAATATCTATACATGCATCACAGTTAGATTTATCATCAATAGAGATTAAAAACTATGTTTTTAATAAATACATTTTAAGTTTGACTTTAGGATTTCTTCTTATTCTTAAGCCAACATCGATATTTATCGGAACAATGCTGAGCAAATATTCTTTATCCATTGATGAGAATAAAGGCCTTATTTCTGGAGGGGAGACCATAGGGTATTTAGAAAGAATAATAATCCTTATATTCACAATTACAGGCGAATTTTCCGTCATTGGCTTTATATTAACCGCTAAGTCAATATTTAGATTCGGCGATATGAAAAGCGCTCAAGATCATAAGCTAACCGAATACTTTCTCCTTGGGACATTAATTTCTGTAACAATTACAATAACTGTTGGACTAATAATAAAATACTTTATTTTAAAATAAAATATTTTACCTATGGAGATTTTTGGCAACACCAATTCCCCTCGGCGCGGCGAAGGTGCGTTGGGCAGACATTGAGCAAGCGAGGCATTCGCCGTTCCCGCACATCCATGTGCTCCACGGCATTAATACATCCTGTATGTCGATGTCTCGAAGCTACGCTGCGGAATGGATTCCGAATCAGAGCGATTTGCGAAAATGGCAAACCAGAAGCGCCGTAGCGTTTCGCGACGTCGGGGCAGCTGGGGGATTGACAAGGGGGCGAGGCTGTCCAGCCCCCTTGTCCTCTGGTGTGGAGCGAGTAGCTCCACGACTTTGGCAAACGCAGTTTGCTATCACGCAGTGATAAGCCCAACGGGAAGTTTGAAGGCATCACCTTCAACCAAGCAACGCAAGTAATAACCCCAAAATCACCAAAAACTGAACCCCACATACCAGCTTAAAAAACTTCAACGGCTCCCGTTGCAGTAACGGCACAAACTGCCCTGCCACCGCCACCCGCGCGGGCGTCGACAGTGCGGTAAAAAACTCATGGGTATCAGCATAACGATCAGCCGGATTAATACTCAGCGCACGGCGCACCGCTGCATCCATCCACGACGGCACTTCGGGCGCTAACTCAGCGATAGATTGGTATTTGAGTGCGGCAAAATCTTTCGCGCTGCGGCACTCGGCCAACTTGCCATAAAACGGCAGTTTGCCGGTGAGCATCTCAAAAGTGATCACCGCCAGCGAGAACAGATCTGACTGCATACTGCCGATGTGGCCGAGCAGCAACTCGGGTGCAGAATAATCGGCAGTGCCGAGAATATGGTCGCGCTCGATGGGAGAGGCGATTTCCGCCAAACCGCGCACATAACAGGAGCCGAAATCCAACAGTTTCACCCGTTTGTCTTGGCAAACCATCACGTTACCGGGCTTGAGATCACGGTGCACCATCTCTCGCCGATGCAGCGCTCTTAGCCCTGCTTCCATCTGGCTGACCAGATGCAGTGTGGTGTCAGGGTCGCATTTTTTGCCCGCCAGCCAGTTATCTAAAGGCTGGCCGTTGAGGTATTCGGTCAGGTAATACAAGGCAGATTTAGGTTGGTCGTGATCCACCAAAGCCACCACGTTTTGATGACGAATGCGGCTGCCAATCCAGCTTTCTTGCATAAAGCGCTCGATGTAGGCGGCATCATCAATGTAGTTGACCGACGGGGTTTTCATTACCGCCAACTGCCCTTGCGGGTTTTGCACCAGATACACCTGACTGCGCTCGCTTTCGTGCAAAATTTTACGCACGCGATAGCCGTCAAGGCTTTGCCCGAGAGACATCGGTGGTGGGAAGGGTTTGCTGGATAAACGCAGATAGAGGTCGTTTTTATCCATCGACGGCAAGCTGGCCACTTGCAGATATTGGCAGCTGAGGTTGTCGTCACTGCCGGCGGCTAACGCCAGTTCCACCAGTGAACGGCACAGATGCTCGCAGTCTTCATCATCTTGGACGGGATGATTGACCAGATGTTCGACCAAGGAGTTATGGCTTAAGTAGCCATGAATGCCGTCGGTCATCAGCAAAATAGCATCACCTGCTTGCAGGGCTAAGCTGCTGTAATCAATTTCTAATTTTGGTTCTAGCCCCAATGCACGGGTTAAGAATGTGCCCTCGCCTGCGCTGCCTTTACTGCAAGCATGATCGCGTGTCAGTTGGCGTAATTCGCCTTGACGCCACAGGTACACCCGCCCATCGCCCACATGCATCAGATGCAGGCTACAGGATTTAATAATGGCGGCACTAAAGGTACATACGTAACCCCGGCTGGCGTCGCGAAAATCGCGACCCAAGCCGAGTAACCATTGGTTGATGGCGGCAAGCACTCGCTGGCTGGCGGTTTGTACCGACCAACTGGCTGGCGTGGAATAATAATCGGAAAGGAAACTACTGACCGCTGTGCGCGCCGCTTGCTCGCCCGCTTCGGCGGCGCTGACGCCATCGCAAATCACTGCCGCAATCCCTTTATTGTGCAACAACTCAGATTCAGGCACGCGAATGCCGATGGCATCTTCGTTGCGCAGTTTGATGCCTGCGCTTGAGGCTTGTCCCGCCAGCAAGTGTAAGCCGCTGGCGAAGGGGAGTTCTGGCTGGCTCGCGGCAGATGTTGCCGCGCTGGCAAGGGTTCGCGCTGCAGCGTTGGCGTCTGCTGGCACTTTCATTGACGAATCGGCTGGCGCATCGGTTGCCACATCTTTTGCCACACCTTTTGCCAACTCTTTTGCCACATAAGTCGCTGAGTTCATCGGCGCTCCTCCCTTCCATTTTCACGCCAGAAACGCGTTACCCGCGCCCTTATGACTGGCGCGGGTTTCATACGGTTTACCGCAGTAAACGGCGAACGTATCGCTTGGATTAACTGACGCTGATCAGCGTCACTTCGCCGTTTTCATCCACTTCCGCCATATGGCCTTGCGGCTCGCGCATCAGCAGCAAACAGGCCACACCGAACAGCGCGGAAACCGCAATGGTGTAGAAGAAGGCTTGTACTGACACTAAAGAGTAGACGGTCAGGAAGAACACCGCACCCACGTTACCGTACGCGCCCGTCATACCGGCGATTTGGCCAGTTAAACGGCGTTTAATCAACGGCACTGCGGCGAATACGGCACCTTCACCCGCTTGGACGAAGAATGAGCAAGCCATTACCGCAACAACCGCTAACGGTAGGCTCCAGCTGGCATCAATCTGTGCCACGGTGAAGTAACCCGCAGCTAAGCCTGCAGTTAAAATCAACAGGGTCGATTTACGGCCAAAACGGTCTGAAATCCAACCGCCGCCTGGGCGAGACATCAGGTTCATAAAGGCGTATGAAGAAGCCACCATACCCGCTTGCGCCAAACCTAAGCTGAAGGTTTCAGCGAAAAACATTGGCAACATCGACACTACCGCCAGCTCAGAGCCGAAGGTCGAGAAGTACAATACGTTCAGTACGGCCACTTGCTTAAATTGATAACGTTCAAACTCAGGCACTTCTTTTTCAAATACATGACGGTTAACTTGCCAAGTATTATAAAAATCAATCACTAACAGTACAGCTAGCACCACAATCACTGCCGTAACCATGGTTGGCGTCAGCATTTTCACGCCTGCTGGAGAGAGCTTCCAACACAGCAAACCGAGCGTAGCGTACATTGGCAGTTTCATCAGCAGCAACAACCAGAAATCGCCTTTGCTGGTCACTTCCATCGCGCCAGATTTCTTTGGCTTGAAATAAGTTGAGCCTTTCGGGGTATCACTGGCACCGATGTAATAGATCACACCGATGATAATGCTCATTACACCAGTCAGCGCAATTGCTACACGCCAGCCGTAAGGTTCGCCAATGGCCAGTGCTAACACAGGCAAAGAGAACGCAGCTGCCGCTGAACCAAAGTTACCCCAGCCGCCGTAGATGCCTTCTGCGGTGCCCAGCTCTTTGGCAGGGAACCATTCACTGATCATGCGGATACCCACCACGAAGCCTGCACCAATAAAGCCCAGCAGGAAGCGAGCAATCGCTAACTGGATGAAGCTGTCAGCAAAGGCAAACAGGAAACAAGGCGCTGAACAGATAATCAGCAACGACGAGTACACTTTGCGCGGACCGAATTTGTCGGTCACCATGCCGATGACCACCCGCGCAGGAATAGTCAACGCCACGTTCAGGATCAACAGGGTTTTGACTTGCTCCTTGGTAAGCCCCAAGCTTTCGCTAATAAGGCTCATCAACGGCGCAGCGTTAAACCACACCACGAATGACACAAAGAACGCCATCCAACTCAAGTGCATGATTTTCATCTTGCCCTTGAACGAAAACAGATTAAATTTTTCCTGACTCATGATTATGCTCCTGCCAGCCAAACGCCGGTTTCATCAATTCGAACAGCCACTTTCTCAGCGCTGAGCTGTGGTTCTTCCAAACACTCACCTGTGGTGAGGCGATAATGTTGCTTATACAGCGGTGAGCAGACGTACAACTCACCGGCTAATTCACAAATCTGGCCGCGTGCCAGCAGGCTAACGCCGCTGGCTGGGTCACGGTTATCCAGCGCAAATACGCCTTGTTGTCCCAGATTAAAAATCGCCACAGCACGCCCAGCGACCCAGGCGGCGATACCTTTTCCTACCGGCAATGCGGAGGGATCACATACTCTTTCCCAGCTCATAGGGTTTCCTCCTCAGCTGCTGGTGTTAGATTGATGGCGGGAATACGTTGCCCGCGCACCCGTTGGTATGGCAAAGCAGCCGCAGTTGGCGCCGCTTGCGGATTGACAAACTCACTGAAGCGCGCGCGCAGTTCAGGGGTTTCAACACTGGTTTTCCACTCGCATTGGTAGCTATCCACCACAGCTTGCATCTGGCTTAACAGCTCATCGCCGATGCCGAGCGAGTCTTCCAAAATCACTTGTTTGAGGTAATCAAGGCCGCCGTCGAGGCTTTCGAGCCAGACGGAGGTACGTTGCAGCTTGTCAGCAGTGCGCACGTAGAACATCAACACTTTGTCGATAAGCTCAACCAATTCGGCATCGTTCAAATCGCTGGCGAACAGGTCGGCGTGACGGGGTTTCATGCCACCGTTACCGCAGACATAGAGGTTCCAGCCTTTGTCGGTCGCAATCACGCCGATATCTTTGCCTTGGGCTTCGGCGCATTCTCGGGTACAGCCCGATACCGCCATTTTCAGTTTGTGTGGTGAGCGCAAGCCCTTGTAACGGTTCTCTAACTCAATCGCCATGCCGACTGAGTTTTGCACCCCGTAGCGGCACCAAGTGCTGCCGACACAAGACTTCACGGTACGCAGTGATTTTCCGTAGGCGTGGCCGGTTTCAAACCCAGCGGCGATCAGTTGCTCCCAAATTTCTGGCAGTTCAGATAACTTGGCGCCGAACAGATCGATGCGCTGACCACCGGTGATTTTGGTGTAGAGGTCGTAACGTTTGGCCACTTCGCCGATAGCAATCAGTTTGTCGGGGGTGATTTCGCCACCGGCGATGCGCGGTACGACGGAGTAAGTGCCATCTTTTTGCAGGTTGCCGAGGAAAGCATCGTTAGTGTCTTGCAGTTGATCACGGCTGTCTGACAACACATGGCCGTTGTAGAGCGAGGCAAAAATTGACGCGGCCGCAGGCTGGCAAGTGTTACAACCCACGCCATGCACGTGTGATTTACCGTGTTTGGCCAGCAAGGTGGCGAAGTCTTTAATACCTTCCACTTGGCACAGGTGGAACAGCTCCTGACGGCTGTACTCGAAGTGGCTGCACAGGGCTTTGCTCACTTCAACACCTTGCGCGCTCAAGCCTTCGTTGATCACCTTCTGCACACTGGCAGAGCAACCACCGCAGCCAGACGCCGCTTTGGTACAACGCTTGATATCACCAAGCGACGCCGCACCATCGGCCACGGCTTTGAGAATGCTGCCACGGCTCACCTGATGACAAGAGCAGATCAAATCGTTATTGGATTTTGGCAAGGCAGGCGCATCACCCGACAGCAACAAGGCGGCCGCGCTACCTTCAATCTTGTGGCCGCTGAGATAGAGGTTCAGCAGCGTGCCGTAATCACTGGTATCGCCCACCAGCAGCGCGCCGGTGATCACGTTACCTTCATCATTGAGCCACAGTTTTTTGTAGATGCCTGCAGGCTCATCCATCAGTTCAACAAAACGGCTGTCTTCGCTACCGCGGCTGTTACCAATGGCAGCCACATCCACGCCCATCAATTTGAGCTTGGTGCTCATATCGGCACCTAAGAAGTCACCGTGGTGTTTTTCGGCAATTTCAAGTGAATGAACAATATGCCCTAACGCCACTTTCGCCATTTGGTAGCCGGGTGCGACTAAACCAAAGATGCGGTCTTGCCAGCTGGCGCATTCACCAATGGCGTAAACATCCGCCACTGTGGTTTGGCAGAAGTTATCGACCGCGTAACCGCCGCGGGCGCCTTTTTCCAGCGCGCAGCTGTCAGACAGGTTGTCGTATGGGCGAATACCGGCAGAGAACACCAGCATGTCAGTATCGAGCAATTCGCCATCGGCAAACTTGAGGCGCAGACGGCCAGTTTCACCATCAACGATCTCTTGCGTCACTTTGCTGGTGTGGATTTCCACCCCGAGAGCGGCGATTTTGGCCTTCAGCAGTGCGCCAGCTTTGGCATCCAACTGTACCGGCATCAACTGTGGGGCAAACTCCACCACGTGGGTTTTTAATCCGAGCAGTTTCAGCGCATTGGCCGCTTCCAAGCCGAGCAGACCACCACCAATTACCACACCGGTTTTGGCATTTTTAGCGGCCGCTTCAATCGCCAGCAGATCGTCAGTGGTGCGATACACCATGCAACCTTCGCGATCGCGGCCATTAATCGGTGGCACAAAACCGTAAGAGCCTGTGGCTAACACCAGCTTGTCGTAACTTTCACGAGTACCATCAGCCAGTAGCAGTGATTTGGCGTCATTGTCGATGCCGACCACAGTGGCACCCAGTTTCAAACTCACGCCCCACTCGGCATATTGCTCGGCGGTGGTCATGGCTAAATCGTCCAGCGCAGCGCCATTAAAGTAAGACGATAGCTGCACGCGATCGTATGCCACGCGTTTTTCGGCGCCGATGACTAACACATCCAGATGCTGCTGCAGGCCTTGCTCGCACAGCTGTTCAACAAAGTTGTGGCCCACCATGCCGTTGCCGACGACCACTAATTTTGGCTTTGATTCAAAGTTTGACATACCTTTCTCCCGTGCTCACTGGCCTTACTGGTATTGAATCCGCTGCGAACAGCGATGCTTCAAACTGATAAAAATGCTGTAAAAACAATCTACAAAAACAAAAGGCGCCAACCTGCCCTCGCTCGACAGCCGCGAATTCGCGAGCTCACTGAGCGTGAGGAGATTGGCGCCTTTGCCATGGTTAAATTTTCAGTTAATCCGCGCGATGCCCCTTGGGTGCTATTCGCTGCGGTTGCCCCCCGAAGGTGGCCAAACAATATCGGTAACGCTATCTACGCGGCAGCAACGTGCTGCAACAACTGCTGTGCTAACTTGTCCATGCTGATGCCGCAGTGCATCGATTTCTGTCTGAGCAGTTGAAATGCTTCTTGCTCATCACGGCAGCCTTGCTTAATCAACACGCGACACAGGGCGTCGATTGCTGGGTTGGCCAGCCCTTTACCACTGGTGGCTAATGCCAATGCCGAGTCGGCTGTTGCCGCTTTGCCAAGCAGCAACAAAATGGCGGCCAAGGTGGCATTCACCGCGGCGGCTTGCAGGCTGTTATCGCTGGCACCTGGACGCGCCATATCTGCAAAACGGGCTAATACTTCGTCATCGGTGCCGAGCAGTTGTAACTGTGCTTGGGTACCTTGTGGCGCACATGGGTGCAACAGTTCACACGTCACCGCACCATTGCGCCAAAACACCAATTCATTCTCAACTCGTGGGTTGATCTCCGCTTCACCTTGATGACCACGGAAAATCAAAATTTGTTGTGGCTGACTGTATGCCGCCATCGCGCTCAGCACCGCCAGATAGTGATCATCTAAGCCGTGATGGAAATAAGTCCGCACACCGTATTGGCAGTTTGCTGGGTTGAAGAAACGCACCGCTTGAGTCAGTAAGCTACGTAAGCCCAAGGTACGATGCAGTTCACGAATACGTGACCACAGCGGCAGCATGCTATCGAGCGCCATATAGACGACGCCTTTGCTATCGAGCGCTTTGGCAGCACTCTTGGCATCAATCGCAGTAGGAATGCCCGCTTGTTTCACAAACGCCGCCACATGATTGCGCTTAGGTGAGGCTAATTCATCACCATGCAGCAATACCCGTTGGCCTTTTTTGCCAAGACGCAGTGCTGCAAACAGCAACCACGGAAACTGCTCGCGCTTACCGGCATAACACGGCCAATCCAAGCTCACCGCCAGCTCAGGTACGCTGACAAATACACTGAAATCCCGTAAGCCCAGCGCCGCACCGGCGACTTCCTCGGCGGTTTCGCCGCGATGACGCATGATCATCAGCAATGCGCCAAATTGCAGGTCATCCATGTCACCCTTGGCCCATAAGTGGATCATGGCGCGGGTTTCGTCGACCGTCAGCGTGCGCGCTTTCTTGGGGCCAGCGGCCAAGGCATGCACCAGTTCACGGGCAGTGATGTTAAACTCAACATTAACCGGCGATAGCATGGCGCAGCCCTCCGCTCACAGATACCTTCTGTTCGCCAACGTCGATGTCGTTGAGCAGCTGTTGTAACTCACGCCCCACGGCAACCACTTCACCGATGATCATCAGGGTTGGGCCTTCGCTGCTGATGGTCTTTGCCACCGCCGCCATAGTGCCCACTGTGGCATAGTGCAGTTGTTGGCTGTCACGGCAACCGGCGCTGATAAACACCATAGGTAACTCGCTTGAACCACCAGCGAGCAGCAAAGACGCCGCGATTTTCTGCGCTTGGTCTTTGCCCATGTAGAACACCAGTGTGCTACCGAGATCGAGCAGTGCACGCCAGTGGTGAGTAGTGTCGCCACTGGCTTGATGGCCCGTCACTAAGGTGACCGAGCGTGATACACCGCGATGGGTTAGCGGAATTGCGGCAGCCGCGGCACAGCCTAATGCGGCAGTCACGCCCGCCACAAATTGCGATTTAATGCCATGCTCGGCTAAAAACAGCGCTTCTTCAGTGCCACGACCAAACACATTGGGATCACCGCCTTTGAGGCGCAACACTTTTAAACCCCGTTGTGCCAGCGACAGTAGCTTGTGGTTGATTGCATCTTGGCTGGAAGATACCTTGCCACCGCACACTACGCCGCCGCGTTTGCCCATGTCGTAACGCTCGCAGCTTTCTGGCAACAGCCCCAGAATGTCGCTATCGACCAGCGCGTCAAACACCACAGCTTCTGCTGTACTAATCAATTTGAATGCCGCTAAGGTCAGGTTGCCCAAACTGCCACAGCCTGCACCGACTAACGCCACTTCACCCGCAGCTAACTGTGGCAATTGGCTACTCGCCAACATCGCTTGCATGTTATGCATTGTGTGCTCCCCCCAAGGTTACCGCCACGGTGGACTCAGCAAATTCGCTGTCCAAAATCGCGATTAATTCACCGCGGCAGCTGCCGCAACCGGTACTGCAGCCGGTGAGCTGCTGCACGCCTTCAATACGGCATTTGCCGGTAAAGCTGTGTGCGACGGTGAGGATTTGCTCACGGGTTACGCCTTTGCAGACGCACACCAGTGGGCTGTCACCCGCACGCACTAAGGTTTCAATATCATTGAGTAATTTGGCGCTGACGTTTTGCCCAAGCAGCTTGACCATCGCGTCTTTATCAATCGCAATTCGCAGTGGTGAGATGAGGATAATCGCGCGGATACGACCACTGCTGAGCTCGCACTGAATGGTCACGCCATCCAGTTGCCAAGTGAGCGCATTACCGCTAGCGAGCGCTGAGTTTGCTAATGCCAGATGTTGGCAACTGCCCTGCTTTAGTACCTGTTCAAACAGATACAAGGCGCCGCTAATGTTGCCGTTCGCATCCAGCATCGATGCTGGCAACTCGCCCCACACCATGGCTTGCTGAAGTTCGCGGCGGCTTTGCAGCGTGACCGGTTGGCCTTTAAAAGCAGGCTGTTTTGAGATCGGATCGTGGCGGCTATCGAGTAGTTGGTTAACGCTAAAACTGCCTGTCTCGCGGCCAGTCCAATGCATTGCCATAAACAGTTGGTTGGTTTGCAGCGTGTCGTCCGCCAGCAGTTGCACCAATAACTCGGCACCGTTGGCGTTTTGTAAAGCGACTAACTGCCCCGCTTGCAACTGCTGCGCAGCGATGGTGCTTGAGTGGGCGTAGACGCATGGTTGCTGCTCATGCGACACCAGTTGCGCTACATGGCCGGTGCGAGTGCGGGTGTGCCACTGATCGCGGCTACGGCCAGAGATCAGCAGCAGTTGCTCAGAAGTGTCGTGAGTGTCAACTGCCGCGGGCACCACAAAACGGGCGCGACCATCGGCAAACGAGAAGCGACCATCGGCATACAGACGCGGATCATGATTGGTGTTTAATGGCCACTGCTGTGGCTTGAATGCGGCATATTCAGCATCACTGAGTGAGGCAAATGCAGAGAGATCTAATTGCTTGTGCGGATAAGCGTGTTTGACCTTGGCCGAAAGTGCGGCAAATTCGCGGAAGATGTCCGCGCTAGACGCAAACTCAAACCCCGGAAAGCCCATTTTCTGTGCTACGTCGCAAACCATTTGCCAATCAGCTTTCGCTTCGCCTTTGCTGGCGATAAACGGGCGTTGGCGAGTGATGCGGCGCTCACAGTTGGTGGTGGTACCCGATTTTTCTGACCAGCCTTGGGCTGGCAGTAGTAAGTCCGCCATGCCAGCAGTATCGGTGTCGCCTGTGATATCTGACACCACCACAAATGGGCAAGTCTCGAGCGCCTTTTGCACTAATTGACTATCGGGCATGGATACCAGCGGATTCGTCGCCATGATCCATACCGCTTTGATTTTTCCATCGGCCATCGCTTGAAACAGCTCCAGCGCACTCAATCCTGGCTTAGTTGCAATATTGCTGCTTTGCCAGAAGTCAGCCAACAACGCGCGCTCGTCTTCGGCAAAGCCCAGGTGATTGGCGAGCTGCGTTGCTAAGCCGCCCACTTCGCGGCCACCCATGGCATTTGGCTGTCCGGTCAGCGAAAAGAAACCACAACCCGGTTTACCAATGTCGCCCTTAAGCAGATGGCAGTTGATAATGGCATTGGTGGTATCTGTCCCATGTACCGATTGATTCACGCCCATGCAGCTGGCGGTGACGACCGATTTTTTATCACGATACAGCGCTAACAACTCATCGAATTGCGCAGCAGTGATACCGCATTGCGCCAGTACGTCACTTTCGCTTGGCAGCCAATGTTGCAGCTGTGCCAGCGCATCAGTAAGACCTTGAGTATGGTCGGCAATATATGCAGTATTTACCGCCGCTGTTTGGCTCAGTTTGTTGAACAGTAGTGAGAACAGCCACAGATCGCTATCAGGGCTGATCGCTAGATGCAGATCGGCCTGACGCGCAGTGGCGGTACGACGCGGGTCGATCACCACCAACTTAGTGCCGTGGGATTCACGAGCACGCAAAATACGTTGGAACAATACCGGATGGGTCCACGCTGTATTGGCACCGACCAACACCACCACATCGGCCAATTCAAAATCTTGATAGCAGCCGGGAACCACATCTTCACCAAACGCGCGAATATGAGCACTGACGGCAGACGACATACACAGGCGTGAATTGGTATCCACGTTAGCCGTGCCCCAAAAGCCTTTCGCCAGCTTGTTGGCCACATAATAGTCTTCGGTGAGCAGTTGGCCGGAGAGGTAAAATGCCACTGAATCGGCGCCATGTTCCGCAATCGCCGCGGCAAATTTTTCGGCGATTAGATCGGTCGCTACATCCCAAGTCAACGAGCTGTTGGCTTTTGCTAAGCGCGGGTAACGCAACGCCTGTGGCAGCGGTAAGGTGTCGAGTAAACGTTCGCCCTTCTGGCACAAATGGCCAAAGTTAGCGGGATGCTCGGCATCACCTTTGAGTGTCAGTTGTGAAGAGCCATAGTGTGTTGGCTGCGACACAATCATGCCGCAGCCGACCCCACAATATGCACAGTTAGTTTGAATTTGCTTCACCGCGAGCCTCCTCTCTTGATGAAGACTCTTTTGCAACGGTTAGGCCAAAAATTAGACAGCGCTGATTTATAAGCAATTTTTATAAAATCAGCTGAAGATGATAATTAACTATTGCGCAACAAAAGTGCATTTTTTGCTAGAAACGAACAACTTTGGTGCAAAATATCCTTATAAATCAACTACCTATAAAGTGGTAGATAACGATTTACATACCTATAAAGAGGTATACATTAAGAGGTAAAGCGATCTATTTTGATACTAAACCCCAAGATTACCAACAGGCTAACGTTGTCGACTCAATGCTTGTAGTTTGGCCATATAACGCTGTCGATTTTCATCACTTACTGCGGTTGCCAGCGCTTTTTTAAGGGCCTTTTCGGTAGCCTCTAGCTGTCCCTGCTCCCAATGAATCGTGGCGAGTAGCAGATAGGCTTGATGAAAATAGGGATAACGTTCGAGAAACTGCCGAATCAAACGCTCTGCCAACACGAAATCTTGTGCATTGACCGCCGCTAATGCCTGTATATAGAGTTCAGCAGGTTGTTCCGGTGCTACCCGAGCCAATTGTGCTGACAGTTGCGCCGCTAAACTTTGCCTTCCCTGCTTATCTGCAAGATAGCGGTAGTTCATCAGTAAGGTCACATCGCGCGCATCGAGCGATAAGCCGTATTGATAAAACTGCTCAGCAGTCGCTTCATCGCCAGCGCGGCGGTGAATAAGTCCCATCAAGGCTACCAGTGGTGTGGATTGTGGTGCTAAGGCTAATCCTTGCTTGGCCTGCAGATAGGCATGTGTCAGCTTACCTTGCATTAACGCTTCTCCAGCGAGATTGCGATAGAACATCGCTAAAAACTCGTGTTCAGGCACTACCTTACCGGTGAGTGAATCGCCCGTGGAGAAATAATCGATACTTAAAAAACGACGAGGATTGGGCGATAGCTCTTGCATATTGATGGTATCAAACAGATAAGCACGCACATGATCTGAATAGGTCGCAATCGACTGCTCCACCTTGAGTAGCACTGGCATATCGTGCAATAACCGAAACCCAATCGGAACCTTATACGCTTTGGCATAAGCGAACGTGAGCATAGCTAACGTCATGCAGTTCCCTTGATGTTGCGCCATGGCATCTTTGGCAATCAGATTCTGACCTTCGTAATTAAAGTCTCCGAGTAAGGTTTGCAGAAATTGACTCAGTTGCTGATATTTGGGTAGCGATGCAATCTCTTTTCGCTCAACAAAGCGTGCTAATAACTGCAATTGCGCAGGAGTAAGTTGATATAGCGAGGTGACACTGGGCGGCTGCCAACCGCTATCGACAGGACGGAAAAGCTCGTCATTGCCACTCGGCATTGCTATAGAAGAATGAGTATTGCTGGTACACGCTGTGGTGAGCAGCACCAGACACAAAAGCGTGATTGCTCGTAACATAAAAGCGCCCTCTTACGAGATGAGCCAATGCAAACCACCACATTGTCTCAGCCAGACACTTAATATTAACGATAGCAGATATAAAAAATGCCGGCATAGTTGCCGGCATTGTTATCTCAAACGAATTGAGATCTATTATTTACCCAGAATTTTTTCTGGAGTACGGCCGTCGTCGTGACAAGCTTCACAAGTAGGACGTTGACCAACGTTCATATCATGTGGAGCGTGGCAGTCAGCACATTTCAGCATGCCGTCGTGTGGCTTATGAACAGCGTCCATATCAGCCAGACCACCGTGACAACCTTGGCATTGTTGGAATTCATATTCGCCATCGGCAGATGGAGAACCATCTTTGTGGCAAGAATCACAACCACCGTTCATTTCAACGTGGAACTCAGCCAGTTTTTGTTCTTCTGCGAAAGCACCAGTAGACAGCGCCATTGCAGCCAAACCTGCACCAAACAGAGCACCAAGAACTTTTTTGCTCACCATATTTCCTCCGGTAACACAAACTGGCGGGAATTCTTTTAACAGCAACGACACCCGTCCAGTCTGTTTAATAGCACGACTTTAAATTTATCCTGCCTTACTGCGGCAAGTTACGAAACTAAATATCAGTCAGCGATACTTTAACAACTTATAAAAAACCAAAATGTGCGCTAAATCAACTTAATGTCGAATACGAAATTGGATTTACAAAAATTTTAGCTGAGAAAACAGAGGTTAACCAGTAATTACATCATTCACTAAATTACAACAAAAAAGAAGGCCAAACCGGCCTTCTTCTCCATTATTTAGCGATTTTTCTCGCTCAAGCAGCGTTGCGTAGCGCTTGAATACGTTTATCGAGTGGCGGGTGACTCATTAACAATTCCGCCATAGAACGCTTACCGTTAATACCAAATGCAGCCATATTCGAAGGCATCTCGCCAGTTTCCGGCCCATTCTTTAATCGCTCTAATGCTGCAATCATCTTGCTACGGCCGGCCAACTTGGCTGAACCCGCATCAGCGCGATATTCTCGAATGCGCGAGAAGTAAGCCACGATGATTGAGGCCAGAATCCCAAACAGGATCTCTAATACCATAACCACCGCAAAATACGCTAAGCCACTTAAGCCTTCACCCTCTTCTTCATCACCAGAGAGGAAGTTGCTGATCACGCCAGCGACAACGCGGGCAGCGAAGATCACGAAGGTGTTAACCACCCCTTGGATCAAGGTCAGTGTCACCATATCACCGTTGGCAACGTGGCTCATTTCATGAGCTAACACGGCTTCAACTTCATCAGCATTCATGCCGTACATTAGTCCAGAACTTACCGCGACTAACGAGTTGTTCTTGCTCGGGCCGGTTGCAAAGGCATTCATTTCGGGTGATTGATAGATTGCCACTTCCGGCATTTTGACGCCCGCTTGCTGCGCTTGACGCGCAACTGTTTCCAACAACCAGCGTTCGGTGTTATCACGCGGATGAGTGATAACTTGGAGCCCCATTGATTTTTTTGCGATCCATTTAGACATCGCCAAACTGATAAAGGCACCACCGAAACCAAAGATTGCCGCGAATACCAATAACCCACCCATTGTGCGGGTATTGACGCCCAGCAACGACATCACGATTGATGCCACTACCAATACGGCCAAGTTGGTTAACAGAAATAGAATTACACGCTTCATATAAACTCCTGTGGAGAATATTCGCCACGATTTAGTACGCTTTACCAGACATAATATGTCCACTTTTTAATAATTCAAGGTCATGCGAATTAAATAATGTTTAACTAATACAAACCTTGCATTTGCGCGCAGTCTAGGCGTTACAACTTAATCAAAGCTTAATGCTAAGTTGCTGAATAATCGCTGCAGATTGTTGTTGTGAAGTGGCATTTGCTAGTATGGTTAGACCTCTTGACCAGCATGGAGAATAATAATGACAGCTAATGCACTTTTATTGAGCAGTTCACGTGCAGGGGACACGCTATATCTCGAACATGCACTGCCGCTTATTGCAGCAATGACCAACCACACTAAGAAATGGTTGTTCATTCCCTATGCCGGTGTCAGCAAACCCTATGAGCAATATTTGGAAACGGTTGCCAGCGCCTTGGCTCCACTGCAACTGGATATTTCATCAATCCACCAGCATGGCGATCCAAAACAAGCGATTAAAGATGCCGATGGGATTATTGTCGGCGGCGGCAATACCTTCCATCTGCTGCACGAGCTTTATCGTTATGATTTGGTGCATCTGATCCGTGAAGAAGTCGCTGCGGGCAAACCCTATATTGGCTGGAGCGCAGGGTCTAATATCGCCGGTCAAAGTATTCGGACCACCAACGATATGCCGATTATTGAACCGCCGTCATTTACCGCGTTGGGCTTAATACCATTTCAAATTAATCCCCACTACAGTAACGCGACGATTGCTGGGCATAATGGCGAGTCACGCGCACAACGGATTTTGGAGTTTACCTGTGTTGATCCACTCACGCCGGTACTGGGAATTCAGGAAGGCACGGCGCTAAAACTGGACGGCGATAAATTGCAGTTAATTGGCGATTTACCTGCATTTCTGTTCAGTGGTCAGGAACAGGAAATCCCGGTACCTGCAGGCAGTGACCTGTCGCACATGTTGAGCTGAATTGATTCCCGTGACAAAAAAGCCAGCAGTTGCCGGCTTTTTAACGTATGCGGACTCAGGCTTTACTGGTCAGCAACGGGGCTAAATCCAAATACTCTGCCACGTTGGCGACGGAAAAATCCTCTAAATATGGGACTTCCCCAAGGAAAGGCGCCGCCATCATCTCTTTCAAGCTAATGAGGTTTTCCTGATATCTTTGCATCTGTGGCCCAGTATTATTGGCAACCCAGCCTGCCACCTGCAGCCCATCTGCCAAAATTGCATCACGTGTTAACAACGCATGATTAAGTGCGCCAAGCCGCATATTGACCACGATAATCACCGAGATCCCCAGCGCACTCACCACTTCAGATAAGTAGCGGTTATCCCCCAATGGCAAACGCCAACCGCCGGCACCTTCCATCAAGCAGAAATCCGCCACCGAAAACTGGGTAAAATCGAGTGATGACAGAATCGCCTCAGGGCTAATGTCGATTCCACTATCTTCGGCGGCAACATGTGGCGCAATAGCAGGTTCAAAGGTGAAGGGGTTGATGCGGTCATAGTCGAGTTGCAGGCTGGATTCCGACATCAACAGTTGTGCATCACTGTTGCGTAATCCGTCTGCGGTGCGTTCACACCCCGATGCCACAGGTTTAATCCCTAAGGTGCGCATGCCGTGGAACGTGCGCGCCTTATGTAACAGCGCAGCAGAGACAGCAGTTTTACCACTGTCGGTATCAGTACCAGTCACAAAAAAAATCATCGGTTCACCTGAAATGAAGTAAATAAGGACGCAGTTATTTCTGTGCCTGTAGATATAAAATTTGGTAGCTCAAGGCTAAACCTTGGGGTTGCCGTAATGCTTGAGCTTGCTGTTCTAACTGTTGCCAATATCGCTTACCGCGCAAACCAGCATTTGTGGTAACCGATGATGCGCCTACACCTTTAATGGAATAAAGCAAACTACGCAGGTCGTCAAAATAGCAATGATGTTGCTGCTTCGTGCTGGTCAGCGTTTGCCATGGCTGACCAGCAAACGCCTGCTGCCACATCTCGGCGCTATAAAATGCGCGCTTTTGCAAACCAAGCTCTGTTAGCTCGGGCAGACTGCCATCCACTACTATTGCAATCGCCAACTGCCCTTGTGGGCGCAGCACCCGATAAGCTTCACCAGCGACCTGTGCCATCGACGCACACCATTGCAATGCAAGATTGGAGAAGTAGCCATCGAGACTATCGTTCGACAATGGCAGTTGCTGCGCATCGGCACATATTGGCTGATAACATTCATAGCTTTGGCGAAGTTGACTTAACATTCCTTGCGCTATATCAACCGCTATCACTTGTGTTGGGCTTAAGGCTGAGAAATCAGTGCCTGGCCCCGCGCCGACGTCCAACAGGCGCTCCACAGTAGGCTTGAGTAACTGTAATAGCTGCGCACGGCTTTGGCGCTGCACGACATCGTGGCTCTGGTAATCACTCGCCGCTTGCGAGAAACGATGTGCCACCGCATCATAACTGTTCGCGGCAGCTGCTGACTTAAGTATCCCCATTGAACACCTCGGCGATAGCAGCCACCAATTGTTCCACCTGTTCTGCGGTATGACGCGCACTCAGGGTAATCCTTAAACGACCACTGCCTTGCGGCACTGTCGGCGGACGAATCGCTCCCACCAGTAGTCCGCGCTGCTCGAGCTGTTTTGCCACATGCAGCACACGGTCACTTTCACCGATCAGGATTGGCTGAATTGCGGTAAGAGATGGCAGTAGCGGCAACCCAGCAGCTGTCGCTAATTGGCGAAATAAGTGGATATTGTGTTGTAAATCTTGCTGCAAATTGCCGCGCTCGGCCAACTGCAGTGCGATGTGCGCCGCAACACAACACGCGGGAGATAACGCCGTGGAGTAGATATATTCGCGGCTGTTGGCCACCAAAAAATCAATTAATGTCTGGCTCCCGACAATCGCGGCGCCCTGACAACCTAACGTTTTGCCAAACGTAATCAGCCGTGCGAATGGCTTAATATTCAAGGTGTCTGTCAGTAAAAAGCCATGGGCATCATCAACAATTAGCGGGCAATTATGTTGCTGACAAAGCGAGTTTAATTCGGCTAGCGGGGCAACGTCGCCATCCATGCTAAATACCGATTCGGTCAAGACTGCTAAGGGCAATGATGACTCAAAAAGCCGCGCTGCGGCCGTGACATCGTTATGTGGGAAACGCTTAAGTTTTACCTTGGCATCACGCAGCCCATCAATCATTGAAGCGTGGATCAGCTTATCAGCCAGCACCACGTCATGTTCACTAAATAAGCTTTTTAGTAAGGCGGTGTTGGCCGCAAACCCGGAGCTAAACAATAATGCGGCTTCATCACCAGTAGCGGCACATAAGGCTTGCTCCAGCTGGTAGTGGGCTTGACTGTAGCCGCACACCAAAGGCGAAGCCGTACTGCCGACACCATATTGCTGTGCACCCGCATAGAGCGCGTCAGCAACTTCTTCGGCAAAGCTCAGCCCCAAATAATCGTTGCTGGCAAAATTGAGCAGTTGTTGCTCCCCAGCGCAGATCATCGCGGCTTGATTGAGTAAAGGGCTGCGCAACTGACGTTGCCGCAGTAACCCTTGTTGTCTGAGTATTTGTTGCCGCTGCTCAATAAGCTGGAGCAGCTGAGTCGGACTCACTTATAGTGCACCTGCGTCGTAAAATTCGCCGGAAGCCTTGGCTTGCTTAGCTTGCTGATGTTTAACCGCCTCAGCGAGCTCCGCGCCCTCTTGCTCCAGAACAGCCGCCTGCCCCTGCTCTGGGGTTAAACCCAAGCGCTTAAACAACGACATATCGTCGTTTTCCTCAGGGTTGGCGGTCGTTAGCAGTTTGCAGCCGTAAAAAATCGAGTTAGCACCGGCAAAGAAACACATGGCCTGCATTTCATCACTCATTTCTTCACGTCCTGCCGACAGGCGAACGCGAGACAACGGCATGATAATCCGCGCTACCGCTATGGTACGGACGAACTCCAGTGGGTCGAGATCTTCCTGTTCTGCCAACGGTGTACCTGTGACTTTTACTAGCATATTGATCGGTACCGAATCTGGATGCTTCGGCATATTGGCCAGTTGTTGCAGTAACCCCGCGCGGTCTGACGCTTGTTCGCCCATACCGACAATGCCACCAGAACAGACTTTCATACCCGCGGCACGCACATGCTCCAGGGTATTTAAACGGTCTTCATAGGTGCGAGTGGTGATAATGTCACCGTAAAATTCTGGTGATGTGTCGAGGTTATGGTTGTAGTAATCCAGCCCCGCCGCCGCTAACTCGTTAGCTTGCTGCTGATCCAACATGCCGAGCGTCATACAGGTTTCCATCCCCAACGATTTGACTTCTTTCACCATCTCAGTGAGATAAGGCATGTCGCGCGCTTTAGGATTACGCCATGCAGCGCCCATGCAGAATCGGGTTGCACCGGCAGCTTTGGCACTACGCGCTTCGGTCAGTACCTTTTCCATTTCCAGCAAGCGCTCTTTTTCTAAACCTGTGTCATAGCGCGCACTTTGCGGGCAGTACTTACAATCTTCTGGGCAGGCGCCCGTTTTTATCGATAGTAAGCGACTCACTTGCACTTCGTTGGGATTAAATTGCTGGCGGTGAATGCTATGCGCTTGAAACAGCAAATCATTCATCGGCAGCGCAAATAACGCCTCAATCTCTTGTCGTTGCCAATCGTGGCGCACTACTGCATCAACCATATCTGCGTTCCTGTTATCTCATGCCCAGCACAATGCGGCTTGAAGCAAAATTTTATTTTGGCTAGCATACCCATGCCCATTCAGCTGTCAACAAAGATAGCCGACACAAGTTTACTTTTGATTATATTATGAACAATATTGATTACTCGTTCGACCAGCAGCATCTGTGGCATCCCTATAGTTCCATGCAAGCACCGGCCACAGTATTTGGTGTGACCTCTGCCAGCGGCGTTACGCTTACGCTTGATAATGGTCAGCAGTTAATCGACGGCACCAGCTCGTGGTGGGCCTGTATTCATGGTTATAGTCACCCGCAGATTCTGGCAAGCATGCAACAACAACTGTCTCAACTGAGTCATGTTATGTTCGGTGGTATTACCCACGAACCGGCGATTGAGCTCGGTAAGCAGTTATTGGCGCTGGCACCCGACAACCTCAGCAAAGTGTTTTTCGCTGATTCAGGTTCCATCTCTGTTGAAGTCGCGATGAAGATGGCGCTGCAGTATTGGCAAGGCCGAGCAGCAAGCGACAAAAGTAAGATTCTTACGGTGCGCCGGGGTTACCATGGTGACACCTTTGCCGCCATGAGTGTCTGCGACCCAACTGAAGGCATGCACAGTATGTTTGGTGCTAATGTCGCCCAGCAACTGTTTGCACCAGCCCCGCAAACGCCGTTTGGCGAAGACTGTTCGGCGAACGATACCGCGGAATTAGCGCAACTATTAGCCAAACAACACCATGAGATTGCGGCGCTAATTATTGAACCCATTATGCAAGGCGCAGGCGCCATGTGGTTTTATAGCGCTGACTATCTTAAGCGTCTACGCGAGCTTTGCGATAAGTACCAAGTGTTGTTGATTTTGGATGAAATCGCGACTGGCTTTGGCCGCACCGGTAAAATGTTTGCCTGTGAACATGCCGCTATTCAGCCCGACATCATGTGTGTCGGTAAAGCGCTGACCGGCGGCTATATCAGCCTAGCGGCTACGCTGTGCAGCGATGAGGTCGCCAGTGGTATTAGCAATTCGCCAGCGGGCGTATTTATGCATGGCCCAACCTTTATGGCAAATCCACTAGCGTGCGCCGCCGCGCGTGCTAGCCTCAAACTCATTGCAACCGGAAACTGGCAACAGCAAGTGAGCGCGATAGAAGCGCAAATGCACCGTGAGTTAGCCCCTGCAAGAGACATAAAGCAAGTCAAATCCGTCAGAGTATTAGGCGCGGTAGGTGTGATTGAAATGCACCATACGGTCGATACCGGCAAGTTGCAGCAAGAATTTGTTAAGCGAGGAGTTTGGGTACGGCCTTTCAGCCGCTTTATTTATATCATGCCCCCTTATGTCATTAGTGCTGAACAGCTCACCGCGTTAACAACGGCGATGCTAGACGTTGCCGCTATTAGTGCCGATGACGATACGGCACAATTTATCAGTCACGGCTGATGCTCATACAAAAGGCGGCGCAATTGACGCGCCGCCATTTGACAACATCACTTCGTAAACAGACTGCCGCTTAAGATTTTATCGACTAATGACGGCATAATTTCGCTAGCTTTGCCCTCATAGTGCAGATGGAACAAGCTATGGCGCTCTTTCGGGGTTAAATTCACTTCGACCGACAGTGCACCGTGGTGATTGGCAATATCAACAAACCCTGCAGCCGGGTAGACCGTGCCCGAAGTGCCAATCGCGATAAACAGATCGCACTCCTCCAACGCATCATGAATTCTGTCCATACCAATCGGTATTTCACCAAACCACACGATATGCGGCCGCAGGCGCTGCGCCGGAATACAGCAAGTACAACAATTATCTGGACCAAAGGGTTCATGCAGCCTAAAAATTTGCCCGGAACGCGGACAGCGGCCCTTAGATAACTCGCCATGCATGTGCAGCAACTTATGGTTACCAGCACGTTCATGCAGGTTATCCACGTTCTGCGTCACCAGCAGAAAGTCCCCCGCGAAAGCTTGCTCCAGCTTAGCCAACGCCTCATGCGCTGCATTAGGTTTGACCTCGGGCACTTGTAGTTGTCGCCAACGGTCATTATAAAAGCTTTCTACCAGCTCAGGATTGCGCATGTAACCTTCGGGCGTGGCGACATCTTCGATATGATGATCTTCCCAAAGCCCATTTTGATCTCTGAACGTACGTAAGCCAGATTCTGCCGAGATCCCTGCCCCGGTCAGCACTACAATTTTTTGGTACATGCATGACCCCTTTTTCATTTTGTCTCATACTGCCCAGCCGTCACTATAGGGGCAATAGTTCCTTGGTATAACCCCACAAAAAATAATGCCAATCTGTTTGTTTTTATTGAGATATAGGTCAATAAACCACTTTTGTGCTTAAGTTAGCCTCAAAAAAGCCAGCGAAGGTTTAAGTTTGTAAAAACTGCTCATATAATGAGTCCAACACCCACTGATGAACCCTCAGCTGTGATAACGGGTTCTGCAATCAAGAGATTCACCATGACAGATGGAAATCAAGCACTAAAAAAAGCGGGTCTAAAAGTCACCCTGCCGAGAATAAAGATCCTGGAATTGATGCAAGGACCAGAGAATCAACATATCAGCGCAGAAGACTTATATAAAAAATTGCTCGATATGGGCGAAGAGATTGGCCTAGCCACTGTCTATCGTGTGCTTAACCAATTTGATGATGCGGGTATTGTGTCTCGTCACCACTTTGAGAGCGGTAAAGCGGTGTTCGAGCTGTCGACACAAGACCATCACGACCACTTGGTGTGTTTGACCTGCGGTAAAGTGATTGAGTTTACTGATGAAATGATTGAACGTCGTCAGCACGAGATTGCGCAAAGACACAATATCAAGCTCACTAACCATAGCCTCTATCTATACGGTAGCAGTATCGATGGTAAGTGCGATCACGGTGACGAAGAGTAAGCAGTACTCAGCGTGAGCAAGAAGCCGACCTTTAGGTCGGTTTTTTTATGTCCCTGCTCTTAGATAGCTGCCACAAAAAAGGCGCCTTTCGGCGCCTTTTTAAGGTCAGAACGACTTACCAACCCGTTTTTTCGCGCAGCGCTTTACCAATATCCGCCAGTGAACGAACAGTGGTCACACCTGCAGCTTCCAGTGCCGCAAACTTGTCAGCCGCAGTACCTTTACCGCCAGCGATGATCGCACCAGCGTGGCCCATACGTTTGCCTGGAGGTGCAGTCACACCGGCAATATAAGAAACTACTGGCTTAGTTACGTTAGCTTTGATGTAAGCTGCCGCTTCTTCTTCAGCAGTACCACCGATTTCACCAATCATCACGATAGCTTCAGTCAGTGGGTCGTTTTGGAACATTTCCAATACGTCGATAAAGTTAGTCCCTGGGATTGGGTCACCGCCGATACCAACACAAGTTGATTGGCCGAAACCTTCATCAGTGGTTTGTTTTACCGCTTCGTAAGTCAAAGTACCTGAACGAGAAACGATACCCACTTTACCTGGCTTGTGGATGTGACCTGGCATGATACCAATCTTACATTCACCCGGTGTGATAACACCTGGACAGTTAGGACCGATCATGCGCACGCCGGTTTGTTCCAGCTTCACTTTAACCTGCAGCATATCCAGCGTTGGGATGCCTTCAGTGATACAAACGATCAACTGAATACCGCTGTCGATAGCTTCCAAAATCGCATCTTTACAGAAAGGTGCTGGTACATAGATAACAGATGCAGTCGCACCGGTTTCAGCTACTGCGTCTTTTACAGTGTTGAACACTGGCAGACCCAGATGAGTAGTACCGCCTTTACCTGGAGATACACCACCTACCAACTGAGTACCATAAGCCAGAGCTTGCTCAGAGTGGAATGTACCTTGACCGCCAGTGAAACCCTGACAGATCACCTTGGTATCTTTATTGATTAATACAGACATTATTTGCCCTCCGCAGCTTTAACCACTTGCTGAGCTGCATCAGTCAGGCTGCTCGCCGCGATGATATCCAGACCGGATTCAGCCAATACTTTCGCACCAAGTTCAGCGTTAGTACCTTCAAGACGAACCACAACCGGTACTTCAACACCAACTTCTTTTACTGCACCGATGATACCTTCAGCGATCATGTCACAACGCACGATACCACCGAAGATGTTCACCAATACTGCTTTTACATTGCTGTCAGACAGAATGATCTTGAACGCTTCAGATACACGTTCTTTAGTGGCACCGCCACCAACGTCCAAGAAGTTTGCTGGCTTACCGCCATGCAGGTTTACGATGTCCATAGTTCCCATCGCTAAACCAGCACCGTTCACCATACAACCTACGTTACCGTCCAGTGCCACGTAGTTCAGTTCAAACTTAGCAGCATGGGCTTCACGTGGATCATCCTGTGAAGGATCGTGCATATCTTTGATTTTTGGTTGACGGAACAATGCGTTGCTATCAACACCAATTTTACCGTCTAAGCAATGCAGGTTGCCTTCAGTGGTAATAACCAGTGGGTTGATTTCCAGCAGTGCGAAGTCGTGTTCCAAGAACATGGTGGCTAAGCCCATGAAGATCTTGGTGAACTGCTTGATTTGAGTTGGGTTAAGACCCAATTTGAAACCTAAGTCGCGACCTTGGAAAGGCTGAGGACCAGTGATTGGGTCAATCACTGCTTTGTGGATCAGCTCTGGGGTTTCTTCAGCGACTTTCTCAATCTCAACACCGCCTTCGGTAGATGCCATGAACACTACGCGACGTGAGCCACGGTCCACGACTGCACCTAAGTACAATTCAGTGGCGATATCAGTACAGCTTTCGACCAAAATCTTGGCAACCGGCTGACCTTTTTCATCAGTCTGATAGGTCACCAGATTTTTGCCTAACCATTTTTCGGCAAATGCGCGGATCTCTTCTTTGTCACCGGTGACTTTCACACCGCCAGCTTTACCACGGCCGCCCGCATGTACCTGACACTTAACTACCCAAGTGTCGCCACCGATACGGCCTGCAGCTTCAACTGCTTCCTGTGCTGTGTCGCAGGCATAGCCTTCTGACACTGGCAAACCGTATTCTGCAAATAAGGCTTTTGCCTGATACTCATGCAAATTCATGATTGATTATCCGTAAACTACGTTTTTGGACAAACTGGCCCTCACCCGAAGGCCAGTCACGAGGTACTGCTTGTCGCCGCCTTACAGGTCAAGCAACAAACGAGTTGGGTCTTCCAGCAAGTCACGGATTGTGACGAGGAAGCCCACTGATTCACGACCATCAATAATGCGGTGATCGTATGAAAGCGCTAAATACATCATTGGCTGAATTTCTACCTGACCATTCACTGCCATTGGACGATCTTTAATGGCATGCATACCGAGAATGGCACTTTGTGGCAGATTCAGAATTGGGGTCGACATTAGCGAACCAAATACACCACCGTTAGTTACGGTGAAGTTGCCGCCAGTCATGTCTTCAACGGTCAGCTTGCCGTCACGGCCTTTAATTGCCAGTTCACGAATCGCTTTTTCCATATCCGCGAGCGTCATGGTGTCGGTGTCACGCAGCACTGGTGTTACCAAACCACGAGGCGTTGATACCGCGATGCTCACGTCAAAGTAGTTGTGGTAAACGATGTCGTTACTGTCGATAGACGCGTTCACTTCTGGATAGCGTTTCAGTGCTTCGGTAACAGCTTTCACGTAGAAAGACATGAAGCCCAAACGAATACCGTGCTTCTTCTCGAACTCATCTTGATACTTCTTACGAATGTTCATGATAGGTTTCATGTTAACTTCGTTGAAGGTGGTCAACATGGCAGTCGAGTTCTTCGCTTCCAGCAGACGGGTTGCAATAGTCTTACGCAGACGTGTCATTGGCACACGCTTTTCGCTACGCTCGCCGCTCAGTGCAACTGGTGCAGGTGCTGCAGCAGCTGCCGCTGGTTTGCCTGCTGATTTCACAAACGCTTCTACGTCTTCTTTGGTAATACGACCGCCAACACCAGTGCCTTTAATTTGGCTAGGGTCAACGTTATGTTCAGCGACCAAACGACGTACTGAAGGGCTCAGTGCATCATTGCTCTCGGCAGGAGCGTCTGCAGCTTCCGCTTTTGGCGCTGCCGCTTCTGCTTGTTCCTTAGAAACTTCTTGGCCAACAACAGCACCTGGCTCAAATTTGGCAATGACTTGTTCGCCCAGAACGGTGTCACCTTCTTGGAACAAGAACTCGCTGATAGCACCATCTTCAGGTGCTACAACTTCCAGCACGACTTTATCGGTTTCGATATCAACCAGGTTCTGATCGCGTGAAACAGCCTCTCCTGGCTTAACGTGCCAAGTGGCGATGGTTGCATCCGCTACTGATTCTGGCAGGACTGGTACCTTGATTTCGATACTCATGGAAAGCTTTCCTTTTATATAAATTTATTACTTCAGATTTAATGCGCTTGCGATCAGAGATTCCTGCTGGCGCGTATGCAATTCCGGATAACCACAAGCTGGTGCAGCAGAGGCTTCCCTGCCGGCATAGCTCAATTGGGCTCCTTTTGGAATCGAAGTCCAGAAATGGTGCTGACTGCAATACCATGCACCTTGGTTCTGAGGCTCTTCCTGACACCAAACGAAATCTTTCACATGTTGATAATCGGCTAATACTGCGTCCATCTCTTCATGTGGGAACGGATATAGCTGTTCCACACGGACAATCGCAACATTATCGATATTTTCTTTACGACGACGATCTAACAGGTCGTAGTAAACTTTACCGCTACAGAACACCACACGATCGACTTTTGCAGAGTCAAGTGCGTCAACTTCACCAATCACGTTACGGAAGCTACCTTCTGCCAGCTCTTCCAAAGAAGACACCGCCATTGGATGACGTAACAATGATTTAGGTGACATCACCACCAACGGACGACGCATTGGGCGCACCACTTGGCGACGCAGCATGTGGTAAACCTGCGCTGGTGTAGATGGAATACACACCTGCATATTGTGGTTAGCACACAGCTGTAGGAAACGTTCCAAACGTGCTGATGAGTGTTCTGGGCCCTGACCTTCATAACCGTGAGGCAGTAACATTGTTAAAGCACACAGACGGCCCCACTTCTGCTCTCCTGAAGACAAGAATTGGTCAATTACTACTTGCGCACAGTTAGCAAAGTCACCGAACTGCGCTTCCCAGATGGTTAAACCCGCTGGTTCAGCTGTGGCGTAACCATATTCAAAGGCCAATACAGAAGCTTCTGACAGTACTGAGTCGTTGATATCGAAAGGACCTTCTTTATCTGCCACATGACGCAGTGGGAAATAAGTAGTGCCATCATTTTGGTTGTGCAACACAGCATGACGGTGGAAGAAGGTACCGCGGCCAGAATCCTGTCCGGTAATACGTACGCGCTTTTTATCTTCCAGAATCGTGGCGTAGGCTAGCGTTTCAGCGAAGCCCCAATCGAGCATCTTCTCGCCTTTTGCCATGGCATCGCGGTCGGTATAAATCTTAGCAACGCGGCTATGTAGCTTATGTGTTTCAGGTACATAACTAACTTTTGCGGCTAACTCTTTCAGATGCTCCAGCGGCATACTGCCTTGATAAGGCTCATCCCACTCGCGGTTTAGATATGGTGTCCAGTCAACAGTGTGCAGCGTCATAGGACGCCACTCTTTGACGACGCAATCGCCCTTATCCAACGCATCGCGATAGCTGTTCACCAGAGAGGTGACATCGCCAGCATTCAATGTTTGCTGCTCGATCAAACGATCTGCATAGATTTTACGGGTCGTTGGATGCTTTTTGATTTTGCTGTACATCATCGGCTGAGTTGCACTTGGCTCATCAGCTTCGTTATGACCATGACGACGATAGCAAACCAGCTCAATAACCACATCACGTTTAAAGGTGTTGCGGTAATCAACCGCCAGTTGCGAAATGAAGGCAACTGCTTCTGGATCATCACCGTTGACGTGGAAGATAGGTGCCTGCACCATCTTCGCAATATCAGTACAGTATTCTGTTGAACGGGTATCTTGATGATTCGAGGTAGTGAAACCCACTTGGTTATTCACCACGATACGGATAGAACCGCCGACTTTAAATGCGCGAGTTTGCGACATGTTAAAGGTTTCTTGCACGATCCCCTGACCCGCTATGGCAGAGTCACCGTGAATAGTAATCGGCATCACCTGAAGGCCATCATCACAACCACGACGGTCAAGACGGGCACGAACTGACCCCATCACTACCGGGTTTACAATTTCAAGATGCGATGGGTTGAAAGCCAACGCCAAATGCACGTTACCGCCCGGTGTTTCAAAATCTGAAGAGAAGCCTTGGTGATACTTAACGTCACCTGACCCCAGTCCTTCTTCATGGTGTTTACCAGCAAACTCATCAAATAGTTCACCAGGACGCTTACCGAGGATGTTAACCAGTACGTTCAAACGACCACGGTGAGCCATACCGATCACAATCTCTTTAGTACCCGCTTCACCACCGCGATAAATAATTTCGCGAAGCATGGGTACTAAGGAGTCTCCACCTTCCAGTGAAAAACGTTTTGCGCCAGGGAATTTTGCACCAAGATATTTTTCCATCCCTTCGGCAGCATTAAGACCTTCCAACAGACGGGATTTTACCTCTGCGGAATAAGTAGCCTTGCCTAACGTGGGTTCCAAACGCTGTTGGATCCAACGTTTTTCATCAGTGTCGGTAATATGCATATATTCCGCACCGATGGATTCGGTATAAGTCACCTTTAGCGCTTTAACCAAATCGGCAAGCTTCATGGTGCCATTACCATGTGCAAACGAACCTGTATTGAACTCACGCTCCATATCTTCGGCAGTCAAACCATGGAACGCAGGATCTAGCTCGGCAACGGTGTCGCGCTTCCACAATGCTAGCGGGTCAAGCTGAGCATTTTGGTGGCCACGAAAACGGTAAGCGTTAATCAACTGCAGTACTTTAACTTGCTTAGCATCTAAATCGGGATCAGTCATTCGGCCGGCAGTCTTACTACTACGGCTGTCGCTTGCCAATGATCTAAAATAATCGCGAATTTTCGAGTGAGCAGGTTCAGGTAAGGTAGAGTCGTTACCGTTTACTGGAGGGAGATTATCAAAGACGGCACGCCAGTCGTCAGAGACTGCACTGGGGTCTTCTTGATAGGCTTCATACATCTCTTCTACATAGGTCGAGTTTGCCCCACTCAAGTGAGACGATTCGAGCCAAGCTTTCATGATGCCTTGGTGCATTTTTATTCCTTTCAATCTTGGTATATGTGCATCGCTTTACTTCAGCTACTTCACTGAATCTGACTACTTGAATCCAATTCCGTTTCCTGTAGTCAACCTGTCGTCCGTTACACACGAAAGAGAGCCACTTCCTGCACATGAGAAAGTGACTCCCGCACGAGCTATATCATTATGGATGCTTGCCCGTCTTGTTGCATTTATACCGCCCGATTCAACAGCATGGACTTGATGTGTCCAATGGCTTTCGTTGGGTTTAGACCTTTCGGACAGACATCCACGCAGTTCATAATGCCGTGGCAGCGGAATACACTGTAGGCATCGTCTAATCCATCTAAACGCTCTTCGGTCGCAGTGTCACGACTATCGATTAAGAAACGATAGGCATGCAACAAACCACTTGGGCCGACAAACTTGTCAGGGTTCCACCAGAACGAAGGACAAGCCGTTGAACAACAAGCACACATAATACATTCGTACAGACCATCCAAGTGTGCGCGCTCTTCAGGAGATTGCAAATGTTCACGTGCTGGTTGCTTGTCATCGTTGATCAAATATGGCTTGATCTTCTCGTACTGCTTATAGAATTGGCTCAAATCTACAATCAGGTCACGTACCACTGGCATACCAGGCAATGGTCTGATTTCAAGCTTTTTGCCTTTAAAGGTTGAAACTGGGGTAATACAGGCAAGGCCGTTCTTACCATTCATGTTCATACCGTCAGAACCGCACACCCCTTCGCGACATGAGCGACGAAATGCCAGTGTTGGGTCTTGCTCTTTCAGCTTGATCAACACGTCCAGCATCATCATGTCAGAGCCATCTGGAATTTCCAGTTGGTAATCCTTCATGTAGGGCTTTTTATCTACATCAGGATTGTAGCGATAAACAGCAATGTCTAATTTCATCTCGCGACTCCTTAGTAGGTACGTTTCTTAGGTGGGAAGGCTTCACGGAACTTAGGTGACATGTTCACATCACGGCGGTCCATAGATTCAGTGTTTGGATCGTACAAGCTATGACACAACCAGTTGGCGTCATCACGCTCTGGATAGTCTTCACGGCTGTGCGCACCACGACTCTCGGTACGGAAGTTAGCAGCGTAAGCTGAAGCAATTGCAGTCGCCATCAGGTTATCAAGCTCCAGACATTCGATACGTTGAGTATTAAATTCTTTCGAGTCATCCGACAGTTTGGCATTGGCCAGACGAGCACGGATCGCTTTCAATTCTTCCAGACCTTCAGCCATCGCATCACCGCTACGGAATACCGAGAAGTGTAACTGCATACACATCTGCATATCTTTGCGGATTTGGAATGGATCTTCACCCTCTTTGGTGTTTTCCCAACGGTTAAGACGTTCCAACGATTTCGCAATTTCAGCTTCAGTTGCTGGTTTTGGCGTATCCATCTGTTCTAATGCCGCGCCCAAGTGTTGGCCAGCAGCACGACCAAAGACCACCAAATCAAGCAGTGAGTTACCGCCCAGACGGTTAGCACCATGCACTGATACACAAGCGATTTCACCCACAGCGAACAGACCGACCACGTCAGTTTCTGTACCATCGGCTTCTTTATGAATCACCTGACCAGTAACACGCGTTGGCAAACCACCCATCATATAGTGGCAGGTTGGAATAACTGGAATAGGACCATCAGCTGGATCGATATGCGCAAATGTACGTGACAATTCACATACACCTGGCAGACGCGCTTCTAAGGTTTCTTTACCTAAGTGATCCAGTTTTAGCTTCAGGTGTGGACCAAGACCGCCATCGGTACAGCCACGACCTTCGCGAATTTCGGTCATCATTGAACGTGCTACCACGTCACGAGAAGCCAAATCTTTCGCGTTTGGCGCATAACGCTCCATAAAGCGTTCGCCGTCTTTATTCAGTAGGTAACCGCCTTCACCGCGGCAACCTTCGGTAACCAAAACACCCGCGCCAGCAATACCAGTCGGGTGGAATTGCCACATTTCCATGTCCTGCAGCTGCACACCTGCACGCGATGCCATACCGATACCATCACCCGTATTAATGTGCGCATTAGTCGTAGAAGCAAAGATACGGCCTGCACCACCGGTCGCCAGTACAGTGGCCTTGGCTTTGAAATAGACGATTTCACCGGTTTCGATTTCCATTGCAGTACAACCTACAATGGCGCCATCTTCATTTTTTACCAGATCAAGCGCATACCATTCGGAAAACACCTGAGTTTTGTTTTTTACGTTCTGCTGGTAAAGGCAGTGAAGTAACGCATGTCCGGTGCGGTCTGCGGCAGCAGCGGTACGGGCAGCTTGTTCGCCGCCGAAGTTTTTAGACTGACCACCGAATGGACGTTGGTAGATTTTACCATTGTCAAAACGCGAGAAAGGCAAGCCCATGTGCTCAAGCTCAATAATCGCTTCAGGACCTGTTTGGCACATATATTCAATCGCGTCTTGGTCACCAATAAAGTCTGAGCCTTTAACGGTGTCATACATATGGTATTCCCAGTTGTCTTCATGGGCGTTGCCCAGCGCAACTGTAATACCGCCCTGTGCGGACACTGTATGAGAACGGGTTGGAAATACTTTTGACAGAAGCGCACAGCTCTTGCCTTCCTTAGAAATCTGCAGTGCAGCACGCATACCGGCGCCACCAGCACCGATGACGACTGCATCAAACTCTCTTACCTGAATAGCCACTTATACACCCCACACAATCAGAATGCCGCTAGCCAGATATGCAAAGGCTGTCACGACAAAAACAAACTGAAGCACGCCACGTAAAGATACACACTTCACGTAGTCGGTCAGTACCTGCCATACACCAATCCAAGCGTGGATAAGCAATGCAATCAATGCGAGTAAGGTAAACACTTTCATTGGCAGGGCGGAAAATAAACCGTGCCAAACGTCATAAGTGAGAGGACTACTGACAGCGGCGAATGCCACTAAAAATAATGTATAACAGGCTAAAACAACTGCGCTCGCGCGCAACATAATATAGTCATGGACACCGCTTCGTCCGAACGATGCTGCATTGGTTACCATACCCAAACCCCCGCCAGAATCGAAAAGATGATGGCGAGTACGAATACCGCCTTAGCTGACGCCTTACCTGACGCCAGTTCTTCCCAACGACCGGTATCCATTACTAGGTGGCGTAAACCGCCCAGCAGATGGTAACCAAGTACGGTGAGAATACCCCATACGATCAACTTCAATAAGAAGCTATCAAGCAGTGATTGCACATACTGAAAACTTTCTGGTGACTTTAAAGATGCGTTAAGCAACCATAGCAGTACACCAACCGCAAACAGCATGATGACACCGGAAACCCGGTGGAGAATGGACGCAATTGCAGTCGCCGGAAAGCGAATGGTCTGCAGATCTAAATGGACAGGTCTTTGCTTTTTCACGTTCTGCTCACTCAGCTCCATTGAGCATTATTGTTATGCGAATCGCCCTTCTAGCGAGGGCGGCTTGTGATATAGATCACATTACTAATTTGGCAAATGGACTAGGTGGAACAATCATCTAACTGATTGACTGCTTTAGCAATTCATCAGTATAGCACATTGATTTTGGCTACCTGAACGCAGCCCTTTTGAACCGCAGCAAGTATACTCGCCGAAAAAGTCAAATACAAACATCACATAATGGAAATTTTATTTTTTTTCGAAACTTTTAATCGTAAGTATAAGTAGCAACAGGAAAATTGGTCAGACCTATACTATTGTCTAACGAATTTAAACAGGTAATTGAATTGAAATGTGATCTAGATTACTTGTAAAGTAAGTCGCATTTGTTATGCCGCACTCACAATAAAATGAAGTAAGGAGAACGGGTTATGGCTGAAAAAGTAGCCAAATTGGAACTTCCAGGAAATGACTCGATCGAACTGCCAGTCAAACAAGGCACCGCTGGTTTCGACGTTATCGACATCAGCAAATTAGGCAGCAAAGGGTACTTTACCTTCGACCCAGGTTTTCTTGCCACAGCATCATGCGAATCAGCTATCACCTACATTGATGGCGAACAAGGTATCCTGCTGCATCGAGGATATCCAATCGGCCAATTGGCGGTCGAATCGAACTATTTAGATTTATGTTACCTGTTGCTTTACGGTGAACTGCCGTCTAAAGCGCAGTATGAGAAATTTGCAGCAACTGTTCGCAACCATACAATGGTGCATCAACAAGTTGAATTTTTCTTCCGCGGATTCCGCCGCGACGCTCACCCAATGGCCATGCTTTGTGGCGTTACCGGTGCATTAGCTTCGTTCTATCAAGATTCTCTTGATGTTGCAGATCCTAAACACCGTGAAATCGCCGCTTATCGTCTAGTGTCGAAAATGCCGACACTCGCCGCGATGTGTTACAAGTACTCTGTTGGTCAACCATTCCAGTATCCACGGAACGACTTGAGCTACAGTGGTAATTTCTTGTCAATGATGTTTGGCGTACCTTGCGAACCATACCAAGTGAACCCAATCATTGAACGTGCTATGGACCGCATCTTTATTCTGCATGCAGACCATGAACAGAATGCCTCTACCTCTACTGTACGTTTGGCAGGTTCGTCAGGTGCTAACCCATTTGCGTGTATCGCAGCGGGTATCGCATCCTTGTGGGGCCCTGCTCATGGTGGTGCAAACGAAGCGTGTCTGAAGATGCTGGAAGAGATTGGTTCTGTTGATCGCATTCCAGAGTTCATCGAAAGAGCGAAAGATAAGAACGATCCATTCCGTCTGATGGGCTTTGGCCATCGCGTTTACAAGAACTTTGACCCGCGTGCCAAAGTGATGCGTGAAACCTGCCATGAAGTGCTGACTGAACTGAAAGTTGATGATCCATTGCTGGATGTGGCAATGGAACTGGAACGCATTGCTTTGGAAGATGAATACTTCATCTCTAAGAAGCTGTATCCAAACGTCGACTTCTACTCTGGCATCATCATGAAGGCCATTGGTATTCCAACCAGTATGTTCACTGTGATCTTCGCACTGGCACGCACTGTAGGCTGGATTGCACATTGGAAAGAGATGCTGGATCAGCCGGGACATAAAATTAGCCGCCCTCGTCAGTTGTACACTGGTGAAGCTGAACGCGATTTTATCAAGTTGTCAGACCGCTAATTGCAATTCTTTAACGATTAAAAGGCGCCTTGTGCGCCTTTTTTGTTGTCTTTTCAAACCTTTCTTATCACCGCCCTATCCTATAAAAGCTTGAGCTGTCACTTGCTGTTAACAGCTTTAACGCAAAATGGTGAAAATCGCTAACAACTTAAGAGTTTCACTATTAATTACTAAGCAATATGAGCAAAAACATCACCATACATCGTTAACTAATTGAATAAAAACATATTTTACAGTTGGCATCAGTATTGCTTAAACAGGCTAACGAGTTTAATAGGGACTATCTCATGAAACGCCAAACATCATTTTTCAAACCAGTTCTCAGCGCATTAGTGATTGGTTTTATGTTGACCGCCTGTGGCGAGCAAGAACAAGCTAAACAAGAAGAAGTCTATGCTATTCCTGTAGAAACCACTGCGGTGACTCAAGGACATATCTCTTCTTTCTATAACACCACCGCCACCTTAGAAGCCCCAGAGGAAGCAGGTGTCACTACCCGTATCGCCGGTTTGATTGAACAACTTTATGTAGAAGAAGGCGATCGTGTTAGCAAAGGGCAACTCCTCGCCAAAATCGATGCCCGTCGCCAACAATATGAGTTGGAGCGCTCTAGTGCCGAAGTCAAAATCATTGAGCAGGAACTAGAACGTCTGAAAAAGATGACGAATCGTGAATTTGTCAGTGCTGATAGTTTGGCTAAGCTGGAATACAACCTCAAAGCTGCAATTGCACAACGCGATTTAGCCCAGCTGCAAGTTACCGAAAGTGAAATCCGCTCACCCATTGATGGGGTGATTGCGACTCGCTACGTTAAACAAGGCAACATGGCCAAAGAATTTGACCAATTATTCTATGTCGTGAGCCAGGATGAACTGTACGGCATCGTCCATTTACCTGAGCAACAGTTAGCCAGCCTTAAACTGGGACAAGAAGCCTTAGTGCAACCCAATAAACGCGGCGAAGTGTTCTCTGCTTCTGTGTTACGCATTAGTCCTGTCATCGATAGCGATAGCGGCACCTTTAAAGTGACGTTGAGTATTCCGAATAAAGCTCAGAAGTTAAAAGCCGGTATGTATGCCAATGTGCAATTGAAATATGACACCCATACAGATGTGGCCGTGGTGCCTTTCAATGCCATCGTTAACCAAGATGACGTGCAAACCTTGTATGTCGTTGAGGATGGTAAAGCTCTGCGTCGCGAAGTCGCCTTGGGATACCGTGAGGATAACCGAGTTGAAATTCAGTCTGGCATCAAAGTCGGCGAACAGATTGTGGTACGTGGTCAACACAACCTCAAAGATCAGTCGCTGGTTGAAGTATTAAGCCCATTGAGCCTCACCGCTGCCAAGTAATCGCAAAGGAACTGCCGAATGTCATTGATTAATGTGTCGGTGCGCCGTCCGGTCACCGTATGGATGTTTATGCTCGCTATCATGCTGTTTGGCGTGGTGGGCTTTTCCAGACTCGCTGTTACCCTGCTTCCCGATTTGAGCTATCCAACACTGACCATTCGTACTCAGTACGATGGCGCAGCCCCGGTCGAAGTCGAACAGCTGGTAAGTAAACCCATTGAAGAAGCTGTTGGCATTGTTAAAGGGCTGCGAAAAATCAGCTCAGTATCACGTTCAGGCATGTCAGATGTGGTACTGGAGTTTGAATGGGGCACGCAAATGGATATGGCCGGACTAGAAGTGCGCGAGAAGCTCGACACTATCGAGCTGCCATTAGATATTGATAAGCCTTTATTGCTACGCTTTAACCCGAATCTCGATCCGATTATGCGTCTCGCACTGCCGGCTAAGTCCGCATCGGAGGAAGAGCTAAAACATCTGCGTACCTACGCAGAAGAGGAACTCAAGCGCGAATTAGAGTCTCTGCCTGGGGTGGCTTCGGTACGTTTGTCCGGCGGCTTGGAGCAAGAAGTCCATATTCTGCTTAACCAGCAAAAACTCGCACAACTCAATTTGTCATCCGATGATATCCGTGCTCGCATCGCCGCTGAAAACATTAACCTTTCAGCCGGCAAAGTCGTACAAGGTGATCGCGAGTACTTAGTTCGCACCGTCAACCAGTTCCAGTCGCTGCATGAACTGGCCAATATCATCATCTATAAACAAGGTTCTACATTAGTACGTTTGGGCGACATCGCCGATGTTACCGATGGCTTTAAAGAACGCAGTGACATTACCCGCATCAATGGTAAGGAATCGATTGAGTTAGCCATATACAAAGAAGGTGATGCTAATACGGTTGCTGTTGCGCAACAGGTCAAACAACGTTTGGCACAAATGAAGCAGAACCCACAAAATGACAACCGTCTGCAACCTGAAGTGATTTACGATCAATCGGATTTTATTCAAAGTGCCGTCAGTGAAGTGACCTCTTCAGCCTTGATCGGCAGCATATTAGCCATGCTGGTCATCTATCTGTTTTTGCGCGACATAGTACCAACGTTGATCATCTCCATCTCAATTCCGTTCTCGGTAATTGCAACGTTCAACATGATGTATTTTGCCGGGATAAGCCTCAATATCATGTCCTTAGGTGGTATCGCCTTGGCGGTTGGTTTGTTAGTCGATAACGCGATTGTGGTGCTGGAAAACATCGACCGCTGCAAAAGTGAAGGCATGAATAGAGTCGATGCTGCCGTCAGAGGTACCAGTGAAGTCGCTGGTGCCATTACCGCGTCAACACTGACCACACTGGCAGTATTTGTCCCCTTAATATTTGTTGATGGTATCGCGGGTGCGCTGTTTGCCGACCAAGCCCTAACCGTAACCTTCGCATTGTTGGCCTCCTTGCTCGTGGCAATGACCTCAATCCCGATGTTAGCGTCTCGCCAAGGCTTTCAAGGAAAAGCCGAGGCAGAACAAAAAGTGATTAAGCCAGTCCCCGAGACTCGCTTAGGAAAGTTGGGCTATTACACTGGCAAGATTTTGAGCTTCCCGTTCAAACTCCTGTTCAGCTGGTTACCACAAGTGTTAACCACAGTGATTGTTACCCTCACCCGCTTTGGTGCCTGGATTGCGTCTTGGGTAATGAAGCCTCTTTCTATCGGGTTTAATCTGGCCTATGACGGACTTGCTAAGTTATATCGTCCGCTTTTAAACGGCGCGTTAGCGAACAAGGGACTAACGCTGGCGATAGCGCTGATCTTTACTGCTTCTGCAGGCTTACTGATGTCACGTTTGGGCACCGGGCTGATCCCACCGATGAACCAAGGGGAATTCTACGTCGAAATTCTGCTGCCGCCGGGCACAGAAGTGTCACAAACTGACAAGGTGTTACAGCAACTCGCCAGTGAAATTGCCGATAATCCCGCAGTAAAACATGCCTATACTCAGGCAGGTAGCGGCGGTTTGATGACGTCGGACACCAGCCGTGGCGGTGAAAACTGGGGCCGTTTGCAGGTAGTGCTGGCGGATCATCATGCCTTTGATCAAGTCGCCGAACAGTTACGCCAAAAAGCACGTACCATTCCTGAGCTGGAAGCTAAGGTCAAATTCCCTGAGCTGTTTACCTTTAAAACACCACTTGAAATTGAGCTCAGCGGCTATGAGCTAGATTTGCTCAAACAAAGTGCTGACCGTTTAGTCGACGCTTTAGCCAACAATCCGTTGTACACAGATATCAATACCTCGTTAAAAGATGGTCAACCGGAGATCAGTATTCGCTTCGATCATGCGCGCATTGCAGCGCTAGGCCTAGATGCGCCGACCATCGCTAATCGCATTGCTCAGCGCGTCGGTGGCACCGTCGCCAGTAAATACACCTTGCGTGAACGTAAAATCGATATTTTGGTGCGCAGCGAAGAAAGCGAGCGCAACAATATTACCGATATCGACTCAATGCTGATCAACCCAGACAGCAAGCACCCGATTCCGCTGTCAGCGGTGGCGGACGTGCAACTGACCATTGGCCCGTCCGCCATCAACCGCATTAGCCAACAACGGGTTGCCATTGTCTCGGCAGATATTACCGGTGGCGACTTGGATGAAGCCGTGGCAGAAGCACGGGTAATTGTCGCCAAAATGGGCTTGCCGACGTCCATCCATACCCGCTTTGGCGGCCAAAACGAAGAGATGCAAAGCTCCTTCGATTCACTAAAAATTGCCCTGATTTTAGCGGTATTCCTGGTGTACTTAGTGATGGCCAGCCAGTTCGAGTCCTTGTTACACCCACTGCTGATTTTGATGGCGGTACCTATCGCCCTCTCCGGCAGTATTTATGGTTTGTATTTGACCAACAGCCAGCTGTCAGTAATTGTATTTATCGGCTTGATTATGTTGGCGGGTATTGTGGTCAACAACGCCATTGTGCTGGTTGATCGTATCAATCAGCAGCGTGCAAATGGCATGCAAAAACTGCAGGCAATTAAAGAAGCTGGCGCGTCACGCTTACGCCCTATTCTAATGACCACCTTGACCACCAACCTCGGTCTGTTGCCGATGGCATTGGGACTTGGTGATGGCGCAGAAGTACGCGCGCCGATGGCGATTACTGTAATTTTCGGGTTGTCGCTATCAACATTGCTGACGCTAGTGGTCATTCCGGTGCTGTATGCAATGTTTGACCGCAAGCGTTTTGAGCCAGTAGTCGCAGCGCAGGAGGCTCAAGCATGAACCTCACCCGTTTAGCACTAAAACGCCCCGTCACCACCAGCATGTTTTTTACCGCCATTTTGCTTTTCGGCATGGCAGCATCTCGTTTGCTGCCACTGGAGATGTTTCCCGGTATCGACATTCCGGAAATCTACGTGCAGGTGCCCTACAAAGGTTCATCACCTGCGGAAGTCGAACGTGATATCACCAATGTGTTGGAAGAATCACTCGCGACGATGGGCGGTGTCGAGGAACTCAAATCCACCTCAGATCAAAACGGTAGCGAGATTGAAATCAAGATGAAATGGGGTGAAAACGTCGCCACCCGCAGTCTTGAAGCACGCGAAAAAATCGACCAAGTGCGTAATCTGTTACCTGACGATGTCGAACGCGTACTGATCCAGCAGTTCTCGACTGCAGATATGCCGGTATTGAATATTCGTATTTCCAGTGACCGTGAACTCTCCAGTGCATTTGATCTGCTAGATAAACAGCTAAGGGTACCACTGGAGCGGGTTGACGGCGTCTCCAAAGTGACGCTTTACGGCGTTGAGCAGAAGCAAATTGAAGTACGTTTGGATGCCGACAAGTTGAGCGCTAGTGGTCTTAAACTGCCACAACTGCGCCGCCAACTACTGGCAGAAAACTTTATTGTCAGCGGCGGTACGTTGCGTGATAGCGGTGTCGTGTATCAGGTATCCCCTAAGGGTGAGTTTCGTGACTTAGATGAAATTCGCGCTCTGGATATCGCGCCAGGACTGCATCTTGGCGATATTGCAGATGTACGTTTTGCCCTGCCAGAACGTACCGAGGGCAGGCACCTTGATCAAAAATATGCCGTTGGCCTAGATGTCTATAAAGAGTCTGGCGCCAACTTGGTCGATGTCTCGGAAAAAGTCATGAAGGTGATCAATGAGGTGAAGCAAGATCCACAGTTTCAAGGGATCAAGCTATTCATCATGGATAACCAAGGCCGTGAGGTGAAAGCATCACTGAACGATTTGCTGATGTCAGGCATGATTGGCGCCTTACTGTCGTTCGCAGTTTTGTACCTATTTTTGCGCAACATTCCGATGACCTTGATTGTGGTGTCATCAGTCCCGATTTCTATCGGTTTAACGCTGGCGGGCATGTATTTTCTCGGCTACAGCCTCAATGTATTGTCGATGATGGGCTTGCTGCTTGCCGTGGGTATGCTGATTGATAACGCGGTGGTGGTATCGGAAAGCGTGCTGCAAGAACAGCAAAAAGCAGATCATGGCGATGAAACGGTGCTGCTAGGAGTTAATAAGGTATCGCTGGCGGTCATGGCGGGAACCCTCACCACCGCTATCGTATTTTTGCCGAATATCTTTGGTGTGAAAGTTGAACTCACTGTGTTTCTTGAGCATGTGGCAGTGGCAATTTGCATCTCACTGGCTGCCAGTTTGTTGGTGGCTAAAACCCTCATTCCGCTGTTGTTGTCGCGCATTCACGGCAAAATCCAGCTGAAAGAAGCCAAAAGCAGCCGTATGCAACGCGGTTACCAACGCTCGCTAAATTGGGTATTACAGCATCCAAAAATCTCGACGTTAATTGCCCTATTGATGTTGGCTTCTACCGCACTGCCTCTGAGTCTAGTGCCAAAAGATAGCCAAGATAGCCAAAGTAAAGAACGCCTCTACATCAACTATCAGGTAGAAGGCCGCCATAGTTTGGCCGTCACAGAAGCGATGGTAAATCGTATGGAAACCTATCTTTATGGCCACAAAGATGAGTTTTATATCGACTCAGTCTATAGCTTTTACTCGGCCGAACAAGCCAGCTCCACTGTGTTGTTAAAACCTGATTTGCCAGTGGAAGTGGCAGACCTAAAACAGAAAATCCGCGATGGATTTCCACGATTTGCGGCAGCCAAACCGCAATTTGGTTGGGGCGATGACAACTCTGGCGTACGCGTTACCCTGACCGGCCGCTCCACCAGTGAACTTATCCGTATCAGCGAGCAAGTACTGCCATTGCTACAACATATTGAAGGCTTACAGGATGTACGTTCTGAGCTCAACGGTGAACAGCAAGAGGTCGTGATCAACGTTGATCGCGATACCGTGGCGCGACTGGGTCTGAAAGTACAGGATATTGCCAGTACTGTAGCCACCGCGCTGCGCGGCACCCAATTGCGTTCATTTCGGCACGACCCAAGCGGTGAATTGCGCATCGAGTTGTTCTACGACAAATCCTGGCAACAATCTCTACAGCATCTGAAAGATCTGCCAGTTGCCAATATGGATGGTCGGGTCTACGCATTAGCGCAATTGGCGGATATCAACATCAAGCCGCGCTTCGATGCTATTCGTCATTACAATCGCGAAACGTCTTTATCGATTGGCGCTAATCTGGAAAATCTCGACATGAGCAAAGCTCAGCAAGAGATCGAGCGGGTAATGCAGCATGTGAATTTCCCCGCTGGTTACGGTTATTCGCTGCGTGGTGGTTTTGAGAAACAAGATAAAGAGCAATCTGTGATGCTGGTAAATATGCTGCTGGCGGTAGCAATGATCTACATCGTCATGGCGGCGCTGTTTGAATCGCTGTTACTGCCAAGTGCGATTATCACCAGTATTTTGTTTTCTATCACCGGCGTATTTTGGGCGCTGTGGCTGACCGCCACGCCAATGTCGGTGATGGCGATGATTGGCGTATTGGTGTTGCTGGGTATTGTGGTGAATAACGGCATTGTGTTGGTTGATCAGATCAATCAGATGACACCCGCTCTCGATGAACTGTCGAGCACTATTACTAATGTCTGTATTACGCGACTACGCCCCGTATTAATGACCGTTGGCACCACCATTCTAGGCTTAGTCCCATTGGCCCTCGGCGATACCCAAATTGGTGGTGGTGGTCCGCCTTACTCACCAATGGCAATAGCCATTATCGGTGGACTGGCATTTTCTACTGCAACCAGTCTGTATTTGGTGCCGCTCTGCTATCAAGCATTTTTCCGCATGCGTCATCGCGCATCAGTCGGATTTCAGCATTCTTTGCAGCAAAGCCGTAGATTAATGCCTTGGTTATCCTGATATTTTCAAAAGCTGCTGCGGCAGCTTTTTTACTGGCTAGACAACCGTAATTCAGATATTCCTTATAGCTAATTTATAGCCTGAAAAAAGCGATATGGAATAAGTCTGGTCAGGTTTGTGGAGAGCTCATTCCCCTTCTAAAATTGAAGGGTCATGGGCCATCCCACAAACTTTATGGATCGACAGAGCAAGCGTCCTCCTGCAGAGACGATTTGGAAACGTTGTTTGTTGGTGTTAGACCCAGAAAAATGTCTGCCGGAGTGTAGCAAATACCTTAATGAGGCTGCTTGGAGCTGCTTAATTGCAGCATCTGCGGTTGAGGCATTGCCGTTGCTGCGAAAACATAATATTCGTGTTGCGGTCGCCTTTATCAGTAAAAGTAATCAGGGGCATCTGGCAAAAGACATTAGTGCCATTCAAGCCCAATGCCCTGCGCTGCACTGGATTGCCGTTTCCGATTGTACCCTTGATAAAAGCAGCGCCTGGATTCTATCAGCCAACTTTATTGACTATTATCACCGGCCGTTTGACTGGCAACGTTTTGCTGATACCTTGGGCCACGCTTGGGGCATGGCACAATTGTCACCTTCAGCAACTTCAAAGCCTGCCGCCAACCGAGATATGTTGCCCGCAATCAAAGGTGATCACCCACTACTACAAGCATTGCGAACGCAGTTACATAAGTTTGGCCAGTCTGATGAAACCGTGCTGTTAAGTGGTGAAACAGGTTCTGGGAAGGGACTATGTGCCAAGTGGTTACATTACCTTTCGGAGCGCCGCAATGGTCCATTTGTGACCGTCAATTGTGGTGCACTGCCTGCTGGGCTGATCCATTCCACCCTCTTTGGCCATGAAAAAGGCGCGTTCACCGATGCCGACAAACGCTATATCGGCCACCTCGAGCAAGCCGATGGCGGCACGTTATTCTTAGATGAGATTGCAGATCTACCACTCGATCTACAAGTTAACTTGCTGCACTTTCTCGACGACAAACAGATCCTGCGCATTGGCAGTAATAAACCTATCACGGTCAACTGTCGCTTACTGTTTGCCTCACACCAAGATTTGGAAAACGCCATCGATGAAGGCCGTTTTCGTGAAGATCTCTACCATCGCATCAATGTACTGCGCCTGCACGTACCAAGCCTAAGACAATACAGTGATGAAGTGATGTTACTGGCAGAGCAGTTTATTCAGAGCAATGCTGAAAACGAGATAGTACAGAGCTTCAGTGACGATGCCTGCTGTGCCATGAAACACTATGATTGGCCAGGCAATGTCCGCGAACTGCGCAATCGAATTCGTCGCGCATCGGTCATGAGTGACGATGGCATTATAACCGCTTCGCTGCTGGGCCTTGATCATGTCAAAAAGCACGCGCTATGTCATGATTTAGCGAGTCGTCGTGATGAGCTGGACGCCGAAGTCTTGCTTAAAGCCATTAGCGACCATAAACACAATATCTCTGCCGCCGCCCGCTCGCTAAATATCTCACGAGCCACCTTCTATCGCTTACTTAAAAAATGCCGCATTGAATCTTAGTCTCACACCAGCATCAGTTGTCAATTATATGTGACACACTGCTCCAACGCTGAGACACTTTTGTGGTTATAACGATTAAATTCACCTTTAAATCATAATGTTAAATAGTGGCATATACCATGCTCTAGATTATCTGTTCACAACCGGAATTCTTATACGCAGAAGTTCGCAGGGTGCTGCAGAATTCCGTTCACAGATACAAGGAGCATGTTATGAAACTCGGTCTATTGTTTCGTACCGCGCTACTGTGGGCCTGCGCATTAACGGTATTTGGAGTACAGGCCACCGTAGACAAGGTCGAATTGGATGGTAATGTTGTCAAGCAAACGACGCTAGATGATTGGCAAAATATTAACCTTGGTACCAGCATGGCAAACGTCACCACAGGTGTTATTGATGACCTGCCGCCAGCAACGATATTTTGGAAAGGAGGGTCAAAAGATACACAAGACGTTACTGAGTGGTGGTATAAGGACGGGTCCGTTCCCGATAAAGATGACCTACGTAATGGTTATGCTGCCGCCTACTTTATTGATAACGGCGCAGGTAGTGATGACTTAGTCTTCTATTTTGGCGCAGAACGTTATGCCAACAATGGTGATGCCGTCATGGGCTTCTGGTTCTTCCAGGATAAAGTCGGTACCGGGCCAAACAACCGCTTTACTGGTCAGCACCAAGAAAACGACTTATTCATTATTATGGAGTACCCACAAGACTCTAACTCAGTACCTTTTGTACAGGTGATGCGTTGGGTAAATTCCGGTGGTGATGTCGCAGAAAATCTTGAACTACTTTATGCCTCTGGCAATGCGGGTGCTAAATGTCTGACAGCTGGAGACTCAGGTATTGCGTGTGCGATTACCAACGAGACACCAGAACTTGCAGGTGTTGCTAACGGCTTATGGCCCTACGAAAACAAGGAAGGCATAGCCAATACTTATCCCTATGAATCTTTCTTTGAAGGTCGGCTCAATGTGAGCAAAGCCTTTGCTGAAGTAGGTATTACCGAAATCCCTTGCTTTAGTAGCTTCCTGATTGAAACCCGTTCCTCACGTTCTGAAACTGCGCAGTTGAAAGACTTCCTCGGTGGAGACTTCCCTCTGTGTAGCATCGCTATCACTAAAACTTGTGGTGCAACAGAACTGACAGGTAGTAACCAATTCCGTATCGATTACACCTTAACCCTGACGAATACTGGGGTCGGTAGCATTGGTTCTGGAGAAACCGTGACCATTGACGATTCACCAAGCGACGGTACTGCGTTCAGCGTTAGTCAAGATGTAAGTGCCTTTGCCAACGGTGCTGATGGCTGGTCACCAAATGAAATGCTGACCTATAGCGGTTACTACATTTCCAATGTTAACGGTGGTACTAACACTGTAGATGCGAGTGTAAGCTTTGGTTCCGCCAGTATTGATGCCGACCAATATACTGCCACTTGTGACTCGTTAGCATTGAGTCCAATGCTGTCTATTGTGAAAAACTGTAGCGTGTCGCTGGAAGAAACCGGTGGCGTAGTTGCGTTGCGTAAAGACTATGACATTACGGTGTGTAACACTGGTGATGCACCGTTAGATGTGACGCTGACTGACTCGGTCGATACTAACCTGAACGCGGCATTTAGTCTGGACTTTGCCAAACAATGTCTGACCGACAGTGATTGTGGCAGCGGATATAGTTGCGATACTAATACCTTGATGTGTACTAATACAGATGGGGATTTAGAAGGTAACTTTGGTGGTGATGTGTGTAATGTCACTACAGATAACTACCTGCCAAGCACCTTGCCTACAGGTAGTAGCGGTACCTTATCTAACACCGCCACAGCCAAAGCAACGTCACCTGTAGTCGACACAGGGGATCTTGCCACTATCGGTAACTCAGATACCGCAAGTTGCGATCTGTGTCCTTTACCGGTACCTGAGCAGTAGCGATTACTGACGATTTATCGTTAATTACACAGCAAAAGGGCCGTATCTACGGCCCTTTTTAATGGTGTTATCTGTTCTTACCTTTACCACCGCCGCCTTTGCCGCTGCTACTGGTTGTGGTATCCGTCGCACCACCACTGCTGCTTGGACTGATAGTCACGATGGCGATGGCTGTCAGCTGACCGTCGCTGATGGTGTAGCTGAAACTATCGCTGCCTTTAAAACGCTTCTGTGGTGCATAGGTCAAGGTGTTATCAGCATTAACGGTCACCTTACCATACTGGCCTTGGGTAGTACCGCTAATAAATAAGTTGTCGCCGTCCAAATCACTGTCGTTTGCTAACACATTCAATACAGTGTTGGTGCTGATATCGTTAAAGCTATCATCGATTGCCAACGGAGCTGTATTGCTGGTGACAGAGGTCAGCGTTACATAACCAGAGCTTTGCAACTGCTGCGAGGTTGCCTGACGACTGGCGCTCACTTGCCAACCGTTGCTGCCGTTGCCTTGCACCGCTTCCAGCGACAATGAGACATGAGTGCTGCTTTGTGGCGCTAAAGTAACTGTGTTGTTCGCCAGCGTTGCGTATAAACCCGCGTCGGTTTGCACGCTGAAGCTGTAACTGGCGTCACCGCAGATGCTACTGTCATTGTTGGTCAGCAATAAATCAACGGTGCCCTGCTGACCTTGTTGCAATTCTGATACAGCCGATTGTAGTGTCAAACTGCTATTTGCACGACTACACTGAGCGGTTGCACCTTGCAGTGATACATCGAAAGTGACTGATGATGCGTCAGATGAGACAACCTCAACACGTACACCTTGCTGTTCAAACACTTGTCCTGGACTCAGACTGATATCATCCCAGTCATAAGCCGTGCTATTGGGGGTTGGATCCAGCAAGTAACTACTCGCGGCATTGTTATCGGCACCTTCACGTAACCGAATACCATCCAGCATGCTTCCTGCTTCAGTCGCGAGTGAGCTATCGAAGCCAGTGGCTTGACGATATTCGATGTAGTAGTAAAGCGCATTCCCTGCGGCATCTTTACCATTGGGGATTTTGGCCAACAAAGGAAAGTTACCTTCAGCTTCAACCGGTGACAGTGTCACACGTGTATCTGAGGTCACGGTCTCGATGCGATCGCCGCTAAGCCAACCTAACTGCTCTTTGTGGAAGGCATTGAAATGTTTTGGCGTGCTGGTGCCACTCATGGCGCTCAGGTAATCACCGTATTCAGAGACTGTACATTGGCTGCTATCAGCAGTAGTCACATCACCACAATCTTTTTTGTTGGCATGGTAAAGGCCTAAGTTATGGCCCAATTCATGGTTGATGGTGGATAACTGCACACGCTTAATCCAGCTGCGCTTACCGACAACGTTGGCTTTACCCGACCAAGTACATTTTGGATGAGTGGGGATCAAGTACATGATGTGGTCATAGTTGTCGAGATTAAAACCGCGTGCACTTAACTCGCTATCTGCAGCGGCGGCAACTGCGTCGGTATTACACACCGACACATCAACATCCACGGTCACAGGACTGGTGGTATCGCCAGACAAGCTCATCGCGCCATAAGAGTTTTCGCTGTAGAAGGCCGCAGATTGATTAAACAACAAGTCTTGGATTTCAGTCTCAGTCAAACGCACGATAGGATTGATAGCAAAGTTGACTTCCGCCACCAATAAGGTGTGATTACCACTGATTGGCGTGATAGTGCTACTTACTGTCTGCGCAGAAGAGGTTGTTTCAGTCGACTGCAACAAGCTGACATTGCTATCACTCACTTGCAGCTGTTTGCCATAAGCTTTGCCAAATACACGAACGCTCTGGCCCGGCTTTAACCAACGAGGCGTTTGGTTAAATTGCAAATCATGAACAACCCCTTGATTGTCATGCAGGCGGAACTTCTCGATGGCGTGTTGCGCGTAATCTTCAACTTCAACGGACAGCGTACCTTCAACAGGACGCAGATCTGCAGCGAGGGCGGAGTTGGCGAGCAGCAGGCTGCTCAGCAGCATCATGGCGGAATGTTTCATTGTCTATCTCTTTAAGTTTGAGGCAAAACCCACCAAATCGTTAAACATAAATTGATGAATTCTGGCGTTCAAAATGTTGAAACTGCTATGCCAGGAGGATTTCCTTTCCGCCAGTCCGTGACATATGTCTCATTTAACCTTGCTTACAGATTTTTACCTGTTTGGCGGGGGCATTCTAGGATAGGGAAAAATGAATGTATATAGGCCAAAACCCAGTAAACACGGGGCTTTCAGCCGATTCCATTGAAAAACAAGCAATAATTTAGATTAAAAAATATACTGGTCATACCAGACTGTTTTTTGACTATTTTTCATTACGTTAGCAGTTAGCATGAACGTCAAAATGTTTTTAAATGAGAAACAGCCAGTTAATGCTATTAGTCAAATAAAAATAACAATGTCTGTTTTTTGACGCTGCCATTTTTGACGATCGCGCTATTGGCGCTTATGCATGGCGAAAATGCCAGAGTAACCAGAAAATCGGCTTAACATCGCGGCCACCGCGATGACGAAATGGCTTCATCAGGTAATACAACCATTGCCAGCTAGCGAGAAAGCTTTTGCACGCCTGCCAAATTATTTCACCACCACTGCGGCGATACTGAAGCACAACGTCGGCAATCAATTGGTTATTGGGGCCGAGATAACGATAAAGACTGTGGATGTACACCAGCAGATCACGGATATGCTGATACAACATTCCTTTACGCGGCGCCCTTGCCTCAAAATCGATGAACTTGACCTGCCCCTGCTGCCAACTAATGTCGCGTAACGCAGGGCGTCCGTGTGCTAATCCGAGATTGTGCAGCTGAGCCAGTGCTTCTGCGCTATCAAGCAACACTTGGCGCTGAAATGCGGGCGAGACATCTTTGCGCGCAATCCACTGCTTGAGTGTGGGACCAACGTCTTCTAATACCATGCAGCCCTGCTGTTCATAGACGATATGTGGCACTGGCGCATGTTGCTCGGCCAATTGCTGTAAGCAGCTCTTTTCAAGCTCTAGTGAAGATTCAGGATGGGCTTTCAGCAGACGCATTCGTCCATGCAACTGCTCAGGTTGTTTTAACCAGTATTTCCGCCCAGAAAAGTCGAAGCTGATAATCCGTTCGCCTCGATGTTCTACCAACAACTGTTGGACTTTTTGTTCAATGGTTCCGGCCACTGCTGCACTCCGTTACAAACCCGGAAGCTTATTATCCGACTAGAAGGTGTAGCCCTCAATACAATTTCGCAATATTTTATTCCTAACATTATGTTTTAGAACACTTTTTAACACAACAGAAAACTATCCATTGCCATTTTTTAACTTTTAACCATTCTAAAAACATGTAAAAATCCACCTGCATAGCAGGTGGCT